>SFGZ01000006.1 GCA_004557505.1 Coriobacteriaceae bacterium | reverse complement strand
GGACATGGTGCGCGCCACGCCGTCGGCGTCCTCCGGCTCGCACACGGCCACCAGGCTCACCGGCGGAGGCACGAGGCCGCCCGGGCCGAGCCTGTAGGTGAGGCGCACGAGCTGGCGGCGCTCGCGGCCGGTCCAGTCCGCCAGCTCCCCCGGCGTCACCACCGAGTGCGTGAGCCTGCCTATGCGGTAGGATTCGCGCACGAAGGGGGGCATGTCCTCCTCGCCCATCGCTACTCCGCGACCGTCGGCAGCGGGAGCGCGCCCGAGGGCGCGCCGTCGTAGTCGAGCGGGAGCGGCATGTTCGCGGGCGTGAGGCTTATGTCGCACGTCTGCTTCCTGAGCGTCATGAGCCGCGCCACGTCGCCCGCCCGGCTGTCCTCGATGGCGACCGTGAGCGTGATCCTGTCCCCGTCGACGCCTATCTTCCTCGGCACGCCCATGGTGGACACCGTGCCGCAGAGCGACCGGTTCGCGTCGCGGAAGTCGTACTCGGCCCCCTGGCGCACGCCCGCCCGCAGGAACGCCTCGTAGTCGTCGACGGAGAAGCCGTGGTCTGCGCACCACCCGGGGGTGCCGAGCAGCACCCCGCCCTCGTCCCTTATCGCGCCCGCGACCGTCCTGGCCACGCCCTCCGTGATGTGCGGTCTCTCTATCATCTCTGTCTCCTCCCTAGAACGGGATCTCGTCGTCGTACGGGTCGCCCGCCGCCGGTGCCGCCGCCTGCCCGGGCGTGGGCTGGCAGGGCTGCGGCGCGGGCGCGGCGTAGCCGGGCTGCGCCGCCTGGCGCGGGCGCTGCATCAGCTCGACCTCCTCCGCGATCACCTCGAGCTTCGAGCGCCTCGAGCCGTCCCTGGCCTCCCAGGAGCTGTAGCGGAGGCGCCCGTCTACCGCCACCTTGTCGCCCCTGTGCAGGATCGCGGACAGCGCCCCGGCGCGGTTGCCGAAGACCACGCAGTCCACGAAGTTGGGCACGTCCTCCCACTGGCCCGTCTGCTGGTTCTTCCTGCGGTCGTTGACCGCCACGCCGACGCCGAGCACCTGCGTGCCGCCGGGCGTCTGCCGCAGCTCCGGGTCCCTCGTCAGGTTTCCCGATATGCACACCCTGTTGATTGCCATCTCGTATCCCCTTACCTTAGAAGTTGAGGTCCTCTTCCGCGACCTCCGGCTGCGCGGGCTCCTCGTACTCGGGCTCGGGCTCCGGCTCCGGCTTGGGTGCGGCCTGCGGCTGCTGCGGGGCGTCCGGGGCGGCGTGCGCGGAGAGCCACGCTGCCGCCTGGTCCGCCTGCGTCTGCGTCATGGAGCGCATGTCGGTGGCGCCAACAGCCGCGCACACCGCATGCACCGCCTCCTCGTTCGTGGCCCCCGTGGCGCGCCTGTAGGCCGCGTAGGCCGCGCGCACCGCGCCCAGGTCCGCCTGTCCTCCCCGGTCCGGCTGCGGCGCCACGGTGGCGTCCTGGGCCGGCTGCGGGTCCATGTCGTGCATCTCGTCCGGCGTGTAGGCCACGCCGTAGAGCGCCTCCGGGCACGCCTCCCTGGCGGCCGCCGTGATGGCGCGCCACGTGAGCATGGTCATCGGCTGCATGCGGTAGTTGTCCTTGGACGCCAGACCCATGCGCCGCGCCCACTCCGCGTCCCTCGTCTCGGATATCGGGTAGTCGGGGTCGTCGCAGCGCACGATGGTCGCGGTCACGCTCTGGCGCGCCTCGTCCTTCTCGATGCGCAGCTTGTGGCCGGCCTTGCGCACCTGGGCCGCTATCAGCTCGGCCGATGCCGTGGGCTTGCCCTGGATGACGTTTATCCGGTAGAGGCTCTCGGCCGGGCTGAGGCCCATGGACTGCCCGAGGTTCACCGCGATGATGACGTTCGCGGGGTTGCGCTGGTAGTCGCGCGGGAGGAGCGAGCCGCCCGCCACCGATTTAGCGAAGTTGATCGTGTCCTGCATCGTGAGCCGCGCGGGCTTCCGCGCCGCCAGTTCCGTAGCCGCCTGTGCCTGTGCCATGCCTACTCACCATCCCCCTCGCCGCGCCAGGGGCCGCCGTGTACCCCCGGGATCGCCCTCATCGCCGCGACGAACTCCCGCGCCCGCTCCTCGGGCACGGTCACGCGGAAGACCAGCACCCTCCCGGGCGCACCGGCCGCGAGCCTCTGTGGGGCCTCCTGCGGCTCCGTCGCCGCCTCGGCGGGCACTTGCGCGGGTTCGGGCGCTTCGGGGGCTCTGGTCGCGTCCTGTGGCCCTGTCGGGGCGTCTGCGGGGGGCTTGGGGGCCTCGGCCGCCATGCGCTCGCGCCTCGCCCGCTCCGCCTCGGCCATGCGGTCCCTCTGCTCGCGCAGCGCCTGTATGCGCCGGCACGACCCCTCCAGGTCGAGCGTCCGCAGGTACTCGGCGCGCAGGGCCTCTGCGTCCTGCGGCTCGTACCCCATGCCTCCGATGGTCCCGAGGTCGCGCTCGATGGTCCCCACCACCTCGCTCACGTCGTTCTCGATTGCGACGAGGTTCGCGCTGTACAGGTCCCACTTCCTCTCGTGTGCGAACCGCTTCCAGACGGTCTCGAAGGGCACCAGCGCGGCCACGTCGCCCTGCGTCTCCGCGTACCAGGCCGCGACCTCCTGCGTGCGGGACTCGACGCACATCCGCTCCCACTCGGAGAGCGCCGACCTGTAGCCCTCGTCGACGCCCGAGAGCGGTGCCAGCAGGTCGCGCACCTGCGACTCGAAGTCGCGCACGGCGTCCTTGATGGCCCCCACCTGCCGCCGCCTGGCGTCCTCCACCTCCCTGATCGCCTTGCGGGCCTGCGTCCTGGCCCGCTTGCTCTCGCGGTAGTCCTCGGCGCTCGTGATCTCGTGCGGCACGTACTCCCTCGCGGCCTCGGCCACCTTGGCCCTCTGCTCCGCGAGCCACCTGTCCGCGCCCGATATGACCTCCGGCACGTCGATTACCTCGGGCTCGACCTCCTGCACCCTCTCGCTCATGCTCACACCTCCGTCTCCGTCTGGCGCGGCCCCTCGCCGCGCCCCCGCCACGTCACGCGCACCTCCGTGCGCTCGCAATCCCGCCTGGTGCGGTCGCGCTTGACCACCGAGAGGGCCGTCACCTGCGCGTCGTCCTCCCACGCGACGCCGTTGAGGGCGTCCAGGACGAGCTTGGCCACGTTGTCGGCGTCCGGCCTGACCACGTCCGGCTCGCCCCCCACCCGCCCCGGGCGGCCCTTTGGGAGCCGCCGCTCGGTCCTGATGGACACCGACACCGGCGCGCCCCCCGGGGCCTTCGGCGCGCCGGTCCCCAGGAAGGCCGCCTGCACCTGCGCCATGGCGTCCGACGTGGCCGTGGGCGTGTACGCGCGGCCCGTGGCCCGGACGAACCTCGCGCGGCCCTTGCCGCGCACGAACGGCACCGAGAACGTGACGTCCATCACCATCCCCCCTCCCGCTCGTAGAGCGTGCATCCGGCGCACACGCCGCCGTCGGTGAGCGCCCAGTTGGACTCCCACTCGCGCGACGGGTAACCCCTGTCGTCGTCGGCCCAGTCCATCGCCCACCGGCACGCCGCGCCGTGGACGCACGTGCGGTAGCGCGTGTTGTCGCTTGGGTCGAAGCCATCGTCCGGCCAGGGCCCCGCGCCGCAGAAGTCCGGGACCTCCTCTGTCGCAACCACCTTTGCCACCCCCTCTATCCGACAAGTCCCGCGAGGAACACCAACGCCCACAGCGCACCGCCAAGCGAGAGCGCGTCCAGGACGTCGTCGCGCGTGATGCCGAGCCGCCTACGCATGGAGCAGCGCCCCCTTCGGCTCGTACGCGGGCCAGCACTCCCGCACCCACCCGTCAACGTCCGCCAGGCTCACGTAGAGCCTCCCGGACGGCTCGCCCGGGTCGCGCCTGGTGCATGGCTTGGCGTACGCGGGAAGCTCCCCGCGCTCTATGCCGCCGCGCACCAGCTCCGGAGCCACGTGCAGGTAGCACCGCGCCGCCGTGCCGTACGGGAGCCAGCCCGGCCCCACCGGGTCCGGCCTCCTGCGCTGCTGTACAATCCCATCCGACATGCGAACTCCTTTCCATGTCCCAGCCCCTGGCCGTCGCATCGGCCGGGGGCACCCTGATTTCCCGCACTGGCGCCCGTTACCGCCGCCGCAGCCTCTTGGCCATGAGGAGCGCAGGCGGACATACACCGAGGCACATGAAGCCAAGAGGCCGTCTTCTGCCGTCCCGCGACAACGCCGACTCAGTCCTGCGGTGGGCCGTCGGCGTCATCGCCGGCGAGCTTCTGGTGCGCGTCCTCGACCCATGGCTCACACTCGCCGCAGACCTCATAAGGCGGCTGCTAGGTATCTGACGGCCCACAGGAGCAGCCCCACCGCTATCCCGATGGCAAGCCCCCTCTTGAAGTCGCTCATCACGCCACCTCCCTGCCGCAGTAGCGCCGCAGCATCCACGCGAGGCCCCTGCTCGTCACCTTCGCGTAGGGCTTCGGGCGCATGGCCTCTCCGGTCTTCTGGTTGAAGCAGGCGGGCGGCTGGTAGTTCACGACGTAGCCCCGGTCGATTCCCTCCTTGGACGCCTGCTTGTCGCGCGTGATGATGCCGTCGCGCGTCATCAGGTCGAACAGCCTGCTCCGCGTGATGCTGCGGTCGTACTGGTGGAGCAGCCTCGACACCTCCGTAACGCTCGACCAGCGCCCTCCGTCCATGCACGAGTCGAACATGCCGGCCTTCGGCTCCAGCGCCGCTATGCGCGCGTCGCGCTCCCTGAGCGCCCTGTCCGCCGCCTTCAGCGCCCGCGCCATGAGCGTCGAGTCGTCCTCCGTGCCGTCGCTCGCCACGTACGCCCCGTCGCGGCGGATGGCGGGCAGCACCTCGTGGGTCACCCAGCGCTGGAAGCGCTTTACGGCCTTTTGATGCTTCTCGTCGTTTATGAACGACGCCCGGCGCTGCATAACGGACTTGTAGAATCCGCTCTCGCTTATCTTGCTAAGCTCCTGCACGCCGCCGGGGGTACGCACCGGCTGCGTACCCTTCTCATCATCGTCAAGCAGGCGCGTCAAATCTGACGCGGAACGGTAACCGAGGATATCCGAAACGTCCTTTGCCACGAACCACGGCTCGCCGTCCTCACCACGCATGGCGCGAATGGTGCCGAACTCCTGGCTCTCGAAAACCTGCGGTACAATCTCCTGTGACATTTGGACCTCCCGAGTCCGTGTCCGTGCCCTCGCGCCCCGTATGCGCGGGGGCTTTCTTCTTGCGCCGGCGGTCGATGGGAACTTTAATTGCCCTTCCCCGGCAAATAAAAAAGGTCTTCAACACGGCACCCTAAATATTCGGCGAGCTTTCGGGCTTGCTCCATGGTCAGGTTCTCGGGGTGCGCCTCCCACTTCCTATAGGTTGGGGCACTCACCCCCATTGCCTGGGCGGTCGCCTTTGCCGTGTACCTGCGAGCCTCCGATGCCCGCTCCTGCCGTATGGCCCTCAGACCCCTCATGTGTTCACCTCCTTGCTTTGCTTTAACAAGTCTAGTCTTATTTCCTATTTAGCGCAATTACATTTCTCTAGTTTATGTAATTTATTTTTCCTATTCTTTGTAAAACAAGGGAAATGGAGGTGCTATCCATGGACTTTTCCGCAAGAGTCAGGGCATTGAGAGAGAGTGCCGGTCTCACGCAGGCCCAGCTTGCAGACAAGGTGGGCCTCACCAACAGGGCCGTGGGGGCCTGGGAGTCAGGGCGATCAAAACCCCGCCTCGACAAGCTATCGCAACTCGCGGATATCCTCGGCACGACCCCCTACTACCTCATGAACGGGGACGGCCCAGAGCGCGTCGAATCGCGCGCAACCTCCGCCACGGTTCCCATAAGGGCCATAGGCGTCACGTGCATGGGCGACGGCGACGAGGCCGGCGCGGACGCCGTGGTGGAGGTGCCCGAGGGCGTTGCGGCGCGCCACCCCGGGCTCTTCGTGGTCCACGGCATCGGCTCCTGCATGGACAGGCGGTTCCCGGAGGACGCGGCCCTGGGCGTGGACCCGGACATGGAGCCGAGGACCGGGGACGCCGTCCTGGTGCGCGACGAGGCGCACGGGAGCTTCGTCCACGTCTACATGGCCGGGGCGGGCGGGACGGTGATGCTCTCGGCCGACTCCTGGCAGGATGGCTACGAGGACCTCGTGGTGGGGCCGCGCGACCCGCCCGTCGAGGTCCTGGGCACGGTCGTGTGGTGGCAGGCGTACGAGGACGTGGTGAGGTAGAAGGGGCTGGTGCTCGATGTTCTTCATGTACGTTGACGAGAGCGGGGATGTCGGCATGGGGCCCGAAGCGTCGCGGTACTTCTGTCTGAGCGGGCTCGTGATCCACGAGAGCAACTGGACGGAGACCCTACAGGCAATAGCCGACATGAGGGAGGGCCTCGCGAGGAGATACGGGTTCGACCGAGGCGAGGAGCTTCATGCCAGCAACCTGCTCGGCAGGAGGGCTGGAGCGAGAGGAGGGCTCTCGAGAACCCAGGTCGTGCTGATGCTGAGGGACGTAATCAGGTTCGAGGCGAGCTTCAGGTACGCCCGCTCGCTGAACGTCGTCGTTGACAAGAGCGGAAAGGGCTTCGGGTTCGACCCCTTCAGCACCGCCTGGGAGACGATAATCCAGCGCTTCGAGAACACCATCTCGCACGGGAACTTCCCGAGCCCGTGGGGAGTCGTCAGCGAGGAGAAGGGCTTCATCATCGTGGACAAGACCGACGAGGAGAAGCTCCGCAGGCTCGTAAGGCACATGAGGCACGAGAACCAGATTCCAAGCTCGTTTGGGACCGGCACCTACCGCTCGAACCTCAGGTACGTCATCGAGGACCCCATGCACAAGGACTCCGTGTACTCTCCGCCGATCCAGCTGTGCGACGTGAATGCCTACTTCCTGAAGCAGACCGTGGACCCGAACACCACGGTCATCCGCAACAAGGCGAGGAACTACTTCTACTACCTCAAGCCGGTGCTATGCACGCAGGCATGCTCTTCAAACGAGTACGGGATAGTCTACAGATAGCAAGGTGGGCGGCATTGCTGCCGCCCCCTGGTGGCCCCTACTCACGCCAGACAGGCGCTTTTAGGTCCAATGGAAGTATACCAGATATCGGATGGCCGTCAATGGACCAGGCGTGGGGCCTGCGTCACCCGAGCAGCGCGGCAGGCGGGGCGCGCGCGGAGCAGCGGGCGGTCATGCAGTCGATGACGGCGCGGAGGCCGCCTGAATTTCCCACTGTTTTTCACGTCGCAGCAAACGGACATCGGGCGGCACGATCACAGCGCGGCCCTGCCGCCCGCGTGACGGCGGTGCGCGCGATTGGAGGTCAGGCATGGGCACGGAGGGCCGGAACCCGCTCGGGCACAAGGAGGAGGTCCGCCCCGGCGTGTGGCGCGTGGCGGTCTCATGCGGCTACAGGGCCGACGGCGCGCAGCGCCGGGTGTGGCGCACGGTGCGCGGCACCGCCAGGGACGCCGGCATGGAGATAGCCAGGCTCGCCGGCGAGATGGGCGCTGAGCCGTGGCTCGGCGACCGGATGACGTTGGACGAGTACTACTGGGGGCGGTTCTCCCCGGAGCGCCACGCGACCACGACGCGGGCCAACGCGGCGAGCCACGACTCGAACTACCGCACGCACATAGCTCCGGACCTCGGCGGCCTGGACGTGGGCTCGATAACCAACACGCGCATAGCGCGCTGGGTGTCCTCCCTGCCGCCCCAGAGCGCGCCGAACTACGTGCGGACGCTCCGGGCCGTCATGGCCCAGGCCAAGTTCGACCACGTGATCTCGGAGTCCCCGATGGAGGGCTACCGCTTCCGCATGCCGCGCGGGCGCTCCACCGCACCCCTGCCGGTCTGGGGCGTCGCCGAGGTGGCGGAGGCCCTGTCCCGCCCCGCCTTCCGCTCCTCCCAGCTCTTCGCGCTGTGGCTCGTGATGGCAGGCGGCGGCCTCTCGCGCTCGGAGGCCCTGGCCCTCGACTGGGAGGGCGTGGCGTGGTCCGAGGCCCCCGGCGGGCATTGGGCGGCCGTGGTGACCATCGCCGGCGCCTGCACCATGCGCGACGGGATGAAGGAGCCCAAGAACGACCGGCGCTACAGGCGCGTGCCCCTCGCGCCGCCGTTCTCGGACGCCCTCCGGGAGGTCGCGGGTTCCGGGCCCATCTGCCAGAGCGTGCGGCACTCCACGGACGGGCCGGTGCCCACCGGCCACCGCCTCAGCCCCGGCTACGTCCCCAAGCGCTGGAAGGCGCTGTTCGCCCCCGGGGCGCCCCTGGATGGCCTGCCGTTCGTCCCGCTCGGGCGGATGCGCGCCACGTACGCCACGATGGCACAGGCAGCGGGGCTCGACTCCACGATCATCAACCGCATCCAGGGGCGCTCCCCCGGCTCCCAGGTCCTGGAGGGGCACTACCTCAACCCGGAGCTTGGCACGCTGGCCCGCGCGCAGGACGTCGTGGCACGCGGCCTTGCTGGGGGATTTGCATCAAATATCTAACCACTACAGACCACTAGCGCGTGTGATTTGATGTGGTACGGTGTGGCGCATGCGATGGATAGTCGCGACGTTTGCACAGGTAGAGTGTGGTGTATCAGGGCCATTCTTTGATTTGGGAGCAGAGGGTCGCTGGTTCGAATCCAGTCGCCCCGACCAGAGATTCGCAGGTGGGGCGGGGTAATCCCCGCCCCATTGCCCCTTCCTTCTCCATCCATGCGCCAGGTGGGCGGGCGCCACCGACCCCTGCCACGGGCCCCTATGCGAGAAGCGTGGCGAGGTCCTCTTCAGGCGTCGTGACGGGGGCGATGCCGTATTCGCGCACAAGGACGTCGAGGACGTTGGGGCTCACGAAGGCGGGGAGGGTGGGCCCAAGCCTGATGCCCTTGATGCCCAGGTGGAGCAGGGTAAGCAGGATGCAGACGGCCTTCTGCTCGTACCAGGAGAGCACGAACGAGAGCGGCAGGTCATTCACGCCGCAGCCAAAGGCGTTGGCGAGCGCCACGGCAATCTGGATGGCGCCGTAAGCGTCGTTGCACTGGCCCACGTCCATGATGCGCGGGAGGCCGGCAACGGTGCCCAGGTCAAGGTCGTTGAAGCGGTACTTGCCGCACGCAAGCGTGAGGACGATGGAGTCCTTGGGCGCCTGACGCACGAACTCGGTGTAGTAGTTGCGGCCGGGCTTGGCACCATCGCAGCCGCCAACCAGGAAGAAGTGCCTCAACTCGCCGGTCCTTACGGCACTGACCACCTTGTCGGCAACCGAGAGAACCGCGCCGTGCGAGAAGCCCGTGGTGACGGTGGAGCCGCCATTGATGCCGTGGAAGTGCTGGTCCTCCGCATAGCCGCCCAACTCGATGGCGCGATCGATCACGTCCGAGAAGTCCTTCTCGCCACTGGGGGACGCGCCGACGTGACGGATGCCCGGGTATGCGACCAGCTCGGTGGTAAAGACGCGGTCAGCGTAGGAGGCGCGGGGCGGCATGAGGCAGTTGGTGGTGAAGAGCACGGGCGCGGGGATGCCGTCGAACTCGCGCTGCTGGTTCTGCCAGGCGGTGCCAAAGTTGCCCTTGAGCTGCGGGTGGGCCTTGAGCAAGGGATAGGCGTGCGCAGGCAGCATCTCGCCGTGCGTGTAGACGTTGATGCCGCGTCCGTCGGTCTGCTCGAGGAGGAGCTCAAGGTCATGCAGGTCGTGACCGGTGATCACGATGAATGGCCCGCGCTCGACGGTGAGGGGAACCTCAGTGGGGGCGGGCGTGCCATAGGCACCGGTGTTGGCGCCGTCGAGAAGCGCCATGCAGGTGAGGTTGGCCTCGCCCACGCCCAGCGCGAGCGAGAGCAGCGCGGGGGCGTCGAGGTCGTCGCCCAGCTCGGCGAGGGCGCGCACGAAGAACGCGCCAACCTCGTCACTGGTCTCGCCGAGCATGCGGGCGTGGTAGGCGTAGGCGGCCATGCCACGGATGCCAAAGAGGACGAGGGACTTGAGCGAGCGGATGTCCTCGTCAGCGGTCCAGACGCGGCTCATGGGGAGGTCCTCGGAAGCCGTGGCGCCCGCGGACGCGGCGATGCGGGCCTTCTGCGCCCTCACGCGCTCGGTCACGGAGTTGATGGCGTCGAGGTCAAAGTCGACGTTCGTGACGCATGCGAACAGGCCCTCCTCGACCACGCGATCGACTGCGTCATCGCGCATGCCGGCATCGCGGCAGGTGCGGGCAAGGCCCACCAGCGCGCCCGTAAGCTCGTCCTGAGCAAGCGCAACGTCAAAGGGCTTGCCGCAAACGCCGGCCGCACCGGTGCATGCCGTGCAGCCCGCGGTCTGCTCGCACTGGAAGCAGAACATCTTCTCGTCCATTGGTCTCCCCTCTCTTTGGGTGCTTCGACGAGCACCAGTCTGCATTCGTTCCCGGAAGTGCTATGTTGTGATCACAACATTCCTCGACTTTGAGTGGTGCGACATGCGTGGTGTGGATGCTGAGTTCCTGTGCAAGACGGCCCTCTTTCAGGGCGTGACGCCCCAGGAGGTGACCGAGATGCTGGGGTGCCTTGCGGCGCGGCCCAAGACATACGAGAAGGGCGAGCTCGTCTGGGTGGAGGGCGGCCCCGTCACAAGCGTGGGCGTCGTTCTCGAGGGCGCTGTGCGCGTGGAGGGCGCGGACGTCTGGGGCAATGCCAGCGTGATGGGGAGCTTCTCCGCAGGCGAGCTCTTTGGCGAGGCCTTTGCAGCCCTTCCGGAAGAGCCGCTGCTCACAAACGTGGTTGCCGCAAAGTCCCCCACCCGGGTGCTCTTCATCGACGTCACCCACGTCATGCACAGTTGCCCCAGGGCGTGCGCCTGCCACGCGCGGGTGGCTGAGAACCTCCTGACATCCGTGGCCCGAAAGAACGTGCGCCTCACCCGGAGGATCCGCGACGCCGCCCCAAAGTCCATCAGGGGCAAGCTGCTCGCGTACCTCTCGACCCAGTCCAAGCTCGCGGGATCGAACGAATTCGACATACCGTTCACGCGCCAGCAGCTGGCCGACTACCTGGGCGTCGACAGGTGTGCGCTCTGCTCTGCGATCGGCAGGCTCGAGCGGGAGGGGAAGCTCGCGGCAAACCGCCATCACTTCTCGCTCCCCGAGGTGGCGACAGGGCGATAGCGCGGCCCTCCCTCTTCCCTACCCGCGCAGCGCGGACGCGACCTCGCTGCGAAGGCGCGGGAGGACGTCCGCCTCAAACCAAGGGTTCCTGCTCATCCAGAGCTGGTTTCTGGGCGAAGGGTGTATGAGCGGGAAGAATCGCGGCAGGTAGCCTGCGTAGTTGCGGACGACGTCGGTGAGCCTTGCCGAGGGAGGGAGCTCGAGGTAGCGCCGGGTGGCATAGGAGCCCACGAGCACGGTGAGGCGCCTCCGAGGCATCATGCCGAGAAGCACGGGGTGCCACTTCTCGGCAAATCCGCGACGAGGCGGCAAATCACCGGACTTGCCCTTGCCGGGATAATAGAAGTCCATGGGGAGAAGCGCGACGGCGGAGGGATCGTAGAAGGTCGCGCGGTCGATGCCCAGCCAGTCGCGCAGACGGTCGCCGCTCCTGTCGTTCCAGGGGGTGCGCGTCTCCTGTGCCGCCCTACCGGGCGCCTGACCGATGATCGCCAGGCGGGACGTGGCGGACGCCGCATAGAGGGGGTCGATGCCGCGCCGCGTGAACCCCTCGTTCTGCTCGTCCGCACGAATTGCCTGGAAGATGCTGTCAAAGTCCGCCTGCATGCCTGCCATGGGAGAGCCTCCTGCCTGACGTTTCCTTTCCCCACTGTGCCACGGGTGCCAGGGTAGGTGTGTTGCGAACGCAACGAACGGAAGAGTACACGACTATTTGATATGGCATTCTCGATGTTCAAAGGCGTGGTCAGAAGGCCGATCAAGCACCAAGGCGCTCCACCGTCGCTCACAATGGCACATAGGCAGAAAAGGCCCAGGGCCACAAAAGCCCTGGGCCGCGATGACATGGAGCGGCGGACGGGACTCGAACCCGCAACAATCAGCTTGGAAGGCTGACGCTCTACCAATTGAACTACCGCCGCAGAGCAAGGGAGAGTATACAACAAGACAAGATGCTGCATTGCCGTGTCAGCGCAGCAAGGCAAATGAATTTGGGCGCGACCCTCCGGTGAGCCTGGTCCAAAAGCTGCACTCGTAAACCCCTCCGTGAAAATGAACCATCCCAAACCAGGGTATCTCTCTTGCCGTACAATGGGTCGGCAACACGACAAGGGAGGTTTTTGCATGGGCGTTTCCCCGCTCGGCCGCGCGCTCGTCATCGCCAACCCCACCGCCAACCGTGGCGAAGGGGCTGAAGGCGCTGCGTTTGTGCAGCGATTCCTCGACTCCTATCGTGGTGCAACCACGGCCCACAGGCTCATCCTCACCAAGACGGCAGGAGACGCGCAGGGCCTCGCGCGCGAGGCCGCGGGCTTCGACACCGTCATTGCCCTCGGAGGCGACGGCGTCATCCACGAGGTTGTGAACGGCCTCATGGAACGCGACGTCAGCAGCCGTCCTCAGCTGGGCATCATTCCTATGGGCTCCGGCAACGACTACGCCCGAACGCTCGGGATGGCGATAAACGACCCATCCGGCGCCCTCGCGCAGCTCGTTCGCGGCCACGCAGCGCCGCTCGAGGTCGGGCGCGTGAACGACGTACACTTCATGGAGACGCTCTCGTTTGGGATGGACGCCGCCATCGCCCTCGACACCGTTCGCCGACGCCAAGAAGAGACCACCTCCCAGCACGGAGAGGGGCTCTTCATCACGTCCGGCATCCGCATCTTCTCCGAGGGCTCAAGTGGGTGGCCCTGCCGCGCCCGCTTTGACGAGAGGCCCGAGATCACGCTTCCCACCGTGATCTTTGCGGTACAGGTTGGCCCCACCTACGGCGGCGGCTTTGCCGTCTGTCCGGCGGCTGACCCATCGGACGGGCTTCTCGACGTGTGCTACAACGTCAAGATCCCAAGCCGCCCGTGGCTGCTCGCGCTTCTCGGGCTCGCGAGGTTTGGCCGCCATGCGAGCTCAAGCTGCGTCAACCTGCTCAGGTGTACGCACGCGACCATAGACTTCGAGACCCAGCCGCCTTGTCAGGTCGATGGCGAGAGGCTCTGCGGGACGCACTTCGAGGTCAGCGTGATTCCCAGGGCGCTTCGCGTCATTGTGCCATAGCGCCTTCGTGCTGCCGAGGCAGTCGCAAAGCCGCCAGGCGAGCCGCAATTCGCTTTGCCGAATGCATCGAACTGGCCTTCGTTGCACAGTTCACGGAGCCGCTGCGCCGAACTCCCCCTCATGACACGTCTTTTCCCGGGGCTGGCGCGTCCGGGAGTTTATTTAAGACATTGATATACCATCTGACCTGCATTTTTGACCATGTCGCGTGAAGGCCATACTTTTGGGAAGGCTTGGATCGCGTGTAACGAAGGGCGGTTCGATGCGCAGGTGGGGCATCGACGTGTAATGCAGGCCAGTTCGATGCAGAAAATGCGCCAGCCGATAACCCAGCAGAGCACGCGGGCCACAACCCATGCCGCTAACGTGTGAGCGGGCCTCGGGCCTTTCCGACGAGCAGAGGCGCGCGGCACCCAGCAAGTACCAAGAACGGCCCCCGCGCCATTGCATGGGGGCCGTTCGCTTCGACGCCTAAGGAGGAGCGCCCGCGCTCCCCTACCGCGCGGCCGCCTGAAGCATGGCCTTGACCTCGGTCGCAGTCTTGAGCGTCATGACCTTCTCGGCCAGCGCGTCCGCCTCATCCTTGGTCCAGAGGGAGAGGATCCTCCTGGTGCGCAGGATCGAGGGGGCAGAGACGGAGTACTCGTCCAGGCCAAATGACATGAGGACGGGGATGAGCAGCGGGTCTGCCGCGGCCTCGCCGCACATGCCAACCATGAGACCCGCCTTGGTGCCCGCGCCGATGATGCGCTTAAGCGAGCGCAGGACCGCCGGCTGGTACACCTGGTAGAGGTAGCTCACGCGATCGTTGCCGCGATCGGCGCACATGGTGTAGCCAATGAGGTCGTTGGTGCCGATGGAGAAGAAGTCGCACTCGGAGGCGAGGTCGTCGGCGATGAGCGAGGCGGCCGGCGTCTCGATCATGGTGCCCACCTGAATGTCGTGGTTGTAGGCGACGCCGCGCTCGTCGAGGTCGCGCTTGCACTCCTCGATGAGGGCCTTGGCCTGACGCACCTCGTCGACGGTGGTGACGAGCGGCAGCATAATCTTGATGTCACCAAAGGCAGACGCGCGCAGCAGCGCCGTGAGCTGCACCTTGTACTGGTCGGGGTTGTTCAGGCAGTAGCGCACGGCGCGGAAGCCCATGAAGGGGTTCTCCTCCTTCCGCAGGTGCAGATAGGGGATCTCCTTGTCGCCGCCCACGTCCAGCGTGCGGATGATGACCGGCTTGTCCTTCATGCGGAGGGCGACCTTCTGGTATGCGGCAAACTGCGCATCCTCGCTGGGGAGCTCCTTGGCGTCCATGAACAGGAACTCGGAGCGGAAGAGGCCCACGCCCTCGGCATCGTGCTCGAGCGCGGCATTGGCGTCATCGGGGTTGCCGATGTTGGCAACGAGCAGCTTCTTGTCGCCGTCGCCGGTCACGGTCTCGCGGCCGCGGTACGCCTCGAGGGCCACCTTCTCCTCCGCGAACGTCTTGGCCTTGGCCCGATAGTGCTCAAGGTCGTGGTCGGAGGGCTGAGAGATGACCTTGCCATTGGTGCCGTCGACAACCACCATGTCGCCGGTCTTGATGTTGGCCGTGGCGTCGGCGACGGAGAGGACCGCGGGGATCTCGAGCGCGCGGGCGATGATGGCTGAATGGGACGTGCGGCCGCCGGTCTCGGTGACGATGCCCGCCACGTTCTCCTTGTCGATGTCCGCCGTCATGGACGGCGTAAGCTCATGCGCCACGACGATGGAGTTCTCGGGCAGCGTGGAGAGGTCGACGACCTCCTTGCCCAGCAGGTCGGCGAGAAGGCCGGTCTTGACGTCTGCCACGTCGGCGGCGCGCTCGCGGAAGAGCTCGTCATCCATGTTGGCGTACATGGTGTAGAAGGTGCCGTAGGCCTCGCTCACGGCCTGCTCGGCGCACATGCCGGAGTCGATGGAGCCCGTGACCATCTCGCGGATGCCCTCGTCCTCGGCAAACTCGATGTGGGCACCCATGATGGCGGCGGCGTCCTCCCCCACCGTCTGCCTCATGCGCCCGATCTGGGCGTTGGTCTGCTCGACGAACTTCTCGACGGCGGCGGCATAGCGGGCCTTTTCGGCCTCCCTATCCTCCGGCGCATGCGGCGTGAACGAGAGATCCGGTTCGACGGCAACGCGAGCCACCCCTATGCCGATGCCGTCAGATGCGTTTACTCCCTCATACATTGCAATCCCCCTTCGCCGGCCGCAGGGCGGCCACCTCCCACAATGCCAGGCACCCCGCTGGGGCGCCAAAGAGCCAAACACAGTCTAACGCGTCACTCGCCCTCCGGGGTCTGCCTCTCCCCATCGCTTCCCTCGGCGGCAAGGGCCTGAGCGCTGGCGCGTGCCTTTTCGTTTTTGATATCATCCACGATGCTCGCCGGCATCTCTCGGCTCATCTTCTTGTAGAGAGCGGTAACAACGCGGTCGATGGTCGAGCGCTTGGCGATGCCCTTGCTTGCCGCCGTAGCGGTACCGCAGGCGGAGGCGTAGATGAGGGCGTTCTCGTAGTCCATGCCGCGCGTGACCTTGGCGAGGAAGCCCGCGACCATGGAGTCGCCGGCGCCGGTTGCGTTCACGAGGCGCACGCGCGCCGTGGGGACTATGTGCTCGGTGCCGTACTCGTCGAGCAGGAGCGACCCGTTGCCGCCGCACGAGACGATGACGTTGCGGGCACCGCCCTCCTGGAGCTTCTGGGCGTAAGGCAGGCATTCCTGGGGGGTCTCGGGCATGGGGACTGCCTTGAAAATGCGGCCGACCTCATGGTTGTTGGGCTTGATGAGGAAGGGATGCGCCTTGATGGACTCCATGAGGAGCTGCCCGGGGGCGTCGACCACAAACTGGATGCCACGGCCCGCGAGGCGAGCCATGATCTGGTTGTACATGTCCGCAGGCAGGGAGTTGGGGATTGAGCCGGTGAGGACGAGGACGTCTCCGGACTGCAGGACGTCCATGCGGTCGAGAAGCTCGTCGACCTTCTTCTGCGGGATCTTGGGGCCCATGCCGTTGACCATGGTCATGACGATGCCGTTGAGTTTGACGTTGATGCGCGTGTAGCCGCGGTCGAGCTGCACGAAGTTGCTGGCGATGCCCATGTCCTGAAGCTGGTTTATGAGGTATTCCCCCGTGAAGCCGGCGACGATTCCCATGGCAACGTTGACCACGTCGAGCTCGTTGAGGAGCGTGGAGATGTTAATGCCGTTGCCGCCGCAGTAGAGCTCCTCGCCCGAGGAGCGGTTGGTGTAGCCCATGTCCAGCGTAAGGGGGTGCATAACGTAGTCGAGCGCAGGGTTCAGGGTCATGGTGTAAATCAACACAAGCTCCTTCCAGCGGATTACCTCGGCAAGGTACAGTATGCCGCAATTGGGCGACAGGGGCGCCGAAGCCGTTCTCGCCCTGCAAACCCCGCACGACACCTGCGCCGGCGTTGTCTGACACCAAGTGTACCGTATCGAAACCTCGCGCCCGCCTACAAAACGGCGCCGTGACGCCCGAATAGGCAATGGCGTGCCCAGAGCTTGCCTCCGGGCACGCCACACCATCCGGCGATGCGTCTCTCACGCAAGGGCCGCACATCTGTCTCTCGGCGCAGCCGCGACGGCGGACCCGGAGCGGGCACCCCGCCCTTGATGGCGATCCCGCGGCCACTGTCCGAGCATATGTCTAACCCTCGCCGTTTCGATGGACGTGAGAGAGGGTCTCCCTACGGCTGAGGGTCATCGTCCCAGCCAAACAGACCAACGACGCCCCGACGAGGGCGATGGGAAGGAGAGCGGAAGTCTCGCCGGTCTGCGGTAGACCGCCCTTGACACCACCAGCTGAGGAGGGAGCCACCGGTTGTGTCCTTGGCATCTCCGGCGCCTTCAGCTCGACAGTCTGTTCCTTGTCGTCGATGTCGATGTGCGTGGCCACCTCGTTACCGTCCTGCTCCAAGCGCTCAAATGCAACAACCGCGCGCCCGCCAAGACCGGTGCCGTCAAACTCAAAGGCAACGCTTGCCGCACCGCTGGGCGCGTCAGGCGTGAACGAGACGGTGGAGCTGAGGTCCCTGCCGCCCACCTGAATGGGCCTTCCCGTCTCTTTGTCGACGAGCGTGCCTGTGAGCGTATACTCCCTGCCTGGCGTGAGCCCCGAGTAGGAAACGGCGTCCACGATGGTCACCGAGTTATCGGCCAAGGCTTCGTGGTCACCATCATCTGCATCGGTCGCGACGGTCGTGATCTTCGGAATCGCCGGGTCGTCATCGGGAGGGGTCCCTCCCTCTCTCACGGGATCGGTGATTTGAACAACAGCTTGCTGAACCTCGAGGTTGCCTTCCGCCGCATCTTCCATGCTTAGGAAGTCGCTGTCAGGCCGGATGTCCTCGTCCAGCAATTTGACTGGCAACACGTCGCCATAGACGGATTTGCATGAAGCGAGGAAATCCCGCTCGGCTCCGGCGATCGCTGACTCTCCATCAATCGCGACGACCCCGAAGACAACGGCGCTAGATGTTAGCTGTGGCATGTCGCTTGAGAGCTCGTAGCCCTCGGGTGCCTCGACCTCTTTAAGCGTCAGCGTCTCGGACAAGCTGATTTTGTACGCAATGAAGTAATCGGGGGTGTCGTCTTCATCGTCTCCATGGATGAAGGTGGAGTACTTATACCTATCCCCATCGTCTTCCAACTTGGCGCTGTCAACTATTGTGTACTGAATTCCTGTAACCCTTGTTGGAAAGACACCGATGAACAAAGGGCTGTCTTTTGTCGAAACAAGCGTGTCGGTGAAGGCTGATTCCGGAGGGGTTTTCCCACCAAAGACCGCCTGTTCTTGAAACTCGTAGGTCGATTTTGCATAGCCACCCGCATCGAACAGCGATTTTGTGGGTAGTTGCTGTTGGTAGTAATTCGGGCAGACGGGATGATCCTTGTCTGCGAGATGCTCGAATTGGAGCTTCTGCTCCGGCGTCTTCGGCTCCATGTCCTGAAGGGCGGAATCGAATAGACGCTGGCTGCCGTTAGCCATTTTGGTGAAGCGCAGCGGCATGCCGCTCTCATTCAGAACCTGGAACTTGGCACCGTCCAGAATGCGCTGGTACCCCCCCCCCCCCCCCCCCCCCCGACTTTGGTGACACAAAAATAATCCGGGAAGATAAGCAGCCCGATTCGCGAATCTGAGCCTGCGCGAGCGGTTGCGGGAGCCACAAGAGTACCGACCAGCACACAGACGAGAGCAAAAAATGCCGACAGGTAAGCAGATGCATGCCTCCAAAGCACGTGCGACGTGCGACTTTGTCCCATAATCCAACCTTCCTTTCTCATCGAATGCCCTTCCTGGCCAAACTCTGCCTCGCCAGATATTCTAGGTGACCGACCAGCCACCCACAATGTGAAACGCGATTGTGGACAGACTCGATATCGAGTCGTGCGCGTGGCGCCGGCAAGGTCGCAGCACGAGCTTTGCATGCCATGGGAGCCCCGCCGCATGTGAGCCTCAAATGCCCTAGCTCGCCGACAAGGCATTGCGACGGGGCGGGACGCTGCGACCGGCTCGAAAGCGGCGTGGCCCCGAGAGGGATGGCCAAAGCGTCCCAAGAAGAAACAGGGCCCCGCACCGCCCGTCTGGACAGTGCGGGGCCGCCCGTCACATCTACCGGATCCCTATCGACCTACGCGCCTACGTGCCTACGCATCACCAAAAGAGCGGCCCCGGTGCCAAGCAGGCAGGCGAGCAAAACTCCGCCGGGCTCATTGGAGCCTGTGAAGGGGAGCTTCGGGCCCCCTTTCGCTCGGGGGCTCTCTTTCACAGGATTCTCAGGCTTGTCGGACGGGGCCTATGCATAAACACACATAAGAACGGTTCCTAGTAGGCTCCCCGCCGGATGGATGGCAGGGTCTCCCCCGCTCGATGTCGAAACCCCCGCATCACGCTGGCATCTTACCACCCACGGGCATCGCATGGCTACTTAACGTGCAGCGTTACCGTATCAAAAGTCACATTGGTTCGTGTCATGTCGGTCGGAATCCCGCGCGTTTCCGTGTGCGCGGAGCGGTACATGTGTTCTAATCCGTGTGCGCAACAAAAAAACTCAGGGCAATAGATGCCCTGAGCTGCGGTTTCGTGGTGGGTCGTGAGGGGGTCGAACCCTCGACCTTGGGATTAAGAGTCCCCTGCTCTACCAACTGAGCTAACGACCCGTATGCAACTATCAGATGGGGTGGGTGAAGGGGTTCGAACCCTCGACCTACGGAGCCACGGTCCGTCGCTCTGCCAACTGAGCTACACCCACCATTTGGCCCACCTCGTGAAGCGCTTGTCTATTATGACAAAGAACCCGGTGGATGCAAGCACTTTCTTGGAGAACTTTTTCGAGAACCACAGCCCGAGCGGGGCTCACGCGGGCCAAAGACACAAAACGGCAGCTCACGATGGACGCACGGCCGCGCCCGCGGGAATGGCGCCCAAGGTCGCCCTTGACGGCCGCGGCAATGCCGTGCGCCCGCGGGCGGCGGCGGGAGGGGCGCCTAGTCCTCCGCCGTCGTCAGAAACTCCCGCACGCGGGCATCCGCGGGGTTCTCCATGACCTCCCCCGTAGGCCCCTCCTCCACGATGCGCCCGTCGAGCAGGAACGCCACGCGGTCCGAGACGTCGCGGGCGAAACCCATCTCGTGGGTCACGATGCCGATGGCCATGCCGTCGGCCGCAAGCTCGCGGATGATGCGCCGCATGTCCGCCGTGAGCCTGGGGTCGAGGGCCGAGGTGGCCTCGTCGAAGTAGAGGACCTTGGGGTGCATGGCGAGCGCGCGCGCAATCGCCACGCGCTGCTGCTGGCCGCCGGAGAGCTGGTTGGGAACCTTCTCGGCATGCTCCGTCAGGCCAAGGCGCTCGAGGATGCGCTTGGCCTCGGCCTCGACCCTGGCGGGGTCTCTCCCCTGCACCGCCACGGGGGCGTCGCAGACGTTGCGCATGACGGTGAAGTGCGGGAAGAGGTTGTAGCTCTGAAACACGATGCCAAACTGCATGCGCGCCTTGGCGCTTGCCTCCTTCGAGTAGCTGGCATGGCCGTTCTCGTCCTGCTCGGTCACACGAAGGCTGCCGTAGTAGAGCTCGCCGGCGTCGAAGGTGTCGAGCAGCGTGAGGCAACGCAAAAGGGTCGACTTGCCGGCACCCGAGGGGCCGATGACCGAGACGACCTCGCCGCGCGCGATTGAGAGGGACACGTCGTGGAGCACCTCTCGGCCCGAGAATGACTTGCGCGCGCCTTTCACGTAGACGGCAGGCAGGCCCAGGATCTGCGAGATGGAGGCGTCGGGCACGGGTATCTGTCGGCGGGCCGCGCCACCGTGCTTCTCGGCATTAGTCATGGTAGTAGTCCAGCTTCCTCTCGATGCGCCTCATGACGTACTCGATGACGAGGCAGGTGACCCAATAGATGAGCGCGGCCACGGCGAAGGCGGCCATGGTGCGCTGGCTCGTGACGATGGCGCGCGCCTGCGTGAACATCTCGAGGACGCCGAGCGAGAAGGCAAGGGAGGTGTCCTTGACCAGCGTGACCACCTCGTTGCCCATGGCGGGAAGCACGCGCTTGACCACCTGCGGCAAGACGATGCGCTGGAAGGTCTGCCTGCTGGAGTAGCCAAGGACCTCGGCCGCCTCGTACTGGCCGCGCGGGATGGACTGTATGCCCGAGCGGTAGATCTCGGCGAAGTAGGCGGCATAGTTGATGACGAAGGAGACGAGGACCGCAATCATGGGAAAGTTCGAGTCCGTCTTGAGGCCAAACACGTAGTACGGCATGAAGGAGGCGGCGAACATCTGCAGCATCAGGGGCGTGCCGCGCAGGACCGAGATGAAGAGCTGCATGAGCAGCGAGAGGGGCTTGAACCTGGAGAGGCGCCCAAGGGCGACCAGCATACCCAGGGGAACGGACCCCACGAGCGTCACCGCAAATATGACCATCGATATGCGATACCCCGAGAGGAGCATCCCCATCATCGTAGCGAAGTCCACCTTACCAGCTCCCTTGCCTCGCCATCATCCACGCCGTCGTTACGCCGCCGGACTACGCCTTGGGCAGGCACCATAGGTCGTAGGAGACGCCCTGGTCGGCGTACTTCTCACAGAGCTCCTTGACGGTGCCTTCGGAGTCGAGCGCCTGAAGGTCCGCCTCGACGGTCTTGGCGAGCTGCATGCCCTCGTCCGTCTTCGCAAAGCCCACGCCAAAGTGCTCGGAGTTGAGGTTCTCGTCCAAGATGCGGAAGTCCGCGGTCTTGTCGCCTATGTTGAAGACGGCGACGGGGTAGTCGATGGCGATGGCGTCCACCTGGCCACTCTCGAGCATCATGAAGGCGGTGTTGTAGTTGTCGATGGTCTGGAGGTTACCGAAGCTCTTGCCGAGCTCCTCCTGCGAGCCGCCCTCGGAGAGCACGTCGAGCGCGGCGGAGTCCGCCTGGGTGATGACGTTCTTGCCGGAAAGGTCAGAGAGCTGCCGCACGTCGGAGGAGGCGGGCACAACGACGACCTGACGGTTCTCCATGTAGGGGTCGGTGAAGGCGTAGCCGTCCTTGCGGCTCTCGATGGTGAAGCCGTTCCAGATGCAGGTGATCTGGCCGGAGTTGAGGAGCGTGTCCTTGGCGCTCCACGAGATGGGCGTGGGCACGAGCGTCCAGCCCTCGCGGTCACAGACGGCCTTGGCGAGGTCGATGTCGAAGCCCGTGTAGGAGCCGTCGTCTCCCACGTAGCCATAGGGAGGGAAGTCCTGGTCAAAGCCAAGGACGAAG
Organism: Coriobacteriaceae bacterium; assembly: GCA_004557505.1. Taxonomy (GTDB): domain Bacteria; phylum Actinomycetota; class Coriobacteriia; order Coriobacteriales; family Atopobiaceae; genus Tractidigestivibacter. The sequence goes on along the minus strand of SFGZ01000006.1, from coordinate 119,088 downwards.
CTGCCGTCGAAGGAGGATGCGGACGCGGAGGAGGCGTCGGGCGAGCTGGGGGCCGAGCTGCCGGCGCTTGTGGTAGAGCCGCAGGCGGCAAGGCCAAGCACACCCGTGATTCCCAGGGCTGCGGTGATGAACTGGCGGCGATTGAGCGTTGCGTTTGACATGGTTGCTCCCATCTGCGGTGGATGACGTGCATCGCTTTAGTACGGTGGAGTACAGGTGTACAGGATAGCGGCGACGTGACCCGCATTCAACACTTTCAGCTGACGCGCATCCTTCGCTTAACAATTCCCGCGCGGATGGGGCGTAGGCGGGGCGAAGGCGGCTTGGGAACCGACGCCACTCGACGCAGTTCCGGTTGACAGCAGTTTTGGTGCAATTGTTTATGTGTGTTTGAGGCAGTGACAATTCATTGACCTGCGGTTTATCAGCTTTTAAATCGGTTTGTACTTGGGGTACCCGTGAAAAACCGTAGCCTAACCGTAGATTCTCGCCATCGCCACCCGGCGCCAACCTGCCCGTCCGGCACCAATTCGCCGCCCGAACTACGCTCGGCTGAGGGCGAGGCGAGCAAAAGCCCAGGATCGTGTTAAGCCAAATCGTAGCCGTGCGTAATTCCGGGGCAGCGCCGCGAGGAACCGATGTCACACCACCGGGAGACCGGCCGAGAAAAGCGGCCATAAAAGCGGCTATCGTAGTGGGCAACACGGGACGCACGGACCAGGAGGAGCGCGGTGGACAACATAACCAAGGGCTTTGACGGCGGGAGCACCGGTCTTCGCGAGGTTCGCGGCGCGCTCGCGCCGGAGCCCTCCCTCATGGAGCGCGTGACCTGCGACGAGCGCGTCTGGCGGGGAAAGGTCTTCGCCGTGGACCACCTCGAGGTGGAGCTTGCGGACGGCTCGCGCGCATGGCGAGAGGTCGTACGCCATCACGGCGGCGCGGGGGCGGTGGCCATCCGCGAGGGACGGGTATGCCTGGTGCGCCAGTACCGGGTGGCTCTCGGACGCATCACGCTGGAGATCCCCGCCGGAAGGCTGGAGGCCGGCGAGCGGGGCGAGGATTGCGCGGCGCGCGAGCTGGCCGAGGAGACCGGCCTTCGCGCCGAGAGGCTCGTGCGCCTCGCGACCGTGCTGGGGTCACCTGGCTTCACGGATGAGCACACCGAGATATACCTCGCCCAGGGGCTCTCGCAGGGCGTCGCCATGCCAGACGAGGGCGAGGCGGTGCGCGTGGCATGGCTTCCGGTGGGCGAGGTGGTGCATGCGATCTCGGCCGGGCTCATCCAGGACGGGAAGACCGTCACCGGGGTTCTTGCGGCACGGGAGCGCCTTGGCGATGGGAAGATGGGCGACTTGCGTTAGAATGGCAGAGCCGCAATGGCCACGCTCCCTTAACTCAGCTGGATAGAGTAGCGGACTTCTAATCCGAATGTCGAGGGTTCGAATCCCCCAGGGAGCACCAGGCGATCGCCGCCCAGGGCACGGAGGTGCCCTGGGCCTTTCTGTCTTTACGGCCGTCTTGCACGGCAACGCATGGGGTGGCGGCGGACGCGGGCCCGGGCCCGGGTGGCGAGACCCCCTACCTCACGCCCGCAAGGTCGCCGCGGTCGCGCGCCTCCTCGAAGAGGCGCTTGAACACCACGCTGCCATGCAGGCCGTCGTGTTCGAACTCGTTGGTCACCCAGGCGTGGCTCGCCCCCACGCGCGAGAGCGTGTCAAGCTGGAGACCAGAGTCCACATAGGCGTCGTCGAAGTAGACGGCCGCCTCGAGCGGGACCTCGTTTCTCGCAAGCCGCTCCCGGTCATAGAGGTGGCCGAACGCAGTGTCGGCCATGAGGGCGTCCATCGCGGGGGCAAACGGCGCAAGCGACGGGTCCTCCTCGAACATCCAGGGGAACATCGCCTCGGCAAAGAGCATGAGGGGGCGCGCGCCCTCGGAGAACTCCGGCCGCCGTGCCGCCTCGCGTGCGGCGGCCCAGCCGATGGGCGCCCCAAGTGTGCCGTCCGCGTAGATGAACTCCTGGAGCGTCCAGTAGAGCGGGCTGGCGTACGAGGAGGTCATCGACTGGACCTGATCGAGGAAGTCGCCAGAGAGGCGCACGCGGGAGACGTCGCCGCCCGCTGCGAGAAGGGCGTCCCCGCAGGAGCCGTCGCCGTCGGCGAAGGCCGTGTCAAAGAGCGCATGCAGCCTCTCGGGCGCGGGCTTCATGCCAAGGCCTGCGCCCACGAGTTGCAGGCGCCTCACCGAGAGCGGCGAGCCGTCGGGAAGGGTCACGTCACCAGCGGCAAGGCGGTCTGCCACGAGCGAGACACGCCGCTCGTCCTCGGGATATCGCTCGTAGTAGGCGCGCGTCTTGGCGGCCATGCGCGGGAAGGTGTGTGCATAGACCTCTGCGGCGCTCGCCGGCACGTGGGGGATGCCGCCGCAGGTGAAGCTGGCCGCGACCCCCTCCGGGAAGGCGGAGAGGTTGGCCAGGGTGAGAAACCCGCCGTAGCTCTGGCCCAAGGTCACCCACCGGCGCCCGCCGAACTCCGTGAGACGCAGGTACTCGAAGTCACGGATGATCGAATCCGCCAGGAAGCGCTTGAGGTAGGCGGCCTGGCGGCAAGCGGGGTCGGCGCCCTGCGAGGCAGCCTCGGCCCCCACGGCAGCGATGCGCGCGCCGTCGACGCGCGTGGAGCGGCCGCAGCCGCGCTGGTCGGGAAGGACCACGCGAAAGTGGCGCAGCGCCTCCTCGATCCACCCGTCGCTCTGGGGCGAGAGCGGACGGGGGCACGCCCCGCCGGGCCCTCCCTGGAGAAACACAATGAGCGGCAGGTCACGGCCAACGTTCTCCGGAGAGCAGAGCACGCGGTAGAAGAGCTTGATGCCCTTGCCGACAAACGCCGGGTCTGGCCTCTCGGCAGCGCCCTGCACGGCAAGCGCAGACGGCTCGCCGCATGCCTCGCCGGCGAGGGCCGCGGGGCTCGTGCCGCGCCAGTCGAGCGGCACCTCGATGGAGTGGTCCTCCGTGTGGATACCGGGGAGGTAGTAGCTGGAAAGCAACGCCATGCGACTCTCCCCCGCCCTAGAGCAGGTGCTCTGCGATCTGGACGGCGTTGGTGGCAGCGCCCTTGCGAATCTGGTCGCCGCAGCACCAGAACGTGAGGGAGCTCACCCCATCCGGGGCAGAGAGGTCGCGGCGGATGCGCCCCACGTAGATCAGGTCCTGGTCGGATGTCTCGAGCGGCATGGGGTAGCGCAGGTTGGCGGGATCGTCCACGACCTTGACGCCGGGGGCGGCCGCAAGCGCCTCGCGCGCCTCGTCGGGCGAGATGGGGCGGTCGAACTCGGCCGTGATGGACTCGGAGTGCGAGCGCATGACGGGCACGCGCACGCAGGTGCAGCTCACGCGCACCTCGGGGAGGTGCATGATCTTGCGGCCCTCGTTCTGCATCTTCCACTCCTCCGAGGTGTAGCCCTCGTCCCTGAAGGAGCCGATCTGCGGGATGAGGTTGGCCGCAAGCTGGTAGGCAAACGGGCTGGTGTCGCCCATCTCGCCACCGCCGGCAATGACGCCCATCTCGCGCTCCAGCTCGGTGAGGCCCGGCATGCCGGCGCCGGAGGCCGCCTGGTACGTGGAGACGATCAGGCGGCGCAGGCCGGCGAGCCTGTGGAGCGGCCAGGTTGGGACGAGCCCGATGATCGTGGCGCAGTTGGGGTTCGCAATGATGTTGCGAGGGTGGTTGGCGATGTCGGCCGCGTTGATCTCGGGAATGACCAGCGGCACGTCGGCCTCGAGGCGGAAGGCGTGGGAGTTGTCCACGCACACCGCGCCGCGCCTGGCCGCCTCGGGAAGCAGCTCCTTCGCGGTTGCGTCGCCGGCGGCGCCAAGGACGATGTCGACACCCTCGAAGGCGTCGGGCGTCGCCTCGACCACGGGCACGTCCTGCCCGTGGAAAAAGACGGTCTTGCCGACCGAGCGGGCGCTCGCGAGGGGCACGAGCCTGCCCACGGGAAAGCCCCTCTCCTCGAGGCACTGGATCATCTGCGTGCCGACGACGCCCGTGGCGCCGAGAACGGCGACGGTCTTGTCTGCCATGGTGGTGGCTCCTCTCTCTGCGTGCCCGCGCGGGCGGGTGTGCGATGCCTCAGGCCCTCTCGGCCGAGACCATCTCGTTGCGAACGAAGCGCTCGTAGATAACCTTGATTGCGCGCTCGAAGTCGGTGTTGTCGACGCCCACGATGATGGAGATCTCCTCCGAGCTCTGGGTGATCATGCGGATGTTGATGCCCGCGTCGCCCAGCGCGCCGAAGATCTTGCCCGAGGTGCCGGATCTCCTGGACATGTTGCGGCCGACGACGGAGATGAGCGCCAGCTTGTCGACCATCGCGATGTCGTCGGGCTTGATCTCACGCCGCACGTCGTTGACGATCGAGTAGATCTTGTCCTTGACGTCGGCCGCGGCAACCACGACGCCAAACGAGTCGACGCCCGTGGGGATGTGCTCGATGGAAACGCCGTAGCGCTCGAAGATCGAGAGCGCGCGGGAGATGACCCCCACCTCGTTGGACATGTGGGCCTTCTTGACGTGTACGGCCAGGAAGTCCTTGCGGCCGGCGATGCCCGTGATCAGGTGCTCGTCCGCATCGGACTCGGCCGTCTCGCGAATGGTCGTGCCCGCGTCCTGGGGCCGGTTGGTGTTCAAGATCTTGATGGGGATGTTGACCTCGCGGACGGGGAAGATGGCCTCCTCCTGCAACACCGAGGCGCCCATGTAGGAGAGCTCGCGCATCTCGTCGAAGGTGATGCGACGGATGGAGCGGGGGCTCTCGATGACCCTCGGGTCTGCGGAGAGGAACCCCGAGACGTCCGTCCAGTTCTCGTAGACGTCCGCGTCAAGACAGCGCGCCGCGATGGCACCCGTGATGTCGCCGCCGCCGCGCTGGAAGAGCTTGATGGCGCCATCCACCGTGGCACCGTAGAAGCCGGGCAGGACAAAGGCGCCGTTGCGGTGCGCAAAGTCCCTGAGGCGCGCGGCGGTGCGCTCCATGTCCACGCTGCCGTCGTGGTGAAACACGATGACGTCGGCGGCGTCCACGAAGGGAAGCCCCAGGTACTCGGCCATGATGTGGGCGGTGAACCACTCGCCGCGCGAGACCACGTACTCCGGCGAGTGCTTCTTGATGTTGGCCGCGAAGGTCTCGAACCTCTCGGCCACGGGCCACGTGACCCCCAGCTCGTCCGCGATGTCCACGAAGCGCCGCTCGATGTCGGCGAGAAGCGAGGTGCAGTCGACGTGGTACTCGACGTGCGCGTTCACGAGGAGCAGGAGGTCGGTGATCTTGTTGTCGCCCGAGAAGCGCCTCCCCACGGCCGAGACCACCACGAAACGGCGGTCGGGATCCGACTCGACGATGGACTTGACCTTGCGGAACTGGTCGGCGGTGGCGACGCTGGAACCCCCGAACTTGCAGATCTTGATCATGTGATCCTCTCCTAGCTGTTCGCGGACACGGCCGCCATGAATGTGGTTGGGTCGGATTTCAGGGCCTCGTCGAGCAGGGCGCGCGCCTGGGTTGCGGTGAGGTCGCCCACGATGGCGGCGCCGGGCTCGTAGAACGTGGCGCCGGGGATGGTGGCCTCGGTGCGGAACACATAGGGCCCATGGAGCATGGCGGGGTCATACGCGAGGCCGCGGGAGAAGTCGTAGGCGGGCCTCCTGCCGGCCACGCAGTCGAGGATGTCCTGGACGATGGCGTTGCCCGTAGGCAGGCTCCCCGCGCCCTGGCCGTAGAACTTGAGCTCGCCGATGGAGGGCGCGTCGAGCGTCACGAGGTTGAAGTTGGTGGGCACGTTGGCCTCGAGCGTCGAGGCGCTCACGGCGACGGGCTCCACCGAGACGGCGTAGCGGCCGTCCGCCTGGACGCCCCGCCCGATGAGCTTGACCGTGAGGCCGCGGCTGCCAAAGAGGCTGAGGTCGTACTTGGTGAGGTTCCTGATGCCCGAGACGGGGAGGTCCTGCGTGCAGGCCACGTCAAAGGCGACGGAGGCCGAGATGACGGTCTTGTTGCGCACGTCGATGCCGTCGATGTCGGCGGTGGGGTCCCTCTCGGCAAAGCCAAGCTCCTGGGCCTTGCTCAGGACCTCCGAGAAGTCCGCGCCATCCTTGAGCATGGAGTAGACGATGTAGTTGGTGGTCCCATTCATGATGCCCGAGAAGGACTGGACGTCCTCGATGCGCCGCACCTTCTCGATGCTCGCGATCCAGGGGATGCCGCCGCCCACCGAGGCCTCGATGAAGAGTCCCACGCCCGCCTTTGAGGCGGCCGCGGCGAACTCGGCGAAGTGGGCGGCGACCACGGCCTTGTTCGAGGTCACCACATGCTTGCCGGCGTCGAGCGCCTGCAGGATGAAGGTGTGGGCGGGCTCGATGCCGCCCATGCACTCCACCACGAGCTCGATGGCGGGGTCATCGACGATGTCCTGGTAGTTGGGGGTCATGCGGGGGTCGCAGAGACGGTCGGGCAGCTCGAGGATGCGGGCGAGGTCGACCTCGGGCACGCGCTCCTCGATGATCTGCGCAACGCCGCGGCCAACGGTGCCGTATCCCAGGATGGCTATCTTCATCGGCTTCCAATCTCTTTCAACTGTGTGTCGGCGCCTGCCGTGCGCCGCACGGCCATGCGTGGTACCAGCTATCATACGTGCTGGACACGATGCAGGGCCGTAACGACGCAAGGAGCCGACCGTGGAAACGTTCTACCACAGCACCCGCTCACATGGGGAATTGGTAACAAGCAAGCAAGCAATTCTCGCCGGCCTGGCACCCGATGGGGGCCTCTACGTCTCCGACGCCCTTGGCTCGGAGCGGCTCGACCTCGCCCAGGTGTGCGCCGGCAGCTTCGCCCAGACGGCAGGGCGCGTGCTTGGAGCGCTCCTTCCCGACTACACGGCAGGCGAGCTCGCCGATTGCGTGAGCGCGGCATACGGCGCCCAGTGGGACGCCCCCGAGGTGTGTCCCGTGACGCCGCTTGGCTCCGACTGGCTCCTCGAGCTCTTCCACGGGCCCACCTGCGCCTTCAAGGACGTGGCACTGCAGATGCTGCCGCAGCTCATGGGCGTCGCGCGCGAGGGCGACGGCCGTGACGTGATGATCGTGACGGCCACCTCGGGCGACACCGGCAAGGCGGCGCTCGATGGCTTCTCGGGCGTCCCGCACACGGGCGTCTGCGTCTTCTACCCCTGGGGCAAGGTGTCCGACATCCAGCACCTCCAGATGGTCACGCAGGTCGGCGGCAACGTGGCGGTCTGCGCCATACGCGGCAACTTCGACGACGCGCAGTCCGAGGTGAAGCGCATCTTCTCCGACCACGACCTCGCCGGGCGGCTCTCCGCGCGCAACGTGGTGCTCTCGAGCGCGAACTCCATCAACGTCGGCCGCCTCGCGCCGCAGGTGACGTACTACTTCGACTCCTACGCGCAGCTGGTGCGCGCAGGAGCCGTCGCCCCGGGCGGCGAGGTCACCTACGTCGTCCCCACGGGCAACTTTGGCGACGTGCTGGCCGGCTACTACGCCAAGCGCATGGGCCTGCCCGTGCGCAAGCTGGTCGTGGCCTCCAACGCCAACGACGTGCTCACCGACTTTCTCACCACGGGGACCTACGACAGGCGCCGCCCGTTTGTGAAGACCATCTCGCCCTCCATGGACATCCTGGTCTCCTCCAACCTCGAGCGCCTGCTCTACTTCGCCTCCAGCGGGGACGTCGAGCTCGTAGCGTCCCTCATGGCCGACCTCGCCGAGAGGGGCGCCTACACCGTGCCGCCGGCGCTTCTCGCCAGCATCCAGGAGACCTTTGGCTGCGGCCGCGCGGACGACGGGATGGCGCGCGAGACGATCCTCGCCACCTGGGAGGGATGCCACAGGCTCATCGACCCACACACGGCCGTCGCGAAGCACGTCATGGACGCGCTGGACGAGGACGGCTCGGCACGGGTGTGCCTCTCCACGGCAAGCCCCTACAAGTTCCCCGCAGACGTCCTGGGGGCCTTGGGCATCGACGCCTCGGGCATGAACGGCTTTGCGAGCATGGACTCGCTCGAGCACGTCACCGGCACCACGGCGCCCGTGCAGCTCTCGAGCCTGCGCGATGCCGAGAGCCTCCACGACGACGTCTGCGACCGTGACAAGATGGGCGCCTTCGTGGAGTCCGCGTGCGCAAGGGTCTTCCTGTGAGCGCGGCCGAGGGGGGACGGGGGGCCAAGGGCGCCGCGGCCGGCGCCGTGCGCGTGAGCGTGCCCGCGACCTCGGCGAACCTGGGCGTTGGCTTCGACGTGCTGGGGCTTGCGCTCGACCTTGCCGCCGAGTTTGCCTTCGAGCCGGCAGACACCCTGAGGATAGACGGCTGCGTGAGCGAGCTTGCCGGCGAGGACAACTTGGTGTGGACCTCGTACCTCTGCGGATGCAGGGAGTTTGGCCTTGAGGCACGCCCGCTCCACATCACGGAGTCCTGCGCCATCCCCGCCGCCGGCGGGCTTGGCTCCAGCTCGACCTGCGTGGTGGCGGGCATCGCGGCGGCGCAGGCCCTCGCCGGCCTGCCGCTCGACCGCGAGCGCACGCTTTCGCTCGCCACCGCCATCGAGGGGCACCCCGACAACGTCGCCCCCGCCGTCATGGGCGGGCTCGTGAGCTCCTACGTCGAAGGGTCGTCGACGGTCACCACGCGCTGGGTGGTTGCCGACAACCTGCGCTTCGTCTGCATGGCGCCCCCCTACCGCGTCCTCACGCGCGACGCGCGGCGCGCGCTTCCCGCCATGGTCCCCACCAGCACCGTCTCGTGGCAGGTGGGCCGCTGCCTCGCCATGGTGAGCGCCATGGCCAAGGGCGACGCCGGCGCCATTCGCGCCTGCTGCCACGACAGGATCCACGAGCCGTACCGCGCGCCCCTCATCCCCGACTACCAGATGCTGCGCGACGTTGCCAACGAGAACGGCGCGTGCGCGTTCCTCATCTCTGGCTCTGGCGCGACCATGGTGGCAATCGCCGATGGCGACGAGCGCGCCGCGAGCGTCGCGGGCGCGGCGGGCGCCGCGATGCCGCAGCTCTGGGTTCGCACGCTGCGCGCAAGCGAGCACGGGACGACGGTGAGGCGAGGGTGAGACGGCAGGACGGCCCCTGCCTCACGGGAACGTCACGGTGATCTGGGTGCCCTTGCCCAGCTCGCTCTTGAGGTCGATGGTGGCGTCGTGGAAGGCCACCGCGTGCTTCACGATGGCAAGCCCCAGCCCGGTGCCGCCCCTCTCGCGGCTGCGCCCCTTGTCGACGCGATAGAAGCGCTCGAACACCTTGGCCTGGTCCTCCTGCGGGATGCCGATGCCGGTGTCGCTCACGCGCACGCAGGGCTTGCCTGCCTGCGGCAGGACCCACACGAAGACGCTGCCGCCCTGGCGGTTGTAGCGGATGGAGTTGGAGACGAGGTTGCCCACCATCTCGTCGAGCAGACGCGCGTTGCCCCGAATGGTGGTGGAGACACCATCGAGCCTGAGCCTCACACCGGCGTCGCGGGCGCGCTGCCCGTAGCGCTGGCAGACGTCCGAGGCGACGGAGAGCAGGTCGATGTCCTCGACGCTTCCGAACATCTGGCGGTCCCGCGTCCGCTCGGTCTCGTCGAGCTTCGAGAGCGTGAGGATGTCGCTCACCAGTGCCGAGAGGCGCTGCGCGTCGTCATAGATGCGGCCTGCGAAGTTGGGGATGTCCTCGGGGCGCACGATGCCGTCGCGGATGAGCTCGGAGGCACCGGAGATGGCGGCGATGGGCGTCTTGAGCTCGTGCGTCACGTTGGCGGTGAACTCCCGGCGCATGTCGTCGGCGCTCTGGACCTGGTCCATGCGCTCGATGATGTCGTGATGCTGCTCGTTCAGGCGCGAGACCAGCGGCTCGAGCTCGACGTAGGGCGCCTTTGCATCCTCTGCCTCGGGATCGATCTCGAGGATGGGCCGAACCAGGCGGCTGGCGATGACCCGCGAGACGAACCATGCCACGACGACCAGGCACCCCACGACGATGACCATGAGGAACAGGCCCTGGCCAACGACGCGGCCCACGCTGCTTCGGTCGAGCCCCAGGCGCACCACGTCGCCGGATGGAAGTCGCCTTGCATGGTAGAGGCTCACGTACCCCAGGGTGTCGGAGGCGCGGTCGGACTCCCCCTCGCCTGTCTGGAAGGCCTCGGCGACCTCCGGGCGGCCGGCGTGGTTCTCGAGCGTTGCGGCGTCCGCCAGGGAGTCATAGAGCACCGTCCCGTCGGGCGCGACGAGCGTCGCTCGCTCCTCGCCAAAGTCTATGGACGAGAGGAGGCCGATCTCGTCTGCCGCGCCTCCCCCATCTCCGATCGACGCGGCGACGCTCGCGCACTCGCGCGCGAGCATGCCCTTCGCGTCGTTCAGGACCGACGACCGATAGAACATGGAGAGCGTGAGGAGCAGGACCGCCGCGACGACGGAGCACGAGACGGCAAACGACACAAAGACGCTCCTGCGCAGCGAGTGCGCCGTGCCCTCGCCTCCCCTGCCTCCCCTCCCCACAGGCCTCGCCTACCCGCGCATGCGGTAGCCGACGCCGCGGACGGTCTCGATGAGGTCGGAGGAGTCACCGAGCTTGGCGCGGATCTGCTGCACGTGAACGTCAACGGTGCGGGAACCGCCATCGAAGTCCCAGCCCCAGACGCGCTGGAGCAGGGTCTCGCGCGAGAACACCACGCCCGGGCTCCTCATGAGGAACTCGAGCAGGTCGAATTCGCGCATGGTGAGCGACAGGGGCCCGCCGTCGATGGTCGCCTCGCGGCGATCCGGCCAGAGCGTGAGGTTCTCGACCAAGAGCGCCTTGCGCTCGGGCACGCCGTCTGAGGAGCGGCCGGCGCGCCTGAGGAGCGCGCGCGTGCGGCTCACGAGCTCCATCATGCCGAAGGGCTTTGAGAGATAGTCGTCGGCGCCGCCGTCGAGGGCCCGCACCTTGTCGAGCTCGGAGTCCTTCGCCGTGAGCATCATCACGGGAACCCGGGTGATGCCCGGGGTGTGCCTGATGCGCGCGAGGATGTCCAGGCCGTCCGCGTCGGGGAGCATGATGTCGAGGAGGACGGCGTCGGGCCTCCTCTCGGCGCACAGGCGCCTGAACTCGGCGTCGCCGTCGCACCCGACCGCGTCGAGCCCCGCCTGGCGGAGCGCATAGACCGTGAGCTCGCGTATGTTCTTGTCGTCCTCGACGTAGTACACCACGCCCGAGACCGGTGCCGCCTTCTCTGGCATCGCCTAGCCCCACCCTTCCCTCGCCGCACTGCCAACAAAAGAGTCTAGTCTTCGGTTGGGATGGGGTCGATGCCCTTCTCGGTCACGTGCTCGCCCGTCACGCGGAAGATGGCCCAGGAGGCGATGCGCTTGGCAAGGTCGCCGATGCGCTCGAAGTACTTGGCCACCATGAGGACCTCGGGCAGGTAGCGGGCGGAGGACTTGCCGTCGCGGATCTGCCTCACGAGCTTGCTGGTGACGTCGTCGTAGATGAGGTTGACCGCGGCGTCGTCGGCGATGACCTGCCGGGCGGCCTCGGTGTCGGAGCCGCAGAAGGCGTCGGTGGCCTTCTCCACCATCTTGGCGGTGACGTCTGCCATCTCGGCGAACTCCGCGCCGAACTTGGACGTCGCCTTCTCGGGGACCTCGGTCACGAGGAAGCTCGCGTCGCGCGTCATGCCGTCGATGTGGGAGAGGTCGGACACGATCCTGAAGGCGCCGGTGACAAAGCGCATGTCGTCACCGATGAGCGGCTGTTGCAGGAGGAGCACGTCAAGGCAGGAGGACTCGATCGAGGAGCGCAGGCGGTCCTCGGCCTTGCGGCCGCGGGCGAGCCCCTCCTGGGCGCCCTTGTCGCCGGTGGCCGCAAGCCCGGTGGCGCGCACGTCGGACGCGCACTTGTCCTTGAAACGGACAAGCAGGTCCTCGATGTCGGCGAGCTGTGCGGTGAGCTTGGAGCGGGTCTGGATGGTCATTAGCTGAACCTCCCTGAGAGGTATTCCTGCGTGCGGGTCTCGCGCGGGTTGGAGAAGAGCTCTGCCGTGGGGGCAGCTTCTATGAGCTGGCCCAGGTAGAAGAAGGCGGTCTTGTCGGCCACGCGCGCCGCCTGCTGCATATTATGCGTCACGACCACGACCGTGTGGTCGCGGGAGAGCTCCACCATGAGCTCCTCCACCACCGAGGTGGAGATGGGGTCGAGGGCGCTCGTGGGCTCGTCCATGAGCAGGACGCTGGGGCTGGTCGCCAGGGCCCGCGCGATGCACAGGCGCTGCTGCTGGCCGCCTGAGAGGCCGAGCCCGCTCTGGCCGAGCTTGTCCTTGACCTCGTCCCAGAGGGCGGCGCGGGTGAGGCAGCGCTCCACGATCTCGTCCCTTTCGCCGCGCGAGAGGCGCTTCATGCGCGCCGGCCCGTACAGGACGTTCTCGCGGATGCTCATGGGGAACGGGTTGGGGTGCTGGAACACCATGCCCACGTGTACGCGGAGGGCGTTGGCGTCGGTCTTGAGGATGTCGTCGCCCCTGAACTCGATCCGCCCCTCGGTGCGCACGCCCTCGACGAAGTCGCACATCCTGTTGAACGCGCGCAGGAGGGTCGACTTTCCGCAGCCCGAGGGCCCGATGAAGGCCATCGCGCGATGCTCGGGGATGTCCAGGGAGATGTCCTTGAGCGCCTGGAAGTCCGTGTACCAAAGGCTGAAGCGCTTCACGGAGATGACGGGGGGCGCGTCCTCCACGCTCCTGTGCTGCGCCTGCGTGAACTCTTTCTCCATCATCAGCTCCATTAGCCGAAGCGCCCGGACAGGTAGTCGGCAAGCCGCTGGTCCTTGGGCGCCGAGAAGATCCGCTTGGTCGCTCCCGTCTCGACCATGTCGCCAACGTAGAAGAAGGCGGTGCGGTCGGAGACGCGCGTGGCCTGCTCCATGTTGTGCGTCACGATGACGCAGCAGATGCCCGCCTGGGCGATCGACCTGATCGTCTCCTCGATGGAGTAGGTGGAGATGGGGTCGAGCGCCGAGCAGGGCTCGTCGAAGAGGACCACGTCGGGCCTCATGGCAAGCGTGCGGGCGATGCACAGGCGCTGCTGCTGGCCGCCTGAGAGGCCGAGCCCGCTCTGGCCGAGCTTGTCCTTGACCTCGTCCCAGAGGGCGGCCTGCCTAAGCGACGTCTCCACCAGCTCGTCTCCCTCCGCACGGCCCTTGATGCGGCCGTGGCGCCTGGGCGCAAAGAGGATGTTCTCGCGGATGGACTTCCTGAAGGGCGTGGGCTGCTGGAACACCATGCCGATCGACTTGCGCAGCTCGAAGAGGTTCTCGTCAGGCGTGTTCACGTCGTGGCCGTGGTAGCGGATCTCCCCCTCGACCACGCAGCGCGGGATCTCGCGGTTCATGAGGTTCAGGCAGCGCAGGTACGTGGACTTGCCGCAGCCAGAGGGGCCGATGAGCGCCGTGACCGTGCCGGCCTCGAAGGCGAGCGTGGTTGGGTGCAGCGCCTCGTGCGTGTAGTCGTACCTGACCGTGACGCCTGAGGTGTGGAGGAGCGTGTCGCGCGCGGCCGTGGCGGGTGCCATCGTCTTTCCCCCCATCATTCGCTCGTCATCTTCTTGGCAAGCGCCTTTCCCAGGACTCGCGCCAGGACGTTGAAGAGCAGGACGCAGACGATGAGCACGGCTGCGGTGCCCCACACAATCTCGTCGTTGCCGGGGGTGGGCTCCATCTTGAGCTTCCAGATGTGGACCGCAAGCGTCTCGGCGGGCCTGAACACGTTCCAGGGGTTGCGCGGGCTCGCGAGGTTGGCGCTTGCGAAGTTGATGTTAACGGCGGCGGAGCCCGAGGTGAAGATCAGCGCGGCCGCCTCGCCAAAGACGCGGCCGGCCGATATCACGACGCCCGTGACGATGGCGGGCATGGCGGCCGGGAGCAGCACGTAGCGCGTGGTCTCCCAGCGGGTGAGGCCCATGGCGAGGGCCGCGTCGCGCTGCGAGCGGGGGACGTCGTGGAGCGCCTGCTGGATCACGCGGACGAGGATGGGGATGTTGAACATCGTGAGCGCCATGGCGCCCGCGATGATCGAGATGCCCCAGCCCAGCGTGACCACGAAGAAGAGCGAGCCGAACATGCCCACGACGATGGAGGGGAGGCTCGAGAGGGTCTCGATGGCCGTGCTCGCGGCCTTGGTGACCCAGGTGTCCGGGGCGTATTCCACGAGAAAGATGGCACCGCCGAGCGAGATGGGCACGCTGATGAGCAGCGTGATCAGGAGCATGTAGAACGAGTCGAAGACCTCGGACGAGATGCCGGGGTTCTCGTCAGCCAGGGGCGAGGTGGTGAGAAACCCCGGGGCGAGGGCGCGGCCCAGGCCCTTGAAGAGGATGAAGCCCACGATGGATGCGAGGAGGAGGATGACGAAGGCAACGATGGCGGTGAGGACGCCCGTTGCCACGCGGTCCCGCCTGCCAATCCTCCTGACGTGATCGCCGAGGTCGACGCCGAGGTCGTTGCCGCCCAGACCGGCAGTGGTCTCGCTAGCCACGGCTCTTCGCCCCCTTGGCGCCGATGAGGTGGATGACGAGGATGAAGGCCAGGGACATCGCCATGAGGAGCAGGCCCAGCGCCCAGAGCGCGTGGTACTGGACGGAGCCCGTGACGGCGTTCGAGAAGCCCGAGGTGAGGGCCGTGGTGAGCGTTGCCGCAGGAGAGAGGAGGCCGGCGGGCATGACCTTCTCGACGCCGCCGATGACCATCTGCACGGCGAGCGCCTCGCCAAAGGCTCGGGTCATGCCGAGGATGACGGCGGTCATAAGAGAGGGCATGGCGCTCTTGAGGACCACGTGCCAGACCGTCTGCCAGCGGGTGCAGCCAAGGGCGTAGGAGCCCTCGCGGTACTCGTTGGGAACGGCGGCGAGCCCGTCGATCGAGAGCGTCGTGACCGTGGGGAGGATCATCACGGCGAGCACGATGCCGCCGGAGAGGATGCCCGCGCCGGTCCCCGCGGCCTCGCCGAAGGCGGCGCGCATCGCCGCGTTGACCACCGTGAGGCCGATGAGGCCGTAGACGACCGAGGGGATGCCCATCAGAAGCTCGACCAGGGGCTGGAAGACGCGGCGGCCGAACCCGGGCCGGACCTCCACGACAAAGATCGCGCTCCCGAGGGCGACGGGCAGCGTGAAGATCGTTGCCAGGAGCATGACCCCGAAGGAGGTCACGATCAGCGGGAGCGCGCCGTAGACGCCATCCGAGGGGACCCAGCTCGTGCCCGAGATGAACGCTGGGAAGTCGATGCCATCCACAAGGAAGGCGGAGAGACCCTGCTGGGCGACCATGAGGATGAGCGTGACCACGACGAGGGCGACGAGGAGCACGCACGCGCCGGTGAGGGTGAGCCCCACCCTCTCGAGCTGCTTCTTCGGCATGAGGCGTTGAGCCATGTGTAGCCTTTCTACCTGTGCGCACAGGGACATCCGCGCCTGTGCGCGGATGTCCCGCGGCTTTGCTCGCAAGCTATGCGTTGGTGATGGCGCCCGACGCGTCCTTCTTGACCTTCATGTCGCCGGCGGGAATGAAGCCCTGCGCCTCGACCATGCTGCCCTGGACCTTGTCGGACATCATGTAGTCGATGAAAGCCTGAGTGGCCTCGTCGGCATCCTTGGTATACATGTGCTCGTACGCCCAGATCTTGAAGGTGCCGTTGCACACGTTGTCCGCCGTAGCCTTGACGCCGTCGACCTTGAGGGCCTTGAACTTGGTGTCATCGAAGTAGGAGAAGGCCAGGTAAGAAATGGAGCCCTCGGTCTGCTGGATCTTCTCGACCACGGTGCCCGAGGAGTCTTCCTCGGCGACGGGGGCGAAGGTGTCGGGGGCCTTGTCGCCGCCGAGGGCGGCCGCCTCGAAGGTGGCGCGGGTGCCGGAGCCGGCCTTGCGCTCGATGACCTGGATCTTGCCGGCGGTGCCGCCGACCTCGGACCAGTCGGTGATCTGGCCGGTGAATATGCCCTTGAGCTGATCGGTGGTGAGGTCGTCGACGTCAACCTTGGAGTTCACGATGGGGCCCATGCCAACCACGCACACGGTGTGGTCGGTGAGCGCGGCGGCGTCGGAGGCGTCGAGCTTCTCCTCGGCGAAGACGTCGGAGCGGCCAATCTGGGCCTTGCCGTCACGGACGTCAGAGAGGCCTTGGCCGGAGCCGCCGCCGGTGATGGCGATGGTAACGTCGGGGTTCTCGTCCTCGAACTTCTTGGCCGCAGCCTCGACCAGCGGCTGGAAGGAGGTGGCGCCCGAGCAGTTCACCGTGCCGGAGAGGGGCGTTCCGGCGGGGCTTGGGCTCTTGGAGGGGTCGGCGCCCGCGTTGGAGCCGCCGCAGCCGACGAGCCCCAGTCCGGCGAGCGCGGCGGCAGCGCCGCCCGCGAGCGAGAGGAACGAACGACGAGAGAGACTATCGGACATGCTTCTCCTTCCAGAGGATGTGACCGCGCCGTCCCATTCCCCCCGGCGGGCCCGTACACCATGCATGCTATGGGTTGGCGCGCCCCTTCCCTCCCTCGTCGGCAATGCCTTACGACGACCTGACCGCAAATTACACTGGCATTACATTCGTTGCGCGCGATTGTAATGTCTCTGTATCGCAGCAGGTAGACTGTGCCTCCCATGGTGGGGCCGCACGGTCTGGGCGCTGGGCGGCCACGCCCGTGTCGAAGAGTTGTGATCATTTGCCAAGTACCTTGACACCTTTTCGCAAGGTACCTAGTCTTCTCACGGCGACACCAACGTCCCGTAGACACGAGGAGAGATCATGACGTCTGAAACGCAACAGCCCGGGAGGTGCAGGCCGCCAAAGGAGCACGGCACCTCGGTGGAGTCCCGCATCATGAGGGACCTGGGCTACTTCGGCCACTTCCTCCACCTTCACGCCGGAGGCCGCAGCGGAAAGCAGCACATGCTCGAGCGCATCCTAAACGAGGGGGGCACCGTGGGCCAGCGAGAGCTACAGGACACCGTGCCCATCAGCTCCGCGGCGGTCTCGGAGGTCCTCGCCAAGCTCGAGGACGGGGGCCTCATCACCCGTACCCGCTCGGAGTGCGACAAGCGCCAGCTTGACGTCACCCTCACCGCAGACGGATGGGTCGAGGCCAGGGTGTGCGCCGAGAGGCGCGCCAAGTTCGAGACAGAGGCGCTCTCGGTGCTCACCGAGGACGAGAGGGTCCGGCTCCTAGACATGCTCGACCGCCTCATAGGCCACTGGCACCAGATCGAGGAGAGCGAGAGGGTGATGCAGCAGTGAGCGTGAGGGAGCGCATTCAGAAGAAGGTGCGGGAGGGGTCGGACTCCTCCCTGCCGGACTACAGCCTCCGCGAGGTCATCTCGACGCTCGGCCAGTCCCTGCGCGAGTACCGAACAACATCCATCTGGACGCCGTTTCTCGTGACATGCGAGACGCTCATCGAGTGCGTCATCCCGTTCGTGACGGCACTGCTGCTCGACCAGCTGGCATCTGGCGCAGGCATGGGCGCCGTCTGGAGCTACGCCGCCGCGCTCATCGCGCTGGCGCTCGTCTCGCTCGCCTTCGGCACTGCCGCAGGCGTGACCTGCTCCGTAGCCTCCACGGGGCTTGCCAGGAACCTCCGCCACGACGTCTTTGGCAAGATCCAGGGCTTCTCGTTCTCCAACATAGACCGCTTCTCCACCAGCTCGCTCGTGACCCGCCTCACGACCGACGTCACCAACGTGCAGCAGGCCTACATGATGCTCACCCGCACCGCCATCCGCTGCCCGCTCATGTCCGTCTTCTCCATCGTGATGGCATTCGTGACCGGTGGCCCCATGGCCGTGATCTATGTGGTGGTCGCCCTCGCGCTGGGCTACGGCATCATGAGGATCATCCTTGTCGTGATGCCCGTCTTCCGGCGGATCTTCCGCAAGTACGACCGCCTCAACGACTCCGTCGAGGAGAACGTCTCGGGCATCCGCGTGGTCAAGTCCTACGTGCGCGAGGACTACGAGAAGGACAAGTTCAAGGCAGCCTCTGGCGCCATCTACCACGACTTCGTACACGTCGAGCGCATCCTGGCGTGGAACCAGCCGCTCATGACGATGGCCATCGACGTCATCTACGCCTTCGTCATCTACTTCGGCTCCCGGGCCATCGTCTCGTCCGCAGGGCGGCTCATGGGCGTGGGCCAGCTCTCGGCGCTCGTCACCTACGGCTTCTCGATGCTCATGAGCCTCATGATGCTCTCGATGGTCTTCGTGATGGTCACGATGGCCGGCGAGAGCTCCAGGCGCCTGTGCCAGGTGCTGCGCGAGGAGCCCGACCTCAAGAACCCCGAGAGCCCCCTCATGGAGGTCCCCGACGGCTCCATCGACTTCGACCACGTGAGCTTCGAGTACTCCGCCAAGGCGGACCGCATGGCCCTCGACGGCATCGACCTCCACATCAAGAGCGGCGAGGTCATCGGCATCATCGGCGGCACGGGCTCCTCGAAGTCCACGCTCGTGCAGCTCATCTGCCGCCTCTACGACACCACCGAGGGCACGGTGCGCGTGGGCGGGCACGATGTGCGCAGCTATGACCTCGACACCCTGCGCAACCAGGTGGCCATGGTCCTGCAGCGAAACGTCCTCTTCTCGGGGACCATCAAGGACAACCTGCGCTGGGGCAATCCCGACGCCACGGACGAGCAGATCGTCGAGGCCTGTAGGCTCGCGCAGGCAGACGAGTTCGTCCAGCGGTTCCCCGAGAAGTACGACACCTACATCGAGCAGGGCGGCACGAACGTCTCGGGAGGCCAGAAGCAGCGCCTCTGCATCGCCCGCGCCCTGCTCAAGAACCCCAAGATCCTGATACTCGACGACTCCACGAGCGCCGTCGACACGAAGACCGACAAGCTTATCCGCGAGGGCTTCAAGGGCTTCATCCCCTCGACCACCAAGATCATCATCGCGCAGCGCACCAGCTCGGTCGAGGACGCGGATCGCATCGTGGTCATGCGCGACGGCCGCATCGATGCCATCGGCACCCACGAGGAGCTGCTTCGCACAAACGACATCTACCGCGAGACCTACACCACGCAGAACAAGCAGTCCCATGACAAGGCCATGCAGGCCATGAACCGTGGGGCAGGCGCGGACGTCAGCGGGAAGGAGACCAGCCATGAGTGACGAAACCACCAAGACGGCCCAGGCGCCCGCGGACGGCGACTCCCGCGGGCGGGGTGCCACCCGGCCTGGGGCGACGCTCGTCCGCCTGGTCAGGCTGGTGTTCTCGTACTATCCGGCGCAGATAACCATACAGATCGTGTGCATCGTGGCGGCGGCCATCCTCGCCAGCATGCCCTCCGTCTTCATGCAGCAGGCCATCGCCGTGGTGCAGGAGCTGTACCAGACCGGCGACTGGGCGGCGGCCCAGCCGAGGGTCGCGTCCATCGTGCTCACGCTCATCGCGTGCTACCTGGTGGCGCTTGCGGCGAACATCACGCAGACCCAGCTCGGTGCCATAGTGTGCCAGGGCACCCTCATGAAGGTCCGAAACCAGATGTTCGACCACATGGAGGACCTGCCCATCCGCTACTTCGACACGCACAAGCACGGCGACATCATGTCGCACTACACCAATGACGTGGACACGCTGCGCCAGCTCATCGGCCAGTCGCTGCCCAACCTGCTCACCACGGCCGTGGCCATGACCTCGGTGGTCTTCATCATGGTGTGGTACTCGCTGCCGCTGACTGCCGTGATGCTCGTGATGGTAGTCATCATGGGCATCCTCACGCGCGTCCTGGGCGGCCGCTCGGCCCACTTCTTCCTCGCGCAGCAGCGCGCGCTCGCTGCCGAGGAGGGCTTTGCCGAGGAGGCCATGAACGGCCAGAAGGTCATCAAGGTCTTCACGCACGAGAAGGCCACCCAAGCCGAGTTCGACGCCGTGAACGACAGACTCTTCGAGGCTTCCAAGCAGGCGAACATCTACGGCAACACCCTTGGCCCCATCCTCATGAACATGGGCAACCTGTCCTACGTCACGGTGGCGCTCGCCGGCTGCGCCATGCTCGCCGCCGGGGCCCCCAACCCCGCCATCTCAGGCATGGCCCTCTCCATCGACATCGTGGTGCCCTTCCTCAACCTCACGAAGCGCTTCGCCGGCTCCATCGGCCAGGTGTCCCAGCAGATCAACTTCGTGGTCATGGGCCTCGCCGGCGCCGAGCGCATCTTCGCGCTCATCGACGAGCAGCCGGAGGCCGACGAGGGCTACGTCATGCTGGTCAACGTACGCAAGAACGCCGAGGGCGAGCTCGAGGAGTGCGACGAATGCACGGAAAGCTGGGCTTGGAAGCATCCCCACCACGACGGCACCGTCACCTACACGCCGCTTGCGGGAGACATGCGCCTCTTCGACGTCGACTTTGGCTACACGCCCGACCACACCGTGCTGCACGGCATCTCGCTCTACGCCAAGCCGGGCCAGAAGGTGGCCTTCGTGGGAGCCACGGGCGCTGGTAAGACGACCATCACCAACCTGCTCAACCGCTTCTACGACATCGCCGACGGCAAGATCCGCTACGACGGCATCAACATCAACAAGATCAAGAAGGCCGACCTGCGCCGCTCGCTTGGCATGGTCCTGCAGGACACCAACCTCTTCACCGGCACGGTGATGGACAACATCCGCTACGGACGGCTGGACGCCACCGACGACGAGTGCGTCGGCGCCGCAAAGCTTGCCGGCGCCGACAGCTTCATCCGCCGCCTGCCGGAGGGCTACGGCACGATGCTCTCCGACAACGCCGCCCAGCTCTCGCAGGGCCAGCGCCAGTTGCTCTCCATTGCGCGCGCGGCCGTGGCGGACCCGCCGGTCATGATCCTGGACGAGGCCACGTCCTCCATCGACACGCGCACCGAGCAGATCGTGCAGCGCGGCATGGACGCCCTCATGTACGGCCGCACCACGTTCGTGATTGCGCACCGGCTCTCCACCGTGCGCAACTCCGACGTGATCATCGTGCTCGACCACGGCCGCATCATCGAGCGTGGCACGCACGACGAGCTCATCGCCAAGCGCGGCACGTACTACCAGCTCTACACGGGGGCGTTCGAGCTGGAGTAGGTCAGCGCGCTGCTGGTGAGCTTGAACGGCCCGCTCTTCTCCCCCTGGCGCCTGCTGTGCCAGGGGGATTCTTTGTGCCTGGAACCGCTGGGTCCTAAGCCCAAAGCCAATCTAGCGTTGGACGCGCGCACGGCAGGCAACGTGGCCAACTCACATCTCGTCTCCTGCGTCACGGGGTTGATTGGCGACTGCCCGTTTGCGCCATACTCGCGGTGTGCAGCCAAAGTACCTGCGAAACCTCAGCGAGAAGTTCGACGCAGACTTTATGCCTACACTGCAAGCCACCTGCGATATTTGCTCCTTGGGCCTCTCTAAAAGGATGCGCGCCGCATGCTCCAGACGCTGTTTTGCAAGATATGCAGATGGGGTCATCCCCAGCGCCTGCCGAAAGCACCGAAGAGACTCCCGCTCCCCAATGTTTGCTGCGCGGGCTATGTCATCAACGTCTATCTTCTCCCCCAGGTGCTCCTCGATGAATCGGCACATCTCGCTCACGCGAGACACAGACGCCCTCGGGCGCTCCACGCTCGCGTCTTCGCCCGCAACCTCCAGCACGTCAAGCATGAGGTGCGAGAGCGCGGAGCGGACGTCTATCTCGAAGCCTAGTCCTCCGGACTCAAACGCTCTCACTGCCTCCTCGATATGCGCGCACCCACGCCTGCCCGTGAGCGTCGAGGCATGCAGGAGAACTACGGGATATGCCTCGTTTCCCACAATCGGGGCAAGGTACTTGCGAGTTATCGCCAGCGCCTGCCCCCCTCCTATCAGATTTGCGTCGAATGTCACGGAGCGTATGCGGCACTCTGGCTCGCCCCTGCAGGAATGCATCACATCGCGGTTGATGAAGACGCCATCGCCCTCCCCTATCACCAGGGAGCAGCCGGGGGCAAGCAATCGCATGGTTCCTTCTCTCACGACCACCGCCTCAAGCTCCTCGTGCCAGTGCCATGGCACGTTACGTCCCGGATCCTGCCCCAGCAGCTCGTCATAGCCCGCTGCAGGAAAATCGGGAGAGACGGTCTTCACGTCCTCATGATTGTCGCCATTGAGCCTGAGGGGACAACTCGTGTAGAGCATATGTCCTCCGGATGTCCGATGCAAAATAGTTATTGACGGATAGATCGTACATGAATGTCCGTATTGCACTTACCCTATGTAAGACAACATCAGTACGGACGAAGATTGGCACATCATGACCAGCGCACTTCTCGGCATCATCTACCTGGCCTTTGTAAGCCTGGGTCTTCCCGACGGCCTTTTGGGAGCAGCGTGGCCGGTCATGCACGTAAACATTGGCGCCAACGTCTCGCTGGCAGGCGTGGTTTCGATGGTCATCTGCCTGGGAACCATCACCTCAAGCCTGCTGACGGTGCAGCTCGTGCGCAGGCTGGGCACAGGCAGGCTTACCGCCATCTCGGTAGCGCTTACCGCCGCCGCACTCTTTGGCTTCTCGGCGTCTGCGGCGTTCTGGCAGCTGGTAGCCTGGGCCATCCCGTACGGACTGGGAGCGGGCGCCGTCGACGCGGCGCTCAACGCCTATGTGGCGACGCACTTCGCGGCCCGACACATGAACTGGCTACACTGCTGCTGGGGCATTGGCGCCGCCGGTGGGCCCATGCTCATGTCATGGCAGATGGCGGGCGAGTCGGGTTGGCCGGGGGGCTACCACATCGTAGGCGTCATTCAGGTTGTGCTCGCGGCGGTAATCGTCGTGAGCCTGCCGCTCTGGCATGATCGCACCGACTCAGCAGGCCACGACGAAAGGCACGCCAGCCCCTCTCGTCGAGAGCTTCTCCGCCTTCCTGGCGCAAGGCTCGCGATGGTGGGCTTTCTCTGCTACTGCGCCTTGGAGTCCTCGTGCGGCCTGTGGGCCTCCACGTTTTTGGTGCTGGGCCACGACGTGTCCGAGCAGACAGCGGCCCTTCTCTCCGCGCTCTTCTACGCGGGAATCACGGTGGGGAGGTTTTTCTCGGGCGTGCTCACCCCACGGCTCGACGGGAGGCAACTTCTCAGACTGGGCGAGACGACCTTGGCCTGCGGGGTCGCGATTGTCCTTGTGATGGGAGACGCCGTGGGCCTTGGCGTGGGGCTTGCGCTTCTCGGCCTTGGCTGCGCGCCCATCTACCCGCAGATGATCCAGCTCACGCCCGAGCGCTTTGGCTCGCAGAACGCGCAGTCGCTCATGGGCCTCCAGATGGCGTGCGCATACGTTGGCTCGATGGCGTTCCCGCCGCTTATGGGCATCCTTGTAGAGAGGGTCTCCCCGCTTCTTTTGCCCGTGGTCGCCGCGGGCCTGCTTGCGCTCATGGCGGCCTGCCTCGCGAGCTGCGACCGTCGCGTGGCGGAGACGCGCAAGGCAACGCACCCCGACCGCTAGAGAGGAAGGCGGCAGCATGCTCGCTGACTATCACGTCCACTCCGCGTACTCGGATGACTCGACCTATCCCATGGAGCAGGTCGTGCGAGACGCCATTCGCACCAACCTCGACGAGCTGTGCTTCACGGAGCACGTGGACTACGGCGTGAAGCCGGACTGGGACCAGCCGAGGGGCGCGCGCTTCGAGGACGGCCACCCCGTCACCAACTGCCCCTACCCCGCCTACCTCGACGAGCTCGACCGCATGCGGGAGCGCTATGGCACGCAGGTCCGCATGGCGCGCGGGCTCGAGCTGGGCGTGCAGACCCACACCATCCCCGCGTACGAGCGCCTGCTCGAGAGGTACGGGAGCCGGCTTGACTTCACGCTGCTCTCCATTCACCAGGTGGGCGACCGCGAGTTCTGGGACGGCGCGTTCCAGGAGGGGCGCACGCAGGAGGAGTTCACGATGGCGTACTACGAGGAGCTTCTTGGCGTGGTCGAGCGGTTCCGCGGCTACTCCGTTGTTGCCCACCTCGACCTCATCAGGCGCTACGACCCCACACCGGGCGGACCGCTTCCCTTCTCGTTCGTCCGCGGCATCGTGGCGGAGATCCTCTCGCGCGTGATAGCCGACGGCCGTGGCATAGAGGTAAACACCTCTGGCTGGCGCTACGGACTGGGAGGGCCGCAGCCAACCTGTGACGTGCTGCGCCTCTACCGCGACCTCGGCGGGCGCATCGTCACGCTGGGGTCAGACTCGCACAGGCCGGAGCACCTCGGTGCCTACCTGCGAGTTGCCCAGGACCTCCTGCGCACGGTGGGGTTCTCGCAGGCATGCACGTTCGAGCGTGGCGAGCCGCGGTTCTACGAGCTGTAGGGGGCCGCCGCGAACCGCGTGCGCCTCGCTCGCATCGCCCTTTCCACGAACCCGCGCCTTGCGCTATTGTGGGGGGCATTCGACATCGCGTCACCAGGAGGGCCCCATGCGCTCGCCAACTACGCTCACGACGGCACGTCTCTCCATGCGCCCCTGGCGCGAGGGGGACGCCGGCGCGCTCTACCGCTACGCAAGCGACCCCGAGGTGGGGCCGCGCGCGGGCTGGGCGCCCCACCAGTCGCCCGAGGAAAGCCGGGAGGTGCTGCGCGACATCCTCATGGTGCCGGACTCCTGGGCCATCACGCTACGCCATCGCGAAGGCGCGCTGGCAGACGAGCCGGTTGGCGCGATAGCGCTGCGCCGCGTCGAGCCGCACGACGCCGCAGGCACGCCAGCGGGCGAGGCCGAGATAGGCTACTGGATCGCGCGCCCCTGGTGGGGCCGCGGCTACATGACGGAGGCCGTGCGGGAGGTGCTGCGCCATGCGTTTTTGGTCGAGGGCCTCGGCGCCGTGCGCGCGGGCTACTATGAGGGCAACGTGGGCAGCAGCCGGGTCCAAAAGAAGGCGGGGCTCCGTCCGCACCACCGCGTCGAGGGCGCCGTGGACCGCCGCGGCGTCACGCACACGGAGCACGTCCAGCGCATCACGCGCGAGGAGTGGGAGGTCTCGCTCAATGCAGACCCGACGGACGCCGGGACCATCGCGCGCCAGCAGTCCGAGGCGGCGTGCATCATCGATGCGCTCCCCCTCGTGTCCTTTGTGCGCTCCGGCGGGCAGACGGGCGCGGACCGCGGTGGGCTTGACGCCGCGCGCGAGATGGGCGTTCCCATCTGCGGCTGGTGCCCTCCCGGCGGCCTTGCGGAGGACCTACCAAAGCCACCGGGCCTTCTCGCCCTCTACCCGGAGCTCCGCGAGGGGCCAAGCGCGGGATACGTCGAGCGCACGGCATGGAACGTGCGCGACAGTCACGCGACGCTCATCGTCTCCCCCGGCGGGCTCGAGCCCAGGAGCGGCACGGAGATGACGGCCATCTTTGCCGAACGTATGGGTCGGCCCGTACTGGTCCTTGAGGGGGGTAGCGTGGACGAAAACGCAGCCGAGGCCCTTGCGTGGCTCCGGTCGCTTCGCACGGGCGGCATGACGCTCAACGTGGCGGGGCCGCGGGAGTCCAAGATGCCCGGCGTCCACGGGCTCACCCACGATATCGTCGCAGCCATCCTCGATGAGGCAGGGAGACGGTCCGCCTGCCTCATCGACGGCGGCGCCGGTCGTCCTTGATGATGCTCCGGGCCACCCATATCCCCAGGATGAGGGCCGCGAGGTACCCCGCGAAGCCGATGACGGGAATGCCGAAGATGACGGGCTGGATGCGGGCGTAGTAGACCACGGACGAGCCGATGAAGAGGCCCGCCACCATGACGCTCATGGAGAGCCTGTTGGCGATGTGGGCGAAGTCGTTGATGGGGTCCTCGGTGCCCGCGACGTCGAGGTTGAGTCGAAGCTGGCCCCGCGTGAGCATCCTCATGGCGAGGTCTGCCTGCGAGGCCGCCCCGAGAAGCCCATGCGCCGCGCGCATGCCCTCGCGTGCGAAGCCCTTGGCCTCCCGCCTGACGAGGTCCTCGGGCGTCGTGTGCGCCCTGATGTGGGCCGAGATGATCTCGATGATTGACACGCCCGGGAGAAACTCGTCGACCACGCCCTCGAGCGTGACGAGGGAGCGGGCCAGCATGGTGACCGTGCCGGGAAGCTCGACGCCGTTCTTTCTCGCCATCGAGATGAGGGAGTTAACGAAGGAGCCGACGTCCAGGTCAGAGAGGTCAGACTCACCGTAGTCGGCGATGATCATGTCGAGGTCGTCCAGCAGGTGGGCGTGGTCGACCGTCGAGGTATCCGATATCGAGAAGCGCAGAAGGCCGTCGGCGAGCCCCGCAGAGTCCCGAAGCGCCACGGCCTTCACCATGTCCGACATGGCCGTGCGGTCGTGCGAGGAGAGCCGTCCCATGATTCCCAGGTCAATGTAGACGATCTGTCCGCCGCGGATGATGAGGTTGCCGGGGTGGGGGTCCGCGTGGAAGAAGCCGTCGTCGATCATCTGGCGCGTGTAGTTGTCGACGAGCTTGGTTCCTATCTCCTCGAGGTCGTAGCCGGCCGAGACCAGCCGTGCGGTCCTGTCGATGGGGAGGCCGTCGACGTAGTCCATGACCACGACGTGCGTGGTGCAGAGCCTGGGATAGGGCCTGGGGCAGTCCACGAACGCGCAGTCCGCGTTGTTGCGACGAAACTCCTCGAGGTTCCTGGCCTCCACCATGAAGTCCGTCTCGTCACGAAAGGACTGCCACAGCTCGTCCACAACCGACTGCATGTCGAGGAACTGGCTCCCCGACATGAAGCGGTCCACGAAGCTCACCAGAGAGCGCATGATCGCGATGTCCTGCGCCATGGTCTCCTGGACGTGCGGCCGCTGCACCTTGACGGCGACCGTCTCGCCCGTGACCAGGCGGGCCTTGTGTACCTGCGCCACGGAGGCAGAGCCAAGGGGGACGTCGTCGATCGCGTCGAAGATGTCCTCGATAGGCGTCTCGTACTCGTCGCGAAGCGCCTGGAGCACCGTCTCGCGGTCCATGGGCTCAACGTCGGAGCGGAGCTTGGTGAGCTCGCGGCAGAAGCTCTCGGGCAGGATCTCGGAGCGCATGGAGAGGATCTGGCCGGCCTTCACGAAGGTCGGGCCCAGCTCCTCGAGCATGTGCCGCAGGCTCTTGGGGGTAAGGCCGTGGAAGATGTCGTAGCGACGCACGATCGAGAGGATCTCGCACATGCGGTTCAGTCGGGCTCCGCGCGACGACTCGTAGCCGTCTGACGTCTTCCTGCGTCCGCCGAAGATGCCGATGGTCTGCGAGTCGTCGTCCTCGAAGCCCTCTTCGCTCACGCTCTTGTACCACGCATCAAGGAGCTCGTCACTGGTGCGTGGCGAGCTCCCCCTTGCGTCCCCGCTGTTGTCGCGAGCCTCGGGCACAGGTTCTACTCCTTGGCGTCACCGTCGTCGGAGGGGGCGTCCTCGACGGAATCCGGCTCGACGGCGCCCGCGTCGATGTCAGACGCCATGGAGGCGACCTTCTTTGCGAACTCCGCGCGCTCCTCGGGGGTCATGGCCTCCATCTTTGCGCGCAGGCTGGCGTCGGAGGCGTCGCTCATGACCTCCTTCGCCTTGCGGGTGAGCTCCTCGTTGATGGCCTTGCCCTGGGCAACCGTGAGCTCGCCCTTCTTCACGAAGCCGTCGATGACCTCCTGGGACTTCTCGGCAGTGGTGGCCACTGCGCCCACGCTTGCCAGGAAGAGCTTGCGGAAGCCGTCCGCGATGTCGAAGTCTGCCATGATGTCTCCCATCTCCAGAGGCGGGACACCCCGTCCCGCAGCCGTCACGCCCTTTGTTCTACCCCACATCCGCTGGCTGGTTGCGCTGGGGGCACCAGAATTCGGCGGGCGCCCGAAGACCTACCCCAGCAGAATGCGCCGCAGATCCTCAACGGTCTCGGCGACGGCGACGGCCCCGGCATCCCAGAGCTCCGCCGCCTCGCAGGTGCGCGCGTAGCGCACCCCCACGCAGGGAATGCCCACCTCTGTGGCCGCGGCAACGTCGTAGAACCTGTCGCCCACCATCACCGCGTCCCCCGGTCCCAGGCCCGTGTGGTCCATGACGCGGCGTATGGTCTTCGACTTGGTGTCACCGCCATCGTTAAGCTTGCCCAGGTAGACGTCGAAGTGGGGCGCAAGGCCAGACTCGCGCATGCCGCGCTCGAGCAGGGCCGCCCGCTTCGAGGACGCCACGCTGGTGGCCTTCCCTGCGGCACGGAGGGAGTCGGCGAGCTCGGCCATGCCCGGGATGGCCGGGAACGCCTCGGCGCCCAGCGTGTTGTAGATGGCGCGGTACTCCCTGGTGACCTGGGCGGCCTCCTCCTCGGAGAGGCCGTAGACAATGGAGAAGGCCTCGGGAAAGGGCGGCCCCACGATGCGCCTGAGGTCTCCCATGTCGGCGTCGGAGAGGCCATGGGCGCGCAGCACCGTGCGGGCGGTGGAGGTGATGCCCTCGACGGTGTCCGAGAGCGTCCCGTCGAAGTCAAAGATGACAAGGCCGCGACCACTCACGTCCATCCCCCGAGCGAACGGGGGACGAGCTTTCCCACCTGCCATCGACACCCTCCCTGTCCCGAAGTCCCCTGCCTGTCACGCGCGGGTTTCCAAGCACCTACGATACCCTAAGTCACCGCGCCCGCGCGCTAGAATCTGTGTGTGGAGCCGCCCGGGCCCCGCCCGTATCAAGACCGCAACAAAGGAGCGACATGCGCGCAGAGCCGTTCGTGTGCTACAGGCCTCGGCCCGAGAGGGCCCAGGACTTCGCGTCACTGCCCTATGACGTCTTCACGCGGGAGGAGGCCCGCGAGGCCGTGGCCAGAAGGCCTCGCTCCTTCCTTGCCATCGACCGCCCCGAGACCGCGTTTGCCCCCTCCCACGACATGCACGCCGCCGATGTCTACGAGAGGGCCGCGGGCCTCCTTGCCGACCGCGTGGCCGACGGCACCCTCGTGCGGGACGGGGACCCCTGCTACTACCTGTACCGCCTGAGTGGGGGCGGACACGAGCAGACGGGCATCGTCGCCGCCCTCTCGGTTGGCGACTACGAGTCGGGCGTCATCCGGCGCCACGAGCTCACGCGGCCCGTGGACGAAAGGGACCGCGCGGACCACATCGCCGCCACCGGCTGCCAGACCGGCCCCGTGCTCCTCGCCTACCGCGACGACCCCACGCTCTCGACCATCGTCTCCGCCGCCGCGACGGCAAACCCGCTCTACGACTTCACCGACGCCGAGGGCCTGCGCGAGACCGTGTGGCGCGTTGGCAGGCCCGCGGCGGTTGACGCCCTGCGCACGATGCTGGCGCTCGTCCCGCGCGCCTACATCGCCGACGGCCACCATCGCGCGGCGGCCGCGGCGCGCGTGCGCGGGGCGCTCCGCGAGGCCCACGGGGACGCCATGGGCGCGCCGGGCACCGAGCCCTGCGACTACCTCCTCGCCGTGCTCTTCCCCGAGAGCCAGCTCATGACCCTCCCCTACGACCGCGTGGTGGCGGACACCGCGGGCCTCGCGCCCGCGGAGCTGCTTTCGCGCCTCGCCGTGAGGGGCTTTGCCATCGGCGGGCGCACAGGCGCGCCCGTCCGCCCCACGGAGGCCCTCCACTACGGGCTCTTCCTCGACGGCGCCTGGCGCGAGCTTGCCTGGCAGGGCGACGTCCCCCAGGGGGCAGTGGGCAAGCTCGACGCCTCCGTCCTCCAGGCCCAGGCGCTCGGCCCCATTCTTGGCATCGCGGACCCGGGCCGTGACGCCCGCATCCGCTTCGTGGGGGGCCAGCCTGACGCCAGCGCCCTCGAGCCGCTTGCGGGCCGGGACGGACTTGCCTTCGCCCTGAGGGCGACGCCGGTTGCCGACATGATGGCCGTGGCGGACGAGGGGGGCATCATGCCGCCCAAGTCGACCTGGTTCGAGCCAAAGCTGAGAAGCGGCCTCTTCGTCAGGCCCATCCTCGGCGGCGCCGCGCCGCGCCAGCCGTAGGTCCGAATCCACGCGCTCCGCTGGCCGTTGCGGCCTCTTGGGTATCTTTCCTGCACCATGGGTATAAGGTGAACTCAGAGACGCAACCTGAAGTGCCGGTTTGCATGCAACGGGGAGGTGCCGCATGGAGGAGACGGACGACGAGCGCTGGCCGCACTGGGCGCGCGACTTCACGCAGGCGCTGTCGCATGCCTTCGGCCGGCAGGCCCTCCCCATGGGCCACGCCCCCGGAGGCGCGGCCGTCTCCGGGGGCGTGGCCGCGGGGCCGAGCCTTGGAGCCCGCTTTGCCGCAGCCGTCGACGCGGTGCGGCCCCGCGTCACGTCGACGCTCGACATCGACGTGCTCTCCCAGCGACTCATGGCCTCGGATGACCCCCTCTCGGACCTGGGGCTTGTCGTGGCGGACATCCGCTCGCGGCAGCGCGGCGGCAGCGATGGGGGCGAGGGCGCCATCATCGTCCCCGCCACCGACGGCCCGCTCCCGCCGTCGAACCTCGAGGTGTTCCTCGCCGATGCGCTGGATGACGCGGGCCTTCTCGCGCCAGGCGTCGCCATGCCCTCCGTGAGCGTGGTGCGCCCGCATACGTCACACCTCTTCTACCTGCGCGTCAACGACCCCGAGATGAGCTATGCGGCAAAGCTCGGGGTGCTGCGCATCGAGGCCGCCCTCAACGCGGCGCTTCTCGCATCGACGTTCTTCGAGGACGCGGACGACGTGCCCGCAGGCGAGCTCGTGAGGTTCAGGCAGCGCGTGGCCGCGTCCGTGACCTCGCAGGTCCCCACCATCGCGGACGGCCTCCCCACCCGCGGGGAGGAGCGTCCGGACGGCGAGTGGTCTGTGCGCAAGGGCATCTCGACGGGCATCGAGCACTTCCAGGTGCCCTACCGCCTCCAGGCGAACTTCCGCACGAACGTGGCCGACGGCGACGTGGCCCTTGTCGTGGACCTCACGCCGCCCTCCGTCATGCCGGCGCGCATGTGGGTGGACGGCATGGGCAGCGTCCCGGCAACGCCCGAGATGCGGCGTCGCGCCGCCACCGACTACAACCTCCGCATTGGCATCCTCCTCGCGGCGTGCGCGTTTCGCTGTAGCGCGCTCATACAGAGGGTGTGGGTCGCCGGCACCGTCGACACGCCGAGCTCCCACGACTGCTACTACTCCGTGTGCTTCGACCGCGACGGATTCTCGAAGCTGCCCCTCACGGGAGGCTTCGATCCCGTCGGTGCGTACCGCGGCTTTGGCGCCACAATCGCCGAGCGGGACGGCCAGCTCTCGCCCGTGAGGCAGGGCTTCTCGCTGGAGGGCGAGCGCTTCTGCCCGGCGCGGCGCTACGAGACCGTCGAGCTTTCCCAGCGCATCCTCCCCGACCCCTTTGCGAAGGCGCTGGGCGCCGGGCGCGTGAGCCAGCTCGGCATCGCCGAGGCGGGCAAACGGGCGGAGGTGGCGTCCCAGATCACGCGACGCCTCTCGTCCTCCACCGAGGAGAACGTCCGCGCCATCATGGAGCTTGCCGGCGGGGACGAGGACGCGACCGTCAGGGAAGCGGCGCGCCGATGCGCGGGCAAGCTCATCGACGGGACGCTCGACGAGGGTGACCCGCAGGCGATCCAGGACGAGTTCGTGAGCGGCGACGCGCTCGCCGTGGCGGTGGAGAGGGCCAAGGAGCAGCTCTCGCAGAGGGACGCGGCGGGCGCGCTCTCGACCGCCCTCGAGGCCCTGGGGCCTTTGGAGCAGAGCCACGCATACGAGGACACGCCGACCGTCGAGTGGCGCGCGTTCGGCGGCTATGTCGACCGCGTCCTCTACAACCGGCTCCTCTGGGACGGCCTGCGCGAGACGCGACTCGCCCCCGACGCCTACCTCGAGGCGCAGCTCGTCGTCTCGGTGGCGGCGCTTGCCGGGGGCCATGTGCCCATGGCAACCGAGCGGGCGCGGCGCGGCGTGGAGATAGCGCCCCTGAGCATCCACTCCAGGCTGCAACTTGCCCAGTGCCTCGACGCCGAGGGGCGCGCCGACGACGCAATGGCCGAGGTGGGGCGCCTCCTCGAGCTTGCCCACGATCCCGAGGGCGTGGGCCTTGGCTACATCCGCATGGCGAACTACAAGTGGAACTGCCAGGACCTGCGCGCGGCACGGGCCTGCTACCAGCGCGCCCTCTCTTTCATGCCTGGCGTAGCAACCAAGATGGCCTCGCAGCTCTCGGCGATCGTCCTACAGCTGCAGGGCGCGACGACCTTGAGCGAGCCCCTCAGCGAGGAGCAGATCCGCGCGACGCTCGCGGCGCGAGACATCGCCATCGCCCCCACCGAAGAGGTGTCCGAGGCCTTCTTCCAGGGCATGCGCGCATCCCTCGACGCCGAGATCTTCCCCGTGGCGCGGGAGTTCATGACCATCCTGGGGCTCATGACGCACGATGACGTGTACTATGGGATGCTCCGTTCGGTCGAGGACGAGCCGGACCGCTAGCGCCCGGCGCCCACGGCGCGCGAGACGACCAAGGAGACGGCACGCACATGCAGGAACCAGCCAGCGAAGGCCCCCTGTGGCCACCGAGCTTCTCGGCGGCCATCTTCGACTTCGACGACACGCTTGCCCTGACCCATGGCCTCTGGAGGCAGGTGGACATCGCCTTTCTCGGGTCGCGAGGCATCCCCTACACGCCCGACGCGGGACGGACGCTCAGCATGCTCGGCTTTGCGGGGGGAGCGCGCTGGTGCATCGAGCGCTATGGCCTCAAGGACACGGTGGGGGAGATCTGCGACGAGTGGAACGCCATGGGCCGGGCGCTCTATGCCACGCAGGTGCGCCTGCGACCCGGCGCCAAGGCGTACGTCGCGGCCCTGAGGAGCGCAGGCGTGCCCGTGGCGCTCGCCACGACAAACGATCCCGACGTGCTCGCCGCCATGAGGGCGAACGTGGACGTCTACGACCTCTTCGACGCAGTGGTCTGCGCCCGGGACGTCGGCTGCGGCAAGGACCGGCCGGACATCTACCTCGAGGCGGCGCGGCGCATCGCGGCCCAGCCGGGGGACTGCATGGTCTTCGAGGACCTTCTCCAGGGAATCTGCTCCGCAAAGCGGGCCGGGATGCGCGCCTGCGCCGTCCTGAGTGACAACCCCCTGCAGGACGGGCGGGAGGTCGCGAGGGCCGCCGACTGCTCCATCGCGAGCTGGCGCGAGGCCATGGGAAACGATGGGTGACGCCAGGCCCACGGCGCGTTGCGAGCGGCACATATGTGTCTGGAAGCGGCCAATTAGGACCACTTGGGGATTTATGGGCTCTCGCCAGGATGGATGAGGTAATATAACACACGTGGCTTTTGCTGCCACAAGGTATCGCGCGAGAGCGCAGCTTTTTGCCCCGCGGGGCAAAGAAAGAAAGGCACGACATGGCAAAGGGTACTGTTAAGTGGTTCAACCCCGACAAGGGCTATGGCTTCATCTCTCGTGAGGACGGCGACGACCTGTTCGTCCACTACTCCGAGATCAAGATGGACGGCTTCAAGACCCTGGACGAGGGCCAGACTGTCGAGTTTGACATCACCACCGGCCAGAACGGCAAGCTCCAGGCCTCCAACGTCCACAAGATCTAACTCATAGCCCAGCGCATACCCCTTTCGGGGATCTGTGGGACTTGGCTCCCCCGCCAGCTGGCGGGGGAGTTTTTTTGAGCGAGGCCACGGCGCGCTCGCGGCGGCGTCGCGCTGCTATACCATGGGCGACATGCGTACGACGACAAGACGAGAGGAAAGGCGACCCGTGAGAGTTCTCGCCATCGTGCCCGCCTACAACGAGGAGGAGTGCCTCGCGAACACCGTGCGAGAGCTGACCCAAGCCTGTCCGGATGTGGACTACCTCGTCATCAACGACGGCTCGAGCGACGCCACACCCCGCATCTGCGACGAGCTTGCCCTGAGCCACATAGACCTACCGGTGAACTGCGGCCTCACCTCGGCCGTACGGGCCGGGATGAAGTACGCCACGCGCCATGGCTATGACGCCGCCGTGCAGATAGACTCCGACGGCCAGCACATCCCCACCTACATCCCCACCATGGCCAAGACGATGCGGGACGAGGGGGCCGACATCGTCATTGCCTCGCGCAACCTCGCGGGAGGGGGTGCCGTGGGCGCGCGCGGCGCGGGGGCGAGGCTCATCACCGCAATCATCCGCCGGACCTGTGGCGCGACCATAACCGACCCCACCTCTGGCATGCGCATGTACAACCGCGCCATGGTCGAGGCGCTCGCCCGCGGGTTCGACCTCGCGCCGGAGCCGGATACCATCGCCCTTCTCATTCGCAGGGGCGCCAAGGTGATCGAGGTACCCGCTGAGATGCGCGAGCGCCAGGGTGGCACGAGCTACCTGCACTTCATGTCCTCGATCTCCTATATGGCGCGCACGTGCCTTTCCATCCTGCTCTTCCAATGGTTTAGATAGGACCGGCCATGTCCATCGTTCTCCGCATCGTCCTCGTCATCGGCGCCCTGCTCGCGCTCTCGATCGTCGTGCGCAAGGTGAGGACGTCAAAGATACGCATCGCCGACTCGGTCTACTGGGTCTGCGCCGTTGCGCTCCTGCTGGTCCTGGCGATCTTCCCCCGCATCGCATACTTCTTCTCCGACCTCCTGGGCTTCCTCTCTCCCAGCAACTTCGTGTTTGTCGTAGTCATCGCGCTCATGCTGCTCAAGCTCTTCAACCTTGCCTGCGACGTCTCTCGCCTCACCGACAGGGTGGAGCAGCTCTCGCAGGAGATTGCCCTCAGCAAGAAGGAGTTCGAGGACGGCATCGAGGGCAGGGGCTAGCGGGCTGGCGTCGCTGGAGGGGCCGGGCCGCTACTCCCCCATCACGTTCACGCCGTCACCAAAGTCGAGCACGCGGGGGCGGTGGGTGTAGCGCTCCTCCGCGGGTGGGAGCTGGTGGTAGTCGCCGTAGAGCGTGCGCAGGTAGGCGTCGCAGTCATGTGGCGCCCGAAGCGTCATCCCGTCGAAGGGGACGTCCTCGGTGGGGAAGAGCGTCGCCGCGGCGTGGACGCCATCGAGTGGGTAGCTGGCATTGAACCACCGCTCGGCGGGGGCCACGGGCTGGGCGGCCTCGAAGAGCCGGCGCGAGAGCTCCTGCGGCCTCCAGGCGTGCGCGATCGTGTGGTGGACGACGGAGCACGCCGTGGCCTTGAGGCCGCGCAGCGATGTGCCCGAGGGCATCTTGGGATGGGCGATGCCGTGGAGGTAGCTCATGCGCTGGAGCCTCAGGCACGCCGCCCTCTGGGCACGGGCGCGGGCAGGGTCCTCCTCCTCGCGAAAGTAGGGGAAGACGTCGAGGAAGATGGCCTGGTCGCAGCCGGCCTCAAGGGCGGCCTCGTCCATGAAGCGCGTGCCGTCGAGGAACACCTTGGCCCAGAGCGACGTGAGGCCGGGCGTGTTCTCGCACGTCGCGAGGGAGCAGCCCGGGGGAAGCGCCCTGGGGGCAAGCTCGAGGAAGCGCCGGTAGTCCCCATAGGGCATGCCTATGTCCGCGTCGTCGTCCCAGGGGATGAAGCCACCATGGCGCACGGCGCCCAGGCAGGTCCCCGAATCGACGAAGTAGTCGATGCCGTTCTCGCGACAGATCGCGTCCACCACGCCGAGGATCCCGCGCTCCGCCTCCTGCAGGCGCTCGAGGGCGCCTTCGGGATACGGCCGCGCTTGGTCAACCTGGCCCATCAGCCCTCCTCCTTCCCAATGAGACAAGGGGGGCCGCCCCCTTGTCTCAGAGCCTCTTGCAGTCATGCACGAAGAACGCCAGCAGGCAGAGCACCGCCATGAGGTAGGACCCCACGCCCACCCAGCTTACACCGTTCATGCCGAAGAGGTTCACCACGGGGATGGTGACCGCAAGCGAGGCGGCGGTGGCAACCACGTTGCCGAGGAAGCTCGCCCTGTAGTCCCTGAGCGAGAGGAGCAGGTCGTTCATGAACCAGGCGAAGGCGGTCACGAAGGTGCAGAGCACGGCGGGCCCGAGAAGGTAGCTGTACTCGACGATCCCCTGACCGTAGAGCAGGCCGAGCGCCCACTCGCCAAACAGGAGGATGAACGCCGAGAAGGCAACCGTGATGCCAACGATGCCCTGGATGGTGCGCTTGAAGAGCTTGAGCGCGGAGGCCTTGTCTTCCTTGAAGCGCGTCGCGAACTCCCCCATGAGGGGGCTGTAGATGTAGGAGGCGCCCATCTGGACGATGGCCGCGGGGGAGGCCACGGAGGAGTAGATGCCCAGCGCCGCCGTGGAGACGCTTGCCGCAAGATACTGCTTGGGCACCGTGAGGACGGCGCTCGAGCACACCTGGGCCACGACCAGCGGCAGAAGCGTCGCCAGCGTGCGGGCTGCGGAGCGCAGGTCGCAAACGGGCCTGACAGACTCGAAGCCAGACGCCTTCGGCATGTCGTAGGCAAAGAAGACCGCCAGGGTCGAGGCGGCCATCGCGGCGCAGGCCAGCACCAGAGAGTCCGTGAGCCACAGCACCGCCGAGAAGAGCGCCAGGTTGGAGATGCCCTGCATCATGTACGACCGGCCGATGTAGTCCATGCGGAGGTGCCGCTGGTCTATGGCGTGGAAGCCCTCGATGAGGTTCGCGGCGAGCGATGACACCAGATAGGCGACGATCGCCGGCACGGCGTCAAGGGAGCAGGTGAGAAGCGCGTAGGCAACGCCTATCGCAAAGGCAAGCGCTGACGTGAGGAGGCGCAGCCCGACGTACTCGCCAGAGCTATGCTCGCCGCGGACGTCGGTCACCTGCACCGTGCGCAGGCGGAAGTCGGCGAAGGGCGCCACGAGGTTGGAGACCGACATGGCAAGCGAGAGGGCGCCGGCGGCATCGAAGCCATGGGAGAGGCGCACCACGGCGATCGTGACGAGATAGTTGCAGCCCAGGCGCACGATGGAGCCAGCGGAGTTCCAGGCGATGTTCTCCTTGAGCGAGAGGCCCTCAGCCATCGGCCCTCTTCCCCCCGAACACCGTGTGATAGGCAACGCAGGCGGGGAGCATGCACAACGCACCGATCAACTTGTTAGGCGCCTTCGAGAGTCCGCCCCTCTCCCCTGACATGCGGCAGCCGACGAGATAGAGCGTGGTCTCGCGGAACTTGCCGACGATGGTCTGTGCGCGCTGGGCGCAGTAGAGCTTGTGCTTGCGGTAGCCTATGGGGTTCTCGCGCGCGTTCCTGGCAAAGTTATGCGTGAGCCCGTCGGGAAGGTAGTGGCAGATGGTGAGGATGGTGTTGTCCGTCCTCATGAGGTAGCGCTCGTCGAGCCGGTAGTAGACGGAGGTCTCGGCGATGAACTTCTCGCCCGGGGCGACGTCGTACGGGTACCTCCGCAGCACCTCGGTCTTGTGGATGAGCGACGTGTCCCCGGCAAAGCGGTGCTTCTCGAAGAGGTCCCAGTACCTGACCTCGGAGAGGCCCTCCGGGATCCAGGTTGCCATGGGGGTGTGCTCGTCGGTGCCCCTAAGCGCCACGATGCCGGCGATGCGATCGTCATCGCGGATCGCCACGTAGTCCTCGACGATGCGCGCGACGGCGCCGGAGACCAGGTGGTCGTCCGAGTCGACGCAGAAGAACAGCGGGCACTCGCAAAGCTCGACGCCCGTGTTGATGGCGCGCGGCTTACCCCCGTTCTCCTTCTTGACATAGGTGATGTCGACCTTGCCCTCCCGCCTCCAAGAGTCAACGAGCGAACGGGTGCCGTCGGTGGAGCCGTCGTCCACGATGAGCCACATGAAGTCCTGCGAGGTCTGCGAGACGAGGCTCTCGTAGAGCGCCGGGAGTATGTAGGCGCGGTTGTAGGTTGGCGTGAACACACAGACTGTTTTCATGCGGATGCTCCGGTCGGATGACGAGGTGCGATAGGCGGCCCGCACGGGCATCTAGCCATTCTTGCATGGATGGCCCCGTGCCAAAGGCGCGATGGCCGCCAACCGAAAAATAACCAGAGACCGCTCGCGGCCCGTCTCGCCCCGCCTGACAGAGAGCTTACAATCTATCAGGTGCTTGCAGGCAACCTGAACGGGGACGGCATGGGACAGAGGCGCATTGGCGCGGACGAGATGAAGGCCATCGAACTCGACATCACGCGAGAGCTCTACCGGGTGTGCCACGAGGAGGGGCTGAGGTGCGTCATGGCCTACGGCACGCTCCTGGGCGCCATACGGCACCACGGCTTCATCCCCTGGGACGACGACATCGACCTCATCATGCCGCGAGAGGACTACGAGCGCCTGCCGGAGGCCTTCGCCAGGCGCTCGAGAAGGCCGTACTACGAGATCACCTGGTACCGCGACCGCTCGTCCATCTACCCCTTCATCAAGGTGGTGGACGCGCGCACCGAGGTCGTCGAGCACTATGTCGACGAGCGATGGTGCCGCACGGGCGTCTGGGTGGACGTGTTCCCCGTCGACGGGATTGGGCCAGACGACAAGCCCTTTGACCAGGTGGCCAGGCTCAGGCGCAAGTACGACTACCTGACGGCCAACGTCCACGAGGGCTCCTCGGCCATGAGCCTCTTGGGAAAGCGCGTGCTCAAGGCCGTCATGCCCAAGGAGGACATCTACCGGATAGCCCAGCGGGTGGACGACATGGCCCGCGCCACCCCCCTTGCAAAAAGCGACGAGGTCGCCCAGCTCGCCTGGCCCATCGGGCCGAGCGAGCGCATGCCCCGCTCCATCGTCTTCGACACCTGCCCCTACGACTTCGAGGGCGAGCGGTTCGAGGGCCCGCGGGACTTTGACCTCTGCCTCTCGCGCTGGTACGGCGACTACATGACGCCGCCCCCGGAGGGCAAGCGGACGCCCCACTACGTTGACGCGCGCTGGGTGTAGGCGGCGGGGCTGCGGCCGAGGCCGGCGCCCCGAGCAGCCGGGCGTCCGCAAGGAGGGCGGCTAGCCCCTCTCGGCCTGCGCAAAGGCGCGCTCGAGCGCACGCGCCGCCTGCGCCCAGGAGAGGTCGCGCCCCACGTGAGCGCGGAGCTCCCGCGAGCGCGCAGGCGTCCATGACGCCGCAACCCGGCGAACCCCCTCGGCCATGGTCGTATGTTCGCGGTCTGGCGTGATGCACCCAAGGGTGTCGTGACCCTGGCAGAGCACCTCCCGCGCGCCGCCCACATCCGGCACCACGCACGGCACGCCCCAGGCGCCCGCCTCCAGGAGCGAGGTGCAAAAGCCCTCCGAGCGCGTGGGGAGGCAGAAGGCGTCTGCCTGCGAGAGCAGGGCGGAGAGGTCCGGATGGCCGAGGTTGCCCACGAGGTGCGCGTTGGCAGGCAGGTCTCGCGCAAGCCGGTCGCGGAGCGCGCCGTCGCCCGCCAGGACTGCGACGTAGCCCTCGCCCAGCTCGCGGACGGCCCTAAGGAGTCGCTCGGGCCCCTTCTCGGGGGCAAGCCTGCCCACGAAGGCCACGAGCGTCGCCTCCCCGGGGATGCCGAGCTCTGCGCGGAAGTCCCTCCCCGAGGACTCCCCGCGAAACGAGGCGGCGTCGATGGCGTTGGGGATGACCAGCGACGTGGTGATGCCAAAGGTCGAGAGCCACGCGGCGCTCTTCTCGCTGATGCCTGCGAAAGTGGCCCCCAGGCTCACGACGCGGGCGGTCATGCGGCGCTCCCACGCGCGGGCGGCGGCATCGAGCGCGTCGCCGCGTCCGAAGGTGAGCCATGCGGAGCCGTGGTCGAGAAGGACTGCGGGCAGGCCGAGCCAGCGGGCAAAGCGGAGGCCCGTGACGGACGTGCCGTAGAAGCGGGTGTTCACGAGGACGCGGTCCACGCCAAGGCCGGACACGGCAGACAGGAGCGAGCGCTCGCGCGCCCCGTGGCGCGAGAGGGGAAGCCTCCCCCCCATGAGCCGGAGGCTGGGAAGCCGCACGACGCGCACGCCGTCTGCCTGGGTCTCGACCTCGGGCACGCCCTCGCACGCAGACGTCACCACGCACACCCCGTCCCCGCCCGAGACGAGCTGGCGGGCAAGGTTCGCGGTGAACGTCTCCACACCCCCCACGTGCGGGAGGTACTGCGCGGAGAAGATGGCATACGTCCGTGGCATGGGGCCGGCCTAACAGCCGTAGGCGGGGTCGATCGCCTTGAGCTCGCGGAACGAGTCTATCTCAGTCACGTCCGAGAGGGAGCACTCGCGAATGTAGACCCTATACCTGTCGGCAAAGTACGTGAGGGGGGCCTCGTCCCAGAAGCGCTCCCTCCCGCCCGGCATCTCGAACGTCGCGGGGATGTCCTCTGCGAGCCTCGCGCCGTCCTCGGGCGTCCAGTACGAGATGCCGACCATTTGCCAGACGCCTCCCTCGCCGCCTATGCCCATGTGCCTGATGGCCCCGTTCTTGACCTGGAAGCACCAGTCATCGGAGCGCTCCATGGGAATGCCAAGGTAGTTCGAGCGGTCCTGGTAGCGGGTGATGAGGCTGGGGTTTCTCAGCAGCAGGTCCGACTCGAACACGTAGGCATTCTGGAGGAGGTCCTTCGCGGCTACCATGCTCGAGATGTTGTTCGCCTCGTTGTAGAGGGGGTTGTCGATGAACCTGATGGTCGGGTACTTGTAGAGGAGCTGGTCGAACTGCTCGCCAAGGTAGCCGCGCACCACATAGACCTCGGTGATGCCCGCCGCATAGACCGCATCGAGGATGGTGTCGATGATGCGCCTGCCGCCCACGCGCACCAGCGGCTTTGGCGTGTTGAGCGTGATGGGGACCATGCGGGAGCCAAAGCCCGCGGCAATGAGCACCGCGCGCTCCACGCGGAAGGGCTCGAGCACGTCGAGCCCCTCGTCGGTGACGCGCCTGTCGTCAACGAGCCCCAGGTCGGAAAGGCTAGAGACGGCCTCGTTCACGCTACCCACCGACATCCCGGTCTGCGCGGCTATGGCGCGCTGGGTAAGCGGCGCGGGCGCCGTCGCGATAGTTGAAAGGACGAGGAACTCCCTGTGTGTCATAGCGTGGGTACCTCCAGGTGGCTAGCAAGAGACTGACGGTTGGGCATGACGGTGGCGCCTCAGGGCGGCAACCACCACCTTCTCCACGACGTTCGTGGCAAGGATGAGGACAGAGACAAAGGCCGAGCACTCCACCAGGCGCTGAGCGTCGAGATCGGTCACCAGAAGCGCGAGCGGCATGTTGAGCGTGGTGGAGAGGAAGGAGACGGCGGAGATGGTCACCATGCAGTTGACGAAGAAGAACGAGAACATCTCGGCTATGGTGTCGGCCGTCGCCGGGACAAGGACGTCCAGCACAATGCGCACACGCCCCACGCCCATGGTCTGGCCGACCGCCTCAAGGTTCTTGTTCACTTTTGAGAGCGAGTTGTAGGCCATGAGGTACGGCGAAGCGATGAAGTGAACCAGGTTCACCAGGATGAGGATGGCAAACGTCCCGTAGATGGGAGAGCCCCTAAACGCAAGGGCAAACGAGAGGCCAAGGACTATACCCGGCACGACAAGGGTGGTGACAGACGCCAGGTGAAGGAGGCGAGCGGAGACGCCGCCGACGCGCGCCGTGATGTAGGCAACGAGATAGGCGATGATCGTCCCCAAGATAGACACGACAAGGGCTATAAAGAGCGAGTTCACCCAGTACGATCCCGCCCCCATGGTGAGGGCGCGCCCCACGTTGGCAAAGGTGGGGGCAAGGTCGATGGGGTACTTCGTCACAAACGACACCATGCAGAAGCTGGCAACAGGGGCAAGCAGGGCAAGCGTCACGGCCACAGCGACCACATACCCAACGGCATCTCTCGCGACGCGCGGCCTGAGGTCAAACCCGCGCGAGACGTAGCGCGAGCTGGCGCTATCCCGCGCGAGCAGGTCGACGACAAAGTCTATGACTGCAGGGATGAGCAGCACAAACCCAATAGCGGCGCCGGTGTCGAAGTCGAGCAGCCCCACCGCGTTTTGGTACATGAGCACGGGAAGCGTCATGACCTTGCCGCCCACCATCAAAGGTACGCCGTAGTCGGTGATCACGAGCGCAAAGGTCGCAAACGTGGCGGAGACGAGTGGCTTGCTCAAAAAGGGAAGAGTTATGCGTACAAACTGGCTTGACTTAGGGATGCCAAGGACATCGGCGGCCTGGCAGGGCGTCGCGTCCTCGTAGCGCATCACATCATAGATCATGAGGAAGGCCGGTGGGAACGAGTAGAGAAACGATCCCATCACAATGCCCGCAAACCCGTAGATCGACCACGTGCCGTGCAACATGTTTGTGATCATCCCGTTTGACCCCAGCAGATACACCAGGCTCATGCCATGAGCGAGCGACGGGACAAGCATGGGGACCGTAAGCAGGACGGCAAGGACGCCTTTCCCGTGGATGGCGGTCCTACAGAGCACCCACGACATGACAAGCGCGGCGGCCACCGAGATGACCGTGGTCGTGGCTGCCACCACAAGGGAGTTGATGCAGGCGGTTGCAAACGCCTGAGTGCCAAAGACCTCCCGCACCTGCGGGTCGGCCAGGCGCGAGAACATCCCTATCAAAGGCAGCGCAACCGCAAGCAGGAAGAAGAGCAGAAGCGCGACCTTGAGGAGCTTCGATCCCCTCGAGTTTGTCTGGCAAGCCATGGCGACCCCCTACTCCAGCGGCGAGGCGAACCTCGCAAGCGAGTCGTACTTTGCCTTGAGGTTTGCCACCACAAAGTCGCGGACATAGTCATCGGCGGGGTTCTCGACGATTCTCAAAGACTCGTCAAGCTGGTGGATGGACCCCTCCCCCATCACCATGACGCGGTCGGCGAGCGCGAACGACTCCTCCTGGTCGTGCGTGATGAAGACCATCGTTGTCCCGTGATTGCGCTGGATATCCTTAAGCTGCGAGCGCAGCGCAAGGCGCGCGTCGGCGTCGAGTCCGCTCGTCGGCTCGTCGAGGAGTATGACCTCCGGGTTAAGGGCGAGCGTGCGCGCTATGGACACGCGCTGCATCTGGCCACCGGAAAGGCCCGCAACGGGCTTGTCGGCATAGTCGGCCATACCGAGGCTCGCGAGCGCCTCGAGTGCTATCTGTGAGCGGCGAGCGCGCCGGGCAGGGTCAAAGCGCAGCGCGTACTCGACGTTGCCCAAAGCCGTCATGTTCTCGAAGAGCGCATAGTCCTGGAAGACTATCCCCATGTGCCGACTGCTGGGGGCGGCGTCAGTGATGTCTTCGCCATCGAGGAGCACGCGGCCGGCATCCGGATGCTCAAGGCCGATGAGGATGCGCAGGATGGTCGACTTCCCGCAGCCGGAGGGGCCGAGGATCGAGAGGAACTCTCCCCCGCGCACGTCGAAGCTTATCCCATGGAGCACCTCGCGGCCGTCGAAGGACTTCGTGATGCCCTGGGCGGAGAGCTTGGGGGCCGCAGGCGAATCTGCATCTCGAGCTGTCATGGCAATCAGTGGCTCCATCTCTCAAGCAGGCGCATCTTCTCGTCCACGTCGGTGATGCCGGTCATGTCGGCGTAGGCGATGTCCGTGGGGTAGTTGGGGATCTCGGGCGTCACGCCGACCAGAACCTGATCGGGCACATACGTCGCGTTGTCTATGCGCACGCCCTCGGTGCAGAGCCACCCAAAGACGTCGTGGACCGCCTGGCGGCTGGCGCGGCCCCGGATGATCCCCGAGCCGTACACGTCCCAGGGCGCCCCTTCCTCAAAGACGTGGACGGAGAGGGGCGCGCCCGCGTTTATCTCGGACACCGCGTGGTAGGTCATGCCAAGGCCTATGCCCGCCTCGCCTTGCACCAGGGCGTTCACGGGGCCCGACCCCGAGGACGTGAACTGGTAGACGTTCTCGGCAAGCGCGTCGAAGTAGTCGAAGGCGGCGTCCTCGCCCCATGCGTTCACGAGGCTCTTGAGGAAGTTGTATCCCGTGCCGGAGGTCTTGGGATTGGGCATCGAGACCACGCCGGCGTACACGGGGTCCAGAAGGTCCTGATACGAGACGGGGGTGGGTATCCCCCGCCCCGCCAGGACGTCGTCGTTCGTGGCTACGCAGGCGCTCTCGCGCGAGAAGGGGAAGTAGCGGCCATCCGGGTCGCGAAGGTCCTCGCAGTAGATGGACCCGTCGAAGTCCGAGAGGTCCTCGAGGTTGTCGGACACCTGGTTGATGTAGCCGCCCTCAAGGTCCATCACGATATCGGCCTCTGAGGACGCCCCCTCCATGCGAAGCCGGGCGGCGCAGTTGCCCGTCGTGATGTAGTGCATGCGGATGTCGTAGTCAGGGAAGGCCCGCCGCATGGCGGCCATCTGCGTCTCGTTGCGGATGCCCTCGCCGCACGAGTAGATCACGACCGAGCCGCCTGACGTCCCTCCCGCGCCCGCAAGCCCACCGAGCCCCAGGCAGGCGGCGGCGCCAGCGGCAAGTCCGAGAAATCCCCTGCGGGAGACCCCGGGGGAGGCGCCGTCATTGTGAACACATCCCGTCATGCCATCATCCAACGATCATCATGAACATATCAACTGCTGGTAAGAAAAATTTTGTGTTCATACTACACGTATGTCATATGAATGTGAACAACATAGGCAAATCTTGACAAATGGGGCGCGAGGGGCTGCGCAGGGGTGCCTATGAGACCTCGCGCCCGTCTCCGCCCTCGTACCACCCGAGCACGCGGTCCACGTTGTCCTGCGCGTAGCGGTAGTAGACGAGAAGCCACTCGCCCACGTTGTCGCCCTCGGCCTCCTTCTCGAGCGACCACACGTACCAGCACCAGCCCGCGAAGACCACGTAGCTCCAGAAGTGGCGGCGCTCCCGCATTGTGGGCGTGCGGCCAAAGTAGTGGCGCAGGGCCCCCTCGGCCTCCGCACGGGAGAGCTCGCAGCACACCGTGAAGGTGCCGAAGTCGCTCGCCTCGTCGGACATGCCGGCGTACTCCCAGTCGATGA
Organism: Coriobacteriaceae bacterium; assembly: GCA_004557505.1. Classification (GTDB taxonomy): domain Bacteria; phylum Actinomycetota; class Coriobacteriia; order Coriobacteriales; family Atopobiaceae; genus Tractidigestivibacter. The sequence goes on along the minus strand of SFGZ01000006.1, from coordinate 74,239 downwards.
GGCTGTACTCGTCCTGCTCGTCGACGAGGAAGTTGAGGTGGAAGAAGTCGTTGTGCGAGACGCAGCGCGAAAAGCCGTCCTGCTCGGCAAGGCCCTTCAGGCGAAGGACCTTCTCCCTGAGCTCGCCGTATCCGGGGATCTCGATGGGGCCGCGCTCCGCGAGGAGCCTCTCGTACCCAAGGCCCTCCTCGACGAAGTCGAACCTCCGGTTGAGCGTGGCGGCGCTCCCGTGAAGCCTGCGGCACATCTGCATGGCGCGCCTCAGCTGCGCGGGATCGTGCGGGTCGAGGGGGCGGGCGTTGCGGACGAAGCGCGATATCTTCCAGCCCTGCCGTTGGTCCTCGTAGATGAAGGTGCTGTCAAGCCCGAGGTCGCGCGCGAGGCGCAGCCCCGCCTCCTCGGCGGCGCGGTCGACCATCTTCTCGGTGCCAAGGCCGGGGTGGCGATACACGTACTCCCGCTCGTCTGCGCCCTCGCCAACCGAGAAGTGGCACGAGAGGTTGGTGAGGCCCTGCTTGAGCGGATAGAAGCTGTGGATCTGCGACTTGTCGCAGCCCAGCACCGAGACGATGTTGTCGAAGATGCGCGAGTCGACGTTCTCGATGAATGCCGGGTCAAAGCCGCTCACCTGGTCGAGGGTGTCGAACTCGTGGATGCACGCGCCCGGGTAGTGGCGGGCGACCATGCGCAGCTCGCTGACGTTGTCGCAAAAGACGTCCTCCCAGAGCATGTCCTCCGTCCCGGGCTTGCGCACGGCTGCGTCGAGGATGGGGACGAAGGCCGTGGAGAACGCTCTGTCGAAGTAGGCATGCCCAAGCATCGCCCAGGCGTCAGAGCCCCCCACGCTCACCTCGGCGATGCGCCCTCGCGGACCCGTGGACACGCACCACTCGTCGGTTGCCCCGCTCACGTACTGCGTGGCGTAATAGGCCTCGTAAACGTAGTGCTCGAAGGGGTTCTTCTCGAAGTAGTCGTCCGACGAGCACACGTAGGTGTTGTCCAGGCGGTCGCGCACGAGCCAGAGCGTGTAGCTGTTGTTCCTCGTGGCGTAGTGCGGGTTGACCTTGATGCGCACCCCAAACTTGCTTGCGAGGTAGAAGAAGTACTCCTTCTTGTAGCCGACCACAACGGTGATGTCGGTGACGCCCGCCTCTTGGAGCTGGCGGATCTGGCGCTCGATGAGGACCTCCCCCCGAACGCGGAGGAGGCCCTTGGGCTTCTCGTAGGAGATGGGCGCCAGGCGCGAGGAGAGGCCGGCGGCCATGATGACGGCGTTTCTCGCCTCGTAGGGCGCAAGGGACGTGAGGCCGTCGATGCTCAGCAGCCCGTCCTCGACAAAGCCCGCATCCTCGGCGTCGCGGAGCGCCGAGTTCACGGCCCCGAGGGAGAGGCCCGTGGCGGCGCTGAGCTGACGCTGGGTCACGCGGGCGTCAGACTGGGCAAGGGCGACGAGGACCTTGAACATGCTTCTTGGGAGTGCCATGGGACCTCCGGCATATGCGTGAGCTTTTGTCGCGCCTCAGTATGCCAAAGGTAGGCCGGATGTTCAAGTAAAATGAAGATATGTTATAGAGTGAGCACCGTGGGGCGTGGACGCGGTCGGCCGCGGCTACGCATCGCCTCCCGCGGCCCCAAAGAGCTCCTCGTCGAGGGAGGCAAGCTCCTCCGGGGGCGTCGCCGGATCGCAGCCGAAGCTCTCGGCGACCGCCTGGGATTGCAGGTGCCTCAGGCCGCCAAGCTCGTCCTCTCCGTGGGCCTCGTACGCGCGGGAGACGCGATCGAGCGCGTAGCAGACGTAGGCCGCCACCGAGTCGCCCATGCCGGAGAGCACGAGCATCGTGACGAGGGAGTCTGGCGAGAGGGCCATGGCGGTTTGCGCGTCGAGGTCGATGAGGTCGGCCACCTGCTGCTCGACCGCCTGGCACGACGCCGGGTCGCCCGTCTCGACGGCAGGCCTCAGCACCCTTGTCACCGCCTCGACGAACTGCGAGATGATCTCGGTGATGTAGTCTCTCTCGAGCATGGCGCCATCCTCTCTGCCTACGCTATCGCGACCATGATACTAGCGCTGAGGCGGCAGGGGCACCCCCAAATGCTCGAAGGCGGCAGGGGTTGCCTGGCGTCCCTGAGGCGTGCGCACGATGAGGCCGCGCTGGAGGAGGTACGGCTCGTAGACGTCCTCGAGCGTGGGGGGGTCCTCCCCCACGGCCGAGGCTATGGTGGTAAGGCCCACGGGACGTCCCCTGAAGGTGCTGGTGAGCGCCGTGAGGATCTTCTTGTCCATCCAGTCGAGGCCCATCTCGTCTATCTCGAAGAACGAGAGCGCCTCGGCGGCGACCTCCCATGTGATGGCGCCGCCAGCCCTCACCTGCGCGTAGTCGCGCACGCGCTTGAGCAGGCGGTTGGCAAGGCGCGGCGTGCCGCGCGAGCGCGAGGCGATCTCGGCGGCGCCCTGGTCGTCCACCTCCACCCCAAGGATGGCCGCGGAGCGCCGCACGATGCGTCTGAGCTCGTCGACGGTGTAGTAGTCGAGCCGGTACGAGATGCCAAAGCGGTCACGCAGGGGGCCGGTGAGCAGACCCGTGCGCGTGGTGGCGCCGATGAGCGTGAAGTGGGGCAGGTCGAGACGGATGGAGCGCGCGGCCGGCCCCTTGCCGATGACGATGTCGAGGAAGAAGTCCTCCATCGCGGGATAGAGGACCTCCTCGACCTGATGGTTGAGGCGGTGGATCTCGTCCACAAAGAGGACGTCACCCTCCTCGAGGTTGGTGAGGATGGCGGCGAGGTCCCCCGTGCGCGCGATGGCGGGCCCCGACGTGGTGCGCAGCCGGGCGCCCATCTCGTTGGCGACGACCGTTGCGAGCGTGGTCTTGCCCAGGCCCGGGGGGCCAGAGAAGAGCACGTGGTCAAGGGTCTCGCCGCGGTCCTTGGCGGCTGCGATGAGCACGCGGAGGTTGTCGCGGACGCGCTCCTGGCCGCAATACTCGTCGAGCGTGGTTGGGCGAAGGCTGCGATCGACCTCGAGATCGTCCGCCGTGAGCTCGCCCGTCACGGGACGGGGCCCGCCATGGGCATGCCCGCCGCCCGAGGCGCCGTCGAAGAGATCCTCCTCGTGTGCCTCCCACGTCACAGGCTGCCTCCAAGCCTCTTGAGTGCGAACTGGATGGCCCTCTCGACCGTCACGGCACCCGCGTCCTCGTGCCCGTCAAGGGCGAGCTGCGCCTCCTGCGGCGAGAAGCCCATGGACAGGAGCGCCGCGGTTGCCTCCTCCGTGACGGACTGGGCGGTGTCGGGCGCCTTGGGCTGTCGGGGCGAGGGCTCACCCATGCCCGCGAGGCCGCGGAGCGTGACGTCCTTGGCAAAGACGTCCTGCAGCTCGACGAGGAGCCGCTGCGCCTTCTTGCGGCCCACCCCGGGTACCTGCGCCATGCGCCCCTCGTCCTGGAGGGTGACGATGGTCGCAAGCGTTGCCGGCGAGAATGTGGAGAGAACCGCCAGGGCGAGCTTTGGCCCCACGCCCGAGACGGCGACGAGCCTGTCGAACACCGCGCGCTCCTCGCGCGTGGCAAAGCCGTAGAGCTCGACCGCGCTCTCCTTCACGAGCATGCGCGTGAGCACGGTGACGCCGGCCTCCCCCGCCGGCGGCAGCGACGCCGCCGTGGTCGCCGAGACGCCGAGCTCGTAGCCGACGCCGGCCACATCGATGACCACATGGGTGGGAAGCACCTCGACGAGGGTGCCCGTGAGCTGCACGATCATTGGGTGTTCCTCCTGCTCTGCCGTGCGTGGCCGAGCGGCGAGCCCTTGCCACGGGCGGCGGCGAGACGCGCTGCCGTGGCGGCCGCCGTGACGCCGCGCGCCGTGGCGGCGTCGAGCCTCTCCTGCGCGCGCTGCTGCTCGAAGACCTGCACGGCCGCGCCCTCGCGCGTGAGCCGCTGCGTGCGCGAGAGGTTGGCGTGGCAGATGGCTGCGGCCAGGGCGTCCGCGCAGTGGTCTGGGCGGGGGTCGTGGTCCAGGGCAAGGATGCTCCTCACCATGAAGATGACCTGGAGCTTGTCCGCAGACCCGGTGCCCACGACGGCCTGCTTTATCTGCATGGGGGTATACTCCCCCAGCTCGAGCCCAGCCTCCGCCGCCGCCACGAGGGCCGCGCCGCGGGCGTGGGCCGTCGCGAGCGCGGAGCGGGAGTTCTCGCCGAAGAAGATCTTCTCTATGGCAAGCTGGCTTGGCGCATAGGTCTCTATGGCCTTGGAGATGCCCTCGTGGATCTTGCCCAGGCGGCGGTCTATGGACTCCGACGACGAGGTTGAGACGCAGCCGTACGCACGGGCCCTGCACACGGATCCGCGCGTCTCGACCACGCCCCAGCCCGTGTTGGCAAGGCCGGGGTCTATCCCCAGGATTATCACGAGAAGCGCCCCCTCCTGCATGACCATGGTTAGAACGTTCGTTCTATCCTAGCATACCATGCGCCCCCGGAAGGGGCGAGCTAGTTCTCCGAGAAGGTCCTCCATATGGGGCTGTCGCCCGGCACCCCGCCCGGGCCAGGTCGCCCGCCCGGGCCATGCCTGTCCGCACGCCCCTCGGGCTGATCGGCGGCAAGCCCTCCCGTAAGCGAGAGGTCCCGCAGGATGTTGAGTACGTCGCGCACGTCCCTCTCGCGGTCCCGAAGCGCCGCGGGGGCGTCGGGCTCCCCCCCGGCCGGCTGCGCGTCGCCGGCTTTTTGGGGCCCCGCCACGCCGCGAAGGCCCTCGGCGGCCTGGGCGATGGCCTCGTCCAGGTCGTCCCCGAGCGAGATGGCCCCGCCGATGCCCTCGCCCGCGCGCTCCGCCTTCGTGCGCACGCGGTCGCGCCACGCCATGCCCAGCGGCCATGCGACGTCGTCGAGCGTGCGCGAGGACGAGACGATGACGGGACCGCAGGCCATGCGCCCCGGCGCGCACGAGGCGAGGCGGTCGAGGATGTCCGAGACCACCTGTGGGTGTCCCCCGTCATCCGCGATGTCCGAGAGGGGGCGCCCCCACTCGACGTGGCTCGCGAGCACGTAGTCGACGAAGTCGATGCGTGACTCCGGGGTGGGGCCGCACTCCTCGATGCCCGGGATGGCGGGCACCTCGAAGGCATGCCGGGAGGCGCGGGATATCACGGGCGAGATGGTGTTCCTCATGTGTACGAGCTCGATGACGGCGGAGCGGTAGACATCGCCCAGGGGCGCGAGGCCCGCATGCGGCATCGAGCCAGGCGACGCCTCAAGGGCCAGCGCCGTCTTGTCGAGGTTCGAGAGCGGCATGGCGCCCTCCTCGCGCGCCAGCGCCACGAGGTGGGCCTGCGCGAGGTCTGCCGCCAGGGTGCGATCGGGCGAGAGCGCGGACATGGGGAGCTCGCGGACCGGCAGCCTGAGGTTCTCGGCGAGCCTGCGCGCCGCGGCGTCAAGCCCGTCGTTGGCACCGGTTGCGAGCAGCGCGTGAACGTTGGTGGGGCCAAGCGCGTCGGTGGCCAGGGTCGCGACGGCGCAGGAGCCCAGGGTGCCGTCAACCAGCACGGCCGCCTGCGTAAAGCCCATCTGCGAGAGGGACTCGGCAAGGCCCTGCGCCAGCGCGTTCCAGGCGACGAGCGGGCGATCGTAGACCTCGGGGTCCAGGGGGTGGTCGAGAGGGCTGCCCCGGTTCGGGTCGATGTCTGCCATGATGAGGCCCTCCTCGAGGGAGGGGGCCTGCGCGGCGAGCTCGCCCCATGGGGTGAGGACGAAGCTCGAACCGGTGAACACCTGCATCCCATAGGTGCCGAGCGAACCCACGCCCACGATCCAGGCGCCCGTCGCCTCGGCGTCGTCCATGAAGCGACCATCGGAGACCGAGACCCCCATGGCAGACGACGGGTCGTCCATGGCAAACCCATAGCCGTCGAGGTAGAGCACCACGTCGATGTCGAAGGCATAGTCATCGAAGTCGTTGAGGTCATCAAATGAGAAGGCGAGCCCGAAGTGGACGCCGCCCAGCTCGAAGATGGGGAGGTCTGGCGCGGGGCCGTCCCCATCCTCCCGGCCGGCCTCGGGGCGTCGGCCGGCGTGGCCCGCGACGGACGAGCGCAGGAGAGCCGAGAGCTTGAGCGGCGTGAGCTGCCCATCATGCACGAGGATGGCCTCGGGCGCGGGAGCGCCGTCGGCGTCCGAGAGGACCGGCACGATGCAGGGGCAGGGGGCCTCCTCGGATATCTTGACCAGGGCCTCCGCGAGGTCGAGCAGGAGCCCCTCCTGGCTGGGCGGGTCGACGGGCCAGACGCCCATCAGGGCGGCGGCCGGGAACACCACGAGCCGCGCCCCCTCGCCCGCCGCCCTCCTCGCGAGCTCCACCATGCGCTCTGCCGTTCGCTGGAGCTCGCCTGCCGTGGTCCTCATCTGAGCAACCGCGATCTTCATGCTTGGACCTTTCCCCTGCCTGCCAAAGACCTGCTGTCGATTGTATCCCCGCCCCGCACATGCATGCCACCCAGAGAGAAGCGCGCCGCCCCGGCAGTGCCGGGGCGGCGCGGCGAGTCCGTGCCGTTTGGCCGCCTGGGCCTTAGACCTCGGCCTTCCAGAGGCCGTGGAGGTTGCAGTAGGCGTAGACCGTGGCCTTGCCGCCCTCGCCCAGGTGGAAGTGGGCCTCGGGGGCGTCACCCGGCTTGAGGTAACGGATGACGGTCTTGGTGCCGTCGGCGAAGAGCAGCCACTCGATGTAGTGCTCAGGGGTCATGGGGTGCTCGACGGAGCCGACGCGGGCAACGAGACGCCCGCCATCGACGGTCAGGGCGGGCACGTGCTTCTCGACGGCCGCGTCGGTGGTGTTGGCGACGAGCTCCTCCATGGGCTCGCCGCAGCACACGGGCGTGGGACCGCCATCGACGATCTTCACGACGGTGTTGCCACAGTGCTTGCAGCGATAGATCTTTACGTCTGCCATGGGACATCCTCTCCTAGTTTTGGCACCGCCCCGCAGGGCCGGCGCCAATGCCTGCGGTCGCAGACGCGGCCGCCACTACACACATTGTCCCCAACGGCCCGGTGCTTCATGCATCCCTCAATTGCTATTATCAAACCTACATATACGGCACGCCGGAGGGGCAGGCGGGGCTGGGGCACGCGGAGGTGCGCGGCGGCGGGACGCGCCCGACACGCGCGCCCCCGCAGGCGCGCGACGTGGCCGCTATGCCACCTTCACGTGGCCGGAGCGACCGATGAGGTCGATGACCTCGGCCATGAGGACCATGTTGTGCGCGTCGATGCGCGTGGGAAGCTCCATGCGCATGACATCGCCCGTAGCGCCCTCCACGCGCAGCTCAACGCGGTCGAGGCCGGGATAGCGGCCGAGGATCGCGCCCAGGTTGTCCATGCGGCCGCGCGTGAGGAGGTTGGCGGGCATGTTTATCTCGAGCACCTTGGGGCGGTTGGTCCTGTCGTTAAGCTCAAGCGGCTCGATGGACGAGCAGATGAGCTGGTCTCCTCGGTCGCCGCGCTCGAGGCGGCCCACGACCTTGATGAAGACGTCTCCCGTGCTCTCTCCCGTCTCGGGATCGACCTCGCCGGCCAACGTGGCCGCGCACTCCCTGTACGCCTTGGGGAAGACGACGAGCGTGGTCTCGGCCTCCATGTCCTCGAGGGTGACGATGGCCATGGCGTCGCCCTTCTTGGTGGTCTTCTTCTGGACCGAGGTGGCCATGCCGGCAAGGCGGATGGGCTTGTCCTCGGGAACCTTGAAGCGCTCCATGGTGGCCCCTGCGGCGGGGTCCATGTATTCCTCCGAGACCGAGAGGTCCGCGATGGTGTAGTCACGCGCCTTGGCAAGCGCGTAGGCGTACGGTCGCAGCGGGTGGTCGGAGACGTAGATGCCCAGGACGTCGTGCTCCTGCGCGAGCTTGACGTGACGGTCCCACTCCACGCCGTCGGGCGCGGGCACCTCGTCCTGGAAGCCCGAGCCCGCCACGTCGCCAAACATGTCGAACATCGAGAACTGGCCCACCGCGCGCTCCTTCTGGCGCCTCGCTGCGGCGTCGATGATGTTCTCGGGGTTGTTCTTGTCGACGAAGTGCGTGAGCTGCATGCGGGTGTAGCCCGTGGAGTCGAAGGCGCCCGCCTTGATGAGCGACTCGACCACGCGGCGGTTGGCCTGCGACCCGTCCACGCGCTCGCAGAAGTCGTGGAGGTTCTTGAAGGGCCCGTGGGCGTCGCGCTCGGCCATGATGCATTCGCCAACGCCCTCGCCCACGCCGCGGATGCCGGCGAAGCCAAAGCGCACGCCCTCGGCCGTTGCCGTGAAGTCCTTGCCGGACTCGTTGATGTCGGGCGGCAGCACCTGGATGCCCTCGCGGCGGCAGCTCGTGACGTAGTGTACGATCTTGTCGGTCTTGCCCATGTAGGACGTGAGGACCGAGGCCATGTACTCGCGCGGGAAGTACGCCTTGAGCCAGGCGGTCTGCATGACCAGGATGGCATAGCCGGCGGAGTGCGACTTGTTGAACGCGTAGGAGGCAAACTCCAGGACGTTCTCCCAGATCTCCTGCGCGACCTCGCGCCCGTAGCCGTTTGCGACGGCGCCGTTCATCCAGTGGTCGTAGATCGTCTCGTCGGCACCGTTGCCTTCCCAGTGGAAGACCTGGTCGGTGAGCATCTTGATCTTCTTCTTGGCCACCGGCTTGCGCATGCGCGAGTCGGACTCGCCGGCCGTGAACCCCGACATCTTCATCGAGATCTGCATGACCTGCTCCTGGTAGACCATGGTGCCGTAGGTCTCCTCCAGGATCGGCTGAAGGCGGTCGTCGTAGTACGAGATCCTCTCCTGGCCGTGCATGCGCTTGATGTAGCTGTCGACCATGCCGGCGCCCAAAGGTCCCGGGCGGTACAGGGCGATGAGGGCGACGATCTGCTTGTATGCGTTGGGCTGCATGTTCTTGATGGTGGCGGTCATGCCCGCGGACTCGACCTGGAACACGCCGGCCGTGTGGCCGCGGCCCAAAAGCTCGTATATCTTGGGGTCGGAGAAGTCGACCTTGTCCACGTCGATGTCGACGCAGGTGGCACCGGGCTTGATACAGGCCTTGACCGCCTCGGGCATGCGGTCGACGTCTGCGGCGCTGGGATGGGAGTGGCGGATGTTGGCGAGCGCCTTGTTGATGACCGTGAGCGTGCGCAGGCCCAAAAAGTCCATCTTGAGCAGGCCCATGTCCGCGACGGAATGGCCCTCGTACTGGGTGATGGTGACGTTGCCCTTGGTGTCGAGCTTAGTGGGCACGTGGTCGGTCACGGGCGTGGGCGCGATGAGCGTGGCGCAGGCATGGACGCCCTCGCCGCGCATGAACCCCTCGATGGAGAGGGCCGCGTCTATGATGCGACGGGCGTCCGAATCCTTGTTGTAGGCGTCCTCGAAGTCGGGCGAGTACTGGTCGGGCTTCCTCTCGCTCTTGTGGAGGGCGTTTGCGAGCTGAAGCTTTGGGTCGTTCGAGAGCATCTTCGAGAGCTGCTGGCCCTTGTAGACGGGAAAGCCCAGGACGCGGGCGGCGTCGTTGATGGCCTGCTTGGCCTTGATGGTGGAGTACGTGATGACCTTGCAGACGTGGTCCTCGCCGTAGACGTCGCGCACGTGCTGCAGGACGTCCTGGAGGTGCTCGTCGTCGAAGTCCATGTCGATGTCGGGCATCTCGGAGCGCTGCGGCGAGAGGAACCTCTCGAACATGAGGCCGTTCTCGAGCGGGTCGAAGCTCGTGATGTTCATGGCGTACGCGACGATGGCGCCGGCGGCGGAGCCGCGGCCCGGGCCCACGCCGATGCCGTTGTCCTTGGCCCACTGGACGTAGTCCTGCACGATGAGGAAGTAGTTCGCGAAACCCTTCTCGGTGATGATCTTGTACTCGTGCTCGAAGCGGTCTTGGACGTTCCAACCACCGATCGTGAGGTCGCGCCAGTTCTCGCCGTAGCGCTTGGCAAGGCCCCGCTCGCACTCCTCGCGGAAGCGCTCGTCTGCCGTCTCCCCCGGGCGCAGACCCGGGTACTCGGGCAGGTACATGTGGGTCCAGTCGAGCTCGTAGTTGCACTTGTCGGCAATCTCGAGCGTGGCGTCGCAGGCCTCAGGGCACCAGGAGAAGAGCCGGCGCATCTCGTCCTCGGACTTCATGTAGAACTCCGAGCCCTCCATGCGCAGGCGGTTGGGGTCGTCGAGCGTGGTGGCCTTGCCGATGCACGAGAGGATGTCCTGCGTGGGGGCGTCATCCCGCGTGAGGTAGTGGAAGTCGTTGGTGGCGACGACCTTGATGCCCATCTCGCGGGCCATCTTGACCAGGTACTCGTCGAGCTTGCGGTCGTCCCAGCCGTTGCGGAAGGTGAGGCCGTGGTCCTGGATCTCGATGTAGAAGTCATCCCCAAAGACCCCCTGGAAGGTCTCGGCCCACCTGCGGGCGCCGGCGAAGTCGCCGTCGAGGATGCGCTGGGGGATGATGCCCTGGACGCAGGCGCTCTGGCAGATGATGCCCTCGCGGTACTCCCTGAGCATGTCGAGCGTGGTGCGCGGCCGGTAGTACATCATCTCGTGGCCGGCGGCCTTGGACATGCACTTCACGAGGTTGTGGTAGCCCGTCTCGTTCTTGGCGAGGAGGATGAGGTGGTAGCGGCGCTGCTTGGTGCCGCGCTCGATGCAGTCGTCGGTGATGAAGTAGGCCTCGCAGCCAAATATGGGCTTCACCTTGAGGCGCGGGCGGTTTGCCTGGACCGCGGAGAGGTCGTGGCCCGAGGACTCCCACGCGGCGACGTCGCTCGCCCACTGGTCGTGGCTGCGGTCGAAGTAGCTTGCGCCATCTGCGTCCGGCGCGGGCTCCTCAAGCTCCCAGCCCTTCTTGAAGCACTCGACGTCGTGGCGCCACTGCCTCATGTTGGCCTGGCCGTCGTTGTACTTGCGGCACTCCAGGTCGAGGTTGGGGATTCCGAACATGTAGCCGTGGTCCGTGAGGGCGACGGCGGGCATCCCCTCGTCGACGGCGCGCTTGACCATGCTGGCGACGGGCGTGGCCCCATCGAGGATCGAGAAGTCGGAGTGGTTATGTAGGTGAACGAATGCCATGTGTTCTCCATGCTGGGTGACGCGGGGGTGTTTGGCAAAGCATAGCAGAAGGCCTGCGGGCCGCGCCGTGGCCCACGCCCCACCCTAGCTGCGGATATAACGTTGCCGCAGGTAGAAATGAAGCAGAGGCTCCACACGTTGTTCGGATTGGCCGCGCCCGACCGGGGCGCTACCCCATGCGCGGGATTTGCCACAGGCGGCCAGCGAGCTACCCCATGCGCGGGGGGTGCGTGGCGTCAAACTCGTACGCCACCACCACGGGCTGGCCGGGGGCGTCTGCGCGCTCCAGCTCGACGCAGACAAAGCGGCAGCTCACCGAGGTAAAGCCAAGCCCCATGAGCACGCGCGCGTAGAAGTTTGCCTGCATCTCGTGGCGCTGGCGGATGGCCTGAGCGCCCAGGCCGCGGTCGCCGGTCTTGTAGTCCACGAGGAGCGCGTGGCCGGAGCCGGGGTCTGTGGCTAAAAGGTCGATGGCGCCCTCCACGTAGCCTCCGTAGGAGGAGTCCACGCGCCGGAAGAAGGGCAGCTCCGCACGAACGAGCGCGTGCGAGAGGGCCTCCCGGCGAATGTCCGAGCCCCACCAGCGCGCAAGGGCCTCATCGAGCCTGGCGCAGGCCCGCTCGGAGAGACGCCAGAAGCGCTTGGTGGCCGCAATGCGCCCGGGTGCCGGGAAGCGCTGGCCGGCCTCGACCATGGCCTGGGCGAGCTCGTGGAAAGCGGAGCCAAGCCCCGTGGCCTTGTCGGCGTCCCCCACCACGGGGGCGCCCTTCTGCATGGCGTCGCGCTCGGCGCGCGTGGGCGGGCCGTCCGCGCCTGCGGCGGGGCCGGCGCCGTCGTGCGCCGGCGCGCGGGCCGCCGAGAAGTCACCGAGCATCTGCGCGTGGGCGCTCGAGTAGCTGAAGACGCCCGCGCGCGGACGCCACATGGTGACGGCGGGCGCCGCCGGGTCTGGGTCTGGCGAGACGAGCGAGAAGCCCGGGGGCCTTGGCGCCTCGACGGTGGCGCCGATGCCTATGACCTCGTCCGTGCTTGCGACGGCACCGTCGAAGAGGTTGCCCGCCGAGTCGAGCGCGTAGCCCCCGCCCCCATCGCACGGCTCGATCGACACGCAGCGGAGCCTACCGGGCTCGCTGCCACCGTACTCGAGAGGGCGCTCGCCGGGCGTTGGGGCGGACGTCCCCACAAGCGTCCCCAGGACGTCCGCGGCAAGCCCGGCCGGTGCGCCCTTCGCGGGCACGGTCACGCTCACGCCCAGGACCAGCGCCTCGCGGGCGCGGGTGAGCGCCACGTAGAGCAGGCGGGTCTTCTCGGCCGCCTCCTCGAGCTTGTTCTGCTCGGTAAGCCAGAGAAGCCACTCCGCGCAACCGCGCGGGCTTTCCTCGGCGACGAGATCCTTGGGGACCTTGAGGCCCTTGGGCCTCACGATGATGCCGCGACGGCAGGCGTCGAGGCGGCCGGTGACCACGGCCCCCGAGGGGCGCGGGTCGGCCCAGCACTCGGCGATGGCGACGATGGGGAACTCGAGGCCCTTCGAGGCGTGTACGGTCATGATCTGCACCTGGTTGGAGGAGCCACCGGCAAGCGAGGCCGGAGATACCTTTTCCGAGGCCAACCAGAGGTCGAACTCGGTGGCGGCACGCGCCGGGCCAAGGCCCAGGTCCCGCGTGAGCTCGCGTATGTAGCGCACGGCGGCAAGGGCGTTTGCCTCCTTCGCGAGCCCCTTGGTGCCCTCCGCCTCCAGACGCCGCAGCCACCCGGACTCGCGCACCACCCGTAGGCAGACGTCAGCCACAGGGTGCTTGCGCAGTGCCAGGCGCGCACGGGAAAGCACCTCATGCGCCGCCTTGAGCCGTGGCGAGGGCGTGGCCCCGCCATAGAAGGCCATGGTCTGGATACCCCGGTCGATGGCGCGCTTGGTGGGCGCATCCACCATGTCCTGCGTGCGCGTTCCCAGCTGGACAAAATCGTTGGCGTCCAGCTCGAACATAGGCGAGGCAAGAAGCGGGAAGAGGCCGGACTGCGTGTCGTGCGGGTTGGCAAGCGTGTGGAGCAGGGCGGCCATGACCTGGACCTCGGGCGCGCTGGTGAAGGACGAGCCGCCCGTGACCACGCACTCCAGGCCGCGAGCACGCAGGGCGTCGATGTAGAGGTCCGACTTCTTACTGGAGCCAAGGAGCAGTGCCATGTCGGACGGACTCTGGCCGGCGGCCGCATAGGCCGCGAGGCGATCGGCAATCTGGGCGGCACATGTTGCCGAGGCCATGGTGGTCCTGCGTCCCCTCGCAAGCGTCACCTCGACGTCCACCCGCGGCAGAGGCCGGGCGTTGTACCCGTCGTCGCGCTTGGGATTGGGGTCGAGGTGCATGAAGTCGGCAACCACGCCATTGGGACCACCGCACACAGCGTCGACGAACGAGAGGATCTCTGCGTGGCTGCGGTAGTTGACACTCAGACGGACGTGGTCCTCCTGAGGGACCTCCTCGCCGCGCGCGCGAAAGACGCTCACGTCCGCCCCGCGAAACCGATAGATGCTCTGCTGGGCATCCCCCACCGTGGTGAGGTGCAAGGCGCCGTCGCCGGAGAGAAGCTTGATGAGTTCGAGCTGGCTCGTGTCCGTGTCCTGGGACTCGTCGACCATCACGAGCTTGAAGTGCCCACGGTACTCGGCGGCAACCACGGGGTTGTCGCGCACGGCATGCAGGGCGAGCGAGATAAGGTCGTCGTTTTCGAGGAGCGAGTTCTCGCGCTTGAGCTCGAGGTTCCTCTCGTCGACCCTACGCGCAAGCTCGATGAGGGCGTCTGCCAGGGGCGCGTTGGGAGCAAGCGCCACCTCGAGCCTTGCCTCGGCAAGAGCGCGCTTTGCCTCGGGCACAAGCTCCTTGATGGCCTTCGCGTTTGCGCTGGGAAGCTTTACGCCAGCAAGTGCCGTAGAGGCCGCCTCTGGCGTGCGCTCGCCCGGATGGGCCGAGAGGAACCCGTCTATCGAATCGAGGCTCGCCATGACCTTCTCGCGCGCGTTTGGCGTGATGCCAGACTGCGCACCGAGCGCTCCGATGGCCGCTCTCAGTCGCTCGATGGCACCCTCGACGTCTGGCTCCCCCACCGAGACGAGTGAGTCGAAACCGTCCGGAGAGGAGTGCGCGGCAGACACGAGGTCCCTGACCATGGAGGCCACGTCAAAGCCAGAGCCGCTGGCGGAGCTGTAGTTGTACTCATCAAACACGCGGGCAAGCACCGGGTTGCTGCGATCACGCCGCGCGGCGCCCACAATTTCCTCGGTTGCCTGCGCGATGAGGGTACGCGCCTCGTTGACACCGGCAACCTTGAACGAGGGGTCTATCCCCAGGTCAAGCGCATGGCGTCTGAGGATGCGCGAGCACATCCCGTGGATGGTGCTGATCCACGCGGAGTCGACCATGAGCGCCTGCTCGCGCATGCCCGCCTGACGAAGCGCCGAGCGGACGCGCTCCTTGATCTCGCGCGCGGCGGCGTTGGTGAAGGTGATGACCAGGACCTGGCTCAGGTCGTCCACGAAGGGCGCGCCGTTGTCGCCGGAGCCCGGCGAGAGTGCCCAGGCAATCCTGCGCGTGAGGGTGAAGGTCTTGCCCGAGCCAGCGCCCGCCTCCACGAAGACGGGGCGGTCCAAGGTAGTGACAATCTGGCGCTGACACTCGTTCAAGGTGGAGAGGTCGATGCCAGCCATTACTTGAGCCTCCTCTCGCAGTTCATGACCGGGCAGTAGGAGCAGGCGTTTGCGTCGAGCGGGTTGGCCTCGACGTTTCCGGCGAGGAGCTGCGCGACCTTCTCGGCTATCGCCGCCTCGGTGGCGTCGAGGTAGGCCTCCATGCCATGCTCGCCCTCCACGCCGTAGGAGTCGCCCCCGCTCACCGTGTAGGCATCGAGGGAAGAATCCCTCGATGGAATGTGGCTGCCAAGCATACGGTCGATGGAATCATCAAGGATGGCGCCGCCCACGGCATGGCTGCCGCGCGTGCCCAGGTAGACCGCAGCCCTCACCTTGAGCTCCGGGTGCGTGCGGCGCACGACCTGCCCGTAGATGAGCGACTGGACACGACGGGGCAGGCCGTAGGAGGCGACGAGCTGCTCGTCTGCCTCACCATCGGCGCCAGGCGTCGCGCCTTTGTTCACCGGCGTCACGCCATACTCCTTGGCAAAGCCGTTTGGCCCCTTGTGCTTGTAGTCGATGACCACGGCCTGCCGGTGAGCATCCACGTCCACGCGGTCGATGGTGCCGCAGATCCAGGCGCCCGCGTATTCCACTGGCTCGTCCTGCGTGCCAAAGTCCCACTCGAAGAAGCGCGGCTCATAACCCACAAAGAGCCCCGCCTCGTAGTCGAGCGCGGTCTCGAGGTCGCGCCGAAGCTGAGCCAGCTGCGCCTCATCCGCAGCGTTATGGGGGACAAAGGCCTGGTAGCGGCTGCGCTTGCCCTGCCTCAGGCTCTGATGGCGCAGATGCTCCTCGAACTCTGCGAGAAGGACCTCGTGCGCGTGGGCCAGTCCCGCCTCGTCATCCTCGCTCACGCGCGAGCCCGGAAGCATGACCCAGGGATCGAGCCGCTCGTCCTCGCCCACTCCCGCGCGCTCGCGCGCCTCGGCAAGCAGCCGCGAGTGGGTGACCTCCAGCACGCGATGGGCGAAGGTGCCCATCTCCATGGGACCAAAGCCGGCATCGGAGTCCTGCAGGCGAAGCCGGCGCAGGCTGAACCACTTGTATGGGCACTCGAGGTACGACTCGATCTGCGATGCCGAGAGAAGCGGCTTTCCGTCCACAAGGTCGGCCCTGCCTGTGGGGGGCACCACCACGAGCGCCGCATTGGCCCCGGAGATGCTGCCGGCAGACGAGGGGTCGCTTGTGCCCAGGACGTCCATGCCGCGCCCGCTTGTGCTCAGGTTCGCGTCCGCCTGGTCCTCGCCGAGCGAGCGCACGGGGAGGCCCCCGTCCTTGTCGCCTGCCATCTCGCCATAGCAGGAGAAAAGCTCGGTGAGCATGACGGCCGGGTAGCAGGGGCCGCCCGCGGCATCCGCCCCGCAGCGCTCGACCACGAGCGCCTTTCGGGGAACGCGCAGCATGCGCCAGAAGATCGCGCGCTCGCGAGCGGCGGGGTCTGCCTTTGGCTCTATCCCCAGGCGTTCGAGAAGCGCCGAGAGAACGTCGTCTCCGGTGCCCACGGGCCACTCGGCCGAGGTCATCGAGCATGAGACCAGGGCGTCTGCCGAGAGGGGCGCGAGCCCCGCCGCCCGCGAGCGACGACATATCCTGCACCGGCATGCGCCGCTGCCGGCCCGGGCGCCGGGACGCGCGATCACACTCGTCTGGGACATGGCCTGCGCACACAGCTCGACAAGCGTGGAGAGGGGCACATGGGCCGGAACCGCAGGGTCGGCCGTAACCCCCAGATCCTTGAGCGCGCCCGCGATGCCCAGCACCGCGTCCAGGACGCCGATGGCGCGCTCGTCCTCCAGGCGGTTGCGCTCGGGGCCGACGGGGACCAGCTCGAGGCCGGCCTCGTCGGGAACAAAGTCTGCGGGCGCGGCCTCTCCTTCCCGCAGGTAGGGCGCGAGGAGCTTCGACGCGGCAGAGCCCATGCGGCCGCGCAGGAGCTCGCGCGTGGCGGCGGCGACGGGGGCGCTTGTCGCCTTGGGGTTCTGGAGCGTGGCAAGGACGTCTGCGGGGGTGAGCAGGCGGTCCGCGCGCCACGCGCGATCGAGCGAGACGGCGCGCTCGGTTGGCACGTGCGCGATGTCCTGGCGCAGGAAGTCGGCGAGGGGCCGCGGCGGCCACCAGGCCATGTCCCCCAGCACGACAAGCTCCCCCTCTGGGCTCCCCTGCGCCTCCGGCCACGACGCCGCCAGCTCCGAGAGCCGTGCGACCGAGCTTGCGAACTCGAGAAAGGCCCTGCCAGCCTCAAGCTGGTCGGCGCGTGCGACAAGCTCTGCCTCGCAGGTCACGCCGCGCGAGAAGAGCTTGGGCGAGAGCTCGCGCCAGGCCCGCTCGGCATCCGCCGCAACCACAACCACCTCGCGCGCGCCCGCCTGCGCGAGCTCGGCCACGCGGGACGCCACAAGCTCCGCCTCGGCCAGAGGGCCCGCGGGCGCGAGAAGCTCCACGGCGCCCGTGGGCGCAACCCCCGCCTCGGCGCCGAAGATCGAGCGGACGACCTCCTGGAGCTCCGAGGCCCTGCCGGGCGCCGGCGCGGGGGCGGGCTCCCCCTCACGGGCAACGTCGCCGCCACGCGCGGCGACATCCTCCTCGACCAGCGCTATGGCGGAGCGCTGCCCCTCTAGGGCGGCGTCGTTTCCGGTCTGGGCAACGATGGTGAGCTCTCCCGCGCAGGCAAGGCTGGCCAGAAGCTCGCGCGTGGCGCGGGGGGCCTCTCCCAGCCCCGCGGCGACGACGCACCCCGGGCCCACCAGCCCCTCTGCCATGGCGTCGACGACCTTGGACATGGCCTCGGACTCCTCGATGCAGCCCGCCCCATGTATGGCGCGCGCATACTCCCCTGCAAGCGCCACGACGCCAACCTCGGCATCCGTGAGTCCGGCCGCCTGGCAGGCAGGCTCGACGGGCTCTCCCGCCGGGTCAAGCGGAAGCCAGGGCAGCGCGCCGCGCACGAGAGACGCGAGGAGCCGGACCGTGCCCACGTTGGGCGACACGCCGCGGCGACGCGACCGAGGCGCCTGGGCGATGGCGCGCCGCACGGCTATGGTCCTCGCGATGGGCTCGACCACACGCGTCCCGTCTCCCCACACCTCCCAGCGCTCCCTTGCCCACGCGACGGGCGTGGTCACGGTTACGCCAAGCGAAAGCGCTGGGTATGCGGAGAGCTCCTTCTGGGCGACCAGCTGGTCGGCAAAGCTCGCGACAAGGAGCGTCGCCGCACCATGCGCGCGCACGCCCTCCTCCAGAGTCGCGCGCACCTCCGCGCTCGCCAGGCACTCCTCGGCCGTTGTCGCAATGTGAAGCATCCCTAGACCTGTCTCCCCTGCATCCCTTGGCCCTCGGACCTCTCGGCCCCCTCGGCCTTCCCGCGTTCCGCCGCGGCCGAGGCGCCATCCAGGCGCTCGAGCACAAGGCGATAGCCGCCGCGCTCGCCCCGCAGGCACTTGGACACGCGGCTCACCGTGGTGGACGACGCCCCCGTGGCGCTCGAGACGTCCACGTACGACCTCCCCGACCGCAAGAGGGCTGCCACCTCAAGGCGCTGGGCGAGGTCGCACATCTCATGCGGGCTCAGGAGGTCTGCCAGGAAGGCCTGGGCCTCCTCGGGCGTCTTCACGAGGCATGCGGCCTCACAGAGGCGTCGCGTCTCCTCGGAGCCAAATGCGTTGTCGAGCGTCATCCACAACCTCCCGCTCCGGTCCATGCCAACGTGCAGCGTCACGTGCGTGGGAACCACTTTAGCGCATCAAAGTGAGCCGAGGGGGCGCACTGCCTACCGGGCATCCGTCACGCAGATGCCCACGCGAACCCGGCTTCCTCCATCCCCAAGGCCGCTTGCGTGGCCGTCCTCTGTGTTGGCCACAGTATGGAACGGGGGCGCGACACAAATAAGGGCCTCAGCGAGAGGCTCCCTCCGCGGCGGCGTCTGCCGGGGCGTCAACCGGCGCCGGGGCCTTGGGAAGCGCGGGGCCCTCGCCCTTCCCCTCGGCATCGCCCCGCCCCTCGCCAGCAGGCCTGTGCTGCGGGAGCATGGCGCCCACGGCGCTCAGGGCGGCGCGCGTGGCGCTTGCCACCGCCGCCACCGTGGCGTCCCAGGTCTCGCCGGCGGCGACCTGCACCAGTTCGCCGATGAGCTCCTTGGTGCGGGGATCCGCGTCCCTCAGGGCCGCGAGCACGCGCTGGGCGCTGACGGGGTTGCCCATGACCTCGTCGAAGGTGGTCGCTCCCCCGGCCTCGAAGGCGTCGAAGATCTGGCGCGTGAAGAGCTCGCGGTCCGCGAGGTCGGCACCGCGCAGCCACTTGTCGAAGATGGCGTTCACGAGCTTGCACTGCGGGAGCAGGTCGCCGGCCTCGTCCAGGCGGTCCGCGTGGACCTGCCAGGTGGTGGGGTCATGCTGGAGGGCACCGTCACCGGTGCTCCGAACGATGGTCTTGGGATCCGACGGGTCATCGAAGAGCATGCCCACCACGCTGTAGGTGGGGACGATGCGCACGAAGCGCTCGCCGTACACGTCGTGGCAGCTCAGCGGCACGACCTCCGGTGCCATGAGGGGGCCGTCGTTGGAGTAGACGCGCTCGATGACGTGGTGCAGCTCGTCGGGCAGCAGCGCCGCGGAGAAGCTCGCGAGGTTGGCGCCCTTCGAGTGGCCCCCCACCATGAGGCGCAGGCCCTCGGCCTCGGCGCGGCGCGCCTGTCTCAGCAGGTACTCGGCTGCCAGCCGCTGCGCCTC
The DNA here is from genome assembly GCA_004557505.1 of Coriobacteriaceae bacterium. Taxonomy (GTDB): domain Bacteria; phylum Actinomycetota; class Coriobacteriia; order Coriobacteriales; family Atopobiaceae; genus Tractidigestivibacter. Next base: position 54,743 of record SFGZ01000006.1, on the reverse strand, counting down.
CGTGACCTCGAAGCTCAGCATGAAGTCCTCGCGCCAGCCAACGAGGGAGCTGTCGGTGCCCCTAAAGGAGACGAAGCACAGCCCACCCGGAAGCTCCACCGAAAGCGCGGCAAACTGCAGGTCGCGGTCGCGGTCGAAGACGTCGGCGTAATCCCGGGCAAGCGCCTGCCCAAAGCGCCTGGACGCGCCGAGGAGCCTCAGGTGGCGCTCGTCGATCTTCGCGAGCGACCGCACGCAGGACGCAACGTCGCCGCGCGCGCGGTCGAGCAGCGCCTCGACCGCATGCGAGAGCGTGACCGACCCCTCCCCCTCCCCGGGCACGATCCCCGCGAAGTCGACGTAGGACAGCACCGAGAGGACCAGGCCGTCGACCACGTTGAACGGCCGCTCGTCAAACGTGATGTCACCGCGAAGGTCAAGGTAGTCTTGGATGTTCGCCATGGGAGGTCCCTTCGTGCGAGGTTGGGCGGGGTGCCAGGTAACAGGGAGTATGCCACGAAAGTGAGGCCGTAGGGAGAAACCTGCGACTTAGTTGCAGTCCGCGAGAGACCCTGCCGAGAGAAACCGCAGGTGACGGGCTTGTGACCCTCTCGATGGCTGCAACTAAGCCGCAGGTTTCCATGGGCGGGGGCGAGACCTCGCGGCGGGCGCGCGGGGAGGGGACCGCCGGGGAAGCCGACCGGCCGGGCGCCCCCGGCCGGACCGGTGCCCGGCGCCCTTCTCGCCTACGCCATGACCTTGCGGAACAGCGCCTTGATAGTCTCGTGATCGGCGGGCTTGGGGGTGCCGGGGAAGCAGGCGTCGGCAGCCGCGTCGTCTGCGAGCTGGTCGAGATCGGCCTCCACCAGGCCCTTGCAGGTCTTGGGGATGCCCACGTCCTCGCCGAGCTTGGCGACGGCGGCGACCACGTTCTTGTTCACCACGTCGATGGGGTCGGCGTCCCAGCCGGCAACGCCCATCACGCGGCCAATCTCGCGGTAGCGCTCGCCGCAGGCGTCGGCGTTGTACTCCATGCACACGGGCAGGAGCATGGCGCAGGCCACGCCGTGCGGGGCGTCGTAGTGAGCCGAGAGCGTGTGGGCCATGGAGTGGACGATGCCCAGGCCGACGTTGGAGAAGCCCATGCCCGCGATGTACTGGCCCAGCGCCATCCCCTTGCGGCCCTCGCCCGGCTCCTTGCCCTTGGCCTCGGCCACGGCCTCGCGCAGGCTGTGCGAGATGATGCGGATTGCCTCGAGGTGGAACATGTCCGAGAGCTCCCAGGCGCCCTTGGTGGTGTAGCCCTCGATTGCATGGGTGAGCGCATCCATGCCGGTGGCGGCGGTGAGGCCCGCGGGCATCGAGGCCATCATGTCCGGGTCGACGACGGCAACCTCGGGGATGTCGTTGGTGTCCACGCACACGAACTTGCGGACCTTCTCGGGATCGGTGATCACGTAGTTGATCGTGACCTCGGCCGCCGTGCCTGCCGTGGTGGGCACGGCAATGGTGAACGTGGCGTGGTTCTTGGTGTCGGCCACGCCCTCGAGCGAGCGGACGTCTGCGAACTCGGGGTTCTCGTGAATGACGCCGATGGCCTTGGCGGTGTCCATGGAGGAGCCGCCGCCGAGGGCGATGATGCAGTCCGCGCCAGAGTCCGCCATGGCCGCCACGCCGTCCTTGACGTTCTGGATGGTGGGGTTGGGCTTGATCTCGGAGTAGACCACGTACGGGAAGCCAGCCTCGTCAAGGAGGTCGGTGACCTTAGCGGTGACGCCGAACTTCACGAGGTCGGGGTCGGAGCAGACGAAGGCCTTGGTGAGGCCGCGGCGGCTCAGCTCGCCGGGGATCTCCTTGATGGCTCCGGAGCCATGGTACGAGATGGTGTTGAGGACAAAGCGGTTAACCATAGAGTCTTCCTTCCCGTTGGGTGCCGGCGACGCCCATGCCGCCGGATGCACAGCTGAAGGTTATCTACCCAACGAGAGAGACATCAGACGGCAGGGGCCCGCCAAGCAGCCAGCGGAACGGACCTCCTGGCGGACGGCCCCTCCCCCCTCGCAGGCGGCCCCCTCGGGCGGACGGGTTCGGCTTCCTCGTAGGCGGCCCCTCTCGGGCGGACGGGTTCGGCCCTACCCCTGCACCGCCACCACCAGGCACGCCACGCAGATGGCGAGAAACGCGGCCACGATGAGCCAGCCTGCGGGCCTGCCCATGTTGAGCGTCCAACCAATCCCAAAGCGCTTGGGCACCACGACCGCCGGGTCTTCTCGGTTGGCGTAGAACACGCCGCCGTGCCAGTGCTCGTCGTCGTCCGCGCAGAGCGTGGCACCCTCCGGCAGGCGGTCGAGGAGCCTGGTGCCATTCTGCCCGTAGCGCACGACAAGGACTATGCAGGGGACGAGCATGGTCAGAGTGGCCAGCGTTATCGCCGCCCCCGCAAAGCCGAGGGAGACCCAGCCCACCAACGATGCCTCCAGGGCCACCACGGATGCATTGATCGCCACGCTCATCCCCACGCACCATGCGCTCCAAGCACGCGCGTAGGCCCCGTAGGCAACGGCGCTTGACGCGGGAAGCCTTGGGTCCACGGGCCGCTTCGACCTCAGGATCATAGCGTGGCAGAAGGCCGTTGTGCCGGCTATCGCCAGCTGAAAGACAACCGGCATGAGCATGGCCTGCACGGACTTCTCGGCCCAGTCGTTAACCACGCCATCAAAGCCCTGATGCACGGGGATGAGATCTGGCGCAGCATTGTAGCCCAGCAGGGCAACGAGCAGCGACGCCGCGATGGGCAGCAGGTTGAGAAGCTCCCAGCGCAGAGACACCGGCCTGGGAACGTCAGCGCCGCCCAGCATGGCCGCATGTTCCTGGGATGTCGCCTTCCAGCCGCGAGCCAGCTTGAGGCTCCGCACCTTGCCGCGGAAGTGCAGCATGGAGAGGTAGCTGGCGAGCACCAGCACGATCGTAGCCGCGCAGGCGGCAAGGACGACCATGTTGGGGTCTGTCGCAACGAGCGCATAGCCGATGCAGGCGGTAAGCGCGGCGGTAAGCGCAAGGATCCACATCGAGTAGGCGCGCTTGAGCGAGCGGACCTCCGGGTCACTCGCCGCAACGGCGGGGACGCTCACCGAAAATGTCTCGCCCTTCGACATGATCCAGGGAGTCATAGCAAGGACGATGCCACAGGTCGGCACCAGGACGAGAAGCGTGACCCCCGCAAGGACAGACTCAGCGCTCATCCGTACCATCTCCTTGGGCCAAGGCCTTCCCCGCCCGGTACGCCGCGCGCGCCTGACGGGCCGCCTCCTCTACAAAGGCGGACTCCGAACCCCCGCGGGCCCGGTATGCAAGAGCAAGCCGCAGCAGTTCGCGGGCCATGAACTGGTCCTGCTCGGCCGCGAGGCGCCGCGTGGGCACGCCCCCGGCAGCGGCGACGAAGGCACCGGAGCGCCCGCGCATGATGAGGTATCCCTCGTCGCGCAGGACTCCATATGCCTTGTTCACGGTATGGAGGTTCACGCCGAGGTCGCGCGCGAGCGAGCGCACCGAGGGGAGGGAGTCGCCCGGGGCAAGCTCCCCCGTGGCGATAGCCTCGATGACCTTTGCGCGAATCTGCCGGTAGATGGGCTCCTCCGACATCTGGTCTATAACGACGGGCATGGACGCGACTCCTCCGGCGACAGCATTTGTTATATTTGAAATATAATAGATAGTACAGGATTGTCAATCATCGAAACGGCCTGGATCTGCGAATCTCATCGACCGTCTCACCTGTCACCGCAGTTGGGCTAGGCTTGGGACGTATTCCGCGACCGGGGAGGCGCTATGGGAGACAGCAAGCATCAGCACGGCCAGCCCTCTGCTGGCCAGACACTCAAACGAATCTTCATTGCTCTGTGCTTCTCGGCGGATGAACAAGCGGCGCTTGCGCGGACGCGGGATGCCGTGCTCGGTCGGCTTCGCGCAGGCCATCCCACCCCAAGCGCGAACATCCACCTGACGCTGGCGTTTCTTGGGATGCTCGACTCCGCCGGCGAAGGGCGCGCGTCAGACGCCCTGCGGGCGGCGGCAGACTCATGCGGACCCGTGACCCTCTGGCTGGGAGACCTCGGCGCCTTCGAGCACCGTCGCGGCGGCGTCGTGTGGCGCGGCATAGCGCGCGAGGAGGGACTTCTCGACCTGCGGCGAGCGCTTGTCCGCAAGCTTGCGCGGCGCGACCTTCCCGTAGACGAGAAACCCTTCGTGCCGCACGTCACGCTCGTGCGCGGCGCGCGGGCGAAGCCGGACGGGGGTGTCGACGGACAGTCTGGCCTACAGCGCGTGTGCGCCGAGGCCTCCCTGGGGCTACCCGTACTCGAAACGCGCCACGCGGGGGCGTCGTTCATGTGGAGCCACCATCCCGAGGGTGGCTCGCTCACGTATACACCCATCCTCGCCGCCCCGCTGCGCGGCAGCGAGAGGCGTGCCTAGGGGGACCGGACTGCCGCGGGATTTCGACGTTTAGCACGGCCTAACCGTCTAGAATCGGCGGCGTCGCCGGGATGACGCGGCTTCTCGCCGTTTAGACCGCCTTAACCGTCCAGATAATTCTTAAACGTCCGGATAATTCCTAAACGTCTGGAAACGGCGGAGAAGAGCGGGGGCCGCCATCAGAAGACGCGGGATTACGCCGGTTAGGGAATCCCAGGACGTTTAGGCTGCCCTAACCGTCTGAAAACGGCGGCGTCGCACAGCCGCTGGACTGCGTGCCCAGGGCGGGCCCGCACCCGGGTCTACAGCGTGCGCAGCGCATCCACCAGCGCAGTCTTGGCCTCGGTCCTCTCATCCTTCATCTTGATGACGCGCGCGGGGCACCCCGCGACGACGGCGCCCGCCGGCACGTCCTCGGTCACCACGGCGCCGGCAGCCACAACGGCCCCCTTGCCCACGCGGCACCCCTCGATGACCACCGAGTTGGCACCGAGGAGCACGTCATCCTCGATCACGACGGGCGTCGCGCTCGCGGGCTCCACCACGCCGGCAAGCACGCAGCCGGCGCCCACGTGGCAGCGCGCGCCAACCGTGGCGCGCCCGCCGAGGACGGCCCCCATGTCGATCATGGTGCCGTCGCCGACAACCGCGCCAATGTTGATGATCGCGCCCATCATGACCACGGCGTTGTCGCCAATCTCCACCTGGTCGCGGATGATGGCGCCCGGCTCGATGCGGGCGTTCACGCAGCGCGCGTCGAGCAGCGGCACGCCGGAGTTGCGGCGGTCGCTCTCGACGACCACGTCGAGAACGTCGTCGCCCGCCGCCTCAAGCGCCGGCCCAACCTCGGACCAGTCGCCAAAGACCACGAGGTCGCCCGTCCCAAAGACGTGGGAGCTGGGACCAAAGTCCGCGTGCGCCCCCGAGGCCAGCTTGACGTATGCCTTGACCGGCGTCTTTTTGGGCGCGCTTGCAATGAAGTCGATGATTTCCTGGGCGTCCATGGATTGTCCCCTCTCGTCTGCCACCCGGCAGTCCGTTGCCGCTACAAGCTATCCGAACATGAGCGTGTCGAAGTCGTAGAAGCCGGGCTCGCGCTCCAGCAGGCGCTTTGCCGCGGCGATGGCGCCGCCCACGAAGATCTGGCGGCTCGTCGCGCGGTGCGTGAGCACGACCTCCTCGTCCTCGCCCAGGAAGAGCACCTCGTGCGTTCCCGCCACGGTGCCCCCGCGCAGGCTGTGCATGCCTATTTCACCTGCGGGGCGCGGCCCCACGATGCCCTCGCGCCCGTAGGCGACACCCCTCTCGCCTGCGGGATCCACGGCCTTAAGCAGCATCTTTGCCGTCCCGGAGGGAGCGTCGGCCTTGCGGTTGTGATGACACTCGACGATCTCCGTATCCCAGCCGCGAAGCGAGGCAGCAGCCTCGCGCGCCAGGTGGCGCAGCACGGCCACGCCCAGCGAGTAGTTGCCGCTCCAGACGACCGGTGCCACCTCCCCCAGCGCCTCGAGGCGCGAGAGGTCATCTGGCGAGAGGCCCGTGGTGCCCGAGAGCAGCGCCGCGTGCATGCGCCGCACGTACGCCTCCACGTGGGGCGTGGAGGCGGGTGCCGAGAAATCGATCACGAGGTCTGCTCCCAGCGCAACGGAATCCAGCTCAGAGATGTTGTCCGCGTCATAGCCGCCCACAAGCGAGAGGTCCGCGTCCGCCTCGACGGCCGCCCGAAGCAGCGTCCCCATGCGCCCCTTGGCGCCAACCACCAGCACGCTAGCCAAGAAGACCAGCCCCCTTCATGGCCGACTCCAGACGCGCGTCCGCCTCGGGCGAGAGCTGCCAGAGCGGCAGGCGCACGGTGGGGCCGATGAGCCCCATCTTTGCCAGCGCGGCCTTCACGGGGATGGGGTTGACCTCGCCAAAGAGCGCGCGCACCAAGTCGAGGTTGTCAAGCTGCACCCTGAGCGCGCCGCAGGCGTCGCCGGAAAGCCACTTCTCGCACATGCCATGCACCGCGCCCGGCGCGACGTTTGCCCACACCGAGACCACGCCCACACCGCCCAGCGAGAGGATGGGCACCACCATGTCGTCGTTGCCGCTCATCATGCGGAAGTCGTCGGAGAGGTAGCGCGCCACCATCGTCGCGTAGGAGATGCTGCCCGAAGCCTCCTTGATGCCCCATGCGTTTGCATGCGTGGACAGGCGCTTGACGTTTCTCTCCGAGATGGAGCAGCCCGTGCGACCGGGGATGTTGTAGAGCAGGCAGGGCACGTCCACCTGGTCGAGGACAGTCGTGAAGTGGCGGTAGATGCCCTCATCGTTGGACTTGTTGTAATACGGGGTGATGAGGAGGAGGCCGTCGACCCCAAGCCTCTGGAGGGCCTTGGCCTTGCGGAGCGACTCGGCCGTCGCGTTGGAGCCCGCGCCGCCAATGACGGGAATGCGGCCGGCCACGCGATCGATGACGGTCTTGGCAACCTCAAGGTCCTCCTCGTCGGTCATCGTGGAGGACTCGCCGGTGGTGCCCAGGACCAGGATGCCGTCGGTCCCGTTCTTGAGATGGAAGTCAACCAGGCGCTCCAACGACCCAAAGTCAACGGACCCGTCCTCCAGAAACGGCGTGACCAGCGCCACGACAGAACCGGCAAGTCCCTGCATGTCCATAGTGCGTCCCCTCTCGTATGCGCGCCTCGCGGGCGCCTTGCGTGTGAACCCCGCCTGCAACTAGCCTTCTGGACGGGCAAGCGCCGAGAAGCGCGAACCCGGGAAGTCGAGCGTCGCAAAGTAGTCCCTTGGCGTCTCGGCGCGCCGTATGAGCTCGAACGAGCCGTCCTCGCGCAGGAGCAGCTCCGCCGAGCGGAGCGTGCCGTTGTAGTTGTAGCCCATAGAGTGCCCGTGGGCCCCGGCGTCGTGGATGAAGAGCAGGTCGCCCACGTGGGCCTCGGGCAGCATGCGGTCTCGCGCGAACTGGTCGGAGTTCTCGCAGAGCCTGCCCACCACGTTGTAGCGCCTGGCGGCGGGCTCGGCCTCGCGGCCCATCACGGTGATGTGGTGGTAGGCGCCGTAGACGGCCGGCCGCATGAGGTTTGAGGCGCAGGCGTCGACGCCCAGGTAGTCACGATAGGTGACCTTCTCGTGGATGACGCGAGTCACGAGACCTCCCGCAGGCGCCAGCATCCAGCGGCCAAGCTCGGCGGCAAGCACCACGTCACCCAGACCGGCGGGCACGAGGACCTCCTCGTACGCACCGCGAACGCCCGCGCCCACGGCGGCGATGTCCACGGGCACGTCCTCGGGGCGGTAGTCGACGCCTATGCCGCCGGAGAGGTCCACCAGCCGCACGCGCGCGCCAAGCTCGCGCCAAAGGCGCACGGCAAGCCCAAAGAGCATGCGCGAGAGGCGCGGGTAGTAGTCCTCTGCCTGCGCGTTCGAGGCGAGAAACGCATGGAGGCCAAACTCCGCGACCCCCATGCCAGAGAGCCTTCGCGCGGCCTCCAGAGCCTGCCCTACCGTCATCCCAAACTTGGAGTCCGCGGGCTCGCCTATGATGCCGTTGGATGCCGTGAAGTCGCCGCCCGGATTCACGCGCAGGCAGACCATGGGGGGAAGCTCGCCCCCCAGGGCGCGCGCAAGGCAGTCAACCATGTCAAGGGAGTCCAAATTGATGATGGCGCCCAGCTCGCGCGCGCGGCGGTAGTCCTCGTCGGGCGTGTCGTTGGACGAGAGCATGATGCGCTCGCCTCGCACGCCGCAGGCGTTGGCAATCGCAAGCTCAGTGGCGGTTGCGCAGTCGCAGCCGCAGCCCTCCTCGGCCAGGATCGAGACGATCGTGGGGTTGGGCGTTGCCTTCACGGCAAAGTACTCGGTGAAGCCGGGATTCCACGAGAAGGCCGCCACAAGGGCGCGCGCACGCTCGCGGATGAGCCGCTCGCTGTAGACGTGGAAGGGCGTGGGCCATATTGTGGTGGCATGCTCGAGCTGGTCTTTTGTGACGAACGGCAGCTTCTCCCCCATTGCTCCCCCAGACGCTTCGCGGAAGCACCCCGGGGGCCATGCGGTGGCGGAAGCGCCGTATGGCCGAGGATAGCGCTCCCGCAGATCTTCTCCACGGACAGTCCCGACGGTGTTTCCGCCAAGCCCACCGCCGCGCCATGCCTGACGCGGAAGTTCGGCGGGCATCGCCTCTCCCGGGATCCCTGTCTGCCGGCTCCCCCGGGACCATCGTGCCCGCTCCTCTATCGTGCGGACAACGCTAGCATCCACGGGAGAAAAGCGCAAGCCCACGCAGACCGCCGCCAAAGAAAGCCCTCTTCGGGATGGCGCGAGCCGACAGGGAGAGGGGCCGGCCAAGGCGTCAGGGTGAGCCTCCGTCTCCGTCGCGCGCCTTTCGCCACGCCTTGAGGCGAGGGCCTGCGAGCCAGGCAGTGCCGTCGGCTGGCGGCGCAGGTGCCTCTTGCAGTATGCTTTTGCCGGCGGACGCATCCAAGGAAGGCAGCCATGCCTACGGAGGGCCGCATGGACGTAGACGAGACCTGCACGGCACTGGAGTTTGCGCGAGAGGTGCGCGAGGAGTCGCTCGAGCTCCTGCGCGCGATTGGCCGCATTGGCGCGCCCACGGGCGACGAGGGGCGCCGCGCATCGTTCGTGGCCAACTGGCTTCGCGAGCAGGGCGCAACTGACGTCACCGTGGACGAGGCGAGAAACGTGGTCTGCGTCCTGGGCGAGCGCTCCGCGCCCGGGCGCGCGATCTTCTCGGCCCACACCGACGTGGTCTTTCCCGACACAGGCGAGCTGCCGCTTTCCGAGGACGAGGAGAACATGTACGCCCCGGGCATCGGCGACGACACGGCCTGTCTGGTGACGCTGCTCATGGCAACCAAGTGGTTCTTGAGGCGCCGCCCCAAGCTCGGCACCTGCGTTGTGGTGGTGGCCAACTCCGGCGAGGAGGGCTTGGGCAACCTCAGGGGCACCAAGCAGCTCATGCGCGAGGCCACGGCGCCCGTGACGGAGCTCACGGCCCTCGACGCGCACTTCCCCGAGGTGGTCACCGAGGCCGTGGGGTCGATGCGCTACCGCGTCAGCGTACACACGCAGGGAGGCCACAGCTGGAAGAGCTGGGGCGTCCCCAACGCCATAGAGCGTCTCTCGCGCGTCGTGTGCGCGCTGTACGACCTGCCGCAGCCCACGGAGGCGCGCACCACCTGCAACGTGGGGCTCGTCGAGGGCGGCACCACGGTCAACAGCATCGCGAGCGAGGCGTCGTGCCTCTGCGAGTTTCGGTCCACGAGCGAGGCGTGCCTGCAGGAGATGGACGAGAGGCTCCGTGACCTCGTGGCCCGCGCGGATTCCCGCGACGACACGGAGGTCCAGCTGAGCGTCATCGGCGTGAGGCCGGCCGCGGGCGACGTGAGCGAGAGCGCCGAGCGCCGCCTCACACGCCGCTGCGACGAGGCCATACAGGCGGTCCTCGGCGTGCGCGCCCGCCACGTAAGCTCCTCGACCGACGCAAACGTGCCGCTCTCGCTCGGCGTGCCTGCGGTATGCGTGGGCACCATCGCGGGCGGCCTTTCCCACACGCGCGACGAGTGGATCCGCAAGGCCTCGCTCGAGCAGGGCGTCGCCGTGGCGCTGCTGCTCATGATGGCGCACGTGGTGGGGGACGAGGGGTAGGCCGTGCGCTCCAGGTCCGCGCGGCGCGGCCGCTACCCCCGGAGCGCGCCCACGAACCCGGCCAGCCGCTCAAGGCCGGTGGCCAAGGTCCCCTCGTCCGCGGCATAACTCAGGCGCACGTGGCCCTCGCCGCCAAAGCAGGCGCCCGGCACCAGCGCCACGCCGGCCTCGCGAATGGCGCGCTCGCAGAACTCCCCGCTCGCAACGCCAAGCCCCTCGATGCTGGGAAACGCATAGAACGCACCCCGGGGCGTGACGGTGGGAAGCCCCATGCGGGCAAGCGCCTCCGTCGTGAGGTCACGCCTGGCCTGATAGGAGGCGCGCATGGGTGCCGTGTTGGTTGCGAGCGCCTCGACGGCGGCATGCTGTAGGAACGCCGGGACCGACGAGACGGCGTACTGGTGTACCTTCGCCATGGCGGCCGCGACCCTCTCGCCAGCCCCCACCCAGCCGAGGCGCCAACCGGTCATGGCCCAGGGCTTCGAGAGGCTGTTGGCGACGACGGTCCTGTCCGCAAGCTCGGGATAGAGGGCCGGGAAGCGCCGGTGGCCGGGCTCGTAGCAAAGCTCGCCGTAGACGTCGTCGCAGATCACGTAGAGGCCGCGTGCGCGCGCGGCCTCGGCCACGGCGTCCATGCTGCGGCGGCCGAGGACGCATCCCGTGGGGTTGTTGGGCGAGGTGACGACGATTGCCTTGGTGCGGGGCGTGACGGAGCGCGCGAGCGCCTGCGGGTCTATCTGGAAATCGCTTGCCGTGGTGTCAAGCGCCACGGGCATGCCGCGCGCCAGCCTCACGAGGGAGCCGTAGAGGAGAAACGCCGGCGTGGGGACAATCACCTCGTCGCCGGGGTTGAGCAGCGCCGTGATGGCGCAGAAAAGCGCCTCCGTTGCGCCGTCGGTCACGATCACGCTGTCGGGCGAGAGGCGCACGCCGCGCTCGGCCTCCCAGGCGCAGATGGCCTCGCGGAGCCAGGCGAAGCCGTTGTTGGGCGGATAGTGCGTGAGGCCGCGATCGAGGTCCTCCCCCACCCGAGCCCGCACGTTGGGGGGCGTCTCCTCGCACGGCTCGCCCAGCGCGAGCGAGACGCAGCCGGGGGTTTGCGCGGCGAGCGACGAGAATCGCCTGATGCCGGAGAGCCCAAGGTCGTCGAGGGCAGAGTTGAGCGAGAGGGGCATGGGTGCCTCCTGGGGATTCCTGGCCGCCCCAAGGGTTGCTGCGGGGCGGCGCGCGGGCGCGACTTCCCGAAGGCTAACAAAAAAAGACCCCGTGGGGTCCCATTTGCCGGAAGTGCGTTGTCTCTCGTCACGGACGGCACCGGGGTGCCGGGGCGCATGGCCCCTAATCAACCCTGGTGCACTTGACGAGCAGGTGGGAGTCCCCGTGGTTGGCGGCATGGCTTGCATACCAGCGTTCGATGTCGCGGTAGAGCCACAGGGGGCTGTCGGCCTCGAAGCTGCGACGGTGGTTGTCAAACATGGCGGTGTACTCGCCGCTCATGAACCAGCCGTTCCTGCAGGCGTCAAGGACCTTCTTCTGGAGCCTGCTCAGGTTCTTGATCTTCATGGAATCCTCCTCTCTTTCCTAGCTGTGTTCCCAATCACTACAGTACCCGCCGCGTGGGGGCGCCATGTTGCCCCCTCGTTAACTGCACACAACGTCTACAGCTTGTTTGAACAAGGTGTAAGCCCAGTGTGAGCACCATGTCCGTGACGCATGGGTGTGGCCCTAGCGAAGCCCATCGAGGCGCGCGAGGGCGTCTCGCACGGTGTCGCGCGCGCGGTCCACACGGTTGCGCACGTCCTCGATCTTGCTCTGGACCACGATGTCCGAGATGGCGCCGTCGAGGAAGAAGTCCGCGAACGTCCATCCGCGGCCAATGTCCACCTTGAGGCCAGCGACCCCTCGGACGTCCGAGAGCTCGCGCGAGAACGCCGCAAGGGACGACTGCGCCTCTTGCAGGGCCTCCTGCGCCTCGCCGATGCGATGGTGCTTCGCCAGTCCCGAGAGGAGACCTCCGCCGAAGATGTCGAGCAGGCCCCACCCGGATGCGCTGCCCAGGGACTCTGCCGCCCGGTCGAGGCACGCGAGGGCCCGCTCGCCCGCGTCAATCGCCTCCTCGACCTCGCGCTGTGGGTCGAAGTCCTCGCCGGGGACCTCGTAGCTGGGGTAGTCGTCGCTGTTGCGAGCCATGTGGACCTCACCCTTCGTGTGCGCCGCCGGCTGCGCCCGACGGCCCTCGCGTCCACATTCTACCCCGCGAGCGCGCGGCATGGCCCCGGGTGGCCATCTCATGCGTGCATGTTCTAGGGTAACGCCATACAATTCTCGTATGGGTTACCCGTGCGAGGCCGCCACGCCGGACGGTCGGCCCGCATGCAGGCGTCGCGGGAGGCATGCGTGAATCTCAAGCAGCTGGAGTACTTTGTCGCCATTGCCGAGGAGCACCAGATCACGGCGGCGGCGCGGCGTCTGCACATCTCGCAGCCGCCGCTCTCGCACGAGCTGGCGCAGCTCGAGCGCGAGCTGGGGACCACCCTCGTGCGCAGGGGGCCGCGCTCGTCCACGCTCACGGATGCCGGCAAGCTCCTCTACGAGCGGGCGACGCGCATCCTGGCCCTCGCGCAGGCCACGAGGCGCGACGTCGAGGGCGTGGGAAAGGGCATGACGGGCGTGCTCACGCTTGGGGTCGACGCCTCGTGCATGGGTTCGGTGCCGGGGGCGAGGCTTGCCGAGCTTGCGTCCGCGCCGGGCGTCTCGGTGGAGCTGCGCGAGGGGGACACGCCGCAGGTGGTCGAGATGCTCGAGGGAGGCGTGGTGGACATTGGCGTGGTGCGTACGCCCTTTGCGAGCAATGGCCTGCGCTGCCGCTATGCCAAGACGGAGCGCATGCTTGCCATCATGCCGCCTGCCCTCGAGGTGGGATCCGAGATGGAGGTCGGCTGCGCGCAGCTCTCGGGCGTGCCGATGGTGCTCGCGCGGCGCCTCGAGGCCCAGGTGCGTGGCGCGTTTGCCGAGGCCAAGGCCGAACTGGTGGTGAGCTGCATGGTCGATGACGCGCGCACGGCATGCACCTGGGCGCGCGGCGGGATGGGTGTCGCCCTTGTTCCCGAGACGCTGCTTCCCGTCACCGACACGGGCGAGTGCTTCATAAAGGTGGTCGCCGAGAAGGGCCTGTCCGGCCGGCAGGCGGTGGTCTGGAAGGCAGACCGTTACATGTCACCGCTCGCACAGAGGTGCCTGGCCCTCCTCGGCGATCTGGGGTAGGGCCGGCCGGGCGGAGGAAGGGGCCGTCCGGCCCGGGGAACCGGGTGTGGCGGCGCTACCTGGCGCCTGCGGCAACGTCGGCATCGGTGCCCTCGTCGGCGACGATCTCCTCGACGCCCTCGGCGTCTGGCCCCTCGGCCTTTGAGCGAGCCCCGCCGGCATCGCCCTCCTCCATGCCCTCGCGCACGTTCTTGACGGTCTTGCCGATGGCGGAGCCGAGCTTGGGAAGGTTCTTGGGCCCAAAGATGACCAGGGCGACCAAGAGGACGATGAGGAGTTCGGGGACTCCCATTCCGAGAACCATTGTGTACCTCCTAAAACGACGTGCGGGCGGATGGCGACATCCCATTGCGCCCCCCCTTGCGCCGCGCCGTTGGGCGCGCCGCCCCTCGGCCTTGATGGTAGGCTTGGCATATGGATAGGTAAAATACATTTTGATACGCCGTGCCATACAGGAATTGTATTGATTGCGTTTGATGCGTTGCCGTTTGCCCTTGGCGCGACGGGCGTGACGGGGCGGGACCGCCACCCTACAATGTACGAGGACATAGGCACCGCATTCGAAAGGAGTCACGCATGGCAGAGCTTCCGCAGGCAGAGATTGGCATCTTTGGCGGGTCCGGCTTCTACAGCCTCTTTGAGGGTGACTGCGAGGAGGTCTCCCTCGACACGCGCTGGGGCCAGCCCTCGGACGTCTACACCGTGGGGACCATCGGCGGTCGCGAGGTAGCGTTTCTTCCCCGTCACGGTCACGGGCACACCTTCGCCCCCGGTGAGGTCAACTACCGCGCCAACCTCTGGGGCATGCGCGAGCTGGGCGTACGGCAGGTCATTGGGCCCTGCTCGGTTGGGTCCCTCTCGCTCGACATCCACCCCGGAGACTTTGTGATCTGCGACCAGTTTGTCGACAGGACCAAGGGGCGTGCCGACACGTTCTTCACGCACGGCCTGGGCCTGGGTGTGCAGCACCTCTCCGCAGCGCATCCCTACTGCGAGACCATGCGCAAGGTTGCCGTCGAGAAGTGCCGCGAGCTTGGCATCCCCGTACACGACGGCGGTGCCGTGGTCACCATCCAGGGCCCGCGCTTCTCGACCACCGCGGAGAGCGAGTGGTTCCAGAGGATGGGCTGGTCGGTGGTGAACATGACGCAGTACCCCGAGGCGTGGCTCGCCCGCGAGCTGGGCATGCATTACGTGAACGTGAGCCTGGTCACCGACTACGACTCGGGCTTGGGCAGGTATGCCGCCGTCACCAACGACGACGTGCTGCGCGTCTTCAACGAGAACCTCCACCTGCTGCGCAAGCTCATCGAGGCCATGGTCCCGGCGCTGCCCGCCACGATCGACGACGACTGCGGTCAAAGCGCGTCGCTCTTCGACCGCCTGTAGGAGCCGCGCCCTCGCGGCCCTTGCGGCGGAGTTCCTCTCCTCCCGCGGGGGCGCACCCCCGGCAAGGCGAACCCCGTTTCTCGGATGGTTAAGTTTTTCTCGGACAGTTAAGGACTTTCCAGACGTTTAAGGTTCTTTCGGACGGTTAAGGATTTCTCGGACGGTTAAGGATTTCTCGGACGGTTAAAGGCCTCTAAACGTCCGAGAAGCGCGGAGCCACCATCTAGACGCGCGATTACGACGGTTAGAGGGGCCTAAACGTCCAAGAAGCACGCCTCACAGCATCGGACGGGGTACATCGGACGGGGTGAACCGCCTCCCATTTCTCGTGTCCAAGAAATGGGAGGCCCACGGCCCGGGACCAGAGGCACGGGACCCGCGGCTAGTCCAGCTCGCCCTCCCCAAGGATCTTGAAGCCGGCGCGCTCGATGGCGCTCGCCGCCTCGGCTGCCTGCGCCGGGTCCGCCACCTTGAGGGCAAAGATCGCGTTGCCGTCCTGGTGGGAGAAGCAGTACCCGTACTCCACCGAGACGCCCGCGCCGTCGAGCGTCTCGAGGAGCTCGGCCAGACCGCCCGGGCGGTTGGGAACGGCCACGGCCGTGACCTTGGTCACCCGCGCGCGGTAGCCGGCCGCGTCGAGCGCCTCCTTCGCCTTGTCGGCCTCGTTGCACACGATGCGCACCAGGCCGTACTCCGGCGTGTCGGCAATCGAGAGGGCGCTCATGTTGACGCCCGAATCCGCGAGGCAGCGGCAGAGCGCCGCCAGACGGCCCTTGTCGTTCTCGAGAAAAACCGAAATCTGCCTGATCATCACTCAATCCCCTTCCTCGTGTCGATGACGCGCTTGGCCTTGCCGGTGCTGCGCGAGATGGATTTGGGCTCGACGATGCGAACCTTGATGCCAACGGAGAGGCAGGTCTTGAGGCGCGCGGAGATCCGGCGCTGCAAGGCCTCGATGGCACCGGTCTGGTCGAAGTCGAAGTCGGGGTTGGCCTCGGCCTTGAGCGTGACCACGTCCAGGGAGCGCTCATCGGTACCGACCTCCAGCTGGTACCAGCTGGAGACCTGGCCGAAGGTCTTCATGACCTCCTCGACCTGCGACGGGAAGACGTTCACGCCGCGGATGATGAGCATGTCGTCGGTGCGGCCGTGCAGGCGGTCGATGCGCTTGTGGGTGCAGCCACAGGGGCACTTGCCGGGCATGATCCGCGTGATGTCGCCCGTACGGTAGCGCACGACCGGCGACGCCTCGCGGTCGAGCGTGGTAAGCACGAGCTCGCCCCACTCCCCGTCGGGCAGGCGCTTGCCGGTGGCCGGATCGACGATCTCGGCGAAGAAGTGGTCCTCGGCAAGGTGGAGGCCGTCCTGCTCCAGGCACTCGCAAGCCACGCCCGGGCCCATGGTCTCGGTGAGGCCGTAGACGTCGAGCACCTTGTAGTCGAGCTTGCGCTCCAGCTCGGCGCGGAAGTTGTCAGAGAAGGGCTCGGCGCCGTGGATGCCCGCCTTGAGGTGGAAGTCACGAGAGGGGTCGAGGCCCATCTCGAGCGCCGTGTCGGCAATGTGCATGGCATAGCTGGGCGTGCAGCAAAGGATCGTGGTGCCCATCTCGCGCAGGATACGGATCTGGCGCTCGGTGTTTCCGGCGGAGGTGGGAATCACCGTGGCACCGGAGGCAAGGGCGCCGTAGTGGGCGCCGAGGCCGCCCGTGAAGAGGCCGTAGCCGTAGGCAACCTGCACCACGTCGGCGGGCTCGCCGCCCGCGTAACGAATGCCGCGGGCGAAGCAGTCGGCCCAGAAGTCGAGGTCGTGCTGGGTGTAGGCACCAAGCGTGGCCACGCCCGTGGTGCCGGACGACATGTGAATCTCACGCACGGCAGAGAGGGGCACGGCGAGCATGCCATAGGGCGCGGCGTCACGGAGGTCCTGCTTGGTCACGAAGGGCGCGCCGGCAAGGTCATCGAGGGAGGTCAGGCGATGGGGGTCAAAGCCCGCCTCTTCAAAGGAGCGCTTGTAGAACGGGATGCGCTCGTAGCAGGCGACTAGCGTGCGCCGCACGCCCTCGAGCTGCATCTCCTCAAGCTTCTCGTGCGGGCAGCGCGTGATATCCGCTGCCTCCGCGTTACCGGTGGCCGCCGTGCCGTCGTGCTCGCCTGCCATGCCATACCGCCTTCCGGACCAACCGCGCGCCTGCCGGACGCGCGGCGCTCGCATCCATTGTCACCCAGACGCCACCCCTGGTAGAGCAGACATCCGCGAGCGAACCTTACCACAGGGGAGCGTCCTTAATGGAGCTGACGGCGCAGGTGGAATTGAAGTCTTAGCAATCTTCCGGCCGCATAAAAATGCCTTATCGAACAGAAAAATCGAAGCTGCTGCACGAAAGTGCCCCATCGAACGCCGCCTACAGCCTACAGAGATCAATGGTGAAACTACATTTACATGAAGTTGCATATTCTTGGCCAAGTATGCATGTTCACGCAAATATAGTACAATAATTGATAACGAATAGCAGAAGGTGGCGTTCGATAGAGCGTTTTCGTGCAGCAGAGCGCCCAATCCCCTTCGATATCGCCTTTTTGCGCACTGGGACACAGCCGCGTGTGACACGTTCGATGGGGACGATGTCACGGCACCCGCCCGCAGCATCATAACCTCGCTGCCATATCCCGCCGCTATAGTTGACTCCCGAAGTACCGAGGAGGAACCCATGGACGAGCTTCGCATTGCGGTTGCCACCGGCAATGACGCCGCAGACATAGCCGCTATCTACGCTCCCTACGTTAAAGACACCGCGATCACCTTCGAGTACGAGGCTCCCTCCGCTCAAGAGATGTCCGCGCGCATCGAGCGAGTCAGCGCCACGCACCCTTGGCTGATTGCGCGAGATGCCGCAGGCGCCGCGCTGGGCTACGCCTACGCAAGCCCCTATTACGGACGAGCCGCATATGCCTGGTGCGTGGAGACCTCCATCTACGTTTCCCGCGGCGCCCGTGGCCAGGGCGTGGGCACCGCCCTCTATCAAGAGCTCGAGCGCTCGCTGGCAGCCCAGGGCATCCTTAACCTGTACGCCTGCGTCACCATCACCAGCATGCCGGACGCCCGTCTCGACAACGGGAGCGTCGCCTTCCACGAACGGCGCGGCTATCACGAGATAGGCCGCTTTCCCAACTGCGGCTATAAGTTCGGCCGCTGGTACGACACGGTGTGGATGGAGCGCGACCTGGGCGAGCATGTCATAGCGCAGCCTGCCGTACAGCCGTTTCCCCAGGTGAGGGCAGCGCTCGGGTTATAACGCACGCACCAGTGAGATGGCCGCCTGGGCCGCCTCGCGCCCCCCACATGGCACCCACGACACAAGTGACACGAAAGGGCCCGAACCCCTGCGGGTCCGGGCCCTTTCATCGAAGCAGCGCCTCACCTCACGCTAGCTGTCCTCTCTGGGCCTCCCGAGAAGGCCGATGAGCAACGCTGCCGATCCCAGCAGGGCGACGCCGAAGGCAAGGGATACGCCGTCGTCACCAGTCGCGGGAGTCGCAGGAGTCCTGGGGGCCTTGGGGGTCGGCTTCACCGGATCGTCCGGCGCATCGCCGTCCCAGGTGTTCGTAATGTTGTAGCCATTGATCTCGGTGACATACCCGGCCACGGCTTCTTCGGCCACCGAGTATAGGATCTCTTTGCCATCCTCGTACTTCGGCAGGTTATCGAAGCGCCACTTCCAGCCGTCCTTTTGTGTGACCTCGATGGTCTGCTTGTCGACGCCATTCGCCCTCAACGTGATCTTGATGGAATCGGGGCGTTTACCGTACTTGTTCCCATCGTCTTGCCAGGTCTTGGTGCCTTCCACAAAGACAAGCTTGTCATCATTGATGACGTTGCGCGTCTTGACGGTAAGAACTTGATGGCGCTCGGAATAAGAGCCTCCGTTTTCATTCCATGTCTCAACCGTGACCTTGCCGTGTTCGATGTTCTCGCCAACAACAAAACCCACCCAGTCCGGCCGCTCGCTCACTTCCTCGAGCGAAATCAGATCCTCAATGGGAGTGCCATTGATTTCCGCAGGCAGTTTACGGAAGGTGACGGTGAAGTCATTGGCCTCATTCAGCGTGACGGTTTCGATCTCCCGACCGTTTATCGAGAGGCGGATCTGAACCTCGCTCGGGGTCAAGGTGCCGTCCCACTCCTTCACCACTTTCAGATCCTTGTAGGAGGGAGGATTCTGTTCCGTCGGCGCACCAATCTCCAGATAGCCGTTCGAGCCGATGCCCCCGCCGCCGTCACCGGCATGATTGTTGAAGATCTTCAAATTGCTTGCGGAGGCATCTCCCGCGTTGACCAGGGCCTTATATCCCTTCTCGCCGTTTTCAAGGACGGTCGGCGCGACTGCGGCGTCTCCTGCCTTATAGCGAGTGCCATGATCGTCGGAATACCAGGAGATCTTTGTTCCATCCGGAAACCGTTCTGGCAGGATAACGGAGAAGTGGTTCTTGCTTTCCACGTTGAAGAAGTCCTGATGCTTCTCTTTGGAATAGAAGTCATCGCCCGCGTTCGCCGCCGTATTGCCATAGATGACAGCGCCATCTTGAATCTTCGCTTCAAAGTCGCCAATCGGGCAGATCCAGATGCCGCCCCCCTCGTTGTCCGAGCCGTTGTCATATATGAGAACGTCCGTCACGTTAAGGCGGTAGGGGACGGTCTTCACATGAATCGCGCCGCCATGTTTCCCGGCGCTGTTTCCGGTAAATGTTCCGGCATTGAGCCGCACCTCGTTCGACTTGACCAAGAGGCCACCGCCATCACCGTCGCCGAAACCGCCAAGCTCCTTAAACTTCTCACCAAGCGCCTTGTTGTTGCTGATCGTGCCGCCGTTCATGGTGAATGCAGCGGGGAAGATCTCAGACCATTCCGAGGAGGAGATTGAAGGTCTGTCCGAACCCCCCGCTTCGCTCCCGGCGTATTCCCAGATAATCCAGTCATAGGCAAGGACGCCGCCCCCACCATCTTTGTTCGCATTGCCGCTAATGGAGCCAGCGTTCATCGTGAAGGTGGCGTTTCCGCTCACCATGGCACCACCGGCAAAATAGCTCCCGGCGTTATTCTCAATGCTTCCACCCTGCATGATGAAGTTAGAGCGCTGGCCCGCGATTTGCCTTAGCTCATCGGCGGCCATGTTCTTCCTCTTCCCATTCAGCTGGTCGTAGAGGACATCGCCGATGAGCACCCCTCCGATGCCGCCCTTGTTACCCGACAGGGTTCCTCCCGTCATGTTCAGGCCGGCTCCGTTGCAGACCTTTATTCCGCCCGCTCCTTTCCAATCCGCAGCATCGTTATCGGCAATGTTGCCATCCGTGATGCTCACGGCAGCCCGTGCCCCTTGGGCAAGGATGGCACCCGCAGTCTGGCCGGGGTTGCCCGTCACGTCACCCCCGCTGATGGCGCCCACGTCACCCGCCATGCTAGCGTCCCAGTTCAAAGCCTTGTTGTTCGAGACGGAACCACCGTTCATCGTCATCTGGGCACCGTCCTGGAGCAAAATCGCTCCCGGTGCGAACGGCCAGGTATTCGGGTTGAGGGTGTATTGCTGATGCGTCCGGTTGTTCTTTATGCTTCCGCAATGGAAGACGATGGACGCGCTCTCACCATTTGCAATCATCGGGGCTTTTTTGCTGTCAACTTCGACATAGCCAATCGTGTTATCCACAAAATCCGCTCCATTGATGACGAGCTTCCCCGCCGTCTCGATCAGAGCGGAAGCGCCTTGCGGAGCTCCGTTCTTGCCTTTGCCGCTGAACACGAGATTGACGTCTGTGCCGTCCTCTCCCAAATAGAGGGATCCCTGCTCGGATACTTTGATGAGAGTGCCATAGAAGGAATCCCCTCGGAAGAACTTCGGCGCAAAGCCATCCCCCGCCGTGATGGTGAGTGCATAGTCGATGCCCAGCGTCTCGGTAAACTCGAAGTCATTCCCCTTCAAAGTGACGAAAGGCTGCTTGCCCTCTATCGCCGCTTTCAAAGAGGCGAAGTCGGTGACTTCCACCGCCTGCGGCGTGGGAGCCGGTGCCCTTCTTAAGGGCTCGCTTTCGACATGGACGCCCCCTGCCGTGAGCTCCTCTCGCAACGAAGCCCCTGTCTGCCGCTCGAGGCTTAGGGGATTTTCCACAACCGTCCCTTGTGCGGATGAGGAGGGCCCATCGCCGGGGCTTGCCACGCCCACTGGAGGCACCGGTGACACTTTGCCTTCACCCCCCGCCCCATCATCGCTTGCCGTCACGCCCGCACGTACGGGTGCGCCATCCGCTTCGTCGGCGAGTGCCACGTGCGGCACGGTGCCCAACGCCATGATCAGCGCAAGCGTGAGCGCCACCAAAGGCACGAGACCTCGCCTTGCTCGCTTCCTTTTCAAAGCACTACCTCCTCCTGTCGGTCTGTGGGCACTACTTTACGGGGGGGAATTGCAAGCGAAAGTTCCCGTAGGCTGCCTGTCAACCTTTCTCCGGCAGCAACCTCGCCGGTCACACCCGACCGCGAATGAACCAGCAAAAGAGCTCGCGGAGGGAGCGCGCAGGCCCTGGGGTAGCAGACCGCTGCCCGGAAGACGACACCGATGCGGGTGCGTGAGCCCCACCCTGCGCCCACGCCGGGCCGGCCCCCTTTGGCGGCCGACGCGACGGGAGACCCCAACTTGTGCCACACTCTCATCAGGCGTCCGTCAGGGGCGACGGACCACGGGAGAGGAAGAATCATGCTGAGGATAGGCCTTCTCACCAGCGGCGGCGACTGCCAGGCGCTCAACGCCACCATGCGCGCCATCGTCAAGACCATCATGCACAACAGCAGGCAGGACGTCGAGATCTACGGATTTCTCGATGGCTACCAGGGCCTTATCCACAACCGCTGCATCCAGATGACCCCGGGCGACTTCTCGGGCCTGCTCACGCAGGGAGGGACCGTGCTGGGCACCAGCCGCACGCCGTTCAAGTTGCTCGACGTCCCCGAGGCAGACGGCACGGTGAAGGTCCCCGCCATGAAGCGCACCTACAAGAGCCTCAAGCTCGACTGCCTCTTCATGCTGGGCGGCAACGGATCGACCAAGACGGCCAACCGCCTCGTGCAGGAGGGCCTGCACGTCATCGCGCTGCCCAAGACCATCGACAACGACACCTGGGGCACCGATCTCACCTTTGGCTTCACCTCGGCAACCGACGTGGCCACCCGCTGCATTGACGACATCCACACCACGGCGAGCTCGCACGGGCGCGTCTTCGTCATCGAGATCATGGGTCACAAGGTGGGCTGGATCCCCCTCTACGCGGGCGTGGCCGGCGGCGCCGACGTCATCCTCATCCCCGAGATCCCCTACGACATGGACAACGTGGTCAAGGCCATCGACAGGCGCGAGGAGAACGGCGGCCGCTTCGCGATCATCGTATGTGCGGAGGGCGCCATCTCCAGGGAGCAGGCGGCCATGAAGAAGAAGGACTATAAGCGGCTCGTGGCCGAGCGAGTCAAGCCCTCCGTGGCCTATGACATCGCCGAAGAGATCGCCCGCAGGACCGACCGCGAGGTCCGCGTAGCCGTGCCGGGCCACACCCAGCGCGGCGGGCAGCCGGACGCTCAGGACCGCATCTTTGCCACGCAGTGCGGCGTGGAGGCGGCGCGCGGCTGCCTCGAGGGCAAGTTCGGCTACATGATCGCCCAGGTGAACGGCAAGATGTGCCGCGTCCCCCTCGAGGATGTGGCCGGCAAGCTCAAGTACGTCGACCCCAACTGCGACCTCGTCCGCGAGGCCAAGCTCCTGGGCATCAGCTTCGGCGACGAGTAGCGAGAGGGACGCATGATCGGTGCCGCCTGGCAAAGCTTCGTTTCCGAGACGGCGGCATGGGGAGTCCATGCCGTCTTCCTGAGGCTGCTCCTCGCAACCCTCGTGGGCGCGGCCATCGGCATCGACCGCGAGTTCCACAACAAGGGTGCGGGCGTCAAGACCCACGTCCTTGTGTGCATCGGCGCGGCCATGGCCATGATCGTGAGCGAGTACGTGCTCCACCAGTTCCCGGACGCGAATGGAGACATCAACCGCATCGGTGCCCAGGTCATCTCGGGCGTAGGGTTTCTCGGCGTGGGCACCATCCTCGTGACTGGCAAAAACGAGGTCCGCGGACTCACCACGGCCGCCGGCCTCTGGGCCTGCGCGTGCATTGGGCTGGCGGCGGGCATCGGCTTTGCGGAGGGAGCGCTCATCGGCCTGTTCTTCGTGTTGCTCACCTTCGAGGGGCTCAACCGCCTTGACCGCGTGATCCGCCAGGCTTCAAAGACCTTCGACGTCTACGTGGAGTTCGACGAGCCCTCGGGCGTGCGCGAGCTTCTCCGCAAGCTGCACTCGTGGGACTGCGCATATGAGAACTTCGAGGTCCTACGGGGCCAGAACGGTAGAAAGGGCACGGCGGCGACCTTCTCTGTGGAGCTTTCATCCATGGGCCGCAAGAGCCTCTTCATAGAGTCCATAGGCAACCTCGACTTTGTCACCTTCGCCGACGAGATCTAGGCGCATTGGCCGGCAGCATTGGAGGCCGGCGGCTGTCCGTGATCGGCTGTCGGTGGCCAGCCAGCCGCGCCGTCGCACGGGACGCGCTATCATCGTCTCATACCCGCCCCCACTCGAGATCGGACGCCCGGCATGTGCGAGCTCTTCGCGATCAACTCGGGAAGGCCGGTCTTGGCCAACGCCTACCTGAGGGAGTTCTACACCCACAGCCATGACAACCCGCATGGCTGGGGCCTCTCGTGGCGAGACGACCATGGCAGCCCCGGTGACCCGGAGGCGGACGTGGTGCTCTGGCGTGAGGCCATCCCCGCCTACGAGTCCGCGCTTCTGCCCAAGATCCTGGCGCAGCCCGTCGAGGCATGCCGCCTGGAGGCGCACATCCGCTTCTCCACCTGCGGCACGCAGAGCGTGGAGAACAACCACCCCTTCCTGGGCTCGGACATCTCCGGACGCGAGTGGACCCTCGTCCACAACGGCATCCTCTTCAACGAAGAGCTGCTCGCAGGCTACGACCGCCTTGAGCAAGGCGAGACGGACAGCGAGCGCGCGATGCTCTTCCTCCTCGACGTCCTGGACGAGGCGGCCATGCGCACGGGCGGCGCCCTTGGCTTCGATGGCACCTTTGACGCGCTGGCCAGCGCCCTCTCGCAGATCTCGAACCTCAACCGCCTGAACCTCATCATGGATGACGGCACCTACACATACGTACACACCAACACGTCGGAGGACACGCTCAACTTCCGCCAGGTGTCGGACGACGCCATTGTCTTCTCGACAAAGCCGCTCGGTGGCGAGGCCGAGGACGGCCTCTGGAGGCCGGTGCCCAGGAACCGTCTCATCGCCTACCGCGACGGCCGCCTGGTGCGAACCTCGGCACCGCACGGGTACACGTTCTGCGAGGCCATTCTCGACCTGCGCAAGAAGTTCGGCGACGCCTGGCCCGAGGTCATCGCGACGTAGGCGCCGGTGCCGCGGCCGCCGGGGGGGCGGCGGCGGCCGCCGGCGCGGGGTTCCGGGCTTCTGCGCCGATAATCTCGCGGATTTTCGCCGTTTAGGATTTTTTCGGACGTTTAGGGGCAGCTAACCGTCTAAATACAGCGGAGCCAATATCCAGACGCGGATTTTAGACGGTTAGGGCAGCTTAAATGTCGAGAAACCGCGGCACCGAAAGCCGCCCGCCACCGGAGAATCCGCGCCGCCGGGGGCGGCGGGCGACCGCCGCGCGCCACATCCCCGCCATCCCGGCGCACCGCCGACACGCCCCTCTGCTAATCTGTATGGCTCTGCCCGGTTCGACCGGACACCTCACACGACAAAGGCGACGCGGGCAGCCCCCGCCATGAGCGAAAGCGGCAAGCATGGACCTCTCCCAGGCAATCGAACAGGCAAACGCCTTCGTCTTCCCAGGCTTTCTCACGGACGACGACTCCCTCGTCCAGGAGCGCTCGAAGAACGAGGAGGCCATCAAGGTCTTGACCGACGCCTGGAAGTCGGCGCCCCAGGGCCGCGAGCCCTTCTCGTTCGACCTGGTGAGGGGCCTTGCCGACAGAAACCGCGACATCTGCGACCGCTACGGCATCGAGCGCCTGCGCAACACATCCGGCCTCAACCTCGCGCGGCGCCTCTCGGACGCCGACCTCATCCACGGTGTGGCCGCGCTTCAGCACAGAAGCGACGAGGAGGTCGCGCGCGTCTCGGGCCCCACGGCGTCCGACCTGGGCATCGCCTACATCGACGCGCCAGTATGGGGCGCCGTGGTGGGCATCGACCTCGAGACCTCGGACCGCGAGCCAGACCGCGGCTACGTGATCAACGTGGGCCTCGAGTTCATGAACCTCACGCCCACGGCCAAGCCGACCAACCCCTATTCCGCCTACTGCGGCATGCCGGAGATGTACGCCGAGAAGGGCGTGCCGCTCTCGGAGATCCACCACATAACGTGGGGGGACCTCGAGGGCGTGGCGCCCCTGCGCGAGAACCCCAAGATGCAGAAGGCCATCCTCGCGGCCCTCACCGCCTTTCCCTACATGGCCCACAACGCGGCCTTCGAGGACTCCTGGTTCATGCTCAACGTGGACGGCTACGCCGAGGCCCGCAAGGCCGGCAAGGTCGTGCCCATAGACACCCGCGACATCTGCCGCCGCGTCGACCCGGAGGTGCGTCTGCTCCCCCGCGAGTCCCATCCCGCCACGCTCGAGAACTGGGCACGCCGGCGCGGGACCCTGGGCAAGAACGAGAAGGAGCGCCACCTCGGCCTCGAGGACGTGGACCTCATGCTCGCGACCGTGCAGGCCGAGTTCTCGGAGCGCAAGATGTTCCCCGGGCAGCGCGAGGAGGGCTAGCATGCGGCTGCGACAGCTCCGCTACCTCATAGCCGTCGCGGAGAGCGGATCCATCAACTCCGTGGCGCACAGCCACTACATCTCGCAGTCGGCGCTCTCCACCTCCATCCGCGAGCTCGAGGAGGAGATGGGCGTCAAGGTCTTCAACCGCACGAACAAGGGCATAACGCTCACCTCGGAGGGCGTGGAGCTCCTCGCCTACGCGCGCCAGGTGGTCGAGCAGGCAGACCTCATGATCCGCCACTACGAGAGCGACCGGAGCGACGCCCACCGTAAGCTGTCCGTCTCGTCCCAGCACTACGCCTTCGTGGTGAACGCCTTCACGGAGTTCGTCACCAAGCGCCATGACGAGTCCTGCGAGTTCACGCTGCGCGAGACGCGCACGGCCGACGTGATCGACGACGTGCGCTCCTTCAGGAGCGACATCGGCGTGCTCTTCCTCTCCACCT
Organism: Coriobacteriaceae bacterium; assembly: GCA_004557505.1. Lineage (GTDB taxonomy): Bacteria > Actinomycetota > Coriobacteriia > Coriobacteriales > Atopobiaceae > Tractidigestivibacter. The sequence goes on along the minus strand of SFGZ01000006.1, from coordinate 28,644 downwards.
ACAACGAGCGCGTGCTCAGGCGCCGCCTGGACGAGGCCAGCCTGCGCTTCGTCTCGCTCTTCCGGGCGCGCCCGCACGTCTTTGTCCGCGAGGGGCACCCCCTTGCGAAGCTTGACCGCGTTCGCGTGCAGGACCTCGGGGGCTACCCGCGCTACACCTTCGAGCAGGGTCCAGAGGGCTCGCTCTACTATTCCGAGGAGCCCCTCTCGTCGCTCCCCCACCGCCAGCGCATCACCGTGAGCGACCGCGCGACCATGACGAGCCTCCTCCGCCGCTACGACGGCTTCCTCGTCTCGACGGGCGTGCGCTCGGACGAGATGCTCGATGGCATCGTGGCCGTCCCGCTGGACGTGGACGAGGTCATGAACGTGGGCTACGTGGTGCATCGCGAGCGCAAGCTCTCGAGCCTGGCGCTGGACTACATCGCCGAGCTCAACCGGCTCATCATGGGATTTGCGGACAAGAACGCCCTCGTTCCCTCCAAAGAGGTCGCGAGGGCCGTTGCCGGGGACGCAGGGGGTGTCGGCGGAACGGGCGCCGCCGGTGGAGCAGACGGCGCCGAGCAGGGCGCACCCGAGGGCGCGGCGGCGCCGGGCGAGGCCGCCGAGTGGGCGCGGCTGCAACACCGCGCCCACAGCGGCCCCTACATGAGCTCGGCCACGTTCTTCGCGAACTCCACCGGGTCGTCGATGGGAAGTCCCTCTACCAGGAGCGCCTGATCGTAGAGGATGGACCCCATGAGCTTGAGGCGGTCCCTCTCGCCCGCCTCCTGTGCCGCGACGAGCTTCCCAAAGACGGGGTGCGCGGCATTGAGCTGCAACACGCGCTGGGCCTTGGGAGCCGAGGCGGCCTCGGGGCCCTGGCTGATCACGCGCTCCATCTCGAGCGAGACCGGGCCCTCGGAGGCAATCGTCGCAGGGGCGTCGCCCAGGCCGGCCGCCACGCGCACGTCGGTGACCTTGTCGCCCAGGTCGCCCTTGAGCTCGTCGATGAGGTCCTTGTGCTCGGTGGTCGCCTCGTCGGCCGCCTTCTTCTCGTCCTCGGTCGCGAGGTCGAGATCGGCGGAGGAGACGTTGGCGAACTCGAGGTCGCGGGCATCGGTGCCCTTGTGCTCGGAGTCGCCGGCCACGGCGTCCACGTGGTAGGTCCGCATGGACTGGAACATGAACTCGTCGACGTCCTGCGTGCAGAGGAGCACGTCGAAGCCGTGGTCCACGGCCGAGGCCACCACGGGCGTCTTGCCCAGGCGGTCGCGCGAGTCGCCGGCGGCATAGTAGATCTTGTCCTGCTCGGCGGGCATGGCGTCCACGTACTCCCTGAGCGTGACCTGCTCGCCCTGCTTGGCAGACCAGAACAGCAGCAGGTCTGCGAGGTCTGCGGCCTTCGAGCCGTAGGAGTTGTAGATGCCAAACTTGAGGCCGCGGCCAAAGTTGCCAAAGAACCTCTCGTATCCCTCGCGGTCGTTGTCGCGCATGTCCTCGAGCTCGGAGTGGATCTTCTTCTCGATGCGGCGCGCGATGGCCCTGAGCTGCGAGTTCTGCTGCAACGTCTCACGGGAGATGTTGAGCGTCACGTCGGGGGAGTCGACGATGCCGCGCGCGAAGTTGTAGTAGTCGGGCAGGAGGTCGGCGCACTTCTCCTGGATGAGGACGTTGGACGAGTAGAGCGCCAGGCCCTTCTCGTAATCCTTGCTGTAAAGGTCGAAGGGCCGCTCCGATGGGATAAAAAGCAGCGCGTCGTATGAGAGCGCCCCCTCGGCGTGGAAGTTGATCGTGCGCTGGGGCTTCTCCCAGTCGTGGAAGGTCGACTTGTAGAACTCGTCGTAGTCCTCCTGCTTGACCTCGCCCGAGCGCTTCTTCCAGATGGGCGTCATGGAGTTGAGGGTCTCCAGCTCCTGGTAGTCCTCGTACTCGGGCTTGTAGTCGTCGCCGGCATCCTCGGACCTGGGCTTCTCGCGGCTCTTGGTGACCATCATCTGGATGGGATGGCGCACGTAGTTGGAGTAGCGCGTCACAAGGTCGCGCAGGCCCCACTCGGAGAGGAAGCGGTCGGTGTTGTCCGCGTCGGTCGAGGGGCGCAAGAAGAGCGTCACGTCAGTGCCGTGGTCGGCGTCGCCAGGGCGCTCGCCCTCGGCGGCGGGCTCGATGGTGTAGCCGCTCCTGCCGTCCGACTCCCAGGCAAAGGCCTCGTCCGCGCCATAGGCACGGCTCACCACGCGGACCTTGTCGGAGACCATGAAGGCGGAGTAGAACCCCACGCCAAACTGGCCGATGATGTCCATGTCCTGGCCCTGGTGCTCGGCGTTTGCCTCCTTGAAGGCCTCCGAGCCCGAGTGGGCGATGGTACCCAGATTCTTGTCCAGCTCGTCCTTGGTCATGCCGATGCCGTTGTCGCTCACCGTGATGGTGCGGGCGTCCTTGTCAAAGGAGAGGCGTATGGCGAGCGAGTCCTGGTCAACGTGGACGCCCGAGTTGGTGAGGCTCTCGAAGCTGAGCTTGTCGATGGCGTCCGAGGCGTTGGAGACGAGTTCGCGCAGGAAGATCTCCTTGTTGGTGTAGATCGAGTTGATCATGAGGTCCAGGAGCTTCTTGGACTCTGTCTTGAATTGCTTCATATGCGCTTCTTTCCCTTCTCGAAAAGCCAACATCTATCTAAATACCCAGCGCTGGGGGCGGTAAACGTCGCAGTGGCAAGAATCTACTGCATGCACGCTGAGATTTTCTCCGCGCGCGGGTTGATGGGCGAGCCACCCGCTTCACCGGAGTCCCCAACTACGCTCAGGCAAGCGCCGTCGAGATGGAATTGGACGTTCTAGGGTGCTCTCAAACCAAATTCTGTCCAGATCCTTCTCGACAGCGCCGGCCAGTGCCTGCGTGCGCAGTGCGAGCCGGACAAATTAGGTACCGGCAGAGTGCTGACAGGGCGCGTGATGGCACAGATTTACGGTTGGGCTACAGTTTTTCTGGGGTACCCAAAGTACAAAGCAGTTTGAATGCTGGTAAACCGCAGGTCAGAGAATTGCCACCAGGCTGCAATCACATAAGAGTTCTCACCAAAACTGCTGCCAACCGGCACTTCCCTTTCCCATCGCCGACATGCACCTGTTTGACCGGCATGTTTCGCATTGCTCGCCAAGCGTCACCCGCGCAACCACGGCAACTACCATGGAGCCGCACTCAGCATGACCTAAGGAGAACCAACATGAAGCTCTTTGCCTATGCCCTGCGCGAGTACGACGAGCTGGGCTACCTCGACGCATGCGCTCACGAGATGGGATTCGAGTACGGATGGACGTCGGAGTACCCCAGCCTCGAGAACGTGGGCCTGGCCAGCGGCTATGACGAGCTCTGCATCATCACCAATCCCATGACGGCAGACCTTCTCGACGCCTTCCACGAGGAGGGCATCAAGAACCTTGCCACCAGGACCATCGGCTACGAGCACATCGACGTCGCCCATGCCTACGAGCTGGGCATGCGCGTGGCGAACGCCCCCTACCCGCCCGAGGGCGTGGCCAACTACGTCATCATGCTGCTGCTCATGGCTCAGCGAAAGGTGAAGCTCCTCTCACGCCAGTCCCTCGCGCAGGATTTTGGCCTTCACGGCAAGCTGGGAAAGGACATCTCAACCTCCACGGTGGGCGTCATTGGCACGGGGCGCATTGGTGCCACGGTCGTGCGGCACCTCGCGGGCTTTGGCTGCAGGCTCCTTGCCTATGACCCCTACCCCAACCCCGAGGTCGCGAAGCTCGCAACCTACGTCGACCTTGACACCATCTACGCCGAGTCGGACGCAATCACGCTCCACGCGCCGGGCCTGCCCGAGAACCGCCACATGATTGATGCAGCCGCCTTCTCCAAGATGAAGCGCGGGGTGACCATCGTGAACGCGGCGCGCGGCACGCTCATCGACACGCAGGCGCTGGTCGAGGCCGTAGAGTCCAGTCAGGTGGGCGCGGCGGCGCTGGACACCATCGAGCACGAGGAGGACCTCTACTACCTTGACCGCAGCCGGGACGTGCTTCCCAACCGGGACCGCTCGGTCCTCATGGCCTTCCCCAACGTGATCGTCTCGCCGCACATGGCGTTCTACACCGCCGAGGACGTGGAGGCAATGATCCGCAACTCCGCGAGCGCGCTTCTCGCCTTCGAGCGCGGGGAGGAGACGCCCTTCGAGGTGCGCCACTAGCAGGAGGTGTGGCCGACAGGAGCAAAAAACAGAGGACCGGCGTCTCTGGGACTGCCGGCCCTCCTCGTATCATATGGACTTACCTTGAGCTATTAGGGTGGTATCGCTCCTCTGCTATCGCAACCTGTAGAACTGCTGTCTGCGAACCGCCAGGTTGCTAGCGCCCTTGATGCGACTTACGCTTCGCGTTGCTGGCCCCCCGGGACCTACAAAGGGGTGTGCCTTGGGTTGGCGGCCGCAGACAAGCTTGGAATGTGTCTCGTCTTCGCTGCCCATCGGTATCGCCTCCCTCACTCGAGCCCCGAGCCGTGCCTCGAAGCTAACCTTTGTTTCGATGAATTATCTACCCCGTGATGCGAGAAGCAAGCAACACTTGATGCGGTCTGTGTTTAATAACTGATGGTGGCAACGTAGCTGGTGGAGGCATCGGAGCCACCCACGCCGGCTGCCGGCCCGTCGAACGACCACATGCCGCGCTTGCCCTGCTGAGCAAGACCGGCCTCAAGGTGGAGCATGGCAATCCCCATGTCGACGAGCTGCACGTCCCCGATAGGGCGCAGTGGCAGCGTGCGGCGCTCGAAGAGATCGATTCGACCGTCAGAGCAGACCAGGCGCCACGGTTGGAGGTTCCGTGCCGAAGGCGCTTGCCGCACACAAGCGAGGGCGGCCGCGAGCGCGGGATCGCACTCGCCCGGCGAAGTGATGGGGTGTGCAAGGTCTTCCCGGAAGAACAGGGTGTTCCACGGTGCCCGCTCGTCCGCGTGGAGCCTCGAGCGCATGACGCGTTCGAGGGCGCTCTGGCGCTTCGCAGGAGTGCCTACGGCAATCACCGCAGGCATGATGCGGTTCTCGTCCACGCCTGCCACGCGCTCGAAGGCGGGACGGTCGATGGTACCGGCAAGCCACGCCGTTCCCAGACCGTGCGCCGTCGCATGGAGCGCCACGCGCTCGACCGAATAGCCAAAGGCCTCCTCGGCATGCGCGCATTGAGGGAGGGAGCCAACCACGTACCAGCTCGTTCCACGTATCACGCGGCTGGCGGCACCGTACTTCTCGGCGTCAATGAGCCGCAGGCCAACCGGAATGCCATAGGGATTCTCGCCATGTGACACAAGGGTCTCAAGAAGCTCGCGCGCATCAGACGCGAGCGGCGCGCCATCAAAGGTGCGCACGGTGCGGCGGTGTTCGCACGCAGACACAAGAACCTTGGCCTCAGTTACTTCCACGACGGCGCTCCTTCATCAAGCCTCAAACGGGTGCCGAGCGGCGCCCGTGGGTTGTGCACAGTTCCCATTATGCTAGCGCACATTGGCAGGCGAATGCGCCACCAACCGCAGCCAATCGGGCGGACGGAGTATTCGCACCCATTCCGAGCTGCTGCTTATTTGGAGAAACAATCGCTTGCCGACGAGAAGGGAACATTATCCGAACGCGGGACTAACTCCCAGCCAACCGGGATATAGTCAGAGTATGCAGGTCATGGTCGTTCGGCGAAAGGACATGCCATGGGAAAGAAAGCGTCAGAGGCACTCGATATCAGCTACAACGATCTGGCCGACTACCTCCATAGAAACCACTCGGTTTATATGAAGGTTGGGTCGGCCGTCTACTACCTCACAGACGTCAACTTCGAGGCATGGCGCGCGCAGGACACGTCGCGGCGCAACTCGAAGAACCACTTCGTCGACTGCAGCGAGCTGGTCGACACGGTCGACGAGTTCCTCATGCTCCCCTTCGTCCACGGCAAGACCATCAAGGACGTGTTTGACGAGACAACCTTCTACGCCTCGGTAAAGGGCGAGAAGACCGCGTAACTCTGCCATCAAAAGCATTGCGGCCCCGTTGGCATGCGCCAGCGGGGCCGTTTTGTGTGCAAGGGAATGCTCGTGGCGCTCTCGCAAAACCTGCGGCTTAATAGCAGACGCAAGAGGGCAGTGCCGAGAAGAACCGCAGCTAGAGCGCTTGGTCCTTCTCGGCACGATGCAATTAACCCGCAGGTTTCCGGGGCTTCAGGCGAGAAGCGCCCCTGCCGCGCCTACTTCTCGGCGGTCGGGCGCTGGGCCTCGAAGGTCTCCTCGACCACGGTGTCCACGCCACCCTCCTCGGTAAGCGCCGGGATGAGCACGCGATATGCGTTCTCGGTGGCGTTCACGTGCGGGGAGCGCTTGGCGTAGCGCTTCACCGCCGCGGCGGACCTGTTGATGGCCTGCAGCGTGCCGGCACCCGCCACGCAGCCACCGGGGCATGCCATGCCCTCGAGCAGGTAGCCGGGGTACTTTCCGCGCACGGCGTCCCTCATCATCTTGCGACAGTTCTCAAGGCCCTCGGAGTTGACTATGTTGACCTCGCGGTCGGGGTAGCGACGGTGGATGGCGTTGACCACGGCCGTGGCCACGCCTCCCGCCACGGCAAACCCGCGACCGTCCGCAGAGGCCACGTCGAAGTCGCTCTTGTTGTCGTCGGCCAGCGAGAGGTAGTCGATCTGCTTGGTCTCCATCATGCCCGCCATCTCCTCAAAGGTGAGCACGAAGTCAACCTCGCTCCTGACGGACTTGCGCATGGCCTCGAGCTTCTTGGCGGCGCACGGTCCAACGAAGACGATCTTGGCGTTGGGATGCTGGGTGCGAATCATGCGCGCCGTGAGCGTCATGGGCGTGAGGGCCATGGAGATGCAATTGGTGTACTTGGGGAACTCCTTCTTGGCCATGACCGACCATGCCGGGCAGCACGAGGTGCCCATGAAGGGGAGCTTGTCCGGGACCTCGTTCAGGAAGTCGTCCGCCTCCTGGATGGTACACAGGTCAGCACCAAGCGCCACCTCCTCGACGCCGGAGAAGCCCAGCTGGCGGAAGGCCTCGCGCAGCTTGCCCACGTTGCCCTTGCCGCCAAACTGCCCAACGAACGCCGGAGCCACGGCGGCAATGACCTCCTCGCCCGCGTTGATGGCCTGGATGACCTGGAAGATCTGGCTCTTGTCGGCGATGGCGCCAAACGGGCAGTTGATGAGGCACTGGCCGCAGGAGACGCACTTGTCGTAGTCAATCTGCGCGCGGCCGTGCTCGTCGGAGCCGATGGCCTTCATGCCGCAGGCAGATGAGCAGGGGCGCTCCTTGTGGAGGATCGCATGGTAGGGGCAGACCCTGGCGCACTGGCCGCAGTGGATGCACTTCTCCTGGTCGATGTAGGCCTTCTTGTCGACGAAGGAGATGGCGCCCTTGGGGCAGATCTCGCGGCAGGGGTGGGCAAGGCAGCCCTGGCACATGTTGGTCACGCGATAGACGTTGTCCTCGCAGGCGTTGCAGGCGAACTTGATGATGTTGATAAGGGGCGGCTGGTAGTAGGTCTCGGGCTTCGCCGCCTCGGCAAGACCGTCGGAGAGCTGCTCGGGACGATCGACCCCCCGCAACGGCAGGCCCAGCGTGAGGCGGATGCGCTCGCCCACGATGGCCCGCTCGAGGAAGACGCTCTCGCGGTAGGTGGCCACGTCGCCGGGGATGATCTTGTAGGGAAGCTCGTCGAGCTTCTTGGCCTGGTCGTCACCACCCTCGTAGGCGATCTTCGCGACCTCGCCGAAGACCTTGCGCCTGATTTCGGTAAGGTTGGTGTATACGCCACGCATGGTGTCAGCCATAGGTGAGTCCTCTCGCCTCTCGTCCCTTCCCTGCCCTGCGCCAAGCCGCAAACGGCATCACGCCGCCACGATGGCGGCGTCCCCTTCTTTGAACAGTATCGCGCATCTTTGTCCACAATGCATGAGCCGGCGCGTGCGGGCGCTGGTTGCGCGGGAACGGCGGAGTGCCGGCGCGGTCTCCCTACGCGCGGAACCTCTCGGGGGCTTTGGTGCGGAGAAGCACGTGCGCCGCGGTCACGGGGTGGTCGAACTCCTCCTCCAACGCATGCAGCATGAGGCCGCGCGCATCACGATTGCCGCCGTAGAGCGCGTCTCCCACAATGGGAAAGCCAACAGACGAGAGGTGTACGCGAATCTGGTGGCGCCGCCCCGTGCCCAGCTCAACGAGAAGCAGCGTGCGGTTCCCGCGGCGCTCGAGCACGCGCACCCTCGTGAGCGCAGGCTGGCCCTGGCCGGGGCGGCACACGCGCATGCGGTGCGCGTCGTGGCGGTCACGGCCGATGGGTGCCTCGATCGTGGTCACATCGCCCGGGAAGCGGCCAGACACCTCGGCAAGGTAGCGCTTGCGCATGGCGTGTCCGGCGACGAGGGCGTCGAAGGCCGGCTGGAACTCCTCGGAGAGCGAGAAGAGCACTATCCCGGTGGTATCGACGTCCAGGCGCTGCACGGCCTGGGGATTGGCCAGCGCGCCCCGGCGCGCAAGCGAGGCGAGCACGCTGTCCGTGAGCGTGGGTGCGCCGGTGCCGTCGCCGTGTACGAGGATTCCCGCGGGCTTCTCGGCAGCAAGGCAGACGGAGTCCCGGTAGATGATGGTGGCTGGCGGCGCGCCCGGCACCGCGGGCGCCACCGTCGGCCGCGCGAGGGCGACGCTTACCACGTCCCCGGCCACCAGCCGCGACGACGGAGCAAGCGCCCCGCCGGCGCGCGCGAGCTCGCCGCGCTGGAACGCGCGGGCAGACGAGCGACGCGACATCCCCGCGCCAAGCACCAGGTCGAGGGCCGTGCAATCCTCGAGCGCGCGGAACTCAAGCCGCGACGCATCGTCCTTCTCGCCGAGAAACTCGTAGAGCACGTGCCGCCTCCAACCTCACCGCGTCCGCGCGCCGCTCGCGCATGGGCACAACCGCAGACGGCATAATGCTACCAACTACGCTCGGAGCGGATCCGGCCGAAGGCAGTGCGATGCGCACGGGTCGTAGCTGAGTATGCGCGATCATACACGCGGACGCTTGGTCTGATCAAAGCACCCAGTTCAAGGAACCTGGCGAATGTCATCGCTAGAAAAGACCTGATGAAAACGGCCTACACCGTGGACTTTCATTCAGATGCTGTATTGACAAAACCGGTTTACTATCATTCAATAATACAAGAAGAACCGTACGCAAACGATAGGAGCACACATGGACGGGAAGAACACGGGCGTTCTCTCCAACTTCTCGCTCGAGGGCAAGGTGGCCCTCGTGACCGGTGCCACCTATGGCATCGGCTTCGCAATTGCCACAGCCCTCGCACAAGCCGGTGCCAGGATCGCGTTTAACGACCGTCGCCAAGAGCGCATTGAGAGCGCTACCGCAGAGTACGCCAAACTTGGCATAGAAGCCCATGGCTTTGTGGCCGACGTCACCAGTGAGGAGCAGGTCGCGGGTCTCATCGAGAACATCCGCAAGGTTTATGGCACCACGCCCGACATCCTGGTGAACAACGCCGGCATCATCAAGCGCATCCCCATGCTCGAGATGAGCGCGGAGGACTACCGCCAGGTCGTCGACATCGACCTCGTTGGTCCCTTCATCTGCGCCAAGGCCGTGATTCCCGGCATGATCGAGAAAGGGCATGGCAAGATCATCAACATCTGCTCGATGATGAGCGAGCTTGGGCGCGAGACCGTTGCGGGCTATGCAGCTGCCAAGGGTGGACTCAAGATGCTCACTAAGAACATCTGCTCCGAATTCGGAGAGGCCAACATCCAGTGCAACGGCATTGGGCCGGGCTACATCGCCACCCCTCAGACCGCACCCCTGCGCGAGCGCCAGGCAGATGGCTCGCGCCACCCCTTCGATCAATTCATCTGCGCGAAGACGCCCGCCGGGCGCTGGGGCACACCCGAGGACCTCATGGGGCCGGCGGTCTTTCTCGCCTCTGATGCATCAAACTTCGTAAACGGCCACATCCTTTACGTCGACGGCGGCATCCTCGCCTATATCGGCAAGCAGCCGGAGTAGAGCATGGGCAGTGCATCTAACAGCATTTCCCTCGAACTTCAGGACGCCTCGGAAAGCATTGTATCCGAGGCGTCCTCCCCTTCCCTTGCAATGCTCGACGTTCGCTATAGGCCCTATCAACCTGGGGACACGCTCGTTGTCGACTGCCCGCCAGATAGTGTCATGGAGCTGATGCTCGACAAGGCCCTCGCCCCAAGCATCGTTTGCATCCCAACAGGTCACATGGAGTTCCCCGTACCCTTCGAAGTCGCGCGCGAACCCTATGGTCAGGAGGCATTCTCTGGTGACTGCCACTGGGCGTACGCACGCACATTGGACTCGAGGGAACTCAAAAACTGGAGAAACCTTGCTCTAAACTCTCACGACCTCGAGGGGACAGACCAGTGCTATCCACACGCCCTCACCAACAGCGGAGCCACAGACCCGCGGTTTCTTGCGAGAAATGCCATCGATGGCATCTTTCAGACCTGTCATCACGGTCGCTTCCCCTATGAGTCATGGGGGATCAACGGGAGGGATGATGCTTGGCTTCGTGTGGAGTTTGGCCGTCTCGTTTGCGCGGATACGATAGCCCTCTTTCTGCGCGCCGACTTCCCACATGATACGTGGTGGAAAAGCGCGCGCATTACCTGTTCGGACGGTTTTGAGCGCACCGTTGAGCTCGATAAAACCGGCATGCCCCAAGAATTCAAAATCGGGCCACACCTTGTGGAATGGGTTTGTCTGTCAAGCCTGGAGAAGGCAGATGACCCCGCCCAGTGGCCAGCCCTCTCCCAGATTATGGTGATGGGCACACTTTCCTAGACTGCCCTAAATTAACTGCGCCGGCACCACAAGGTACCGGCGCAGCCACGCCTACCCCCTCAACACGTCGAGGCTCGAACCATTTGCGTCATGCGTGACCACAGCAACCCCGGCGTGGAACGACACCCCCTCGCATAGAAAGGCCTTGACACCGCTGAAAACCTCGCCAAAGGTCATCGCAAGCGTCTTGGCGGTGCCATCGGGGAAGCAGAGCCGAAGGCAGCGGGCAAGAGAGATATCAAGCTCTGTTTCATCAGCCCTCATAAGCGGACCCTCTTCCACCGATACGTCCCCCCGGGCAATGACCGCGATCTGCACACCACGATCCTCGAAGGGACCGTGCGTCACAACGACATCTTGCTCGGACATCTGGTTGTATGACATCGAGCAACCCTCGCGTACGATCTCGGAACCCTCCCCTACATGGAGCATGAGCGAGGTGTCGCCAAGAAGCCAACCTCCCTTTGTGGCTTGGGCATGAAGGGAGGGGTGCAGATGGAAGCGCGTTTGCAGGTCATGCACGCCGTCGCACCACGCCTGGTCGACAATGACCCAAGAACACCCGTCCAGGCACACGACACGACGAAGCAGAACAGATGTGGGACCATGCCCAACAACAGCGCCTTCCCAGTAGTCTAATCCGGCAACGTGACGCACATAGGGCTTGAGTGGATACGAGAACCCCCTGTATTCCCAGCTGCCAAGGGGTTCGCTCCCTGAGTACCCATCTATCGTCGGGGCATTGTGAGCGGAGACACTTTTGAGCCTCGGCCTATCCGGAGAGTCCTCCCGGTAGGTGTACCTACCTGAGTCAACCAGAACCGGTCTGCCCTCGGACCATATGGAGATGTGCAGCTCGTCGCAGTGCCCATGCCCACTCCCCAAAGGTCCGTTGAGGAAAACGGTAACGCTCGCATCCTCATCCCACGAGGACCTCGATACGAACAATCCAGAGTCGTAGGCATCGAGCGTAAGGGAACGCGGCCGTTGGGGAACAAGGGCCTCGTAGGATTCTGCAGCCCCCATGCCATAGCAATACACATCGATAGGATCGAGGGGGTGGCCTTTCGCGGTCCACTTAAGCTCCGGATCCCCAAGCAAGGCAGATGTCAAAGCGAGCAACGAGCGCGCGTCTGACCTGTCACTATCTCCCAGCGCCTCAGTCGTTCCGTCTGGCATGACCTGCAAGGCAAGAGTTTTAGCCAGCCCCCGACAGGCGTTATTGAGTCCCTTCGGCATAGGAAGGCCCCTCTTCCTCAGCGCCCAGTACGCCTGGAGCGCGTAGAGGAGGACCTCCACCTGATACATGGTCGAGAGCTCCCAGTCTGTGCCATCGGGATACACTTGTGCGGCAATCTGAGCCTCTGCACGGCGGAAGGCCCAATCCCACCAGCGCTCGCCTTCAGGGTCCATCGAGAGACGACCATATGCCGCGAGGATCGAGAGGGTCTGGATGCTTCCCCAATTGCTTGTCTCGTACTTAGGGAGATAGTGGTCATGCATAAAGCTGATCTGCCCAGATATGCTTTCGCGGATGGCCTGGGCCTGTTGTGGCCTTAGAAAATCAGCGCATTCGAGGGTAGACAAGGTGCGGGCCATCGCCGAGATACGCACCCCGGTATCGAGCGTACGGGTGCTCGGACCAGGGATGAGTTCAGAATGGGCAAAAACCCAAGACAGCATGAGAGACAACGCCTTCTCGGCGTAGCGCACCTCATGCGTTACCAGCCACGCCAGGCAGAGATCATCGAGGTAATCCATACGGTTGAGCATGAAGCACCACTCTGGATCACCATTTGGGACTGCCTCCCACTCCTCAAGAGTGCCCCCTGAGAGATCGACCTCATAGGGAGTCTCGCAACGTTCCATGTCCCAGATCTTGGTGAAGTAGAAGCGATTTTCAAGCACATCATCAGCACGCCTGATGACCCTGTCCGTCCCTGCGTCTATGCACATCCCCATGCATACCCCCCAAATAGAAATGGGAAGGCCCAGGTGGGCCTTCCCAACTGCGTCTCTCGCTCATCCTTAGACCAGGACGCCATACACCGAAAGTACGATCCCCAGCACGACGGTAAGGATAACGAGCTTGTAGGTGTTCCAGCCCTTCTTTTTGATAAGCCAGTACATCAGGGCGGTATAAAGGACCGGAAGCAACGCGGGGGCGATGCCGTCAAGCATCGACTGGATGTTGACCGTGGATTGCTTGACGCCTTCCTCCGCAACCCCGGCCGCGAAGGATATTCCCACGTTCATCTTCACGTAGGTTGCCACGAGGCCCGAGATGACCGTCACGCCAATCATGCTCGCCGTCTCAGAGATGGTGCTTAGCTCAGAGCTGAGCTTGTCAATGATTGCGGTGCCGACCTTCCTACCCTGAGCTGCCACGGCAAACTTTATCGAGATGAGCACGCCATTCATGGCCGCAAGGAAGAGGAGGGGTGCAGCAGCGACGCCACTCATGGCAAGTGACGAGAAGATCGTCGAGAAGAGCGGCGCGATGCAGAACTGGGAGAGTGAGTCACCAATGCCCGCAAGGGGTCCCATGAGCGCCATCTTTATGCCGCGGATGTCCTCATAGTCCGCTCCCTCGTCTGCCATGGCAAGGTGCAGCGAAGTAACGAACGGGAGGAAGTTGGGGTTGGTGTTGTAGAACTCGGAATTCTGCTCGAGCTCCTTCACAAGCCTATCAGTGTCTTCTCCATAGATCTTCTTAAAAGCTGGGTAGAGTACCAAGCCATAGCCAAGCCCCTGATAGTTGCTGTAGTTGAATCCGTTCTGGAGAAAATAGGAGCGCAGCGTGGTGACGTTGTAGTCACGAGTGGTGAGCTTGTGCTTAGCGGTGTCGTTGTCCCTCTCTGAGGGGGCCATAGCGATGTCTTCGGTCATCGTAGTTCTCCTTGTCAGCTAGCTCTCTGGGGCCTAGATCCAATCCTCGCGGCCGCTCTCCTCGCCATCGCCGACGGCAAGCTCAACGGCTCCCCGAGAGACGGCCTTCTCTTTCACGTCGTTGTAGTGCTTGAGCGCAAAGACACAGCCTACGAGCGCTACTCCGATGACTGGCATCTTGAGGTAGGCTGCGGCAATGTAGCCGAGAAGCGCGAAGGGAACGAACTTTTTCTCGAGCATGACGCTCATAATCATCGCGAAACCAATTCCGGGGAGCATGCCACCGGCAACGCTCAAGCCCTTAAGGAGCCACTGAGGAACAAGGGCGACGAGCTGGCCCAGGAGCGACATGCTGCTTGCTCCGAGGAAGCCGAGAGAAAAGCCTACGATTGCGAAAAGGATGACAGTAAAGTTGGAGAAGAGACGCCACTTGCCGAACTTGTGCGCCTTGAGGGCGTTGGTCGCAATCTCCTGGTTACCTGAAGCGAGTGTGTAGACGAAGGTCTGCAGGAACTGGATGGCGACGGCGAAGGGAATGGAAAGCGAGAGAGCGGTCTCAGGGGTCACGTCGGCCATAGTGATTGCCATGAGCGTGCCGATAATGCCAGGGCCAATCGGGTTGGGAGGCACCGTGCCGCCCGCACCCACACCAAAGCCCATGAACGCAAGCTCGGCTATGGCACCGCAGGACAGGGCAGTTGGGACATCGCCAAGAATGAGGCCAACGCCAAATGATAGGACGAGGGCGCGGTTGGTATAGATGCCAAAGAGCATGCCACAGTAGCAGAAGGCAGTCCAAAGGCCAATCAGAAGCGCCTGCACGATTGAGATTTCCATTGACGAGCTTCCCTTCTCTACACCAGTTGATTACAGGTATTTGGTGATATCTACTTCCGCTGCGCCATCAGTGCCGCTCGGGGTTGTCCTCGTATTGAAAACAACACCGCGACGGGACATCTCACGGAAGGCTTCCTTATCCTTTTCGTCCAGGAATATCGAGCGCGTGACTTTCTCCTTGCCCGGTGCGTTGTGGATGTTGCCCACGTTGATTTCGCGTATGGGGACGCCCCCAGCGACCAGGCGCAGCGCGTCCTGCGGCGTCTTGACGATGAGGAAGATAACCTGTGCGGGGGCCGCCTTGCCAATGATGTCGATAGTCTTCTGGACGGTGAAGAACCTCAGTGCCACCGACTTGGGAACAACGGTCTTCATAATGGCCTGCTGCATATGGTCACCTGCGACCGCGTCATCCACGACGATGACCGTGTTTACCCCAAGAGACCTAATCCAGAGCTGACCCTGTCCATGGATGAGTCTTTCGTCTATGCGGGTCATGACTATATTGGGAACTGCCATTTCTTGGTCCTCCTACCAGTATGGGTTCCACGTGATGAGCTTTCTCGCAATTGCTTCGAGGAAGAAGTAGTCGCCCCAGATGTTGCCTTCATCAACACCCTTTCCGGAGTGCCAGCTATAGACGCCGTGGTGCAGGATAGGCGCGCCAGGTGCAGGCACATCAGTCGTGTAGTTGTTGATGAGCGAACGGAGGGTGATGGCCAGGGCACCCTCGTTAATCGCACGCTCCTCCTCGCTCGCCCCTTGGGAAGCCATCTCAGCAAACCCGCATGCCGCAATCGCTGCGGCACTGCTGTCACGTGGCTGATCCGAGCCATCGCCAAATATGAGGTCCCAGTAGCAAACCGAGTCTTCAGGGAGCCTGTTGAGGTAGTAGTTCCTCATGGAGCGAGCGTAGTCGCGATAGCCCTTCATGCCCGTATGGCGGATGTTGATGGAAATGCCATCGATACCCCAGGCCTGCCCGCGCGCCCATGCGGAATCATCGGAATACCCCTGCCGAGTGGCCCCGTGATCTGGCCCGCCAGTTATCGGGTCCATATAGAAGGTGTGGAAGGCGCTGCCGTCGGCCCTAATGATGTGCGCGCAGGTCGTCATGAAGTGGTCACGGGCGCACACTGCATACGTCGGGTCGCCCGTCGCGTCGCTTGCCCAGTAAAGCAATGGCACGTTGAGCAGGCAATCAATGATAAAACGATAATGGTCTGGACTGTCCATGGGGCCCCACGCCTGGAAGAATCTCCCCCTCGCCTGCCAGCGTGTCATGAGCTGATCTGCGGCAAGGACGGCTGCCCTGCGCCCCCTCTCGCTTCCGCACACCTTGAATGCAGCAACGCACGAGGGGATGTAGAGAAACCCTAGGTCGTGGTGGTCAAGCTCGTGCCTGTGCTCGACCCTCTCAAGGAAGCTCTCGACGTTTGTCTCCGCAAGGGTTCTGTAGCGAAGCTCACCGGTAAGCTCATAGGCAAGCCAGAGCTGACCCGTCCAAAAGCCATTCGTCCACTCGTCGTTCCCCATCACCCCGTAGAGTCCGTTAGTAGTTGCTGGGGTCGGGAACTGACCGTTGCCAAAAACGGACATGTTTGCATCGATCTGCGCCAAGCATCGATTGAGTCCGAGGTCGAGCTCATCCTTGCCAAGGGGCTTCGCAGAGCGCCAGCGCTTAGTATCTGCAAGCGGCTCAATTAACGGGACGCCCATACCCCCTCCTCTCGGTTGAAATGAATATCTACAAACCGGTTTACTTATCCTCAATGTGAAATCATGGAGTTGTTTTCTTTGCATTACAAAGAATGCCCGGTGAGCGGTCTAGATTGTGAGGTTAAATGGTGGTTTAGTTGAAGTCTTTACAAAACTAGTTTAGTTTGTCATCCGTCGAGGCCATCTCTTCAATTCACGTCCTGCCATAGGAGTTGCGTTAGCGAGGAAGGAAGCACGATGAAGATTGCATTGATCAACGAGAATAGCCAGGCGGCAAAGAACGCCATGATCGAAAAGGTCCTGCGCAAGGTCGTAGAGCCTATGGGTCACACGGTGTTCAACTACGGCATGTACACAGCAGATGACGAGGCTCAGCTCACCTACGTGCAGAACGGTATCCTTGCGGCAACGCTCCTCAACGGCGGCGCGGCGGACTACGTGGTAACCGGCTGCGGCACCGGCGAGGGAGCCATGCTCGCGCTTAACTCCTTCCCCGGCGTCATCTGCGGACACGTGGAGGACCCCCTCGACGCCTATACGTTCGCGCAGATCAACGACGGCAATGCCGTGGCCATTCCCCTTGCCCTCAAAAACGGGTGGGGCCAGGAGCTGATGCTGGAGTACATCTTCGAGAAGCTCTTTGGCTTCGGCTCGGGCAACGGTTATCCTGCCGAGCGCGTCGTTCCCGAGCAGCGCAACAAGAGGATTCTCGACAGCGTGCGCGAGGTGAACTTCCGCCCGTTCACCGAGCTTCTCCCCGATCTTGATCGCGAGCTTGTGCGTGGTGCCTTTGCGGGCGAGCACTTCCAGGAGCACTTCTTTGCCAACGCGACGAATGATGTTATTGTCTCGCTCGTTCGCAAGGTTCTCGCATGAGAAAACCGGGCCAATGGCTTGTGATAACGGCTGGTCAGTACATGTAGATTTGCTGGTAGCGGGGACGTGGGATCAATCCTTCGTCTCCGTGATACCATTGGTTTAGTAAACCGTCTGCCACATGTACAAGCGAGGCTTCATGGCCGTATCTACGAAGAAGCGCGTCACCATCAATGAAATCGCGCAGCTTGCAGGGACTTCCAAGACTACGGTTTCGTTCTACCTCAATGGACACACGGATCGCATGTCGGCAGAGACGCATGACCGCATCCAGAAGGCGATCGAGGACACGGGTTACAAGCCCAGTCCCCTCGCCCGCAGCATGAATGCAAAGCGGACCTATCTTCTTGGAATCGTCGTGGGGGACATCGCCAATGCATTCTCCAACCAGATTGTGAAGGGCATCGACTCCGTTGCCAGCAAAGAGGGCTACCGGCTCCTCATCAGCAGCTCCAACTTCGACCGAGACGACGAGCGGGCCTACATCGAGCGCCTGCTCGCCGTAGGCGTTGACGGATTCATCGTCCAGCCAACTGCGCGCTTCCGCGAGGTGGCAAAGGCCATCTCCGAGGCTGACAAGCATCTGGTGTTCTTTGACAGCAAGTACTATGACTACACCTCAAACTGGGTGAAGACAGATAACTACGAGGCAACCTACGAAGCGATAGAGGCATGTCTTGCAAAGGGGTACGAGCGCGTGCTCATGGTTGCCGCACAACCACAACTGTTGAGCTCTCGCGTGGAGCGCTTCAGCGGATGCGTGGATGCCCTTGAGACGCACGAAGTCCCTCGCGAGGAGTACACGATACCCGACAGCGGTGTTGTCGTGGAGGACCTGACGGCATGGCTGCACAGCCAGCTTGACGGAATCGATACGCCGACGCTCGTATTCGCACCAAACTGCTGGGCCCTGCCTGACGTATACGTTGCCATGCGTGATTTTTATCCCAATATGCCAGAGCGCATTGGACTGCTCGGGTTCGACAACACGGATTGGGTAAGCGTTGCCTCCCCGAGCGTATCAACCGTGGTCCAGCCTGCATACAGCGAGGGCCAGCAAGCGGCACGCATCCTCATCGACCTCATCAATGGGACTGGGAAGATCAACCCACACCAGGTTCTGCCCTGCGACATGCACTGGGGCTCCAGCACCCGTTAGACAAGCCCACCGACACATGCTGTTTTTGGGCCTTCTGGGATCCCCGTTTTTTGCGAGCACAGTCGACGTCCCAACCCTCCAGCCCATCAATTCCCGAACGCCAGTTGCCGGAAGACACTGCAATGCTCTCCCTTGCACTGGGCACTCTCATGAACGACCATGCCTATATCCCACTAACACGTTAGAGATTGAGGAGCGATCAATGGTCACCATCTGTCGTCGAATGTGTAGCAGCACGAAGGGCACAGCGAGATTCGCCCGCATCCCCCACTTGAAACGCATACGACACATGAAAGGTAAAGCCCCATGCAGATAGATACCCTGGCACTCTGGGCGTTCATTGCCACGATTGCGGCATTCGTCTTTCTCGCCACGCTCAAGCGCAGGCTCAAGGTGGGCTTTGGCGTGCGCGTCCTCATCGCGACTGGGCTCGGCATAGCCCTCGGCGTCGCGTTCGGCCAGGCCTTCTCGTACTACGCGACCTTCGGCACCATTTACGCAAACGTGATCTCTGCGCTCGTGGTTCCTCTCCTCCTCTTCAGCATCATATCGAGCGTCACCAACCTCGCCGACCTGGTACACCTCAAGGGCATTGGGGTGAAGTCGGTGATCTTCCTCGTACTCAACACGCTTACGGCGACCCTCCTTACGCTTGCCATAGCGCTGTCCCTGGGCGTGGGCGCGAACTTCTCGCTTGACGGTGTCGCGTACGAGGCCAAGGAGGTCCCCACGGTCACCGATACCATCGTGGGTCTCTTCCCCCAGAACCTTGCGGCAGCATGGGCCAGCAACGCGGTGGTTCCCATCATCGTTTTTGCAATCATCGTGGCGCTGGCGTACAACCGCATCGTCTCGCAGCGCCAAGATGGCGAGAGCGTCGACGTGCGCCCGTTCAAGGCGTTTGTCGATGCCGGCAACAAGGTCCTGGGCGAGACCGTAAGCTGGATCGTTGGGTTCACGCCATACGCCGTGGTGGCGCTCATCGGGCGCGCCGTGGGCCGCGCCGATATCGCACAGCTCGTTCCGCTGCTGGGGGTACTCGCCGTTGCCTATGTGGCGCTGGCCATCCAGTTCTTTGGCGTCGAGTCCGCCTTCGTGGCCTGGGTGGGTCACCTAAGCCCCGTACGCTTCCTTAAGGGCATGACGCCTGCCGCCGTCACCGCCTTCACCACACAGAGCAGCATCGGCACGCTGCCCGTCACCATCCGCTCGCTCACGCAGAACCTGGGCGTCGACGAGGATGTGGCCAGCTTCACCGCCGGCCTTGGTGCAAACCTCGGCATGCCTGGCTGCGCCGGCATGTGGCCCACACTCGTGGCGGTCTTCGCGATCCATGCGCTGGGCGTTCCCTTCACGCCGATTCAGTACGGATTCCTCGTCCTGCTCACGCTGGTTGTCTCCATCGGCACCGTGGGTGTGCCGGGAACCTCGACCATCACCGCCACGGCGCTTCTGGCCGCGCCAGGACTTCCCGTGGAGACCATCGCCCTCGTAGCGCCCATCTCCTCCATCGTTGACATGGGCCGCACGGCAACAAACGTGCTGGGTGCCGCCGAAGCCTCGCTGCTCGTAGCTGCTGGCGAGGGCCTGGTGGACCGCAGCGTCTACGACGGCGGCGATTCGTTCAGGCTGAAGCGGAAACTAGAGTAGCACGGCATTGCGCTCACCTGCAGTCCAAGCATCAGACAGGCCCCCGAGCACCACGTTGGACCGCCCCCATTTTCTTGGACACGCCCTTGCCCCAACACCTTCGCGATCGTGCGCGGCGCAGGGGGGCAAGCGGCGTACTCGCAGGATGTAGGCGTCCCGCTTGAGCGGATGCCGCCCGACATCCTCACCCTTGGCCTTCTCGCTCGACCATCTTTGCGCTTGGCCTCGAAAAAAGCCGGTTAGCAGTGGTTTCCGTTCAACTCCTTATATGCCAGCTCGGCAGATGCAATTCGTTGACCCGCGGCTCATCAACTCTGCAACCGATTTGTACTTGGGGGCACCTCGAAAAACCGCTGCCCAACCGTAAATACTGCGCAAGCGACCTCCCCACAACCGGAAGCACGGCCGTCACGTCATCCGCGACGGCGGGCGCCGCTTACAGATTTGTAAGATTGTCGATAGGTTCCTGATGGCAATGCCCCGGTATCATTTTCCCAGGCACGCAAAAGCTTGGCAACATCCAGACTCGGCACCATAGGCTCGGCAGCACCCTGCGCGACCCATTTTGCCACCCAAGGCGAGGAGGACGCATGTCCCAGGAGACCGACCACACCAACGACCCCGGCGAGCCCGACAAGACCACGCCGGTAGCGCACCCGCTCGACGGCCTGCCCGTCATCTCTACGGATGTCTCCGCCTCACCGTCTCCGCTGTCCGACGAGGGCACCGAGGAGGACGAGGACACCCGCAAGGCCATGGAGAGCCTCCTCGCCCGCCGCAAGGAGCGCCGTCGCAAGAACGTCATCATTGGCATCGTCGCCGCCTGCGTGGTTGTCGCTGTCCTCGTGTGGAGGATTGCCTCCCAGCAGTCCGCAGGCGTCCCGGAGGAGCCAGCGCTCCAGACGATGCAGGTCACGCGCGGCGAGTTCACCGACGAGGTCAAGGCGTCCGGCAATGTCCAGCCCGTGAATTCCGTCGTGGTGACGCCCGAGGTGGACGGCATCATCTCCGAGGTGTTCGTCAGCGAGGGCGACTACGTCGAGGCGGGCGCCACGCTGCTCACCGTCCGCAACGACTCCCTCGACAAGGCCGTGCGCGAGGCGGACATCCAGCTGCGTTCCGCAAAGACCCAGCTCTCCTCCGCAAAGGATGCCTACAACACCGCATACAACGCCTACTACGCGGACCAGGCGGACCTCGCCACGGTGAACTCCGCCGTCGACGCCGTCGACGCTGCCCAGCTTGCACTCGAGACGGCGCAATCCGCCTACGACGACGCCGTCGCCATCGCAAACAAGCGCACGGTCACGGCCCCGTCCTCCGGAACGATCGTGGTCATGAACGCCGTCGAGGGCGCGGCCGTCGGCTCCGGCGTCGGCGCGGGTGCCGCCGCCACGGCGACCTCCGGGTCCTCGGGTGCCCTCATCACCATCGGCGACCTCTCGCAGATGACGGTCTCGGTGCAGGTGAACGAGATGGACATCTCGAAGGTCTCCGTCGGGCAGGCGGCTCGCGCAAGCTTCTCGGCACTCCCCGATGTCGAGCTCGACGCCACGGTCACGCGCATCGCGTCGGTCTCGTCCTCGGACGCCTCCGGGCCCTACCCCAGCTACGGCGGGAACGTGGTCACCTATGCCGTCGACCTCCTCATCCCCAACCCGAACCCCGCGCTCAAGCCGGGCATGACGGCAAGCGTCACCATCTCCTCGACCGACATCCCCGACGCGCTCATGCTGCCGGTGAGCGCGATCACAGGCGAGGGCGACCAGGCCACGGTGAGCGTGGTCACCGGCCATGACGAATCCGGCTTCCCCACGACAGAGGATCGGAGCGTCACGGTCCTTGCCACCAACGGCACCATGGCGGCCGTCGAGGGCAGCATCGCCGAAGGCGACGAGGTCGTGACCGGCATCATGCAGAGTGGGATGGGGGCGCTCGACGGCTCCGCGCCTTCGGACGCATCCTCCACGAGCGCGGCGATGTAACATGCCCTCCCACGTCATCCACGCAGAGAAGGTCTGCCGCATCTACTCGTCGGCGGCCGGCCTCACGCCCGCGCTTCGCGGCGTGAGCCTGAGCGTTGCGCAGGGAGAGTTCCTGGCCATCATGGGCCCATCCGGCTCGGGTAAGTCCACGCTCATGAGCATCCTCGGCTGTCTCGACCGCCCAACGTCCGGGCGCTACCTCCTCGAGGGCGTCGACGTCTCGACCCTCACCGACGACGAGCTGGCGCACGTGCGTTCGACGCGGCTCGGCTTCGTCTTCCAGTCGTTCAACCTGCTGCCGCGGGCCACGGTGCTGAGAAACACCATGCTCCCGCTGGTCTACACCAGGGGCTCCGCAGGCGACCGCGAGCTCAGGGCGTGGCAGGCGCTCATGGAGGTCGGCCTTCCCGAGAGCCTCTACGACCACCGCTCCAACGAGCTCTCGGGCGGCCAGATGCAGCGCGTCGCCATCGCCCGCGCGCTGGTGAACGACCCCGCGCTCATACTGGCCGACGAGCCCACCGGCAACCTCGACTCTGCCACCGGCGAGCTGGTCATGCGCACGTTCCGGCGCATGCAGGAGCGCGGCAAGACCGTGGTGCTCATCACGCATGACCCAGGCGTCGCCGGCTGGGCCGACCGCGTCGTACACATACGGGACGGGCGGCTCCTCTCAGACGAGCAGGAGCGCGCCTACGTGGCATCGCTTGCCCAGCGGGAGCAGCTGGTGCTAGACGACCCTCGGGAGGTGGCGGGCGCATGAGGATACGGGACCTCTTCTACGAGACCTTCTCGGCAATCCAGGCAAACCGGGGACGCAGCCTCCTCACGATCCTGGGCATCGTCATAGGCATCGCCGCCGTCATCTCCATGACGGCGCTCATAGACGGCATCAAGGCGTCGCTCGTGGACGAGCTGGGGCTCTCGCAGTCGCGCACGGTCATGATCGACTGCTGGACGGGTCGCGAGATCACGATGGATGACGTGTCGGCATTCGAGGCCGGAATGCCCGACGACTACGAGTTCATAACCGCGGCATCCTACGACTCGGGATCGATCTCGAACGGCGTGACCAAGGAGCAGGGCAACTTCATGGGCGTTGAGCCCAAGTACTTCGAGGCCATGGGCACGAAGGCCATCGCGGGGCGCCTCTTCATGCAAAGCGAGGATGACGCCGGCTCGCGCGTCATCGTGCTCGACCAGTCCATCGCCAACCGCATGTGGGGCTCGGAGGGCGCCGCCGTGGGCCAGAGCGTACACCTGGGCAACGACGACTACACCGTTGTGGGCGTCGTTGGGGGCTCGGGGATGCGGGGCGGCTACTCGTTCGTGCCGCTCGCGACCATGCGGGCGCGCATGAGCGGAGGCGGGGGGATCAGTCAGATCATCGGCTTCGCCCGCGAGGACGCCGACATGGACGGCATCGTCGCGCGGACAAAGTCCTACCTCAGGAGCTACTTCAACCTCCCCGCCGAGGCCACCGAGGAGCCGACGGGCGAGGGCGCGCCGGAGTACTACATCGGCGTCACGACCATGGCCTCGGTCATCGAGCAGCTCGACTCGACGATGGGCGCGTTCCAGGCGCTCATGACCTGCGTGGCCGGCGTGTCGCTCGTGGTGGGCGGCATCGGCATCATGAACATGATGCTCACCAACGTCACCGAGAGGATCCGCGAGATAGGGCTGAGAAAGGCGCTGGGCGCCCGGCGCTCCGACATCACGCGGCAGTTCCTCCTGGAGTCGATCATGCTGTGCCTGGTGGGCGGCGCGTTTGGGATACTCCTGGGATACGCGGGCGCCAGCGTGCTCGCGCAGTTCGCCAGCATGTCAAGCGAGATGGGCGGGCTTGCGGTGAGGCCCGTCATCTCCCCCACCGCAGTCGGCCTCGCCAGCGGAATCTGCGTGGGCATCGGCGTGCTCTTCGGGTTCTACCCGGCGTGGCGCGCGTCTCGCCTCGATCCGGTGGAGTCGCTGAGATACCAGTAGGGCCCCGTCCGCCCCGGATGGCCCAGAGCGGCCCGGGCCAGGGCTCGTCCGGCCGGGGTGGACTGGCCGGGGCGGTCACACGATCGTCAGCCGAATCTGTAGCAACCTGCGCGCGTCACACGTTCGCATGCGAATGTGTGACGCGCGTGGCTGTCACGGGGAGCTGCGCGGCGTCGCGCTCACGACATGCGCGATCCGTCGGCAAACTGCTGCCTGAGCACCTGGTCGAACGCGATGATGGCCGACCACGTGTGGTCGGCCGAGCGCCACGCGACCGAGAGCGGGTAGCTCATGCTCTCTCCCAGGCGGATGACCCGCATGCCCGCCGCGGCCGGATCTGCGAAGGTGGTGGCCACGAGCTCGGAGGGCACGAAGCATGCGCCGACGCCCCGCAGCGCCAGCGCCATGAGCGTCTCGGAGTTCTTCGACACCACGCGCACCTCGGGCGAGACGCCCGTCTCGGCGAGCATGCGCCGCGAGAACTCGCCCGGCACGTCCCGCTCGCCCATGAGAAGGAAGGGGCAGCTCGCAAGCCCCGCGATCGATCCCGTGGCCTCGCATGTCTCGGCCACGCCCTCCGCCTCCTCGCCATAGAGTTCCTCGAGCAGGGATTGGGCCACGATGAGCACCACCGCCTCGTTGAAGAGCTGGTGTACCACAAGCCCGGGCACGCGCTCGGCAACGGTGGCGACGACCATGTCGAGGCGTCCCTCCCCCAGCTCGTCCACAAGCTCGTCGTTCTCACCCTCAACGAGCGCAATCGAGATGTGCGGGTGCGCTCGCTGGAACATGGCGATGGCGCGCGGCATGATGATGTGGCCGCGTGTGGCCGTGACCCCCACGCGAATCCTGCCGCGGTCGTTGTGCGCGATGTCGCGGAACTCCTGGCCCATGGCTCGCTGCTGGGCCTGGAAGCGCCGCGCATACCCCAGGAACTTCTCGCCCGCGTAGGTAAGCGACAGGGGGACCGTGCGCTCTATCAGCTGCACCCCAAGCTCGCGCTCGACGGAGGCGATGCTCGCCGAGAGGGTCTGCTGGCTCACGTGCAGCCGACCGGCCGCCCGCGTGAAGCTGCGCTCCTCGGCGATGGCGACAAAGTAGTCCATGGTCTGGAAGTTCATGCGGCAGCACCTCTCTGCGGAAATCATGCACCTAGGCGGGTTTCTTCATCATGTTTGCCCTGTTATGTCCATATTACAAAATTATTTGGTGATATATACCATATTTATCAGTTTGACTTGGTTGCCGTATGTCCATAGGGTTCTCTTGTGCCTGGGAAAGACGCGCTGAGAAGGACGAGGGACATGGCAGAGGCGGCAACGCTCGGGGTGTTTGCGGGGATGCTCGTACTTGGGACGGCGCTGGGCGTTCCCCTGGTGGCGATACTCGCCGCCGGGCTTGCGATCTTCCTCTGCCATGGCGTGCGTCATGGCGCAGCCCTCGCGGAGCTGCTGCGGGCGGGCGCGTCGTCCGCGCGCTCCGTGGCACCGATGCTCTGCCTCTTTGTGGTCGCGGGGGCCCTCGCCGCCGCATGGCGGGCCTCCGGCACCATCGCGGCAATCGTGAGCTGGTCATCGTCGCTCATCCATCCGTCCGCCGCCGTACTCGCGGCATTTCTCCTCTGCTGCCTCATGTCGCTTCTCATGGGAACGGCCTTTGGCGCTGCGGCGACGATGGGCGTGATCTGCATGGCCGTCTCGCACGCCATGGGCGCAGACGAGCTTGCCACTGGCGGCGCGGTGCTCGCCGGCTGCTACTTTGGCGACCGCTGCTCTCCCCTCTCGGGTAGCGCGGTCCTGGTATCGAGGCTCACGGGAACGAGCCTCTACGACAACGTCCACCGCATGATGCAGACCGGTCTTTTGCCGTTCCTGATTGCCTGCGGCGCCTACCTTGCCATGGGGATGCACGCTACGGGAGGCGCCGATGCCATGGGCGTTACGGCGGCGCTTGGCGACAAGTTCTCGCTTTCTTGGCCCGTCATCGTTCCTGCGGTGCTGGTTGTGGCGCTCTCGCTTGCCCGCGTGAACGTGCTGCTCGCCATAACGGCAAGCCTTGTCGCCGCGTGTGCGGTCTGCGTGGGTGTGCAGGGAGTCTCGCCGATAGCGCTGCCGCAGATCCTCGTCTTTGGCTATCACGCCACAGACCCCACGGTGGCACCGCTCATTGACGGCGGTGGGATCATCTCCATGGCCAACGTGACGCTTGTCGTTGGCATCTCGTCGACCTATGCGGGCATCTTCAAGAAGACGGGCCTGCTCGATGGTGCCGTGGGGCTGGTTACGAACCTCTCGCGCAAGTCCACCCCGTTCACCGGCGTGCTTGCCACCAGCGTCATCTCGTGCATGGTCGCGTGCAACCAAACGCTTGCCATCATGCTCACCGACCAGCTGTGCCGTCGCACGGAGGGCACGGCAAGCGCCCTCGCGCTGGACCTCGAGAACAGCGTGGTCATCGTTAGCCCGCTTGTGCCGTGGTCCATCTCGAACGTGGCCGTGCTCTCCAGCGTGGGGGCGCCCGCTCTGAGCATCCTGGCGGCGACCTTCTGCTACCTGCTCCCCCTGTGGACGCTGGCGATAAGCGTCTGGCAGCGCATGCGGCCCGAGTTCCCCGACAGCAGGCCGGCGCAGCTTCTGGGCCTCACGCCCGCAGACGACGCACGGCGGATGCGTGCGGCGGCGTAGGCGCGCCGCCCGCCGTCACTTCTCGTCGGCAGCTCCGGCGACGTCTGCCGCATCGCGCCAGCGCTCCATGGCCTCCGCGACGGGCATGCCCGCCTCGATGGCAGCCTTCCGGGCACCGTTGACGGTTTGTATCTCCTCCATGCGCTCGCCCGTCAGGCTGTAGCCCTTCATGGCAACCAGCGTGAGGGCCCACGCGATCATCGGGATGATGCAGAACAGGACGATGGTCAGTCCCTTCATGCCGTCGACATAGGGCGTCGTGGTGTCCGGAAGCTGGGCCAGCCCCACCGCGAGAAGCGCGATGCCCACGACCGTTGTGGACAGCGAGCTCACGAGCTTGTCCACAAACGAGAAGAGCGTCCCGATGACCCCAGGCGCATAGTTGCCGGAACGGAACATCTCGTAGTCCGAAACGTCGGCGATCATGGGGATGGCCATGTCGGCTGTCGAGTAGTACGCGCCATAGCCAAGGCCGTAAAGGACGATGAACGCAATGGTGTACGCATTGAGCGTGAAGTGGAACCCTCCCTCGGTCGAGAAGATCGCGAGCGTGAAGTCGGGGTTGTCCGGCTGCCATGCCATGAGCAGCCCGCAGACGCCCAGGTAGAGCAGAAGCGCGAGGCTCGTAAACGTGACGAGCGTCTTCTTTTGCCCGGCCTTCTGAGAGAGACGCAGGCCGCCCAGGAAGAATGGTGCGCTAAAGACGTAGCCGAGAACGTACATGGGCAGGTAGAGCCCGTTGTAGTTGCCCATCATGCAGCTGTAGAGCAGGATGCCCACGCTGGTGTTGGTTGCCACGGCAAAGGCGAACTTGGTTCCGGAGGCGGCCACGATGAGGCGCTTGAGCTCGTTGTTGTGCTTGAAGATCTGCACGTAGTCGTGGAGCTTGAGCTGAGACTTCGTGCTCTCGCCACCTAGCCCCCAGAACTCGGGGCGGTCCTTGCCGGCGATGCCTATCACGGCAAGCGCGGTGAGCGCTGCGGAGAGGAAGATCACCAGCGGGATGATGATGTTGAAGAACTCCTCGGTCCTAAAGCCCACGATGCCGCCAACAAGGCTGGCCACCGCCATGGTCACGCCCATGCCCACCAAGGACGCGATGGTGTTGAAGAGCGTGAACGTGGGGCGCTGCTTGGGATCGTTCGTGAGGCAGGTCTGCCCCGAGCGCGTGCAGGAGGTCTGGATGGAATAGCCCACCATGAGCAGGATGTAGAAGACGGTGTAGACCACGTACTTCACCGCCGTCGCGTCTTCCGGGATGAGCCTCGTCCCATAGAAGAGGCACAGCGAGCTCGCGATCATGACCACGTTGCCCAAGACCATGAACGGGCGGAACTTGCCAAAGCGAGTCTGCGTGCGGTCGATGAGCATACCCACGACGGGGTCGATGAAGGCGTCGAGCGCCCGCGTGACCGTCACCATGGTCGTCGCGAAGGCAAGGAGCAGGCCGAGCACGCCCTCGGCGTAGTAGGCGATATAGTTCATGAGCAGGACGTAGTACACGTTCGTCGCGCCGTTGTTGAAGGGGAAGAGCACGAGCTGGTAGAGCTTCGCGCGGTTGGTGCCGTCCGCAGTGGTCGGGACACCCCGTGCATCCGCGTTCCTGGCAGTCTTGCTATCTTGTGACATCTGACATCTCGCTTTCTCGGCCGGCCAATTGAATCACCCAGAACCTGGGTTACGTCCAGTTGCCCCCGCCGCCCTTGCCTTGCAGGCTGTAGGCGGGGTTTGGAGCACTAACTCGAATGAAGGTCGCCTCGTCGGAGAGGCTTCCGGCGCGCGCCTCAATGCGGTTCTCGCCCTGCTGGAGCGAGACGTCGAACTCGAAGACCCTGTCGCACGCCTTCGTGGCCACCTCGTGGCCGTTCACGACAAGGGTGACCTGCGGCTGGTTTGAGTAGACCTTCACGTGGATCTGGTCGCGCGCGTCGGCCGCGAAGTCGAACATGTTCCAGACGTGCGACGCCCACACCCACGGCCGCTCGGCGAAGAACTTGGCCATGTACTCGTGGTA
>SFGZ01000012.1 GCA_004557505.1 Coriobacteriaceae bacterium | reverse complement strand
AGTTCGTGCGCACCGTGGAGGAGGCGCAGGACCTGCCCGTCTCGGTGCCCGAGGAGATAGCCTTCGAGAACGGCTGGATATCCAGGGGCGAGCTGCTGGGCGCGGCAGACAGGTATGGCAAGAGCGGCTACGGCCAGCATCTGCGGGTCGTGGCGGAGGGCGGCATTGTGCCCGACGACAGGGGCGGGGAGGACTAGGACCATGGCAGAGGACGTATTCGAGCCGACGAACATCATCGTCACCGGCGGCTGCGGCTTCATAGGCTCCAACTTCGTGCGCTGGGTGGCCGCGAACCACCCCGAGACGCACGTCACCGTGCTCGACAAGCTCACCTACGCGGGCAACCCGGCGAACATCGCGGGCCTGCCGGCCGATCGGGTGGAGCTCGTGGTGGGCGACATCTGCGACGCCGACCTGCTCGACCGCCTGGTTCCCGGCCACGACGCGATCGTGCATTACGCGGCGGAGTCCCACAACGACAACTCCATCCTCGACCCGGAGCCCTTCGTGCGGACCAACGTGGAGGGCACCTACCGCCTGCTGGAGGCGGCGCGCAAGTACGGCGTGCGCTTCCACCACGTGAGCACGGACGAGGTCTACGGCGACCTGGCGCTGGACGAGCCGCGCCGCTTCGAGCCGGATGACCCGTACCGGCCGAGCAGCCCCTACAGCTCCACCAAGGCGTCCTCCGACCTGCTCGTGCGCGCCTGGGCCCGCACCTACGGCGTGCGCGCCACGATATCGAACTGCTCGAACAACTACGGCCCCTACCAGCACGTCGAGAAGTTCATCCCAAGGCAGGTGACCAACATCATCTGCGGGATCCGCCCGAAGCTCTACGGCACGGGCGACAACGTGCGCGACTGGATCCACACCGAGGACCACTCCCGCGCGGTGTGGGACATCCTCGCCAGGGGCAGGGCCGGCGAGACCTACCTCATCGGCGCCGACGGCGAGCGCTCCAACATCGATGTCCTGCGCGAGATCCTGCGGCAGATGGGCCGACCCGAGGACGGCTTCGATTGGGTGCGCGACCGCCCCGGCCACGACCGCCGCTACGCGATCGACCCCACCAAGCTCGAGCGCGAGCTGGGCTGGAGGCCCGTCCACACCGACTTCGCCGAGGGTCTCGCCCAGACCATCGAGTGGTACCGCGAGAACGAGGACTGGTGGCGTCCGGCCAAGGAGGCCACCGAGGCCAAGTATGCCAGACAGGGGCAGTAGGGGGGGGTTAGCGTGTCTGACATCGAATTCGAGAAGGAGCTCAAGGTCACCGAGACCGGCATTGCAGGCCTCAGGGTGGTCGAGCTTTCCGTCCACGGAGACTCCCGCGGCTGGTTCAAGGAGAACTGGCAGCGGGCCAAGATGGTCGCGCTGGGGATGCCGGACCTTAGGGTCGTGCAGAACAACATCAGCTTCAACGCCGAGCGCGGCGTCACCCGAGGCGTCCACGCCGAACCCTGGGACAAGTTCGTCTCGGTTGCCATCGGCTCGGCCTTCGGCGCCTGGGTCGATCTCAGGGCGGGCTCGGCCACCTTTGGCAAGGTGTTCACGACGACCCTCGACCCCAGCCGCGCCATCTACGTACCCCGCGGGGTGGGTAACTCCTTCCAGGCCCTCGAAGACGGCACCGCCTACACCTACCTGGTGGACGCCTACTGGTCGGCCGACCTGAGGGGGGCCTACACCTTCGTGAACCTGGCCGACCCTGCGCTCGGCATCCGCTGGCCCATCCCGCTGGACGAGGCGATCCTCTCGGAGGCCGATCGGCGCCACCCGTATCTCAGGGACGTTGCCCCCATGGCCCCAAAGCGGACGCTCGTCACGGGCTGCGACGGCCAGCTGGGACGGGCCGTGCGCGCGCTCGCCGAGGAGAGGGGCATCTCTGGTACCTTCGACTTCTGCGACATCGACTCCTTCGACTTCTCGGACCCCGCGGCCTACGCCTCCGTCGACTGGGACCTCTATGGCACGGTGATCAACTGCGGCGCTTACACCGCGGTGGACAGGGCGGAGACGCCGGAGGGGCGTGTCGCCTGCTGGAGGGCCAACGCAACCGGCCCGGCGTTGCTCGCACGAGTCTGCGCCGAGCATGGCATCACGCTCGTACACATCTCGAGCGACTACGTCTTCGACGGCACGCGCGGGCTCCACGATGAGGCGGAGGCCTTTAGCCCCATCAACGTGTATGGCCAGTCCAAGGCCGCCGGCGACGTCGCCGTCTCCAACTGCCCCAGGCACTACATCCTGCGCGCGAGCTGGGTGATTGGCGACGGGCACAACTTCGTGAGGACCATGGTGGGGCTCTCCGACCGCGTGGCCGACCCGGATGACCAGCTCAACCGCGTCACCGTCGTGGACGACCAGCTCGGCCGCCTCACCTTCACGCGCGACATGGCGGAGGCGATATTCCACCTGCTCGGCACCGACGCTCCCTATGGCACCTACGATTGCACCGGCTCCGGCGCCGTCAGGTCCTGGGCCGACATCGCGAGGGTGTGCTTCGAGGCCGCAAACGGCAACGGGGACAGGGTGGTACCCGTGGGCACGGACGAGTACTACGCGGGCGCAGGGGGCCCCGTCGCCCCGCGCCCGGCAAACTCCGCGCTCGACCTCGGAAAGCTCGAGGCCGTCGGCTTCCACATGCCCGACTGGGAGCAGGGGCTGAAGGTGTACCTGGCTTCCCTGCGTGGCCGGCGGTAGGGGATGCCGGATAGCCAGCGGCTTGCCATTCGCATGCCGACAGGGGCGAAGCGATTGTCGTGAGGCGGGGTTGCGCGAGTGACCCCGCCTCATCCTTAAGGTTTGCGAAACCGCAGGCCGGTGGACTGTCGCTTGCGTTGTGGCGCGCAGGGGGCTGCGCCAAGACCGCCGCCGCCCACCGCTTCGCGCCTCCCGGCCGCTCCCGAGGGGTGTCTGCCGCCGGCACATGGGCCCTGCCGGCCGCGGGCTCGTGACCGCGAACCGCGCCAGCGCGCCTGCCGCCGGCGCGCGGCCCCCCGCGCCACCTCGAAGCCGCAAATGACGTGCGGAAGCCCGGAAGTGAGCGGGACGGCCGCCCGCACGGGACCCCAGAGGAGCCGACCCGGCCGTCCCCGCCACCTGCGAGCGCATAGCCAACAGGGAAAAACGCGGGCGCGGCCCCTGCGCCCACTCCGCCTGGCCGTGTGGGCGGCAGGCCGTGCAAGAAAATAACGCTCACATCCTGACTTCCGCGCGTCATCCGGGCACTTCTTATTGCGCGCGGAGGCCAGCAGACCGAAGCAGACGGGGATGATGGGTGATGACGCCGCCCGAAAGCCAGCAAAGGGATAGTTGCAGTTGCGATGCCCCAGGGCATTCACGCGGCGGCAGGAGGCCACCGAACGGGTCTTGGCGTCAAACGCTAACGTCGGTGCCTGTGTCCCTCAGCCGTCTGATGGTGCATGGGGGGCGGGCAAAACCCACCGGCTTTCATGTATAAAAATGCTGCATTGTCAAGGCATATCGGCAATATACTGGATCACAGGGTGGAGCATCCAAATGAGGAGGAGATGTCCAGCATGGCGAATCTGCAAGGGAAGGCCGCCCTGATCACTGGGGCGGGCGCTGGTCTGGGGGCCGGCATCTCGGAGGCGTACGTGAAGGCCGGGGCAAAGATCTGCATGGTGGATCTCTCAAAGGACGTCGAGGTCACGGCTGAGACGCTTCGTAAGCAGTGCCCGGACGCGGAGATCATCACGTACGTCGGCAACGTGGCAGACAAGGAGCAGATGAGGGCGGCCGCGAAGGCAACGGCCGCCGCGTTCGGGTCGCTGGACGTCTGCTGTGCCAACGCCGGCGTCTGCCGCCTGGCGCCCTTTGAGGAGATGTCCGACGAGACGCGCGACTTCCACATTGACGTCAACATCAAGGGCACCTGGAACACGGTGCAGGCGTGCATCCCGTATATGCTGGAAGAGGGCAAGGGGGCAGTCGTGATAGCCTCCTCCGTCACCGGGGACATCGTTGCGGATGGCGGCGAGGCCGCCTACGCCATGTCCAAAGCGGCGCTGGTGGGGCTCACGCGCTGCCTGGCGGTGGAGTACGCGCCAAAGAACATCCGCGTCAACTGCAGCCAGCTCGGGTACGCTCGGACGCCAATGGTCGAGAGGATGGCCCGGGAATCCAATCCGGAGGACCCCGAGAGCGCAATCACGGACATCGCCCGCAACGTGCCCCTCGGACGGCTCGCCAAGCCGATCGAAGTCGGCAACCTGTTCGCCTTTCTGGGGAGCGACGACGCCTCCTACATCACGGGCGCGCAGATTGTCATCGACGGCGCCGCCACGCTTCCGGAGACCAGCTCGATAGGAACGAACTGATCGCAAGCGACGGCATCCACGCGAAAGGGACGGTTCGGCTTCCATCCTAGGCAAAGGGGGACTCGATGCCCGAGACACAGAGCGAGCAGGGCGGCAGCCTGCAAAAAAGCCTGAAGCTGGTATTTGTCTACACCGTTGCGACGGGCTCCATCTTCACGTGGGTGAGCTACTGGGATTCGGTCTTCTTCGGGTACTGTGGCTCGGGCACATGGCTGGCGTTTGCCATAATGGCGCTGTCGATCCTTCCGACCGCTCTGGTGTATTCGGAGCTCGCCCCCCTCTTTCACAAGGCGGGCGGCGAGCTGATCTACAACACGGTCGGCATCAACAAGCACGTGGGCTTCTTTGCGTCGTGGCTGATCATGGCGGCTTGGATCGCCGTGCCCCCGGCCGTGGTGATGGCGATCGCAACGTGGATCTCCAGGACGGTCGGCCTGGACCTGACCTTTGCGACCACGATGCCGATAGGCGTGTGCATCCTGGTCTTCGTCTTCTTCCTCAGCCTGCAGGACGTTAAGGTACTGGTCAAGGCGCAGGCCCTCTGCCTGTTCGTCAACATCGTTGCGACCATCGTCACCGGCGTCCTCATCCTGTTCTCGGGGCACTGGTCGATTCAGAACATGAGCGGCGGGATGTTCTGGAGCGGGCTGGAGAGCGTCTACGGCATTCCGCCATGGGTCATTGGCCTGGCGCTGCTCATCACGCCGTACTTCGGGTTCGAGACGGTCCCGCAGATGGTGGAGGAGGGGGACTTCCCGATCAAGGACTCCAAGAAGGCGATTTGCGGCTCCATCATCACCTGCGGCGCCATCTACACGTTCTTCTATTTCTGCGTCGCCGGGCTGGACAGCGTGCCCAACCTCCTTGCCGGCGATGCCGCCAACGGCTTCATGACCATCATCAACATGGAGCGTACGCTTGGGTGGGCCGCATGGCCGGTCGCCTATGGGTTCTTCTCGGTCCTGATGGGCCTGGGGGCCTCCATCCTCGGCTTCTGGATGTCGACGGTGCGCATGCTGTACTCAATGAGCGAGAAGAACTTCCTGCCCTCCTCGTTCAGCAGGGTCAACAAGCATAGGCAGCCGATCCTGCCCAACGTGTTCCTGCTGGCCATCTCCCTGGTCTTTCTGCTCCTCATGAACGCGACGACGTTCATGAACGACTTCTTCAATCTCATGTCGTTCGGCTGTGCCTGCGCATATGCCCTGACGATGGTCTCGGCGGTGCGCATTCGCTGGCTGCACCCGCGCTGGAAGAGCCCGAATCCCGTCAGGGGCGGCAACGCGCTGCGGATCCTGGCCATGTGCGTCATGGTCGCCATCGCCTTCTTCTGTACGCTTGGCCAGGGAACCGGCTCCTGGATCTCCTTCGGCGTGTATCTGGGCGTCGGCGTTCTCCTATGGCTGTACATGGTCCTGGTGCGCTGGAGGCATTCCAAGGTGGTCATCGAGACCCCCGACGGCATCCAGGAGTTCTGACGCTCGCGTGTCCGACGTGCTCGGAACCAGCGCTCAGAACGCCGAGAGGTAGATCGTGCGCGCGTCGTCCATGGTCAGGGGCCTCAGCTCGCCGAAGCGCTCGCCCTTGTTCTGACGCAGGGTCTCCAGCCACTCGTCAACCTCATCCGGAGCAAGTCCCAGGTCGGAGAGGGTGCGTGGCATGCCAAGGCCCACGAAGAAGCGTTGTAGCTCGTCGATGGCAAAGGTTATGGCGTCCTCGGTGGCCTCGTCCGACTCGTCCACCGGCTCCACGTCAAAGACGCCCTGGGCAAAGGCCAGGAAGCGCTCGCGGTCGGCGCGCCAGACGTAGCGCATCCAGGCGGGGAGGATAACGGCCAGGCCCGCGCCGTGAGCGATCTCGGGTCGGTGCGCGGAGATCTCGTGCTCGAGGCCGTGGCTCTCCCAGCCGCCGGCGCGCTTTTCGGCCGCGGGGGCGCGACCGCAGCCGCAGAGGTCGTTGTGGGCGAGTGTGCCAGACCACATGATCGTTGCGCGCGCGTCGTAGTCATCGGGCTTGGCCGTCACGGCGTTCGCCGCGTCCACCACGGCGCGGATGATGCCGCACGCAATGTTATCCGTCACGGGGACGGGGCCCGCCGCGCTGAAGAATCGCTCGCAGATGTGGCAGATGATGTCCACCGCACCGGCTGCCGTCTGGTACTGCGGCAACGTGAAGGTGACCTCGGGGTCGAGGATTGCCACGCGCGGGCGGAACGCATCGCCGTTGACGCCGCGCTTGAGGCTGAGCGCGTCGTTGCTGATGACGCAGGAGGCCGAGGCCTCGGAGCCCGCGGCGGGGATGGTGAGCACGCACGCGATGGGCAGGCACACGCCTACGCTTGCCTTGTGCGCGAAGAAGTCCCAGACGTCGCCCTGGTAGGGAACGCCAAACGCGATTGCCTTGGAGCAGTCGATGACGGAGCCGCCGCCAACGGCAAGGATGAGGTCGAG
The DNA here is from genome assembly GCA_004557505.1 of Coriobacteriaceae bacterium. Lineage (GTDB taxonomy): Bacteria > Actinomycetota > Coriobacteriia > Coriobacteriales > Atopobiaceae > Tractidigestivibacter. The sequence goes on along the minus strand of SFGZ01000012.1, from coordinate 46,311 downwards.
CTTCTCGGCGCGTGCCAGCTCGATGCCCCTGCGCACCAGGCCAACCTCGGGGTTGGGCCGGACGCCGGGGAGCTCCACGTGGGCGACGCCGGCGCCTTCGAGCGAGGCGGCCACGCGGGAGAGAAGCCCCGTGCGCACCACAGAGCCGCCGCCACACACCAGAAGGACGCGCTTGGCCCCAAGGGCTGCGACCTCCTCGCCAGCCTTGTCGGCATAGCCGCGGCCAAACACGAAGCGGGTGGGGGATTGGAACACGAAGTCGTTCATGATGCTGCCTTCCGTTGGAGGGGCGTCGCCCCGAGTGCTGTCGAGCCAATTATGGACGAAAGGCTCACCCTAGTTGATGGAGCCCTGGTCACTCTTGCGCCTGTAACCCGCTTGTCGCGGAAATGTGCGGCCGTAGCCGATCTCTGCATAAAAGTGTCCTATCGACCTGGGAATCGTGGGAACGTGCGTAAAAGTGTCCTATCGAACGGTGACTCTGTGCTGAGAAATCAAACAGTTAGCTTATAGTTGCATAAAAATGCATATTTATATACATATATTAGTTTCAGTGTAAACTTAGTTGCATAAGTGATATAAGTCTCCCGACAGCGCTGTTCGATGGGGCGTTTTTATGCACAGGCGAGAGGAAATCCGTTCGATGGGGCGTTTTTGCGCGCCGCGGCATCAAGTTGCGCCCGCCCCAGCGGTCATAACCGTTGTCGGGTGCCCCAGCCTACGCGCCCGTCGTGTTCGCGGGGAAGAACGGGCAGCGCTCGCCCAGGCATTGGGCGTTTTTCGGGTAGAACCCGCATCGGACGTCATCCTTCTCAAGGCGCACGCCGAAGCGTTCGCGGATGTAGTCAACGGCGGTCTCCAGCGAGATATACGCATCGCGCTTGCAGCAGCGTGGCCCGCCGATGTGCGAGAGGGCCTCGAGTGCGCGGGACGTGTACGCCATGTGGCTGCCCCAAGAGTCATCGCCCGAGAGCGGGCCGGTCCCCTCGAGTATGGAGAGCGCCGCACCCACGGAGGCGGTTGCTCCGCACATGCCCCAGAGGCCGCACATGGCACCCGGCATCCGCAGCCCACGCGACGCAAGCTCGGCGAGCGCCGCAGGAAGGTCGACGTCGCCCCCAGCGTTGTGGTACGCGACGAGCACGGCCGCGCCGTCGAGCACGTGGTGCTCGGGCCCATGCATGCGAACGAAGTCCCTGCGCGCGACGTTGCGGAAGACCTCGTAGGGGTTGGCGCTTTTCTCGGCCAGACAGGCACCGATGATCCTTTGCCCGCGTTCCTCCGGTGTGAGCTCGCCCATGTGGCCTCCAAACCCAACGAACCCAACGCTGTCAGATGCGTATATGGTACGCCTGCGGCGGCTGCCCGGCGAGACTCTCGGGCAGCCCGCCCCTTCGGCCGTGCCGCAATCCTCCCGTATGGCTTGTCCCGCCGGTCTCGCTGGGGGGCGTTACACAATCGTTGCCCGAACGTGTGACATCCTGCGCGGGTCACACGTTCGGGTGCGCATGCGTTGCGCGAGTCCCCCCGCGCCGGTGGTGCGGGCGCACGGGGCCTACAGGTCATCCACCAGGGCGGTCGACTTCGCATAGGCGGTGGACTTGGCCTCGAAGAAGTCCGTCTTCACCATGTTGGCGTTGCTGTACTGCGAGACCCACGCCATGCCCTGGGGCTCTTCGGCAAACTCCGGGTAAAGCTGCCCCATGCCCAGCGAGCTCCAACGAAGGTTGCCCAGGTAGTGGATGTAGTCGCTCACCTCTTTGCCCGTAAGGCCGGGGATCTCGTCGCCAATCACGTACTGACCCCAGGCAACCTCCTGGCGCACGCCCTCCTCAAGCATCGCCCGCAGCTCGGCCACGGCATTCTCGGAGAAGAGCTGGGGCTCCTCCCGCTGGAGCTCCAGGATCATGTTGCGGAAGAGCCACAGGTGCGTGTTCTCGTCGCGGTTGATGTAGCGGATCTCCTGCGCGCTGCCGGGCATCTTGCCGTTGCGCGCCAGGTTGTAAAAGAACATGAAGCCCGAGTAGAAGTACACGCCCTCAAGGATGAAGTTCGCCATCATCACGCGCAGCAGGGTCGGAGCGTCCTGGCGCCTCTGGAACTCGTTGTAGAGGTTGCCGATGAACGTGTTTCTCTCCAGCAGGCGTTCGTCGGTCTTCCACTGGTAGAGGATGTCGTTGCGCTGCTCGGGACTGCAGATGGTGTCGAGCATGTACGAGTAGCTCTGCGAGTGTACGCACTCCTGGAAGGTCTGGATGTGCAGGCACAGGTTGACCTCGTTGGCGGTGATGAAATCGCCGACGTTGGGGAGGTTGGCCGTCTGGAGCGAGTCCAGGAAGACGAGAAACGAGAGGATCTTGTCGTACGCGGTGCGCTCGGAGGGCAGGAGCTTGGGGTAGTCCTTCGCGTCCTGTGAGAGGTTGATCTCCTCGGGGATCCAGAAGTTGTTCATGGCCTGGCGGTACCAGTCCGTTGTCCAGGCGTACTTCACGTTGTTGAAGTCGTTGAGGTTGGTGGTGTTGCCGCCGATGAGGCGCCTTGCGCGCACGTCGGTGTCGCCATTGGGGTTGAAGAGCGCCTTGGGCGAGAGGCGCGTGCCGTCTGTCTCCTGCATGGGTTGCCTTTCTGCTGTGGGTGGGTTGGGTTGGCCGGCCGCTAGCTGGAGCAGCTCTCGCACTCCTCGACCTCGAGCGACTTGCTGCGCACGTAGTAGACGGTCTTGACGCCGTCGCGCCAGGCCTCGAGGTAGAGGTTGAGCACCTGCCGCATGGTGTACTCGTTGGTGATGTAGAGGTTCACCGACTGCGCCTGGTCGATGTGGCGCTGGCGCACGCCCGCGGCGCGCATGCTCCACGTCTGGTCGATCATGTGGGCCGGCTTGTAGTACCACCACGTCGCAGGCGAGAGCTCGGGTGCCACGCGCGGCAGCATCGAGCCCTTCTTCTCCTCGAGGAAGAACTTGCGCATCACGGGGTCGAGCCCGGCCGTGGTGCCGGCGACGATGGAGGTCGAGCTGGTGGGGGCCACGGCGAGAAGGTACGCGTTGCGCATGCCGTGGGCGGCCACGCGGCTGGCGAGCGCGCGCCACTCCGGCGAGTCATAGCCGCGCTTCTCGAAGTACGCACCCGTCTGCCAGTCCGAGCCTTCGAACTTCTCGTACGCGCCTCGCTCCTCGGCCAGTGCGCAGGACGCCTCGATGGCGTGGCGGTTGATGCGCTCGAAGACGTCGTCGGCGAAGCGAAGGTGCTCCTCGCTCTCCCACATGATGCCGCGCTTGGCAAGCATGTGGTGGTAGCCCGAGACGCCCAGGCCAACCGAGCGGTAGCGGCGGTTGGTGACCTTGGCGTAGGGCAGGGCGTAGAAGTTGAGATCTATCACGTTGTCCAGCGCGCGCACGGCCGTCTGGACGGTGCGGGCCAGGCAGGCGTCGTCCTCGACGGGGATGCGCCCCAGCGAGAGGCTCGCGAGGTTGCACACCACAAAGTCACCGGGGCGCGTGGTGGCCACGACGACGGTGTCGCCGTCCGCAGTCACGACCTCCTGCGAGACGCTCTGGATCTCGCTCGTGTTCTGGGCGATCTCGGTGCAGAGGTTCGAGCAGTAGATCATACCTGCGTGGGGGTTGGGGTTCGCTCGGTTCACGGTGTCGCGCATGAACGCGAACGGCGTGCCCGTCTCGACGGCGCTGCGCAGCACCAGGCGCACGACGTCCTTCACCGTGACGCTGCGCTTGGGGATGCGGGGGTCCGCGACGCACTCGAGGTAGCGACGCTCCCACTCCTCGCCAAAGTAGTCCTCCAGCGCGTAGCCCTTCACCGTGAGGATGTCGTGCGGGCACATGAGGTGCCAGGGCTGGTTAAGGTCCTCTTCGGCCATGCGCCAGAACAGGTCCGGATAGCATACGGCCGGGAAGACGTCGTGCGCCTTCATGCGGTCGTCGCCGTTGTTGGTGCGGAGCTGCAAAAACTCCGGCAGGTCGCGGTGCCAGGCATCGAGGTAGACGGCCACGGCGCCCGCGCGCACGCCCAGCTGGTCCACGGCCACGGCGGTGTCGTTGATCACGCGGATCCAGCGCACCACGCCGCCCGCCGCACCCTCGAATCCCCGGATGCTACCTCCCTTGGCGCGCACTTTGCCCAGGTACATACCCATGCCGCCGCCAAACTTCGAGACCATGGCAAAGTTGTTCACGCTCCGGTAGATGCCCTCGAGGCTGTCGGGCACGGTGTCGATGAAGCAGCTCGAGAGCTGGTGGTGCGGCTTGCGCGCGTTCGACATGGTAGGCGTTGCCATGGTGACCTCGAGCTGGCTGAGCACGTCGTAGAAGCGCCGCACCCAGCCCATGCGCGCCTCGGGGCCCTCGCGCAGGGCGAGGTGCAGGGCGATGCCCATGAACATCTCCTGCGGGGATTCCAGGGGGATGTGGTCGTGGCTGCATATCACGTAGCGCTTGAGCAGCAGGTCGAGACCGGGGTAGTCGAGAAGCTCGTCGCGCGTGGGGTCGATCCACGACGCCGCCTGGTCTATTTCCTCGCGCGTGTAGCGCTCGAGGATGTAACTGCCGTAGAGGCCCTGGTCGGTGAGGTAGAGGATCTTGTCGTAGAGGCCGTCCAGGCCGCGGGCCCGCTCCTCTCGCGCAAGGCGGCGCGCGGCGACAAGGGAGAGGAGCCTCCCCGCGATGCGGTCCCAGCCGGGGGCCTCCGGCGTGGTGAGCTCCACGGCGGCACGCACCAGCGCATCTGCGCGCTCGTCGGCGGACATCGAGGGCTTGGCGAAGCCGCGGAACTTGGTCGCGAGCGCGGAGAGGGGATAGGCGGCCGGGTCGAAGTCACGCGAGATCTTGGCGAGAACGGCGTCCAGCGAGCGGACTGCGTCCGACACTGCGGGGGCCGGTGCCGCGGAAGCCGGAGTCGCGGGGGCCGCCTGGCCCGCGGGGGAGCCAAAGGCGAGCGAGCAGATCGCGTGGCGGGTGGCGCGCAGCTCCGCGCGACGATGGCGGTAGAGGATGTACGCCTTCGCGGCGTCGTAGTGACCGGCCTCCATGAGCGTGCGCTCCACCAGGTCTTGGATCTGCTCGACCTCTGTCGCGCCCGTTGTGGCGCGGGCTGTCTCAACGCGGGCGAGAAGCGATTCCAACGCTGCGGCGTCGCCGCCGGTTGGGTCGCCTACCTCTGCGAGCGCCTTGCCCATGGCGCGTGCGATCTTCTGCCTGTCGTAGGCCTCTGTTCGGCCGTCTCGCTTAGTTACCTGCATGTGATCCCCGTTCTGCGGCGCGGACGCCACACGTGTGTGAGTGAGGGGCGGGAGGCGTCGCGCGAGCCGTGCCCGAGGCGCTCGTCTCGCCCGTTGCGCCGGCGGCGCCTGTCTCGCCGGCGGCGCCCGCCCTTGAGGAATATGCTATCAGAATAATGGCAATATATGCCAGTGATTGTGTCCGTCGCTCTCGAAAGCACAATATGCTGTGGGTTGTGGCAGAGGCTGGCAGGTGGTCAGGCGGCCGCGCGCGCATATGAGGGCGGGGCCTAGGGCTGGCCCGGGTCCTGCCTTGCCGCGTTGGAGACGCGCTGCCTAGCCGCGCGGCGCCGCGGCGAGCTGCGCATCGGCCCGCTCGTCCTCGCCAGAACCGAGGGCGGCCAGCGAGCGGTAGAGCCAAGAGGCACCGTCAGGCGAGAGGGTCTCGGCGTTTGCGCTGGCGGCAAAGACGAGCAGGGCGTCGAGAAGCCGCTTGGCGGCGGGGGAGAGGGCGGAGACGTCCGCTCCGTCATGGGCGGGCACGCCACGGTGGCCGGACACGTGCTCGACGAGGCCGCGCACCCGTGCGATGCGCTGGGACAGGTCGGTCTCGGGCTCGGCGGTCCCGGCGGCACCCAGCGCTTCGATCACCGCCTGCGCGGGAGTCCCGCAGGGGACAAAGCCGGGTACGTCGTCCATGGCGCCCGCGATGGTTGCGCCAAGGGCGATCGTTGCCCCGGCAAGCTCGCTCTGCATCCCGTTCATGTGACGCTCCTTTGGTGTGTCGGTTCGATCTGTCGTCTTGCGGTGTGCGGTGACGCTCCCCGCAGCGCCTATGCCTTGAAGTGCTCCCGCGCGAACCCCATGCGCTGGACCACCTCCATGGTGCCCATGTAGGCACCTCTGCGGTCGCGCACGGCCATGTAGCGCACCAGCACGGGCTCTCCCTCCCTCTCCATCCAGATGTCGACGGAGTCCTGCTCGCCGCTCTTGAGCGTAGAGATCACGCGGCGCACCATCTCCTGCACCTTGGGCGGATGGCAGCTCCAGACCTCGCGGCCCAGCGCGGAGGACGGGCGCTTGAAGAGCTTCTTCTCCCCGTCGTCGTTCCAGTAGCGGTTGATGTCGGCGTCATCGACGAAGGTGATCTCCAGGGGGATGGCGTTGAGCATCGCGTCGAGCTGGGCGGGGGTCAGGCGGCTGGTGGGCAGCTGCACCTCGCCTGCGGCGACTGCGGCGACTGCGGCGACGTCCTGGTCGTCGGCGCCCCTCTCGGCAGTTGACGCGCGCCGCCGGCAGTACTCCTCGCCAGCGTCCCAGGTGCCGGCATCGTCAACGAGGCACAGGTCATAGCCCTTGAGGTCGGCGTACATCTGGAGCCACTCGTCGCTCGTGAAGTTTTGGGCGCACAGGGGCAGGAGGATGTTCGCCTCCTTGTAGACCATCTCGTCGGCACGGGTGAGGACCTTCTCGGCACGCTCGCGCCAGGCCTCGTCCTGCGCCCTTGCGCCGAGAAGCGCACGCAGCTCTGCGCGGATTTCGTCATCGACGCCCCACATCACGTCGGAGGGACCGGAGTAGCCGTGGCGGACCTTGAGGGCGGGATAGAGGAGGTCGCCCTTCTTGGCGTAGTGGATGCCCAGCTGGGAGAGGGTGCGCAGCTCTTCCGCGACGGTGCGGGTGCCCAGCGCCGCGTGCGTGCGGGCGATCTGCCGTGAGATGGCCTGGTTCTCGAGGGAGAAGACGTGTACGGGGTGGCCGGGGAGGTTGGCGAGGAACCTCGTGTTGAGGTCGCCCGCACCCTGGGCGAGCGAGCTCATGACCGCCTCCTCCGCGTTGGCGATCTTCTCCTCGCGGGTGGCGCCGTGGAACAGGGCGGAATGGACGTCGCAGAGGCGCTGGACATCCTCGATCTTCGCGCCGCCCTCGATGAGGCCCTGCTCGGCGCGGGCGATCTCGCCGGCCTCAACGTCGCTGAAGTTTGCGACGAAGTCCGCGCGTACGTCCTCGAGCGACTCGCCGGACGAGAGGCGGGCGATGTAGCTCGCGAGGAGCTTTGCGCGGCCGGCCTCATCGAGCGCCTCGGCCTTGGCGCCGAGAGGGGCGCTGGCCCCCTGCGCGCCGGAGGCGCTCGCCTCGGCCGCCGCGCTGGCGGTGGAGGGCATGCTGGCGGTGGCGGGCGCGTCCTGGCTGGCGCCCCCGCCCGCAACCGCGAAGCCGGCGGCCTCAAATGCCTTTACCGCGTCATCCAGGCTGATGCCCTTGATGGAGCACCCGCGGGGGACGGTCATCACGCGACCCACCGTGTTGAGCGCGGCGGGCTTGGCGACGTCCGTGAAGCCGAGGCTCACCATGACCTGGGTGAACCCGGGGAATTCCTGTGCGAGGTCGTGGACGCTCTTGCTGAGGTCAAGTGTCTTGCTCATGGCTGCTCCCGGTCTCTGAGGCCAGGCCGTCTGGCCTGGTGCGCCAGCCCACAGATGGCGATGGCTCGCGGGCGGGCGCCGTTTGTCGAAATCAGGATACGAGAGTAAGTTTCTGTAAACTGTTGTAGTTACAACTTTTACGGCAAAATACGACATCGAAAAGGCCTTCGTTACACACTTCTGTCACTTGCTGCGCCGAACTGCCCTTGAGTACACGTGGTTTTGGGGTGGGGTCGGGTATGGAATGCACATGTTGTGCTTCATTTGTCGTGACGGCACAATATATGGTGTCCGCTGGACGTTGATGCTTTGGAGCCCGTCAAAACGGCGTGTCATGAAGGGCGGTTTGGCGCAGCGAAGGGGATTTCTTGTGCAACGGGGAGCAGTTCGATGCAGAGGGGGCCGCCCGGGGCATTGTCTGCTGGCTATCGGCGGGCCATGCCGCCGCGATCCCCGGGATGTCGACGACGCTGTGGCCTTTCCGTCCGGCTGACAGCCTGCGGCTTTTCCGGCTGCGAGTGCTGCGGGACGCCCTTGCCGCGTCGCCGGCCGGCCTTGGGCCTTTCGGATGGGATGGGCCCCCTGGTTGCCTGAGCCCTCTTGGACGCGCGTTGCGGCTGCGCCTTGCGAGGGGGACGATCCGCAGCGTTTTGCGCAGCGCGCGCCAGGCGATCCTCGCGGCGCTCCTCCACGAGCCTCTTGCGCTCCTTCTTGCCCGGAAGGCGGTCAGCTGGCGTGCGGTTGGGGTCGAGTGTCAGAGGGCTGTCACCCAGTGGGATGCCCTGGGCTCGCGGGTAGACGGGGATGTTCTTGCCCATGAGCCGTTCGATGTCGAGCAGGTCGAACTCCTCCTCGGGCGTCGCGAAGGTGAGCGCCCAGCCAAACTCGCCCGCACGTCCCGTGCGGCCGATGCGGTGGATGTAGTCCTCCGCATCGGAGGGCACGTCGAGGTTGATCACATAGGCAACGCTGGGAATGTCGATGCCGCGGGCCAGGACGTCGGTCGCCACCAGCACGCCTACCTCGCCGTCGGCGAAGCGCCTGAGGGCGTTGGCGCGCTGGTTCTGGTTCCTGTTCCCGTGGATGGGCGCGCAGTCGATGCCCGCCCTGCGCAGGCGTCGGCAGATGGCGTCGGCGCGGTGCTTGCCTCTCACGAATACGATCACGCGCCTTGCGCCCTCGCGGCGCAGGATCTCAACGAGGGCATCGTTCTTGGTCTCGTGCGAGATGGGAAGGACGTACTGGTCGATCGTCTCGGCCGCCGTGCCCTTGTGCGCGATCTCGATGCGAACGGGGTCGTTTACCAGAGACTTGGTGTTGTCGAGGACGTCGTTGGAGAGCGTCGCCGAGAAGAGCAGGGTCTGGCGGGAGGCAGGCGTCTTGGCAACGATCCGCCGCATGTCGGGCAGAAAGCCCATGTCGAGCATGCGGTCCGCCTCGTCGAGGACGAGGGTCTCTACCTGCGAGAGGTTGCAGTCACCCGTGTTGATGAGGTCGATGAGCCTGCCTGGCGTGGCAACCACCAGGTCGCAGCCCCTGCGAAGCGCGGCGCGCTGCGGATCGTAGGAAACGCCACCCACGAGGACCGTGGCCGTGTGGCCCGTGTGGGCGCAGATGGCGGTCGCCACCTCCTCGATCTGGGCGGCGAGCTCGCGCGTGGGCGTGACCACGAGCATGAGGGGGCCCTGGCCATGCCGCGCGTGCCCGAGGCGGTCGAGCGTGGGAAGCAGGAATGCGGCCGTCTTGCCCGTGCCCGTCTGCGCGGCAGCCATGACGTCGGTTCCCGCGAGGACTGCGGGAACCGACGCCGCTTGGACTGGCGTGGGGGTGTCGTAGCCCATGTCCCGGACGGCGGCGAGGGCGCGCTCGGATAGGCCGAGGTTCTCGAAGCGCGTGGGAAGGCCCTTTTCGGTGGCGATGGTGGAGGTGGTGACGGTGGTGCTGGTGCTGCGGCGCTTGGCCATGTGGTGGTGCTCCTAACAACGGCAGATACGTGCGAGGGACAAGCTTACGCGATTCCTCGCATGCACATCGAGTCACCATCTTGTGGGCGGGTGCCCATCGCGTGTGCCCCGCCTAGCCCTTCCTCATCTCGCAGCCGGTGATGATGGCCATCGCCATGCAGAAGAGGGTGAGAAATGCGAAGTACCTGTGCGCCTTCATGGTCACCTCCATGCGGGTCGTCGGGGTAAGTGAGGCATGGGTTCGAGTTTAGCCGCCGGATGGTCGCAACATGCCCGCCGACGCTGGCCCTTTCGGACGGATCCGTTGGGACAGCCTGCCCATCGAACGCTCCGGCCACGTGGATGGGTGCCTCCGCGAGCGACCGGTCGCGGCCTTTGCCGCCGGTACCGCAGAACCTGTGGCACCTAGTGGAGCTTGCGCGGGACGGGATCCCAAAATGACGTGCAGAAGTCAGCATGTGAGCACCCGCAAAAGGCCAAGGGCGACATTCGGGGGCATCCCTCTGCCATCAAGCATCTCTACGATGCTTTTCATATGGAATTAGGCTGTTATTTTATATGCGCGGGGACTCAGGGCCCCTTAGGCACACCCCCTGACAGCCCCTAGGATCATAAAATAACGCTCACATGCTGACTTCTGCACGTCATTTTGCCCTTCTGCTTGCGCCGACATGCCGTTGCGGAAGTCCTTCCGCGGACGCCGGGCCCTCCAGGGCGCAAGGCGTCCCTCGCCGCGCCCGCCCGACGCGCGAACCCGCCCCCGCGACTGCGTTTCCTGCGCTACCATGGTCTGCGGCCGCACGGGCGGCCCTCCAAGCAGTCCCAGGTGAAACCTGCTTGCCAATCCAAAACCGGGAGACAACGCATGCTCAAGCGGACCATTCAGGACTACAAAGTCCTCCTCAGAAGCATTCCCAGCGGAACCGTCGCGCTCTTCGTGGTGAGCGTCATCGTCATGAACCTTCTCGCGAACAAGGAGCTGGTGTCGAGCCCGTGGCTGGCGCTCGACTGCGGCGTCTCGGTGAGCTGGGTGAGCTTTCTCTGCATGGACATGATCTGCAAGCGTTTCGGCGCCAGCGCCTCCATCAGGGTGAGCGTCCTCGCCCAAGCCATCAACCTGGCCGTCTGCGGCCTCTTCTGGCTCATGAGCCTCACGCCCGGCATGTGGGGCGCCTACTATGACACGGGAAGCCTCCAGGCCAACGCGGCGCTCAACGCGACGTTCGGCGGCTCGTGGTACGTGGTGGTTGGGTCCACGGCGGCCATGCTTTGCTCGTCCGTCGCCAACTCGCTGCTCAACGAGGGAATCGGCCGCATGCTGAGCAAGAACACCTTCGGGGCCTTCGCGCTGCGCTCCTACGTGAGCACGCTGGCAGGACAGTTCGTTGACAACTTCGTCTTCGCGACCATCGTGAGCCACACGTTCTTCGGCTGGACCTGGATGCAGGTGGTGGCATGTTCGCTCACGGGCGCGCTGGTCGAGCTTGCGTGCGAGGTCTTCCTCTCGCCCGTGGGCTTCCGCGTGGTGCGCGGATGGGAGCGCGAGTGCGTGGGCGAGGACTACCTGCGCCTGCATGCGGCCGAGGTGTCGGAGAGATGAGGCAGGGGGACCGCCCCCTCGCCTCATCCGGGGGGAGCCTGCCGCTCGACGTTGGCGGGCGGGTGCTTGATGTGCTGGTCACGGGCACGTCGCGCGGCATCGGCCGGGCGACGGCGGAGCTGTTCCTTTCGCGTGGGCATCGTGTGTGGGGGCTCGACGTGCTGGGCGCCTCTATCGAGCGCCCCCGCTACCAGCACGTCGTTGCCGATGTGCGCGAGCGCGCCGCATTGCCTGCCGACATTGCGCCGCAGGTGATCGTGAGCAATGCGGGCGTGCAGGACAGCGGCGAGGATATCGACGTCAACCTCAGGGGCGCCATCAACGTGTGCGAGCGCTATGCGTTTGCATCGGGCGGTCGCACCCCTGCGCCGCAGGTGCGTGCCGTCGTGTTGGTCGGCTCCTCCAGCGCTCACACCGGCGCGGAGTTCCCCGAGTACGCCGCGTCAAAGGGCGGCGTGCTCGCCTACGCAAAGAACCTTGCCCAGCGGCTGGCGCCCCAGGCAACATGCAACAGCGTGGACCCGGGTGGCGTCGTGACCGAGCTCAACCGTCCGGTGATGGAAGACCCCGCCCTCTGGAATCGCATCATGTCCCTCACGCCGCTCCGTCGCTGGGCGACGCCGGAGGAGATCGCCGAGTGGATCTACTTCGTCGCCGTGACCAACCGCTTCATGACGGGGCAGAACCTGCTCGTTGATGGCGGCGAGGCGGGAAGCTTCGACTTCGTGTGGCCCGATGAGCAAAGGCCGTGACGGCACGCTCGCCCTTGTGTCCGCAGCGCCTGGAGCGCCTGCCGTCCGCGCACCGGGGCGCCCCAATCAGCGTCGCGCCAAAGGGGTATGCTCTTCTTTGTCAGGCCGACGGCCACACCGTCGGGGCGGCGCTCGACAGGGGAGTTGCGCATGGGTGTGTTCAAGCGCTTCTGCACGTTCGTCTTCTCGTTGTCAGGACTTCTGTGCCTGGCTGCGTTCGCGCTCACGTGGCTGGGCCCCTGGACGGCCCAGGCGTCGGCGCTCTTCTCGCTGCCGGAGTACTACACCACGGTTGAGGTGCTGCTTCTCATCACGGCGGCGGGCCTGCTCGCCCTGCTCTTCCGGTCGGTCTTCTCGCGCCGGGTGCGCACCGTCGAGGTGGCCACCGTCGAGGGTGGCACCATCTCGGTCTCGCGCGACGCCATCGCGTCGCAGGCCGCGCATGTGGTCGAGGCGGATGGCGTCTGCTCGGCCGACCGCGTCTTTGTGAATGCCAGGAGGCGCGGCCACGTTCGCGTCCACGTTCGCGTCCTGCCGCACGGGAGCGTGGACGTGGTCCAGAAGGGCAGCGAGCTCCACAAGGAGCTGCTCTGCGGTCTCAGGGCCGTGTGCGGCGACAAGCTCGAGGACGTGAGCCTCGAGTTCGTGGAGTCAAGGCAGCCCATGCCCGCGCCCCCCACGGAGGACGTGGACGTGCCAGCCACCGCACAGGCGGCGTCGGCCGTTGCAGACGCTTCCGAGGCGGCGCACCAGTCAGAGCCATACGACGAGGGGGCCTCCGTGCCGGTGTCCCAGGCGGCATCATATGGTGCCATTACGGTGCCCATGGGTTCGGGGCGCGACGGGGTGGCCGCCTCCGCAGGCGGCGAAGGCGCGCGCGACCAGAGCGAGGAGGCCTAGCCATGAGCGACGAGTTCACCAAGGCGCCGCAGGCAAAGGTCGAGGCGGTGGAGCCGCGGCCTCGCCAGGCAGGGCAGCGCGAGGCCTCGCAGGCTCTCGGCGCCCAGCAGGGCCGCGCCCCCGCGGATGCCACGCAAGACGGCGCGGCCGCCGCTGCCCCCGAGGCCTCTCAGAGCTGGGTCGACAGGGTCTCGGCATGGGTGAGCAGGACCTTCCCCGGCCACGTGAACGCCTTTCTGGGTGGCGTCTGCGGCCTTCTCGTCGCCATCGTGATGGCCGCCATCGGCTTCTGGCGCACGCTGCTGCTGGTCCTTCTCGTGCTCATCGGCGTGGCCTTGGGCCAGCAGGCAGACGGAGACCCAAAGATCCTGCGGGCCCTGGGCAGGCTCTTTGGGGACCGCGGCGGCCACTAGAGGGCGCGTATCGCGGCGGCTCGTAGCAACGCAAGCATCAACCCACACCCACACCAAGAGGAGCGAGCATGGACACCGAGAACAGCACGCGGGAGGTCGAGGCCCCGGCCGAGGCCGGCATCGTGGCCACCACAGCATCCGTCGCCCAGCCCGAGCCCGTCCAGGGCCATGACATCGACATTGCGGATGACTCGGATTCCGAGGACTCCCTCACGTTCTCCAACGGCGTCATCGAGAAGATCGTCGCCATCGCCATGCGCGACGTCCCGGGCGTGGTGGGGATGAAGGGGAGCTGGCTCAACCGCGTGCAGGATGCGTTTGGCGCCTCGGACACCACGAAGGGCGTCTCGGTCGAGGTCACGCCCGAGAGCGCCGTCAAGGTGAACGTCTCGGTGCTCATCGAGTACGGCGCCTATGCGCCGCAGGTCTTCGAGGACGTCAAGAAGGCCGTCGTGAAGCAGGTCACGGGCATGACCGGCCTGGAGGTGGCGGGCGTCAACCTGCGCATCGAGGACGTCCTCACGCCGGAGGAGTACAAGCGCAGCGTTGAGGCCGAGAACAATGCCGGGGAGCCGGCCCTGGCGTCGGATGCCGACGACGACAGGGCCCTGGCGCCCGCCGAGCGCGGCGGGAAGGCATAGCGCATGGGGCTCCGCAACAGCTGTGCCGTTGGCCTGGGACGCCTTGCGTCCTGGGGCCTTCGGCGCGTGCTCCATCGCAGCGCCTCGCAGATGCCCGGCAGGGTCACCTTGGCAATCGACCCCAACGCCATCGCGCACCTGGCCCCCAAGCTCTCTCAGGGCGCCATCGTGGTCTGCGGCACAAACGGCAAGACCACCACCAACAACGTGCTGGCAAACGCCATCGAGCGCTCGGGTGGGCGCGTCCTGTGCAACCGCGCTGGCGCCAACATGGCGGCCGGTGTCGCCGCCGCGCTGCTTCCCGGCTCGGGTGCGGACTGGGCGGTCATGGAGGCGGACGAGCTGTCGACCATCCACATCCTGCCCCAGCTGCGCCCCCGCTACCTGGTACTGCTCAACCTCTTCCGCGATCAGCTTGACCGCGCGGGCGAGATAGACCACGTGCAGGACACCATCGCCGCCGCGCTGGCGGCATCGCCCGCGACCACGCTTCTCGTGTGCGGAGACGACCCGCTCTCCGTGGGCGTGGCGCTGCGCGCCCAGGGGGCGGGCACCAGGGTGCTGGCCTTCGGGATAGGGGAGGACCTTCGCCTCCCGCCCGACCGCGTGCCCGAGGCGCGCTTCTGCCAGCTCTGCGGGGCCGAGCTTGCCTACGACTACCGTGCCTACGCTCAGCTGGGTGCCTTCAGGTGCCCCAATGGCGACTTCGCCCGTCCCAGGCTCGACTTCGTCGCCACGGGAGTGCGTGCGGACGCCCGCGGCGTGGCGTTCGACGTGGCGTTTCCCGATGGTGGCGCGGCGCATGTCTCGGCGGGCTTTGGCGGCGTGTACATGGTCTACAACCTGCTTGCGGCTGCCGCCGCGGCGCACCTCGCGGGCGTGGGCGCTGCCTCGTTCCAGGCGGCGCTCGACGGATACCATCCCAAGAACGGCCGTCTCCAGCACTTTGTGGTGGGCGGGCGAGAGGTCGTGCTCAACCTGGCCAAGAATCCCACGGGCTTCAACCAGAACATCTCGCTGCTCCAGGCCGACGAGCGACCCAAGGCCGTCTTCTTTGCGATCAACGACGACTTCAACGACGGCAAGGACATCTCCTGGATCTGGGACGTGGACTTCGAGCGGCTCTCGTCCGAGAAGGGCCTTCTCGCCTTTGCCGGCGGACGCCGCGCGAACGATGTGCAGGTGCGCATGAAGTACGCGGGCATCGCGGCGCCCGTGGCCACCACCGTGGGCGAGGCCCTGGGCCGGCTTGGCTCGGTGCCGACGGACAGGCCCCTCTACGTGCTGTGCAACTACTCTGCGCTGTGGCCGGCCAAGGCCGAGCTCGAGGGGATGGGTGAGCGCCATGACTAGCCAGGCCGTCGACGGCGCCCCCACGGGCGGTCGCACGCTGCGCATCGCCCACCTCTATCCGGAGCTTCTGAACCTCTACGGGGATTCCGGCAACATCCTGTGCCTGCGCCGGCGCATGGAGTGGCGCGGCATCACGCCGGACGTGATGGAGGTCCGCGTGGACGACACGCCGTCCTTCTCGGGCGTGGACATCGTCTTCATCGGCGGCGGCTCGGACCGCGAGCAACGCATCGTGTGCGACAAGCTCCTGGCCGAGCGGGCGGAGATCAGGGCCTTCGTCGAGGACGGCGGCGTGCTCGCGGCCGTGTGCGGCGGATACCAGCTCCTGGGCTCAAGCTACCTCATGGCCGACGAGCGAGTGGAGGGCCTCTCGCTCGTGGACCTGTACACCGACCACGGCGACCCGCGCCTCATCGGCAACATAGTGGTGGAGAGCCCCATCTCGCCGCAGCCCATCGTGGGCTACGAGAACCACGGCGGCCGCACCCACCTGGGCGAGGGCGTCACCCCGCTGGGGCGCGTGGTCTACGGCCACGGCAACGACGGCGTCACGGGCTACGAGGGCGTGCTCTACAAGAACGTGGTGGGCACCTACGTCCACGGGCCGCTATTGCCCAAGAACCCCGGCGTCGCGGACTGCCTCATCGCCCGCGCGATGGAGCGAAAGTACGGCACGGCAGAGCTCGGGCCGCTCGACGACGCCGAGGAGCTTGCCGCCAACCAGGTCATGTACCATCGACTCATGGCGGGAGAGGTCCGGGAGAGCTAGCACGCCGAAGGCGCCCGCATAGCCGCGGGCCGTCGTGCGGCACGAGGGATGGAGGACGCATGTCGAAGGTCGTCGTCTTTGGGTCGCTCAACATGGACCTCTCAGTGGGCTGCCCTCGTGTCCCCGAGGCGGGCGAGACCATCATTGGCCATGGCTTCCTCGCAAGTCCTGGCGGCAAGGGCGCAAACCAGGCCATGGCCTCCGCGCGCATGGGTGCCGTCACGCACATGGTGGGCGCCGTGGGCAAGGACGTCTTTGGCACCCGCCTGGTGCAGTCACTCGTGGAGGCGGGCGTGCTCTGCGAACGGGTCCGCGCCCTGAGGGGCGTCCCCACGGGCACCGCGACGATCCTCCGCGCCAAGGGCGACAACCGCATCGTGGTGGACCCCGGTGCCAACGCCGCGACCCATGCGGACGTGGTCTGCTCGGTCATCGATGACATCGCGGAGCCGGGCGACATCTTCCTCACGCAGCTCGAGTGCGACACGGACGCCACCGTCGACGCCATCGCCTACGCGCGCGAGTCTGGTCTCTACACCATCCTCAACGCCGCCCCGGCCTCGACGCTGCCCTCGGACATCTACCAGTCCATCGACCTGCTCTGCGTCAACGAGGCCGAGTGCCAGGCGCTCACGGACATCTCGCCCGGGACGGAGAAAGGCTGCATGCGCGCGCTCATGGCCTTCTCCGCGCGGGGCGTGGCGACTACCGTCATCACCCTGGGGGCAAAAGGGTCGGTCGCGCTCATCGCCGACGACATGTATCGCATGGACCCCTACGAGGTGGACGCGGTTGACACGACGGCCGCCGGCGACACGTACCTCGGCGCCCTGGCGGCACAGCTCTCCCAGGGACTCGACATCATCGACGCCATGCGCTGGGCCTCTGCCGCCGGCGCCCTGGCCGCCACCCGCGAAGGCGCCCAGCGCTCCATCCCCTCCCTCGATGAGGTCGAGCGGCTGCTCGCATGAGGCAGGGGCCCCTCGTCGCATTTGGGGAAGACCCCCCGCCTCGCCTTGTCCGGCGTGAGGCAAAGGGGAGACCCCCCGACTCCCCCCCCGCCTCACGTTATGCGGTAGAGCCTGTAGCCGTTCTCCTCGAGAACCAGCTCGAAGCCGGGGGTGTCGTCGGCTATGTAGTTGATGCCGCGCCACTTGGCGGCGTCGTAGGTGTCCTTCACGAAGGTGTTGTTGCGCTCGTCGGTGCTCATGACCAGGACGTAGTGCGCTCCTATGGACGCGACGGCCTGCTGTACCTGCGGGTCGTTGGCAATGTTGTAGAGCCTCTGGCGAATGACGCGGCTCTGCCAGGCCTCGCCGCTGCTTCCATAGCCCGAGAAGAACCGGTAGTAGCAGCGCAGGCCCGTGACGCCATACCCAAAGACGCTGCCGTCGAAGGGCTGGTTGATGACAAGGTCATCGCCCACGAGGCGGCAGACGCTCTCCATGAAGTCCGTCTCCTGGTAGGTGAGCGGCGCGTCGTGGGAGTAGGCACGGTATGTGTAGCTCTGGTAGGTGGCCCAGGGGCTGCTCGCCTCTTGGCTGAAGCCGTTCTGCGCCTGCCCGGGGCAGAGGAGCGCCAGGGGCACGTATGCCGCCGCAACGACGAGCGCCGAGACGGCGGGCAGCGCGCGCCAGGCGCGCGCGGGCCTCAGGCGGACAAGCTTGCATAGGCCCTCCGCCACCGCGTCCAGTCCGTATGAGACGAGCGGCACCGAGAAGATCGTGGCCAGAGAGCCAATGCGGTAGGGATCCGAGTACCAGTACCCAATGAGGACGGACCTGAGGGCGTCATCGGATGAGGAGCAGGCCACGTAGACCATGCAGGCGGCAATGGCGTAGGGCACCGCAACCCAGCGCGTCTCTCGGCGCGAGACGAGCAGGACCGCGCCGGCCAGGAGGGCTGCCGCGGGGAAGAGCTGCGCGGCGTCTGGCGCCGGCCACATGCCCCGCATGTAGCTCAGGCACAAGACGTTGGCGACGGCATCGCCTCCACTGGCGAAGGGGCCCCAGTGGTAGTTCACAAGGCCGGCGAGGGCGGGGATCTTCGTGGCGCCCACCCAGGCCACCACGCAGAAGAGGGCGAAGAGCGCCGCAAGCGCGCGCGGCCCAAGGCTCGCGCGCGGGCCGAGCCTCAGGCGCAGGCTGGAGCCGCCAAGCCGGGCGACGATCCACGGCACCAGGAACACCGCCATCGAGAAGACCACGTTGGGGTGGAGAAGCACCGTGCCGCAGGTGGACAGGAACCAAGCGATAAGGTGGCACGCCATGGCCCGGCGGCTCCCGCCCTGCTCGAAGGCGCGCATGAAGAGGGCGCAGAGGGCGGGCAGCATCGCAAACGCGGCGATGTTGGGGTAGACCGGCCCCCAGTTGCAGACGCCCCAGGGGAAGATCGTGAGCGTGAGCGAAGCCGCGCTCCCAAGGGCGACCACGCGCGTGCGTCCCGGGAAGACGCTTGAGAGCAGCAACAGCATGGAGAGGGGGTAGACCACGGACATAAGCGCCAGGTTCACGGCGTTTACGGCGTTGGCCACGCTGACGTTGGCGGCAAGGGCGACGGTGGCGCACAGCACGTGCCAGCCCGAGGGGTAGTAGCCGGTCGGCTGGACCGCGACAAGCGCGTCCGGCTCGGTTATGTAGGGGCTTCCGTCGAGAGGCGACATCGAGAGCGAGTCCATCATCGCGCGGATGGAGTTGATGTGGTGAACCGAGTCGTAGTCCTGGTGGAAGGCGTTGGGGGAGGGGAGTATGCCCGCAAGGAAGACGTAGCCGGCGGCCAGCCCCGCCACGAGGAAGAGGGCCACGAGGGCGGGGTGTACGGCAGGCGCGCCGTCACGCGCCCCGGGAAGGAAGCGGCTGCGAAGAAGCGCAGCCGCCAGCAGCAGCGCAGAGGGCAGGCCGACCATCATGGCCGGCGTGGCCGGAACCCCCGCCGCGGAGAGCGCCTGGCCCATGAGGCAGATGACGGCCATGCCGAGTGGCGCCGACGCGAGCAGCGCCGTCACGCGGGAAAGTCCCAGCGCGCGGCCAAGGAGGTATCCCGGCGCGCCCAGGAAGAGCAGGGTCACGAAGACCGTTGCGTAGAAGGAGGGCCACATATCCTGTACTCGTCCGCTTCGCTCGAGGGTGGACGTGCGCGGGACGTTCCGCGCATCCGGCCCTCCCATCGTAGCCCATGAGGGTTCGGGGAGGGCGCGATGGGCGCCTGCGGGAACTTTGGCTCACATGATGGTTTTGCCGCTCCCGCCCCTTGCAAGCCGGGGGCTGCGGTATGGTCTTCTAGAGCGTTTCCGGCGTGCGATATACGGAGGTCATCGTGAGCGATGCCAAGCATCCCCTGGTATCGGTGGTTGTTCCCATCTACAACGTGGAGCGCTACCTCGAGAGGTGCCTCTCGTCGCTGGCCGCCCAGACCCTCGATGACTTCGAGGTCATCTGCGTGAACGATGGCTCCACCGATGCCTCGGCGGGCATCGCGCGCGGCTTTGCCGACCGGGACGGGCGCTTTGTCCTAGTGGACAAGAGCAACTCCGGCTATGGGGCGTCGATGAACGTGGGTCTCGACCGCGCGCAGGGCCGCTACGTTGCCATCCTCGAGTCGGATGATTTCTTCGACCCGCAGGCGCTCGAGCTGCTCGTCTTGGCCGCCGAGGCGGCAAGCGCCGAGGTCGCCAAGGGCAACTTCTGGCTGTACTGGTCGGGCCCCAACGAGCGCCGCGTGCCCTTCCCGGTTGTCGACGCGCCCCTGGTGGGCAGGACCACCTGCCCGCGCAGGGACGCCGACGTGGCGATCTTCTTCCGCAAGTCCTCCATCTGGTCCGGCATCTATCGGCGCGACTTCCTCGAGAGGAACGGGATCCGCTTCCTGGAGACCCCGGGCGCCTCGTACCAGGACGTGGGCTTCAACTTCAAGGTGTGGGCCGCGGCCAACCGCGCGACCTTCGTCGCGGACTGCGTGCTGTGCTACCGGCAGGACAACGAGGCGTCGTCCGTCAAGTCGGGCGCCAAGGCGTACTGCGTGTGCGACGAGTACCAGGCCATGACGGAGTACGTGCGCGAGCGCTTCTCGCCCCCCGACACGACAAAGCTCACGGGCATCCTCGAGCGCATGAAGCTCGACAGCTACCTTTGGAACTACGATCGGCTGGATCCCAGCCTTCGACCCGCGTTCGTGGAGCGCATCTCTCGCGAGATGGCAGACGATGTGGCCACCGGCCGCGTGGACCGCAGCCTCTTTGAGCCCGGCGCGGCGGCCGACCTCGACGCGCTTGTCCGCGACCCCAAGCGCTTCGAGCGCTCTCGCAAGGCATACGGCGCCCCCGGGGGAAGCGTGCTGCGCTATCTTTCCCTGGGCGGCATCCCGCTGCTTGTGGACGCGCTCAGGTTCAAGGCGCGCGGCCACTCCGTGCGCCGTACCAACCAGGAGGGGGCGGCGCTGTGAGCAGGCTCTCTGTTGTGGTGCCCGTCTACAACGTCGAGAGGTACCTGGACGCGAGCCTGGGATCGCTTGAGGACCAGTCGTTTTCGGACATCGACATCATCTGCGTGAACGACGGCTCGACCGACGGCTCACGCGCGGTGCTCGCCAGGTGGGAGGAGCGCGACCCCCGCGTGCGGGTGCTCAGCAAGCCCAACGGCGGGCTTTCCTCGGCGAGAAACGCTGGCATCGACGCTGCCACTACCGAATACGTGTGCTTTCTCGATTCCGACGACCGCTTTCATCCCAACGCTTGCGCCGAGATCGTGCGCCTTCTGGACCAGACCCACGCCGACGTACTCACCTTTGGTGCCACGCTCTGCCCGCCTGACGTGCGCAGCCCCTGGATTGCCCGCGTGCTCTCGCCCCGCGACGCCGTCTTTGATGGCTATAGCTCAGAGCTCATGTTTTACGAGTCGTCGCGGCCCTTTGCGTGGCGCATGGCCCTGCGGCGCGAGTTTCTCGCCGAGAGCGGCCTGCGCTTTGACGAGGGCGTGCGCTTTGGCGAGGACCAGATCTTTGCCTTTGCGGCGTATCCGCGCGCCTCTCGCGTGGCCCTCTCCTCCGAGAGGCTCTACGAGTATCGCGTGGTGCGCGAGGGCTCGCTCATGGCGGGCATGAACGCGGACGTCGAGGCCAAGCTGCTCGAGCACGTGACCATCATCGACCACATCCTCGCGGACTGGGAGCGCGGGGGTTTTCTGGGCACAGACGACGCGAACCTCGTCGAGTTCATCATGGAGTACGTGATGCGCGAGGGAATACGCCAGGACAGCGGCTGCTATCAGCGGGTTGCCGCGGCGCTGCGGCCGGTGCTCCTCTCGCGCTGGGACGAGGGGTACCTGGCTTCGCTTGACGTGCTCCCGTCCACCCGGACCATGCTTCTTAAGGCGACGCTTGACCCCAAGGGGATGTCGCCCGCCGTCCGTCGCATGCTTACGCTTACGTACTACCTTGCGCACCATCGTCCGTAGCCGACCCGCGCGCGGGCCATGGGCGGGCCCGAATCGCGCCCCCGTGCGCGGGCGCTACGCGAGGATCTTGGCCTCGAGCTGGGCGGGCGTGTCCACGATGGTGGTCGCGCCGTGCTCCACGAGCCACGACCTGTCGCGGAACCCCCACGAGCAGGACAGGCAGGGACACCCGCAGTTCCTGGCCGTCTCGACGTCGACCTCGGAGTCGCCCACGTAGACCATGCCGTCCGCGCTTCTCCCCAGCTCGCGGAGGACCACGTCGATCATGTCGCGGTGGGGCTTGCGCCTGACCCCCGCGCGCTCTCCCATCACGCAGTCGAACGTGTCGGGGTAGAAGTGGTCGATGATGCCCTGCACGGCGGAGTCGGCCTTGTTGGAGACGACGGCGCAGGCCACGCCGGCGCCGCGGAGGTCGCCTATGACCTCGGGCATGCCGGTGTAGGGGCGCGTGGCGTCGAGCTTGTGCTTGTCGTAGTAGGCCTTGAACTTGGCAAAGACCCTGTCGGCGACGTCCTGGGAGGCGCCCTCTGGCACCGAGAGGTCGATGAGGCGCCTGATGCCGTTGCCGGTGAAGAGGCGCACCTCGGCAAGGCCGCGCCTGGGCAGGCCAAGCGCGGCAAGCGCGTGGTTGACGGCGCGATGGAGGTCGTCCAGCGTGTTGAGGAGCGTCCCGTCAAGGTCGAATATCGCGGTCTGGTATGGCATCCCACATCACTCCTACCGCGCCCCGCTGGCAGAGCCGTTGCCCGTGTGGCCACGTGGCGCGGACGCACTTGCGTATCATGAACGTCGTCTAGCCAGACGAGCGTACACGCAAACGCGCGCGCACGCCTCGCCTTGGCCACGACGCCACGCAAATCCCAGCCGCGCCCGCCCGCTTGCGCGCATGGACTGAGGCGTACCCGCCGCCGAGGAGTGATGGATGTGTCCGAGAAGCCCACGCACGACGAGGGCCGCGCGGCCCGCGAAGGGCACGAGGGCCCCGCGCAGGGACCCGCGCCCGCTTCGGGGCCGGTGCCCGCGCAGGGGTCTGCCCCCGAGGCGGCGTCCGCCCCGTTGCCCGACGCCGCCCCGGCCCCGGGCGCGGCGACGCCGCCGCTTGCCGTGGCGCCGCTGCCGGTGTACCGACGTCCCTCTCGCCAGGCCAGCTACGACTACGTCGACCGCTCCGCTGGCAGCGCCAGCAGGCACCGGGGGCTGCGCCTCGCGCTGGCTGTCCTTGCGGGCATAGCGATTGTCTGCGGCTTTGCCTACGGGGCCTGGGTCGTGAGAACCCCGGCCTGGAGCAGGGGCGTCCCTGGCCCCGAGGGGCCGGCTGCCGCCGAGGCGGCCGCGGGCGATGCCGCCACGGGGGGCGGCGTGGCCGCCGCGCCCACGACCATCGACATCTGCATGGTGGGCGACGTCCTTCTCCACCCCTCGGTCTACAACTCTGGTCGCAGGGCGGACGGCTCCTATGACTTCTCGCACCTCTTTGCCAACGTGAGCGACGAGGTGTCCGCCTGCGACCTGGCCCTTGTCGACCAGGAGACCATCCTGGGCGGCACGGGCATGGGCCTTGCGGGGTACCCCGTCTTCAACGGGCCGCAGGAGGTGGGCGACGCCGAGGCCGAGGCAGGGTTTGACGTGGTGCTGCGCGCCACCAACCACACCATGGACATGGGCTACGACGGCATCCACTCCGAGCTGGAGTTCTGGCGCACCGCCCATCCCGAAGTGGCAGTTGTCGGGTGTACAGACCCCCAGGCCGAGGACCCAGCGCCCACAAACGACATCTACGTGTACGAGAAGGACGGCTTTCGCGTGGCCGTGCTCAACTACACCTATGGCCTCAACGGTTACGGGGATCCCAGGGGTGCCGTTGCCGTGCTGGACGAGGCGCGCGTGCGCGAGGACTGTCGCCGCGCCCACGAGGAGGCGGACATGGTGGTCGTGTGCCCGCACTGGGGCACCGAGAACGTCATCGGCCCCGACGAAGGGCAGAAGCGCTGGGCAGACCTCTTCCTCGAGTGTGGCGTCGACGTGGTGCTGGGCAATCACCCGCACGTGATGGGGCCAGTCGAGACCATGACCGGCGAGGGCGGGCACACGATGGTCTGCTACTGGTCGGTGGGCAACTTCGTGAGCGGCATGGCCGCCCCGCAGAACATGGTTGGCGGCATGGCCCGCGTGACTCTGGAGCGCGACGCCACGGGTGCGTGCCGCGTGGCGTCCTATGGCATGAAACCGCTGGTCACCCACATCAACCCCGCCGACGAGACCACCTACTTCCTCGCGGACTACACAGCCGAGCTCGCCGCGACGAGCAAGTTTCCCTCGGTGACGCCTGACTGGGTGCAGGAGCTCTGCACGGACGTCCTGGGCAGCGCCTATAACCGCGAGAGGAGCGAGCTTCTCGTGACGCTGTAGGGCTGCGGCGTCGGCGCGCGCCGCCCCCGATGCGGGCGAGGGCCGCCCATCCTTGCCGGAATGCCCGCGCCAACCCGCGCGCCGCCCCGCGATGCGGGCTTTCCGTTAAGGTGTGGTTGCCGTCCCCGCATGCTGGCGGGCCGTCGCCCTCGTTTGGTTTACCATGGCCAGTTGCGCGCGCCGCCGCGGTCTACGTCGGCGCGCCGTCATCTGTTGGTCCGCCCGCACGGCACGGGGCGGAAGAGGCGAGAGGAACCACATGTCCTACAGCATGCATACGCACACCTGCGGCGAGCTGCGCGAGACGAACATCGGCGAGGAGGTCACGCTCACCGGATGGGTCTGGCACCGTCGCGACCACGGCGGCCTGATCTTCGTCGACCTCCGCGACCGCGCGGGCGTCACCCAGTTGGAGTTCGACCCCGAGGTCTGCGACGAGGCGACCTTCCATGAGGCGGAGACCATCCGATCCGAGTGGCCAATCATGGTGAGCGGCACCGTGCGCGAGCGCCCCGAGGGCCAGAACAACGACAAGCTGGCCACGGGCTCCATCGAGGTCTACGTGACCAATATCGCGGTGCTCAACACGTCCAAGACGCCCCCGTTCCAGATAGAGGACCACGTGGACACCGCCGAGGACGTGCGCCTGCGCTACCGCTACCTCGACCTGCGCCGCCCCAGGATGATCTCCAACCTCAAGCTTCGCAGCGACTTCACCTTCGCCCTGCGCGAGGCCTTCCACGGCAGCGACTTCCTCGAGGTCGAGACGCCCTCGCTCTTTAAGTCCACCCCCGAGGGCGCCCGCGACTTCCTGGTGCCCAGCCGCATGCAGCCGGGCCACTTCTACGCGCTGCCTCAGTCCCCGCAGCTCCTGAAGGAGCTTCTCATGGTGGGCGGCGTCGAGCGCTACTACCAGGTGGCAAAGTGCTTCCGCGACGAGGACCTGCGCAAGGACCGCCAGCCCGAGTTCACCCAGGTGGACGTCGAGATGAGCTTCGTCACCCAGGACGACGTGATGGGTGCGCTCGAGCGCGTGTTCGCCGAGGCGTTCGACAGGATGGGCGTACACATCGAGCTGCCGCTTCGCCGCATCCAGTACTGGGATGCCATGGACACCTACGGCACCGACAAGCCCGACACCCGCTATGGCATGGAGCTCCACGACGTGACGTCGATCTTCTCGGCATCCAAGTTCAAGCTCTTCGCGAGCGCGGCGGCCACCGAGGGGCAGTTCGTCAAGGCGATCAACGCCAAGCGCGCCGGTGCGTGGCCCCGCGCGCGCATCGACCGCCTGGCTGACGTCGCCGCCGAGTTTGGCGCCAAGGGCCTGGCCTACATCGCCTTCCGCGAGGACGGCTCGGTGACCAGCCCCATCGTCAAGTTCTTCTCGGATGAGGAGATGGCCGCGCTTCGCGCCGAGATGGGCGTCGAGCCCGGCGACCTCGTGATGTTCGCCGTGGCCGACCGCCTGCACGCCGACGAGATCCTGGGCGGCATGCGCAGCCATATGGCCAACGAGCTGGATGTGCCGCGCGAGGGGCATGACTTCCTGTGGGTCGTGAACTTTCCACTCTTCCACTGGGACGAGGACCGCAAGTGCCTGGACTCCGAGCACCAGCCCTTCACCCAGCCAAACGAGGATCAGCTCGACCTCCTCGACACCGACCCCTTGGCCATGGGTTCGCACACCATGGACTTTGTCATGGACGGCTACGAGGCCGGCGGCGGCGGCATGCGTATCCACGACGCCAGGCTGCAGGAGAAGATCCTCGAGAAGCTGGGCTTCACGCCGGAGCGCGCCCAGGCGCAGTTTGGCTTCCTCATGAACGCCCTCGAGTTTGGCGCGCCTCCCATGGGCGGCTTTGCCCTGGGCCTCGACCGCGTGTGCATGCTGCTTGCGGGCGCCGACAACATCCGCGAGGTCATGGCGTTCCCCAAGACGGCGAGCGGCTCCGACCTCATGAGCGCGGCGCCCTCCGAGGTCACGGGGGCGCAGCTCAAGGAGGTCTCGCTGAGGCTCCTGTAAGACGTGTTTCTCGGCTTGGGCTCGCCCCCCGGCGTCTGGTGGCGCCGGGGGGCGTTTTCTTGCGCGACCGGAGGCGCGGCCGCGCTCCCAGCCGTGCCCCCGGAGCCATCCTGGGGCATGAATGCGCGCTTCTGCGGCACGTGCGTGCAGAGCCGACGCCCCGGTAGCGGGCCGGTGGCACGGATTTGCGGTTGGGCTACGGTTTTTCGGGGTGCCCCCAAGTATCAAACGGTTCAATTATTGATAAATACCAGGCCAGCGATTTGTGCCTGTGGCTATGACATATAAGGGTTTTAACAAAAACTGCTGCCAACCGGAGGCGCGGGGGATGCGCCGGGCATCGACGCCTGCCGCGATGGGCCCGGCGGCCGGGGCGCGAGGCGGCGGCGGTCCCCGGCAAGCGCGGCACCATGGGGCCTGTGGAGATTTGCCTCTCGTTCCATATCATATCTGCCGGGCGCGGGCCTTACGGGTACACGCAGGTCAGAGCCACAAGAGACATCACTCTGGAAGGAGAGTCATGGCTGAGAAGAACCTCGAGCTCTACATCAAGAGCGGCTGCCCCTACTGCCACAAGGTGCTGGCCTTCATGGACGCCAACGGCATCGAGCTTCCGCTGCACAACATCGACGAGTCCGACGCGGACCGCGAGCGCCTGGTCGAGGTGGGCGGCAAGCGCCAGGTGCCGTGCCTGTTCATCGGCGGCAAGGCGATGTACGAGTCGGACGACATCATCGCCTACCTGGGCAAGGAGTTCTCGGTGACATCCGCTGGCGGGAGGGGCGGAGCCACCTCGGCGGGCGGCTCGTGTACCGTTGGCGGCGGTTGCTCGTTCTAGCGCCGAAGTGAGGCGGGGGAAGCCCCCTGCCTCACTCCACGGTTCCGTAGACGTTGCCCCAGCCGTGGGCCGTCACGATGCTGTTGAGCTGGTCGCACAGCCGGCCGCGCTTGTATCTTCCCGCAGGGAGGAGGTCGACGACCTCCATGAGGTCGTCGCACAGGTCGTCGATCTCGGCGCGTGAGAGCACGTCGAGCTTGGTGACCGTCCCGGACATGTCGTGGTAGTAGAGCTCGTTCACCAGCTGCTGTAGCTCGCCGTACTCCGGCGCACGCAGCCCCCCGTGCGTGACGCTGCGGGCCGTGCGGTGCTCGTGGCTGTCTGTGTTTCTTATCATGAAACCCATGGTATCAGCTGCATCACCCCTACAGGGCGTCGCGCTATACTTCTTTTTCGCCACGCGCCCGGATACGGCCGTGCGGCAGCGGCCTGGAGCGCGTTCCAGGCATAGCGACAATCGCATCCGTCCATGCAGCCGTCACGAGGAGGGGCCCATGCCCACCGCATATGAGCTCATGTCAGACCAGGAACTCGCACAGGAGATCGCGCGTCTTGAGGCCGAGGCCGAGCACCTTCGCTCCCTGGGCCTCAAGCTGGACATGGCGAGAGGCAAGCCCGGCCCCGAGCAGACCGCGCTCTCTCACCCCATGCTCGACGTCCTCGACTCTTCTGCCGAGATGGACGATCAGGGCGTGGCCGTCGACAACTACGGCGGCCCTGACGGCCTTCCCTCCGCGCGCGCCTTTGCCGCGCAGATCCTGGGTGTCGATCCCAAGAACGTGATCGTGAACGGCTCCTCGAGCCTCAACCTGATGCACGACCTCGTCTGCAACGCCTATACCCACGGCATCGGCGGCAACAAGCCCTGGAGCCAGCAGGGCAAGGTCAAGTTCCTCTGCCCCGCCCCCGGCTACGACCGCCACTTCAAGGTGACGGCCCACTACGGCATCGAGAACATCCCCGTTCCCATGCTCGAGGACGGTCCCGACATGGCCATGGTGAAGCGCCTGGTCGAGAGCGACCCCGCGGTCAAGGGCATCTGGTGCGTCCCCAAGTACGCCAACCCCACCGGCATCACGTACTCCGACGCCGTGGTCCGCAAGTTCGCCGCGCTTACGCCCGCCGCGCCCGACTTCCGCATCTTCTGGGACAACGCCTACGTGGTACACACCTTCGAGGGCGAGGGCGACCGGCTGCTCGACATCTTCGACGCCCTGGCCGAGGCCGGCAAGTCGGACATGGTCTACGAGTTCGGCTCCACGGCAAAGGTCACGTTCCCCAGCTCGGGCATCGCGTTTGTCACCGCCAGCTCGGCCGACATGGCCGAGATCCGCGCCGCCTTCTCGGTGATGCGCGTCTCGCCCGAGAAGGTCTCGCAGCTCGCGCACGTGCGCTTCCTCAAGGACCTCGACGGTATCAGGGCCCACATGGAGAGGCACGCCCAGATAGTGCGCCCACGCTTCGAGCTGGTGCAGGAGAAGCTCCATGCCGGCCTCGACGGGCTTGACTGCGCCACTTGGAGCAATCCCCACGGCGGCTACTTTGTCTCGTTTGACGGCCCCAAGGGTTCCGCGAAGGCCATCGTCGGCCTGGCGTCGGAGCTGGGCGTGAAGCTCACGCCCGCCGGTGCCACCTGGCCCTACGGGCGCGATCCCGAGGACACCAACATCCGCATCGCGCCCACCTACCCGTCGCTCGAGGACCTCGGTGCCGCGCTCGACGTCTTTGTGGTTGCCGTGAAGCTCGTCTCGGCGCGCCTCGCCAAGGCCGAGCGCGGGGGCCAGACGGAGTAGGGCGGACATATAATACTTGTATGGCAACGGCCTCCAGAATGTATTTTTCGTTCGGGAGGCCGATGACTAACATGGGACTGGCGTTCGGCTCACGCCAACGGATTCGCAGAGTTCTGTAGAATCGGGAGGCGCACACATCACCCGCGAGCGCGGGCCCCGTGTGGCATACATTGAAGAGTCACAGACAGTGGCGCCGCCGGCGGCGCCGGTGCGAGAGGCGGGGCCTGCTTTTGGGCCTGCCGGGCGCATACGGACACGGAGGGATCGTTCGAGCATGTCGAAGAAGCCAGGCAACAATGCAACCAGGAAGGGCGCCTCGGCAAGCGGACCCTCTGCCAAGGGCAACGCCGCCACTCCCAGGAGGGGGAAGGGCTCGTCCGCGAACGCCCTCTCCACACCCGCCAAGGTCGTCATCATCATCTTCGCCGTGCTCATGGTCGTCTCGCTCATGATGCCCACGCTCTCCACGGCCTTCTCCAACAGTCAGCAGGCCGAGCAGGGCAACTCTCAGGACGCCAGCTCGGATGGCGGCTCGGGCTCCGATTCCAGCTCGAACTCATCGGATGCCAGCTCGGCCGAGGCAAGCCCGACAACCGGCGTGGCTGCCGTTGACGCCAAGTACCAAGGCACCGTCTCGGAGCTCGAGTCAAAGCTCGCTTCGGACGGCACCAACCTCGCGACCCTCCTCAACCTTGGCCGCAACTACATGCGCTGGGGCGCCTCGGTCCGCGCGGCATCCTCCGCGGAGGACGACGTGGCCCACGGCAACGATCTCCTCGAGAAGGCCATCGGCTACTACGAGCGCTACCTCGGCCTCAAGGATTCCGATGCCGTGCGGGTGGACATCGCGCTCTGCAAGCTCTATGAGGGCGAGACGAGCGAGGCGCAGTCCGACCTCGAGACGCTCACGCAGAACTCGCCCACCTATGCCCCCGCCTGGGCAAACCTCGGCATGATCCAGGAGTACTCCGGCAACGCGGACGCCGCGAAGGCCTCCTACCAGGCCGCCATCGACAGCGACCCAAACGACGAGTACGGCGCGAAGTCCTACGCCACCCAGCGCATCGCTGCGCTCGAGTCCTCCTCGTCGAGCGCCGCGCCTTCCTCGCCCGCCACATCCACCACGCCCTCGTCCTCGGGCGAGACCGGGGCGAAGGGTCTCACGGACACGCTGAACAACCTCTCTGGCACCGGACTTTAAGGAAGAGGAGCCCCTATGAGCATCAACATCTCAACCACACCCACAGAGGGGGGCTGCCGCGTGGCGGTCTTTGGCGAGGTCGACGTCTCTAACGCCTCCGCCCTGCGCGATGTCCTCGATGAACAGCTCTCCTCTGGCGAGGGCGCGCTCGCAGTCGACCTTGCCGACGTGCCCTACATCGACTCCACGGGCATCGGCGTCCTGGTCGGCGCGGCGCACCGCGCCAAGGACCTGGGCCGCGCCCTCTCCGTGGAGCGCCCGCAGAGAAACGTCGCGCGCGTCCTCTCGCTTCTGGGCGTGGGCGCCGACCTCAACGTTACCGGGGCGCAGGAGTAGCGCCTCCGGAAAGCCCGCGCGCCGCGGGAGACTGTAGGAATTCGATCCGCGCTGGAGGAAACCGACCGTGTTTGGCATTGGAGAGTCAGAGCTTGCTCTCATCCTGCTCTTCGCGTTCCTCATCTTTGGGCCCGACAAGCTGCCTGGGATGGGCCGCACCATCGGCCGCGCTCTGCGGCAGTTCAGAAACGCCCAAGAGGGCTTCACGCAGGTGGTCCAGACCGAGATCGTGGATCCCGCGACCGAGGCTATGAGCGACGCGCCCAAGAAGCCCAACCGCAGGCGCAGCGAGGAGGAGGACGCGGACATCGAGGACTCCGGCACCCCCAGGCCCACGCCCAAGACCGAGACGTTCGCCGAGCGCAAGAGGCGCCTCGCGGCTGAGAAGGCCGCCGCCGAGAAGGCCGCCGCCGAGAAGGCCGCCGCCGAGCCGCCCGAGACGCCCGCCGGCGAGGCTGCCGACCGGGCCGCTGGCGCTGCGGCAAGCGACGCGGCCCCTGCGGCCGAGGCGGCCGCGCCCACCGAGGCGGCAAGCGCCCCCGCGCCCGAGGCACCCAAGGCCGAGCCCGAGAAGCCCAAGCCCGCGACGGCCGCCGACCTCTATGCGATGAGCCCCAAGCGCCGTCGCGAGCAGGCGGCCGAGGCCCCCGCCCCCGCACCGGAGGGCGCCCCCGCGCCCGAGGCCACCGCGCCCGATGCCGCGACGGCCGGCGCCACCATTGCCGCAACAGACGGAGAGGAGGGCGGCGAGCAGCAGGCCTAGCGCCACGCTCCCATAACCACCATGCCTATCGGACCAGCACGCATGCCCATCATGGACCACCTGGGCGAGCTTCGTCGCAGGATCACCATCATCGTGGTCTCGCTCCTCACGGTGGCGGTCATCGTCTACTTTGCCACCCCCACCCTCATCGACCTCATGATCGATCGGATCGAGGAGGCCATGCGCGGCGGCGACCTCTACGTCCTCACCGCGCTCGGCGGCTTCACCATCCGCTTCAAGGTGGCCATGTTCTTCGCGGCCATCATCTGCACCCCCATCATCATCTGGGAGATCCTGGCCTTCATCCTGCCGGCCCTCAGGCCCAATGAGCGCAGGTGGGTCATCCCCACGGTGGCGGCCCTCGTGGCCCTGTTCTACATCGGCATGATCTTCTGCTACTACGTGATCCAGCCCGCCGCGTTCGGATGGCTTCTTGACCAGTCCTTCGAGTTCGCCCAGAGCATGCCCGACGCCGAGGACTACCTCAGCATCTACATGCTGCTCGAGATCGGCTTTGGCATCGCGTTCGAGCTTCCGCTCGTGATCTTCTACCTCTCGATCCTGCACATCGTGCCGTACAAGACCTTCCGGTCCCAGTGGCGCTACATCTACATTGGCCTCATGATCCTCTCGGCCGTCGTCACGCCCGACGCCTCGCCCGTGACCATGCTCCTTATGTTTGCCGCGCTCATCGGCCTGTACGAGATAGCCCTGGCCATCGCCCGCTACGTCATCATGGCGCGCGACGGCAGGCAGGCCCTCAAGTGGTCCCGCGAGGACTACGAGAACGCGGAGCTCGACAAGCTTTAAACTAGGGGGGACTCTGCCGTCACGATGCAAGCGAGGTAATCTCCTTTGATCCTTGTCGTCACCGAGAAGAACGATGCCGCCCAGCAGATTGCCAGGCTCCTCTCCGAGTCGGGCAAGCCCAAGGCGGACAAGGTCTACAACACGCCCATCTACCGCTTTAGGAAGGGCGGGGAGGACTGGGTGACCATAGGCCTGCGCGGCCACATCATGCAGCCGGACTTCCCTCCCGAGCTCAAGTTTGATTCCCAGGAGGGCTGGTACGGCCTCACGGCCGAGGGCGAGCACCTGCCGGCAGACGTGCCCGACGGCCTTGCGCGCCCGCCGTTTGCCACCAGGCGCAAGCCCTTCCTGGCCGACGGCGTTGACATCAAGGGCTGGAAGATTCCGAGCCTGCCGTACCTCGTGTGGGCGCCCATCAAGAAGCTCCCCGCCGAGAAGGAGATCATCCGCGCGCTCAAGAACCTTGCCAAGAAGGCGGACTCCGTGATCATCGGCACGGACTTCGACCGCGAGGGTGAGCTCATCGGCTCTGACGCGCTCAAGCAGATCCTCTCGGTGGCGCCAAACGTGGAGGTCTCCCGCGCCCGCTATTCCGCCTTCACGAAGGCCGAGATAGACCATGCCTTTGACAACCTAGTCGCACTCGACCAGGACCTTGCCGACGCGGGCGAGAGCCGCCAGCACATCGACCTCATCTGGGGTGCCGTGCTCACGCGCTACCTCACCTGCGTGCGCTTTGGCGGCCTGGGCAACACCCGTTCCGCCGGCCGCGTCCAGACGCCCACGCTCGCCCTGGTGGTCGAGCGCGAGCGGGAGCGCATGGCCTTTGTGCCCGAGGACTACTGGGTTCTCTCGGGCGAGGCCACGCACGAGGGCTCCGACCCGTTCCGCATCACGCACGCCACGGCCCGCTTCACAGATCACGACGCTGCCGAGAGGGCCTTTGGCCACGTGCGCGACGCGAAGCGCGCCACGGTG
Organism: Coriobacteriaceae bacterium; assembly: GCA_004557505.1. Lineage (GTDB taxonomy): Bacteria > Actinomycetota > Coriobacteriia > Coriobacteriales > Atopobiaceae > Tractidigestivibacter. The sequence continues at coordinate 13,657 of SFGZ01000012.1, read as the reverse complement.
CGCGCGGTCACGCGCAAGAGCCGCCGCGTGAATCCCCCGGTGCCGTTCAACACCACGTCCATGCAGGCGGCCGCCGCGGCCGAGGGCATCTCGCCCGCGCGAGCCATGCGCCTCGCCGAGTCGCTCTACATGGACGGCCTCATCTCGTACCCGCGCGTGGACAACACCGTCTACCCCTCGTCGCTCGACCTGCGCGAGTGCGTGCGCACGCTCTCCTCGGTGCCGCAGTATGCGTCCACGTGCAAGGCGCTTCTCGGCCAGGGCGCGCTCCACGCGACGCGCGGCAAGCAGGAGACCACCGACCACCCGCCCATCTACCCCACGGGCGTCGCCAACCCGGATGACCTGCGGCCAGCGGAGTGGAAGCTCTACAACCTCATCGCCTGCCGCTTCCTTGCCACGCTCATGGGGCCGGCCACCATCGCCGGCACCAAGGTCGAGCTGGACGTCGCCGGCGAGCCCTTCGTCGCCACGGGCAACGTTCTGGCCGTGCCCGGGTTTCGCGCCATCTACCCCTATGGCCTCAAGAAGGACGACCAGCTGCCCGAGCTCAGCGAGGGCGATGCCTGCGATGTCGAGTCCATGTCGCTCGATGCCAAGCAGACGGAGCCACCCGCGCGCTACAGCCAGGGCCGCCTCATCCAGGAGATGGAGAAGCGCGGCCTGGGCACCAAGTCCACGCGCGCCTCCATCATCCAGCGCCTCTACGACGTGAAGTACCTCAAGAACGACCCGGCCGAGCCCAGCAAGCTGGGGATGGCCATCATCGACGCGCTCACCAGCTACGCGCCGCATATCACCACGCCCAAGATGACGGCCGAGCTTGAGGGCGACATGACAAAGGTCGCCGAGGGCGCGGACACCCGGGCGCAGGTGGTCGACCACTCGCGCGCCCTCCTCGCCGGCATGATGGATGGCCTCATCGACCACAAGGACGACCTCTCCGAGGCCATCGCCGACGCCGTGACCGCAGACGCCAAGATCGGCGCGTGCCCCAAGTGCGGTCGAGACCTGGTGGTCAAGACCTCGGCCAAGACGCGCGGGAGCTTTGCGGGCTGCATGGGCTGGCCTGACTGCGATGTGACGTACCCGCTGCCCAAGGGGCGCATCGAGCCCATCGAGGGGGACGCGGGCGTGTGCCCAGAGTGCGGTGCGCCGCGCGTGAAGGTCCACCCCTTCCGCAACCGCCCGTACGAGACGTGCATCAACCCCGCCTGCCCCACCAACCGCGAGCCCGACGTGGTGGTGGGGGAGTGCGCCGCCTGCAAGGAGGCCGGCCGCCACGGCGACCTGGTGGCGCACAAGTCCGAGAAGAGCGGCAAGCGCTTCATCCGCTGCACCAACTACGACGAGTGCGGTACGAGCTACCCCTTGCCTCAGCGCGGCGAGCTGCATGCCACGGGCGAGACCTGCCCGGAGTGCGGGGCCCCCATCGTCGAGGTGGTGACGCAGCGCGGCCCATGGCGCATCTGCGTGAACATGGACTGCCCGAGCAGGGAGAAGAAGGCCTCCGCCAGCGCGCGCGGCGCCCGTGGGGCTCGCAGGGGCGGGGCTTCGAGCCGTAGCGCCTCCGGGCGCAGCGGGGCAAGCCCCTCTCGGCGCAAGAAGGCGTAGCGAGGCCACTTTCCGGACGTTTAGGAATTCCCCGGACGTTTAAGGGCGGCTAACCGTCCGGAATCGGCGGAGCCCCGGGGTGCCGCGGTTTTTCGACGTTTAAGGGCGGCTAACCGTCCGGGATCCGTGAGGCCGGCTGGCGAGAGCGCGCCGAGGCCTGACGCCGGCAGCGCAGTGGCCCCATATCCGTCCGAATGGGCCATTTGCAAACACATTCCAAGCCGTCTACCAGCGTTTCTCTCACAACAGTTAAGAAAAGTTGACTTTTCGAGCGCCCCGCGGCAAGTAAGCCATATACTACTTCTAAGTTAGCTGAGAACAACTCGAGCGGCCCAGCGATGGGCCCAACGGTACGACCGGCTCCGGTGGCGTGGCCACCGCAACGCCACAGCGGTGCCGCGTGAGAGCGAGAAGGGAGTTGCCATGTCGACCATGGAGGCTGATGCCGTGATGGCAGGCAGCAAGCCCGCCAGCCAGGTGGCCGCGCGGGTGGAGGCGACGACTGCCGCGCAGGGGGCCCAGCTGCCCTTGGCGATGGTGGGCAAGGGCGAGACGATCCGCGTCCTCAAGGTGCGCGGCGGCTCGGCGCTGCGCCAGCACCTCTCCGAGATGGGCTTCGTCGAGGGCGCGGAGGTCAAGGTCGTCTCGCGCATCAACGGCGACGTGGTGGTGAGCGTCAAGGGCGCCACCTTTGGCATCGGCCGCGACATGGCCATGCGCATCGTCATGTACTAGCATCCACCGCCGGTCGGGTGCCGGCACAGGCGTCTATCAGCCGTCGCGGCCGTGCGCACGGTCCGCGGCACGAAGAAAGGGAGAGCATGGCAAGTCTCAAGGACGTGCCCGTGGGAAATACCTGCACGGTCTCGAAGCTCTGCGGCACGGGTGCCATCAAGCGCCGCATCATGGACATGGGCATCACCAAGGGCACGCACATCTACGTGCGCAAGGTCGCGCCCCTGGGCGACCCCATCCAGGTCACCGTGCGCGGCTACGAGCTGTCGTTGCGCAAGGACGAGGCGTCCTGCGTCGAGGTCGTGGACGTGGCGAAGTCTGCCGCCCAGGGCGTCGCGTAGCCTGGCGCGAGGGGAGTGACGGGGGCGCAGGCCCCCATGTTTTGGGGCATCAAGTTAGCCGTGCCTAACAATTAACACCACACGGGTAGCAATTCACCACAGGCAACTTGCACGACGGCAGGCGACTCGCACAACGGCCTGCGCGCCACACGATCAGGAAAGGCAAGGTATGGCAGAGAAGATAGACATAGCCCTGGCTGGTAACCCCAACTGCGGCAAGACCACGCTGTTCAACGAGCTCACCGGCTCGAACGGCTACGTGGGCAACTGGCCGGGCGTCACCGTGGAGAAGAAGGAGGCCGTCTGGAAGAAGGACTCGGACATCCTCTTCACCGACCTCCCCGGCATCTACTCGCTTTCCCCCTACTCTCCGGAGGAGGTCGTCTCGCGCGACTTCATCATCTCCGGTCGCCCGAGCGCCATCATCGACCTCGTGGACGTCACCAACATCGAGCGCAACCTCTACCTCACCACGCAGGTCCTCGAAACCGGCCGCCCCGTGGTCGTGGGCCTCAACATGTGCGACCTGCTCGAGCAGCGCGGCGAGAAGATCGACTCCAAGCGGCTCTCCAAGATGCTGGGCGTGCCTGTCGTCGAGGTATCGGCGCTGCACTCCAAGAACCTTGACGAGCTGGTGAGCACGGCGGTCGACTCCGGCCGCGCCAACAAGGCGGCGCAGGGCGTGAAGTGCTTCTCGCCCGAGGTCGAGGACGCGCTCGGGACCATTGCCAACGCCATCGCCGGCTCCTGCGCGCCCGAGCTTCTCCGCTGGTACTCGATAAAGGTCTTCGAGCGCGACTCCGCCGCCATCGAGCCTTTGCACCTCTCCGAGCAGCAGCTGGCAGGCATGGAGAAGATCATCTCCGCCATCGAGGTCGACCGTGACGACGACTCCGAGTCCATCATCACCTTCGAGCGCTACGAGTGGATCGCCACGGTCATGGACACGTGCGTGGTCAAGGCCCCCGGCAAGCTCACCCGCTCCGAGAAGATAGACCGTGTGGTCACCAGCCGCATCCTCGGCCTGCCCATCTTCGTCGCGCTCATGATCGGCGTGTACTGGGTGGCGCTCGTCGCCGTGGGCACGCCCGCGACTGACTGGGTAAACGACAACCTCTTCTCCGACGGGTTCTTTGTGAGCGCCAGCGGCCAGGCGGCCTTTGACGAGGCGCACGACGCCTGGCAGGACGCCCACCACACCGACCAGATCTCCGGCTACATCGCCGCAGCCGAGGAGGCCGGCGTCGACACCGACGGCGTCCAGGACGCCATCGACGCAGACCCCAAGACCCCAGATGACGAGGCCACCATCGCCGAGTTCGAGGAGGCCGCCAGGAAGGCCGGCGTCACGGCGGCCGATGTCCCCATCACCGACCCCGATGGCAACTTCCTCGACGCCGGGGGCAACATCATCACCAAGCTCGACGCGGACGGCAATCCCATACTCGAGGCGGGCCAAAAGCTCGACGTCCTCCCCGCGGTCACCGAGGCGGACTTCGCGACCGCCGTCGACACCCCCGAGCCCGATCAGCACGACTACGACGGCTTCGTTGACTCCATCCCCTCGGCCGTCACCGGCTGGCTCACCGAGGCGGGTGCCTCCGACGTGGTGGTCTCGCTCGTGGTCGACGGCATCATCGGCGGCGTGGGCTCGGTGCTCGGCTTCATCCCGCAGATCTTCGTGCTCTTCGTCATGCTCTGCTTCCTGGAGGACTGCGGCTACATGAGCCGCGTGGCCTTCGTCATGGACCGCGTCTTCCGCCGCTTTGGCCTCTCCGGCAAGTCCTTCATCCCCATGATCGTGTCCTCGGGCTGCGGCGTCCCGGGCGTGCTTGCCACCAAGACCATCGAGAACGAGCGCGACCGCCGCATGACCGCCATGCTCACCACCATGATCCCCTGCTCCGCCAAGCTGCCCATCATCGCGCTCGTGATGGGCGTGCTCGTGGGCACCGACAATGGCGCCTGGTGGGTCGCCCCGATGTTCTACCTCATGGGCATCGTTGCCATCATCATCTCGGCCGTCATGCTCAAGAAGACCAAGCGCTTCGCCGGCGAGCCCGTCCCCTTCGTGATGGAGCTTCCCGACTACCACATGCCGTCCATCAAGAGCTGGGCACTCCACGTGTGGGAGCGCGTCTCGGCCTACGTCAAGAAGGCGGGCACGATCATCTTCGCGGCCGCCGTGGGCATCTGGGCGCTCTCCAACTTCGGCCTGGCCGGATGGGACGGCGGCAACGGATCCTTCGGCTTCCTCAAGGGCATGGACGGCGTGCCCGAGACCTATATGGACTACTCGATCCTCGCCGGCGTCGGCGGCGCCCTGAGCTTCATCTTTGCCCCGCTCGGCTTTGGAAACTGGCAGGCCACCGCGTCCACCATCTCGGCCCTCATCGCCAAGGAGAACCTGGTCTCCACCTTCGGCGTCCTGTACGGCCTTGGTGACGTCAGCGAGAAATCCGTCTCGATGTGGCAGGGCTTCGCAAGCATGTTCACCATCGCCGACACGCTCCACGTTGGCTCCATGTGCGCCTTCGTCGCCTTCAACATGCTCTGCGCGCCGTGCTTTGCCGCCATGGGCACCATACGCAAGCAGATGGAAGACCCCAAGTGGTTCTGGTTCGCCATCGGCTATGAGTGCGGCTTTGGCTGGGTCGTCGGCCTCATCATCAACCAGCTCCACGAGCTCTTTGTCTTTGGGAACTTTGGGATCTGGACCGTGGTCGCCTTTGTCCTGCTCGCCCTCATGCTCTTCCAGCTCTTCCGTCCCGCGCCCACCTGGGACGAGGGGGAGGAAGGCGCCCTGGGCAGCCTGGCCGAGCGTCCCGTCGCCTAAGGCGGCGTCGCAGACGGCCCCCGCCGACCGGCAAGGGCCGTGCCGGCCGGTCGCGTTTCTCGGCCCCTTGGCCGACCGCTGCTCCGTATGAGAAGGTAGGTTAGGCGATGGACGTGGACATGCTGGTCGCGGCAGCGCTCCCCGCGGCTGTGGCGGAGGCGTGCGCCGAGCGGCGCCCCGCATGGCACCCCGCACGCGAGGGGGTGCTTCGATGAGCCTGCGGGCGCGGCCCGCGACAGCTGGCGCGCCTGGGGCGCCGCGCCGCCTTGAGGTGGCGCGGGGGATGGCCATCGTCTGGGGCACGCTGTCGCGCGGGCAGGCGAGCGGCACGCTGCGCGCCGCGTCCGGTCTCCTGCGCGTGGCCCACCTGCGCCGAGGTCGCTGCGCGGTGGTGCTGTCCGACGGGGAACGCATTGAGGTGGCCGAGGGAGACGTGGTTCTCCTCGGCCCGGGCGTCGATGCCATGGGCATCGAGCTGTGCTGGGGGCCCGTCGGGGGGCTTGTCCTCGCGATCGACGACCGCAGGCTCCCCGCGGACATCCGCCACGTCTGCTCCAGCTTCGACGTCAGCCTGGAGGCCATTGACCGCATGGTGCCGGCCGAGCGGCCCGTCAGGGTGGTGCATGACAACCCCGCGCTCTCGCACGTCCTCGCCGAGGCGTATCCGCTGGTGGACGAGGGGAACATCGGATACCTGCGCCTCAAGGCGGTCGAGCTCCTCCGATGCCTCACGACGCTCGCCGGCGTCTCGCCGCGCGGGCGCGGAAGCGCGCGGGGAGGCTCCGCCCGCGTGCGCCACGTGCGCATCGCCCTGCGCGCCCAGCAGGAGATGACGCGCGACGTCTCGCGGCCCAAGACGATCCCCACGCTTGCGGCCATCTGCGGCACCTCGCCCACGGTCCTGAAGGAGGCCTTCCGCGAGACGTTCGGCGTGCCCATCTACACCTGGTACCGAGAGTACCGCGTGCGCCTTGCGGCCGACGCCCTGCTCGAGAGCGACCTCTCCGTGGCAGAGATCGCCGCGTCCGTGGGCTACTCCAACCCATCGAAGTTCACCAAGGCCTTCTCGGACACCATGGGGGCCACGCCACGAGAGTGGCGCGCGGCGGGCGGCGTCGGGCCGCGCCCCGCTGCCGCCGCGGACGATGAGCCGCCGCGCGAGGCCGGCGCCGGGTCTCCCGAGGCCTCCCGCCAGGGGGGCCGCGCGTCGGCGCCCTGTGCGCTCTCGTCCGTTTGGGCTGGTCGGACCTTTTAGAGTTGCCGTCCCCCGCCCTCCGTGCGAGCGTATCAACAACGCAACCAACGAAAGGGGTTTCCCATGAGCGCGCATCACTTCTGGCTCTTCGCGGGCGGCGCGGCCGCGGCGGGCGCCGTCGCGGGCCTCGCCTCCAGCGGCCTTCTCCACAAGGCGGCCGTGGACGTCACCACCGGCTGCATGAGGGTCGGCGACGCCGTGAGCGCCGAGGCCCAGTCCATCGCCGACGATGCCGCAGACGCCCGTGCGGACGCGCGCCGTCAGGCGAAGATCGACGCGGCCGTGGCCGAGCGCCTCCAGGACCTCGAGCCTGGCATCCGCGAGGAGGTCACGCGCCAGGTTGACGGCGAGGGAACCGAGGCCTAGGCGCATGCGCTACACGATCGTCTCCGACCTTCCCGGCCGCCTGCGCCTGCGTTGCGGGCCCCTCATCATGGATGGGGGCGAGGCCCGCGGCGTGGCGCAGGCGCTCATGTCCGTGGAGGGCGTGCGCGTCGCCGAGGTGCATCCGGCGAACGGATCCGTCCTCGTCGCCTTCGTACCAAGCTCGCGCGACGCGGTCCTTCTCGCCGTGCGCTCGCTTGACGTGCTTGCGCTGCCTACGGCCGAGCCCGGCATCGACGAGGCCTCCGGCGCCATCGAGGTGCGTGCCGAGAGCAACCGTTTCGTCCAGGAGATCGCGCGGCTGGTCGGCACGCACATCCTGCGCAGGCTCCTTTTGCCCGCGCCGCTTCGCGCGGCGTGGGTCGTGGTGCGAGCCATGGGCTTCGTCGCCCGGGGGCTGTCCCGCCTGGTGCGCGGCCAGCTCACCGTCGAGGTGCTCGACGCCACGGCCATCGCCGCCAGCATCCTGCTCGGTTCGTTCGACGAGGCGGGGACGATCATCTTCTTCCTGAGCCTCTCGGCCGCCATGGAGCGCCACGTCCAGAGCCGGTCGCGCCTGGCGCTGCGCAGCAACATGATCACGCGCGCGGAGACGGTCTGGGCCGTGGTGGACGGCCAGGACGTGCGCGTCCCCATCGAGGACGTCGCGCGCGGCCAGGTGCTGCACCTGGGCTGCGGCTCGGTGCTGCCCGTGGACGGCGTGGTCGTGGAGGGCACGGGCGAGGTGGACGAGTCCTCCATGACCGGCGAGTCTCGTCCCGTCAAGAAGCGTCCGGGCTCTACCGTCTACGCCGGGACCGCCCTGGGCGCGGGTGACCTTCACGTGCGCGTGACGGCGCCTCCGGGTGTGGCCAGAATCGATGGCATCGTCTCCATGGTGGAGGAGTCCTCGCAGCTCAAGGCCGACGTGCAGAGCAGGGCCGAGCGCCTTGCGGACGCGCTGGTCCCCTACAGCTTCCTGGCGTTCCTCGCCATCCTCGCCATCACGCGCCGGCCGCAGACGGCCATGGCCGTCCTCATGGTGGACTACTCGTGCGCCATCAAGCTCTCCATGCCCATCGCCGTGATGAGCGCGATGAGCGAGGGTACGAAATGGGGAGTGGTGGCCAAGGGCGGCCGCTACCTCGAGGGGCTTGCCTGCGCCGACACCTTCGTCTTTGACAAGACGGGCACGCTCACCTGTGCCCGTCCGGCCGTCGAGCGCGTCTTTGGGGTGGGCGGCGCGAGCGAGGACGGCGTCTTGCGCCTCGCCGCCTGCATCGAGGAGCACTTCCCCCACAGCATGGCGCGCGCCATCGTGGACGAGGCCGCCCGCCGCAGGCTTGCGCACGAGGACGAGCTTCACGCCAAGGTGAACTACGTGGTGGCGCACGGCATCTCGACCACCGTCGGCGGCATGGAGGCCTGCATAGGCAGCGCGCACTTCGTCTTCGAGGACGAGGGCGTGGCGCGCCCGGCCGGCTTCGTGGAGCGCGTGGTCGGGGAGTGCCCCACGGCCTCCGTCATCTACCTCGCCACCAATCACGAGCTGCTGGGCGCCGTGGCCGTCTCCGATCCGTTGCGCCCCGACGCCCACGTGGCGCTTGACCGCCTGCGCGAGCTGGGCGTGGAGAGGTTCGTCATGCTCACCGGCGATTCCAGCTCGTGCGCGCGGCACGTGGCGGCGCGTCTCGGCATCGACGAGTGGCACTCCCAGGTGCTGCCCGAGGACAAGAGCTCATACGTGCAGGAGCTTCGTGACCGGGGGCGCGTTGTCGCCATGGTGGGCGACGGCATCAACGACTCGCCCGCGCTTGCCGCGGCGGACGTCTCGGTCGCCATGGCTGACGCGAGCGACATGGCGCGCGCCGTGGCAGACGTGTGCATCCTGGATGACAGGCTCTCCTCGCTCGTGACCGCGCGCACGCTGGCGCAGCGCCTCATGCGGCGCATTCATGCGGACTACCGCACCATCGTGGCGTTCAACTCGGCGCTCATCGGGCTGGGCGTGACGGGTGCCATCACGCTTGCCACGGCGTCGGCGGCGCACAACCTCTCGACCTTCGCGATCGCCGCCGCTAACGTGCGCCCGCTGCTGCCGGCGCGCCATCCCCGCGGCGCATCCCCTTCTGGCACGCGGGACACACGCCCGTGAGGATCGTGCTCGTCGAGACGTCGGCATAGCCGGTGGAGCGCTCGATCTGACGGCGGAATCCGTCCTGCTCGGGCGCGGGCACGTCCACCACGCTCCCGCACTCCGGGCATACGAGGTGGGCATGGTGGTCCAGGCGCCTGTCAAAGCGCTCGCCCCCCGGCGTCTTCACCGAGAGGATCTCGCCGGTGTCCGCGAGCAGGTGCAGGTTGCGATAGACGGTCCCGCGGCTGATGTGGTCGTCCTGCTCGCGTACGCGAAGGTATATCTCGTCAGCGGTGGGGTGGTCGCACATCTCCCGCACCGCCGCCAGCACCAGCTGGCGCTGGCGCGTGTTTCTTCTCTCCATGACGTGCTCCTGCCTTCCTTGTGTGGCCCAGACCGTATCGCCAGGGGCGTTGCCGGGCCTTGTGCAGCAATGATGCCGCAACAACGCAGGAATATATCCCATTTAGAGCATGTGCGCGAGAAGCTCGCAGTCCTGGGGCCTCTCGCGCGTGCTGCGTTAGCTTGTGCAAGGAGATCGCCGCCAAGTCCCGCATGGTCGGTGGGGGTTCTCGCGTACATGCTGGGTGAACTCGCGCTCCGGCAAGACCTTGGTACCGGGGTCTTTCTGTAGGCGCGCTTTTGTCCGCCGGGATCCGTGCTTGCCTCTCCATCCCCACGATAAAAGCTATATTCGCACTTGCATTTCTCTCTCCATTATAGATAATAAGACTTAGTATTAATAATAGTACGCTTGATCAAACAGACAAGGAGCGTCACATGTCCCTCATCAACAAGGAGATCGGCGAGTTCTCCGTCCAGGCCTACCAGAGCGGCGAGTTCAAGACCGTCACCAAGGCTGACGTCCTGGGCAAGTGGGCCCTGTTCTTCTTCTATCCTGCGGACTTCACCTTCGTGTGCCCCACCGAGCTCGAGGAGCTGGCCGAGAACTACGACGCCTTCAAGGCCGAGGGCTGCGAGGTCTACTCCGTGTCCTGCGACACCCACTTTGTCCACAAGGCCTGGCACGACGAGTCCGAGCGCATCTCCAAGGTGGCCTACCCCATGCTCGCCGACCCCGCCCACGTCCTCGCCGAGGGCTTCGAGGTCCTGATCCCCGCCGACGGCGTTGCCGAGCGCGGGGCCTTCATCGTCGACCCCGACGGCAAGATCCAGGTCTACGAGGTCACCGCCGGCGGCATCGGGCGCAACGCCAAGGAGCTCCTGCGCCTGGTGCAGGCTGCCAAGTTCGTCCGCGAGCACGGCGACCAGGTGTGCCCTGCCAAGTGGCAGCCGGGTGCCGAGACCCTCAAGCCTTCGTTTGACCTCGTGGGCCAGCTCTAGGGCAGTCAGGCGATCAGATCCCAGACGCAGGCCTGGGGCCCGCCGCCTGGCTCGGCGGGCCCCATGGCTCGCCGCGCGTGGCGGGGGAGGGTGGCATATGAGCGAGAACGACATCGAGAACGTGTACGACGCGGTTGTGATAGGCGGCGGCCCGGCGGGGCTCACGGCGGCGCTCTACCTCGCCCGCGCGCGCTACCGCGTGCTGGTGGTCGAGCGCGAGCGCTTTGGCGGCCAGATCACCATTACCTCCGAGGTCGTGAACTACCCGGGCGTGCTCAGCGCAAGCGGCGAGCAGCTCACCGACACCATGCGCCGCCAGGCCGAGTCCTTTGGTGCCGAGATGCTGCTCGCGACCGTGAAGTCGCTGGACCTTGCGGGAGACGTCAAGGTGGTGCGCACCTCGCGCGGTGACATCCGCTGTCTCGCGGCGCTCCTCGCCACGGGCGCCTCGCCGAGAGGCGCCGGCTTCGCCGGCGAGGACGAGTCCTGCGGCCATGGCGTGGCGTACTGCGCCACCTGCGACGGCGAGTTCTTCACCGGACGCGAGGTCTTTGTGGTGGGCGGCGGCTTTGCCGCGGCGGAGGAGGCGGTCTTCCTCACCGCCTACGCCTCGCACGTCACCATCCTGGTCCGCGAGACGACTTCTCCTGTGCCAAGGCCACAGCTGATGCCGCCTATGCCAACGAGAAGATCACCGTGCGGACAAACGCGCGGCTCCTGGCCGTGGAGGGCGACTCCGTGGTGCGCGGCGTGCGGTGGCTTGACCGCTCGACGGGCGAGGAGCACGAGTTCTTTTCGGCCGACGGGGGCCCGGTGGGCGTCTTCGTCTTCGTGGGCTACGCCCCGGCCACCTCGTTTGTCGCAGGCATGGCCGAGCTCGACCCGCAGGGCCACGTCCTCACGGACGAGCGCCAGATGACGAGCGCCGACGGCCTCTTCGCCGCAGGCGACGTGTGCCAGAAGCGCCTGCGCCAGGTTGCCACCGCCGTGGGGGAGGGGGCGGCGACGGCAACCGAGATGTAGCGCTACCTCAAGGCCGCGCGCGAGCGAACCGGCATCGTGCCCAGGCAGTCGGCCAGTTGCGTGCGCGACCCCGCCGAGAAGCACGATCCTGCGCGGGCAGCGGCCCCCGGTGTCCCCGGCGCCCCCATCGACGACACCATGGCGGCCCAGCTCCAGACGGTCTTCTCGCGCATGCAGAGCCCACTGGTGCTGCGCCTGCACCTCAATGGCGGCGACGTCTCTGCGGAGCTGCGGGCCTACATGGACGCGCTGGCCGCCCAGACTGACCTGCTCTCGGTAGACGAGGCGGGACGTCACCGCTGACGACCCCGCCGAGCTGCCCATCGCCGACGCCGACCGTCAGGCCATCGCACGCATAGCGCGTCCCGTGGGATTGCGCGTCCTGGTGGGCCTCTCGTGTACCATGTGTCCCGACGTGGTGCTGGCGTGCCAGCGCATTGCTGCGGACAACCCGCTGGTCACGGCCGACGTCTACGACGTCAACCGATTCCCGGCGCTGCGCGAGCGCTACGACGTGATGAGCGTGCCGTGCCTGGTGGTGGATGACGGCACGGGCGAGCGCGTGAGCTTTGGCAAGAAGGGCCTGTCGGAGGTCCTCGCGCTGGTGTGAGGCAAGGGGCGGTTCCCTGTCTCATCCGGGCTTCTCGCCCGCCTCTGGGCCTCGTCGCATGCGTGGCGGGGCCCCTTCGCACCCGGCTTTCCCAGGTGGTCAATTTGCGTAGGCGAACAATCCCGGGAAAACGCAGCCGCGTTGCCGCAATAATAGGATGCTTCTAAAGGAAAAGGTGTGGCAATTCCGAGCCTACGGGCATGGACTTATGGGCTACGGCCCTCACATCACGCAAGACAGGAGAGAATCGTACATGGCCACAAGAGCAGAGATCATGGAGAAGCTCGGCGAGGTCCAGCACATGCTGAACATCGCCCGCCACAACCGCAAGGAGCAGGAGGAGGCAACCGACGCCAACGTTGCGCGCGTGCTTGCGCTCCTGCGCCTCAAGAGCGAGATTTCCGTCGAGGAGATGTCGACCGTCCTCGGCATTGGCGCCGACGCGCTCGGAACCACGCTTGGAGACATGGCTAACGATGACCTCGTCGTTGTCACGAGCGACGAGGATGACAACGTCGAGTCCGTCACGCTCGGCGAGAAGGGCCAGGAGGAGCAGCCCAAGCCCCGCGACCTCCAGAACGTCGCCCTCGACGGCTTTACGGATGACGAGGTGGACGCGCTCGCCTCGTTCCTCGACCGCATCGAGGCCGATGTCGCGACCGAGATCGGTGAGGATTGGAAGGAGCGCGAGCAGGAGCGTCTTGCCAAGAAGCGCGACGATCGTGATGACCGCAAGCCCTTCGATCGCGGAGACCGTGGTGACCGCGGAGGGCGCGGAGGCTTCCGCGGCAACGACCGAGGCGGCTATCGTGGCGGTGACCGCGGCGGCTACCGTGGCGGCAACGACCGCGGAGGGTACCGCGGAGACGGCGACCGCGGCGGCTTCCGCGGCAACGACCGAGGCGGCTATCGCGGCAACGACCGCGGCGGCTACCGTGGCGGCAACGACCGCGGAGGGTACCGCGGAGACGGCGACCGCGGAGGCTTCCGTGGCAACGACCGAGGCGGGTATCGTGGTGGCTTCCGCGGAGACGGCGACCGCGGCGGCTTCCGCGGCAACGACCGAGGCGGCTATCGCGGCGGTGACCGCGGCGGCTACCGTGGCGGGAACGACCGCGGAGGGTACGGTCGCGGCTTCCGCTCGAACGACGACTAGGTTCGTCTCGGTCGCGCCTGGCATCTCATGGGCAGACCCCTTGGGGGCAACGGTCTTCCGTTGCCCCCTTCTTTATGTAAGCGCGAGATGCCCTGGAGGCGAGGGCACGCCCCAGGGCGGCGGCCCGGCGCCTGACGGCCCGCGCCCGGCGCCCCCCGGCGCCCCGGCGGGTTGTGTAGGAACCGTGGACGCGCGCCCCGCCCCTTCCCCCGGGCCCGCGGGGAGCGTATATTACCTCCTTGC
>SFGZ01000024.1 GCA_004557505.1 Coriobacteriaceae bacterium | reverse complement strand
TGTGGCGCTTCTCGAACTTCTGCGGGTGCTTGGCATGGCGGAGAAGGATGTTCTTCACATCCGCCTGCACGACAAGGTCGTTGTCGAGATAGAGGTCGAAGACCTCATCGATCTCGGACGACATGGCCTTCAGCTTGCCTGAGATGGGGCCTTCCTCGCTGTGGCCGAGGATATCGTTCGGCGTGCATCCGAGCTTCTCGGAGAGCATGAGGATGGTGTCTGCATCCAGCTGTTTGCTCCCGTTTTCCCAGTTCTGGTAGGTGCCGGGGCGTACGCCGATCATCCGTGCAAGCTCAGCTGCATGCTTTATGCCGAGAACATCGCGGATTTCGCGCAGACGGTTGGGATGGTGCGGGGCCTGCTCCTTCTTCTCTTTGTGTGCCCCGTCTTCTGCCATGACCGCTCCTGTGCCGCAAATACTAATTCTTCTCACAGAAGACCAGAAATGATGAGCGAACGCCAGAACAAAAGCCTACGCATAGTAGGCAAACGCATAAATATGGGGTATGTATAATAATTGGTTAGGTTTGTTAGTTTTCTGGTTGAAGAAAGCCTCCTACCATTATGTTAAGCCAATGGTTGGATTTAATGCGAAGCAACTCATTGAAGTTGTAAAATCTCTGGTTGAAATCGTCTTTGCCAGAGAGGACCGACTATGGCCGAGAAGTCCGCGTTCGACTACGTGAACGAGATATGGGGCATCGCAAACTACGTGCGCGACGTGATTCGCCCCGCCGACTACAACAAGCTCATCCTGCCCTTTGCGGTGCTGAGGCGCTTCGAGTGCGCGCTCGATGCGACGAGAGGTGCGGTCAGTAGGCAAGTCGCCAAGGGAGTTTGGGACGACGACGACCCGAAGTACTGCGCCATCTCGGGCCACTGCTTCTACAACGTGACGAGCTTCACGCTCTCCAACCTCGGTGCCACGAAGACCTGTGACGCCCTCATGGCCTACATCAACGGCTTCTCCGCGAACGCCCGCGAGGTCTTGCAGCGCTTCGAGATGCGGCAGACATGCGAGAAACTCGACGAGAAGGGCATGCTCTACGAGGTCTGCACGCGCTTCGCGAGCTTCGACCTTGGACCTGAGTCGGTCTCGGACCGCATGATGACCGACATCTACGAGCACCTCATCCAGCGCTACGGCGAGGAGATCTCGCAGGACGCCGAGGACTTCATGACGCCCAAGGACGTCGCTCGCCTCGCCACCGCGCTGCTCTTCGCAAACGAGGACACGCTGCTCAACGCCGACAACGGCGACATCCGCACGCTCTACGATGGCAGCTGCGGGACCTGTGGCTTCATCTGCGACGCGCTCGACCAGCTCGACGAATGGCACGACAAGGGACACTTCAGCAGCCCCACCAAGATCGTCCCCTACGGCCAGGAACTCGAAGACGCGACGTGGGCCATGGGCAAGGCGGCCCTTATGCTGCGCAACATCGCCGGTGGCTCCGGTGACGTGCTCGACCAGATGAGCGACCTCTCGGCGGGCATCATGCTCGGCGACACCCTCGACGACGACAGGTTCGATGGGCGCACCTTCAACTACCAGCTCACCAACCCACCTTACGGGAAGGAGTGGAGGAAGGAGCAGGACGGCGTGGTCGAGGAGGCGCAGAGGGGCTTCGGCGGCAGGTTCGGCGCGGGCCTTCCCAGCATCGACGACGGGAGCATGCTGTTCCTTCAGAACGTCGCCGCGAAGATGGCGCCTGTCGAGGAGGGCGGCGGCAAGGCGGCCATCGTGCTCTCCGGCTCTCCTCTGTTCAACGGGGACGCGGGAAGCGGGCCCTCGAACATCCGCCGCTGGCTCTTCCATGAGGACCTGGTCGACTGCATCGTGAAGCTCCCGACCGAGATTTTCTTCCGTACGGGCATCGCCACCTATGTCTGGGTGCTCAACAACCATAAGCCCGAGAACCGCAAGGGCTACGTCCAGCTCATCGACGCCTCCGAGGAGAGGACGGCGCTGCGCAAGAGCCAGGGCAACAAGCGATACGAGATCGGCGAGGAGCAGGCAGCGTGGATCGTCCGCACTTACGTCGACGGTCACGACCACGGTAAGTCGGTCATCGTTCCCGTCGAGGACTTCATGTACCGCAAGGTGACGACCCAGCGCCCGTTGCGCGTGTTCGTCGAGCCTACGCCCGAGAAGCTCGACGAGCTCTTCTCGTTCAGCAAACCCATGGAGAAGATGACTGGGGAAAACCGGGCGGCCATCCGGTTGTGGGCGACGGCGAACGAGGGCGACGCGCTCACCTATGCTCAGCTCCTCAAGGACGTCGATGGGCTCTTCAAGAGGCTCGAGAACCCTAAGCCGCAGAAGACGAAGCTCGTCGAGGCGCTCGTCAAGGTGTTCGGTCGGCAAGACCCCTCCGCGGAGCCGGCGGTCGACGCGAAGGGCAACCCCGTGTTCGACCCCGAGCTGAGGGACTCCGAGAACGTGCCGCTCGGCATGGACATCGACGACTACATGGCGAGCGAGGTGCTGCCCTACGCACCCGACGCCGTCGTGGACGCGTCCGTGATCGACGAGCCGAGGTTCGACAAGAAGACCGGCCTCACCTCCAACCCGCTCGGCGACGGTGGGGTGGGCGTGGTCGGCACGTCAATCTCGTTCAACAGGTACTTCTACAAGTATGAGAAGCCCCGCGACCCCGAGGTCATCGCGAAGGAGATCCTCGAGCTCGAGGACGGCCTCGGCGAGCTCATGAGGGGGTTCCTGGCATGAGGGAGATGAAGGACAGCGGGGTTGAGTGGATTGGCGAGGTGCCCCAGAATTGGAAACAAAGCAAGGTTAAGTATCTCATGTCGCTCACAAACGGTCGTGCCTATAAGCAACAGGAGCTTCTTGCCAAAGGAACTTATCGGGTTTTGAGAGTGGGCAATTTCAACACCAACGACAAGTGGTATTACAGCGATTTGGAGCTCCCGGAAAAGCAGTACTGCAAAAAGGGAGATCTCCTCTATTTGTGGGCAACAACCTTTGGGCCCGTATTTTGGAATGAAGAAAAGGTTATATATCACTACCACATCTGGAAGGTCGATCAGTTTAGAGATTATCTCCAGCGGTATGCCTTTTATGCGCTCGGCGCCAACGCTGAATGGCAGCGAATGCAGAGCCATGGCTCAACGATGGTCCATGTGACAAAAGAAGGCGTAGAAAACACCGTGTTTCCCGTGCCACCTCTTTCTGAGCAACGCCGTATCGTCTCCTACCTCGACGAGCGTTGCGCCGCCATCGATGCAGACATCGACAAGCGCCGTGAGGTCATCGAGAAGCTCAAAGAGTACAAGAAGTCCCTCATCGCGCATGCTGTGACGAAGGGCCTCGACCCGAATACTGAAATGAAGGACAGCGGGGTCGAGTGGCTCGGCAAGGTGCCGACTACCTGGGAAATTTTACGTATCGGCTCTCTATTTCAACAAAAGAGGGTTCTGATTGACGACGCGACGGAAGATGAACTTCTTTCTGTCTCCGAATACTACGGCGTTGACTATCGAAAGAAACGTATCAAGGAAAGCGATACGCTGGTGCGAGCAGAATCGCTGCGTGGATATCAGCAATGCAAGTGCGGCGACCTGATAATGAATATTATGCTTGCCTGGAAAGGCGCACAGGCCGTTTCGGAACACGATGGCGTAATTAGCCCCTCTTATGGCGTCTTTAGCCCCAAGGGCTCCATTTGTCCCCGCTATTTTCATTATCTGTTTAGAACGAACCTTTATTGTACTTATTTCAAATCGTTTTCGACTGGGATTATGGATTCCAGGCTTCGACTATATCCAGAGGTTTTCCTGAAACTCTCAGCTATAGTGCCGCCAATAGCTGATAGGGAATCAATCGTTGCGTTCCTCGATGAACGCTGTGCCGCCATCGACGAGGCGATCTCCCGACAGGAACAGCTCATCGAGAAGCTCGGAGAGTACCGCAAATCCATCATCCACCACGCCGTCACCGGCAAGATCGACTGCACGGAGGCTTAGCCATGGCGCTGTCCGACATGCCTCGCGCGAGCAAAGGCCAGATTACCGTCGATTACAACGGCTTACGCAAGATTCACCAGGAGGACGCCTTCGAGCGCTACATCTCGCGCAAGGTCGCGGGGCTCGGCAACTCGGGCTGGGAACTCTCGCCCGACGACACGGGCTTCGACGCGGACAATGCGCTGGTCTTCGACGACTTCGTGGCCTGGCTCGAGGCCACCGCACCCGAGAAACTCGACAAAATGCGCCGCGAGAAGGGCGCCCGCTGGGCCGACCAGCTGAGACGCGCCCTGGTGAAGAGCCTTGAGAGGAACGGCACTGTCCTCACGCTGCGCAAGGGCTTCCAGATGGCGGGGTACCAGACCATCGAGTGCATGGCGGGCTACCCCGACGACGAGCGCGTCCCCGGCGCGAGGGAGCGTTACGACGCGAATATCCTGCGCTTCATGCACCAGGTCCATTACCAGACGGCAGGCGGCAAGTCGCTCGACTTCGCGCTCTTCGTCAACGGCATCCCCGTCGCCACGGGCGAGGTCAAGACCGAGCTCACGCAGACGGTCCGGGACGCAATCGACGAGTATGTCGAGGAGCGAAAGGCGGTGGAGCCCGACGGCGGCAGGAAGAACCCGCTGCTCATGTACAAGCGCGGGGCGGTCGTCCACTTCGCCGTCTCCGAGGACGAGGTCTGGATGTGCACGAACCTCGGCCCCTTCCCGAGCAAGTCGGCGAAGCCCCGATTCCTCCCGTTCAACCTGGGACGTGACGGCGGCGCGGGCAACCCGGACGCGCCGGAGGGCGAGTACAGGACCCACTACCTCTGGGACACCATTCTCCAGCGCGACAACTGGCTGTCCATCTTTGACAGGTTCGTATTCGAGGAGGTCGAGGACAGGCAGGACGCGAGCGGCCGGTGGCACAGACAAGCGACGCAGATATTCCCCCGCTACCACCAGTTCGACGCCGAGAGAAAGGTCTTGGCCGATGCACGGGAGCACGGGCCGGGTCGCCGCTACCTCATCGAGCACTCGGCTGGCTCCGGCAAGACCGAGACGATCTCCTGGGCCGCGCACGACCTCGCGAGGCTCCGCCGCGATGACGGCGAGAAGATGTTCTCGAGCGTCGTCGTGGTCACGGACAGGCTGTCGCTCGACCAGAACATCAAGAAGACGATCTCACAGCTCTCGAAGGTCACCGGGCAGGTCGTCATGGTCGGCCGCGACGAGCGGGGCAACGCCGTCGCCGACGGCTCCAAGAGCTCGCAGCTCGTCGAGGCTCTGCGCCAGAAGAGGGAGATCGTCGTCGTCACTATCCAGACGTTCCTCTACGCCTGGCCGGACATCGCGTCGCTGCCGGAGCTCGACGGCGCCGGCTTCGCGGTCATCATCGACGAGGCCCACAGCTCCCAGGAGGGAAGCTCCGCCGCGTCCCTAAAGACCGCCTTCAATGCCGCGGCTGACAAGCTGAAGTTCAAGAGGATGCTCGACTTCGACGACGAGTCGGACGATGAGTCCGTCATGGACGCCTACTTCGCCCAGATGCAGGCGAGCAACCTTATGCCGCCGAACGTCTCCTTCCTGGCGTTCACCGCGACCCCCAAGGCCGAGACCAAGACCCTCTTCGGGACCCAAACCGGCGAGTTGGACGAGGATGGCAACCCGGTCATGGGCAGCTTCCACCTCTACCCGATGCGGCAGGCAATTGAGGAGGGCTACATCATTGACCCGCTTACAGGTTACGTGCCTTTGAGGACGCTATCGAGGATCGAGGACGAGTCGGAGGATGCCGATGGCAAGCTCGTCGACGAACGCAGGGCAAAAAGGAAGATCGCTAAATGGCGCTCGCTCCACCCGACGAACGTCATGGAGAAGGCCAAGTGGATCATCGACCACTTCGTCGACAACGTGGCGCCGCTCTTGAACGGCGAGGCCAAGGCTATGATCGTCACCTCCGGCCGCCCCGAGGTGGTGCGCTACAAGTATGCAATCGAGGCATACCTGAAGTCGCGACCCGACCTCGACCCGGCGAAGGTCGAGCCGAAGCTGCGCTTCAAGGTGCCTGGCGAACCTCTCGTCGCCTTCTCCCAGAAGGTGCTGGGTGACAAGTGCGTTCTGCCCGAGGACGAGTACCTCGAGGACAACCCGTTCGCCCTCATTGAGCGCGACTACGAGTATACCGAGGCCAACATGAACCCTGCCGGCGAGGGCGCGGTCGAGAGGGCGTTCGACCGACCGGAGCGCAGGCTCCTCATCGTCGCGAACAAGTTCCAGACCGGCTTCGACCAGAAGAAGCTCGTGGCCCTCTACGTTGACAAGCCCCTCGGCAACGCAATCGAGATTGTCCAGACCTACTCGCGCGTCAACAGAACGTGCTCGGGCAAGGACAAGGTCTTCGTGGTCGACTTCGTGAACGATCCCGAGACGGTGCTCGCGGCCTTCAAGACCTACGACAAGGGCGCAAGCATGAACATGGCTCAGGACCCCGACGTGGTCTACGAGCTGAAGGAGGCACTCGACGCCGCCGACGTGTATGCGACGCGCGACGTCGAGGAGTTCAAGGAGGCCCTCTATAGGTCAAAGGGCCTTGCCGCGGGCGGTGAGAGCGATGCCTACAGGGCGGCGCTCTACTCCGCCGTGTCGCGCCCCGCGGAGATCTTTCGGGAGAGGTTCGCCTCGACCAAGGACTCATATGAGACCTGGCTGGAATGCGAGCGCCGCGCCGAGATGGCGGGCGACGAAGAGGAGGCGGAGAAGGCGAAGAGATGCGTCGACGAGGCGGCAGAGAAGGTTGCCGAGCTGATGACGTTCAAGAAGAAACTCTCTAAGTACTGCTCCGCCTACACCTTCATGTCCCAGGCGCTCGACTACGGCGATCCCGACCTTGAGGTCTTTTACAGCTTCGCAAAGCTGCTCGGGCACAGGATCGCCGGGACATCGCTGGAGGATGTCGACGTCCGCGGCCTCGTCCTCAAGGACTTCCGCATTGCCGCGCAGAGGGTTCCAGAGGGGGTTGTCGGCGGCGAGCTCATGCCGATGGGTGCCGGAGGTTCCGGATCAGCCCCCAAGCGAGACACCATGGCGAGAATCGTGGAACGGCTGAACCGCACGTGGGGCGACGAGGGCGACCCGCTCGTGAAGGCCCGCGCCGTCAACGCCGTCTCCGACGTCGTCGCGTCCGACACCGTGACGAATACCCAGATAACGAACACCAGCAACACCAAGGAGGCAGTGCTCGCCGACGGGCGACTGCGCAACATCGTAATTAGGGCGCTCATGTCGATGATGAGCAACGAGCTGGGCAACCTTGCCGAGCAGGCGCTCGACGACCCGCAGGCAATCGAGCCCCTAGCGGACCAGGTATACGATCTCATCGCTGCGGGCAAACGATACGACATAGCCGAGCTCGCCTCCTATCTCTCGAGAGGCGAGTGAGATGGGCGCGACCGGGTACGTGGAGGAGCTGCTCGGGGTCCGCGACTGCGCCCTCGTCGGCAGCTCGACGGAGGTCTCGGGGGGCCGCAGGCTCCAGCGCTTCGAGCTCAGGTACTGCGGCCCCGTCCCAGCTGCGTGTCCCTCCTGCGGCAGCGCCATGCACAGCCACGGGACCAGGAGCATGAGCGTGGTGTCCACGCCGCACCTTGGAGCCCCGACGAGGCTCGACATCGAGTTCCCGAGGACGCGCTGTGTCGGCTGCGGGTTCGTTTGGCGGCCACAGATCGGCGGGGTCGACGAGGACCACCGCATTACGGAGGCGGCCTACGCCGATATCGCGCAGCGCTCCTTGCGTCTGACTTTCCGCGAGGTGGCCGAGGAGTACCCGCTCTCCCACGTCACCGTCAAGAATGTCTTCGAGGATTACGTCAGGGAGAACGCTGCGAGGCTGCGTTTCAAGGTTCCGGCCTTCCTCGGAATCGACGAGAAGAACCTGAAGCGGGTTGGGATGGTGACGGTCATCACCGACCTCGAACACAGGACCGTCTTCGACATGGTGCCAGGAAGAACCCAGGCGGACCTCGACGCCTACTTCTCGAAGCTGAATGGACTCGACCGAGTCCAATGGGTCTCAAGCGACATGTACCGCCTGTTCTGGAAGAGCATCGCCAGGTACACCCCCAACGCCACCTGGGTAATCGACCACTTCCATGTCGTCAAGGGCGCAAACGAAGCGCTGGATGCGGTGCGAAAGGGGCTCCAGGGGGCGCTCGACAAGAAGGACAGGCTCGAGCTCAAGAATGGGCTCGCGTACGCGCTGAGAAAGCGTACACGCGACCTCGGGTCCTCCGAAGCTTCGGCGCTCCGGGAGCTGCGCACCGACCCCGCCTATTCCTCACTGATGGCCGCTTACGACCTGAAGGAGGACTTCTTTGACATCTACGACGAGCACCCCACCTCGCGCGACGATGCTGAGGACGCGTTCAACGAGTGGCAAGGCTCCATCCCGGAAGATAAGGTCTTCGATCCGTTCAGGGCGCTCGCCAAGACCGTGGAGAACCACCGCGAGTTCATCTTCAACTACTGGGACTGCCCGAGCCGCATCTCGAACGGCTACACCGAGTGCGCCAATAGGCTCATCAACGAGACTGACATTCGGGGCCGCGGCTACTCCTTCGACACACTCCGGGCCCGCACGCTCTACCGTAGACAGAACCTCGATCGCATCATCGCGAACAACGGCCTGACGATTGGCCCGCGCATCGACGTCCCCGGACCGCTCTTCGTGACCGAGCCCGACCGCGACGACGAGATGGTGGATGAGTTCATCGATCCGAGGTCGGGAGCGAAGATGGACGCGAAAACGGGTGAGATTCTCTGATGGAAAGCGTGTTCAATGACCATGTGTTTCCTAAATACATGAGCCAACAGGTCATGAAGCCTCAGATGGATGGCTTCAGCGACCCCACTTTGAGGGATTTCTCGCTGTTGAACTCGTCTGCCTTGATGAAGAACGAGCTTAAAGCCGATAGGTTCGATGATGAGTTCATACAATCCTTCCTCAATGCCGCAAAGGAGCTTGCGGCCGCTGGGAAGAGAGCAACCGACAAGCCTGGTATGTATTTGATGCTGGAGTATTCCTACGCGATTCCAGTAATGTTCCTCACAAGGCACTGTATTGAGCTCGCAATTAAAAGGGCGATAAAAAGGTGTGGAGCTGAGCCTAAGAGAGATCACAGCCTTACGGGCTTGTGGAACTCTTTGCTTTCAAGGTTTCCGGAGCAAAAGTGCCGTGAGGACAATAGAACCATCAAGAACATGAGTGCTTTCGTAAATGCCGTTGCTGACGTCGATAACAACGGCATCAGTCTCCGCTATCCGCAGGACAAATCAGGCAGGCTAACGCAGGACAGGCCGCTATTCGTCAACAACGAGGAAGTCGTTTCATATTTGGAGAAATTCGTAGAGCAGCTTGAACTGATTGACTTTGATTGTACTGTCAAGAATGGTAAATAAGCGGTGGGCAACCGCTAAATACCATTTGTAAAACCACTGGTTGGAATTATGGTTGTATTAGCCCGATAATCGGGTTTGCTTTTGATTATTTTCCAACCACTTATTTTACATCCCTTTCTTGTCTTCCTGTGCCCCGCCTTCTGCCATGTCCGCTCCTGTACCGAATCTGGAATTTCAATCACAGAAGACCAGAAATGATGAGCGAACGCCAGAA
>SFGZ01000023.1 GCA_004557505.1 Coriobacteriaceae bacterium | reverse complement strand
CAGAGGTGGGTCGTCGCGCCCGCCCCGTCCGAGGACGCGAGGTGGGGCATCATAGACTCCAGCGGGGAGTACGTCCGCCCCGTGTACTTTTCAGGCGCGGACGGGGACGGCTTCGCGCCAAACGGCCTCGCGGCGGCGAAGGACGCGAAGACCCACCTCTGGGGCTACGTGAGGAAGGACGGCACCTGGGCAATAGAGCCGCGGTTCTCCCAGGCGCGCGCCTTCTCCGTGGTGGGCCTCGCGGCGGCGCAAGGTCGCAGGGGAGAGGCGCAGTGGGGGAAGTGGGGCTACATCGACGAGTCCGGGGCGTGGGCGATCGAGCCGCAGTACGATGTCCCCGGGGTGTTCTACGGCGACGGGATGGCCTCGGTGCGCGTCGGCGACGACAGGCTCTGGATCGACGAGGGCGGCAACGTCGTGGACGGCCCCTCAGACGAGGAGTCGCTCGCCGATCGGGACGAGGCGACCGGCCTCGACGGCATCAGGAACCCCGACGGGACGTGGCTGGTCGAGCCGTCCTTCTCCCAGCTCCGCTCGCGGGAATACTCGGACCTCCTGATGGCCTACCCGGCGGAGGGGTTCAGATCCTGCGGAATCGTCAACGGGTCCGGCGAATGGCTGCTCCCTCCCATCTACAAGAACCTGGTGATCCCCGCCGATGGCGACGAGGCGGTTGCGGTCAGGGACGCCGACAGCGGCTTGTGTGGCTACGTCCGCTGGGACGGCGCATGGGCGATAGAGCCCAGGTTCGCGGACGCCACCCGCATGGGCCCGGACGGCTACGCCCTGGCTGAGGCGGTGCTCAGGTAGTGGGCTGCGCCAAAACGCCCGCGCGCGAGCTGCGTGACCCTGCGGCCCGCGAGGTTGCCCCGGAGGTTTCTCAGGGGGACTGGCCTGGTGTGTCTGGGTGGTGGCGCAGGACGACACTTGGAAGGCGACTAGGATGTTTTTGAACGGAGGCGATGCCCGATCAGAGGTGGGTCGTCGCGCCCGCCCCGTCCGAGGACGCGAGGTGGGGCATCATAGACTCCAGCGGGGAGTACGTCCGCCCCGTGTACTTTTCAGGCGCGAACGGGGACGGCTTCGCGCCAAACGGCCTCGCGGCGGCGAAGGACGCGAAGACCCACCTCTGGGGCTACGTGTGGAAGGGCGGCACCTGGGCAATAGAGCCGCGGTTCTCCCAGGAGGAATACTTCTCGTCCGTTGGTTTGGCCGCCGTGCAGGGGACAGGGGCGCAGTGGGGGAAGTGGGGCTACATCGACGAGTCCGGGGCGTGGGCGATCGAGCCGCAGTACGACACCCCCGGGGTGTTCCACGATGATGGAAGAGCCTCGGTGTTCATCGGCGACGACATGCTCTGGATCGACGAGGGCGGCAACGTCGTGGACGGCCCCTCAGATGAAGATGAGAAGCCACGGGCCGAGTGGGACGAGGCGACCGGCCTCGACGGCATCAGGAACCCCGATGGGACGTGGCTGGTCGAGCCGTCCTTCTCCCAGCTCCGCTCGCGGGGATACTCGGACCTCCTGGTGGCCTATCCGGCGGAGGAACCCAAATCCTGCGGAATCGTCAACAGGTCCGGCGAATGGCTGCTCCCTCCCATCTATGAGGACATCGTGATCCCCGCCGATGGCGACGAGGCGGTTGCGGTCATGGACGCCGACAGCGGCTTGTGGGGCTACGTCCGCTGGGACGGCACCTGGGCGATAGAGCCCAGGTTCGCGGACGCCACCCGCATGGGCCCGGACGGCTACGCCCTGGCTGAGGCGGTGCCTAGGTAGTGGGCTGCTACCTTGTGCCCCGTTCGGGCGCGCGCCATCGCGAAGCCTCTGCTCTCACATCTTGGGAAGGGGACACATGAGAATCCTGGAACGAAAACGCCCCGCTCCAACCCCAACACAGGTAAGGGAACGCACATGGCAAGCATTCTTCTCACACTCATAGCCGACGGCTCGATGCATGTGAACGCCTTCGACCCTAGCGCCCAGTCGGTGCTGTTCGTGGGGCCGCATCCCGGGGTTGCCGTCGTGCAGATGGAGGATGGCATCTGCGTGGTGGGGGCTACCCACGGGAACGAGCTTGTCTCGGCGGCTGGAGATCCAATGGCAAAGGCGACGCTTTCCCTTGAGGAGGAGGCCGTCTTTGCCATTCGCTCTGGCACGGGCAGCCCCGAGGCCGTGCTGTTCTCGTACCCCTCGACCGCAGGCCTTCGCAGCTTTGCCAAGTACGGCTTCTCCTGCGACGCCAGCGTGGTCATTGGCAGGGGGGAGGAGGCGGTGTGGCGGTATGACTCCCCTTATGTCTCGGAGCGCCACGCCCGCATCGACCTGGTTGGCGAGGACTTTTCGGTCACCGACCTCGGGAGCGCAAACGGTACCTTCCTGAATGGGCGCATCATCCCGCCCAACCAGCGCATCGCTCTCTCGGCGGGCGATGTCGTGAGCGTCTTGGGCCTCACAATCATGGCGGGCAGGCGGCTCTTGGTGGCCAACGCCCCGCGCGGCGTCACGCTCGGGCAGGTCGAGGGGATGGTCAAGATTGACCATGACGCCTTTCGCGAGCTCTGCCCGCCCGCGAGCGAGACCACAGGCGAGCTCCCCCTCTACTACCCGGCACCTCGCCTCTCCTATACGATACACAAGAGGGCCTTTCAGGTGGACGAGCCGCCCCAGCCCAAGAAGCCCGATGACAAGCCCGCGATCATGCAGATGGGCCCGTCGTTTCTCATGGGAATCGCCTCGATCTTCTCTGGGGCAAATGCGGTTCAGGGCATCATGGGGGGCGGCAGCGTCCTGAGCGGCCTTCCCTCCATTGCGATGTGCGTCTCGATGCTTGTGGGCATGGCTGTCTGGCCCGTGATCTCGCGGGCGTATGGCAAGAAGCGCGACGCCGAGGAGGAAAGGCGTCGCCAGGGTCGCTACACCGACTACCTCAACCGAATGGAGACGGCCTTTGAGGAGGAGTGCGATAGGCAGGCCGAGGTCCTTCGCCTTCGTCGGCCAGACATGTCCCTGATCGAGGAGCGGGTCTCCTCGCTCTCGCCACGCCTCATGAACCGCGGCATGGACCACGATGACTTCATGGAGCTGCGCGTTGGTGTGGGCGACACCGCCCTTGACGCGGACTTTCGCTTTCCCCAGAAGCGATTCTCCATGGAGGACGACCCTCTGCTGGACAAGGTCTCGAAGCTTGCCGAGAATCCCCCCGTGGTCAGGGACGTCCCGCTGGCGTTTGATCCCGTAAGGCACTTTCTCGCAGGCGTCGTGGGGCCGAGGGAGAGCGTGTGGGCCTTCGTGCGCGGGCTTATGATGCAGGCGGCATCCTACTACAGCTACCAGGATGTGAAGATGGTGCTGGTGGCGGATTCGGCGGAGGAGCGCGAGTGGGCCTTCGCCCGCCCGCTGCCGCACCTCTTCGACGATGCCGGGACCGTGCGCTACCTTGCCTGCGACTACGACGAGCTCACGCTTGTTGGCGCCCACCTCTCGCACGTACTTGACCAGCGGCGCGAGATGCGCTTTGAGAACGTGGGGGAATGTGGCACATACTATCTGGTTATCTGTGCAAACAAGGCGCTCTCCGAGAGGTCCGACGTCATAGGCGACCTGGAACGGCTGCACTCAAACAGGGGCTTCTCGCTGGTGTTTCTCGGCGAGGCGCTGTCCGATCTCCCGCGTGAGTGCTCCTATGTCATCGATCTCACCGAGGGCGGGGCGCTCCAGGGGCTTGGCTCCACCTCCCAGCTCTCCAAGGCCGTGAGCGCCAAGGGCTCGGCATGCATGTTCGACCGGGACGACGTTGCCGGCACCATGGAGCGCTTCGAGCCGGACGTCCTGGTGGACCAGGCGGCGGCGATGCGCTTCTCGCTTGGCTTGGCGCGAGTACGCCTCGACATGCCCTCGCAGCGCTCTGTGATGCCAAGCTCCCTTGGCTTCCTCGAGATGTTCGAGGTGGGCAACGTGGCCCAGCTCAACATTGGGCAGCGCTGGGCAGACGACGATGCCTCGCGTACGTTGGCCACCCCCATCGGGCGGGATGCCTCGGGGGAGTTCGCCACGCTGAACCTTCACGAGAAGGCCCATGGACCGCACGGCCTCATCGCGGGCACCACGGGTTCGGGCAAGTCGGAGTTCATCATCACCTATATCCTCTCCATGTGCGTGAACTACGCCCCGGACCAGGTGGCGTTTGTGCTCATCGACTACAAGGGCGGCGGCCTTGCCGGTGCCTTCGACAACGACCGCATACGCCTTCCCCACCTTGCCGGGACCATCACCAACCTGGATGGCGCGGCGATATCGCGCTCGCTGGTCTCCATCAAGAGCGAGCTCAAGCGTCGCCAGGATGCCTTCAACCGCGCCCGCGACATCACGGGCGAGGCCACCATGGACATCTACAAGTACCTGCGCTACTACCGCCAAGGGGCGCTCAAGGAGCCCCTGCCGCACCTGTTCATCGTGGCCGACGAGTTTGCCGAGCTCAAGCAGCAGGAGCCCGAGTTCATGGACGAGCTCATCTCTGCCGCGCGCATCGGCCGCTCCCTGGGTGTGCATCTCATCCTTGCCACGCAGAAGCCCACGGGCGTCGTGAACGACCAGATATGGTCAAACTCGCGTTTCAAGGTGTGCCTCAAGGTGTCGGATGCGAGCGACTCCAAGGAGATGATCCGTCGCCCGGATGCGGCGGAGATCACGCGACCAGGGCGCTACTACATGCTCGTGGGGTACAACGAGCTCTTCTGCGGGGGGCAGGCCGCCTATGCCGGGGCACCCTACGCGCCCACCGACGAGTACGTGCCGAGACACGATGACACCATTGAGCTTGTCGATGACACCTGCGATGCCATCGATGGCATAAAGCCGCCCTCGATGGCCACGAAGACCGATGAGTCCGAGCTCAACGCAGTTCTCGACCGAGTCTGCCAGGTTGCGAATGCGCAGGACAAGCGCGCCCAGAGGCTCTGGCTTGACCCGTTGGCCGCCCGCATTTCCCTCGATGACCTTTGCAGGAAGCATGGCCTTGATCCCACGGGAGACTGCGAGGCGGTGCTTGGCGAGGCGGATGATCCGGGTCGCCAGCGTCAGCTTCCCTACGTCGTGGACCTTGCGAAGGTCGGGAACCTCATGGTCTACGGGTCGCAGGGATCCGGTGCGGACTCGCTTGTCTCCACGCTGCTCTTCTCCCTTGCCGAGCGCTACTCTCCCGAGCGGGTCTCCTTTTACGTCATCGACATGGGGTCTGGCGCCATGACGCCGCTGGCGGAGCTTCCCCAGTGTGGTGGCGTTGTCATCTCGGGAGACGCCGAGCGTCTGGGCAACCTCTTCCGCATGGTCCAGCGCGAGTGCGAGAGCAGGCGCACGCTCCTCGCCAACGCCGGCTGCGGGCTGGATGAGTACAACGAACGGCATCCCCAGTCGCGTGTTGGGAGGATTGTTGTCGCCCTTGCCAACATCGCGGCGTTCTACGACCTCTATCCCGGCTACGAGGATGCGCTCGTCACCCTCACGCGCGACGCGCCTCGCTACGGCATCCACTTTGTGATAAGCGCCAGCTCGGCTAATGCCGCGCGCATGAGGCTGAGGGCGAACTTCTCGACGAGCGTCGTCCTCATGCTCAACGACGAGTCAGAGCTCATCACGGTCCTGGGGCACAGGCCCTCCACCACGGTCCCGCGCCAGGATAAGCGGGGCTACGTCACGATGGGCAAGGAGACATTCGAGTTCCAAGGCGCATCGCTTGGCCCCGAGGGCACCACGGACGCAGAGGCCATTGCCGCCCTGGCAAGACGTCGTCGCAGCGAGTGCGCAGGCGCGGCGCGAAAGATCCCGGTGCTGCCGCGTTACGTACACGTGAGGCAGATGGGCGTCGAGCCCGTTGGCAGGGGGCTGGTTCCCGTTGGGTTTGGCAAGCTCTCGGTGGAGCCCGTGTTCTTCCCGCTTGAGCGCTTCCCCATGCTGGTGCTGGGCAACGACGTCGAATCCATTGCGCGTTACCTCGCCGGCCTGCGCGAGGCCCTTGCGGCGTCCGGGGTTTCCTACCTGGTGGTGGACAATGCGGGGTACCTGGGCGAGACCGACGATCCCAACGTGGTCCAGGACGTGGAGCGGCTGCCAGAACGGCTGCTGCCAACGCTGCTTGGTCGCGACCCCGTGGGAGTCCTGGTCTTCACGAGCATCGTCGAGACCGTCTTGGCGCTTCCCCCGGCCGCGGCCACCCAGCTCAAGGAGTTCCTTGCCAAAGAGAAGGGCAAGGGTGTCACCGGCTTGGTCGCGGCATCGGAGATGTGGCGCTGTAAGTCCCTCTACGACGAGTGGTACAAGACCCTCACCGCATATGGCAATGGCGTCTGGGTGGGGAGTGGCTTTGGTGACCAGACTATGTTCCACTATGCCCGCACGCTCTCGGAGTACCGTAGCCCAGCGGCAACGGACGACGGCTTTGTCTCCATGCGCGGCGACGTGACGGGCGTCAGGCTTCTCTCGGCCTCTGCTGCGGAGGATGGGGGAGCTGCCAGATGAGGGTGAGCGAACACAGAGACTGGAGAAGCGGCTCGCGCACCTTGCAGGTGAACGCCGATAAGCGCGAGAGCCTAGAGTACTCGCAGGCAGAGTGGCTGCGTGGAGCGACGGAGCCGTTCCTTCTCAGATTCACCTACGATCCATCCGTGATGCCCCCGCGCTTCTACTACGACGTGACGGGGCTTGCAAGGCTCAAGACCTACCTCAAGGCAAAGATCACCGGCCCCCAGTTCCAAGGCATGCTCGTGACCATCCATGATGCCATGGGCCTCTGCACCAGGCAGGGCTATCCCACCAGCGCAATGTGCTTCGACCCCGAGAACGCCTACGTGGCGGACGGGGGCGGCATCTGCTTCGCATTTGTGCCGCTGAGCGGGTGCGTCGAACGTTCCGGGGGCACGGCGCGTGCGCTTCTCGAGTACCTGGCGTCCAAATCGCACGTACGCTTTGTCGTTGAGGATGACATTCGCTACCAGCGCGCGCTCGACGATTTTGTCAGGCGCACCCCCGTTCTCTCCATTGCCACGTTCAGGGAGTTTCTTGGCTCCGAGATGGGAGTGTCCGTGGGCGGCGACTCCGGCTCGCTGACGCCCGCCCGCGCGCCGCGCCCTGCCGTTGCGGATCCGTGGCCCGCCGTAAGCGGTACTGCCGCAAAGGCGGCGTCCTTCGACATGGTGGGCATGCTCTCCCACCGTTCGTCCGCCAGCGAGGTCACGGCAAAGCAGGGCGTTGCCGAGAGAGCCGTAAACGGCGTGGCGGGCATCTCTCCCACGGCGGCACCCGTGGCCAGGGGGTCGGCGACGTCGGGGTTTGTGGCCACCTCGGGCCCCGTCGAGGCACCGGTGCCGGAGACCGCGCCGGTGCCGGAAGCGACGTCGGGGCCAGAGGCCGAGCTGGGGCACGAGGAGGCCGAGCCGGAGCCCGAGGCCGCGCCGCGCTCCAAGATCGCGCGCAGAAGCGAGACGGTCCTTCTCGGCAGCAGGGCTGGGTCTGTCGCGCCCGCCCCTGGGGGCCCTGCCCACCAGTGGGTGGTCACGCGCTTCCTCCTGGTGCGCGAGCGCGACGGCAGCAGGCTCGGCCTCGATCTCTCAAGGCCCGTGACCGTCGGCCGCTCGATGAGTGCCGACGTTCAGGTGGAGGGCAACGGAAGCCTCAGCCGATGCCATGCGCGCCTCTCGCGCGACGGCGACGGCTTTTTGATAGAGGACCTTGGGTCCCTCAACGGCGTGTATGTTCGTGGGAAGCGCCTACCCAGGGAGGGATGCACCCACATAGCGCTTGGCGAGCGCTTTTGTCTGGCGGACGAGAAATTCTGCGTGCTTGCGGAATAAACTGGTTACCGGAGGCTGGATTGCAGAGGAGGAGCTTGAATGGACCAAGACGAGAAGGCCGGAACCGTGGTCTCATTTCTTCCCGTTGGCTCGGTTGTAAGGCTGAAGGACGGAGACCGTCCCATAGTGGTGGCCGGTTGCATGGCAGTCGATGGCATTACGGGACGTTACTGGGACTACATGGGCTATCCCTGGCCGGAAGGTCGGCAGGACGCTTCCAAGGATTACTTCTTCGATAGCGGCATGGTGGCCGAGGTGATGCAGATTGGCTTCCTGGACCGCGACGCGCTGGATTATCAGGTTCTGCTCTCTGCCGCCTCCGAGCGGTATCGCGCGGCCAGGTCTAGGCAGGGCAGTTGAGTGAGGATATGCGGGCAGTGCGCTAGGAGGCATTGGCATGGCAGAGCACATTTATGTTGACGGAGAGGAAGCGCTGAAGGCTGCGGTCGTATACGACAGCGTCTCCAAGGACTACTCTGATATGAGGCAGAGTAGCCTGGACCTTAGGAGCGATCTGTTTGGCTCGTGGGAGGGGCAGGCGGCAAACGCCTTCAGGGGGACGCTCGATCGTATCGACGCCTGTGTTGGCGGTTTGGAGCAGGATGCCCTCATCCATGCGGGTCTCATCCGCAATGCTGAAGGCAGGTTCATTGATGAAGATCAGTACCTTGCTGTGCGCTACAGGTTTACCAATGACTTTACGCAAGTCAAGACCGATCTTGCTCGGTAGCAGCCACGCAAAGCAGTGCTTGTGAACGTGGCACATTGGAGGTGCGAGCCATGTCGACGCTCAGGTTCAAGGTAAGCGAGCTTGAATCGGGACACCAGCGCATCAAAGACATCATCGAAAGGCTTACCGAGGTCATTGCGGTGACGTCGAAGGAAAGCCAAGACTTTTCGAGCATCCAGTCTGGAGAGTGGGCTGAGGCTCAGGTGCGCGCTTCTGTCAATATTGAGACGAATGCCCGAATATTCAACCACGCGCTGGAAAGGCTCGATTTCACGTTTACCTCGCTTGTCTCGGACGCCGGTGACATCAAAAAGGCACGCGATGCCCTTCTCGACGAAGCGGGGGTGTCGAATTACTCCAAAGACGAAGTTATATGCGATACCGAGGGCAAGGTAACCGATTGCTGTAACTCTGCAAGCAAGTCGCTATCAAGTCTCATTAACGCCACAAGCGATGCGGCCGATGCTCTCAAGGGACTACGGGGGTCGACGGCCGTTTCCAATGCTCTCTCGATGCTTGCGGGCGACTTGTCAGCGGAGACGGAAAAGGTAGACAGCATCTCGTCGGCATGGTCGAACCTGCAATCATCCGCGACTTCGTTCGAGTCGACCTACTCGGGAAGCCAGAACAGCAGGTCTCTCGACAAGAGCATGTTCATTGATGATGGGATGATTAGAAAAACGCATGATGTCTTGGCGCGTGAGTACAGCGAGTCTGGCGCGGCGATGGCGCAGGATGCGGCACATTCGATAACCAGCAGCCTTTACTACAAGTACGGAAAGAAAACGCTTGGCGTGCTGGCAAAGACCTTGGGGCACGCCGATGAGTTCAAGCCCATCGGCATGTATGGCGCTTGGGTGTCGGCGCTCGCATCAGGGGACAAGGGCGCATTTCTCATCAATCTGGTGAAGCCCCATCCAGATAACGACCATTTTTTCGATCGCGCGTTTCTTGCTGCTGGCGTGAGCTACACGGGGCTTAAGACCAGCATCACTGGTTCTGGAACCTTTGGCTCGCGTTTCATGGATGAGCTCAAGGGGTCGGGAGTAATCTCCGAAGCACGGGAGGCATATAAGAGTTTTAGGACTGGCGGGGGAGAGCTCAAGGCGTATTTCTCCAATAGATTTGGAAAGAATATGTCGGATGCCGCCGACGGTGCTGAAGAGGCGGTTGAATCCTTTGGCTCCAGCTTGGACGATGCTGCCGGACTTGGCTCTGGTGCCGGAAAGATTGCGAAGGGTGCCGGCAAGGCGCTTGGTTTTGTGTCCGACGTGGTCTCGCTTGCCGACACGTTCCAGAAGTCCAGGGAGGCGTATGAGACAACCTCCGGAGATCGCGCCCAGAAGTCCGCTGCCGCCGTTGTCGAAGCGGGCGAAGGCCTGGCAAAGTGGGGTGTAGGCAAGGCAGCGGGTGCCTTGGTCGGTGCGTGCTTCGGCGGGCCCGTGGGCGCAATCGCCGGCATGGCAATTGGTTGCGGGGTGGACTTTCTGCTGGACAAGGCGCAGGAGGCCTTCGACGGAAGTCAGATGAAGCAAGACCTGATCAATGGCGTCGCAACCCTGGAGAGGGGGTCTCCAAACCCCACCTATGCATATGCGCCCCAATAGGGTGACGTGTACCTTGTGTCTGCCTAAGGATTTCGATGAATTGGAGACTCGCATGCTGTTCGGCAGAAGGAAGAGGATGGACCTCGCGCGGCTCCCCCTGGAGGAGCTGCGCTTCTCCACGGAGGACCTGTTCGTGCTCCTCAACGGCTATGACGGCTGCGCCGTCGTGGTGAACATCTACAGACTTCGGCTCGACAGGATTGCGGAGGTCAAGCCCGAGCGCAACGAGTGGCGGCGCGCCGTGGTGGAGCGCTACGCCCCGTCGGGCTGGGTCGACGGCGAGGCCAACCCCAACCCCGAGCTCGGGCCTGCGGCGTGGTGCGGGCCCCGGGCGGGGGCTGGCACCTGAGGCCCTTCCCGGACGACCGCTCGCTCTGGCCCGCGAGCTTCCGCGAGCTCTTCGAGCCACGGCGCTACCCCTTCAGGCCTGCGGCGGAGGGCGGCCACGTCGCGTTCCCCAGGAGCAGCGAAGAGGGCACGGCTTTCGGGACCGCCCTCGTAAATGGCGACGAGGCGGCGCTGCGGGCGCTCGCGTCGAGGAAGGGCGTGGACCCCGAGCCCATGGTCAGGCTCTCACGATGTGCGCATGGGGGCTATCGGGGTTTCAAGGTGTGCGTGACCGACATGACCGAGGTGGAGCCGAGCTACGAATACGGCTGGCGCTGGCCCGGCGGGGGGACGGGTAAGATTCGCACACGCAGGGTCATAGCCGTGTCCGACGCGGGTGCCATGCTGAGCGACTGCAACTGCTGGCACGAGGGGGTCTCCCTCGACATGCAGGACCCGGACGGGGAGACGGCGAGGAAGACCTCCTTCTCCTCGGTCGACTTCTACCCGTCCGGGGACCTCTTCTCCGCGCTCCTCGACATACCCGACTACCCGGGGGGCGCGTGATGCTCCGCTCGGGACTCGGGCGCCTGCGCAACGCGCTGGGCGGGCGGGGGGCCGTTCCCGCCGGGCTCCCCCTGGAGGAGCTGCGCTTCTCCACGGAGGACCTGTTCGTGCTCCTCAACGGCTTCGACGGCTGCGCCGTCGTGGTGAACCCCTACAAGCTCAGGCTCGACCTGGTGGAGGAGAGGAAGCCCGAGCGCAACGAGTGGCGGCGCGCCGTTGTGGAGCGCTACGCCCCGTCGGGCTGGGTCGACGACGAGGCCAACCCCAACCCCGAGCTCGCCCGCGCCCTGGCGGCCCTCGGGCAGATGGGCGTCTCGATCGCCGACGGCGTCGCCCCCCAGGACCGCACCATGGGCGTGACGATGGGGGCGGCCGGGGCCTGCGGCGTGGTGCGGGCCCCGGGCGGGGGCTGGCACCTGAGGCCCTTCC
>SFGZ01000022.1 GCA_004557505.1 Coriobacteriaceae bacterium | reverse complement strand
GCCCGGCAGGTCGCCCTTGTTCTCGATGCCCTCGGACGGGTCGGGGGTCACGCCCACCTCGGTGCTGACGTCCTGGCCCTTGGGGTCGTTGGCGTCGGCATCCTTGGGGTTCTCAGGGGTCTTGGGGTCCTGGGTGTAGGTCGCCGTGATGGTGGCCTCGGAGGCGAACCTGCCCGCGAGCGGGGCGTCCCAGCCGCTGTGGGTCCAGCCGGCGTCGGCGTCGACGGCCGGGGCGCTCCCCGCGAGGTCGACGTCGGCCTTCGGGTTCACCATGAAGGTGGACGTGGCGCCGTCGCGGATCCTGCCGTGCTCGCCGCCGGCGAAGGTGACCCGCACGTAGCCGTCGGGCACGGCCGGCGGGTTATCGGGGTCGGGCACGGGCACGACGTCGGGCACGAAGGTCGCGTGGACGGTCGCGGTGTCGGTGGAGCCGTCGGAGTAGGTGACGGTCATCTCGACGTCCTTCTCGCCGGTCTTCTCGGGCAGCGCGCCCTTGGGGGCGACGGACGCGATGCGCGGGTCGTCCAGCGGGACCTGCCCGCCGTCCCTGCCGGTGACCGTGACGGCGCCCCTCAGGGCGTCGGCCAGGTCGCCGTCGGTGATCGACTCGGGGACGACGACCCTGCCGCCCTCGGCGCTGAGCTCGTCGGTGATCGGAGTCACGACAACCCTCACATCAACGGTGTCATGGGACATATCGGGATACTCAACCGTCACCGTATAGGTATAGGTGCCGGGCTGCGCATCCTCGGGCAGCGTGATCTGGCCGGTCGCCGCGTTGATCTGGGCACCCGCATCGTTGCCCAGCTCCGGTATGGAGAAGGTGGTGCCCTTCAGCGGACTATCGTCAGCCTGCGGGTCAAGCTGATCCTTCTCGTCGGTGAACGTGTCATCGAACGTGATTGCTGGAGTGGTCGCACCCTCGCCGTACTTGACCGTGGTGGTAGGGACCCTCATCGATGTCAGCGACGCCATTGCCGTTGGTGTCATAGCCCAGGGTCACCTCGCGGTTTGAGAGGTGGCCATCAACATTGACGGTGTCACCGTTATGAAGCTTGGAGCTCTTGGTGACGGCCCAGTGCTTGACGCCCTCGCCGAGGGAGATGCTCACCTTGTACTCGCCCTGCGCAAAGTCGTGCAGGCCGAAGTTCTGTACCAGCGGAAAGCCCTTGGTTCCACGCCAGCTGTCAGCCGTGCCCGAGACAACCGCGCCGTCCTTGCCGGTGAGAGTCACGACGATGCCGGAGAGGTCCTCGACACCATCGGAACCGGCGTCCGCGGGGTTGCCGTCCACGCCAACGACGAGCTCCGTTGTCGCCATCGGACGTGACCACGCGGGCGACCGCCGCCTTGGCACCCTTGCCGATAAGCGCCACGCCATGGGTAACGTGCTGGGTGGCCTCCGCCTCGGCGGCGGGTGCCGCGACGGCCTCAGCGGGGACATCCTGGGTGCCCGCAGGAGCGGGCACGGTCAGCGGCTTAGGGGTAGGTGCGGCCTCAGTAACGGGGGCCGCGGGGGCAGATGTGCCCTCTACGGGCAGGGCGGACTCAGCAGCAGGCTCCTCCGCCGTGAGGTCCTGCGCGTTCGTATCCTCGATAGAACCCCCCAACTCGGTTTCGACGGGGGTGCCCTGACCGCTCACGGGGGCAGCCTCCGCAGTCAGGGCAACAGGAGCGGAAAAGAAGCACAGGTAGCCCACCATGCAGGAGACCAGTCCAATGGACAACTTCCTAAGGCCGTAGCGCGGCTTCTTCTGCGAGTATGCAGCCTGTTTGGCCTCGTCAACTGTCTTAGTTCGGCCATCGGATTTCGTGTGTTTTTCCATGGGTACTTCCTTTGGGAACTCTTGGCGGATACGAAACGCAGCAGAGTGATGGTGCATGCGGTGCGGCAGCTTCCTCTGAGACTGACCCCCTTCTCGCCGGTGCCTGCAAGCACGTGTTGCTTGTGGTCTAAATGTAAGTGCGCAACCATCATACACAATTGCCATTATATGTCTAAGAGGGGGGGGGGCAACACCTAAATTCGGCATTTTGGGCCACGCCGGATCGCGCGCGGCTCAGTCACGGTTTTGCCCATGGTTCCGCTCGCGCTCGCGCTCGCGGCTTTTACGCCTTTTACGTCCCTTTAGTCCGTTTTGGAATCTGCGTCCGGCGTCCAAATCCTACGCCCAGCCGGATGACTACCGCATCGCATGGGGCCACCTCCTTGGACCGGCGGCGAGAATCGAGCCCGCGAGCCTTTCAGCCAGATGCCTCAGGCCTTCCAGGCATCCTAAAGCGCAGAAAAGCCCACGGAGACACAATCCCAGCGAACTTGGGTGCCTTGGAGCACAAGATGCGACAGCACATAATTGCGACGAGAAATGGGGGCGCCCTTGTCCGGAGCCCCCAAATCTATACAAAAAGCGCCGAGCCGCCACCGATTGGGTGGCAGTTCGGCGCCTGCGCCATTGGTGGAGGTGCGGAGACTCGAACTCCGGTCCGAGGCGCGTCCCTGACAGGTGTCTCCAGGCTCAGCCGCCGGTTGGGTCTCGGGGGCCGCGCGCGCGGCGGCGCGCGCCTGGCCCCCCAGCCGGTTTGGTCTTGGCGCGCGGCATACCGGCCACATCCGCGCGTGCGTCTCCCTGGGATGACGCCGCCCCGGGGGCGGGAGAGACCCCCGGTTTGACGCGCCGGTTAGCTAGCGCTAAGCAGCGAGAGCCAGCTGAGGCTCGTAAGAAGAGCTGTCGTCAATTCAGTTTGACGGTTCCCCTGTTTTGCGTGGCGAGGAGACCACGGCCTGCTGCCCATCTCAGACGCGCCCCGTCGAAACCAGTCACCCCCAGAGACGGGACGGGGACGCCGCCGCCACGCGCCCTGTCAGGGAGCGGCGGCACGCGGCCACATGACATCAGTCTACCCCAAACGGCGACGGCGCGATGCGGGGGGGTGGGGGGACGGCTTGGGGCCATGGGGCCAACGCGAGGATGGGGATCGCGCGACGCCGATGGTGCAGGATGCGCGCATCGGCACCGGGAGACACCTCCGCCCCGGGCGAGGGCGAGGGCGAGGCGGATGCGGCAGCGGTATCGGGCGCGGCGGCGGCGCGCTCGCGGGCACCCTTCTCGCGGTCCTGGAACATCACGAAGAACGCAACCAAGAGCAGTGCGGAACTCACGAGAATCGCCCTCAGCCCCAGTGCCCCAATGACGCGACTGCCCGTAATCGCGCCAATGGCAAAGCAGAGAATCACCCCGTAGTAGAGCAGGCATCCCTCAAGGTGCGCGCGGTCCCTCTCATGCACGTAGTCGACAAGCCTCTGGGTTCCGCTCCGCAGGTTGCCAATGCACATGGTGGTGGCAAAGCCATTGCCGTGGAGCTTCCTGAACGCCTGGACCTGGATTCCGCAGCCCAACGACGTGAGGCTGTTCGCGATGAGATTAAGGTCATCGGGAGTGCATGACACGATGACGAGAAGCGCCGCCTCGACGAGCAGCGCGATCTGACGCCAGTGGAGGCGGTGCTCCCTCGAGAAGATCTTGATGGAGTGCGCGAGGGCGATGCCCGCCGCAAACGCAATCACGGGGACGGCGTAGTGGAGGGCGCGGGCGGCGTCGCCATCGGCAAGGTTCACGCCAAAGAGCAGGATGTTGCCGGTCTGCGCGTTGGCGAAGACCTTCCCGCGCGCAAGGTACGAGTATGCGTCCATGAGTCCGCCCGAGAACGCGAGAATCGCTGCCAGCTCGATGGACTCCGACGTCTGCCGCGCGCGCTTCATCTGCCAGGGCCTCCTAGCCTTGTGGGGCGCCTGCCGCCGCAAAGCGCGCCATCGGCCGCGTGCCGCAGCGCCGGCCCCAAGCTGCCGCGGCCCCGCCATTGTAGCGCAGGTCTAACGCGCCTGCGGCTCCATGAACCTCTCGACCACCTCTGCAAGGACTCCGTCATCGCAGCTGGAGCGGGCCGCGTAATCTGCCAGCCCACCGATGCCATCCGTTGCGTTCGAGACCGCCACGCTCATGCCCGCCGCCTCGATCATGGGCAGGTCGTTCAGCGAGTCGCCCACCGCGATGGTCTCCGTCATGTCGACCCCAAGGATGCGCGCAAGGGCGCGCAGGCCGTGGCCCTTGTCCACCCCCTCCGGGAGGTACTCGAGGTAGCGGCCGGAGGAGAAGGTGGCGGAAGTTCCCGGCACCGCGCCGACACTTTCGGCCATCCGGTGGAGAAAGGCGAGGTCATGACGGACAAAGAGGATCTTTGCCAGGGGGGTGTCGCGCAGGAAGTCTATGGAGGCGCCGTCGAACTCCCGGTAGGCCATGTGGCCATCGAGGTAGCGCCTGTCATCCTCCGGCAGCTTGGCCGCCCACACCACGCCATCGCTCTGGTAGACATGCACGCCCACGTCAAATGCCTTGCCGCGCTCGAAGAGCCCGCGCACCGTCTCGAAGGGAAGCGAGTGGCTCTCAAGCGGGCGGGCGTCCCCCACGCGGTTGATCGTGCCGCCGTTGTACGAGATCACGCAGGTTCCGTCGAGAAGGTCTGCGGGCGCAGACGAGAAGCTCTCGAGCACCGAGGAGTACGACCTTCCCGACGCCGGCACAAAGAGCGCGCCCAGCTCGCGCATGCGCCGTATGGCGTCGATGTTGGCCTGGGGGATGCTGTGGTCGTGCGCGAGAAAGGTCTCGTCCATGTCGCTTGCGACCAGCCTGTACATGCGCGCCTCCCAACCGGCGGCATCGTGGCACCAGCGAGACCCGCCGCCGTAGTAGAGCCCAGCCTCGCGCAAGGGGACGGGCCCGGACGCACGCGCGGCGCCCTCCCGTCCCCGTCAATGCGAGAAAACCTGTCCTTGGAGCAGCCTGAGCCTACTCCTCGACGGGCAGACGTAGTCCTCGGGGAGCTCGGGGGTGTCAACGGTGACCTCGTAGCCGCAGACGGTGCAGCGGAAGGTGTAGGTCTTCTTCTCGTCAGCCATGGTGGTTCCTCTCTCTTGGGTGCTGATAACAACCGAGCCAAACAAATGCCATTTCAGAGCTTATATCAACCGTGGCGCGCCACGGGTAGAACGCTAGTCAATCTTAGTGAAGTTCTCCGGGCCAACGCCGCAGGCGGGGCAGCGGAAGTTCTCCGGGAGCTCCTCCTCGGTGGTCTCGTGGACGTACCCGCAGATGTTGCAGCGGAAGTGGTGCCTGGGTGACGAGACGGACGCCGCAGGTTCGGTTGGATCCTCCCCCTTGATGTACGAGGAGGCCTTGGGCGGCGTCTTGCCCTTGAGGACGCCGTGGTAGTAGGCGTAGGTCATGGGGTCCTCGTCGGAGATGCGCTCGGCGTCCACGACCTCGCCGACGAACATCACATGGGTGCCCAGGTCGACGGCGTTCACCACGGCGCAGCAGACCATGGCGCAGGCGTGCTCGGTGGTGTAGGGATCAGAAAGCGGCGACGCCTTGGTGGGGATGCCTGCGAACTTGTCGGTATTGGCCGAACTCTGAAAGCCAAAGCGGCCAATGAACGGCATGTCAGCCGTCTTGGAGACCACCGTAAGGGTGAAGTGCCCCGCCGCCCTCACGACCTGAGCGGTGTGGTTCTCCTTGTTGATCGTGACTGCCACCTGCATGGGGTCGCTCGTCACCTGAAGCGCCGTGTTGATGAGGCACGCGCCGACGCCCTTGCCGTCGTTGGCCGACACCACGTAGAGTCCGTACGAGAAACTGAACAGTGCTTTTGCGTCC
The DNA here is from genome assembly GCA_004557505.1 of Coriobacteriaceae bacterium. Taxonomy (GTDB): domain Bacteria; phylum Actinomycetota; class Coriobacteriia; order Coriobacteriales; family Atopobiaceae; genus Tractidigestivibacter. Next base: position 9,319 of record SFGZ01000022.1, on the reverse strand, counting down.
ATGGGTCTCCTCTCCCCGACCATTCGGACCAGACATTCTCATCATATCGTCCGACGGCGCGACCTAGTGGCTCCTCTCCTTGAGCGCGCGCTGGATCTCGCGATCGGCATCGCGGCGGGCCATGTCGGCACGCTTGTCGTAGAGCTTCTTGCCGCGACAGAGGCCAATGCAGAGCTTCGCGCGGTTGCGCTCGTCGAAGTAGAGCTCCAGCGGGATGAGGGCCATGCCCTTGGTGCGGAGCTTGCCGTCCAGGTAGTCGATCTGGTGGCGGTGGAGCAGGAGGCGGCGCTTCCTGTCCGGGTCGACGTTCCACACGCCGCCGTTGGAGTAGGGGTGGATGTGTACGCCATGCAGCCACGCCTCTCCCCCGCGGATGAGGCAGAAGGCGTCGGTGATCTGCGACGCACGCTCGCGCAGGCTCTTGACCTCGGTGCCGGTGAGCTCTATGCCGGCCTCGAAGGTCTCGTCCACGAAGTACTCGTGGCGCGCCGCGCGGTTGCGCGCGATGGTCTTCTTCTCTCGCTTAGCTGGCTTGGGCATCGCCCGCACCCCCATTGGCCTGCGGCCCGCCCGAGGCGCCTGCGGGCTGCCCGCCCGAGGCGTCATTCGGTGCGGCGGCCGCATCGCCGACGGCCGCATCGCGGGCCATCTCGGCATCGGTTTCGCGTATGAGTTGCAGGAGCGTCAGGGCCGCGGGCTCGCCCACCAGGTCGCGGGCGCGCAGCGTGAGGTTTGTGGCCACGTCGCGCTCTCCTGCGGCGGCGGTGTCCTGGGCGCACATGAGCAGGCAGACGGCCACCTCGGCATTGGCGCCGTCGGGCAGCCCCTCCTCGGCGAGAAGGCCCGTGGCCTCCTTGTCCGTCACGCCATCCGGGTCCCGCTCGGTGCCGGCGGCCTGGTCGAGCGCCGCCTTAAGGGCGGAGTCCCCCACCTCGAGGCGCCGCGCCGCGCGAAGCGCGGCCGCAGCCGTGCGCGGCTTGCCCTGCGCCTCGAAGTAACCGGCAAAGTTGAGGAAGGCCCGCGCGAGGTGGCGCGCATCGCTCGCGCGCTCGAAGCAGCTGTACGTGAGGGCCAGGTACTCCTGCATGTCGCCGTTGGTGCGGTAGAGGTCGGCCAAATCAAGGCGATAGCCGCAGTTCATGGGGTTCCACCGCACGGCCTGCTTGAGGGCCTCGACCCCGGCGCCGTAGTCGCCGGTGCGCACGCACGCAAGCGCCAGGTCGGCATAGAGGCGGTCCAGCGGCTCGCCCACGTCGTGCAGGGAGCGGGGGTCACGCTCCACTCGCCGGTAGCACAGGCGGTCGAAGATCGTGGGGAAGCTGAACCACTGGTCGCTCTCGGTGGCTGCGCAGTTGCGGTCAACATACTCCTCGGCGTCCTCGGCGAGACGGGCGAGAAACTCCCTCGCCGCGCCGTCCTGCCCTTGCAGGATGAGGCCCTCGGCCTGCTCAAGGCTGTCTGTCAGCGTGCTCTGGCTCTGCTCCTGGTCCATGTCCCTCTCCCCTGGCCCTTGGGGCCAAACTCACGCGCGCGCCGCGCGGCATGCACTGCTCGTTAGTCTTCCCATTATCGCGCGGCGTCACGCGCGTCCGCGAGCGCGAAGTCGATCCTTCCGCGCGGGATGTCGGTCTCGGCAACAACCACGCGCACCCGCATGCCCAGGCCCCACACGCGCCCGGACTCCTCGCCGGTGAGCGTCATGCGGTCCTCGTCGTACGCAAGCCACTCGCCACCAAGGGCGCGCGTGGGCAGCAGCCCCTCGGCGCAGGTCTCGTCGAGCATCACAAAGAGCCCGAATCTCTCGCAGCCGCACACCACGCCCGAGAAGGCCTCACCCACACGGCCCGCGTAGAGCTCGGCCATCTTGATGTGCTGACTGGCGTGCGCCGCACCGTCTGCGGCACGCTCCATCCGCGAGCACGTGGCGCAGAGCTGGGGCAGCTGGCCCGCGATCTGCCTCTGCTCCTTGCTGTCGAGCGCCCCGGCGAGCAGCGCCTTGAGCGCACGGTGTGCAAGCTCGTCCGGATAGCGCCTGATGGGTGAGGTGAAGTGACAGTACGCCTGCGCCCCGAGCGCGTAGTGGCCCTGGTTGGTGGGAAGGTAGACCGCGCGCTTCTGCGCACGGAGGAGAAGCGCGCTGGCAAGGTACTCGCCGGAAGTCCCACGGGCGGCGTCAAGCACGGCGGCTATCGCCTCGGGCTCGCCCGCGATGAGGGCGTCGCGCTGGGCATTTCCCTCGATGAGCCCCAGCTCCATGAGGGGGCGAACCGTGGCGCGGAGGTCATCCGGCGACGGTCGCTCGTGTACGCGGTAGGCGCAGAGAACCTCGCGGTCCGCAAGCATGCGGGCGACGGACTCGTTGGCGAGGAGCATCGCCTCCTCCACCAGCCCCGTCGCGCGCGTGCGCGTGCGCACGGCCACCCCCGTGGGATGCCCCTTTTCGTCAAGCGTGACCCTGGGCTCTACGGTGTCGAAGTCGATCGACCCGCGCCCCCTGCGTATGCGCTCGCGAAGGCCGCGAATGCGGTCGAGGGTGCGCAGCGCCTCCTCCAGGGCCTGGGCGTCTGCCGGGTCCCCGTGCAGCACGGAGGCGTCCGCGTGGCCGGCGAGCAGGACGTCAACGGTGTCGTAGTCAAGCCGCGCCGCCGAGCGGATGGCGGAGGCCATGGCCTCGGCAGAGGTGAGGTTGCCCGCCGCGTCCAGCTCCATGCGCACGCTCATGGCCAGACGGTCCTCGTTCGGCCTGAGCGAGCACACGTCGTTGCAGAGGCTCTCGGGAAGCATGGGCAGCACGCGGTCGGCCAGATAGGCCGAGCAGGTTCGGCGCTTGGCCTCGTTGTCGATTGGGCTGTCCCAGCCAACGTAGTGCGTGACGTCGGCGATGTGGACCCACAGCTCGAAGCCGCCGCCCGACAGCCGCGTGGCAAAGACCGCGTCATCGAAGTCGCGCGCGTCGGTGGGGTCGATGGTCACGCAGCGAAGGGAGCGCAGGTCGCGGCGGGTAGGATCGCGCCTCAGCGCCTCCTCGACGCCGGCGTGGATGCCCTCCGCCTGCGCAAGCGCCGCCGGCGGGAACTCCGTGGCCAGCCCAAAGGAGGCGATGACCGACTCCATGTTGAGGTCGAGCTCGTCCGAGGAGCCCACGCGGCGCTCGATGGTCACCACGGCGGCGCTGTTGCGGGTGGGGTACTCCGCGATGCGGGCGACAACCACGTCGCCCTCCCCCACGCCGAGACGGGCGGGCGAGCCGTCCTCGGGAACGACAAAGAAGTCACGGCCCAGGCGCGCATCGAGCGGCACCACGGCGCCCAGGGGGCCGGCCTGCTCGAAGCGTCCTAGGAAGGTTGCCTGCGCCCGCGTGATGACCCCCTGCACCAGGGCGACCCTCTCGCCCCTGCGGTCGGGGAAGACGGAGACGGTGACCTCGTCGCCGTTCATGGCCTCGCGCAGGCCCCGGCGGGCAACGCGGAAGCTGCCCTCGGGCGTCTCGACCGTGGCCGTGCCGGGCTTCGTCACACGCAGCGTCCCCGTAAGGGTGGGCGAGCGGTGCCGCGGCGCCCTCCTGCCTCCAGGCCGGTGGCTGCCGCCGCGCCGGGCTCCCGGGCGCCTTCTGCCCATGTGTCCTCCTTAAGAAAGACGGGGCGGCGCGAACGAGCCGCACCACCCCCTCTGCCGGCAAGTACCCAGAAATCCGCGCTAGACCTTGAGGTAGCGCCTCATGGCGATGGCAGAGCTGAAGAGGCCGATGAGGACTCCGAGGACCAGCAGGCCGCCGTAGGTGAGGAAGAGCGCCTGGGGCGACACGTAGAACGAGAGGAACCTGAGGCTGTCCTCAAGCTGTGGCATCACGTAGCCCATGCCTACGGCAAGCGCGATGATGGCCACGCCCGCCCCGATGAGCGACTCCAGCGTGCCCTCCATGATGAAGGGGCCCCGTATGAAGCCGTTCGATGCGCCCACCAGGCGCATGATGGCAATCTCCCTGCGGCGGGCGGTGATGGCGAGGCGGATGGTGTTGTTGATGAACACGAACGCCACGAAGATCAGGAGCACCACGAGCACGATGGCGGCAACGCGCAAGATGTTGGTGACCGAGAAGAGCTTCTCGACGGTGTCGCGGCCGTACTGGACATCGCTCGAGGGGTTCTCGGGCGTGTCGCAGACAGACTTGAAGGTCTTGTCGGCAACGAGGCGCTCTGCCGCGCTCTCAACCTGCTGGGGCTCGGTGAGCTTGATCACGAGCGAGGCCGGGATGGGGTTCTGGCCGTCGAGCGCGGCCACGGCATCGGAGGCGTTCCTCTGCGACATCGAGGTGCGGTACTGCTCGAGGTTCTCGTCCTTGCTGCGGTACGTGACGGACTCGACGTTGTCCCAGCCCTCGATCTCGGACTTGAGCTGATTGACGGATGCCTGGTCGGCATTGTCGGCGAGGAAGGCCTGGATTGTGACCTTGTCCTCGACGCTGCCCACCATGTTGTCAAGAACGCTGGAGGCAAGCGCGAACACGCCGATGATGAAGAGCGAAAGGAAGATGGTCACGATTGCGCCGAGCACCGTCGACCAGTTCCTGCGGAAGTGGTGGCCGGCCTCGCGCAGCGAGTAGGTGAAGTTAGAGGGCGCCATAGTAGCCGTAGCCTCCCCTCTCCTGGTCGCGGACAACGTGGCCGGCCTCAAGCGCGACGACGCGCTTGCGCATGGAGTCGACCATCTCGCGGTCGTGGGTGGCCATGACCACGGTCGTGCCCTCGCGGTTAATGCGGTCGAGCAGCTTCATGATGCCCAGCGAGATGGCCGGGTCGAGGTTGCCCGTGGGCTCGTCGCAGATGAGCAGCGGCGGGCGGTTGACCATGGCCCGCGCCACGGAGACGCGCTGCTGCTCGCCACCGGAGAGCTGGTCGGGATAGTTGTCCTGCTTCTCGGCGAGGCCAACGAGGCGGAGCACCTCGGGGACCTGCACGTTGACGACGGCGCGCGGCTTGCCGATGCACTCGAGCGCGAAGGCGACGTTCTCGTAGACCGTCTTGTCCGGCAGGAGCTTGAAGTCCTGGTAGACAGTACCAATCTGGCGACGGAGATATGGGACCTTCTTGTTCTTGAGCTTGGTGAGGTCCTGGCCGGCGACAAGCACCTGCCCGGAGGTGGCGCGACGCTCGCAGGTGATGAGACGCAGGAGCGACGACTTGCCCGAACCGGAGTGGCCCACGACAAAGACGAACTCGCCGGGATAGATGCCAAGGCTCACGTCCTCGAGGGCGGGCTTGTTGGGCTGGGCCGGATAGATGAGGGTCACGTTCTTGAACGAGATGGTGGGGGTGCCGGTGCGCGGCGGCGCGGGGGCGTCGTTGTCGTTGCCCGCGAGGGACGCAAAGACGCTGGTGTAGGGACGCTGCTGCTCGCTCGCGGGGTCGGCAGAATCGGACGCCGTGACAACATGAACCGCCTCGGGCGCGTCTTCGGTGACGGCGGGAGCCTGCTCATCGTCGCCGCTCTCGGCGGACTCGATGTCCGGGACGTTGCTCACGATGTGCTCGCTGGGTGGCACAAGCTTCATGCCATCCTCGCCCGGCCCCTGTCGCCCTGTGCTGCGAAAGTGGTTGGCCACGAAAGCTCCTTCTTCTTGCGTAGCAGATGCAGATACATTCGCCATGATACCAAGCGCTGGGACGACCACGCGCGAGCAGCCCCATACGAACAGAGAACACGTAGATGGATGCCGCGAGAAGTTCGCAAAATGACGCTGGCGGCACCCCTCCCCAGGTGCGCGCGACGGCTGCCGCGCCGTCGCGCGCACCCACATACGTACTGGCTGTCTTGCCGCTAGGCGCGGACGAACTCCTCGACCTGGCGGGCAATGCCTACGCCGTCAAGGCCAAAGTGCTCGAGGAGCACGTCGCCGGGGGCGGAGGTGCCAAAGCCCCTCATGCCCACCAGGCGCATGGGCGTGGGCCGCCTCTCGGCGAGAAGCGCGGCCACGGCAGAGCCCATGCCCGTATCAACCACGTGCTCCTCGACCGTCACGACGCGGCCGGTCTTCTCGGCGGAGGCGAGAATGACGTCCTCCGCAAGCGGCTTCACCGAGAACACGTCGACGACCTCGGCGGAGATGCCGCTCTGTGCCAAGGCGTCCGCCGCAGCAAGCGACTGAGCCACCTCGACGCCGCAGGCGAGGATGGTGACATCCGTCCCCTCGCGCAGGATCCCCGCGTAGGGCAGGCCGCCGGCGAAGGACTCGTCGTAGACCTCGGGCACCTTATGACGGCCCAGGCGCACGTAGACGGGGCCGGGCGTGGTGGCGGCAATGCGGATGGCGGCCTTCGCGGCGCGGTAGTCCGCCGGCACCAGGACCCGCATGTTGGGGAGCGCCCTCATCATGCCAATGTCCTCGAGCATCTCGTGCGTCGCGCCATCCTCGCCCACCGTGATGCCGGCGTGCGTGGGGCACACCTTCACGTTGAGGTTGGAGTCGCAGACGGTGTTGCGTATCTGGTCGTAGCAGCGGCCCGCGCCGAACACGGCGAAGGACGCCGTGAACGGGATGCGCCCGGTGAGGGCGAGGCCCGAGGCCACGCCGATCATGTTCTGCTCGGCGATGCCCACGTCCACGAAGCGATCGGGGTACGCCTTCTGAAGCTTGTTGGTAGTAGTTGACCCGGCGAGGTCCGCATCGACCGCGCAGACGTTCACGCCCTCGTTTGCCAGCTCGACGAGCGTCTCGCCAAAGGCTTCGCGTGTTGCCCTCTTACCCATGGCTAGGCCTCCTTCTCGATCTGGGCGCGCTCCGCGTCGAGGTCGGCCAGCGCACGCGCGGTCTCCTCCTCGTTGGGAGCCTTGCCATGCCAGCCCGCCTCGTTCTCCATGAACGAGACGCCCTTGCCCTTGACGGTGTCGCACACGATGGCCGTGGGTGCCGCGGGGAAGGCGAGCGCGTCCTCGATCGCGGCGTGCAGGCGCTCGATGTCGTGGCCGTCAGTGCGGATAACGTGCCAGCCAAAGGCCGCGAGCTTGGCTTCAACGTCCCCGAGGGAGTTGACCTCGCGCACGTCGCCATCGATTTGCAGGTTGTTGAGGTCGAGGAACATGGTGAGGTTGGAGAGGCCGTGGTTGGGGGCAAACATCAGCGCCTCCCAGTTGGAGCCCTCCTGTAGCTCTCCATCGCCGCACACGCAGAACACGTGGCGCGGGCGGGCGCCCTCTGGGGCGTCCGTGAGAAAGCCCAGCGCCGCGCCAGCGGCAACGGACAGCCCCTGTCCCAAGGACCCGGAGCAGACCTCGACGCCCGGCAGGGCGTTTCTGTCGGGGTGGCCCTGTAGGCGCGTGCCCAGCTGGCGAAGCGTCCCAAGCTCGTCATCCCTGACCCAGCCGACCTGGTGGAAGGCGGCATAGAGCGCCGGGGCGGCGTGGCCCTTCGAGAGGATGAGGAAGTCCCTCTCGGGGCTGGCGGGATCGTCCTCGTCATAGTTCATCACGCCGGTGAAGAACAGCGTCGCAAGGATGTCCGTACACGACAGCGACCCGCCGGGGTGGCCCGACTTCGCCTTCGACACCATGGTGATGATGTCGTGGCGCATCGAGTTGGCGATGAGCCGCACCTCGTGCGTCGTTCTCGTAATGCTCATGTGTCTCCTCTCGAGACCGTTGCGTGTAGCTAGGCCTGCTCCCCCGTGACCTTGGCCCAATCCGCGTCGAAGCGCTCGCGGCCCTGGTCGGTGAGCGGGTGACACAGGCACTTCTTGAGCGCGCCGAAGGGCACCGTTGCGATATCGGCGCCGAGGAGCGCCGCCTGCGTCACGTGGTTGGGCGTGCGCACGGAGGCCGTGATGATCTCGGGCCCGCCCTCCTCGTCCCAGTAGCCGTACGTGTAGTTCTCGACGCACTGCACCACGGTCGCAAGCTGCTCGATGCCGTCCTCGCCGATGTCATCGAAGCGGCCGACGAACGGGCTGATGTAGCGGGCGCCGGCCGAGGCGGCGAGCAGCGCCTGCGGCGCCGAGAAGACGAGCGTCATGTTGACACGTATGCCCTCCTTGGCAAGCGCGTGGGTGGCGGGCAGGCTCTCCTCGCAGATGGGGAGCTTGACCACGATGTTGGGCGCGAGCGCGGCGAGGCGCTCGCCATCGGCGATCATGTCCTCGGTGGTCTTTGCCTGGGACTCGGCGGAGACGGGCAGCCCCTCGCAGAGCTCGCAGATCTTGACCATGTGGTCCTCGAAGTCTGCCAGCTTGCCGCCGGTCTTTGCGTAAAGCGACGGGTTGGTGGTGACGCCGGCGAGAACCCCCCAGCTCTCCGCCTGCTTGATCTCGTCCAAGTCCGCCGTATCGATGAAAAACTTCATGAGACGCTCCTTTCTCCGGCCCAACGCATGGGCCAAGCCTGACGTATTCGCAGCCAACAATGCGGGGAGACCCCCTGCGGGCGCACCAGTCGCTGCATTGTCCCCAGCAGGAACGCACCCGCACATGACTGCCTCATCCATCCAACAGCTTATATCATCCCCCTAGGGAACGAAGCGGCGCAACGAGCCTCCGGTAGCCGTGCCAAGGCCTGCCGCCATCGGCCATCGTCGGCCGCCTTACGCAGGCCATACGGGCATGGGACGCACATCGGCCCGCCATTCTTGACCGCACAGCAGGAGCACCTATACTGTGTGATACATCAAACATCTACGAGAGGCGGCCCCTTGTTCGGCCGTGGGCCTACGAAGCCGAGGGTTGCGGGCCCCTCATGGACTGCCCGCGAGCCTTGGGACCAAGGAAGCGTGTCTGGATTCTGAGGGATGCGGGCCTCGCTGGGGAGCTTGGCACGGCTTCGCGAGGAAGGCCCGAGGACGCCCCGGAAAGAGATTGAACGCGCGCTCCTATCGCGCGGACTGGTTGAGGAGGTTCGCATGAGACAGCAGGGCCTAAGGGCACAGATGATGAGCGACGGCCAGGTGAAGGTGGCGCGCGACTCGCTGGAGCCCGAGTATCAGATTGTGCTCGAGCTGGCGTTGTGTCGCGAAGAGACGGGCATGACGCAGCAGCAGCTTGCCGACGTGACGGGCATCAACCGCTCGAACATCAGCAAGCTCGAGAACGGCATCGCGAACCCCTCGCTGCGCACCCTGAAGAGGATTGCGAAGGGGTTTGGCAAGCGCCTCGAGATTAGGTTCACGTAGCGCCAACGCGGCTGAGAGGCGTGCCGGTCACGCCCCGCCCTTCCCGCTCACGGCATCACGGGGTGTCCGTCGTACCAGGTGATCTGCGGGTGCCTGACGTAGCCGGGGTCCCCGGCGTCCCCCGTCCCGTCCCAGCGCTCGGAGGCCTCCGGCACGAACAGCCCC
>SFGZ01000021.1 GCA_004557505.1 Coriobacteriaceae bacterium | reverse complement strand
AGGCTGATCTTCCCCAAGAGTCCACATCGACGGGAAGGTTTGGCACCTCGATGTCGGCTCATCGCATCCTGGGGCTGGAGCAGGTCCCAAGGGTATGGCCGTTCGCCATTCAAAGCGGTACGCGAGCTGGGTTCAGAACGTCGTGAGACAGTTCGGTCCCTATCCTCTGCGGGCGCAGGAGATCTGAGGGAGGCCGCCCCCAGTACGAGAGGACCGGGGTGGACGGACCTCCGGTGCACGGGTTGTCCACCAAGGGCACCGCCCGGTAGCCGAGTCCGGCAGGGATAACCGCTGAAGGCATCTAAGCGGGAAGCCCTTCCCGAGATGAGATCTCCCTTCGGTAAGGCCGCTCGTAGACCACGAGCTTGATAGGCCGCAGGTGCAAGGCGGGCGACCGCCTCAGCCGAGCGGCACTAATCGGCCGAGCTCCTCCGCACGCCCCTCATGGGCGGTCCGAAACGCCCCCAGACGGCCAGCGGCCATGGCGGGGGAGGCACACCCGGTCCCATCCCGAACCCGGAAGTTAAGCCCCCGAGCGCCGATTGTACTGCGGGTGGAGCCCGTGGGAGACCAGGTCGCCGCTGGCCGACTGGGGGCGTTCGCGCCATGAGGGGCCCCGCGCCGCGCGCGGGGCCCCTCTCTTTCTGCGTCGCGCGGGTGGCCGTTTGCCCAGCTTGCAGGACCTTGCACTAATCTGACACATTTCGTTTGCCGTTCACCGTGTTTCCCCTTAAAGCATGACATATCAATGATAGGTTTCGGTCACCGGCTTCCTTTTGGGTGGTGACCACGCTCGCTCATCGCCCTCTTGCAGAGCATATTGAAGGGTGAGGTGTTGAGCTATGACCATCAGAGTCCATCGCCGTCCTGTCGCCGAGTCCGCGGAAGATGAGTCAAGCTCCGTCACCAAGAGGCTCTCCTCCTGGCGCCTCGCCTCGCGCTCGGTCTCTTCGTTCCTCTCGACATCCCGCACCTCAAACCTGCTTGTCATGTGCTCTGAGCCGGGCATGGGGAAAACCAGGGCCCTGAGAGCCCTTGTGTCTCAGGCGAGAAAATCCTCCACCACGCACTCGCTTCGGCTCTACGGCATCGATGGGTTATCGGCGAGCCGTCGATTGGCGCGATTGGCCCGGCAGGTCGAGAGGGAATGCCTTTCCGGCGGGCCCGTCGTCGTTTCCATCGATGACGTGCCTACCGGCGACGATGCCATCGTCGATCGCGAGGCGTCTTCTATCCTGCGGATGACTTCCGCGGGCGCGACCGCTGCCGTCTCCCTGCTTCCGGAAGATGAGCTGCTCGCCGAGAGGCTTGCGGACTCCGTTCGCGTCGTCTCGCGGGACCTCCTCGTTCGTGACGTTCTCGAGCTTAGCCCGAATGACCCGCTCTATGACGTGCGCGCGCTCACCGGGGGCATGCCTTCCCTTGTGAGCGCGTTGCTGCGTGACAGCGGCGTCCCTCATTCGGGTGCCCTCGCGGCGGGCAGCACCTATTTCGAGGCCTTGGAACACCTGGTTGGGGCCGCTCTGCGCCCAAGGCTTCTCGACGGGGAGATCTCGACTCGGCTTGCCATGCTTCTTCTCGGGCGCGGCACGTTCGATGACGTTGCCAGCGTAACGTGCGTCGACCCCGGGGAGATCGCCGCGGGCCTAGAGGAGTTTGCGCCCCTCTTCGGCGTCTCTTGCCAGAACGCATCATTCCGCTGCTTTGGGGTGGACACGATCGAAGGTATCACTGCGTGCGCCGCGCCCCTCGCCACAAAGGCCTCCGCGTGGTCGGCATTGTTTGACTCGGCCCTTCGCGTTCTTGTGGAAAGGGGCGAGTTTGGCCGCGCCGCCATCATCGCCCGAATCTCCCCGTCGCACGCCGCGGCGCGCGTGGCGCTCGGCCATGCCGAGGAGTTCATAGGCATGGGGGAGGTTGGCCTTATCCGCAGGATGATCGGGCCGGCGCTCGCCCGGTCACTCATTTCCCCAGAACGCGCCGCATCTGTCGAGACGGTCCTCTCGGCTCTGGGCGACACGGGATTCAGGCTTCCCGAGGCGTGGCCCGGGCAGGGGGGAGAAGATGCGCCCTGCGCTGCCGACGGCCAGGTTGCAGGCGTGCTTCTTGCAGGATGCCGCGCGGTGCTTGCCGGCGGGGGCGTTCCCGTGGCCAACCATGACGTGGGGCGGTTTACGGGGCTGGCCGTACACCTGCAGGCCGTACAGCTGCTGCGCGATGGACGCCCAAGCGCCGCCCAACGCCTTGTTGGGCCCCATGTCTTCTCGGGCTTGGAGGGCACCCTCTCGGCCGCGCTCCTGCGCCTTGACATGGACATTGCCTGCGTGCTCCTTGGGGGCGACGGCACCGGCGAGGGCGGCCTGGGCGCTGGGGCCGGGGAGTTTCTGGCGAGAGATGGGTACCTGGCGATTAGGGACGAGGGCGCCCTCCTCCTGGCGCTCGACGCGGTCGCGCGCGGCTCCTGCGACCGGGCGTCCATAGATGCCTTGGTGTGCGAGTCCGAGCGCGCGGGAAACGAGCTGGTCCGCGTGGCGGCCCTCATGATGGGGGCCGCGGTCGAGTATGTGCGGGGCGACTATCGCAACGCCGGCCTGAGGAGTGCGATTGCGGCCGGCGCCGCAGGCCGTGCGGGATTCACGCACCTCGAGTCCGAGGCCAGCGTCCTGTGCAGCGCCGCGGCCGGCTCTGGCCTGGGGCTTGGGGCGATTTTCCCCGACTGGGGGAGCGCGTGCGACACCGAGGGGCTTTCTGCCGTCGCGAGGCTGGTGAGCACCGCACTTGAGGGAGAGGGGGCCTCGCAGGACGTCCCGCGCATGCTGGAGGGCAGGCCCCTCCCCATTGACGAGCTGTGGCTCCTCAGGGTTCTGACCTCTGGGAGAGGGGATGTCCCAGAACGCCTGAGGAGCCTTGTCCCCCGCTCGTGGGCGGCTGCGCTCGTGCCGATCCCATCGCCACAGGATGCCCCGGACGCCGCCATCAGGCCCCGAGGGGATGCCGTGGGATGCCATGATGGCGAAGGGGTCTGCGAGGCGGCGCCCGGCACCCGCCTGAGGCTTGGCCTCCTCGGTGGCTTCTCGCTCGACGTCGACGGCAATCCGGTGCCCGAATGGCACATCGATCGGCGCGCCGCCAAGGCGATGCTGGTGTTTGTCGCCCTGCACCCAAGGCTCTCTGCAAAGAGGTACGAGATTATCGAGCAGCTCTGGCCCGACTGCGACTACAAGGCGGGCCTCGATAGGGTCTACCAGGCCACAAGCACGTTGAGGAGGGAGGTGGCCGCAGTGGCGCCGGGTATTGACCCCTTCCTCTCGGGCAGGGGGGACAGGGCCGTCTCGCTTGACCCGGAGCTCATCGAGTGCGACTACGCGGAGTTTGCGAAGGCCGCAGGCGAGGCGTTGGCGTCAGAGGGGGATGACGCCGGCGCGCTGGAGGCGGCGCTCAGGGCAGAGAGGCTCTACACGGGAGACCTCTTCGTGCCCACGCGGGACTTCACGGGATACGTCGTGGCGCGCCGCCAGGAGCTGCGGGAGCTTTACGCCGATGCCGTGGTGGCCGGAGCCGAGGCCGCCCTGAGGCTTGGCCGGTATCGGATATCGGCCCGGCTTGCTGACGCGGCGACTGCCGTGGACGACTTGCGCGAGGATGCCGTGGAGGTTCTCATCCAGGCGCTGCGGGCGGGCGGCCGGATGTTCGAGGCGGAGCAGCGCTACAGGAGGTATGCCGTGTGTTTTGTCGACCGCACGCACATGCCGCCCTCCAAGCGCCTCAGGAAGGCCGCTGGCGGGAGGGGGCATGAGGGGGGATTGCCCGCGCACCGCCTTGGGCGCGGGTTTCTCGCGCGCTAGGCACCCCTCGGCATCCCTACGCCTGACACCAAGAATACGGTGCGCTTTTAGTGAGACCATGTCCTTCGCCACCAAGGCGAGTTTGCTATGGGTAAAGTGAAGGTCGCATGCGTCGGTGGATGGTCACCGCTCAGCAAACAGTATGAAGGACTGCCCATGCCAAATTTTCTCTCCAAATTGCTTTCCGCTGGAGCCGACAAAGACCTCAAGGAGTACCAGCGCATCGCTGCGCATGTCAATGAGCTCGAGCCGCGTTTTGGCGCCATGGATGACGAGGAGCTGAGCGGGCAGACGAAGCTCTTCCGCGAGCGCATCGAGCATGGCGAGACGCTCGACGGCCTTCTCCCCGAGGCGTTCGCCGCAGTGAGGGAGGCGTCCCGCCGCACGACGGGCATGCGCCACTTTGACGTGCAGGTCATTGGCGGCATCGCCCTGCATCGCGGTACCATCGCCGAGATGAAGACCGGCGAGGGCAAGACCCTGGTCTCCACGCTCGCCGGCTACCTCAACGCCCTTGAGGGCAAGGGCGTACACATCGTAACCGTCAACGACTACCTGGCCAAACGAGACAGCGAGTGGATGGGGCAGATCTACCGGTTCATGGGCCTCAAGGTGGGCCTGCTCCAAAACGGCATGAGGCTCAACCTCAAGAAGCCCGCCTACCAGGCAGACGTCACCTATGGCACGAACTCCGAGTTTGGCTTTGACTACCTGCGCGACAACATGGTCACGCGGCCCAGCCTGCGCGTCCAGCGCGGCCACCACTACGCCATCGTCGACGAGGTCGACTCCATCCTCATCGACGAGGCGCGCACCCCCCTCATCATCTCGGGCGCAGGCACCAAGTCGGCAGGGACCTACAAGGACTTCGCCCGCGCCGTCCGCGGCCTCGCCCCGGACGTCGACTTCGAGATGGACGAGGCCAAGCACACCATCGCGGCAACCGACGACGGCCTCAAGAAGATCGAGCGCAACCTGGGCATCGACGACATCTACGCCGATCCCTCCGGCCAGCTGGTAAACCACCTCCAGCAGGCGCTCAAGGCGCAGTACATGTTCCACCGCGACCAGCAGTACGTGGTCGTCGATGGCGAGGTCAAGATCGTCGACGAGTTCACGGGCCGCATCATGGAGGGTAGGCGCTACTCCGAGGGCCTGCACCAGGCGATCGAGGCCAAGGAGGGCGTCCTCGTGCGCGAGGAGAACCAGACGCTCGCCACCATCACCCTTCAGAACTACTTCCTCATGTACGACAAGCTCTCCGGCATGACGGGCACCGCCATGACCGAGGACTCGGAGTTCCGCGAGGTCTACCACGTCCCCGTGCAGGTGATCCCCCCCAACAAGCCGGTCATTCGCGTCGACCACAACGACATCGTCTACAAGACTGTCGCGGCAAAGTTCAACGCCGTCGCCGACGACGTGGCGCAGCGCCACGCCAAGGGGCAGCCGTGCCTGGTGGGCACGGTCTCGATCGAGAACTCCGAGCGCCTCTCGCGCACGCTCGACAAGCGAGGCATCAAGCACAACGTCCTCAACGCCAAGTACCACGAGCGCGAGGCGCAGATCGTGGCGCAGGCCGGCCGCGAGGGGGCCGTGACCATCGCAACCAACATGGCCGGCCGTGGCACGGACATCCTTTTGGGTGGCAACCCCAAGGCCATGGCCGAGGAAATGCTTCGCGAGCAGGGCTTCTATGCGCCGGCCGAGGAGGGCGGGGAGCCCGTTCTCCCGTCTGCGGAGGATCGCGCCGCCGCGCTTAAGAAGGCCAAGGCCATCTGCGAGAGGGAGCGCGAGCACGTGGTGGCCGCCGGCGGGCTTGCCGTCATCGGCACCGAGCGCCACGAGAGCCGCCGCATCGACAACCAGCTGCGCGGCCGCTCCGGCCGTCAGGGCGATCCCGGCGAGACCCAGTTCTACCTCTCCCTCGAGGACGACCTCATGCGCCTCTTTGGCGGGGACCGCATGGACCACATCGCGACGCTGATGAACAAATACAAGCTGCCCGACGACATGCCCATCAAGTCGAAGCTCGTGACTCGTGCCGTCGAGAGCGCCCAGCGCAAGGTCGAGGAGGTCAACTTCGCCATGCGCAAGAGCGTCCTCGACTACGACGACGTCATGAACAAGCAGCGCCAGGTCATCTACGAGGAGCGTAACAAGATCCTGGACGGCAAGGACCTCGTGAGCCACGTCGAGGAGGTCACCTACGACACCGTCCAGCGCAAGGTGAGCGAGTACTGCTCCGAGGGGATCGACCCGGAGGAGTGGGATCTCGCCGGCCTTGACAAGTGGATTCGCGACCTCACCGGCCGCGCGGACGAGCCGACCTTCACCGTCGACTCCAACCAGGGCGACATCATCGACGCGGTCGATGCCTTTACGAACACCTGCTACAGGGAGAAGGAGCAGCGACTGGGCGACCAGATCATGAGCGACCTCTCTGCCCAGGTCATGCTCCGCGTCATCGACACGCGCTGGATGACCTATCTCCAGGAGATGGACTACCTCAAGACGGGCATCAGCCTACGCGGCTACGGCCAGCGCGACCCGCTCGTCGAGTACAAGAGCGAGGCATACGCCGCCTTCACGGAGCTCGTCAACACGATGTACGAGGACTTCCTCCGCACCATCCTGCGCATCGAGATCGCCGTGCGCCCAGCGGCCCCCGCGAGGCCCCAGGGAGACGACGAGACGCTCTCCGACGAGCTGCGCGGCGCCCAGTACTCCGGTCCCGCCGAGGTCGACGGCGACCACGGCTCCCCCGCGCGCCAATCTGCCGCGGCAGGCGCGCCGCGCATGCAGGGGGCCAGCGGTAACGCCAATGCCGGCGTCGGCAAGCCCCGCACCTACCGCAAGGACGAAGACCCCGACCCTTACGTTGGCGTGGGGAGGAACGACCCCTGCCCATGCGGCAGCGGCAAGAAGTTCAAGAACTGCCACGGCAGGAACAGGTAGCCATGGCAGACATCGATGGCTCTGCGCTCGACGCCCTGTCCGAGCGACTCGACGAGGTCGAGGGCTACCTTCACGTCGACGAACTGAGGGGGACGGTCGCCCAGCTGGAGCAGGAGAGCGCCGCACCCGGCTTCTGGGATGACGCCAACGCGGCGCGCGAGACCATGGCGCGCCTCTCGGCCGCGAAGTCCGACGTTGCCGGCATAGACGCCGCCCGGGCCAAGCTGGGCGACGCCCGCGTGGCCCTCGAGCTGGGCGAGGAGACCTCGGATGACGACCTCATCGCCGAGGCCGCCTCGGTTGCCGCGTCGCTCGACCACGACCTTACCGAGCTCGAACTCTCCAGCTGGTTCACGGACGACCTCGACCACGGCGATGCCATCGTGACGGTGACGCCTGGCCAGGGCGGCCTCGAGGCTCAGGACTGGTGCGACATGCTCTTCCGCATGTACCTGCGCTACTGCGACGGTCGCGGCTGGACGGTGGACGTAAACGACGCCCCCCAGGCGGAGGTCATCGGCATTGACCACGCCACTTTCACGGTGCATGGCCACAACGCCTACGGCATGCTTCGCGCCGAGCAGGGCGTGCATCGCCTGGTGCGCATCTCTCCCACAGACGAGAAGAAGCGCCGCCAGACAACCTTTGCGGGCGTGGAGGTCCTGCCGATCCTGCCCGATGACATCGAGGTCGACATCGATCCCAAGGACCTGCGCGTCGACGTGTACCACGCGACGGGGCACGGCGGCCAGGGCGTCAACACCACGGACTCTGCCGTCCGTATCACCCACATCCCCACCGGGACGGTGGTCACCTGCCAGAACGAGCGAAGCCAGCTCCAGAACAAGGCGTTTGCGATGAAGATCCTGCGCAGCCGCCTCTACGAGATGGAGCTCGAGAGGCGCGCCGCCGAGCTTGACGAGCTCCGCGGGCCCAAGCACGAGATTGGCTTTGGCAACCAGATCAGGAGCTACGTCCTCTATCCCTACCAGCTGGTGAAGGACCTGCGCACGGGGGTAGAGACCGGCAACGTCGACTCGGTCCTCCAAGACGGCGACCTTGACAGGTTCGTCATCGCCTACCATCGGTGGGTGCTTGCCGGGAGGCCAGAGCAGTGAGGAAGCTTAGTTGGCGGGAGGTGGCGCTTGACGCCGCCCTCATCTTCTTCGGGTCGCTGCTCTTTGCCTTTGGCCTCGACTGCTTCGAGATCCCCAACGGCCTGGCCGCCGGCGGCGTCACGGGCCTGGCAACGGTGTTTTACGCCCTCGCCCTTCAGGCGGGGGTCAGCCTGCCGGTGGGCATCCAGTCCATCGTCATGAACGTCCTGCTCTTCGCATACGTCCTCAAGTCCGGAAACAGGCGCTATGCCACGCTCACCGCAGCGGGGATTCTCGTCTCCGGGGTGCTCACCGATGCCATCGCCCCCTTCGTGCCCGTTCTGGGCGGCGGGGACCTTCTGCTCTGCGCGCTGTGGGGCGGCGTGATCACCGGCGTGGGGCTGGGGATGGTCTTCCGTACGGGCGGCAACACCGGCGGGACCGACATCGTTGCCCAGCTCATCGCGAGGAGGACGGGGGCGTCCGTCGGCAGCATGGCCATCGTGGTGGACGGCGCCATCGTCGCCGTCTCCGCGCCGGTCTTCTCGATAGAGAACGCGCTCTATGCGGCGGTCGCGATGTTCATCTGCGGGCGCGTGATCGACGCGGTGGTCGACGGCCCGCGCGTCCAGCGCGCCGCCTACATCATCTCGGAGAAGCACGAGAAGATCGCCAGGCAGATCATGGTGGAGCTTGACCGTGGCTGCACCGAGTTCGAGGCCAGGGGCATGTGGAGCCGCGAGCTGCGCCCCGTCATCTTCTGCGTGCTCTCGCGTGGCGAGCTGGCACACCTCAAGGAGATCATCGCCGAGACGGATCCCGCCGCGATCATGGTGATCGCCGAGGTCCACGAGGCGTACGGGGAGGGCTTCAAGAGCATCGAGGTGCTCTAGGGCCCACGGGGCCGCGTGAGGCGCCGCGGTACCGCGTGTGGTGCCACGGCGGGAGTGGCCTGGCGGCTGGCGCTGGGTTTTCAGGGTCGCCGCCCGGCCTGTCTCGTCGCCGGCCCTCTGGCGGTGGTTGCCCCGGCCCTTTTGGTTGCCGGGCCGTCACACGATCGCTCCCCGAATGTGTTGCAACCTGCGCGGGTCACACGATCGGGTCCGAATGTGTGACGGCCCCGGAGGGGCTCGATAACGCTGAACAATGCCGAGAATCACCAGATTGATACTATGTTGGTAACAAATCGGTTGCTGAGGTTTGGCTTTTGCAATAGGCTTTACTACAATACAAACCAGGTTCTCTATCATATTAGAGGAGGTGTATCGTGCAGCTCAATAAGACAACAGACTATGCGGTTAGAACTCTGATGTTCTTAAGCACACAAGAAGGCGTTGTGACATCTGAGAAGATCTCAGATGCAACAAAGGTGTCTAAGAATTACATCAGGAGCATCCTCCGTAAGCTCTCGGCTGCTGGCATTCTCAAGATGACCAGGGGTACCAATGGTGGATATCAACTTGCTGGATCTGAAGAAGACATCAGCTTGTACGATGTACTCTCCATTATGGAACCCACCATGAAAATGAGTCCTTGTCTTGAAGATAAGGATAACTGCAGCTTATTTGCTACAGGCACCTGTCCCGTTAGGCGCTTCTACTCCTCTTTCCAAGAACAAATGGAACAATCCCTCAAGTCGACGACTATCAAATCTTTAAAAGCCATGCGGGGGGGGGTGGCTAACTCAGAGGGTTCTTAGTCGGCTTTTCTGCAAGCAGTTCAAGCCAGTGGAGTCAGAGATACGGAGGAAAGATGGACAAATTTCGAGAGTTAATTGAGGACAAAAAGCGCAAGGGCGAAGCCAGAAGGCCGCGCTATGCTACAAGGAATCTAAGCATTGGCTTGGTTTCCTGCATGCTTGGATACTTCCTCTTTTATTCGGTCCCTGTAACTGCGCACGCCAGCGAGATCGATTCCAATAGCGCTGAGGCTCCCCAGACGCATGTTGTAGAAACTGCTCTGGGGGGGGCATCGAGGATCTCACCGTTGCGGCAGCTGATTCTTCGATAGCCGAAACAGAGGCAGATGCCGATGCGGTTCAGCCTGCGATAGCGTCCACCCAAGACGCAAATGCTCTGGACACTACGGATGACGACCAGGCATTGACCGCAGTAGATGCGGCGGATACGGTAGCTCAAGAGTCGAGTGCCACGAGTGCTTCATCTGCGAATGCCGCAGAAGCGTCAGTGGCTACAGAGGATGCAGGCACAGAAGCCGTCGCCCCCATCACAGCGGCAGCAACCAGGTCGATGGGCGATAGGGATGCGTCGGGCAATACGTGGGTAGAGACCCCTGGCTACACAAAAAGTGGTAAGTACAATTTCTCTGACTTGGAATTTGCCCCAGAAGATCTGACGGGTGATATCACCCTGGATTCCAATCAGATCAATTTTGAGATCTATGGAAAGCATAACATTGCTGCTTCCGGAAATAACTGGGAGATCCGCCTCCAGATTGACGAGCGCATAGCCTCCCACATCACCGAGATCAAGGTGGATCCCAATGCGGGACCGTCTGCCGGTAGGCGCACGCTGACTAGGATCAGCGACGAGCTGGGACGTCCTACCAATATCTGGAAGGTAAACTATATCCGCGCGTCCAACGGCCTCTTTGCCGGCGCGGAAACAACGGATACGCAGACGGCGCCCAACGGTGTTATTACGCTTGACACAAACTTGAGAGAGATCCTGACCGAAATCGGTCACGATAAGCTGACCAGCGATCGTTTGCTGCACAGGATTTATCTTGTCAGCCACCAGGATAACGATCAGATTGTTGCAGGCATCGAGTCCTCGGGCTATTTTGTGACGGGAGACAATGAGACCCTTAACAATTTGGCGGTCTCAGAAAACAACCCCGACCAGTTCAAGCACGGATCCGTGAGCGCAACGTATGTGAAGCCCAACACCTCGACAAGTGATAATACCGGCACTACTGGCCCAAGCGGTGCCATTGTCGTGGACCACAAGCTGACCAAAGAGTCGAACTTCGCATACGGTTTGACGGCAAAAGGCACTCCGTGGAATCTTGAGTTTAAGGTAGATCCAAGGCTGGTTCCCTATACCCAAGGCATCGAGCTTCACAAGGTAGATGCGAGCAAGGTGGCGTACGACGTGGGCTACACCACGGGCCAGAAGGTGGAGAATCTCTCTATTGAGAAAGACCCCACCAGGGCCAACTATGGCCAGGGCACCATCACCAACAACGATCTGACCCAGCTGGTCAACTGGTCCGGCGGGTCGCCTCGTCCGGTTGTCATCCGTTACGTCATCAAGCTTACAAAGCCCCTCAACGAGATCTTGAAAGAGATGAAGGGTGCCGCAGGCGTAGATGGCAACGCTCCGTTTGGCGATGACCTCATCTTTGACGCCTGGGTAACGGACAGCAACCACGACCTCATCAATAATACGTTCGGCAGCGGCTTCTATTACCTGCAAGACATCGATGGCGATAGCACGCCTGATGACGAGGAGCAGCAGCATCAGACAAGCCCCTATGTGGGTACGCCGAAGCTGAACAAGGTCTACGATACCGACACGACCGTTAAGGGTCAGGTATATCTGGACGAGCTTGCCGGCGGTGCCGACCAGAAGAACACGGTGCGGCTCATTGCCAAAGATGGCACGCTGTTGGCAGAGCAGGATATCACCCCGCTCGAAGAAGGCGGTACGCCTAAATCTGGCGTGGTGGAGTTTACCTTCAACAATGTAGACGCGACAAAGCTCAATGCTGGGGAGGATCTGACTGTTCAGGTTGTGTCCAAGGGTTACGATGAGCCTGAAGAGGGCACAACGACCATCCTGGAGGCACCGAAGGCAGCCGATAAGCAGGAGGTTTCTCGCGACTCGACTCCATCAGCCAAGGATGCCATCAAGAACAATGCCAACCTTCCTGAGGACGCTACGTACGAATGGAAGACCGCGCCGGACACATCTGCTGTGGCCACCGATGTTCCGGGAACCGTTACGGTGACCATTGACGACCGCACCTTTGATGTGGACGTCAAATATGACGTGGTCGCGAAGGAGGTCACCTCCGGCGCGCCGACCTTCAGCAAGGACGGCAGGCCGGTCGACCTCGGGGACGTCCCCCTGGCGGACGCCGGCCCGTTCGCCATCGGCGCCCTCGACCCCTCCAGGGGCAGCGCCACCGTCACCGACGGGGGCGTCGTCACCTTCGCGCCCGCGGCCGGGGTCGGCGAGGCCGGTCCCGAGACCGTCGCGGTCCCCGTCGAGGTGACCTACGCCGACGGCTCCAAGGAGACCGTCGAGCTCGTCGTCACCGTGGGCAGGGACGTCTACGGCATCGACGAGGGCGGCGCCGTCCCCGACGGCTACCACAGGGTGACGCTCGTCCTGGGCGCCGGCACCGCGCTGAAGGACCCCGCCGCCAAGACCCACTTCGCGGTGAGGGACGGCAAGGCCCTGGGCGGCTCCCTGCCCGAGGTCGAGGCGACCGAGGGCTACAAGGACGCCAAGTGGCCCGACGGCGCAGCCTCCACCGCCATCGAGCGGGACGAGACCTTCACCTCCTCCGCGACCGAGCTCCTCTCCCACAGGTACGAGCCCAAGGCCGACGACGTCGAGAAGGAGCACGGCGCGCCCACGACCGAGGAAGCTCCCCGACGGCAACACCCCCGGCGACCACAGGGTCGACGTCACGGTCACCTACCCCGACGGGTCGACCGACCACGCGCAGGTGACGGTCACCGTCACCGTCAAGCAGGAGGGCTTCAAAGCTACTGTCAAGAATCCTCCGGCGCAGATCGAGGGTCAGCCTGTGGCGGATAACACTACGGTAATCTCTGCAAACAAGGGCTTTACGGTAGTTGATGTCACGACGAATGGCGCAAATGCTGGATTGAGCATTGATGCAAATGGCAATCTGGTGGGTACGCCGAGTGGCCTGACGTGGGGTGACAAGGACTCCGCTACCTATGAGGAGCAGACCATCACCCTGACCGCTGAGGTAACCTCAGAGGATGGCAAGAGCACGGAGACCGTTAGGGTTGCGGTAGTCGTCCAGAGAGATACAGATGGCGACAAGGAGCCCGACGCGACCGATAAGAACGACGACAACGACGGTTACGGCGATGAGGAGGAGATCAAGAAGGGCTCTGACCCCAAGGATGCCAACTCCGTACCGCAGGTCGCTAAGACCGAAACCGCCGCCATGAAGACCGGCCCGGATAAGGTCAAAAAGCCTACGAACAGCCTGCCAAAGACTGGTGACGCGACAACTGGTGCCGCTGCTGGTTTGGTTGCAGCAGCCGGAGGCACCCTCTTGCTTCTTGGGCTTCGGAAGAAAAAAGAGGAGGGTAGCGAGCAAGAGTAGTCACGCGCATCGCGGCTTCTCAAACATGGGCCCCCACACATCAGTGTGGGGGCCCTTTGCGTCGTACGGCCATACAATTCTAGATGCGATGATCAATCGGTGAGATGATGATGACCATCAACGGCAGATGGGCCCGTCCATGTAGGCACGGTCGATCTTGGCGTGATCTGGCCTCATTGTGGCTGGAAATTGGGGGTGGGCAACCTGCTGGTATGGCCACCCTTCGCACTGGAAGCGGCGTTGCTATGGCTCCAGCGGCCTTTTCTCTTCCTCCACAAGCCGCATCGGGCTAGGCCCAAGGCCGACGCGGATGACCTCGGAGACGCCATTCTCCTTGAGCTGCTCGACCTGTTCATCGGTGACGCCAGAATCCGTGACGAGCAGGTCCACCTCGTCGGTGGAGCCAAACTGGAAGCTCGAGGTCTTCCCGATCTTTGACGAGTCTGCCACGATCACGTGCATGCGCGACCGCTCGAGCATCATCGCGTTGACGGCGGGCTCGGGGGCGGTGGCCGACGTAAGCCCATAGGCGGGCGAGAGGCCCGTAACACCCAGGAAGCACTTGGTTGCCGTGATGCGCTTCACGCACTCGAGTGCGAACTCGCCGGTCATCGAGGCCTTGGGAGGCCTGATTTCGCCTCCCGTGAGGACGATCGACGCGCTGGAGTGCTCGGTGAGGAGTAACACCTTTGCATTGTTCGTGACAACGGTCACGTCTTGGGCCGTGATGTTCGAGATGATCGAGATGGCCGTGGAGCTAGCGTTGATGAAAATGCAATCCCCGTCGTTCACGTGCTTGGCGGCCTCCCGCGCGATTGCCTTGTTCGCGCGGACCTGCCGAGAGCCCGATGGACGCCCAAGGGGATTGAGCAGGGTCGCGGTTCCGTACTGTCGGGACAGCACGCGCTGCTCTTCCAGATAGCCGAGGTCGCGCCGGATGGTAAGGGTGGAGACGCCAAAGTGCTCGGCAAGCTCCGCCACGCCCACCTGGCCCTTGCTTTCAAGGATGGCGATGATGGCATCCCTGCGTGCGTCGATGTACGCCTTGCTTCTCTTCACGGCCGTCTCCATCCCCATGATGCCGCGCTGGCAGAATTAATTATACGAAATTGAAGTAGCTATTAATAGTCAATCATACGTAAATAATCATTCAATGATGCCTATTTATTTTAGCTGCAACAAGCAATTGAATACTATTCTATCATTCGTATAATTAGTTTATTAATCCGTAAAATTATAATCATATACGCGATAAATGCCCAATATATCATTCAGTAAAAACATGAAAAATGCTGATGGAAGCATATTTGAACAATAGTTCAAAAGACCGCTGAGCAGAATTGGGGAAAATTTTTGCCAGGAATATGAATACTTAGTTGACGAAGCGTTCATTTATTTGCACGGTTACGAACGTTCATTGGAGTAGACAGCCGCACACGGTTGCCTCGCGTATCTATGAAAGGTAGGTGGTCGTATGCTCAGCGATCTTCTCGACGAGAGCCTGGTTCGGCTCGGCGTCGAGGCGAGCGACTGGGAGGACGCCATTCGCAAGGCGACGGCTCCCCTGGTCGCCAACGGCAAGGTGACGGAGGGCTATGTCGACGACATCATCAGCGGTGTCCGCGAGCTTGGCCCTTACATTGTGATCACGGAGCACGTGGCGCTCCCGCACGCCCGCCCCGAGAGCGGTGCTCTCGAATCTGCCGTGGGCATTGTGACGCTCAAGACCCCCGTCGCGTTTGGCAGCGCGGACAACGATCCAGTGAAGTACCTGTTCCCGCTCAGCGCGAAGGACAGCGACTCGCACTTGGGCGCCCTTCAATCTCTGGTCGAGCTCCTCTCGGACCCGGCCTTCTTTACCAGGCTC
This sequence comes from Coriobacteriaceae bacterium, assembly GCA_004557505.1. Taxonomy (GTDB): domain Bacteria; phylum Actinomycetota; class Coriobacteriia; order Coriobacteriales; family Atopobiaceae; genus Tractidigestivibacter. The sequence goes on along the minus strand of SFGZ01000021.1, from coordinate 7,720 downwards.
GACACCTGCGAGAACGCTCAGGAGGTCGTGGGCATAGTCCACGCTAAGGAAAGGGGTATGTAATGGACCGCAAGTATCATGCTCTGGTGTGCTGCCGCGCCGGCATGGGCTCCTCAATGATGCTCAAGATCAAGTGCGACCAGGTCATCAAGGAGGATAGCCTTCCCATCGAGACCGAGCACGGCAACCTCGACTCCATCATCGGCTTCCGAGGCGACTTCATTATCACGATGGTTGACCTCACCGAGGAGCTATCCCAGGATCCCCGCGTCCCCTCCGCGGTCGGCATCAAGAACCTTGTCGACAAGAATGAGATTCGCGAAAAGCTGCACGCATGGCTCGATGAGCACAAGGGCGAGGAGCCCCGCAGGTAGCAAGCGCGTAGCCAGGCAGGACCACTCGCTAAGCGGGCGGGGAATCCCGCGCGCGATTCATCGGAAGGATCTCACATGCTGAACATATTCCTCATGCAGATGAGGGACACGGCGCTAATCATGGGCATCATCGCCCTCGTCGGCCTGCTCCTGCAGAAGAAGTCGGCAGTCGACACGTTTGCCGGCACCGTCAAGACCATCATCGGCTTCATGATCTTCAACATCGGCTCAAGCGCCATGTCCGCGCAGATCACCACCTTTGGCGCCATGTTCTCCACCGCATTCAACGTGCAGGGCGTCGTGACGCAGGTCGAGATCGCAACCTCTCTCGCGCTTGACACCTATGGCACCGAGGTGGCGCTGGTCATGGTCTTTGGCTTCATCATGAACCTAGTGTTCGCCAAGATCACCCCCTGGAAGGCAATCTTCCTGACCGGCCAGCACTTCCTGTACTTTGCCTGCGTGCTTGCGCTGGTTTTCATCGCCCTCGGTGCCCCCATGGCCGTGACCGTCATCGGCGGCGGCGTTGTCCTTGGCTTCTGCGGTGCGACCCTGCCGTCGCTCTGCCAGCCCTTCGTCGAGAGGCTCACGGGCTCCAACGACTTCGCCATCGGTCACTTCAACTGCATTGGCTATGCCTTCTCTGGCTATTGCGGCAAGCTCTTCGCCAAGAAGAACAAGGAGGAGGTCGAGAAGAACGAGGTCAAGGAGGCCAACCTCCCCGAGTTCTTCAAGCTCTTCCGTGACTTCGTCTTCTCCGTCGCCCTGTTCATGATCGTGCTCTTCTACATCGTGACCATTGCCTGCTTCGTGACTGGCCACTTTGGCGACACCCTTGCCAACGGGAAGGCCTTCACCTCCTACTTTGGTAACGACATCTGGTGGATTTGGCCGTTCCTCGCCGGCCTCCAGTTTGCCGCCGGCATGTCCGTCCTGATTTACGGCGTGCGTCAGTTCATCGCGGAGATCACCGCGGCTTTCGTGGGCATTTCTGAGAAGCTCATCCCCGACGCCCGTCCCGCTGTCGACTGTCCCGCCATCTTCCCGTTTGCGCCTGACGCCGTCATCATCGGCTTCATCGGCTCGTTCCTCGGCGGCCTCGTGGCAATGGCCTTCATGGTCGCCTTCCACAGCCCGACCATCATGATCCCGGCCGCCGGCATCTGCTTCTTCTCCGGGGGCACCTGCGGCGTCTGCGGCTATGCCTACGGCGGCTGGCGCGGCGCCCTGCTCGGCTCGTTCCTCGTCGGCATCGTTCTCTGCGCCGGACCGCTGGTCCTGTATCCCGCGTTCGCCTCGCTCGGAATCGCCGGCGCCTCGTTCCCCAACGTCGACTACAACATCATTGGCTCGATCATCTACGGCATCGGCAGCCTCTTTGCCTAGCGGGGAGGGAGCCAGAATCGCGCCGCCGCCCAGCCCTAACGCCTGACCCAGGGACGTCCGCAGCACACCACGGGCGTCCCATACCAAGCGCGACGTGCTTTCGGGTGCCGCGCGGGATCGAGAAAGCCCCAGGAGTCCGGGCGGCGGTACGCCGGCCTGGTGGGAAGGAGGAGAGAGGTGACACAGCAGAAGATGCAGGCACGCCGTTCGGCTGTCGCAAGTTCCGGAGGCAAGGCCGGCAAGCCCCCCAGGAACCGGGCGGCCACCCAGACCACTCTCGCCGAGCCGGTAGAGGGTCGCAAGAAGGTCGGGGGCTACGCCAGGGACCCCTTGGCCGACAAGGCGAGAAAAGCGAGCGACGCCGTGCTGGGCGACATCGTCGGCATGGCCAAACCCATCGCCATCCCCGACCTGCCCGAGGATGAGGTGGAGCTTTCGGTGGGGGAGGACAGGAAGCGCCTGCTCCTACAAGGCCTGGCGCTCCTGGCCCTGGTTCTCGCGCTGCTTGCCCTCACGTTCTGGAGCGGCGTCTTTGCCAACGCCTCTGGCAACGTCTGGCTCCTCCTCGCGATGGTCGCATTGCTCACGACGGCATGGTTCGTGTCCAAGCGCATGGGAAGGCTTCTCGGCAAGTACTTCTCAAAGACGGGGGTCATCGACTTTGGCCACACCTACGTCTACATCTACGAGAAGTCCGACCCAAAAGAGGCCACGGTTATCACGTACCGGGATGTCAAGTCCTACAGGATTGTGCGCCAGGGCAACTCGCTGAGGCTTCTGCTTTGGGGCGGCTGGGTCAAACATCCGTCCGGTTATCTCTACGTGGGGATAACGCGCCCATTCATGGCGGACACGCTCGAAGATCTCGAGATCGACATTCGTACGACTATGGCGCGCCATCACGTCAAGGAAAACCAGCACTGAATCACATCCGGCTTCCACATACAGCGGAAAGGCGAAGCAATGGCAACTGACAGGGAGCAGGTCGAGGAGTTCCTCGGCACTGTGAAGGCATCGCTTGACGAGTACGTCACCGGCATCGACTTCGATGCCCTGGGTGCCGCCAAGCGGCTCATACTCGACGCCGAGAGGGGCGGGGGTCGCGTGCATGTGACGGGCATCGGCAAGCCCGGGCACGTCTCCGGCTACGCCGCGTCGCTCCTCTCGTCCACCGGGACGCCCGCCTACGAGCTCCATGGGACCGAGTGCGTCCACGGCAGCGCCGGCCAGGTGCTGCCCGGCGACGTCGTGATCGCCATCTCCAACTCCGGCGAGACCGGGGAGCTCAAGGCCACCGTCGCCTGCCTCAAGAAGAACGGCGCCAAGATCATCGCCCTCACGGGCGACCCCCGGTCCTGGCTGGCCCGGCAGGGCGACGTCGCCCTCATCGCGGGCGTGAGGCGGGAGGGCGACCCCATGAACAAGCCGCCCCGCGCATCCATCCTCGCCGAGGTGATCGAGCTGCAGTGCCTCTCCATCCTGCTGCAGAACGAGTTCGGCCTCACGCCAGAGAAGTACGTCATCTGGCACCCGGGCGGAGCCCTCGGCGCCTCCATCCGCGCCGGCAAGTAGCATCACGTCCGAACAATAGGCAGAAAGGCGGTCCCAGGCATGTCAACGTTCTCCGGGGTCATCGTCCCCATGGTCACGCCGTTCAGGCGCGACGAGGGCCAGACCATCAACTACGAGGCCGGCGAGCAGCTCGTCGAGAGGATCGTCACCGGCGGCGCGAGCGGCATCTTCACCTTCGGCACCAACGGCGAGTTCCACGTGTGTACGCCGCGCGAGAGGATCGACTTCTCCAGGTTCGTGATCGAGAGGGCCGCCGGCCGCGTGCCCGTCTACGTGGGCACCGGCTCCTGCTCGACGCGCGAGGCCGTCGAGATGTCCAAGCGCGCCGAGGACATAGGCGCCTCGGCCGTCTCGGTGGTCAACCCGTACTTCGCGAGGCTCTCCGACGACGAGGTTGTCGGCTACTACGCCGCCGTTGCGGAGGGCGTCGGGATCCCCGTCCTCGTGTACAACATCCCCAGGTCCACGGGCGCGAACCTCCCGCCCGGGGTGGTGGCGCGCGTCGCCGAGCTCGACAACGTCAGGGGCGTGAAGGACTCCTCCGGCGACATGGGCAACCTCGCCGCCTACGTCGAGGCCGTGAGGGGCAGGGGCGTGGACGTGCTCGTGGGGTCGGACGGGATGATCTCGGCCGCCCACGCGCTCGGCGCGTCCGGTGCCGTGGCGGGTACCGCCAACCTCGTCACGGGCGTGGCCGTGTCGCTGTGGCGCGCCCTCGAGGCCGGCGACGCCCGTGCCGCCGCGACCCTCCAGGCCGACGTCGAGCCCGTCCGCGATGTCCTGCACATGGGCTCCGCGCCCCAGACGCTCAAGCGCGCCCTCGAGCTGGCCGGCGTGCCTGTGGGCCCGGCGAGGAGGCCCGTGGCCGAGACCACGCCCGAGGTGGACGAGAGGGTCCGCGCCATGCTCGACCACTACGGCATCGCGCACGAGTAGCGCAGGCACAGCGAGGAAGGAGAGAGACATGAGGCTCCAGAAGGCCAGGGTCACCCAGAGGCTCGCCGAGATCGGCGCGTTCGCCGTCGTGAGGGTCGGGACCGTCGAGCGCGGCCTTGAGATCGCGGACGGCTGCGTGCGCGGCGGCGTCCCCGCGATGGAGATCTCCTACACCAACGCCAACGCCGGTGACGTGATCGCCGCCGTCAAGGCCAAGTATGGCGACGAGGTCTGTGTTGGTGCCGGCACCGTGATGGAGCCTGCCACCGCGCGTCTCGCCATCATGGCGGGCTCCGAGTTCGTGGTCTCCAACATAGGGTCGGGGGAGGTCGCGCGCGCGTGCAACCTCTATCAGGTTCCCTATGCGCCTGGCTGCACCACGGCAACCGAGGCCGCGAGGGGGCTCGAGATGGGCGCCGCGTTCATCAAGTGCTTCCCCATCTCCAACACCTACGGCGTCCAGCTCGTGACGCTGTTCAAGACCCCCACCCCCTGGATGCCCCTCATGGCCTCCGGCGGCATCGGCCTCGGCAACCTCGCCGAGTGGGTGCGCGCCGGCGTGGATACCTGCGGCATGGGCGGTCTGCTGACCAAGGGCTCCGCGGACGAGATCGCCGCGAACGCCGCCCAGGTGCGCCGCATCATCGACGAGACCCGCGCGGAGATGGGCGAGTAACGGCAGCGGTAACAGCCGTGCCCGCTGCGGACGCCCCGGACTCGCCTCTCGGGACGTCTCCGCATGAGAGGCGGCGTCCCCCGCAGACGGGTTTTCGGCAGCGCTTGCGGGAAACTTCGATATCATAGAGGGCAGCGTTACAGAGCTTGCAGGACAACGTGTGCTGCGTGCGCTCATGTCGAGGGGGGACCATGGCTGGCGCGGGTCCGATAGTCTCGAACGTCGCTCAGACCCTTGCCGACGCAGACGGCCTGGAGGCCAGCGTTGGCTCGTACGGTGACGCCGCGTTCTCAAGCTGTGCGGAGGACTCCGAGGGCACGCCGCCAGCGCATTGCGACGGTGCCTGGCGAGGCTACGCCTTGGCGGCTACCGCGTACGTGGCGGCCGTCACGGCTGACGCCCAAGCCATAGCCCAGATGGGGATCTCCTTCCAAGACGCGGATGAGGACATAGCGGCAAAGCTCGAGGGTGGCATCTCGGGGGTCTCATCATGAGCGCGCCTGATGGCAGGCTTGAAGAGCTTCGTCGGGCGCACGAGCAGACCATGCTCAAGCTGGAGGAGCGCGAGGATTCGCTTGGCCGGGGCGAGCGCGCCGTGCAAGCAGCCATGGATACCCTGCGCATGGCCGCGGGTGCCATGGAGGTGGCAGATGCCGCCGCGTTCCCGGAGGGCAATGCGCTGATCCGGCAGATGTCCGACGAGATCTCGCAGGGAGTCCAGCGTCTTGGTCGCGAAGAGGAAGAGGCTCAGGAGAGCTTGTCGCATGAGCTGCGCGCAGTCAGAGACCGCATGGATGCGGAGGAGGAGGCCTACGCGCACGCCGTACATCAGGCGGGCGAGGGGGGAGGCGGCGGGCGATGAGGTCGAATGTGGCTGCCCTCATGATCGACCTGAGACACAATGAGCTGGCGGCAAACGGTGCCTGTGACGAGGCGAGCCTTCAGACGTCGGCCCTGCGGGAGGTAATAGACGACAGCTCCGCAGGAGAGTCTGCCGCCTACCAGAGCATGCGCGACTATCTGAGCCAGGTGAGGATGCCGGCCATAACCTTGCAGAACGATTTCCTGCTCGCCTTTGTGCAGGACCTCTATGCTGACATGGGACAGGTGTGCGAGAAGCTCCTGCCGCTTGGACCCGTGGTCGACACCGATGCGCTTGCAGCCTTGGTGGCCCAGCGGAGATCTTGGGCGAACAACCTCTACGAGCAGGCGGACGGCCTGCCGGACGTCGTTTCGTTCCTCGCCGCCGGACTCAGGGGATTTGCGGACATGATCATGGGCCAGGCCGACGAGCTGCAGAGACGCCTCGACGTTGCGCTGGAATACCTCAACGACGGCAGCATCTATGCCGCCAGCTCGGCATACGCAGATTCCCTTCATCGCCAGCAGGATGCCCTGGCCTCCGTGAGCCGCGACCCCGTGACGGGCGCGTTTGACATATCGGGACTTGACCTATCGTGGGCGCCACGGCTTGACGAAGAGTGGCGGCGCCGCCATAACCTGGCGGTGCTCAAGCGCTACTTCGCGCTGGATGATGACGGCAACATCACGGGCATGCGTCCTGGCGCGGAGGCGCGCCTCCACGAGCTTCTAGACATCATCAAGCAGAGCCTCTTCGGGGACGGCGCACCGGCGGAGATGGGGCGTCTCACCGCCGACGAACGCTATGCCCTGCTCTACCTTGCCATAAAGGATGGGCCGCAGGTGCTGTCGCTGGAAGGTTCGGCCGTGCAGAACGTGATAGGATCCCTGGCCAGCCGCGTGGACATTGAGGATGTCATCTCGCGCATCGAGGATTTCTCGAATGAGGTGGATGGCAACGACGAGAACCCAATCACTCAGTATTTTGCGTTCACGACCGACGATGGCATCTTCTACGGTAAGGATGTGCAGACAAGCATCCAGCACAAGAGCGGCTTTGGCGACTGGATCGAGTTCTTCGGACCGTTTTTGGGGATGGATCTTGATACCGATATCACGACGTTTACCTACAATGGCAAAGAGTATCGCATCCAGACTTGGGATGGCACGTACGCTGCGGGCGCTACCTATGGCGGCGAAGTCGCCGTCTATACGCGCGACGCCCCAACTTCCCCCAGTGACGTGCATATGGACATGACCCCGCAGGACATCAGGGACAACCTGGACACGCTCGGCGCCCGACAGACCAAGAGCATCTTCACGACGTACAAGTCCGCGGAGGGGGGCGATGTGCCAGACATTCACATCACGGTGAACACGGGCGGTCGTGATTCTATAGATCGCGATGCGGGCAAGGGCAACTGGACTTTTAATGCCAAAATTGTTCCAAGGAACCCTGATGGCAGCAAGCAGACCGGCTACGAGAGGGAAGGGCTGTCCGTTAAGGCAACCCTTGCCTTCGAGGACAAGGGCCTGCAAGAGGCAGCGAAAAACGCCCTCGCAAAAGACGGCGTGGACGTCGCGGAGGAAGGCGGCAGGCTCTCTGTCGCCTGGTCGAGGTGAGGGGGCGCCGATGATGACGAGGAGGGGCCTGCTGGCCGCGTCGGTGGGGCTCGTGGGGGCCGTCGTCGGCCTCTCGGGCTGCAACCCGCCGAGAGGGGAGAAAGAGGTGCCGGACGTGACCATATCGGACGGCGGGGACGCGCTCGCCTACGCCCTCGCGGCGCTGGGGGAGCGCTACGGCGAGGGGTTCTCCCAGGCGGGGGGCACGGAGGTGGCGTCCTACGTCCCCGACTACACTGACGAGCTCATCTACACGCTCTGCGCCAGCCCCGACTCCGACCCGTCCAAGGTC
>SFGZ01000005.1 GCA_004557505.1 Coriobacteriaceae bacterium | reverse complement strand
TTGACGCGCCGGGCGAGTCCCCGGCGACGGTCGTCGTCACCTACCCCGACGGCTCCACCGACGAGGTCGACGTCGTCGTCCACGTCCGCCAGAGCGACGTTACCGCGCAGACTCCGACTGAGGAGAAGGCCAAGCCGAAGCCGAAGGAATCTGCGATTCCCCAGACGGGGGACGCCTCTGCGCTTTCTGGCGCTGCCGCCGCTGCCTCCATGGGCTTCCTGAGCCTGCTGGGCGGACTGGCCGCTCGCCGCAATCGCTGCAAGGAGGATTGCTAGGCCGTGCCTAGGTGCGGGTGACGCCTTTCATCACCCGCACCCGTAGGTGCTCGCCTATAAGGGTCTTCAACGAACGGGGCTGCGCCCATCGGGCGTGGCCCCGTTCTATTCGCGAAACGCCCAACGTCTCGGCGCCCCCTTTGCACCGTTTATCAAGAATGCGCATCGCCTGCGCGTGGCGCCCGCGAAGGATTACCATGCTAGACATGGCGTACGTGCAGACGATGGGAGGCCCGCATGGACAAGGGCGGGTAGGCGGTTGACCCTCGGACCCGACATGGCTTGGGCCCCGTCCATATAACGCACAACGCAAAGGAGCACATCATGATGACATCCGAGGAATGCGTCAGGATCCTGCGGGAACTCGTTCGCATCGACACGGTCAACGGCAACGAGCGCGCTGCGGCCGAGTACCTGAAGTCCGTGCTTGCGGAGCACGGAATCGATTCGACGCTCATCCCCTATAACGACGATCGAGCCAGCTTGGTGGCAGAGGTCTCCAACGGCTCGGGCAAGACGATTGCCATCTCGGGTCACCTTGACGTGGTCAGCCCCGGTGACCCCTCCGACTGGTCCCACGATCCGTTCTCAGGCGATATCGAGGACGGCGTCATGTGGGGGCGTGGAACCACTGACATGAAGTCCGGACTGGCCGCCCTCGTGGCCGCGCTCATCGAGCTGAAGGAAGGCGGTGGATTCTCCGGAACGGTTCGTCTGATTGCCACCGTCGGCGAGGAGGTGGGCGAGCTTGGGTCCGCTCAGCTCGCGCGCGAGGGTGTGATGGACGGTGTGGACGCGCTGCTCATCGGGGAGCCCAACAACTTCGGCGTGATGTACGCGCACAAGGGCTCGCTCAACTACCGGCTGGTCTCCAAGGGCACGGCCGCCCACGCCTCGACGCCCGAGCTGGGGAGCAACGCCATCGATCACCTGGTGGACGCCATGCGGCTTGTCTCCGAGCGCGTGGAGAGGGCCGCCGCACGGGCGAGCAATCCTGTCCTGGGTTCGACCTTCCACAATGTCACCCTGATGAGAGGGGGCGTCCAGATAAACTCGATCCCCGACCACGCCGAGTACGAAGCGAATGCCCGCACGATCCCCGAGTACGACAACGCCGCCCTCATGAACGACGTTCGCGCCGTGGTCGACGAGCTGAACCAGCGCGAGGGCTTCGAGATCTCCGTGGAGGTGACCGCCGACCAGCCGCCCGTGCAGTCCAATCCAGACTCAGAGCTCATTCAGGCGGTCATCGAGACGGCCCAAAGCATGGAATCCCTGCACCCATGGAGCATCGTAAAGTCCATGAGCGAGGCCTTGGGCGAGGACGTGAGCGGGATCATCCCGGGTATCACCCCCGAGACCGTGCTTGCTCCCGTTACCGCGTCCGGTACCACTGACGCTGCCCAGTTCCTCCACGGCCGCCCAGGCGTGGACCTTGCCGTCTGGGGGCCGGGACTTCCCATGCTCTCGCACAAGATCGACGAGCGCGTGCCCGTGGCGCAGTACCTCGACTTCGCCAAGGCCTACTCGATGGTGCTGAGGCGCTACCTTGCGGGCGTGGAGGCGTAAGCCCCATCACTCCGTGATTGCCCCCAGCAATGGCCTCTCACCGCCGCTTTCCCTCGCCGCTCGCCTCGCCTGTCGAATTTGTGTGGGAAAAAAGCCTGTGAATCCAGCTATGTATAGCTGTATAATTTTAAGGCTTTTCCACCCAGAGCCCCGTAACCTCTGTTTCGAAAAAGCACGGCGGCCTGTCCAGGGGCAGCCATTCAAGATGTGTGTAGGAGGAGTCAAGTGAAGAAGTCGACTCAGTTCGCCAAGACGGGCGAAGTCGAGCGCAAGTGGGTGCTCATCGACGCCGACGGCATGACGCTCGGTCGCCTTGCGACCCAGGCCGCCATGATTCTCCGCGGCAAGAACAAGCCCCAGTACACTCCCAATGCGGACACCGGTGACTTCGTGATTGTCATCAATGCCGATAAGATCGTTCTTACCGGCAACAAGGCAAACACCAAGTCCTACTGGCGCTACTCCGGCTACCTTGGCGGACTCAAGACGGAGTCCTTCAAGGAGGCCATGGCCAAGCATCCCGAGCGCGTGATCGAGCACGCCGTCAAGGGCATGCTTCCCAAGACCACCCTTGGTCGCAAGCAGGGTATGAAGCTTAAGGTCTACGCTGGCCCCGAGCACCCGCATGCCGCCCAGAACCCCGTCAAGATCGATGTGGAGGCTTAACCGATGGCTGACAACACCGTTGTTTATACCGGCACCGGCCGTCGCAAGGAGGCTGTCGCTCGCGTCCGCCTCGTTCCCGGCACCGGCAAGATCGTCGTCAACGGCCGCGACGCTGCCCAGTACTTTGGCCGCCAGCAGCTCGTTGACAACGCCGCTGCACCCCTCCGCCTGACTGAGACCGCCGAGTCCTTCGATGTCCTTGCCCGCTGTGACGGGGGCGGCATCAACGGCCAGTCCGGCGCTCTTCGCCTTGGTATTGCCCGCGCGCTTCTCCAGGCCGGCGAGTACCGCGATGAGCTCAAGAAGGCTGGCTTCCTCACCCGTGACTCCCGCGCGGTCGAGCGCAAGAAGTACGGTCTCAAGAAGGCCCGCAAGCGCCCGCAGTTCTCGAAGCGCTAGGCTTTCTCACCGTTTCGCCCCTTATCGGGATCCGCATTCGCTGCGGGTCCCGATTTTTTTGTGCGGCTCCATGGCCGCCCGGCACAAAAAGGGCTTATCGAACAGGGTTTGGGACTTCCCAGCACAAAAGTGCCCTATCGAACGGCGCGTCCCGAGTCATAAGATCAATGATTGAATTAAGTTTGCAGTTATTTGCATACTTATAATAAAATATGCATATCTATGGAATCATAGTACAGAACTTGATATCTTGCCGTCAGAACATCCGTTCGATAATCCATTTTTGTGCAGCGAAGTGGCAAAAGCCGTTCGATAGGTCCCTTTTCCGCACTTAGCGCAGTTCCTCACAGGTCGAAGCCGCCCCTGTCACAAAAGGCGTGACGCCGGCGGCTTCTCGCCCGGCTTCAAGGCATAGTTCCGCGCAGCCTGCCTGACCCACAGTGTGCCCACAGGCAACTGATAAAATCGCATCCGCTTGCGTACGACCGGTACCCCGAAACAAGGAGCGAGAAATGAAGTACTTCGGAACCGATGGATTTAGGGGCAGGGCAAACGAGGGCCTGAACGTCGACCACGCGTACAAGATCGGACGCTTCGTGGGCTGGTACTACGGCGCCCGTCGGGGCACCAAGGCTCGCGTGCTCATTGGCAAAGACACTCGTCGCTCAAGCTACATGTTCGAATCTGCGCTGGTCGCGGGCATGGTTGCCAGCGGTGCCGACGCCTACATGCTGCACGTCATCCCCACGCCGGGCGTCTCGTATGAGGTCACCGACGGCGGATTCGACTGCGGCGTCATGATCACCGCGAGTCACAACCCCTTCACGGACAACGGCATCAAGCTTGTGAACCGCGATGGCTACAAGATGGACGAGGACGTCCTGAAGCAGCTCGAGGACTACATCGACGGCAAGCTCGAAGTGCCCCTCGCCACCGGCGACGCCATCGGCTGCACCGTCGACTACATGCAGGGCAGAAACCGCTACATCGCACACCTCATCTCCTCCTGCGGCTTTTCCATGCAGGGCGTCAAGGTGGGTCTGGACTGCGCGAACGGTGCCGCCTCCAGCGTCGCGCGCCCCGTCTTCGATGCCATGGGCGCCGAGACGCACGTCATCAACAATGCGCCCAATGGCTTCAACATCAACGTGGACTGCGGCTCCACTCACATCCAGCGCCTGCAGGATTTCGTCGTGCGCAACGGCCTCGACGTGGGCTTCGCCTACGACGGCGACGCCGACCGCTGCCTTGCCGTGGACGAGCGCGGCCGCGTTGTCGACGGCGACCTCATCCTCTACGTGTGCGGCACCTACATGGCCAAGCACGGCCGCCTCGCCAAAAACACCGTGGTTCCCACGGTGATGAGCAACTTCGGCTTCTTCAGGGCCCTCGACGCCGCAGGCCTCTCCTACGAGAAGACCGCCGTGGGCGACAAGAACGTGTGGGCCTGCATGATGGAGCATGGCTACACCCTGGGTGGCGAGCAGTCCGGCCACATCATCTTCGGTGACCTCGAGAAGACCGGTGACGGCATCATGACAAGCCTGCGCATCATGGAGGTCCTGCGTGCCGAGCGCGAGAAGCTCTCCGAGCTCACCCGCCCCGTCGCGCTCTACCCGCAGCAGCTCGTGAACGTGCGCGTCGCCGACAAGGACGGTGCCATGGCCGCGTCCGAGGTCAAGGAGGCCGTGGTCGAGGCGGAGAGGTTCCTCGAGGGCAACGGCCGCGTGCTGGTGCGCGCCTCGGGCACCGAGCCTGTGGTCCGCGTGCTCGCGGAGGCTCCGGAGGAGGGCCTGTGCCAGGAGGCCACCGCCATCGTCCTCAAGGCCTTGGAGCCGTTCAAGGAGTAGTGCATCGCAACCCGCGCCGCAGCGCCCCAAGCCGGCGGCGTGGTTTCTCTCCGTTGATACCAGCTGGGCTGCGGGGACGTGACCCGTGACTGATAGACTCTATGCGTCGCGCGCCAGGGTGGCGCAGACGCGCAAGCTACCCGTAATCTGTGGGCGAGGGGACCAGACATGTGCGGAATCGTGGGGTACACCGGCAAGAAGCAGGCCGCGCAGTTCCTTCTCGAGGGGCTGGCGATGCTCGAGTATCGCGGCTATGACTCGGCAGGCGTCGAGGTGCTCTCGCCAGACGGCGAGCTTCACGGCGTAAAGTGCGCCGGTCGCGTCTCGGTCCTCGCCGACCGCTGCGAGACCGCAAACCTTACGGGCACCACGGGCATCGCGCACACGCGCTGGGCCACGCACGGTGCCCCAACCGACAAGAACGCGCATCCGCACCTGGACTGCACCGGCCGCATCGCCATCGTCCACAACGGCATCATCGAGAACTGCCGGGAGCTTCGCAGCTACCTGACCCACAGCGGTCACGACTTCGCCTCCGACACGGACTCCGAGGTCCTCGCGCATCTCGTCGAGGACGCCTGGGCTGGCCCCTGCAAGGGCGACCTGGTCGCGGCCGTGGGCAACGCCGTGAGCCGCCTCGAGGGCTCCTGGGCGCTTGCCGTCGTGTGCGCCGATGCCCCCGGCCAGCTTGTTGTTGCACGCAACGGCTCGCCGCTTGTGGTGGCCTCCACGCCCGACGGCGCCTACGCCGCCTCTGACGTCATGCCGCTCGCAAGCGTGACCTCCCACGTCATCCAGCTCGAGGACGGCCAGGTCGCCCTCCTCGAGCAGTCCGGCAAGGTCACCGTCCGCGACGCCGACGGCACCGCCATCGAGCACCCAAGCACCTTCGACATCGACTGGGACGCCTCGGCGGCCACGCTCGGCGGCTATGCCGACTTCATGGAGAAGGAGATCTCCGAGCAGCCCGAGGCCATCGAGCGCCTGCTCAAGGGCCGCTTGGGCGAGAGGGGCATCCTTCTGGACGAGCTGCGCATGAGCGAGGGGGACCTCGCGGCCGTCGATCGCGTCTTCATCATCGCCTGCGGCACCTCCTACCACGTGGGGCTCATTGCCAGGGCCCTCATCCAGACCTGGGCGCACGTCCCGGTGGTCTGCGAGTACGCATCCGAGTTCAACTACGAGCAGGACGTGCTCGTCACCGGTCACACGCTCTGCATGATCATCACGCAGTCCGGCGAGACGGCGGACACCCTCATGGCGGCGCGCCGCATGAGGGGCATGGGGTGCAGGGTCTTCGCCGTTACCAACGTGCTGGGCTCCTCGGCCGCGCGCGAGTCGGACGGCGTGCTCTACGTGCAGGCGGGGCCAGAGGTCTGCGTGTGCTCCACCAAGGCCTACACGGCACAGATGGTGGCCTGCGCGCTCTTTGCGTTGCGCCTGGCGCAGGCCAACGGCCGCATGGGGGCAATCGAGGTGAGAGGCCACTACGCCGACCTCGCCACGCTGCCCGGCCTCATCCGCACCGTGCTGGCCCGCGCCTGGCAGGACAAGCAGGCCGCAGCCGTCTTCCGCCGCGCGCACTCGGCGCTGTTCCTCGGTCGGGGCGTCAACTCCACCACCGCCTATGAGGGCGCGCTCAAGCTCAAGGAGATAAGCTATCTGCACGCCGAGGCGTACCCCGCCGGCGAGATGAAGCATGGCCCCATCGCCCTGCTCGAGCCCGGCTTCCCCGTGGTGGCCATCGTCCCCGAGGACCGCGTACACGACAAGACCGTCTCCAACATCCAGGAGGTCATCGCCCGCGGCGCCGCCTGCGTGGCCATCGCCACCGACGGCGACGAGTCCGTGGCGTCGCTCTGCGAGCACGTGCTGTGGATTCCGCCCGTCGACGACGAGCTCCTCGTGCCCATCGTGGCCGTCGTACACTTGCAGGTGCTGGCGCGCTACGTCGCGCGCTCGCGCGGCTGCGACGTGGACAAGCCCAGGAACCTCGCCAAGTCCGTCACGGTGGAGTAGCGCATGACCCTAGCTGGCATCGGCGTTGACATGCTCGAGATCGCGCGCATGGAGCGCACCATGCGCCGCAGGCCGTCGTTCGTCCGCCGCGTGTTCACGGAGGAGGAGCGCGCCTACTGCGACTCGTGCGCCCGGCCGGCCCAGCACTACGCCGCGCGCTTCGCGGCGCGCGAGGCCGTTGTCAAGGCGCTGGGCACGGGCTTCTCGAATGGCGTGGGCTTCTCGGACGTCTCGGTGACCACGGACGCGCAGGGGAGGCCCCGCGCGCTGCTCGCCGGCCGCGCAGCCCGGGTTGCGCGCGAGGGTGGCGTGCGCGAGGTGGCGCTCTCGCTCTCCTATACGCGCGAGGTGGCGGTTGCCAACGCCGTGGCCGTGACCGACGAGGTTCGCCCCCGGCCCGAGGACCGGCCCGATCCGGAGCGCGAGCTTGCCGCCTCGTTTCGTGAGGCGCGTTCCGTATTAGACGAGCTCGAGCGCGCGCAAGATGGGATAATGGTCGACATGTCGGGAGAACATCCCGTCACCGACACCCAGACGACACAAGAGGAAGGCGATGCCGGGGGCGCCGCAGACGCGCCCGCGCCGGCCGAGCCAGCCAAGGAGTAGAACGATATGCAGCCCGTACTCAACGTCGAAGACGTCAAGCGCGTCGAGGTCGCGCTCACCCGCGTGGGCGTGAGCGTCTCCGAGCTCATGCACCGTGCAGGATGCGCGGCGGCCCGGGAGGGGCTCGCCCTGGGAGGCGTGCAGAATGCCGTGATCCTCGTCGGCATGGGCAACAACGGGGGCGACGGCTGGGTTGCGGCCGAGGCCCTGCTCGCCCATGGCGTCAACGTGAAGGTTGTCACGCCCGTCGAGCCCGATCAGCTCTCCGGCGACCTTGCCCGCCAGGTGGCGCAGCGTGCCGTGCGCGCGGGCGTCTCCACGCTGGTGGGACCGTCTCGCGACGAGCTTGAGGGGCTTCTCTCGGCGTCTGACGTGGCGCTCGACTGCATGCTTGGCACGGGCTTCCACGGCGAGGTCCGCCCGCCCTTCGACATCTGGATCGACTGCGTGAACAGCTCCGGCGTGCGCGTGGTTGCCGTGGACGTGCCCAGCGGCCTCTCGGCCCAGACGGGGCAGGCCCCCGGTGCCTGCGTCGTGGCAGATCTCACGGTCACCATGCTGTGTCTGAAGCCCGGCCTTCTCGCCGACGACGGTCGTGACGTGTGCGGCTCCATCGTCGTGGCTCCGCTTGCCGAGCAGACCGAACAGATCGTGGTCGAGGCAGACCCGGTGGCCTGGCGCACCGACCTCGAGGACTACCTTGACGTGATGGTTCCGCCCACCACGGCGGTGGACAAGTTCTCGCGCGGCTCGGTGCTGGTTGTGGGCGGGTCCTCCCGCTTTGTGGGCGCGCCCGTCCTGGCGGCCCGCGCGGCTGCGCGCGCCGGCGCCGGCTACGTCACGCTGGCCGTCCCCTCCTGCATCGTGCCGCAGGTGCAGGCCCATGTGCTCGAGATTCCCGTGGTGGGGCTTCCCTGTGACGAGGACGGCACCATCTCCAAGGAGGCCGCGCCCATCGTGACCAAGCTGGCCGAGAAGCGCTCGGCCGTGCTCGCCGGACCCGGCATGCGCGTCTCCGGCGGTACCGTGGCGGTCGTCTCGGCGCTTCTCGCCGCGCAGGCCCCGCTCGTGCTCGACGCGGACGCGCTCAACTGCATTGCCCGCCTGACCTCGGGCCAGCTGCCCGACTTCCCCGAGATCCTCCGCAGGAGTACGCCCATCGTGCTCACTCCGCACCGCCGCGAGCTTGGCCGCCTTGTGGGCAGGGAGGACAACCCGCCCGCCTCGCTGGTGGAACAGCTGGAGGACGCACGCAAGATCGTGTGGTCGGACGGGGGTTCCGAGCTGGTCGTGGTTTCCAAGGGCACCGCGACGGGGTGCGTGGGGGTCGATCAGGCCATCCTCCCCAAACCCGGTCCCGCGGCGCTTGCCACCGCCGGCTCGGGGGACGTCTTGGGCGGCATCATCGCGTCCAAGCTGGCGCAGTCCTACGGGCGCGTTGACAGCCTGCCCCTTCTCTGCGCCCTCTCCTGCGAGCTGCACGGCTATGCGGCCTCGCTCGCGGCGGAGCGCATGGGCTCGAGGGGCGTCATGGCTGCAGACATCATTGACGAGCTGGGCATTGCGGACGACGCCCTGGGGGAGCACGTGACCTTTCCCGACGCCGATGACAGTGACCAGGGCAAGTAGGGGGGGCGAAGGCATGGCAGTTCAGAGCCCTGCGAGTAGATGGTCCTGGGTGGAGGTGGACCTCTCGGCCCTCAAGCGGAACACGCGCAAGTTCAAGGCGCTCCTTAAGCCCGGCGTCAAGATGATGTGCGTCGTGAAGTCGGACGCCTATGGCCACGGGGCCGAGCGCTGCGTGCGCGCCATGCGCTCCGCGGGCGCGGACCAGTTCGCCGTTGCCACCGTGGGCGAGGCGGTGAGCCTGCGCCAGGCAGGCATCGAGTGGCCCATCCTCGTGCTCTCCGAGCCGCCCGCAGATTGCGTGCAGACCCTCGTGGACCACGACGTCATGCCCTCGGTCTACACGCCCGAGTTTGCCCTCGCGCTGGGCGAGTGCGCGGCCGCGTCGGGCAAGGTCGCCCGCTACCACCTGGCCGTCGACACCGGCATGACGCGCCTTGGCGTGCGCCGCGAGCACGTGCTCGAGCTGAGGCGCACCATAGACTTCCACCGCGGGCTCGAGTGCGCTGGCATGTTCACGCACTTCGCCACCGCCGACCTCATCGATGACTGGGACTTCGCGCTCCAGCTCAACCGCTTTCAGGAGGCCGTCTCGGCGGTGCGCGAGGCGGGCCTTGAGACCGGCCTTGTCCACTGCGACAACACGCCGGGGACGGTCCTGCATCCCGAGTGCCACTTCGACATGTGCCGCATTGGCATCGGCCTCTATGGCTTGCAGCCCGCCGAGACCACGGCGCCGCGCATCCAGCTTGAGCCGGTCATGAGCGTTCGCGGTCGCGTTACCCGTGCCATCTATCCAAACGTGGGGGACGGCGTGGGCTATGGCCTCACCTGGCGCGTCCCCAGGCAGAACATGCAGGTGGCCACCGTGCCCATCGGCTACGCGGACGGCCTCGCCCGCACGCTCTCGAACAACATGGACGTCATCGTGAACGGCGCGCGCTGCCGCCAGGTGGGCCGCATCTGCATGGACCAGTTCATGTTTGCGGTGGACGTGAACAACGCCCGCGCATACCGCCCGGCCAAGCCGGTTGAGATGGGTGACGTGGTGACCGTCATAGGCCGCGACGGCGACGAGGAGATCTCCGCCGACGAGATGGCCAAGCTCCGCGACACCATCAACTACGAGGTCGTGTGCGACTTCGGCATGCGCCTCGAGAAGGTCTATGTCTAGGCGCCGGCGCGAACGCGCCAGCCTCTTGGAGGGTGATGGAGAGATGTCGGTGATGCACATTCCCGGCCATGAGCACCAGGGACCGCAGGAGGTCACGCTCGAGGAGATCCGTTCCGTCATGGGCAACTGCCAGCTCTGCCCCCTGGGGCAGACGCGCACGAACCTCGTGTTTGGCGTGGGCAACCCCAACGCGCGCGTGATGTTCGTGGGCGAGGGTCCGGGACGCAACGAGGACCTGCGGGGCGAGCCGTTCGTGGGTGCCGCCGGGCACAAGCTCGACTCGCTCCTCTCGCTGGCCGGTCTCACGCGCGACCAGATCTACATCGCCAACGTCATCAAGTGCCGCCCGCCCGGAAACCGCAACCCCAAGCCCGAGGAGATCGCGGCCTGCTCGCCCTTCCTGCGGGAGCAGGTCCGTTCCGTGTGGCCGGACGTCATTGTCTGCCTGGGCAACTTTGCCTCCCAGTTCGTGCTGCGCACCGAGGCCGGCGTCACGTCGCTGCGCGGCAAGCTGTACCAGACGGGGCACTTCGTGGTGTGCCCCACGTTCCACCCGGCGGCCTGCATCTACCATGCCGACTGGCAGCCGCTGCTCGAGAGCGACCTCGCGATGGTGGGCCAATGGCTGCGGGACAACCCGCCCGGCCCGGGGAAGGAGTAGCCGTGGGAAGAGAGGCGTCGTTTAGGACCACCTCGCAGGAGGAGACCATCGCGCTTGGCCGCGTGCTGGGAGGGCTTCTTTGCGAGGGTGACGTGCTGGTGCTCACGGGGGATTTGGGGGCCGGGAAGACCCAGCTCACCAAGGGCATCGCGGCGGGCATGGGCGTGACGGCAGACGTCACGAGCCCCACCTTCACGATCGAGATGGTCTACCGCGGGCGCGAGATGGACCTCGACCACTTTGACCTCTATCGCCTTGACCGCGCCGACCAGCTCGAGGACACGGGGCTCTTTGACGCGCTGGGTGCCGACGGCGTCTGCGTGATCGAGTGGGGCGAGCAGTTTGCCGACGAGATAGGTGACGCGCGCGTGGACGTGTTCGTCACGCGGCTCGACGCCGAGGCGGCGCCGGGCGAGGAGCCCCCGCGCGAGGTGCGCCTTGTCGCCCACGACGCCCGGGGCGAGGGGCTTCTCGACGCGCTGGCGGCGGCAACGGCGTAGACCTTGGGCCGCTCGGCGACTTTGGCATGTAATCACAGCTCGCGTGGCCTGTGGCTTTTCGGGTTCAGCACGTGCCGCCGCGCGCTACACTGTCCCTTGTGATAATGCCATACCTCTGGAGTCAGATGAGAATGACGAGCGATACCAACGCCAAGGGCCTGGCCCTTGCCATCGACACGTCCACCGACATGCTCGCGTGCGCGGTGGTTTCCTGGGAGCCCGGCGCGGCCCCCCGCGTCCTTGCCGCGCGCGACCACATGTGCCGCCGTCGGGCAAACGTCGAGCTTGCCACCACGGTCCTTGCGGCGCTCGAGGACTGCGGCCGCACCATGGCCGACCTCGACCGCGTGCTCGTCGGTCGCGGCCCCGGCAGCTTCACCGGCGTGCGCATTGGCATCGCCACGGCCAAGGGCCTCTCATGCGGACTCTCACGGCCGCTCCATGGCGTCTCGGTCCTGGATGCCACGGCATGGGCTGTCTGGAAGGTGGGTGTGCGCGGGCTTCTCGGCGTGGTCGACGACGCCATGCGCGGCGAGGTCTACCCGGGCGTCTACCAGCTGGACGACGCCGGAGCGCACCGCACCTTCGCCACCGAGACCGTGTGCAAGGCCGACGAGTGCGTGGCTGCATGGTCGGCACGCGAGGACGCCGCCCGGCTCGTCCTTGCGGGCAACGGGCTCAAGAAGTACCGCGCGCGCTTTGAGGCGGCCGGCTTCGAGAGCATCCTGGACGAGGGGCTGTGGTACCCCACGGGCGAGGGGCTGGCGCTCGCCGCGGCCGCGTCCCCCCTGGACTCGGGCGATCCGGCGCTGGTGCTTCCCATCTACACGCGCCTCTCGGACGCCGAGGAGAACGAGCGCAAGCGCCTGGGCCTCAAGGCGCCCGCGAGCGTCGAGGTCACGGGTGTGGACGACGCGCTGGCCGACAGGCACCTGCAACTGCGCCCCATGTCGGTGAACGACCTGCCCGCCGTCGCCGCGCTGGAGGCCGCGGCCTTCTCGGGCTCCTCCCACACCCCCTGGACCGAAAGGCTCTTCTACGAGGAGCTCTCTCAGCCGGGCCGCAGCTGGTGGGTGGCGCACGACCTTGGCCGCATCATCGGCTTTGCCGGCGGCATGATGGCGGGCGATGACTTCGAGATATGCGATGTGGCCGTGGAGGAGGGGCATCGCCGGCAGGGGGTGGCCTCCCGTCTGGCGGCGCGCCTGTGCTATGACGCGCACGTCCTCAACGCAAAGACCGCCTCGCTGGAGGTGGACGAGAGGAACGAGCCCGCGAGGGCCGCCTATGCCCACCTGGGCTTTGTCGAGGTGGGTCGGCGTTCGGGCTACTACGCCCCCGGTCACGACGCCCTCATCCTGCGCGCAGGGCTCCCGCTGGCGGGAGACGTCGAGTCTTTGGGCGTGCGTCCCGAGCCGCACGCCTCCATTCGCCCGTGGCCCATCCTCGCGGGTCCGCGCGACGCCGCGTGCCGGGAGGCGCTTGCCGCCGCCGGCGACCTGGTCCTCTCGATCGAGTCCTCCTGCGACGAGACGGCCGTGGCCGTGGTGGACTCGCACGGCGCCGTGTGCGCGAGCGTGGTCGCCACCTCCGTCGACTTCCACGCGCGCTTTGGCGGTGTGGTGCCCGAGATTGCCAGCCGCAAGCATGTCGAGGCGATCGTGGGCGTCTACGAGGAGGCCATGGCACAGGCCGGCGCGCACTTCGGCTGCGACACGCTGACCGCGGCCGACCTCTCGGCTGTGGGCGTCACCGCAGGCCCCGGCCTTGTTGGCGCGCTCGTTGTGGGTGTCGCGTTTGCAAAGGGGCTCTGCGCCGCAACGGGCATGCCGCTCATCGCGGTACACCACCTCGAGGGGCACCTTCTCGCCAACCTCTTCGAGACGCCGGACCTCAAGCCCCCCTTCGTGGCAAGCCTGGTCTCCGGCGGCAACACCCTGCTCGCCTACGTGCGCGGCTGGGGCGACTACCAGATCCTGGGCACCACCATCGACGACGCCGTGGGCGAGGCCTTTGACAAGGTGGCCAAGGCGCTGGGGCTGGGCTATCCCGGAGGTCCGGTGATCAGCCGGCTTGCCGCCAAGGGCAACCCGCGCGCCATCCACTTCCCGCGCGCCATGATGCACAGTGGCGACTACCGGTTCTCGCTCTCGGGCCTCAAGACGGCCGTCATCACCTACATCGAGGGCGAGAATCGCGCCGGCCGTCCCATCGACCTGCCCGACCTTGCGGCGTCCTTTGAGGCGGCCGTCATTGACGTGCAGGTGGCCAAGGCAGTGGCGGCAGTCGAGCAGACGGGCGTCTCGGACTTCTGCGTAGGCGGTGGCGTCGCCGCGAACCCGCAGCTGCGAGAGGCGTATCACAAGGCTTTCGGCAAGCGTGGCGTGCGCGTGACCGTGCCGCCCATGCGCGCGTGCGGCGACAACGCGGCTATGATCAGCGTGGCGGCGCTGAGAAGCTATCGCGCGCGCAACTTCGCGCCGCTCACGCTCGACGCGGATCCCAACGCGCCTTTGGGTACCTGGTCCACGACCGACGCCCCCGTAGCGCCCAGCTGGTGAGGCAAGGGTGAGACTGAGACAAGGGGCTGGCTTTCCGGCTGGCCCCCGCCCCCGCCCCACGTCACACATTCGTGCGACGAATCTGTGACGACCTGCGCGCGTCACACATTTGATGACGAATCTGTAGCGGGGCGCAACACAATCGGCATGCGAACGTGTAGCGGCCTGCGGGCGTCACAGATTCGGCTCCGATTGTGTGACAGGCCGTCACAGATTCGGCATGCGAACGTGTAGCGGCCTGCGGGCGTCACAGATTCGGCTCCGATTGTGTGACGACGGGTCGCCCCCCGCGGCGCGAGAGCCGCAGAGACCACCCAATAGAATCAAACTTAAAATCAAATGCCTCCCGCGCAAGATAGTGACGAGATAAGGGGACCGTCCCCCTGCCTTTGTCGCCCCTTTGTCCCATTGTTACCTCACTGTGACCATTGGGGGGTGCGTCGCGGCCAGAGGAGTATCGTTGTCATATGCGCGTAACTTTCTCGCATCGGGTCGCGTCGGAGCGTCTCGCTTGCAAGGGGGAGGGGAATGGGTCCCCTCCGGTTGCGTCGCTCGAAAGGGGAACAGCGGGGATCGTCCAGGGAGGACCACCATGAAGAAGCATCCCATCCGGCACGTGTCTGGCTCATTTTCTCGTCGAGACTTTCTCAGGGCCTCGGGCATCACGGCCCTCACCGTTGGAGGGATGACCGTCCTCGCGGCATGCGGTCCCGCCGCCCAGTCGGGCGGCGCACCCGCGGGCTCCTCGCCAACCGCCTCTGCCGACAGCGATTCCTCGCCGTCTGGCTCACTCAAGCTCGGTGACGGCACAACGCTTCGCGTGGGCATGGAGGCCGCCTATGCCCCCTACAACTGGCAGGAGCCCTCGGCCAGCGACACCACCATCCCCATCGAGAACGTCGGCGGCGCCTATGCCGACGGCTATGACGTGCAGGTGGCCAAGAAGATCGCCGACGCCTTGGGCATGAAGCCCGTCGCGGTGAAGATGGAATTCGGCGGCCTCGTGGACTCGCTGGTCAACGGCCAGATCGACATCATCTGCGCGGGCATGTCCGTCACGGACGAGCGCGCCCAGTCCGCGGACTTCTCGAACTCCTACATTGACGACGAGGTCATCATGGTCGTCAAGCAGGACTCGCCCTACGCCGGCGCCACCAAGCTCCAGGACTTCTCGGGCGCCTCGGTCCTGGGCCAGAAGGACACCTTCTACGACGACCTCATCGACCAGATCCCCAACGTCAACCACCTCACGCCGGTGGCCACGGTGCCGCTGGTCGTCGATGGCCTCATGAGCGGCACCTGCGATGCCATCACCTTCTCGTCCCTCTCGCTGCCGCGCCTGCTCAAGGACTACCCCACCCTCAAGCGTGTCGGCCTTGCCGAGGGGGAGGGCTTCACGGACGCCTCCAACCCCGATAACGCGGCCATCGCCAAGGGGCAGGACGCGGTTCTCGCCAAGATCAACGAGGTCATAGCTGCCATCTCTGACGACGAGCGCCAGAGCATGTGGGACGCATGCATGGATCGCCAGCCCGCCTAGCGGACGCGGCGCACAGCAGGGAGAAGCAAAGAACATGTCAGACGCACCATCAATTACGGCGTCGACCAGGCGCGCCCGCCTTGTCGCGTGGCTACGTCGAGACCACCGTTACGTCCTTCTCGGCACCTCTGCCGTCGCATGCGTGGGGATGCTGCTCTCCAGCCGGCCGCGCCCGGCGCTGAGCTTCCTCGCGCATGCGTTCACGGTCGAGCTCGTGATGTACTACGTGCTGGTTGCATGGTTGGTGCTCTCGGCGGCGGCGCTTGCCTACAAGATCACGCACTGGGACACGTATGCCCAGACGGCGCCCTTCGTGAGGCCCGGCGCGCGTCGGGCCCTGCGCCTGGGGTCCCACGTCATCTGGGCGCTGACCGTCACGCTCTTTGTCGACCGCGTGGTCATGGGCTTTGCGAGCGCCTGGGTGGCCGCCTCGGCCGCAACCTCAATGCCGCCCGATGACATGCTCACCCAAATCCTCTACATGCTCCAGCAGGGCTACGCCACGTACCTGCAGGGCATCATCACAACCATCGAGCTGGCCGTCTTTGGCACGGCCATAGCCTTTGTGCTGGCAATGCTCCTGGTCTTCGTGCGCATCCAGCGGATCGACCGCCCCGACAACGATCTCGTCCGCTTCTGGAAGAAGCTGGGCTCGGGCTTTGCCAGGGTCTACAGCACCGTGGTACGCGGCACGCCCATGCTGGTTCAGGGCGTCATCATCTACTATGCCGGGTTTGGCCTGTTCAGCGGCTCGGGCATGTCCGTGACCGAGATCAACGCCGTATGGTCGCGCTTTGTCGCCGGCCTGGTGGTCATCTCGCTCAACTCGACGGCGTACATGATGGAGGTCCTGCGCGGCGGCATCGAGTCGGTCGACAATGGGCAGATGGAGGCCGCGCGCTCGCTGGGGCTCTCGCAGTGGCAGGCCATGGTCAAGGTCGTCTTTCCGCAGGGCATCCGCTACGCCATCCCCGGTCTCTCCAACGAGCTGGTCATCAACATCAAGGACTCCTCGGTCCTCTCGGTTATTGGCGTGTTCGACCTGGCGTTTGCCGCCTCGACCATCGCCGGCATCTACTGGAAGCAGCTCAACGCCTATCTCGTCATCGCGGTCTTCTACCTCATCATGACGGCGACGGCGTCGTGGCTTCTGGGCAAGCTGGCCAAGCGGCTCGACGTGAGGAGCGAGCCCGTGCTGGGCGTGTCCAACCAGGTGAAGGCAGGGGGCGAGAAGTAGCATGGCAGCAGACGAGAAGATCGCGGGTGCCGGGGCCGCCGCGGCCGACCGGGCCGCCGGGGCCGATCGGGCCGCCGCCAGCGCCGGGGCCGCCGACCGGGGTGCCGGGGCCGCCGACGCCGTCATCCGCGTGGAGGGGCTCCAGAAGTCCTTCGGCGCCAACGTGGTGCTGCGCGGCATCGACCTTGCCGTGATGCCCGGCCAGGTGGTGACCATCATCGGCGCGTCCGGCTCTGGCAAGTCGACGCTTCTGCGCTGCATCAACCTGCTTGAGACGCCGGACGCCGGCCACGTGTGGTTCCACGGCAAGGACCTGGCCGCCGAGCGCGTGGACATCAACGTCCTGCGCGAGAAGATCGGCATGGTCTTCCAGGGCTTCAACCTGTTCAACAACATGAACGTGCTGGGCAACTGCACCCTGGCACCGGTGACCCTCAAGAAGATGGACAGGCGGCAGGCCGAGAGGGTCGCGCTGGCCAACCTCGACTCCGTGGGCCTTGCGGACTTCGCCGGGGCTGACGTCAACACGCTCTCCGGCGGCCAGAAGCAGCGCGTGGCCATCGCCCGCGCGCTCTGCATGAAGCCAGACCTCATGCTCTTCGACGAGCCCACCTCGGCGCTTGATCCCGAGATCTCCGGCGAGGTCCTTGAAGTCATGCGACGCCTGGCCTCGCAGGGCATGACCATGGTCGTGGTGACGCATGAGATGGCGTTCGCGCGCAGCGTCTCCGACGAGGTGGTGTTCATGGACGAGGGCGTCATCGCCGAGAAGGGCAGCCCCGAGAGGATGTTCACCAATCCCGAGATGCCGCGCACCCGCGAGTTCCTCGCGAGGTACCTGTGAGACAGGGGGAGGCAGGGGAACGGCCGTTGTCCCTTGGAGCCACTTCGCCATTTGCGGCGCCACTGACCCTCGCTTCGCCATTCTCGGCACCATTCGGAATCGACTAACTGGGCAAACGCCAAGGCGATGGTGCCACATTTGGCGAAGCGGCGGTCGCGCGTCGATCGTTGGTGGCGGCCCGCCCGCGGGGACCGGAGCCCCGGCAGGCGGACGCGCGCGGAGCGCTGGGCGATGCCATGCAGAAGCCACAAGGCATGCGCGGCTGCGCAGCGCGCGCAGGCCACGTCGGCCGTGTCTTCCAACGGCGGTCCCGCGGCTTTCCCGTCGAGTGCGAGGCACATCTGCTCGAGGTCGAGCGCGACAGGCGCGATGCGGTACCCTTAGGACTCAAGAAGGCCGGCTTGTCCATTCGTCAGATTGGGCGGCTTGCCGGCATGGGCGGAAGCGTCATCGCGCGCTGGCCGATAGGTGAGGCGGGGGCTGTCCCTCGCCTCATGGGGAGGGAAGATGCAGGACGGATTCGTGAGGGTTGCGGCAAGGACGCCCGAGGTCCGCGTCGCCGACGTGGGGTACAACATGGCCTCCTGCCTGCGGCAGATCGACGCCGCCGCCGAGGAGGGCGCGCGAGCCATCGTGCTGCCGGAGCTCTGCGTGACGGCCTACACCTGCGAGGACCTCTTCTGGCAGGACGCGCTTCTCGACTCGGCGGAGAGGGCCGTGGGCGTCATTGCCCAGAGGACCTCCCGCATCGACGCCCTCGTGCTGCTCGGTGCGCCGGTCCGCGCCAACGCCAAGCTCTACAACTGCGCCATCGCCCTTGCGCACGGACGCATGCTGGGCATCGTCCCCAAGCGGGCCATCCCCTCCTATAACGAGTTCTACGAGTCCCGCCACTTCTCGGTGGGGCCAGAGGGCTGCGTGCCCGTGGACTTCGCGGGCTTCTCGGGCGTGCCCTTTGGCACCAGGCAGCTCTTCGCCTGCGCCGAGTTGCCGCAGCTCGTCGTGGCAGCCGAGATATGCGAGGACCTGTGGATCCCCAACCCTCCCTCGACCGGGCACGCGCTGGCAGGCGCCACGCTGGTCTGCAACCTCTCGGCCTCCAACGCGATCGTGGGCAAGGCCGACTACCGGCGCGACCTTGTGAGAGGGCAGTCGGCGCGGCTCATCTGCGGGTACGTGTATGCGTCGGCGGGCGCGGGCGAGTCCACGCAGGACCTGGTCTTCGGCGGGCACGACATGGTTGCCGAGAACGGCCGCATGCTCGCGGAGGCAGAGCCCTTTGGAAGCGGGGTCGCAACGAGCGAGGTGGACGTGGCCTTTCTCTGCGAGGAGCGCCGCCGCACGTCCACCTTCGTCACCGCCCCCGCGCCCGAGGCTATGGGCTACGCGATCACGCGCTTCTCGCTTACGCCGCGCCCCACCACGCTCACGCGCTTCGTTGACCCGCACCCATTCGTGCCTGCCGACGCGGGGCGCCGCGCCGAGAGATGCGAGGACGTCCTGAGCATCCAGGCGCGTGGCCTGGCCAAGCGCCTCGCGCACACGCGCTCGAGCCACGCGGTGATAGGCGTCTCGGGCGGGCTTGACTCCACGCTCGCCCTCTTGGTGTGCGCCCGTGCGTTCGACCTGCTCGACCTGGACCGCATTGGCATCATTGCGGTCACCATGCCCGGATTTGGCACCACGGGGCGCACGCACGGCAACGCCACGATGCTGGCTGACGCCCTTGGCTGCGACCTGCGCGAGGTCAACATCTCCGACGCCGTGCGCCAGCACTTCTCCGATATCGGCCACGACGAGTCCGCGCACGACGTCACGTACGAGAACAGCCAGGCGCGCGAGCGCACGCAGGTGCTCATGGACATCGCCAACCAGGAGGGCGGCCTGGTGGTTGGCACCGGCGACCTCTCCGAGCTGGCGCTTGGCTGGGCCACGTACAACGGCGACCACATGTCGATGTACGCCGTCAACGCAGGCGTGCCCAAGACCCTCGTGCGCCATCTCGTGCGCTATGTGGCAGACACCTGCGGAGACGACGATGAGGCCCGGATCCTCTACGACGTGCTCGACACGCCCGTCTCGCCGGAGCTCCTGCCTGCCGAGAAGGACGGCACCATCGCGCAGCGGACGGAGGATCTCGTTGGCCCCTACGAGCTGCACGACTTCTTCCTGTACGAGGTCTTGCGCCGCGGGACGCCGCCGCGCAAGGCGTACCGGCTGGCGCTCCATGCTTTTGGGGACGCATACGACAAAGCCACGATCCTCAGGTGGGAGAAGACCTTCTACCAGCGCTTCTTCGCGCAGCAGTTCAAGCGCAGCTGCCTGCCGGACGGGCCGAAGGTTGGGTCGGCGGCCGTCTCGCCCAGAGGGGACCTGCGCATGCCGTCCGACGCCTGCGCCACGCTTTGGCTGCGCGAGCTGGAGGAGCTGTAGCCACAGGCAGGCGGGGGCAGCGGCAGGGGCCCGCAGGGGAGGAAGTCCGCGGCGGCAAGGGCCCGCGGCGATGCGGCTCTCCCCACGGCCCTGGAGCCGCGGCGCTACTCGAACTCGATGTCGCGGGTCGCCGCGTCCATGGACTTCACGATGGCGAGCGACTCGACGTCGAAGCCCCTCTCGCGCAGGCGCTTGCCGCCGGGCTGGAAGCCCTTCTCCACGGCGATGCCGATGCCCTCGACAATGGCGCCAGCCTGCTCGCAGATCTCGATGAGGCCGTCGAGGGCGCACCCGTTGGCGAGGAAGTCATCGATGATGAGGACGTGCTCCCCCTTGCTGAGAAAGCGCCTGGCGACGATGACGGTGTTGTCGTTGCCGTGGGTGTAGCTGCGCACGCGCGCCACGTACTGCTCGCCATCGAGGTTGATGGACTGCGACTTGCGCGCAAAGACCACCGGCACGTTGCCAAAGCGCGTGGCTGCGACGCATGCGATGCCAATGCCCGAGGCCTCGATGGTCAGAATCTTGTCGACGGGCCTGCCGGCAAAGCGCCGCGCCCACTCGTCACCCATGTCCGCGTATAGCGCGACATCGCACTGGTGATTGAGAAAGCTGTCCACCTTGAGCACGTTGCCATTGCGGACGATGCCCTCTCGCTTGATCCTCTCCTCGAGCTTGCGCATCCCATCCCCGTTTCCCCGGTGCTTGACGTGCATCCCATTGTACGCATTGCGAGTGGGGCCAATGCCATGGGTCCCCATGATTTACTGCGAGTGGCGAGATGGCCTTTGGCGGGCTTCGACGCGATTTCTGCGACGGCCGGGGCTTCGGCGTCAGGCTCTGCCGAGGAGTGAGGCCCGGTGCCGGCCGCGACGACGGCCGGCCCCCCGGCACACGTCGTCATTTCGACGCCCGGGGGCGCGTTTTCGCACCAGCCGCGCGCACAACTCTCCCGTTGGATTCAGCGGGGAGGTGCGCCCCGCCTCCGCTCATTCTCCACGTCATCGCCCCTAGTCATGCACAAGTTAGAAAATCTAAGTCTCATTCGTAAGATTTTTCTCATCGAGACGGTATAACCCCAATCGGATGGGTACATAGTTGAGCGTTGGATTAGGCGGCGCGGCCATGTGCCTCGCCGTCATAGGTTCAAGCGCCGCACGGCGCCCTAAAAGGAGGTTCTTGGTTATGACTCTTAAGCCGCTGGGAGACCGCGTCCTCGTCAAGCCCGCACCCAAGGAGGAGAAGACCTCGTCTGGTCTGTACATCTCCTCGGGTGCCCAGGAGAAGCCGCAGCGCGGTAAGGTCATCGCCGTTGGCGAGGGCAAGCGCGATCAGGACGGCAAGCGCATCCCCGTTGACGTCAAGGCCGGCGACGAGGTGTTCTATGGCAAGTTTGGTGGCAACGAGGTCAAGGTCGACGGCGAGGACTTCCTGCTCCTCCGCGCGGACGACATCTACGCCATCATCGAGGAGTAGCTCGCACGAGTCGCTCACTAGCTGGTAAACCACCCGTCAAGGGTTCATCTGGAAGGAAAAGCATAACATGGCTAAGGACATTGTTTTTGGCACCGACGCCCGCGCCAAGCTGGCCAAGGGCGTGAACACCCTCGCTGACGCCGTCACCACCACGCTCGGCCCCAAGGGCCGCTACGTCGCGCTGCAGCGCTCCTACGGCGCCCCCACCATCACCAACGACGGCGTCTCTGTTGCTAAGGAGATCGAGCTCAGGGACCCCATCGAGAACATGGGCGCCCAGTTGGTGAAGGAGGTCGCCACCAAGACCAACGACACCGTGGGTGACGGCACCACCACCGCTACGCTGCTCGCGCAGGTCATCGTCAACGAGGGCCTTCGCAACGTCGCCGCTGGCGCCAACCCCATCGCCATCCGTCGCGGCATCGACAAGGCCGTTGACGCCGTTGTGGCCGAGATGAAGGACTCCGCGATGGAGATCTCGACCAAGCAGCAGATCGCTTCCGTCGGCACCATCTCCGCCGGCGACCCCAAGATCGGCGAGAAGATCTCTGACGCCATGGAGGTCGTGGGCAAGGACGGCGTCATCACCGTCGACGAGTCCCAGACCTTCGGCATCGACATCGACACCGTCGAGGGCATGCAGTTCGACAAGGGCTACATCTCCCCGTACTTCGCCACCAACAACGACAACATGACGGCGGAGCTGGACAACCCCTACATCCTGATGACCGATCAGAAGATCTCCAACATCCAGGACATCCTGCCCATCCTCGAGGCCGTCTCCAAGCAGTCCGCGCCGCTGCTCATCATCGCCGAGGACGTGGACGGCGAGGCCCTGGCCACGCTGATCCTTAACAAGCTCCGCGGCACGCTGAACGTCGCCGCCGTGAAGGCCCCCGGCTACGGCGACCGCCGCAAGCGCATGCTCGAGGACATCGCCATCCTCGCCGGCGGCCAGGTGGCCATGAAGGAGCTTGGCGTCCAGCTCACCGACGTCACCGCCGAGATGCTCGGCCGCGCCAAGTCCGTCAAGATCACCAAGGACGACACCACCATCGTCGGCGGCAACGGATCCAAGGACGCCATCGAGGAGCGCATCGCCCAGATCAAGAACGAGATCGAGAACACCACCTCCGACTTCGACAAGGAGAAGCTCCAGGAGCGCCTGGCCAAGCTCTCCGGCGGCGTCGCGGTCATCAAGGTTGGCGCTGCCACCGAGGTCGAGCTGAAGGAGATCAAGCACCGCATCGAGGACGCCCTGCAGGCCACCCGTGCGGCCGTCGAGGAGGGCATCGTCGCCGGCGGTGGCGTGGCGTTCCTGGCTGCGGCCCCCACGCTCGATTCCGTCAAGACCTCCGATCCTGACGAGAAGATCGGCGTCGACATCATCCGCAAGGCGCTCGAGGGTCCCGTGAAGACCATCGCGAGCAACGCTGGCTACGAGGGCTCCGTCGTGGTCGAGAAGATCAAGAGCCTGCCCAAGGGCCAGGGCCTCGACTCTGCGACCGGCAACTACGGCGATATGATCGAGATGGGCGTCCTCGACCCCGTCAAGGTCACCCGCACCACGCTCCAGAACGCCGCCTCCGTGGCGTCGCTCATCCTCATCACCGAGGCCACCGTCTCCGACGAGCCCAAGGACACCACCATCGAGGAGGCCATCTCCAAGGCGGCCGCTGCCGGCGGCCAGGGCGGCGGCATGTACTAGGGGCTTGAAGGCAGCCCCGCGTGCCTCGCCTCGGTCACGTGACTCGACCGGGCAGACCTCGGGACCCCGGGTGCCATACGGTGCCCGGGGTCCTTTTCTGTTGGGCGTGACAACCTCAGGAAAACGTGGGGACGGCTCATAATTGGGGACGTGCCGCCCTATTCGCTCGGCGCGTGCTTTCGCACAGACATCGCGGGCATGCCCTGGGTGCGGGGTCTCGGCCTTGTGCGCTTCTCGCCTGTGGTGGGGCTTCTCGCCTGCGGACGGTACAATGTAACGGTTGCGCGTGTCCGACACACGCGCCGCAGGGGGTTGCGCACGGTCACCCTCGGAAAGAGACGGGAGAGGCGATGGCACGGAAGCGCGACATTCTCGATGACATCATCGACATCCAGGACAGTTGGCATGCAGTCCAGAACCCGCTTGCGGGCATCGCGGACTCGCTTGCCCAGGACCCAGGCCAGCGCAAGGTCTTCGACCCGGCGGACTACAAGGAGAAGCCCTGGTGCAACTCCAGCCGCTGCCTGCGCTGCGCCTCGGAGCGCGAGGACGTGTGCTCCGCCTGCCTGGACGTGTGCCCCACGCACTCGATCGACATCCACAACAAGTCCGTGACCATCGAGGACACCTGCCGCAAGTGCGGCCTTTGCCAGGCGGCCTGCCCCACCGAGGTCTTCAACACGCGGCGTCACATGGTCAAACAGCTCTACGACAACATCGCTCGCGCCGCCTCGGCCTACGAGCAGTGCTACGTCACGTGTACCCGCGCCCTGAAGCGGCTCCCCAAGCCCAACGAGGTGCTTCTCCCGTGCGTGGGCATGATCTCGCGCGACCTGTGGTTCTCCATCCTCGTGGACTACACCAACGTGTCCGTCTACCTGCCGCTCGGCATCTGCGACCGCTGCCGCACCACAACCGGCGAGGACTTCTACACCGAGGCGATCAGCACGGCGGAGGAGTGGGCCAAGTCTGCGGTGGGCCTCGAGGTCGACAGCAAGAGCCTCACGCACGAGCTCACGCGCGAGTACCGCCGCAGCCAGTTCGTGAGCTCCGCCATTCGCGCAACCGAGAGCCTCGTGACGCGCACGAGTCCCCAGCTCGCCGGCGCCCAGGCGGTGGCCAAGAAGATCACCGACCACGCCAACCGCCTGAACGAGCTGCAGCGTCAGCTCGAGAACGCGGTGGGCGCGAAGACCAACCAGAACCGCCAGCGCATCCTCACCCAGAACCGCAAGCTCATGATGGGCGGCCTCCAACATGACCCGGGGCTGGCATCCGACATCACCCTCGACGTGCCCGTCGTCGATCCGGACCGCTGCACGTCCTGCGGCGATTGCGCCAAGGCCTGCGTCACGCACGCCATAGACCTCGACGACAACGGCCATGTCTACACCCTGGCCGCGTACTGCGTGAACTGTGCCGCATGCGCGAGGGCCTGTCCCGAGGGCGCGCTCTCCATGCACCCGCTGGACGCCAGCGACCTGATCGTCCCCGACAAGGGGGCCGAGGAGCTGGCCCGTCAGAAGGCGAAGGCCAAAGAGGAGGCCCATCGCCTCATGAAGCAGGGCAAGAAGCAGCTCGCCAAGGCGGCCGACACCCTTGAGAAGCTGGACGATGGCGAGAAGAAGTAGGTTGAATGCATCTCGAGGAAGTAAGTATGATGAGGCTCCAGGCGGGACCATCCCCGATGCGCATCGGTCTATCTCGACTCGCATAGAGGGTGGCATCGCTTGCGGTCGTGAAAATCGTTTCAGACTCATTGACCCGCCATTGCGACGGGACAATCACTCGCTAAGCGAAATGTGACCTAAGCAGCCAATCGATTCCAATATATTATGTTACTTAAATGTGTAAGTTTTCACGTACAGAGGATTGATGGGGGGATTGATGAGCAGAAAGCAGGGCTTTGAGGGAATTGGATGCACACCCCGAGGAGTTGCATCCGTGTTCGTTGGTGCGATGTTCATGGTGATATGCATGCTCTCGGCTCATCCAGCGATGGCCGATCAGGTGGTTACCCCGCAGACCGCTCAGGGTTATTGGTCGTTTGACAAGCGGGCCGAAGACGGTACATACATTAACGAGGGCACACAAGGCACCCTTAAGCTAACCGTGAGTGGCGAAGGTGCAAGGGTTGAGAAGAGTGACCTTAGTGCATTGGGCAATTCTCTTTATATTGCCGATAAATCCAAAGACTTTGATGTTAGTGTCGACCAGGCGGTTAATTCCCAACAGCAATATTCTATCTCATTATGGGTCTGTTCTACTGACGGGTCACCTAGTGAAAAGGTAGCGCTGCTCCAGTTCGCTGACAAGGGGCGTACGTTGTTGTACCAGCGCGCTAACGGAGAGTTTGTTTCATATGTCGGTGGCAATGACATCAGCTTGGGGGCTGATCCAAGGCGTGGCAGTTGGGAACATATTGTTATCACCAAGTCGGGTGATCCCCGCAATGTGACGCTGTATATTAATGGGCAGAAGGCGGGGTCGGGCGCTTGGTTGGAAAACTTGCCCGCAGGTATGATGAAACTCATCATTGGTGAGCATAAAAACCAAGCTGATATGTCCCGATTCCAGGGAAAGATCGATGAGCTGTGCATCTTTGATCGTGCCCTCAGCGAGCGGGAGGTCAAACAGCTCTATGCCAATTATGGTGATGTTGCCGTTCCAGAGGAGCTGGCACGGGACATTGAGGTTGCTCGGAAGATGCGTGGTGATGGCACCACAACGAACGCTCCCGCGTACCAGGCTCTCGAAGCCGCCATTGAGAAAGCAAGCGCTGCGTTGAAAGATGGAGACCTTGCTGCCATGAAGGCGGCAAAAGACGAGCTCGCTGCCGCGGTTTCCGAAGTGCGCTCTTATGGTGCCATGATTTCCGTTGATCCAACTGCAGTCGTTCGCAGCATAGACCACTCACTCTTTGGTATTAATCATCGCTATGCCAATTATGGCTACGGTACCGTAAATGCAGACGGTACCGTTAAGAGCGATTTTGTCAAGCTCTACCGAGAGGCGGGCTTTGGATCTCTGCGCTATCCGGGGGGTACGATTTCCAACAATTTCGTTTGGACCGAGTCTATTGGCGACCTTGACCCTGCCACCAAGGAGATTGAGCGCACCCCCCAAATTCACGGCTTCTATAATAATCCCGGCCAGACTGGCGTTATCCCTGCGTTTGGGTTGCTCGAAGCTGCCGAGTTCGCAGAAAAAATGAACTCCGAAATGGTCATGGTATACGGCATTGGCCGCGGAGACGCGCTTGATGCTGCCGATATGGTCGAGTTCCTGAACGCTCGACAGGGTACCAATCCCAATGGCGGTGTGGCATGGGCCGACAGGCGCGCTGGGCTAGGCCATCCCGAACCATTTGGCATTCGCTACTTCGAGATTGGCAATGAGAACAATCAAGGTGGAGCCGACGGTACAGCCTCGCAGCAATACTGGATGCCCAATGTTGAAGGCGGTGCTCTCGAAGGCTATGTTGATGGCGGAATTGCTACTTTCAACAAGCAATACGCTGTTACTCGCGGTGACTGGAATGTCGAGAAGTCAAGATCAACGGGCGAAGAAAACCAGGAGTTTGCTTGTCGCTATGCCCTCATCCCGCGTATGGGAGAAGACGGGCATGCGCGCGATGCGGTTGTGAGAGGCTCCGTTAAGGTTTATGTAGGCGATGAACCCTGGGCTGCCGTCGATGATATTGCGACCGCTAGCGCAACCGCTAAGGTATACCAGCTTGACATGTCTACCGGCTGCTTCATCTTTGGCGATGGCGAACATGGTGCCATTCCCGAGCGAGGAAAGCAGATTTCCGTTGACTATAAGGTCGAGCGTGACGGCTTTGCTGACATCTCGGCGAAAATGCGTGACACTATGGCGCAGATTAATGAGGATGCCGGGACTCAAGATGCAATCAACATTTACTCCTCTTGGGAGGCGGATGCCTTCGTCGACAGGATGCATGAGAAGAATGCCGATCACCTCTACGACGGCTTGGCAGTACATCCCTATACCAACAAGGTAGGCAGTCCCTCTAAGGATGGAAATACGACATCCGTTGCTGACAAGACCCAGTGGTACCTGGACGTTATGTACCTTGGAGATGGCGTTGCCGAGAAGGTACAGCACCATGCTGACTACATGCACAAGGTAACGGGGGACAACACCAAGGTTCCAGTCATCTCTGAGTATGGAATCTTCCGTTCTGTCAACCCCATGGTACGCTCTCAGACGCATGCGCTCTACATCGCCCGTGCCATCATGGACTATGCTGAGCTGGGGAGTCCCTATATCCAAAAGCATTGCTTGGTCGACTACTACTCAAGTGGTGCTGACTCCCTCGGCCCCACTCAACAGGCGGTTATCCAAGCGGTTGCTCAGGATGACTTGAATAACCAGAAGGATGGAACCGGTGATTTCAAGTTCTTCTCGACGCCGAGCGCTCGCATTTTCCAGATGCTGAGCGGTGGCTCTGGTTCCAAGTTGGTGGAGGCCACTCTCTCCAATGAAGCAAAGCTGTCCAATGGCGTTTCTCAGCACTCTGTCATGGCGTCCACAGATGCGAATGGCACGGTATATATCGCAATCGTGAACCTTGGCCTCAATGATGTTGAGATGGCTGGTGCAGATGCAAGGCTGCCGCAGAAGGTCACGTTAAATGTAAAGGGCATGGATTTGACGGGCAAGACGCTCAAGATCCAGACGCTCTCTGGCGATAGTTTCTATCAGGAGAATGAACCGGATAGTCCGGACAATGTGATGGTTGAGGAACGAAGCGAGCAATCTGAGAGCACTATGTACTCGTTAGAGCTTGCGCCACACTCCTTTACTGTGGTGACGATTGATGGGAATGCAGAGGAGCCGCCCGTCAATCCTGACCCCCAGCCCCCAACAGCAATGCACAAGATAGACCTGCTGCTCGAGGATAAAATATATGCGAGCATTGACGTGGTAGACGGGAGGCCGGCGGAAAGCCTCCCCGCACCCACTCGTGATGGTTCGAACTTCGAAGGCTGGTTTTATGAGGACGGCACCAAATATGATCCGCTCAAGCCCATTGACGGAGATTTGGTTTTGATTGCCAAGTGGAGTAAGGCATCTGCGCCAATGACACCAGATGATTCTCAGCCGCAGCCCACGCCCCAGCCGCAGCCGCAGCCCACGCCCCAGCCGCAGACAAAAGTTGGAGGCGGCTTGCCCCAGACCGGTGATGCTTCGATATCGTTTGCCATGGGCTGTACCATGGTCGGAGCAGCGCTCATCGGGGCAGGCGTGCTGACTCGTCGCAGGGTATAGCTATGTGCGTTGGAGCTTCGCTTCGTGAGCGCCTTGGGATGGAGTCCGAGCGCGGTGTACATGGTACGGAGGGATTCAGATGTCCGCCACAACTACGCAGAAGCTAAGCAGAGGAGTGCGGCAGTGATATTATGCCTGTCGGGGCGGCACCGCTCTACGCCACCATGGGCGCACAGCCCAGCCCTGTGTCGCCGTCGGTGCCCCGCGATTGTCTCGTACGCCGCGCCCCCATGCGAGGAAGGCCCCCAGCCTCCCGCTGGCGTACCATCCATGCACTTCGCAAGCCTGCGGCAAAGCTTCCCGCGTGCGATTCCGGCTCACTCCGGGCAGTAGAGAAGTGCCTGTTTGTGGGCACCGAAGCAGCTCTGGGCCCTCGCGTTGTGCGGTCAGGCCCCTTGTGCGACATTGACCTGGCGGTGCCCGCGGGGCGTACCGTCGCTTCCGGGCAGTCGTCTGGCAAGAGACCCTCCGTCGGTGTGGGCGACGGAGGATGCTCCTGCCGATTCGATGGTGAGCGCGCGGATGAGCGGAGCGCCTGGTAACGGTCCCCGGAGAGGCTGCCGAGAAGTCATGGGCCCTTCTGAAGTTCTCGCGCGCTGCCCTGTGTGTCCACTGCCTCATGAGGGCTCCGAAGGGCAGTCCGAGCATGCAGGCGATTTGGAGGGCGGGCTTTCCGAGGCGGTATAGCCGCGGGGCCTTCTCCATGGTGTCAGCGGGGTAGCAGTCGTGCCGGCGGCGCTCGCAGGAGTGCGGTACCGTCACTGGGCCAACGTCGAATCCGCCCTCCTCTACATCCTGGAACCGGTGTGCGAGGGTCCAATGGGCGGGGTACCCCATGCCCACTTAACCTCGGTTGGTGTCACTCCCTTTGCCGGTATCCTCCGCAGGCAGAATTCCTTCTTGTCGTCCGCGTACATGTGGCCTTCGTCCCAACCCGCCGCCGACGGTTCGGCTTTCCCGCACTTTTGATGTGGACAGGAAGTATAGGTTGAGATAATCGTGATCTCATGGCAATCAGGGGCGCGGATTGGTCTGCGGGGCAGCGGGCAGGGGACGATCGACCTCGGCTTTTGTCGCGCAAAGGATTTTGTGTAGACTATAATAGTAACAATAACATGAGCTGCCAGCACTAATTGCACCATGTGGAGCAAAGGAATCCTATGTCACTTTCCATAGGCATCGTGGGACTTCCCAACGTGGGCAAGTCGACCCTGTTCACCGCGCTCACCCGCAAGGGTGGGCTTGCGGCAAACTACCCCTTTGCCACCATCGACCCCAACGTGGGCGTGGTCGACGTTCCCGACGAACGCCTGGAGGAGCTTGCCAAGATCGTGAACCCCGCGCGCATCGTGCCCGCCTCGGTCGAGTTCGTTGACATCGCGGGCCTGGTGAAGGGTGCCAACGAGGGAGAGGGCCTGGGCAACCAGTTCCTGGCGAACATCCGCAACTGCGACGCCATCTGCGAGGTCGTCCGCTTCTTCAAGGATCCCAATGTCATGCGCGAGACGGGACGTACCGGCGCGTTTGTCGACCCGTCGGCAGATGCGGACACCATCCAGACCGAGCTTGTCCTCGCAGACCTCGGCTCGCTCGAGCGCTCCGTCCCCAAGCTGGAGAAGGAGGCCAAGCGCGACAAGGAGGCGGCCCCCCGCCTTAAGGTGGCCAAGCGCCTGCAGGCATGGCTCAACGAGGGGCACCGTGCGGCGGAGATGGACATGACCGACGACGAGCGCGCCGCCGCCCACGACCTCTTCCTGCTCACCATGAAGCCCATCCTCTACGTGGCCAACTGCGACGAGGATCAGCTGGGAGAGAAACCCCAGATAAACGGACAGGACGCCATTCCCATTTGCGCCGAGGTGGAGGCCGAGCTGGCCGAGCTTGATCCGGAGGAGGCCGCCGAGTACCTCGAGTCCATGGGTCTCGAGCGCTCCGGCCTTGAGACGCTTGCGCGCGCGGCGTACCGCCTGCTGGGCCTCCAGAGCTTCTTCACCGCCGGTCCCAAGGAAGTCCGTGCCTGGACGGTGCGCATTGGTGCAAAGGCCCCCGAGGCGGCGGGCGTCATCCACTCCGACTTCGAGAGGGGCTTCATCAAGGCCGAGACCATCGGCTATGAGGACTACGTCACGCTGGGCGGGGAGTCCGGCGCGCGTGATGCCGGTCGCCTGCGCATGGAGGGCAAGGACTACGTGGTCCAGGATGGCGACGTGATGGTCTTCCGCTTCAACGTGTAGGGAGTCCTTCTCGCTCGTGGCCGTTTAGAGGCTAACCGTCCGGAATCGGTGGAGCCCTTGGGAAGGCGCGGTTTCTCGCCGGTTAGAGGGCGCTAATCGTCCGCACCCCGAACGAGATGGTGAACGAGAAAAGCGGGGCCCTCGGCATTGCCAGGGCCCCGCCGTGCTAGATGCGGTGCAAGTCTCTGCCCTACCTGCCCTTGTAGTCGGTGCCCAGGATCACGACCACGTCGTAGTCGTCGGAGTAGGTTCCCGGGTTCTCCGCGGGGGTCACGGAGAGCCCGAGCTTCTCGGCAACTCCCATTGCCTCGCCCGGGGCCGTGGACGCCTTGCTGGTGTTGTACACGATGGCCGTGGCTGTGTGGCTGGTGGAGTCTGCATTGCCCGCGACGGTTGAGTAGCCTGCCTGCGTAAGCACGTTGGCCGCGCTTGATGCGAGGCCTTGGGTCGCAGTCCCGTTGAGCACGAGGACCGTCCCCGAGTAGACGGGTTCGGAGCCCGTGGCTGAGCCGCCCGTCTCGCCCGCGCCCGTGCCCACGGAACCGGCGACGCCCGTGGTGAAGTCCTGCGAGGAGTCCGAGTAGGGCGTCTTGCCCGCGTTGGTGCGCTCCATCATGGTCTTCCAGGCATCCTTGTCCACGACCTCGTACCAGAGGCTGTTGATGTACTCGGAGTTCGTGGGCACCGAGCCGGAGTAGATGTCGTTCTCGGTGTCGAGGTCCTTGAACTGGTTGGCCAGGGACAGGATGTCCGTGGCGGAGAGGTCCGTGGTCACGCTGTCTGCCAGCTGGGAGATGAGGTTTGGCCACGAGGCGGGGTCACTCTCGAGGACCTTACGGATGATGGCCGCGATGACCATGCGCTGGTTGGCAGAGCGGTAGAAGTCGCCGCCGCCGTAGGCGTCGTAGGCGTGGCGGCTGCGGCAGAGGCCGAGGGCCTGCGCGCCATTGAGAGTCTGGGTGCCGGCGGGTAGGTCGATGTCGGCATAGTCCATGTCGGAGACAGCTACGGGGAGGGTGACCTCCACGCCGCCGAGGGTGTCGACGATGGACGTGAACTGCTCGAAGTTGAGTTCGGCATAGTGCGAGATGCTCACGCCGGCAAGCTCGGAGACCATCTGCACCATGTAGGAGGCACCGCCAAACGAGTATGCGGCGTTGATCTTCTGCGTCCCGTGCTCGCCCATGCTCACCATGGTGTCACGGGGGATCGAGATGAGCGTGACCTTCTTGTTGGGCGGGTCGACGCGCACGAGGATGATGGAGTCCGTGCGGTAGTTGGACTGGTCCGCACCCCACTCCTCCGTTCGCTCATCGTCCTGGTCCACACCAAGAAGCAGCATGTAGAAGGGGTCGTCCGTCTTGGCGGGGGCAACGAGCTGGCTGAGTAGGTTCGAGTCAAGGCCCTCCGAGAGCTTGCCGTTGATGTTGTTGATATACCAAGCGAAGGCGGTGCCTGCGGCAGCCAGGACGGTGACAAGCGAAATCACCACGATCCTGAGTACGCGATGGCCGCGCTTGGCCCTCTTGCGCTTGGAGACGTAGTAGTCGACGCCATCGGCGCGGGATGCGGCATGGTCCATCTCGTCACCATCGACGCCGCGAAGGTGGGCGGCGTGGGCGTTGCCCGCGGCGTAGACGTCGCCTGCGCCACGTCCGGCGCGTGAGTGGGGGCTTGCCTCGGCGTGGCGGCCCCGCACGAGTGGCGTGCTGTGGGGTTGACGCGCATCCGAGCCGGTGGCGATGCGGTTGCCGTCCGCGCCGTAGCGCTCTGCGGAGAGACGATCCTGCTCCTCAGACGACATGCGGCGGTGGTGCCTTCTTCTCTCGGCCAAGGGGCCCCCTAACCGTGTCCTGGCGGACGTTGCGCGATTCTCGTTCGATGCCGGCGCCACTTGGGACACCGGCATAACCGAAGCATCATACGTGACGCGCGTGAACGCTCCATGAAGAGCGCCGGCGACGTCGACGTGCCGGCGATGGGCGGCATCGCTCGCGGCGCCCTCAATCCGCGGATGTCCCGAGGCGCGAAAATCGGTAGTATGCTCTAGAGCATATACGCATGTATGTCCGGTTGTGGCCGGGGATGGGAGACGCGCATGTCCGAGGCAAGGCCCAAGCAATTCGTGGCTGTCTTCGACTTTGGGGCCCAATACGGGCAGCTCATTGCCCGCAGGGTGCGTGACCTGCACGTCTACTCGGAGATCGTCCCCTGTGACATCTCGGCGGACGAGCTTGCCGCAATGGGGCCCTCCGCCATCATCCTGTCCGGCGGCCCCGCCTCGGTCTACGCCGAGGGCGCGCCCGACGTGGATGCGCGCGTGTTCGATCTGGGCATCCCCGTCCTGGGCTTCTGCTATGGCGAGCAGATCATGGCCGTCAAGCTTGGCGGCGAGGTCGCGCACACCGACAAGGGCGAGTACGGTCCGGCCGCGCTCACGCGCCTGGGGTCCTCGGTCCTTCTCGATGGCACGCCCGAGGGCGGCCAGACGGTGTGGATGAGCCACCGGGACTCCGTGAGCCGTGCCCCCGAGGGCTTCATGGTCACCGGCCGCACCGACGCCTGCCCCGTGGCCGTCATGGAGTGCCCGCGCCGCCGCCTCTTCGCCACGCAGTTCCACCCCGAGGTGCGCCACACCGAGTACGGCACGCGCATGCTCGAGAACTTCCTGTTCGACGTGTGCCACCTCGAGAAGAGCTGGACCATGGGGAGCATCATCGACCAGAAGGTCGAGGAGATCCGCAGGCAGGTGGGTTCGCGCAAGGTCATCCTCGCGCTCTCCGGCGGCGTGGACTCATCCGTCGTGGCCGCGCTGGTGCATCGCGCCATCGGCGACCAGCTTACCTGTGTGTTCGTAAACCACGGGATGCTCCGCAAAGGCGAGCCCGAGATGGTCGAGGAGATCTTCCGCGAGCAGTTCCACATGCCGCTCGTACACGTGCATGCCGAGGATCGCTACGCCCGCATGCTCGCCGGCGTGACGGACCCAGAGAAGAAGCGCCGTCTCATCGGCACCGAGTTCTGGAAGGTCTTCTTTGACGAGGCCCAGAAGATCGGTGACGTGGAGATGCTCGCGCAGGGCACCATCTACCCGGACATCATCGAGTCCGGCGCTCGAAAGACAGGTGGCAAGGCGGCCACCATCAAGAGCCACCACAACCTGATCCCGTTCCCCGAGGGCGTGCGCTTCGACCTCATCGAGCCTCTCGACCACTTCTTCAAGGACGAGGTCCGCGAGCTGGGCATTGCGCTAGGGCTGCCGGTCAAGATGGTGTGGCGTCAGCCATTCCCCGGTCCCGGCCTGGCCATCCGCGTCATCGGCGAGGTGACGCCCGAGAAGCTTGCCATCCTGAAGGACGCCGACGCCATCGTGCGTGAGGAGCTGGATGCCTACAACCAGCGCCTCTTCGAGGAGACGGGCGACCGTAACTCCGAGCACGCCTGCTGGCAGTACTTCGCCGTGCTGCCAGACATCAGGAGCGTGGGTGTGATGGGCGACGAGCGCACGTATCGCCGCCCCGTCATCGTGCGCGCGGTGGAGTCCACCGACGCCATGACCGCCGACTGGGCAAGGCTGCCCTACGACGTGATAGGCCGCATCTCCAGCCGCATCGTGGGCGAGGTGGACGGCGTGAACCGCGTGGTGTACGACGTCACTCCCAAGCCGCCCGCGACCATCGAGTGGGAGTGACTCCCGGCCTTTTACGGTCTGTAACGCTCTGCTACAAAAGGCAACGTTTTCGCAGTTAAGATACGCTGAGAAGGGTTTTGAGAAGCAACGCTTGAAAACACTCAAAGCGGGATGATTCTTCCAAAGATTCTCCCATTTGGAAGAATCCCAACGGCACGAGAGAAACTCACCGAGTGATAGGCGCGGCCTCTGGAGGGGGTCGCGCCTTTTTGTATTGGGCCCCGACAGAAAAAGATTTTCACTCGCAGGAGGGAATGCAACGGGCCTTCCAGCGGCGCGGCGCAGCTGCGTATTGAAGATAGGTGGCTCTGCTGTTCCAATTTCATTACCGCTGTTAAACCAGTCCTGATATAAGTGTCCGGGCCCCTGCTAGCCTTCGGCTCGACCAAGAGACCGAGGGACGGGAGGCCCGGATGGACAACAGCACACTGCAGGAGGCGCTCGGATGCGTCCAGGACGGCGATGCTCGAACTTCTACTAATTGTTTGAACCCTCGCCCAAGCCCACCCCTCCGGCAGCTTGAACGGTACCTCCTCGGCAATGCAGACGGACGCGCCCTTCCCATCGCAGCGCTTCTCATAGGGCAGCCCATCGGAAAGGCCTTAGATGATGAGGTGACTACCGCTGTCCTTCATCCTGCTTCTCTTTCGCCTTCCCTTGCCCCGCACCAAAGCTCGCGGCCTCGGCGGGGAGGATGTACACGGTCTCGCTGTCGGCCAGAAGCATGACATCGTCGTTGTACAGGTGATCGATTGCCTCGATGCCGCTCACGAACGGGCGTACATCGCTCGAGCACGCGTCGGGCAGGTCACGCAGGATGTCGCGCTTTACCTCGCGACTGAACCTATCTATGCTCTTTCCAGCGTCGATGAGTGCCTCGTCGATGGGCGTGACGTCACCCACGGGCGTATTCTCGAGGGCCTTGCCGAGTATCCCCATCGCACCCGAGATGCCCCCGAGGACGCCGGCCTGCACGGAGCTGTCGGCCTCCGCCTCGATGAGGCTGTACGCTTTCGTGTAGAGGGTTCGGTAGTCGAGCGCTTTGTCCTCGACCTTGTTTTTTACGTTTTCGAGGTAGCCAGACTCGAAGTTCTCCAGCAGCATGACCTCGAGAAACGACGAGTAGGCGTACAGATAGACAGAGAGGCGGTACTCCTCGAGCTTCGCCCTCACGTCGCGGGCCTTGTGTCGCGCGTCGTCGTCGACGTGGAACGGTAGCGCGGCCTTCTTAAAGCTGCCCTTGATCTCGGCTCGCTGCTGTGAGACAGCCTGAGAAGCTTCATTGCGGATGGACTGCACGAGGGCGTGCTTGTTCGTCTTGTACTTCTCGTTGTCCCAATTGAAGCGGTAGTTGTCCAGGATGTCCCTGAGCGTTTCGAGGTCGCCTCGCAGCTGGGCCTTGTCC
Source organism: Coriobacteriaceae bacterium (assembly GCA_004557505.1). GTDB lineage: Bacteria > Actinomycetota > Coriobacteriia > Coriobacteriales > Atopobiaceae > Tractidigestivibacter. The sequence goes on along the minus strand of SFGZ01000005.1, from coordinate 124,612 downwards.
TTGTTCTTGAGGTAGTCGAACATCTCTCGCTGGGTCTGCTGGATGTCGTCGAGGCGGCGGTTGATCTCCATCAGGACCGCAGCCATGAAGAGCGATGTGGGGTCGAATGGCACTGTGAGCGCAGTGGTGACGGTCTTCGGGCCTGCCAGATGGAATCGTGCTTGCCCGAACCCCTTTATCGGATCGCGAAACGAGCCCATGATGCCCGAGCCGTCCTTGAATGCCTGGAGCACGCTCGCGTTGAGCGGGTTGCCGAGCTTGTCCGTGACGCTCAGGAGCTGGCCGCCTGCAATCTGCGTGGTCGAGGTGACCGTGCGCACTGCCTCGGGAAGAGACCCGAAGCCCACACCAAGAGCGGCCAGCTGGCCAAGCGGGAGTCTTTCGGCACGGCTCATATCCACCTCGATGTCCGTGGAGAAGACGTCCGGCTCTATTGATGTCGCACGCCTGGCCAACTCCTCCCTGCGCAAGACCGAGAGCTTCTCCTCATCGCCATCTGGCACGATCTGTCCCCCTGCGCTCTCTTGCATCTCGGCATCTCCCGTTGTTTACTAGTTCTGTCATTTTACCGCCGAGGAACGATTTCAGCAACAGCCCTTATGCGATCGGGGCGGCCTTTGCGGCATCACCGGACGATGCCCGTACCAGCAATGGTGCGGGCATCTTTCTTATCTGTCGGGCCCGCACGGACGAAAGGGGTCCCAGGCGGACGGTGAGCACGATGGCGTCGCGGCAGGTCCCCGAGGGCGCGAGACGGGCCCTGACGCCCGCCCTCACCTGGGACCAGGGGGTCGAGATGGCGTCCCACGCCGACCTCGCCGAGGCGACGGGCCGCAGGGCCTGCCCCTGCGACCCCCGCTCGCCCTGGCAGAGGGGGGACCAACGGGAGCGCCGGCGGCCTCATCCGCCAGCTCTTCCCCAAGGGCGCGGAGTTCGCCGACGTCACCGACGAGGGTGCGGCGAGGGTTCAGGACCTGCTGAACGGCAGGCCGGGGGAGACGCTGGGGTGGAGGACCCCCGCGGAGGCGGTGGCGGAGCTGTTGTCTCAGGCATCTGAGGCCGGTGCAACGACCGCCTGACTCTGCCGGCCTTGGCTTGCCGTTATTGGGTTGTTGTTCTGGCTCTGCTCGATTGATTCATCGCTCGACTGCGAAGGGGGGACGGGCTTACTCTGCCCTACTCTTGCCCACCCCGCCTCATGTGGATGACTTACAAGGATGGAAGAACAAGCGTCTTACCTGCTCGTTTATCGTATTATGGCACCAGATTGTCATAGCGATGCTCTTATCTACTCGGACTTATTCTGCCCGAGTATGGGTTCAGATGGTAATGAGTTTTTAGGGGAGCTGAAGAACTATAGAGAGCCCGAAGAGATTACATCGGCCCCCAAGCGCATGACTTCTCCCAGCATCCTGATTCCTCGGCCCAGTTCGATCTGCTTTTCGAAGTAGTCGGCGTGCTCAAGGAAACGCTCGCGCAGAGTGCGCAGGCCAGTTGCCTTTTCCGACCTTGCGTCCGCATCGTTGACGATTCTGTCGAAGCAGAGTACGAGCGCGGTAAAGTCGTGGACGACGGGGAAGCGCTTCGTAAGGGCGACGAGCTCTTGGTCGATTCCGAGCTCTTCACGCGCAGCCTTCGCGATGGAGCCGACGGGCTTCTGGAGGCGCTGCCCGATTGTGTTCAGAACGTTGCCGTTATGAGCAGCTGCATTGCGCAGGGCCTTCACGGGGAACAGGAGCTGCTTGACGGATTCAGCTTCCTTGCTGTGCCCTCTCCTGAGATCGTAGAAGTAGAACTTGTAAAGTGCGATGATTCCTCCGAAGGAGACGAGTTCGAGGTAGTTCCAGACGTACATGTTCTCGCGTCTGCCGTACTTATTCGCGAGGTCCCGAGTGTAGTTCGAGTCTCCTAGGTACGAAATGCTGCGCTCGAGGTGCTCCGGATCTATTCCTAAAGTCTGGTCCTCGGCGATGTGGAGCATCTCGAGGCAGAGCGCCACCTGCTCGTTGCTGTCCACTCCATCCAGTCGGTTGGCGATGGCCTTCATCTTCTCGATGGCGGCTTTTGAACCGTTTGGATCGAACCGCTCTTCCAGCAGCCTCTCTTTCCGCGCCCTCTCGTGGGCGGAGAGGAGGTTGAGGACGTCTTTCCCGTCGGCGCCGTCGTCCATCATCGTCCGGTTGAGATGGACCTTCATGTAGTGCTCGATGTCGAGCGTCATCGAGAGGATGTGCTCGCGGAGGTGGTGGTCGAGCCTAGTGAGCTCGGCGAGGTAGGCGAAATCGAGGTTTACGTAACGCCCATAGTTCTCCGACGCCGGGTCACGGTACTTCGAGAAGCACTTTGCGAAAGCTTTGACTTTGAAGAAGAAATTCTTGTCGCGGAGGAACTCAATTGCATCCTCGGGGCTCATTATGTCGAAGCGAACGCCCCGCTCTGCGAGGTGGGCGACCTGTTGCTCTGCCGAGATGAGCGGGCGCTCCTTCATGATCGTGCCTCCAAAACGAAAAATGCGGCCGTAGGTACAGGTACCCGCAGCCGCTAAAAGCCCGAAAGCTTTTCACACTGCCGATAGTATACCTCACTTTGCCGAAGGGGCAAGGGGCGTGGGAATGCCCGCACATCTGCGACACTTGCTGGTTCTGTGGGGGCCGAAGGGCATACTCTCAATGCATGGAAGCTCGGGCGATGCGAGTGACACCTAGCATTGAAAGGGACGGAGCGGCGCGTGACCACCTCCGCGACGTACCGAAGATGCGGGCGTCCTCGCGCTCGATGACGATCTCCTCCTCGAGGACTCGCTTGTAGAGGTGGTCCTGCCCGGCCATGCCCGACGTGCGCGCCATGAGGCCGTGCTCTGGGATGACTCGGAAGCCGATGGTGACGCCCCCTTTCGGGAGGAGTTGGGGCAGGGCACGCAAGGACTCCCTGGATAGAATCATGGATATGGGCTTTCTGGCATCGTTCACCCTTTTGCATATTCCTGTTTTGAAGCTGCCGATCGCGGCCATTGAGTGGAAGTAAATCGTATGTAGCATTGGCTTGCATTGGATGCCGTTTCGTACCCCTTGCGTCTTCTCAGGTTCTTTTTGTCAGAGACAATGTGTTGCGATTGTAGGTAAATAGCCTACAGTTTTTCTTGGACCGGCTATAGCGTCGGCCCGAGCCTCGTCCCCTGCCGTCTATGGTATCCCGGGTGCCGCCGTCCCCACGTATGTGTCGAGCCGGCGCTCGCGGCACCCGTTGCGTGGCATCCCGGGCCCGGAGGCCTGCCCGTCCATCGCGGTACCCGGCAGTCCCTCAATCATCGGCGCGTCGCGACGTTGACACCGATCGTCCCATCCAGCCTTGCGCTGACCGCGGCTCTGCGGGTACCGGTCGCACGGCCTCTCACACCAAGTTTTAGGACGCGCGCCTTGTCCTGGCAGGCGGAGGCTCTAGCGAGTACGATGTCGAAAGCGATGCCCGGAAGGGGCGGGCAAGGCCTTCGGAAGACTGATGCAGCCAGGAAAAGCAGAAGCATCCGCCTGCCAGATGGCGGGCATCAGCAGATATGGGGACGGGCAATGAGGTATTCCTACAACCAGCGCTGCGACGCAAGGCTCTCTGCCCTCGGTGCGGGGACGTGGTCCATGGGCGGCCGGAATGACTATGGGCTGGTATATGGCTCCGTCCGGACGCGCTGCGAATCGGTGGATGCGCTCCATGCGCTCATCGAAGGCGGGGTCAACGTGATAGACACATCTCCGGTCTATGGGGTGTATGGGACATCCGAGTCGCTCGTCGGGCAGGCGCTCGAAGAGGTGGGCCGTGATGGCGTCTTTCTGGTCACCAAGTTCGGCGATTACTGCGACGCGAAGACGGGTGCCAGGATCATAGACAACAGCAGGGAGGACATTCTCAAGGAGATCGAAGGGTCGCTCGAGCGTCTCAATACGAGCTACATCGACCTCTACCTGATGCACTACCCAGACCCGAAAGTGCCCGTCTCGGAGACCATGCAGACGCTCAACGAGCTGAAAGAACAGGGCAGAATCCGTCATATCGGAGTCAGCAACGTCACGCTCGAACAGCTCAAGGAATGCATGGAATATGCCAAGATCGACGCATTGCAGGTCCAGTACTCAATGTTGCAGAGATCGGCGGAGCCGCTGCTCAAGTGGGCCCATGCGCAAGGCCTCATGACGATGACGTACGGGTCGCTCGGGGGCGGGATGCTGTCCGGCGCTTTCAGGACATTGCCCAGCTTCTCGGAGAAAGATGTCAGGTACACCTTCTATCCCTATTTCAAGGAGCCGCTGTTCTCGAAGATACAAGGTCTGCTTGACGACATGGATGTCGTTGCCGCCCGTCATGATGTCCCTGTGTCACGCGTCGCCCTGGCCTGGACAGCGCAGAAAGGCTTCGTGACCACGGCACTCGTTGGCTCCGGGACGGTGCGGAGCGCAAAGGAGAACTGCAAGGCCTTCGAGCTGGAGCTGGCTGCAGAGGAGACGTGCTTCCTCGACGAGTCAATTGAGCGGCATCTCTCGGCGTAGGGATTGATGGCCGGGGCATCCTAGACGGTCAGCGCCACATTCAGGGCACCCATGAAGTCTTTCACGAAGCGCGCGGAATCCACGTCGAGGGCGACGCGGACCTCCCTTTCGGAAGACTCCTCAAGAGCCCTCTGGTCAAGCACGGTTCTTCCGCGCTGGCCCTCGTCAGTTCGCACAAAGACGCAGAGCGGCACCGAGAGCACGTAGGTTGGGTCGAGGGTAACGGCAAGGGCGAGGGGGTCGTGCAGGGCGCAACCCTTGGCCCCGGGCGACACCATCTTGGTCGCATTGAGATAGTGGCCCAGGATTTCGGCGCAGGCAACGCCTCGCTCGCCTAGCTTCCTCCAGGAATCGACATCGCTTTGGGAGAGGGTAGTGCGCAGCGTCACGTCAAGCCCAACCATGGTCACGCGCGCGCCACGGGTGAACACCACGTTTGCCGCCTCGGGGTCATACGAGATGTTCGCCTCGGCGAAGGGGCTGACGTTGCCGGGCACGGTAAGCGCCCCTCCCATAAGGACGATGCCGCCGATGGCAGACATCGCGCCCTCGTCGAGCTCAATCGCACGGGCGATGTTTGTGAGCGGTCCGGTGGGCACGATCACAAGGTCGCTGCCCCAGCGGCGTGCGGACTTCACGAGAAACTCTGCCGCATGGGTACGTGCCACCGAAGCGTCGGAGACGGGAAGCTTTGCCCCTCCGATGCCGTTGGCCCCGTGGAACACGACGCTTTCCCTCTTGCGCTCATACGCAGCTCCCGAGGTGGGGCCGGCGCACCCCCTGTGAACGGGAGCCTCCTCGTGGCCCAGAAGCGAGAGCAGGTCAAGGGTGTTTCTCACCGCGCCATCCACATCAATGTTTCCATAGACGCACGTGACTCCGACAAGCTCGCAATCGGGACGGCCGAGCGCGAGGGCCAGGGCCAAGGCATCGTCGATTCCCGTGTCAAGATCGAGGATTACCTTCATGCTTTCCCCCTAGGAAAGGGCCATGCCCAGCTGGGCGATAAGGATCCTACCGAGATAGCTTCCCACGAACACGAAGAGGGCGACGATGAAGTATTTCCAGGAGTTCTTCGTAAAGTCGCCCAGGCTGTTCGCCACGGACACGCCCGCATAGGCAAGGACGGGGGTCGTAATGGCAAGGAGGCTCACGCCACCAATCGCGTCAACAAAAACGTTAGAGACGAGGCAAAACGCAAGCGACGCCAGCGACACCCAGCCAAGGACGGGAAAGTCGGCGAGAACCTTCACGCCAGACCTCTTTGCAAGCTCGCCGATGAGGATACCAATGAACGAGAACAGCACCAGAACGAGAAGCCCGGAGAATGTCTGGGGCGTCACCGAGTAGACCTCGGGTGCCCGCAGGCTTTTCACGAACTGGGTGAACAAGATGAGCAACGCGCCGATACATAGCATCTTCAGCTTGGGCAGCTGAGACTTAACGAGTTCCATACTGCAAACCTCCTTGGGACAGTCTGACCTTCTCTGCGGTGGCTAGTCGATTGCGCGTTCCTTCTTGACCCGCTTGAAAATAAAGTTCATGAGCGGAACGGAGAGAAAGACCATGACGTAGGTCCCCATGAAACTTGTCACGAGCTGAGCTGCGGCCGAGAAGGACGTGATGGTGATCTCGGCGTCTGGGAACAGACCGAGCAAAGAGGTCGACGCCGCCGTCATCATGCTTGCGGAGCCGAGGCCGCACCCAATGGCAAGAGCCTCCGTGCTAAAGCCAAGAGACGCGAAGAGCGGGGGAATGAAGCTGAAGAAGATGGAGCCGAAGATCGTGCCCACCAGATACATTGAGAGAATGCCGCGTCCCTCCGCTCCGCTCAGGCCGAACTTCTAAATGAGGCCTTGATGACCTGGATGCCGTTGACGTACTCGACGAGCGTCGAGTTCATCTTCTGCTCGCTTTTGATGTAGCGTGCCATCTTTACCTCGTACCCGCGCATCATGCCGAGGTAGAACAGCACACCAAAAGGAATCGTGGCAAGGCCCGCCAGACCCATGCGCCAGTCGATGGCGAACACGATTGCCATCGCGAGCATGGGCGCGAACACGTTGCTGGGCAGCTCGGGCATGAAGTGTGCAATGGCGTCCTCGAGCTGGTTCACGTTGTCGACGAAGCGGTTTTTGAAGGTCCCCGTTGGCGTGTCAACAATTGTCCCCATGGGCACGCGGGCCATCTTCTCCGCCATTGTGTCGCGCATCGACCGCAGAGCCCTGAAGGCGATGCCGTGACTCATCATCGAGGAGCGCCAGGTACAGAAGAACTTTGCCGTCTGGCCAGCTGCCGCGGCGATGCTAAGCCAGGCCGCCGCCTCAAGGGACAGCGTGCCCTTTAGAAGGCCCGCCGCAAGAACGGCGATCACAACGTAGGGCACCATGCCGAGCGCCTCTCCAATGCAGGCCATCACGAGGGATAGGACCATCTTCCCCTTGTCGGGACGCATGAAGTAGAATAGCTTCGCGAATGCACTCGGGCGCGCGCCTTGGTCTTTGGGGGTTACCCCTCCCATACGGTTCACCGTTCCTTTCCGCTTACATAATTGTTAGCCATGCGATACTTTTATTCATAATGACTAGGGAAGGAGTTCAGGGGCACGGGATCGGCGCACATGCGACCCAACGCGGAAAGACGGTGCCCAAACACGGAAGGAGACCTCTGGGGGCAGGCAGATGAAGAGCTTGGAAGAAGACCTCTACAGTGCTGCATTTCAAAAATGGGAGTTCTCGCACTCCTCAAAGGCGCATGCATACGGGCCGGATGGCGTCTTGCGGACCTTCGAGAACGAGTTTGGCGAGGGTGAGTACTGGACTTACTTTCGCAAGAACCTCTTCGCAATCAACTCTTTCAGGATGAAATTCACGAAGAGCCTGGTTCTGCGGTATCGATGCGTCGAGCATCTCAGCATTGCGTTCTACGACGAGGTCGAAGGGATGACGCAGAATCAGGGAGCCCCGCTGAGCGCCAGGGCGATATCGATATATCTGGGAGGAGAGGGTGGGGAGTGGGAAGCGCACATCTCCAACGGCGCGTCGGCTAGAGGTACGTCCATCACCTTCTCCCCCGATTATTACCGCACGTATCTACAGGGAAGGTTTGGAAATATCGAGGACATGAGAAGGGCCTTCTTGGAAGTTGACGGAAGGCACGACATGCCGGATCTCACCAACCTGCTTAGGAAGGCCCGAAGCTACAGGGGTGCGGGAATCGCGGCGGAGCTTTTCTACGAGGGAGTGATCTCGGAAGTCGTTGCCACGGTCATGCAGCACTCGCCGCTCTATCCCAAAAAGCGCCACGGCAAACGCCTGACCCGCGAAGACCGCGAGGCCATCGACTTCATCTGCGGGTACATCGCCTCCAACCTCGGAGAGGAGCTATCCTGCTCCCGCCTGGCAGGCAAGCTCTATATGGGGCAAACGAAGCTGAAAAGCCTCTTCAAAACAGCGACGGGGCTGTCGCCATCACGCTATGTCACGCGCGAACGCATGGAGGAGGCATCACGCCTGCTTGCCGAGATCGACTTCACAATAGCTGAGGTTGGCAGAGAGGTGGGCTATGCCAAGCCGGGCGCATTCACAGAGGCCTTTCGGAGGGAAAAGGGCTGCACCCCCACGCGGTTCAGGGAAGACAAAAGGGCTGTCCTTCTGCCTCGGCATGGGTAGTACGGGCGGGCCTCTCGCATCGAGTGAGACAAAAGGACTGTTCCTTGCCACACATTTAAGAATGTCTTTCGGGTTTTGCTTCGGGTTCCTTAAGGTGCGTCGAAGACAATGTGCCCACGTACAGCCAAGAGAAGGCGGTGGACGTGGCACTCCCTCAAAGACACGCGGCACCCTATGCCAGCGCAGCACATGGCGGCAGCACCGCTCGCTACAGCCGCCACGACATGCTCGCCCGACGCTCCTACCAACAGCGCCGTCGCGGCCACCTGCGCCGTCGAAGACGGCTGGGAATCCTGTGTGCGCTCGTTATCGCAGCCCTGCTCGCGGCTGGCATCCTTTACGCATGGCTGTCTGTCTCGCAAGGGCAGCGCCCCTCATCAACTACGCCTGAAGAGCTGGTGCAACTCTTTGACCGCAATCCCGAAGCGCGCCAGTTTGTCCTCGATTACGACGAGCACCACGACGACCAGCCACCCATCGAACTTTCGGAGCTTGCCCACGCCCAAACGGTTCCGCTGCTGCTGCAATTTGACGAGCGCTGGGGATACAGCATGTACGCAGGCCAGCACTTTGCCGTTTCGGGCTGTGGGCCAAGCTGCCTTTCGATGGTCTACATCTACCTTACGGGGGACACCTCGATGTCGCCGCTGGCAATGGCGCAGTTCGCCAGCGATCGGGGCTATGCGGTGGACTGCGAGGGGAGCCTATGGACGCTCATCTCCCAAGGCGGAAGCGAGCTTGGCCTTGACGTGACGGAAATCCCCTTGGATAAGGAGCGCGTCAAGGCAAACCTCGAAGCCGGCAACCCCATCATCTGCATCATGGGTCCCGGGGACTTTACGCGGACCGGACACTTCATCATCCTTGCCGGATGGAGTGACCGGGGCATTGTGATTCGTGACCCGAACAGTCGCGAGCGTTCCGATAAGCTATGGAGTTACGACCAGCTTGCGGGGCAGATCAAAGATCTGTGGGTTCTGCGTAAGGGCTAGGGAGAGTGCGGATGTATCGCATTTTAGTTGTAGATGACGACCACGACATTGTGCGTGCGCTCAAGATCTACTTGGACAACCCCAGCTACGAGCTACTCTCTGCCTACAATGGTCAGCAAGCCGTGGAGGCTGTTAAGCAGGGAATTGAAGGCGGCACTCCCGTCGATCTGGTGCTGCTCGACGTCATGATGCCCGTGATGGACGGCTCGGCGGCGCTGGTGGAAATCCGCAAGATGAGCAACGTGCCCGTGATTATGCTCACGGCAAAAGGCGAGGACACCGACAAGGTCTTGGGTCTGGACCTGGGTGCCGACGACTACGTCACCAAGCCCTTTGTGCCGGCAGAGCTTCTGGCGCGGGTGCGAAGCGCGTTGCGTCGCTACCGGCGCTTAGGCGCTGCGGAGGCAGGGGAGGAGGGTGCCGCCTCGACAGACAGTCTGGTCCTCGGCGGCATCGAACTTGATGATGCCGCCAAGACGGTCAGCGTTGATGGCGAGGCAGTGGCGCTCACGCCCAAGGAATACGACATCTGCCATCTTTTGATGAAGCACCCAGGCAGGGTCTACAGCCCCGCCGAAATCTACGAAGCCGTATGGGGCGAGCCTGCCTATGGAAACGTAAGCACCGTGGCGGTTCATGTGCGTCACCTGCGAGAGAAGATAGAGATCAACCCCGCCGACCCCCGTTACCTGGTGGTAGTATGGGGCCGTGGATACAAGATGGTGGGCAGCCGATGAGGCGCAACAATCAGTGGGTTTCCAACGAGCACGCGGGAGCAATCTGGGTGTGGCTCATGTGCATCCTGTCGTGCGCCAGCTTCGCGCTGCTCGTGGTCGAGCTGCACTCGCTCTGGCGCTATGCCTCACAGGGGGCATGGGTGACGACTACGCGGCCGGACTACTCTCTTGCGCTCGGCTTGGACATCATGCTGGTGGCTGGTATGCTGCTTGTCGCCAGGCACTGGGAGATGGGCGAGGACATCAAGCGCGCGTGGCTGCACCTGTGGCGCTGGGCACTCGCGTATCTTGGCGTGCTTGCCGCGCTCTTCTTTAGCTATGGCTTTAACCCTGCATTGCTGCTTGTGGTCTTGGGGCTGGGCTCTTATGGCTTTGTGGTGCTCGGTGAGCGCCAAGCTCAAATTCAAGAGATTGGCGTCACAATTAAACGACTTGCCGAAGGCGATACGTCAGCCCAGCTTGACGAGGGTCCCATGCGAGGAGACTTGCGCGAGATTGCGCAGAACGTCAACAGGCTTGCACACGCCAGCGCGGTCGCGGCAGACGAGCGTTCTGAGGCACTGCGCAAGAGCCTTATTGCGGAGCAGGAAAAGCTGCGTGCCGATCGCTTGCGCACCGAGTTGATAGCCAATGTTAGCCACGACCTTAAGACCCCTCTGACATCGGTGATCAACTACGCCGATCTGCTCTCGACCGAGCTTTCAACCTCCCCCGGAAGTCGCGATGAGGATAAGCTGAGCGAATGCGCAGATGTGCTGGAGCGACAGTCCCAGCGCCTGCGGAAGCTCATCGAGGATTTGATAGAGGCATCCAAGGCGCAGACCGGCAATATTGCCGTACACCTCATGCCGCTGGATGCCGCCGTCTTGGTCTCGCAGGCGGCGGGCGAGTGGTCCGAGCGCCTGGCAGAAAGAGACATAGCGCTCGTGTGCGAGACGCCCGATGAGCCCTTGATGATCAATGCCGACAGCAGACAGATGGGGCGCGTCTTTGACAACATTTTGGGCAACGTGGTGAAGTATGGGTTGCCGGGCACGCGAGCGTATTTTACCGCGCGCGCATGCGGCGACGGCACGATTGAGATGAGCTGCAAGAACACCTCGGCGGCGGCCCTTAACATCAGTGCGGACGAGTTGCTTGAGCGCTTTGTCCGTGGTGACGCCTCGCGCACTACGGAAGGCTCGGGCTTGGGGCTCTCGATTGCGCAAAGCCTGATGGAGTTGCAAAACGGCAGGCTCACGCTTGCCGTCGATGCCGATCTGTTTACGGTGAACCTGAGCTTTCCTGGGCGCAGAGGTGATCGGGACCTCGCTTCGTAAAACAGGGTCCTCGGGAGGCATCGTGGGTTAGGTTCGGCCCTGTAGAAGTCTGACTTGCCACGCCTACAGGAGATCCCGACCACACCATAGCTTGCCGGTATCGGCCAAGGCGCGCGCCGGGCGGGCAGGGGATAGAGGCGAAGCCGAAGGGATGGAATTCGCTGAACTTGCTTGTCCGTTAGGGGCAGCCTTGACCAAACGGGCTAGCCATCCTGGGGATGCGAAACCATACTCTCAAAGAGTAAACCTAATCTAACAAAGGAGTGCGACGTGTCTGGCAACCCTTCTTCGTCTCGCGTCCTCAAGGGCCGCGATCTCATCACCATCGGTATCTTCACCGCCCTCTATGCCGTCGTGAACTTTCTGTTCATGCTGATCGCGGGTCTTCATCCCTACCTCTGGGTGTTCATGCCTGCGCTCGACGCCCTCTTCGCAGGCATCCCGTTTATGCTCGCCTGTGCAAAGGTTCCCAAGTTTGGGACGGTGCTCATCATCGGCATGGTGCCCTCAATCCTCTATTTCAGCACCGGAATGTTCACTCCGCTGATTTTGGGGCTCATGCTCGCCTCCTGCCTCGTAGCCGAGATAATCAGGGCTGCGACGCGCTACAAGAGCTTTGCTGGTAACGCGGTTGCCTATGCCGTCTTCGGGTTTGGTATGTGTGGGAGTCCGCTTCCGTTCTGGTTGTTCCACGACTCATTTGTGTCCCAAATCGCCGAATCTGGCATGGGCGCCGACTACCTTGCGACTCTTGAAACCGCTGCGAGCCCTGCCATGCTCGTTGCGATGCTCGTGTCGACCTTTGTCGCGGGGCTTGTCGGCGCCTGGATTGCGCGCGGCATGTTCAAGAAGCACTTCGAGAAGGCGGGGCTCGCCTGATGGTCGCACCTGTGCCTCGCATTGGCGCCCGCAGTCGGATTCTTGGCGTTCGGCGACGCCGGGGTCTCATTGACCTTGACCCTCGCACGCTCATGGGCGTGCTTGCTGCGACGTCGGCGGTCGCATTCGTGGGGAAGAGCTTCGAGATAGAACTCGCTTTGGTCCTCGCAGTTGCCGCGCTACAGGTTCTGTGTGGGTACATGCGTATGGCGCTCGGCTTTGCCGCCTTCTACGCCGCGCTGTGGGTGGCGCTGAACGTCCTCTTCCCGAGCATCGGCGGTGTTGCCGCGACCATGTTTACCATCAGCTTTACCTTTTGCAGGAAGATCTACCTGTGCCTTATGGTGGGGACGCTCCTCGTATCGGACAATTCCGTGCATCGCATCACCACCGCCCTCGGCAAGCTGCGTGTCCCTCAGGAGGTTCTCATCCCACTAACGGTGACCATGCGTTACTTTCCTACGCTCGCAGAGGAAGCATCACACATCCGTGACGCCATGGTCCTGCGGGATATTCCCGTGGAGAGCAGACTGGAGTGCTTTGTTGTTCCCCTCGTGATGTCTGCCACCTCCACCGCCGAGGAGCTGTCTCGAGCGGCAACGTGTCGCGGCATCGAGAACCCTGCGCCGTCCACAGACACCGAGCGGCTCTCTCTGGGACTCACCGACTACGCAGTCCTTGCATCGGCGGCTCTATCAGCTCTTGTCGTCATTGCATGGGGAGGTGCCGCATGACGAGGAGGGACCTTCGTGACGCCAAGGTTGCCGTGTCACTTGCAGACGTGACCTGCACCTTAAACGGTGGCGAGAAAATTCTTGACGGGGTTAACATGACGGTTCGCCAAGGCGAATGCGTGATGCTCATCGGCAGGTCTGGGTCAGGAAAGACGACCATCACAAAGTGCATCAACGGGCTTATCCCGTCTTTTGAGCCTGGCGTAGAGCTAACGGGCAGGGTGGAGGTCTGTGGGCTAAACCCGTCTTCTTGCGAGATGTACGAGCTGGCGGAGCGGGTGGGAAGCGTGTTTCAGAACCCCAAGAGCCAGTTCTTCAATCTTACGTCCAACGACGAGCTTGCCTTTGGCCTCGAAGTGAGGGGCATGCCAGTCGAGGAGATAGAGTCGCGGATAGAGCGCACGGTTGATGCCCTTGGGGCACGGCACCTGCTCGACAAGAGGGTCACGGAGATGAGCGGAGGGGAGAAGCAGAGTCTCGTGTTCGCATCCGTGGATGTCGCCCACCCCGACGTGTATGTTCTTGACGAGCCGACGGCAAATCTCGACGCGGGTGCCGTCAGTATGCTGCATGACCAGATCTCCGCGGTCCTCTCCGAGGGGCGGACCGTCATAATTGCGGAGCACCGCCTCTACTTTGCCACAGATCTCGTGGACAGGGCGATCCTCATAGAAAAGGGTCGTGTGATGAGGGAGTTTTCGCCCGAAGAGCTTGCGGGGCTTACTGTAGCGGAGAGAAACGACTTGGGCCTACGCGCGGTCGATGCGGACGCTGCGCTCTGCGTCACCATCCCAACGCCGGGCCGAGAAGCCAGGCCCTACCTTGAGCTGACGGACTACGCCGTCCTTCGGAACGGGACTCCTGTCTTTGCGCCCACAAGCGTCTCGGTCCCACCGGGCGGTGTGCTGGGTGTGCTGGGGGAGAACGGGATCGGCAAGTCTACGCTTCTCAGGGGGATAGCTGGCATTGAAACAAAGGAAACGGGAGAGGTGATTGTCGGCGGGGTTCGCATGACCGCGCGCGACAGAAGGAGGATGGCCTCCCTTGTGATGCAGGACGTCAACCATCAGCTGTTCAGCGACAGCGTGTGGAACGAGTGCCTTCTCGCCGTGGGCGGTAAGGCTGACGACGAGACTGAGCGACGCATTTGTTCGGCTCTTTCGTCGCTTGGCCTTGAGGACAAGCGGGGCGTGCATCCAATGGCGCTCTCCGGAGGGCAGAAGCAAAGGCTTGCGGTCGCCTGTTCTCTACTCGCAGAGAGGCGGCTCATACTTCTTGATGAGCCCACAAGCGGACTTGACCTCGACCACATGACTGAGGTCGCACGGCTTGTTAGGGGGCTAGCCGACAAGGGTGTTTGCGTGGTGCTTGTCACACACGATCGAGAGTTCCTGAACCTTTGCTGCGACTGGGCGATCGAGCTACGGTGGCCGGAGCGGGGCTGTCATGCAGGGGGTGCGCATGGGGCTTGCCGCAAACATCTTTCATGACGATGGGTCGATGTCAGCCCATGCCTTAGGCGACTTCCTCGGGGATGCCGTGGATGGTAGGGTCCATCTCGACGTTGATGGTGAGCTAGGCGTGCTCGAGATCGAGACGGAGACGGGAACGGGGTCGATGTCGATGATCGAGCCTTTTCCTGGCGTTATGGTTACCTACAACAACTTTACAATGGAGCGGTGTGTCTCGGGGTTTAGCACAACGTCGGAGCTGCTCTGCGTCGACTGGTGTCGAGAGGGCAGGTTGGAGCAGCCCATGCCTGGGGGCACCTACTCCTATGTTGTCGAGGGCGATCTGAAGATCGACGACCGATCTAACCATTTGGGAGAGTTCGTGCTGCCGACCGGTCGCTACTGCGGAGTCACGGTTACCTATGAGGTGAATCGGGCGCAGCAGGCGGTTGATCGTGCCCTCGGGGGATTCCCGGTGAGCCTTCGTAAGCTACGCGAGCGGTACTGCGACGGAGAGAGGCCCCTGCTCCTGCACGGCTGTGATGACGCGGCTCGTATACTCTCTAAGCTCTATCTCGTCCCTCAGAAGGTGAGGAGGAGCTACTGCCAGATTAAGGCGCTCGAGCTCCTGCTCTTCCTGCACTCCTTCGACCCCCTGCCCATCGAAAGAGGTTCTTACTATCCCCGTTCGCAGGTCGAACGGGTAAAGGCGGCTCGCGATCTGATGCTGTGCGACCTCTCGAGGACGGTCACTGTCGAGGAGGCGGCCAGCTTTGCATGTATGCCCCTCACGACGTTCAAGGTGTGCTTCAAGGGCGTCTACGGCTCGTCTCCCGCCGCGTACGTGCGGCGCGTGCGTATGGAGCATGCCGCCCAGCTACTCAGGGAAACGTCCATGCGAGTTTCAGACGTCGGGGGCGCAGTTGGCTACGAGAGCCCATCGAAGTTCTCCGCTGCGTTCAAAGCAGCCTGGGGCATCCCGCCTGCGGAGTATCGCCGGACAAAATAGCGTTTGCGCCGGACGTCCAGAAGGGGCGGTCCTGTCCATATGGGGATGAACGCCCAACGGCCGTTCAGATAATAAGGCTTAGATAACTTTTGAGACGCCTATCAGGGCGCGCGAAGGAGCGGGGTCATGGCTGGGCAGAAAGTCCTTGGCGAGGCGGCGGCAGGGAGTAGGTCGTGGTTTGCGACGTTGCTGTCTTATTCCAGCAGATGCCGGGTCAAGATGCTGCTTTCGCTGGGGTTGTCGATTATGAGCGTGGGGGCGGGCTTTGTCCCGTTCTACGCCGTCTACCGCATCATGGCGCTTGGGATAAAGGGGGAGCTGACGTGGAGCGTCGCCACCCCGTGGCTCTGCCTTTCCGCGGGGGCGTACGTCGCGAGTAAGTTGCTCTTTGGTGCGTCGACGCTGCTCTCCCACATCTCCGCCTATACCATCCTGGAGATCCTCAGGCGCGATTTCATCTCCAAGCTCATGAGGGCCTCTCTCGGAACGGTGCAGGGGAAGAGCATCGGTGCCGTAAAGAACGTGTTTCTCGACCGAATTGAGGGCATCGAGGTGCCGCTCGCTCACGTGATTCCCGAGCTTACTGGGTCTCTTCTCCTTGTCGTAGGACTTGCGGCGTGGCTTGTCGCAATAGACTGGAGAATCGCCATTGCCGCCCTCGCGTGTGTCCCCCTTGGCCTGCTCGTATTTGCTCCGAGCCTCAAGGAGTACAACGCCCGCTACGCTGCGTACATGGCGGAGAGCAACCATGTGAACAGCGTGATTGTCGAGTACATCGAGGGGATTCAAGTCGTCAAGGCGTTCAACCAAGCGACCGACTCCTACGAGAAGTACGCGGATGCCGTGCGCTCGTTCAAGGAGTACACGATGGACTGGTTCAAGTCCACGTGGGTTGGCATGAACCTTATGGCGAGCATAATGCCGACGACGCTCTTGGGGGTCCTCCCGACGGGACTTGCCCTGTACCTTATCGGAGAGCTGACGCCCGACGCGCTTGCTATGTGCGTGATTCTGGCGCTCGCGATTGTCGACCCCATCATGCGCTTCACCGCTTTCGTTAACGAGATGAAGTCGATGGAATACGCAGTGGCAGACACCCGAGAGTTCCTGGACCTCCCGGAGCTTGCCGAGCCCTCCTCTCGCGCTCGGGTGGTCGGGTCCTCGGTGAGCTTTGACGACGTCCGATTTGCCTACGAGGCGGGGGAAGAGGTTATCCACGGCGTGTCGCTTGAGGTGCCGGAGGGTTCCTTCACGGCGTTGGTCGGGCCATCCGGATCCGGAAAATCTACGCTCGCGCGGCTCATCGCTCGGCACTGGGACGTCTGCTCTGGATCCGTGTCGATAGGAGGGGTCGATGTGCGTGCGATGCCTCTTGGCCAGCTGTCAGAGCTTGTCAGTTTTGTCTCGCAGGACAACTACCTCTTTGACACGACTATTCGCGACAACATCCGCCTCGGGAAGCCGGGTGCCACGGACGAGGAGGTTATTGCGGCTGCTCGTGCGGCAAGCTGCGATGAGTTCGTCCTGCGCCTTCCAAAGGGATACGACACTCCTGTCGGCGAGGCCGGAGGAGAACTTTCCGGCGGTGAGCGCCAGCGCATCTCCATTGCACGGGCGATTCTGAAGGACGCCCCTATCGTGCTGCTGGATGAGGCAACCGCGTTTACCGACCCGGAAAACGAAGACAAGATACAGCGCTCCATCTCCCGCCTCTCAGCAGGCAAGACGCTCGTGGTGATTGCCCATCGGCTCTCGACAATAACGGCTGCCGACAACATCGCGGTGATTGATGGTGGGCGTGTTGTCGCACAGGGCAAGCATGATGAACTTCTCGCGCAATGCCCGCTCTACGCCCGTATGTGGAGGGCTCACATCGGTGCGCGCGCATGGGCGGCGGGAACCGGAAGCAAAGGGGGCGGGATCGATGATTAGGGCGCTTATCAGGATTGTCCGTTGGACCGGCCCGTATAAGGGGAGACTGCTTGCGGGCTGCGTCTGCTCGGTTTTCATGACCTGGGCGACGGCGGCTCCGACCATGTTTGCCGCATGGCTGCTCGCCCAGGTTGCTGCCGACGCACGTGGCGTCTTGGCCCTTGATCCCTCGTGGGTGTGGTTGTCCGTCGTGGTGCTCGCGGCGTGCATTGCCTTGAGGTTTGTCTTTACCTACGGGAAGAACCGGCTGCAGGAGTCCATCGGCTATGAGGTGGCGCCCGAGGACCGCATCAAGATCGGGAACATCCTGAAGCGCGTGCCGCTCGGCTACTTCTCAGAGGTAAAGACCGGGGATATTCTTGCTACCGCCACGACCGAGCTCGCCGGACTTGAGCTTCAAGGCATGAAGATGGTCGACGCTGTCATCAACGGCTATGTCAACCTCGCAGCAATTGTCGTGTTTCTATGCGCAATGGAGCCGCTCGCCGGGCTTGCCGCGCTCGCCGGAACCGCCGTATCCTCTCTTGCGCTCACCGCAATGAACAGGGCTTCTGCTCGCCTGACCCCCATGGCACACAAGCAAACCGAGGCCCTAGCTGGGGACATCGTCGACTACGTGCGCGGCCTTGGGACAGCAAAATCATACGGACGCGAGGGGGCGGCGATGGATCCGATCCTCTCTTCTGTCAGGAGACTCAAGGACGTGCGCATTGCCATCGAGTTTGGTTTTACGCCGAAAAACGTGGTCCATCTTGTCGCGCTAAAGCTCGCGAGCGTTGGGGTGGTTGCCGCCGCCGCGTGGGGGTTCACCGCGGGCAGGCTCGACTTGTGGACGCTGCTCGCGCTTTGTGCATTCTCGTTTACCATCTTCTCCGGCATCGAGCGCGTCAACGATTCCGCCCACATGCTCGGGGACCTCAACGATGTCCTCGACCGCATAGAGGAGATCGAAGCGACTCCCTTCATTGATGCGGACGGGAAGGACCTGACCCTTGACCGCCATGACGTGGAGTTGCGTGACGTTGCCTTCTCGTACGGCCGCGGCGGCGGCAAGCGCGTACTAGATGGCGTCTCGTTTTTTATTCCTGAGGGCACGACCTGCGCCATCGTCGGCCCGTCCGGATCGGGGAAGACGACCATCGCAAATCTCATAATGAGGTTTTGGGATGTTGACGAGGGGGCAGTCCTTGTCGGGGGACATGATGTTCGAGAACTGACGTGCGACAGCCTGCTTCGAAACTTCTCGGCGGTGTTTCAGAGCGTCTACCTTTTCAACGACAGCATCGAGAACAACATCAGGTTTGGGAAGCCGGGGGCGACTCCCGAGGAGGTCGAGGAGGCCGCTCGCCGCGCCAGGGTCGACGAGTTTGCATCGGATCTTCCGGAGGGCTACCAGACCATGGTTGGAGAGGGCGGAGGCTCCCTTTCGGGTGGTCAGAAGCAGCGCATCTCCATCGCACGCGCGCTCCTCAAGGACGCCCCCATCGTTATCCTCGACGAGGCGACTGCGAGCATAGATCCAGAGAACGAGTCTCTTATCCAGGAGGCGCTTTCGGAGCTTATTCGCGGGAAGACCGTGATCGTCATAGCTCACCGGCTCGCGACGATAGAACACGCCGACCAAATCCTTGTCATCGACGGGGGCAGGGTTGCGCAGTGCGGCACTCACACAGAACTCCTCGCCCAGGAGGGAACCTATCGGCGCTTCGTCGAGATCAGGAGTCGAGCCGAGGGCTGGAGGATAGGTTCCTGACGCGTGATGGGCCAGCTAGCCCGCACATCGCTGTCACCCTGAGATGCCAATCCCTTTCGCGTGTCCGGTCGGGCTTCTTGCCGCAGGCAGAATGGCGGCGTACCAACAACCGATCCGAAAGGAGAGCCTAATGGTTGACAGTGTCAGGTGCCCCGCCGAGCGGCAGGGCATTGCGTCCGAGTCCCACCGAGAGAGAGGTGGATTTGGGAGGACTGCCGCGCAGGCCTCGACGGGGCCTTGTGCAGCGCGTATGGCGGTGACCACGACGGGGCTCACCAAGCGCTACGGTGACGCCTGCGTGGTCGACCGAGTGAGCCTTGTCGTGCCCGAACACGCGGTCTACGGCTTCCTGGGCCCTAACGGCGCCGGCAAGTCGACCACGATGAAGATGCTCCTCGGACTTGTGCATCCTACGGAGGGCTCGGCTGCGGTCCTGGGCAATCCCCTCACGCCGGCCAACCGCCTGGATGTCCTGCGCCGCGTGGGATCGCTCATCGAGAGTCCGAGCTGCTACCCGCATCTCACGGCGCGCGAGAACCTCGAGATCGTGCGGCAGCTGCGGGGTCTCCCCACGTCCGAGATTGACGAGGTCCTGGGTATTGTCCGTCTTGACGACCCCTCGCTTAGACGCAAGCGTGTCGGGAACTTCTCTCTGGGCATGAAGCAGCGCCTTGGCATTGCCGCCGCGCTCATGGGTAAGCCGCCCCTGCTCCTGCTTGACGAGCCAACCAACGGCCTCGATCCCTCGGGCATCCACGAAATTCGCGCTCTTATCAAAGGCCTTCCACGCATGTTCAACATGACGGTTGTTGTCTCCAGCCACCTGCTCTCCGAAGTTGACCAGATGGCTGACCACATCGGGATCATCAACAAGGGGCACATGGTGTGGCAGGGGCCGCTCGCAGACCTCCACGCGCGAGGTCGCCGCTGGATTAGCTTGCGCACCACGGACAACTCACGCGCGTGCGAGCTTGTGCTCGGCGCGCAGATCGACTCGGATAATGCTTCCTACCTGCGAGTTGGTGCAGTTGACGATGCGGGGGCAGCGCGGATGAGCCTGTACCTTGCCGAGCGCGGTATAGGTGTCGTGCGCATGGAGGAGCACGAGGACTCGCTCGAGGACATCTTCCTTGCGCTCACCGGGATGGAGGAGACGCTATGACGGGCGAGAAGAACGTGCCCCACAACGTGCTGAGCGATGCGCCGCGGCCGGGCATGGCCCGCCAGGTTCTCCTCGAGCTGAGGAAGGGCCGGCGTAAGCACCTCTGGCTCATCTGCGCTGCCATGCTCGGCGCGCTCCTCATGTGGTTTGGGGTTCAGTCGTCGCGCCAGGCCGAGCTCACGGCCGACTACCGCGTGCTGCTTTACAGCTTGCCCACGGTCAACGCGATCTTTCTTCCGCTGCTGTCCACCGTTGTTGCCTCGACCGTCTGCGATGTCGAGAACCGTGCGAACACGTGGAAGCTGCTCCTTACCATGGAGCGGGCCGAGGATCTCTTCTGCGCGAAGTGGCTCACCTGCGCCCTCGTGCTCGCAACCGTGGTGACAGCCGAGGTGGGGCTGGCCTGTGTCATTGGCGTTGGGCTCGGATTCCAGCCGGTCCCGGCAGGGGAGTGCTTTGTGCTCTGGGTCTCGACGCTTTCCGTGTGTCTTTTTGTAGCGACGGTCATCGAGTGTCTGTGCCTCTTCATAGCCAACCAGTTCGTGCCACTCGTCCTGGGCGTCGTGCTGTCGTTTTTGGGTCTCTTCTCGATGTACTTGCCGCCGGCCGTCTCGGCTCTTGTGCCAAGCTCCTACTTTGGGCTCATGTCCACCGTGCGCATGTCCTACGACGCTGCCACGGGGGCCATGGCCTGGAGCAGCATCGCCTGGCCTGTGGGCCACCTTGCCACCATCGTCTTTCTCACCGTCACTGCGTTCGCGCTCTCACTGCGCGCCTTCGCGAGAAAGGAGCTCTAGCATGCTTGCCTCCTGCGTCCGGGCGGAGCTGGTCAAGCTTCGCCGCGACCCAATCTGGATTGTGTTTGTGGCGCTGCCCGGCATCTCGTCCATCATCGGCTGCGCCAACTACCAGGCGAACCTAGGGGTCATCACGCCCGGCTGGACCAGCCTATGGACCCAGCAGACGCTCTTTGTTTGCTACTTCTTTCTCCCGGCGCTTCTCGGTGCAGGGTGCTCGTTTCTCTGGCGCCAAGAGCACCAGGGCTCAAACTGGAATGAGCTCATGGTCCAGCCGGTTCCAATCCGCGACCTTGTAATCGCCAAGTTCTGCGTGGGCGCGCTGATGTCGTTTGCTGCCTTCGCGTCGATCCTGGTGTTCTACGTTGGCAGCGGCGTCGTGCTCGGCGTGCCTGGGGCTTTTCCGGTGGCGCAGGTTACGGGGTATGTCACGCTTGGCGCTCTGGGCTCCCTTGCAGTTGTGGCGATTCAGCTCGGCATCTCAATGGTCGTGCGAAACTTTGCCGTGCCGGTGGGCATTGCGCTTGCCGGTGGCGTGTCGGGCCTCATCGCTACCGTCGTCGGCCTGGGCAACGTCTGGCCCTACTCCCTGCTACAGACCGGCATGAACTCGAATGAACTCGTCGACCTATCCGCTGCCGGCATTGCCCAGATTGTGGTTCTCTCGGTGGCGTACTCCTTGCTCGCCATCGCGTGGTCGTGCCGATGGCTGGCGCGTCGGGACATCGTGGCTACGATGTGATCACAGAAAAAGGATGGGAGATCGCAGAGACGGTGCTTCCGAGCCGGCAAGCCAGGTCTTCCTGAGCTGGGATCGGGCATCGCCCGGCCTGCCTCAGGGTGGCAGCGAACCTCTCGAATGACATGCGCGCCTCGCCATCTGGAGGGGGCGTGGGAGAATGGGAGCGAAACGGAGGTGATGGCCATGGGAGACAAGCTCGATTCTGTACGCCTCTCCCTCTCTCGCGCGATTGGCCGCCGGGCGGACCTGGGGGAGTTGGCGCTTGTCGCGCCCGTGGCCTGCGTGGTCTACGAGGCGGTCTTTCTTACCAGGTACGTCTCCCTCCTGCCTGACGACTACGATCCCACGTTGGTGTGGCCGCTCATAGGGTGCGTCGCTGCGATTCTCGCATGTGTCTTTTTCCGGAGGCGCCATCCCCTGGGTGCGCTGCTGGTTGCCTGTGCCTGCGCGGCGGCGTGCGCGTACATCGACCAGGGGGCCTATACAGGTGTACCGCTTCTCGTCCTTCTGTACGGCGTGGTCGCACGCGCGAGTCTTATCCAGGCGGCAGCGGCCGTCATCGCCATGCTTGCCGCGTTCTGGGCACCCGTCTACCTTGCCGGAGAGGAGACCCTTGCCCTCGTACACCTTGAGTGGGTCCTGGCTGTGGTCGCAGGCGCGCTCGTGTCCCGCGCGCTGTGGACCAGGCGTCAGACGGCCCGCGAGCTTGAAGAGGAGCGATCGGCGCGCGAGAGGGTGACCCGCGAGCGCGATGAGGCCGAGGTGCGCAGCCGCATCGCTGGCGAGCTGCACGATTCGGTTGGCCACGACCTCACGGCCATTATTGCGCTTACCGAGGGGCTTATGGGGACCACCGGTGACGATTCGCTGAGCGAGGCCGTGGAGAGTATCAATAGGCTTGCGCGCGAGGGGCTTGCCGACACGCGCCGCGCTGTTCGGCAGCTCTCCGCCCTCCACGGGGATGGTACCGTTTCCGTGCTTGGGGAGGCTCGCTCGTGGGACGACGCCCGCCCCGTGCTCGAGTGCGCTCGCTCGACTGGCCTGGCGGTTGCGTTTACGGAGACCGGCACTCGGCTGCACGACCACGAGCAGGCTGACCTGGTATTCTCCGTGACGCGAGAGGCGGTAACAAACGCCCTGCGCCACGCGCGCCAGGCGCATCGCATCACGGTTGCGTGGGACCATGCCGACGACGGGTCTTGTGCGGTTATCGTGCGCGACGACGGAGTCTTGGCAGCAAAGGGTGACGCGACAGGCACGGGCCTTGCGCGCTTGCGAGGGCGCCTCGAGGCCGTTGGCGGCAGGCTTGATGCGGGGCCGTCCCCTGATGGCGGCTGGGAGGTTCGGGCGGATGTTCCGTGCAGGGGAATGACTGCGGGCACCAAGGGAGGGCAGAGCGCATGACTGGCCTAGTTAGCGTGATGATCGTTGACGACCAGGCGGAGACCCGCCTGGGATTTGCCCTCATGCTCCGACGCGACCCGACGCTGCGCCTCTGGGGCCAGGCGGCTGACGGGCGGCAGGCGGTGGACGCCGTGGACCGCGCGACGAGGGCGGAGCGGCCCCTTCCCGACGTCGTGCTCATGGACGTGCGGATGCCCGTCATGGATGGTATCGACGCCTGTGCCCTCATCTGCGAGCGTCACCCGGAGGTGCGCGTTCTCATCCTCACCACCTATGACGAGGACGACTACGCCTTCGGCGGACTCGAAGCGGGTGCCTCCGGGTTCCTCCTCAAGGACGTCCGCTCCCGCGAACTTGTTGACGCGGTCCACGCCATCGCGGAGGGCGACGCCGTCCTTACGCCGCGCGTTACCCGGGCAGTCATTGAGCGCAACGTCCCAAAGGTCGTTCCCGGGTCGGAGCGCGAGCGCCTGCGCCGCGCCTTTCGCCGGCTCACCGGCCACGAGCGGGAGATCTGCTCGCTCATAGCCGATGGCCTCTCAAACGCCGAGATCGCCGAACGCCTGGTCATCCAGCCCGCCAGCGCGAAGCGCGCCGTGTCGAGGGTCCTCACAAAGCTGGGCATGCGGGACCGCACGCAGGTTGCCGTCTCCTGGTTCCGCGCCGGGCTGTAGGGCGGTTACGCGATCCGTCAGCTTGGGCCCGGGCTGTAGGCATGATGCGAGGGAAGACCTTTGCCGGAGGAGTCACCCATGGGGAGGCGGCAGCTACGTCCATCGCGACCCTCTCCGGCCCGATCTGGCCGACGACATCGGGCCCATCCCGCAGCCTTCGACGAGCGACTTGCGGACTTTGGGATAGACGCCGTTTTCCTCTCGTGGGAGGCAAGCCCGTTCAGGAGGCAGTTGCCGTGCGCCGTTGTTGTGCGCTGCGGCGTTTCTGAGCTGCCGGGCGCGCTTGAGCATGCCTCGGCCCGAGGGAATCTCCTCTCCTCGGGCCGTCGACGGCGTCCGTCTCGCCCATGGGCCCGAATGCCGCGTTCTTCTCGCCTTTCGGATGGGCATTTGGACATGGGCGCCCACTATCGGTGCGGTCGTGTCAGCCCTCATCGGCCCCATTGATAAAAATCGCCCCGACACGCAGGTGCCCCGGAGCGGCGAAAGCACGAGATGCCTTTGATCACGGGCTGCGCCCCATGCTCCGGGCAAGGCGGATGTCGGCCCGTGACCAAAACGACGCGCGGAAGTTAGGATGTGAGCGCGGGCCGGAAGGCACTTGGGCAGCGCAGGGGGCCCGAATCCCAAGGCGCTGCCGATGCGGGAGAGCTTCAACAGGAATAACGTTATTATGCAGCACTGCCCTGCGGCCCCGCACCCCAGGGGGAGGCCTCACGCCAGGAAAAGTAACGCTCACATCCTCACTTCTGCACGTCTTTTTGGGAGTCTCTCCTGCGCAGGGACCCTGGCCGCGACGCTGGGGACGTCTTCCGGCCAACGTCTGTCGCACTTCCTGAGGGGAGGACCCTGGTCGCGGCGCGGGGGCGCCTCGCGCCCCGGCGGCCGCGACTTCGCCTGTGGTGGGGCGGGCGAGTACCGGTGCCAGCGCTCCCGACTGATGCGGGCACCGGGTGGCAGGGGGTGCGGCCGCCGCGCCTCCTGCCGGGGCTGTTCGCGAGGCCGTGCCGATCTCCTCGCAGTCGCACGGTGCCGCGGACAAGCCCGCCACAGAGCCTCCCCGACCGTCGCGAACGCTAAGATACTCTTGATGTGAAGTTTGAGAGTGCCCCGATGGGGGTGGCGTCGATGTCTGGGACCTTCGAGAAGAGAGACAATAACCCGCGGGCAGACCTCACGGGAGAGGCGGCCGTCCTGCGCTGGCTCGGCGAGGCCGAGGCGGACGGCGGCCTTGTGTGCTCGCGAGTCGTGCGGGCGGACGCCCATCTCCTGCTGGAGGAGCGCATCGACGAGGGCACTCCCACGCGCGAGAAGGCGCGTCTTGCCGGGGCCGCGCTCGCGCGAACGCATTCGGCCGGAGCCTTATGGTATGGCTGTCCGCCCCCGGGTTGGGATGGTGCCGGCTACGTGATAGGCCGCTCGCTCACGGCCGTGGTTGCCAGGCCCGCCTGCGTCCCCTGGCGACACCGAGGGATGGGGTGCTGCGTGCGCCACGTGGCGCGTGATGCCCCACGTGCGGACCATTCGCAATGACGGCCTGATAGACGCCTCGGAGGCGCGGCTTCTCACCCACGTGGCGGACCGCATGGCGGCGGGCGACTTCGACTCCCCAGAGCCGACGCTTGTCCGCAGCCGGGGGCACCGGTGCTCGCGCATCCACGGTGACCTCTGGGCCGGCAACCTCCTCTGGGCTGCCGAGGGCTCCCGGGCCGCTCTTACGGGTGCCGCGCTTATCGACCCCATGGCGTCGGGCGGCCATGCCGAGACTGACCTCGCCATGCTCCAGCTCTTTGGCTGCGCGTACCTGGATGACCTTCTGGACGCCTACAACGAGGCCTCTCCGCTGGCTGGGGGCTGGCGCGAGCGCGTTGGCATCCACCAGCTGGTGCCGGTGCTCCTGCACTGCGTGCTCTTTGGCGAGAGCTACGTGGGGCTGGCCCTCTCCATCGCTCGCAGGTATGCGTAGCGCTTTGCGGCGTGAGGCGCAGCGCTTCGGGGCTCGGTGCCATCGGCCGCGCGGTCGCCGCTTGCCCCGCGCGGCGAGCCGCCGCCTGTGCCTGGTGGCCCCATCGGCTGCGCGCGTGTCACCGAGACCTGCGGAGTGCTGTGCGCAAGCGGGGGGCGACCTGGCCTGGGGTGCGACACCTCTCGGCTTCGCCCCGCTGAGGCTGAAAACCGAGGGCCCCTGTGGCGCGGATTCCGGACGTTTAGGCATTTCTCGGACGCTTGGCCGCCCCTAACCGTCCAAAACCGGTGGAGCCGTCACCCCAGCATGGATTCTCGCCGTTTAAGTCCCGTCAACCGTTCGCATTCTCCGGCAGCGCGGCGGGCCGACCCCGCTGTACGGGCAATGCGAAGAAAGACGCGCAAAAGTCCGGAAGTGAGTGGGACTGAACCGGAGGGAAGGCTTCTGCAAGGGGACCCGGCCTCCACCTTAGCCGCGCCCGCCAAGATCCAACTTGAATAACAAAGATATTTATTTTCCGTACGGCTACCTTGCGCCGCCCTGGGGTTCCGGAAGTTCTTTCCCAGCGAGAACATAACGCTCACATCCTGGCTTTTGCACGTTATTTACAGCTCCGCGTTCGCACGATGCCCTCGGCACCGAGATTCGATCGCGCGTGCGCATGGTACCGCGCTGCTCGGCGTTGCTGCGCGAGCGCATGCGCTGTGCGGCTATAGCTGAGGCAAAGGCCTGGGAGAAGGCTGGCCTCTAAGGGCGGAGTGCCGTCCGACACCGCCTCTACACCAGCTGGATGTGATCGACGTCCTCGCGCTGAGAGGTGCGATAGAGCACAAACTTATGGCCGATCACCTGGACGACCTCGGCATGGGTGGGGCGGGCGAGCGCCACGGCCGCTTCGCGGGTGTCCATGCCGGAGGTGCCCTGGACCGAGCATTTCACAAGCTCGTTTGCCTCGAGCGCAGAGTCTGTCTGGCGAACGACGGCATCCGTGATCCCGGCCTTGCCGATGCCGATGGTCGCCTCGAGTCGGTTGGCCATGCTGCGAAGCTGACGAATCTGGCGTCCGGTGAGTTCCATGGTTCCTCCTGTGTGGAAGCGCAGGGCTTCTCGCTGGTGATAACGTTATGGCAGGTTACCACGTGCGGGTGCTGAGGTGCCTGCGCGGCTCGCTGCGCGTGGCGAGAGCGGTCGGGCGCATCATGTAGTTAGATTAGGCTAACTATTAATCCCGGTGCCGGGGGCGCGCCACGAGGGTATCGTTGGTACGATGAGCAAGTTCGACCCGATGGGAGAGACGATGTTTGACAAGCTGCCCGTTCCCGGACGCAATGACCCCTGCTGGTGCGGGAGCGGTCGCAAGTACAAGAAGTGCCACGGCCCGGCGGACGAGCGCATGGAGCGCCTGCATCTCGGCGGCGAGGAGGTCCTGCCCCGCTCGCTCCTCAAGACCGCTGCGGACATCGAGGGCATCAAGGCCTCGGCCGCCGTTAACATGGGGGTTCTCGACTACGTGGGCGAGCACATCGCCGTAGGAGTCTCGACCATGGACATCAACCGCTGGGTCGAGGAGTACCTCTCCGCGCACGACGCGGTTTCGGCCGACCTCAACTTCGAGGGCTATCCCTACAGCGTGTGTACGTCCATCAACGATGTTATCTGCCACGGCTTCCCCAGCGAGAGGGACGTCCTCGCCGAGGGTGACATCATCAACGTGGACATGTCCACCATCAAGGGCGGGTACTTCTCGGACTCCAGCCGCATGTTCTGCATTGGCGAGGTGTCGGGCGAGCGTCGGCGCCTGGTCGAGACGTGCCGGAAGTCCGTCGAGGCGGGGCTTGCCGCCGTGCGCCCCTGGGGTCACCTGGGCGACGTTGGCGCGGCGGTGAACGAGCTGTGTGCCGAGGCCGGTTTCACCGTGGTCGCAGAGTACGGCGGCCACGGCATTGGCCACGAGTTCCATGAGGATCCCTTTGTGAGCTTTGTTGCCGAGAGGGGCACGGGTCCCATCTTGGTGCCCGGCATGTGCTTTACCATAGAACCAATGGTCAACGCCGGTGCGCCGGACATCACGACCGACAAGGACAACGGATGGATTGTGCGGACGGCTGACGGCTCGGACTCCGCGCAGTGGGAGGTCCAGCTGGTGGTTACCGAGGACGGCTACGAACTGCTGTCCTGGTAGCGCGCGGAGCCCCTCGGCGCGTCGGCGTTGGGGTCGTCCCTCCGCCTTCAGGCAACCCGCATGGCCTGGAGGGGCGACGCCGAGAGGCGCCTCCTGCGTCGTCCGGCATCTTTGGCGGGCATCTGCCGCCCACGCCGCGCTGCGTGCGGCTATCCTTCTAGAAGCGTCGTCTGGGCCGTTGTGCGAATGGGAGGTGCGCTCGTGAGGAGACTCGGCATCGCTCTTGCTGTTGCCGTGCTCGTGGCACCGCTTGCCGGCTGCGGTCGGTTTCCCATGGGTGACGGTCTCTGGATGCAGGACGGCGAGGCTGGCGCTCAGCTCTCGTATGCCGATGTCTACCAGGGGCGCTTCTATCCGGGTACTGGCGACGACACGCGCGAGATCGTCTGCTGGGGCGACAGCATGACCCAGGGCGTTGGCGCGGACGCAGGCGCCGACGCGCTCGTCTTGCTTGCCGACGGGGAGCTCTACGACACCAGCCACCAGTCGTATCCCCAAGTCCTCTCACAGCTCACGGGGCTCGACACCTACAACTTTGGCGTCGCCGGCGCCACCTCGGAGGAGATAGCCGTCATGCAGGGCGCCCTTCCGTGGACGGCGCTCGACATAGCCGACGCCGCCGACGGTGACCCCGACGTCGGCGACGCCGCCATCACCGTCAGCCGCCTCGACCCCGAGGTGGCCGAGGCGGGCGAGGAGCACACGGGTGACATCCTCGTGCTCGAGATAGGCAGCAACGGCGGTTGGGGCGATGACTACCAGGTTCTCATAGATCAGTACCGCGCGATGATCGAGCGCTCCGGCTGCGAGGACTACCTCATCCTAGGCGACACGGACGACCCCGGCACCTCGGTGGGCGACACGAGCCAGGAGCCTTTCACGGAGGGCTACGCGCCGCGTGAGACCGCCTGGGAGGCAGCGCTCTCGGAGGCGTTTGGCGAGCGCTTCATCAACGTGCGCGTTTTTCTCATCAAGCATGGACTTGATATCTCGGGCCTTGCGCCCACCGAGGAGGACGTGGCCGACGCGCGGCTGGGCTGCATCTCCAAGCAGCTGCGCTCGGACTGGACGCACCTCAACGCGCGCGGTTACTTCGCCAAGGCCGTTGCCATCTACCGGCGCGGAGTAAGGCTTGGCTGCTGGTCTGCGGGCGAGGGGAGCATAGACGTGGCCGTGCCGCATGGCCATCACCAGCAGGCCGAGGGCCAGCGCTAGCGCCGTCGCCCTCGACCGGAGCCGCGCTTCTCGGCTATACTGCGCTACGTCAATGAGCTGCCGCGCGGCGTAAGTCCAATTGATGGCTACGCCGTCCAGCCGTGACGCATCCGCGCCATGCACGATCGATCCCTGCTGGACGGTCACTCTCAACCCGTCTAGGAGGGATTTTTTGTCAGAAGTGACAACTGCTGCCGCCAAGAGGGCGGCCGAACCCAAGCTGTGGACGCGCGACCTGATCCTCATCATTCTGGTGAACCTGTGCGTCTTCACCAACCACATCATGAGCCTCTCGACCTTCCCGTTCTACATCCAGAGCCTGGGGGCACCGAGGCCGTGGCTGGCATCTGCGCGGCGGCGTTCTCCCTTGTGGCCGTGATTATCCGACCGTTCGTGGGATGGTGGCTCGACAACGGCGTGCGCAGGGCTGCGCTCGTGGCCGGTCTCGTCCTCATGGGGCTTGCGCCCAGGGTTGACGTGCCCAAGAGGAAGCTCGACCTGCGCACCATCATCAACCGTGACTCGCTGCCTGCCACGGTGACTATGCTCATCTTCATGTTCACCTTTGGTGCGCTCGAGAACTTCGTGGCAATCTTTGCCTCCGAGGCCTCGCTGCCCTCGGGCTCCCTCTACTTCATCGTGATGTCCGCGATGCTGCTTCTGGTGCGCGTCACCCTTGGCAAGCTGGTCGACCAGCGCGGCGAGGCGCTCTTCGTCTACACCTGCAACGCGGCCATGCTCGTGGCGCTCCTGCTCCTGGCGCTCGTGCCCAACACGGTGACGCATGTCCTCTCGGCCGTGCTTGCCGGCTACGCCTTTGGCGGCCTCGAGCCGTCGATGCAGTCGATGGCCGTCCACACCTCGACCGAAAAGACGCGCGGTTCGGCCAACTCGACGTTCCTCCGCGGCTACGACATAGGCTACGGCCTGGGTGGCGGCATCGCGGGCTCGCTCATCACGGGCGCGGGCTACCCGGCCATGTGGGCTACCGTCTCTCTCGCCTGCGTGGCGAGCGTGCTTGTCTACGTGGCGTGGGCGCGTCACTCCGACACGTCGTTCAGCAAGAGGCTGGCCAACCGATAACCGGTCGCGTGCGGTGCCGGACAGCGTGGTGCCGGCCGCGTGCGGTATCGCACGCTGCTATCCTGTCCCCAGAGCACACAATGCAGAGCGGCGCGACAAACGCAAGGCCGCACCGCTCGCGTCCTGACCAAGGAGGCCGCCATGAGGGCAAGGTTCGTCCATCGCTGCACGCACGTCTTGGACAAGGAGAAGACCATCGCGTTCTACGAGAAGGCGCTGGGGTTCCACGTGGTGAGGGAGTCCGGCCCGGCTGATGGCTCATGGACCAACACGTTCATGGAGA
Organism: Coriobacteriaceae bacterium; assembly: GCA_004557505.1. GTDB lineage: Bacteria > Actinomycetota > Coriobacteriia > Coriobacteriales > Atopobiaceae > Tractidigestivibacter. The sequence continues at coordinate 94,089 of SFGZ01000005.1, read as the reverse complement.
ACGATGCGTCGCCGTTCCAGCTGGAGCTCACGTGGAACCGCGGGCGCACCGAGCCCTACGCCAACGGCGGAGATGACACCCACATTGCCTTCGAGGTGGACGACTACGATGCCTTCCACCGCCTGCATGAGGAGATGGGCTGCATCGTGTTCGAGAACCACGCGATGGGACTCTACTTCATCGCCGATCCAGAGGGGCAGTGGATCGAGATCATCCCGGCGAAGGGGTAGGCGCGACGCTACCCGTGGCGTGCCCGCGCCAAGGGTAGCCCCCGGTCCCTGCGAACTGCGGCCCGAGGGGCACCTATGGCCGTGGGCTTCCGCAGTTGCCGCAGAACCGCCCCGTGTTCTGGGTGCCGCACGAGCAGGTCCACGGCCCGTCTGCCGATTGTGGCTTGGGGCTTCCGCAGTTGCCGCAGAACCGCCCCGTGTTCTGCGTTCCGCACGAGCAGGTCCAGGCGCCTGGCGCCGCGCCTGACGTCGCACCTGGCGCTGGGCCGCCGGCGCCCATGCCTTCCCGCGGTCCGCCCGCAGTCCCGCCGCCGGCGCCCATGCCGTAGAGTCCCTGCATGTTCATGCCACCGCCCAGAGCGTTTGCCATTCCCATGCCCATGAATCCCACCGCCGCGCCGGCGCTGTTGGACGCGGCCATGCGCATGGCGTCCGCCTGAGAGGCCGCCAGGTTGGCCGCTGCCATCGTGGGATCGCGCATCACCGCGGCCTTTTGCAGGTCCTTGATCAGGGCCTCGTCCTCGGGCGACGCGACGATCGAGTTGACGCCAAACGCCGCCACCTCGATGCCGCGCGCCTGTCCCCACGAATCAGAGAGCTCTTCGTTGAGCGCCTGAGCAAGCTCCTTCGTGTGCGCGGGGACCGCCGAGTAGCGTACGCCCATTGCCGAGATCCGCGCGAACGCCGGTTGCAGCGCCGTGAGCAGCTCGCTCTTGAGCTGCGAGTCTATTTTGTCGCGCGTATACGTGCCCTCGACGTTGCCGCACACGTTTTTGTAGAACATGAGCGGGTCGACGATCCGGTACGAGTACTCGCCGTTGCAGCGTACGGAGATATCCACATCCAGCCCAATGTTGCCGTCGACCACGCGGAAGGGAACGGGCGCCGCCGTGCCGTACTTGTTGCCCACGATCTCCTTGGCGTTGAAGAAGTAGACGCGCTGGTCTTTGCCCGCGTCGCCGCCAAACGAGAGACGCGCGCCCACGCGCTCGAACGAGGCCCGAACCCGCTCGCCGAGCGAGCCGGCCTCGCCAAAGAGGAGGCTTGGCTCCGTCGAGCTGTCAAACACGAACTCGCCTGCCTCGCCGCACGCCTCGACCACCGCGCCCTGCTCCACGATGATCATGAATTGTCCCTCGTTCACGGCGATGACCGATCCGTTGGAGATGATGTTGTCCTCTCCGTGCGTGTTTGACGAGCGGCCCTGCGACGACGTCCGCTTGCTGCCCTTGGCCGCGAGGGTGTCTGCATCAAGCGAGTCGCAGTAGAAGTAGTCGCGCCAGGAGTCGGCGAGAACCCCGCCCACGGCACCCATGCCCGCCCTCAAAAGTCCCATGGCTCACCCCTTCGTCCGTGCGTTGCCTGTGTCCACAGCGTGCCGCGGAGGCCGCCGCCGTGGAATTACCGAACGTCCCAAAACGCTTGGCGAAGCTTGGCCGTAAGACCAAATTCAGTGGGCATACCAACGTTAGAATGGGTCACAAGGAATGCCCTTGGGCACTACCGAGAGGGGCTGCTCGCTTGAGCCGGTCGGATGACACGTTTAGGCGCAGAGTTCTTGCCGGTTCGTGTGCCGGTGGCGCTGCGCTGTGCCTGGTCCTTCTCGCGTTGCAGGTGCTTGGCAGCACGCCGCTGCCCGAGCCAGGCCGCACCGTGTGCCCGCTTGGGTTTCTCGTCTCGCCGTCGGGCACCTATGACGTGGTGCCCTCTTCCACCTCGGGCCTCATGATCCTCATCGCCCCGGCGACTGCGGCCTGGGGCTTCTCGGTCCACGTGAGGTGCTCGGACGCGCACATTCGCCACTGCCTCAAGGGCGTGGCGCTTCTCGTCTGCCTATGGATGCTCGACGTGCTCGTGAAGTACCGCTATCCCATCAACAGCCCCCAGCTCATAGCCTTCCTCTGGTACCTCTACTACGTGCCCATGACGCTCATCCCCCTGCTCTGCCTGCTGTGCGCCCTGCGTGCCGCGGCGCTCGACACCAAGTTGTGGGCTGTCCGCCTGAGGGGGGCGCTTTGGGTGGCCGGCTTCGCGCTCATGGCCCTGGTGCTCACCAACAGCCTCCACCTCCAGGTCTTCTCGTTTGACATTTCCAGGCCAGACTGGCAGACCGCCTATGCATACAACTGGGGATACTGGCTTGCGGTTGCGGTTTACGTAGCCGAGTACCTGGGCTTCTTCGCCTCTCTCTTTGCCGCGTCACGCCGTAGGCTGCACGGCGTCATTGGGCTTCTGGTCATGGCGATGGTTCCCTTTGGCGCCTACTCCCTCATGTACGGCCTTCGCCACGAGCCCGCAGTCAGGACGAACTTCTCCCTCAATTACTGTCTGACGGTCGTGGTGCTCCTCGAGCTGGCGCTGGACTTTGGCCTTTTGCCCTCGTACTCCTGGTATGGCGAGGCCTTCTCGCGCCTGCCCCTTGACCTCAAGGTCCTGGCAGGGGATGGCTCGGTGGCCTTTGCTACTGACTCCTCCACCCCTCCGCCGCCTCCCGCCCTTGGCCTCGCGTTGCAGGTCACGCGGTCCAGGGCACGCGAGAAGGTCACTCGCTTTAGGACCTCGGCCGTTCCGCACACGCTTTTCAAGGTCTACAAGGTGAGCGGAGGGGCCGCGCTCCTTTCCGAGGACGTGGCACCCCTGGACGAGCGTCGCCGCATGCTTGCCGAGCGCCAGGAGCGCCTGCGGAGAAGCAACGAGGCCCTGCGACACGAGAGCCGCGTGCGCCGTGAGCTATGGCGCCTTGAGAGCGAGGCGCGCCTGCTCCATAGCATCGAGGGGTCCGTCTCGGACAAGGTGAGCCACATGCGCGAGCTTCTCGCCGCGCTGCCACGGGGGAACAGTGCGCATGACCGCGCGCGGCGGCGCGACATGCTCACGGAGGTCAAGCTGCTGGTCGCCTACTGCAAGCGCAAGGGTGCGCTGGTCCTCTCGGAGGGCAGCAACCCAGAGTTCGGCCGCGCCCGCCTCCAGCTCGTCTTCAATGAGACGGCCTCTGACCTGCGCTCCATCGGGATCGACTGCGCGACGGCGGTGAGCGTTGAGGGCGAGCTTCCGGCTCCTGTGGTGAGCGTTCTCTACGACTGCCTGTACCACGTGGCGTCCGTTGCCCTTTTTGCCGCCGATCCCATACTCATGCTGTTTGTGAGCGGGGGTGAGGCGGACGTGGAGATGCGGGCGACGCTGGATGCGGCGGAGATGGACGCGGCGCGCCTGGATGCTGCCATGGCAAGCCTGCGAGAGGGTCTCCCGGTCGCTGGCAGCAGCCTCTCCCTCGAGCTGTCCCCCACCTCGCTCAATGTGGCGGTCCGCGTTCGCGTGGGCCGCACCGCGCAGTTGGGGGGTGGGGTGCCGTGAGCCACCTCTTCTCGATGCGGGTGTCGACGCTGGTCGTGATTTGCGGGATCTCCTACCTGCTCTCTGCCGGCCAGACCATCCATGTGTGCTTTGCCTCGGGGCGCTGCGACGGCGGCTCGCGCTGGTGCCACGTATGGTACGAGGCGATGCTCGTCGTGCATCTGGTGCTCGTCTGCGTCGTGGCGAGCTCGGCCATGGAGAACCAGGGGGCCATACTCGTGTGGCTGCATCCTGTGCTCCTGCGGGCCGAACCCCTGCTCTGGGCAAACGCCGCCGCAGCCGCCCTGGGCGCCGCCTGCGCCGTGAGGCGGCGACGTCCCCAGATGGTGGGAGAGCTTGTTCTTCTCGCCTGCTGCACGCCGCCGGTCATCGCAGCACTGGGGAGGGGCTCCCTGGTGCTCCTCATCGTTGACGTCTCGTGCTTTGCGGCGCGCGTCATGGCGATGCTGGCGCTTGACATCCGCAACAGCAAGACGTCTGTCTCGCGCCTCTCGCTCATCGATGCCCTCAAAGTCCTGCCCGAGGGCGTGATGTGGATGAACGAGAGGCACGAGGTGCTCTTCATGAACGACGCCATGCGCCGGAGCCTGATGCGGCTTGGCCTTGCGACGGACCTCGCAGATGCGCGCGGGCTGTGGGAAAGGCTTGGGGAACAGGCCCTCGAGGTTGTCGGCAACCAGCTGATCGTTGAGGTTGACAACGAGATGACCTGCCTCTTTGTGCGTGACAGGGTGGTGTTGCGCAAGACGCCCTGCGAGCGGGTGATGGCGCTCGACGTGACCGAGGAGGTGGCAATCAACTCGCGCCTGGAGAGCGTCAACAGGCTTTTGGAGGCTGCAAACGAGGAGCTTCGCGCGTCGATGCTTCGGATGCGCAAGGTCGCCGAGGCCGAGGCGCTTATGCGGATGAGGGCGCGCGTCCACGACACCATCGGCTCGCGCCTCTCGATACTCCATCGCTTCCTGGAGGATGGCCGCGACGACCCCGAGGTGTTCGAGCGGATCGTCGGGCTTCTCAACGGCATCGTGGACGATCTCGCCGAGGCGGGCCTGCCTACCGCGAACGCCGGCCTGGAGTCCGTGCGCAGCGCCTTCTCGCTCGTGGGCGTCGAGGTGTGCGTGACCGGCGAGCTCCCGGCTGACGAGATGGTGGCCCGCGCGTTTGTCGAGATTGCGCTCGAGGCGGTTACCAACGCGGCCAAGCATGCCCAGGCGCGTCATGTGGACGTGAGGCTTGCGAGCGGCCCCGATGGCGCCGCGTCGCTGGTCGTGACCAATGACGGCGGCGCGCCGGAGGGGATTGTCGAGGGGACGGGCATTCCGGGCATGAGGCGGGTTGCCGCCTCCGTGGGTGCCGCGCTCGCCGTTTGTGCCGGACCACCCTTCACCATCGAGGTCGTGCTGCCGCCGCGGGCCGGGGTCGCGCCGCGGGCGGCCATGGCGGGCGCATTCTCCCAGGAACCCCAGAGCGAGAGGGGGCGCACATGATCCGCATCGTGCTCGTCGAGGACCAGGCGATGCTTCGAGAGTCCCTTGCCTGCACCATCGACGCCCAGCAAGACATGGAGGTGGTCGCCTCTCTCTCCAACGCTGCCGACGCCCTTGCGGCAACGCGCCGGTCTGGTGCCACCTGCGCGCTTCTCGACGTGTGTACCGAGAACGACTCGAGTGGCATCGTGGCGGCACGCCTCATCAAGGAGGAACTGCCCGGCGTGCGGGTGGTGGTGATGACCGGCCTGCCCGAGATCACGTTTGTGGACCGAGCGCGCGAGGCTGGCGTGGACAGCTTCGTCTACAAGAACGTGGGGACAGGCGAGCTTCTTGGCATCATCCGCTCGACCGTGGAGGGCTACTCGACGTTTCCCCTGGCCAAGCAGTGCATCATTCCCGACGGCGTAGAGCTTACGCAGGTCGAGATAGACATCCTGCGCCTGGTGTGCGAGTCAAGGACCAGGAGGGAGATAGCCGCGCAGCTCTATCTGAGCGAGGGGACGGTCAAGCGGCACATCTCCGAGATTCTCGCCAAGACCGGCTACGACAACATCCTGCGCCTGGCCGTCCACGCCGTCTCGAACGGTCTCATCGTTCCCGGCATGTGAGACAAGGGGACAGTCCCCCCGTCTCATGCGTGGACGTCACGTCATGCCCTGTGGCCGCAGATGGGCCGCGGGGCACTTCTGTGCGCGGCCGGCTGTCGACACAATCTGTGATGACGGCTGTCGGGGAGCCAGAATCCCCTGGGGACGGAAAGGAGAGGTGACGATGGGGCTGTTCGGAAAGATGTTCGAGAAGAAGACATGCAGCGTCTGCGGCGGCGAGATAGGGCTTCTCGGCAACCGCAAGCTCGAGGACGGCAACCTCTGCAAGGAGTGCGCCAAGAAGCTCTCGCCGTTCTTCAGCGACAGGCGGCGCTCGACGGTCGAGCAGATACGCGAGCAGCTCGATTGGCGCGAGGCCAACAAGGAGCGCGTCGCGGCCTTCAACGTCACGCGCACGCTGGGCTGCGATACCAAGGTGCTCCTGGACGAGGATGCGGGGCGCTTCTTGGTGACGTCGGTCTCGCGCTGGCGCGACGCGAACCCCGATGTATTGGACTTCTCGCAGGTTACGGGCTGCGACACAGAGACGCGCGAGACCCGTACCGAGCTTTGCTGGGAGGACAAGGAGGGCGAGCGGCACAGCTACAACCCGCCACGCTACGACGTGGACTACGACGTCTACGTGACCATTCACGTGAACGTCCCCTACTACGACTCGATTGCGTTCCAGGTGAACGACTACCGAATCGAGGAGCGCGACTCGGTGGAATTTCGCGAGGCAGAGCGGCAGGCGGGCGAGATACGCGAGGCGCTTACGCAGCTGCGCGAGAGCGAGCGCGAGAAGGTCGCTGCGGCTGCGGCGCCAAAGGCTGCGCGCACGTGTCCGTTCTGCGGCGCGACGACCATACCGGATGCCAACGGACGCTGCGAGTACTGCGGCGGCGCCATGGGCGCATAGGCGTGGGTTTGGACGGCTTGTTGAGCACGGTACCATTGGAGAGAAGAAGGGAAGTGGTGAGAGTGGGAGCCAAGAAGAAGTGGGTGGCAATGCTCGTGTCGGTGTTCGCGCTGTGCCTTGTGTTGGCGGGTTGCACGGCAGGTGGCGATGCGACCAAGAACTTCGTAGGCGACTGGAAGCTCGTGGGCATGGAGGAGAACGGCGAGACGACCAGCCCCGAGGACATCCAACTCATGGAGGGGCTCGGCATGACCGTCACGCTGAGCGTCAAGGAGGACAAGACCTTCGTGCTCAACGTCTTTGGCGACGAGATGTCTGGCTCGTGGGAGGCAAAGAACCCCTCTGAGGCCAGCCTCACCGTTGATGGGCAGACGGTCTCCGCGACCCTCGCCAATGGCGTGCTGACAATGGAGCAGGACGGAGCCAAGCTGTCGTTCGAGAAGGGGACGCCTTCGACCGGCTCTGGCGGAGACTCGACAACTTCCGGTGGTAGCGAAGGCGTTACGGGCACCGATACTGGAACCACGGCCGTTGGCGCCCCGAGCGGTGGGGACACTGCGGGCATAACCACGACCGACGGTGGCGGCGAGGCCGCGATTCCCATCGGACAGACCATCGCCGACGATGACATCTGCACCATCGAGGTTGTCGACAAAAAGGCCGACTGGGCCGGTGATGCTGGCTACACAATCAAGATCACGAACAACTCCGACAAGAACCTGCGCGTCTTTGCCTCGTATGGCTCGTTCTCGGTGGACGGGAAGATGGTTGACCCCGTGCTCTCCGAGCTGGTTCTGCCCGGGAAGTACTCCGAGACCTTCATGTGGTTCGACTCCAGTGACGTCGCATCGGTCGACGACCTGGTGAACGTCGAGGGCACCTTCGAGGTCGACGATGACGACACATACGACACGCTCGCCGAGTACCCGTTTGCGATGTAACGCGCACCTGTGACGTGCCCGCGCCAGGGTGGCCCCCGGTCCCCGCGAACTGCGGCCCGGGGGCCTCTTGCTGGATGATGCCGGTGGGCGCGCTATCGCAGCGAGCGCGTTTACGCAGCTACGGTATGTGAAGCCGAAGCTTCGGCGCTGCTCCCGGCTTTCCTCTCGGCACCGCTTGCGCCACCGCCCTTGGTATCGCCCCCGACTCCTCTCTCGGCTTCCCTCATGCCGTCGTTTTCGGCACCGCTCTACGGAGAACGTCGCTTTCTCTTAAACGGCGGGCGCGTTTGCCCAGTTGCTGCGCATCGGTTTTAAGAAAAGGCGATAAACTCCGCCGCGTGCGATGGCGAGAGAGGCGCCGGCACGCGGGGACGGCAGACGCGGTGGCGAGAGAGGTGCCGGCACGCGGGGACGCGCGGCACGCGGTCCCGGCCTCCGCCGCGCCGTCTCCGGTTGGCAGCAATTTTGGTAGCAACCTTTATATATAGTCGCAAAAGTCGCATTTCTCTGACCTGCTATTCATCAAAAATAGAACTGTTTGCTACTCAGGGGTACCAAGAAAAACCGTATCCCAACCGTCAAAACACGCCATCTTGGCCCAGTGCGAGGGAATGCTATCCCCGCAGGCACCGCAGCGGGCAGCTGGCCCGCGCTCGAACCCTCGGGCGCGAGGGAGTCTTACCCCCGCAGGCGCCGCAGCGTGTCCTTGGTTTCTGCGGGAACGCGCAGGCTCTCGATGCCCTTGCGGATGGCCATGCGTCTGAGCTGCGGGTCAAGCTCTGGCAATGCGATTGCCGCCAGCGCGTCGTCCCTGTGGGAGACAAGCGCCTCCGCCAGGTACCAGGCGATCATCATGCGCACGTAGTGCTCGCCGTTGTCCGCGGCAATCGCCTGACGCAGCTGTGTGGGGTCAAAGTCGTCTCCCAGGAGGTCGCGCATGAGGATCGAGATGCCAAAGCGCCTGGTATACGTGTGGTCGGAGGCCATCCAGCGCTTGGCGAGAGGAACCAGCGCCTCGGCCGTTCGCCCACCCATCGCCTGTCCGTCATGGAACGCGCGCGGGTTGAGCGCGTCGCATACGCACCAGTTGTCCACAAAGGAGAGAAGGGCGTCCAAGAGGCGCGTCGCCTGTGCCACCTCGCGCGTCTCGTTGAGCACGAATGCGTGTACAAGGTATTCCTCGTACCAGTGGTGTGGCAGCTCGGCGAGAAACGCGATGCGCCCGTCCGAGCGGGACACCTCGCGCGCCAGCCGACGCAGCCTGGGCACACGCACGCCCAGCATGGTCGCAGGGTCGGCCGTGGCCACGACTCGTGCGTTGAACTTGCGGTACTGGTCGTCCGTGTCGGCAAGCTCGCGCAGCCTGTCCTCGACCCAGCGCATGGAAACCGCCTTTCGTGCCGACTTCCGCATGCCAGCAAACCCACGAGCCCGCAGGCCCGCGGTACCCGTGGGGCTAGGCTCCCGCCCCTACATCACGCAGCTTGCGCCGCGCTCGCCGCGGCCTGCGTCGCCGAGCACGTAGGTCGCGCTCGCGCGGCTCATGTTGAGCTCGGCCAGCTCAAGCTCTCCGTCAATGTAGGGCTGGTAGAACCTGTCGATGCCGCAGGCGTCAAGCGAGCAGCCCCCGCAGTCGTCGCCCCAGGCAAGCGCCTCGGCCACAATCTGTATGCGCTCCTCGCGCGTGGTGTCGGCGATCCTCGTGCTTCTTGTCATGCGCGCCTCCTCGGTCCTTGTCCAGTATGGCACGCCGGGCGTGGGATGGATGGAGAGAGCGCGGTGCCCATCATCCCCTCGGCTCTTGCGCGGAGCCGCGAAAGCGGATGCCACCTCGCTTCGCAGCCCCCGCTCTCTCGGCATTTTGTGCAGCGCTGCGCGCATGTCCTTGTGTTGGCTACAATACGCGAGGTCAGTTGCACAGGAACAGGATGGGAAGCACATGCCTAGCATTGCGGAACAGGTGGCCTCGCGGCGCACCTTCGCCATAATCTCGCACCCGGACGCCGGCAAGACAACGCTCACCGAGAAGCTTCTGCTCTACACCGGCTCCATCCAGACGGCCGGCTCGGTCAAGGGCAAGGCCAGCGCGCGCCACGCGGTCTCGGACTGGATGGACATCGAGAAGGAGCGCGGCATCTCCGTGACCTCCTCCGTCCTGCAGTTCACCTACGACGGCGCGTGCGTGAACATCCTAGACACCCCCGGCCACCAGGACTTTTCCGAGGACACCTACCGCACGCTCATGGCGGCGGACGCGGCGGTCATGGTCATCGACGGAGCCAAGGGCGTCGAGGCTCAGACCATCAAGCTCTTCAAGGTCTGCACGCTGCGCCACATCCCCATCTTCACCTTTGTGAACAAGCTCGACCACGACACGCGCGACCCCTTCGACCTCATGGAGGAGATCGAGGACGTTCTTGGGATAGGCACCTATCCCATGACCTGGCCCATCGGCTCGGGGCGCAACTTCAAGGGCGTCTTCGACCGGTCATCGCGCCGCGTGCTTGCCTTCGAGGGGGACGGCCACGCCAATGCCACCAAGAGGGTGGGCGAGATCGAGGCCGAGCTGGGCGACCCTGCGCTCGACGGGCTCATAGGCGAGGAGAACCACAAGAACCTGATGGATGACATCGAGCTGCTCGACGGCGCTGACAACGAGTTCGACCTCGATGCCGTGCGCCGCGGGCGCCTGACCCCGGTGTTCTTTGGCTCGGCCCTCACCAACTTCGGCGTGGAGCCGTTCCTCAAGGACTTCCTGCGCCTGGCCCCGCCGCCGCTCTCCTACGCCGACACGCTGAGCGGCGAGGCCATGGAGCCCTCGCGCGACGAGTTCTCGGGCTTCGTCTTCAAGATCCAGGCCAACATGGACCGCAGGCACCGCGACCGCATTGCGTTCGTGCGCATCTGCTCGGGGAGGTTCGAGCGTGGCATGGACGCCTACCACGTGCAGGGGGACCGCACCATCAAGCTTGCGACCGGCACGGCGATGATGGCGGATGACCGCGCCACCGTGGACGAGGCCTACGCCGGCGACATCGTCGGTCTCTTCGACCCGGGGGTCCTCTCCATCGGCGACACCCTCTGCGCGCCGGGCGTGCGCGTGCGGTACCCGCCGATCCCCACCTTTGCGCCCGAGCATTTCGTCCGCATCACGCAGGTGGACACCCTCAGGCGCAAGCAGTTCGTGAAGGGCATGGAGGAGCTGGCGCAGGAGGGCGCAATCCAGATCTTCCGCGAGTTGGGGACCGGCATGGAGTCCGTCATCGTGGGTGCCGTGGGCGTGTTGCAGTTCGACGTCCTCGAACGGCGCCTTAAGAGCGAGTATCACGTCGAGGTGAGCAGGTCGTCGCTGCCATACTCGATCATCCGCTGGATCCAGAACGCCCAGGACGAGCTGGACGTGCGCACGCTCAAGCTCACGCGCGAGACTTGCCGCGTGGAGGACATGCGCGGCGGCCGGCTGCTGCTGTTCACGAGCGAGTGGAACCTGGACTGGGCCATCGAGCACAACCCCGGACTCAGGCTCTCGGAGTTCGGCAACGTCACGTTCTAGGGGCCTCGCCCGGCCCGACGCCCCTTGTCCGGCCCGACGCCCCCTCGCCCGGCGGAGTTTATCGCCCTTTCTTAAAACTGCCGGGCGGCAACTGGGCAAACGTACCCTCAGATCAAGAGAAGGCGATAAACTCCGCAGCCGGCACGGTAGCCGTCCTCCGGCGCGGCGGCGCAGTTGCGTGGCTGTGGGCCTCTCGGTGACGGTTGCCGACGGTGAGATCCCCGCGCGCGTTACAAATTCGGACCCGAACGAGTGACGCGCGCAGGATGTCACAGATTCGGGCAACGAATGTGTGACGTCACGGCGGCGTGACGCCACGGTGCGACGGAGCCCCGGCGTCACGGTGGCGCGGCCGCCGGCCCGTCTGGCGGCCCGGGGGCCATCGGCGCCGGAGGCGTGCAGCCCGGAAGGCCCCGCGTGCCATCATGCTTCGCCGTCCGACGCGAGAAGGTCCTTGACAATAAAGTAAGCTATATCTAACTTAACATCTGACTCAAACGTGGACGCGGCGCAAACGGCCGCCCGCGCCATCCCGGACAAGGAGGTGTCCAGTGCGAGCAACAGCAACTTCCGAGGAGCGCTGCGCGGCGGTGATGCGCGGCGTCGACGCCCTCGGCTTCGACCTGCCGGACGACGTACGCGCGCGGATACAGGAGCAGGTCACCAAGAACGAGGAGGAGCCGACGAGCGTCAGCCGCTTTACGCGCGAGTTCTTCTCGTTCGCGGGCGTCCCGGCCTCCCGCATGCTCCTCTCCATCCTGCTCTCAATCGCCGGCTACCTGCTACAGCTCGCCGGTGCCTTCTTTGCCGCCTACGCCGCCTCCTGGGTCTATCGTGCGGCGACAACCGGCGATGCCCCCTTCGACCAGCTTGTCGTTGCTGCGGCGGTGACGCTCGGCGTGCTTGCGGTCCACCTTCTCCTCACTTCCGCAAGCAGTCTCATCTCGCATAAGATAGCGTTCACGGCCCTAAGGCAGCTCCGCCTTGCGCTCTTCTCCCGCCTCTCCCGCATTCCCCAAGGCTATCTCATCGAGAACTCTGTCGGGCGCGTGCGCACCCTCGTGGTGGATCGCGTGGGCGGCCTCGAGGACTGGATCGCCCACCTCATGCCCGAGGTGCCCGGTCGCCTCGCCGTTCCCACTGCCTCCATCGTCCTGCTCTTCGCGGTCGACTGGCGCGTGGCGCTTGCCGCATTCGCGCCCCTGCCGCTCATCATCCTCGGCATTGCCGTGATGATGGCTGGTTGCGAGCCGCGCATGCAGCTGTGGATGGCGTCGAAGGGCTCGCTTGCCGCCCGCGCCGCCGAGTACATCCAGGGCACCCCCGTCATCAAGGCCTTTCTCCAAGAGGACGCCTCCTTCAGCCGATTCGCCAAAAGCGCCCGCCTCTACCAGGACACCACGATGGCCTGGTGGCGCCAGTCCTGGCTTGGCAACGGTATCACGCTGGCGGCGATGGGTTCTCCCTTCCTGGCGGTGGTCCCGGTGGCGTTCACGCTCTTTGGTGCGGGCGAGCTGGACGTCTTTCGTCTGGGTCTCTGCCTGACGCTGCCGCTTGGAATCCTCCAGCATATGTACCAGCTCATGAGCTGCTTCGAGCTCTTCCAGATGGCCGTGCCCATCTGGAACGAGATACGGGGGCTGCTCGACTATCCCGCCCTCGAGCGGCCTGCCGCCTCCCAGCGCGCGGCGCTCGATCCTGCCCGTGGCATCGCCTTTACGGACGTACATTTCTCCTATTCGGATGGCTCCGAGGCCCTGGGCGGCGTGAGCTTTACGGCAGAGCGGGGGCAGGTGACCGCCCTCGTGGGGCCGTCCGGCTCGGGCAAGTCCACCATCGCGCGGCTCATCGCCTCGTTCTGGGACGTGGGCTCGGGCTCGGTCTCGCTCGGCGGGGTGAACCTGCGCCAGATTCCGCTCGACCAGCTTATGGAGGAGGTCTCCTACGTCTCGCAGGACGCCTACCTGTTCGAGGGCACCATACGTGACAACATACGGCTTGGGAGGCCCGATGCCACCGACGAGGAGATCGTTCGCGCGGCGCGAGCGGCTCGCTGCCACGAGTTCATCATGGCTCTGCCGCAGGGCTACGACACGGACGCGGGCGAGGCCGGCGGCCGACTCTCGGGCGGAGAACGTCAGCGCATCACCCTCGCACGCGCCATCTTGAAGCCCGCCTCCTTCGTCGTCCTGGATGAGGCGACGGCCTACGCGGACCCCGAGAGCGAGGCGCAGATCCAGGAGGCGCTTACCGAGGTCGTACGGGGCAGGAGCCTCATCGTGGTGGCGCACCGCCTGAACACAGTCAGGGGCGCCTCCAAGACAGTCGTCATGGACAAGGGTCGCGTGGCGGCCCAGGGCACACACGACCAGCTCATCCGGGAGAGCCCCCTCTACCGGACGCTCTGGAGGCGCTTCAACGGAGAGGAGCTCTGACATGGGCGTAATCAAAGTCATCCGGCATCGCAGCCCCCATCCCGGCCGCTACATGGCGGGTATCGTCTGCGGCATCGTCCAGCACGTGGGCATCTTGTTCAACTTCATAGCCATCTACATCGGCTTTACTTGGGCGCCAGACATCACGCCCGAGCGAGCCTGGACACTCGCGGCGCTGCTTGTCGCCGGCTTTCTCGTGACCTTCGTCTTTGGGTGGCTCTACAGCGTGAACTCCAACGGTGAGAGCTACAAGGCCTACTGCGCCTACCGCGTCGAGATTGCGCGGAGCCTCAAGACGGCACCTCTCGGCTTCTTCAGCTCCGAGCGCCTCTCGCGCATCCTCTTCGGCATCACCACGGTTATAGAGCAGGTCGAGAACTTCAGCTCCATCCTCATCATGAGCCACATCCAGGCCTACGCCGGTGGCGCGTTCGTCCTCGTCGGCATGTTCGGCGTGAGCGCGAGGCTGGGGGCGCTGGCGTTGGCGCTGTTCGCGCTATCGGTGGCGGCCTCGCGCGTCCTCTACCGGATGGGTGCCGTCGAGATGCCGCGCATCCAGGAACGCATGGCCCAGCTGTCGGAGGCCGTCACGAACGGCGTGCGTGGCATGTCCGTCCTGCGCTCCTTCCCGGCGCGCGAGAGCAGCTCCGTCGAGCGGATCCACGGTGCCGTGCGCGACGCCGCAGATGCTCTCATGAGCCAGCAGATCCGGATGGAGGTCCGCTACGCCCTCGTTGAGAAGCTCTACACCTTCCTTACCCTGGTCTCGAGCTGCGTCATCTCGCTCGCGGCGGCCTGGCTCTGCGCCGCGGGCGAGATACCCCTCGCATCCGCCCTCACCCTGGCCGTCGTGGGCCCGATGCTCTTTGCGGGCCTCCAGGCGCTGGCGGTATCCGCACTGCTCACGGCCAATGTCCCGGCGAACCTCGAGTCGCTTGAGCGCCTGGCGAGAATACCGGCCATCGCCGACGGTCCGGTTAGCGAGGCGCCGGCAGACCGCAGCATCGACTTCTCGCACGTGACCTTTGGGTACGACCCGTCGCGCCCCGTGCTGCACGACCTCACGCTCTGCATTCCGGAGGGCTCAAGGGCGGCCATCGTGGGGCCTTCGGGCTCGGGCAAGACCACGATGGTGAACCTCATCGCGCGCTTCTTCGAGCCGCAGTCGGGCGAGATCAGGCTTGGCGGCCGCCCGCTTTCCGAGTACGCGGTGGACACGCTGCTCTCCCAGCTCTCCCTCGTGTTCCAGGACGTATACCTCTTTGATGAGACGGTCATGGACAACATCCGCATCGCGCGCCCCTCCGCCACCGACGAGGAGGTGCGAGAGGCGGCCCGGCGTGCCTGCTGCGATGAGTTCGTGGAGGCGCTGCCGCAGGGCTTCGACACCCGGGTGGGCGAGGGCGGCAGCCGGCTCTCGGGCGGCGAGCGCCAGCGCATCTCCATTGCGCGGGCCCTGCTCAAGGACGCGCCCATCATCCTGCTCGACGAGGCCACGAGCTCGGTGGACCCCGAGAACGAGCACGAGATCCTGTGCGCGCTCGACGAGCTCACGCGCGGGCGCACGGTCATCTCCATCGCACACCGTCTCTCGACGGTTGCCGATGCCGACCAGATCCTCGTCATCGACGAGGGCCGACTCGTGCAGCGGGGCACGCACGAGGAGCTCTCCGCCGTCCCGGGGATCTACGCGGACTTTTTGGAGGCACGCCGCCGGGCGGCTACATGGACGCTTGCGTAAGGCGGGTGAGCGGGATAGGGCGGGCGCGGGACGCCTCGGCTCCATGCGCCTCGCGCGCCCGGCCCTCGCGCCCGGCCCCGCCCGTGACTGCCGGCCTGTCAGCGGACGGCGCCCTTGAGGTAGCCGTACCCGCGCTCGTCCATCTCCCCGAGCGGGATGAACTCGAGCGCCGCCCCGTTGATGCAGTAGCGAAGGCCACCCAGCTCGACGGGGCCGTCGGCGAAGACGTGGCCAAGATGCGAGTCCGCCGTCCCGCTGCGCACCTCCACGCGAGGGTGCCCGGGGACGCTCGGGTCGGCGCGCTCGGTGACGGCGGTCTCGGCTATGGGTCGCGCGAAGGCGGGCCAGCCGCAGCCGGAGTCGAACTTGTCGGCGCTCGAGAACAGCGGCTCCCCGCTCACGCGATCGACGTAGATGCCGGGCTCGAAGCTGGCGTCGTAGGGGTGTGAGAACGGCCGCTCGGTGGTGGCGTGCTGCGTGACCTCAAAGGCGAGGTCGTCCAGGCGCGCGCGTACCTCGTCGTCGCCCGGGCGGGCGTAGGCGTGGCTCGCCATCGCAAACTCGCGGGCATGCTCGGCGACGAAGCGCTCCGCGCCGCCGAGGTCCACGTGGCAGTACCCGCCGGGGTTTCTCTCGAGGTAATCCTGGTGGTAGTCCTCGGCGGGCCAGAATTCCGCAAGTGGCGCGGCCTCTATCGCGACGCTCCCGCGCCCGGTGGCGAGAAGCTCGCGTCCCAGCTGATAGAGGACGGCGCGCACAATGCGCTCGTCGTTGGGGTCCGACCAGTAGATGCCAGTGCGGTACTGTACGCCGGCGTCGTTGCCCTGACGGTTCATGCTCGTGGGGTCGACGGTCGTAAGATACGCCCGGATCAGCAGCGGAAGCGTGATGCGGACGGGGTCATAGGTGACGCGGACGGTCTCGGCATGCCCGGTGGCACCCGAGCAGACCTGCTCGTAGCTGGGGTTTACTGCGGTTCCGTTGCCGTTGGCGTAGCCGACCTCGCACGAGACGACGCCGGGCAGCCTCCTGAGGAACGCCTCGGTCCCCCAGAAGCAGCCGCCGGCGAGGTAGATCTCGCGGGTGGGCGCGGTGCGCTCAGGGTGCTTGGCGCGCATATCGGTCATGTCGGTCTCCTTGCAATCGTCGCGCCTGTCGGCGTGCCGTCCGTCGGTTGCAACCGTCATCCTACCCACGGCCGGCAAGGGCGATGCCGTCGTCGCGAACGCCGCGTTCTACGGTTGATCGCGCCTTCGGGAAGAAGCCCGAGCGAGATCCCCCCGGCTGTGTCGAGCCTCTGGCGAAGCGCGCGAGAAGGGCCGCGGGACATGCGCGGCGAGATGGGCATCGGAAGGGAATCGCATGGAAGCCGACGGTGCCTTCTCGCGCACGCATGCGGAAACGGTCCTGTGCTAGCATCAGCTCTAGACAGAAACGCGAACGACGCCTTGCCCTGGAGGGATCGCCCATGCCCGGGCCATTCAAAGAGCACCTGCACAAGCTTTGGAGTCGCGCCGAGGCAACGCGCGAAGAGTCGGCTGGCGCGGGCGGGCACGTCGGCGCGGGCGGGCGCGCGGGCGCGTCTGGCAAGAGGGACGCGGATGACAGACTCGCTCTCAACCTGACAAAATACTATCTGCGCACCCTCAAAGAGGCGGACCTGAAGGCACCCGACTTCAAGGACCGACGCACGGGCTCCGCGTCCCAGAGCTTCGTGAAGGCGCCGCTGCGAGGAGCAGAGGGCGAGCCGTCCATCGAGGCGGGGTGCCTGTCCCCCGATGACACCAAGAAGCTCTATGGGGTGTGCGGCGAGCGCGGAGGCCACGGCAAGGGCCACGGCAAGGGCATAGGCGTCTTGGTCTCGCTCGCCACCCTCAATGACGTGTCCGCCTCTCACGGGGCGCTTACCTCGCTGCTTGTCCTGCCGGCGACGCTCAATCGCGACGGGTCCCTCGAGCCGAATGCCAGCAATCTGCCATGGATCAACATCGAGCGCATGCATCGTGTCGGAATTCCCGACGAGCCGATCATGGTCGGCGGCGAGGACGCCCTGAGGCGCTACTGGGGGTTCGTCGATCTTGCGGGGAAGGATCGCGAGGCAGACATCAAGGCGTGGGAGGACGTTCTGGCGTACGCCCGCGCGATGTTCGAGCACGTCACGAGCGTGGACCTCGAGGCGTGGGCCGCCGCCAAGAATGACGAGATGGGCCAGGGCCCAGCCGCCTCCGCCGAAGACGGCATGCAGGGCGAAGTCATCACGGACACCTGCTACGTTGTCCAGGAAGAGCGCGTGAGCGCCTCGGCGAGAATACAGGAGCTCTACAGGAGCCTTTCCGAGAGCTCAGGGGCGAAGCCGCTCCCAAAGCTCTACCGAAACCTGCTGGTGCCGCCTGCGCGAGAGAGGGAGCTTGGCAGAGAGAGGCTGTCCGGATGCATCGCGGGGCGGTTCACGGGCACCATGAGCGACGCCTTTCCCCTCACCGAGACGCAGCGGATCGCCGTGCGCGGCTTCTTCTCGGACAAGGACGGGGACGTCACCGCCGTGTCGGGACCTCCCGGCACGGGGAAGACGACGATGCTGCAAGCCGTCGTCGCGTCGACCATCGTCAATCACGCCCTCCGCAAGGCGGATCCGCCCGTGATCATCGCCACGTCCACGAACAACCAGGCGGTGACCAATATCATCAAGTCGTTCGCCTCTGTGAGCAAGGACGATCCCGCCGTGCTCGAGCATCGCTGGATCATGGAGGCGCCCGAGACGCTCGACCCACCGATGACCCTTGACAGGGAGCTCACGTCGCTCGCGGTCTATTGTCCCTCTGGCGCAAAGGAGAGGGAGGCTCGCGAGGGGGGCTATCTGCTGGAGAGGTGTCGCGGGAAGACCGGTGCCTTCTCGGCCTATTCCGACCCCGACTACATGGACGCGGCGTCCGAGAGGTTCCTGCGGTTTGCGGGAGGGGCGCTCGGTCGCGGCTTCTCCAGCGCGAAGGAGGTCGCAGAGGGCGTTGGGGGGCTGCTGGCGCTTGTCAGCCACGACTGCGACCAGCTGGTCGATTGCTTCTCGCAACTTGCCCGCGGTGGCTCTCGGGCTGATGGGAGAGAGGCCCTCGGGTACGTCGGGAGGCTGAGGGGCTGTGGCGCGCTTGGGGCAACCGAGGAGCGCTCGCAGGCCAATGTGGACAGATTCACGCAGCTCATCCGCTCGATGCCCGCCCCTAATCCCTGCGTGGCAATCGACGAGCTGGACGCGCTGCTTGACGTTACGGTGCGCTACACGCAGTTCTGGCTTGCCGTCCACTATTACGAGGCGCAGTGGATGGCGTGCGGGGAGGACAACTCGTTCCTGGCGGGTGCAGAGAGGGGTGCCAACAGCCCTGCCGCCATGGGCAAGTATTGGAGACAGGCTGCCGCGCTCACGCCCTGCTTTGTGATGACCGAGTACCAGATCCCCTCCTGGATGAGCCTCTACGAGAAGGGGAAGGGGAGGCACTTCGATTTTGGCCGGGCAGACCTGCTGATTGTGGACGAGGCGGGCCAAGTGGACACATGCGTGGGGGCGGCGGCGTTCGCACTCGCAAAGCGGGCGATCGTCGTGGGCGACGAGCACCAGCTCTCGCCCATCTGGAGCATGGAGCCAAAGACCGATGAGTTTCGCGCGAAGTCCATGGGGCTTGAGGCGGAGTGGGAGACGATGGGGCGGCATGGCCTGACGTGCTCGCAGCCGAGCAGCGTCATGCGGGCGGCCAGCTACGCGGGCCGCTGGTGCTACGGCCCGACCAAGGATGGGGCCAGGCCAGCCGGCCTGTTCCTCGCGGAGCACTTCCGCTGCCATCCGCTGATCATCAACTACTGCAACGAGCTCATCTATGGCGGCCTCCTGCGCCCGCGGCGCCCGATGCCGTCCGCCGTGATCGAGGGTCTCCGCGAGCGCGCGGATGGGGGCAGTCCGCTCGATGGTTCGCCCGAGAAGTCGAGCGTAAGCGACGCCCGTGACGATGGCGGCAGATACAAGGCGTACCGCCTGCTTGAGGACGTGCCAAACCCCCTGCTGTTCGTGCCGGTGAGGGGCTCAAGCTCGCAACCGGCCGGGAGCAGCCGCAAGAATCCCGCAGAGGCCACCGCCATCGCGGCGTGGGTGGCCGCCAACGGGGCTCGCCTCTCCGATATCTATGGGAGGGGCGTGGGCGAGACCATCGCCGTCGTCACGCCGTTCGCCGCTCAGGCCCGCTGCATATCGCGGGAGCTGGCTAAGGCAATCGGCAGAAGGCAGGCGGGTTCCATCACCGTGGGGACGGCACACAGGCTACAGGGGGCCGAGCGCCCGGTGGTGCTGTTCTCGCCCGTCTACGGCGACAACGACGAGGGCGCTACGTTCATCGACGCCACCCCAGAGCTCATGAACGTAGCGGTCTCGCGCGCGAAGGACCTCTTCATCGTGTTTGGCGCCATGAGGCGCTGGAAGGACCGCGGCACGACGTTTCACCTGATACATAGGCTGGCGGATATGAGCGACGGGCATTTTGCCCCGACGCCGGGCCAGGATGACGCGACCGATGCGCCCACCCGGACGCAAGGGCAGGCCACGCCGGCCATGCCGCCGGAGGCGGAATCGGATCGGGCCCAAGGCGGGGCCTGTGGCAGGGGCGGGCTTCGGGCCCGTCGCGACACGTACCTGTATGTGCCCTTCGACGACAAGGACGAGGCCAAGGCGTTGGGTGCGCGATGGGACGGCAGCGAGAGGCTCTGGTTTGCCCCCGCAGGGGCCGACTTGCCGTCGTTCGCCCGTTGGCCGATCTGCCTTGATGTCCCGTTTGAGCAGAAGGACGAGGCCAAGGCCGCCGGTGCCAGGTGGGACGGGAAGCGGCGTCGCTGGCATACCACGGGGGGAGCTGACCTCTCGAGGTTCGCGCGCTGGCTCTAGGCGACCGGCCCGCGTTGGCAAGCCCCGCGCCGACGCACGCGCGCCCGCCGCGCTGAAGCCGCGCGCGGGCCTTGCCGCAGCGGCCCCCGGGCCGTCTCCCCAAAGCGCCTCGTGCGCCCCCTGTGCCCCGCACCGCCTGCAAAATGCCACCCTTCAGCTAGCATCACCTTGATTTTTACATACGGGTGGGGGGTATTCTTCCGTGAAGAACCACCGAGGTTACCCAAACACGGTTGATGCTGCCGCCAGCAAGTCATCTCGGTACGCCCAAGAGCCGGGGCAAGAACCAACTCTGGAGCATCGGCCAATCTTCCCGCCACGCCTTGGATTGGCTGCTCACGTCAGCGCGAGTCACTGTCTTCGCCAGATTCGGTGTCGTTGGTCCTAACCGGCGAGAATGCGCGGAGCCGATGCCCGGCCGCCGATTCCGGACGTTTAGCCGCCCCTAACCGGCGAATGCCTGCGCCTTAGTGCGGCTGGTGTGTCTCGGGCTTGTCGCCGCCTTGCTGGCAGTTTGCCGTCGGCCCCGGAGCCGCTTATTTATGTCGCGCCGGTCGACTATATTCGACCCAAGCCAAGACAGAGGCCGCAGGCACGTTTGCCCCGGGACAGGAGGTCGCCATGGCAGGCTACACCAACGAAGAGCTGCAAGAGGCAATGGAACAGTATCGTGGAGGTGATCTGAGCCTCAAGGAGCTCGAGCGCATGTATGACGAGGCGGATCGCGAGGACGAGGGGAGCAGCCGTCGCAGGGCACCCAAGAAGCGCGGCGGCTGGCAGCCCTTCGTCGCCATCGGGATAAACTTCGACCTCTAGGATGTGGGTGGCCGCGCGCATGCCCGGCGGCGTCGGTGTCCCGACCACGAAAGGCGGTACGCATGGAGAAGATCCTGGTCACGGGCTTCGAGCCCTTTGGTGGCGAGCAAACAAACCCCTCGTGGGAAGTGGTGAAGGCGCTCCCCCGGACGATCGCCGGACGCAGCGTGGTCCGCGAGCGCATCCCCGTGTCGTTTCGCCGCGGGCCCGCCGCCACTCTCGCAGCCATCCAGCGCGAAAGTCCCTCCATCGTGCTCTGTGTGGGGCAGGCGGGTGGTCGCGCCAAGGTGACACCGGAATTCGTGGGCATCAACTACGCGGACGCGCGCATCCCCGACAACGACGGCGAGCAGCCCCAGGGCAGGCGTCTTTCGCCAGGCGCGCCAGACGCGCACTTCTCCACGCTGCCCGTCCGCGCGATGGCGCAGGCCATGGTTGACGCCGGCGTCCCGGCGGCCGTCTCGCACTCCGCGGGAACCTACGTCTGCAACGCCGTGCTCTTTTCGGTGCTTGACGCGCTTTGCTCGTCCCGTTCCACGGCGCGCGTCGGCTTTGTACACGTTCCCAACTCGCCCGAGCAGGCATGCCGCCTGGCAGGGGAGGCCCCCAGCATGCCGGTTGCGCTCATGCTGCAAGGAATCGTGAGCGGTCTTGAGTGCGCCTGCTCGTGGGGCTAGGCTCGTCGCGGGGCGCCGGCACGCAAGGGGCGCCGGCACGCAAGGGGCGCCGGCACGCAAGGGGCGCCGGCACGCAAGGGGCGACGGCACGCAAGGGCACCGGGATGTCGGCACGCATGGCAACCGGCATGCAGAAAGGGGAACCACATGGGCTTCAAGGATACGAAGGTCGTTGTCGTAGGGGCCGGCAAGGTGGGGTCTACTACCGCGTTCAGCATCATCAACCAGGGACTTTGCGGTGACGTGTGCCTCATCGACGTGAACCACGAGCATGCGGTGGGCGAGGCCCTTGACATGCGTGACTCGGTCTTCTTCATGAACCGCAACGTGAACGTCCACGCGGGAGACTACAGCGAGTGCGCGGACGCGGACATCGTCATCATCACCGCGTCGGCACCCATGCCCAAGGGCTCCAACGACCGTCTCGAGATGCTCAAGCCAAGCCTTGGCGTCATGCGGTCGGTGGTCGAGCAGGTCATGGCGTCGGGCTTCGACGGCATATTCCTCGTGGTGTCGAATCCCGTCGACGTGCTGAGCTACTATGCCTGGAGGCTCTCGGGCCTGCCGCACGGGCGCGTCATCGGCACCGGCACCCTCCTCGACTCCGCGCGCCTGTGCCGAGCGCTGTCCGACATGTACGCCCTCGCCCCCAGCAGCGTCGAGGCCTACGTGCTGGGCGAGCACGGCGACTCCGAGATCGTCTCGTGGAATAGCGCGACGATCGGCGGCAAGCGCGTGGATGACGTCCTGCGCGACAACGCCTCGCGCACGCGCGGCGTCACCCGCGACGAGCTGCGCAAGCGCACGGTGCAGGCCGGCTGGGACATCTTCAACCGCAAGGGAAACACCTGCTACGGCATCGCGTCGAGCACGGCGTCCATCGCGAAGTCGATCCTCTTTGACGAGAGCCGCATCATGCCCGTCTCGGTCTACCTCGACGGGCAGTATGGCATCCACGACACGTTCATCTCGGTGCCCACGATCGTCGACGGCACGGGTGCCAAGGAGATCGTGGAGATCGACCTTCTGCCGGAAGAGCTCGAGGCGCTGAGGAGGTCCGCCGACATGCTCCACGGGCTGGATGAGAAGCTCTAGCGCAGAAGCGTCTCGCGGCGTCGCTCCCCGGGCAGAGTGCGGCCCCTACAGCAGCGCGCCCGCGACCACCAGCGCCGCGCATGCCGCGAGCGCCGCCGCGTCGCGCCCCAGCATGGGGTAGCGCTTGAAGCTGCTCTCGCGCGTGCGCAGGTAGAAGCCGCGCTGCTCGGCGGCGAGCGCCGTCGCGTCGGTCTTCCCCACCGAGCTCACCAGGAGGGGCACGCACAGCGGCAGCATGAGCCGCAGCTTTCGGACGGGGTTCTTCGTGTCGTACTCCACGCCGCGCGCCGTCTGCGCCTCCATGATCGTGTTCATCTCCTGGCTGAAGACGGGCACGAAGCGCAGCGCCGTCGTGAACGTGAACGCATAGCGGTAGGGGATGTGCAGCACCTCCACGCAGGCATTTGCCAGGTCGTTGAGCTTGGTCACGCTCAGCATGAGGATGAGCGGCAGCGCCACGCCCAAAAGGCGCAGGCACGCCTTGCTGCCCGTGACCAAGCCCTCCGTGGTCATCCACGCAAACACCGGCTCGCCGCCGCGCACGAAGGCGGTCTGCAACAGAAGCATCACCACCGCCAGCGGAACCAGCAGCTTGAGGAGAGACACCAGCTTGGGCGTGGCGTGCGCGTAGGCGCCCAGCGCAAAGGTGAGGGCGAGAAGCCCCAGCAGCATGGGATAGGTGTCGGCCAAAAACATCGCGACGATGATCGCCGCGGCAATGGCCAGCTTGGTCACGGGATTCAGCCGGTGCAGCAGGGTGTCTCCCGGCACGTAGTCGATCACGCTAACCACGGCGGACCATCTCCTCGGTGAGGTCGACGATGCCAGAGACCTGGCTGATCCCGGCAAACTCGGGCGAGAGCTCGCGGGCGAGAACCTCGGACAGCTCGATGATCTGAGGCGCCCTCACGCTCGCCTTTCGCATGAGCCTCGCGTTGGAGAACATCTCGAGCGTGCCTCCCCGGTCGAGGATGCGCCCGCCTGCCATCACCACGATCCTCTCGGCGAAGTCCGAGACGACCTCCATGTCGTGGCAGACCATGATCACGACGCAGCCGCGCTCGGCCATCTTGCTCACCGTGTCCATCACGGTCATGCACTCGCGGTAGTCGAGGCCGCTCGTGGGCTCGTCGAGGAGCACCACCTCCGGCTCCGTCACCACCACGGAGGCCAGGGCCACCATCTGCCGCTGCCCGCGCGAGAGCGAGAAGGGCGCCTCGTCCGCGGGCAGACCGAAGTGCCCGATCACCGCGCCGGCACGCGCGCGTGCCTCCCCCTCGTCCATGCCCCGGAGCGTGAGGCCAAAGGCCACCTCCTCGAGGACGGTGTCCTTACAGAGCTGGTAGTCCGGGTTCTGGAAGAGCGTCGCGCAGTGCGCCGCGATGGCGCTGGTGGGAACCTCGCGCGTGTCGAGGCCGGCCATCCGCACGGTGCCGGACGCGGGGCGCAGGAGGCCGTTGAGGAGCTTGGTGAGCGTTGTCTTGCCGGCGCCGTTCTGGCCCACGATGCCCACGACCTCGCCGGGGTAGACCCGCATGTCCAGATGGTCCACGGAGGCCGCGCTGCCCGGGTAGGCAAAGCTCACGTCCTCCAGGCTCACGACGGGCTGGGCGCCCTGCGCGTGGGGCCGCGGCGCGGCCACGTGCTTGGACCCGGCGCGAAAGCCCGCCTCGCGCGCCTCCTCCTCGGCGCCTATCACGTGGCAGCTGGTCTTGGGGGCGGGCTGCACCAGGCCCGATATGACCTCCGTCGCCTCGGGCACGGTGAGGCACGGCGCGCCCGACACCAGGCCGCCCCTCGCGAGCGAGTTGTATACGCGCGCCACGCGCGGGCTGTCGACCCCAATGCGCCGCAGCTCGTCGCCGTGCGAGAAGACCTCGCGCGGCGTGCCGTCCAGCACGAGCGAGCCGGCGCCCATCACCAGGATGCGGTCGCAGTACTCCGAGAGCAGCGCCACCTTCTGCTCAACCACCACCACGGTCACGCCCTCGTCGCGCACCGTGCGCAGTGTGTCGAAGACAAGGGTCGAGGACGCGGGGTCGAGCGCCGCCGTGGGCTCGTCGAGCACCAGGACGCGCGGGCGCATGGCGAGGATGGCGGCGATGGCGACCTTCTGCTTCTCTCCGCCCGAGAGCGTGGCCACCTCGCGCCCACGCAGGTGCGAGATGCCCACGGTCTCGAGCGTCCGGGCAATGCGGGCCTCGATCTGGTCGTGCGGGACGCCAAAGTTCTCGAGGCCGAAGAGCATTTCGTCCTCGACCACCGAGGCCACCATCTGGGTGTCGATGTCCTGAAGCACGCTGCCCACCACCTGCGAGATGTCGGTGAGCGTCACGTCGCAGGTGTCGTGGCCGTCCACTACCGTGGCGCCATAGAGGGTGCCGTGGTAGTGGTGGGGGATGGCGCCCGACATCACGGAGGCGAGCGTCGATTTGCCGGCGCCCGAAGGGCCTATGACCCCCACGAACTCGCCCGCGCCAATGCTCAGCGACACGTCGCGCAGGGCGGTGCCCGCGTTGTTCCCGGCATCCCCCTCTTCGGGCGTGCCATAGGAGAACGTGACGTGGGTCATCTCGATGATCGGTTTATCTACCTGTGCGGTCATGCGTACCTTTCGAGACGAGGGGACGGTCCCCCTTGTCCCTCTTCGACAGGAGCGGCGGTCCGGAGTTGGCGTGAGACGAGGGGACGGTCCCCTCGTCCCATGGTAGCCGAACTACCGCTTGAGGACCTTGCACACGGGGGTGTAGAGCGCCTGGACGAGGATGGCGTTGAAGACGCCGGTCGCGAAGACAACGGGGAGCATGGCGGCGGCGAGCTCCTGCGCGGCACCCACCATGGCGATGCGGATGACCATGAAGATGACGCCGGAGACCACGGTTGTGACGAAGGTGCCGATGGCGGGCACGAACCTCTTTGCCCCGCTACGCATCCCGGCGCTCACGATGACGGCCATGAGCATGGCGGCCACGCCCTCGGCGGCGAAGTCCACGAAGGGCGATGTGGTGGTGATCTGGATCACGGCTGCGGAGATGAGGCCGATGACCAGAGCCTGCGGGACGTTGGGACGAATGACCAGGATGGTGAGGCAGAAGGCCGAGATGATGAACTCGGGGCTGATCATGCCGCCGGAGAAGCTGGAGATGGCCTTGCCCACGGTGAAGTTGAGGATGAATCCGGCGGCAAGCAGCACGGCGAGAAGCACGAGGGCGCGAACGTCGAGCTTGCCGTGGTCCTCGGAGGTGACGGTGCGGGCCTGCTGGGCGGTGGTGTTCTCGGACATGGTGGATTCCTTTCTGACTTGGTGACGCTGCATGGGGTTTGGGATGGCTTGCGTGGCGTGCTTGCACAAGAAAGAGGGCCCCCGGTCTAATCGGGAGCCCTCTTAGTTCGCGAAGATATGGCGCGAGAGACTCACGATCGACCGACCGCCTGCGAATCGCGCCACCACCAGTTCATGGACGTACGTGCGACGTTAGTGGCGATGCGGTTCATCTCTGGCGCTCCTCTCGTGAGTTTTTGCCGCGCGGGCAAGGGGCACTTGCTTTCTGGGAACTATACGCCCGAAGGGCCGAGTATCGCAAGGATCGTTGTGTAAACGCTCGGTAACGCGGGCCCGGGGGCAACCCGGGCCTGGATCCGTCCCCGGGTTCCCGAAGCCGTTGGGCCGCGGAGTTCGCGCGGCCAGGCGCCGGCAGGCTGTGCTACGCTGCCCGCAGGGAAATGAGGCCCCTCGCCGCGCGTCCGCCAAACCGCATGGCGCTGACGGCTTCTGCGCTGGGGCGGCGTGCCGCCCGTCTCGTCTGGAGGGTCACGGCCATGTCTGCACTTCTCGATTGCCTTGCCGTCTGCGCCGGGCGCGCCCTTGGCTCCCTTGCCCGCTACCTTGTCTCGCTCGCCCCGCTCAAGAGCGTGGGTGACGCGGGCTTCCCGCTGGCGACGCTTCTGACCAACGTTGTCGGCGCGTTTGCAATCGGGTTTATCGTCGCCACTGTTGCCGCCGGTCACGAGATGGATTCGCGCCTCGTCCTCTTCCTCAAGGTGGGCGTGTGCGGCGGGTTCACCACGTTCTCGACGTTCGCGCTCGAGGGCGTTGGCTTGGTGCAGCGCGGCGAGCCCCTCGTCGCCGTTGTGTACGTGATGCTGAGCGCTGGCTTGGGCATGGGCGCGGTGATCCTTGCCCAGCAGGCGGTCGCCTAGGGCGTCCGCCTGGTACCGCAGCGCCCTGGCCGCGTGGGTTTCCTATCGCATTGGAGGAGTTATGAACGAGGTAGAGAAGTGCATCCGTGAGCGTCGCAGCACCCCAAGGTTCAAGAGCGATCCCGTTGACCGCGAGCTTATCGAGAGGGTTATCGAGGCAGGTCTCTGGGCTCCCTCGGGCATGGGGAGGCAGTCCCCCATCATTGTCGCCGTGACCAACCGTGCGCTCCGCGACGAGCTGGCCGAGGAGAACCGTCGCATCATGGGGGCGCCCCAGGGCACGGACCCGTTCTATGGCGCGCCCGTCGTGCTCGTGGTCCTTGCAGGCGCCTCGGTGCCCACGCGCGTATACGACGGCTCGGCCACAATCGAGAACATGCTGCTTGCCGCGCAGTCGCTGGGCCTGGGCGGCCATTGGATCCACCGCGCCAAGGAGGAGTTCGAGGAGCCCCGCTTCAGGGGGCTGCTGGCGCGCCTTGGCGTGGAGGGTGACTTCGAGGGCATCGGCCACGTGGTCGTCGGCTACCCCGACGCCGAGAAGCCCCAGCCCGCGCGCAAGGGCGGCCGCGTCTTCTGGGCTGAGTAGCGCATGCGTCACAAGGGCCTCCAGGCGCCTGGGCGACGAGGGGCCAAACGGGCCCCGCATCCGGCTGCCGCTTGGCTCCGCACCATCCCCAACCGCAAGAGAGGATCGGCCATGCGCGTCACGCACATCTACCACAGCGGCTTTGCCGTCGAGCTTCCCGCCTGCACGCTGCTCTTCGACTGGTACACAGGCGAGCTCCCCAGGATCCGCCGCGATCTGCCGCTCGTCGTGCTTGTCTCGCACGGGCACTCCGACCACTACGGGCAGTGCATCTGGCCGCTGCGCGAGCAGTTCCCCGACGTTCGCTACGTGCTGGACAAGGGCGTTGCGGCAGACGCCCCGTCGGGTGCCCGCGTGACCGCCGTCGAGCCGCACGAGTCCTACGAGCTGCGGCTGGGCGCCACGGGGGGCGCCGCTCTCTCCTCACTCTGCGTCGAGTCCCTCGAGTCCAACGACGAGGGCGTGGCCTTTCTCGCCCGCGCCGGCGGCACCTCGATCTACTTCTCCGGAGACCTCAACTCGTGGCAGTGGCGTCGTCCGGCCGAGCAGAACGCGGCATCCGAGAAGTTCTTCCGCACGGAGCTCTCGCGCATCGCATCTGGCCCCGTTGACCTGGCGTTCGTCCCGCTCGACCCGCGTCTTGCGGACCCGGCGGCCGGCATCGCGGCCTTCATGGACGTGGTGGGCGCCCGCGCCATCTTCCCCATGCATTACCGGGACGACGCCGCGGCCGCCCGCGCGCTCATGTCCGATGCCCGCCTTGCGCCATACGCCGGCATCACGCACTTCGAGGACGTCTGCGAGCTTTTGTGAGCAGGGGGGGCGGCCCTCGTGCCCCTCATCCCTTCGCCGCTTTGTCCCAAACTTTTTGTTTGGACAGCGTTATAGTTTGTAAGCAAGAACGCCGCCATCGGACAGGCGCCACATCCACGGCGACGAAGCCCACAGGCACCACATGGGCAGCACGCAAAAAGCATCGCACCAGAGATGCGCCCCAGGCAGGCATCACACCGAGGGAAGGGAAAGCACCATGGCAGGTTCCGGCATCACCAGGCGTTCGTTTGTGTCGGCGGCGGTCGCCGCGGCAGGCCTTGGGTTGGCGGCGTGCGGCAGCGCGCAGTCGCAGACCCAGTCCACGAGCTCGACAGCGGCAGGCCCCACGCCCACGGCAAAGACGCTCACCGTCTTTGCGGCGGCTTCGCTCACCGAGTCGCTCACCGAGGCGGGCGAGCTCTTCAAGGCGGCTAACGACGGCGTGGGCATAAGCTTCAACTTTGACTCCTCGGGCACCCTTAAGACCCAGATTCAGGAGGGGGCGGACTGCGACGTCTTCATCTCCGCCGGCCAGAAGCAGATGAACCAGCTCGACGCCGGCGCCGCCTCCGGCAACAGCGATGGCCTCGACCTCATCAACCACGACACCCGTTTCGACATCCTCGAGAACAAGGTCACGCTCTGCGTGCCCGAGGGCAACCCCAAGGCCATCCAGGGCTTCGATGACATGGTGCAGAAGCTCCGGGCGCACGACATCCTGCTGGGCATGGGCAACTCCGACGTGCCCGTGGGCCAGTACACCCAGAAGATCCTCGCCTACTACAACCTCGACGAGACCGAGCTGGCAGGCGCCGGCTGCATCACCTATGGCACCAACGTGAAGGAGGTCACCTCGCAGGTCTTTGAGGCGGCCGTCGACTGCGGCGTCATCTACAAGACCGATGCCACCTCGGCAAACCTCACGATGGTGGACGAGGCCACCGAGGAGATGTGCGGCCGCGTGGTCTACCCGGCCGCGGCCATCAAGAACGCCCCCCAGCCCGAGCTGGCCGCATCCTTCCTCGATTTCCTCAAGACCAAGGATGCCGGCGACTGCTTCGAGAAGGTTGGCTTCACGCCGCTCGCCGAGGCGTAGCGCGGCATGGACTGGTATCCGCTTCTCAACTCGCTGAGGATAGCAGCCGTCTCCACGGCGGCGGTCTACCTCCTCGGCATCTGGCTCGCGGACGTGGTGGCCCGGGCGCCTCGGGTGGTGAAGGGTGCCCTCGACGTGGTGCTCACGCTGCCCCTGGTGCTGCCGCCCACCGTCGTGGGCTATCTGCTGCTGGTGCTTCTCGGCCCCAGGCGTCCCATCGGCGCCTGGGTGATGGCAACCTTTGGCACGAAGCTCACCATGACCTGGTACTCGGCCATCTTCGCCACCGTGGTGGTGAGCTTTCCGCTCATGTACCGCACGGCGCGCGGGGCGTTCGAGAGCTTTGACCAGAGTCTGGCCGACGCGGGGCGCACGCTGGGCAAGTCCGATGCGTGGGTGTTCTGGCGCGTCAAGATGCCGGCCTGCCGGCAGGGCATCATCGCGGGCTCGGTCCTGGCCTTCGCGCGGGCGCTTGGCGAGTACGGCGCCACCTCGATGGTCGCCGGCTACACCCCTGGCTCCACCGCCACCATCTCCACGACGGTCTACCAGCTCTGGCGCACCGGCGAGGACGGCCTGGCCTTCCAGTGGGTCCTCGTGAACCTGGCGATAAGCGCCGTGGTGCTCCTCGCCATGAACATGCTCGAGGCCCGCTCGCGCCCCGCCCGCTCAAGGGGGGCGGCGGCATGACGGTGCTCGAGGTCGACATCGCCAAGCGTCTCGGCTCCTTCTCGTTGGGCGTCTCGTTTGCCATCGAGCGCCCGGACGAGATCATGGCGCTGCTCGGCCCCTCGGGCTGCGGCAAGTCCATGACCCTCAAGTGCATCGCCGGCATCGAGCGCCCGGACTCGGGCCGCATCGTGCTGGGCGGGCGCACGCTCTTCGACTCCGGCGCGCACATCGACCTGCCGCCGCAGCGGCGCCGCGTGGGCTACCTCTTCCAGAGCTACGCGCTCTTTCCCACCATGACCGTCGAGCAGAACGTGCGCGCCGGGGCCGTCGGCGCCACGCGCGAGGAGCGTGCGGCGCGCGCGGCAAG
Source organism: Coriobacteriaceae bacterium (assembly GCA_004557505.1). Classification (GTDB taxonomy): domain Bacteria; phylum Actinomycetota; class Coriobacteriia; order Coriobacteriales; family Atopobiaceae; genus Tractidigestivibacter. The sequence goes on along the minus strand of SFGZ01000005.1, from coordinate 63,596 downwards.
GGAGATCGCCGCCATGCGCCTGGAGGGCCTCGAGCGCCACAGGCCGGCCCAGCTCTCCGGCGGCCAGCAGCAGCGCTGCGCCATGGCGCGCATCCTCGCGAGCGACCCAGAGCTCATCCTTTTGGACGAGCCCTTCTCGGCGCTCGACGGGTACCTGCGCTGGCAGCTCGAGCTTGAGCTTGCCGATGTCCTGCGCGGCTTTCCCGGCGGGGCCGTCTACGTGTCGCACAACCGCGACGAGGTCTACCGCATGTGCGACACGGTCTGCGTGCTCGACCGTGGTCGCTCGGACGCCAAGGTGGGCGTGCGCGCGCTCTTTGCCGCGCCGACCACGTTGGCGGCGGCCCTCATCAGCGGCTGCAAGAACGTGAGCCGCGCCCGCGTGGCCGGCCCCGGCCTGCTCGCGTGCGAGGGCTGGGGCGTCACGCTGAGGACCGCGCTTCCCATGCCGGCAGGCGTCACGCACGCGGGCATACGCGCGCACTACTTCGAGGCGCATGCGGCGGGCGCCGGCGCGGCGGGCGCGGCCGGCGAGAACGCGATCCCCTGCACCGTGGAGCGCGTGATAGACTCGACCTTCTCGACGATCGTGATGGCCCGCACGCCGGGCGGCGCCTCGCTTCGCTATGAGTGCGAGAAGGACGCCTGGGCCGCGCTGGGCGATCCCGCTCGGCTGGTGCTCGTGGCACCGCCGGAGACGGTCATGCCGCTCGTCTCGGCGGGCGATGACGGAAGGGCCGGCGCGATCGCCCCGGGCGACGATGAGAAGGGCGGCGCGCCCCATGCGTGACAAGCACGGCCGTGACATACGCTACCTGCGCCTCTCGGTGACCGATCGCTGCAACTGCCGCTGCGTCTACTGCATGCCCGAAGACGGCGTGCCCATGCTCTCGCATGCCGACATCCTCTCCTTCGAGGAGATGCGCGGCATCGTGGCCGCTGCGGCGTCTGTGGGGGTGCGCAAGGTGCGCCTCACGGGCGGCGAGCCTTTGGCGAGGCGTGGCATCGCTGAGCTGGTGGGCATGGTCGCGGACGTGCCGGGCATCGACGAGGTGGACATGACCACCAACGCCACGCTGCTTGCGCCCATGGCCGCCGGCTTGCGCGCCGCGGGCCTCACGCGCCTCAACGTGAGCCTGGACACGCTCGATGCCGCGCGCTATGCGGCCATCACGCGGCGCGGCGCGCTTGCGGACGCGCTGGCCGGCCTCGAGGCGGCCCGCGCCGCGGGCTTCGCCAACACCAAGATCAACTGCGTGCTCATCGGCGGCGTGAACGACGACGAGCTGCGGCCCCTGGCCGAACTCGCGCGCGACCGCGCCATCACCGTCCGCTTCATCGAGCTCATGCGCATGGGGGAGTGCGCCGGCTGGCCCAAGGGACGCTTCGTCTCGGCGGACAAGGTCCTCTCGGCCGTGCCGGAGCTTGAGCCGGTGGGCGGCCAGGGCGTCTCGGAGCTGTACCACGCGCCGGGCTGGCAGGGGGACGTGGGGCTCATCCGTCCCATGACCCACCGGTTCTGCGGCAGCTGCGACCGCATACGAGTGACGGCGGACGGGCGCCTCAAGCCCTGCCTGCACTCCGCCGCCGAGATCAGCCTGCGGGGGCTCTCTGGCCGGGAGCTGGTCAAGGCCATGCGCGCGGGCATCGCGGCCAAGCCGCGCGGGCACAGGATGGACGCGGTGCGCGCGAGCGACTCGCTGCGCGCCATGAACGAGATAGGGGGATGAGCCATGGGGCTCACGCATTTCAACGAGGAGGGCCGCGCCCGCATGGTGGACGTGTCCGAGAAGCCCAAGACCCAGCGGGTGGCCCGCGCTGCCGGCAAGGTCCTCATGCGTCCTGACACGCTGGGGCTCGTGCGCGCGGGCGGGGTGCAGAAGGGAGACGTTCTCGCCGTGGCGCAGGTCGCGGGCATCATGGCCGCCAAGCGCTGCTGGGAGCTTGTGCCCATGTGCCATCCCGTCCAGCTCACGGGCGTCGACGTGTCGTTTGCGTACGAGGAGGACGGCATAGCCTTCACGGCCACCGCGCGCTGCTGCGGCGAGACGGGCGTCGAGATGGAGGCGCTCACGGCGGCCTCGGTCGCCGGCCTCACCATCTACGACATGTGCAAGGCCCACCAGCGCGGCATGGTGATCACCGAGGTGCGCCTGCTCGAGAAGGACGGCGGCAAGTCCGGCCACTTTGTGCGTGCCGAGGGAGATGATCCCACGGCGTCGCTGGGTTCGGCAGCGGCGCCTGCCGCGCCGGAGCTGCCACATGGCACCGTGGTCGCTACCTGCATCTCGGAGAAGAAGGGCACGCGCAAGCATCCCGTTGATTCCATCGAGCTTGTGGCGGGCGAGGGCATCGCGGGCGATGCGCACGCCGGCGCATGGCACCGCCAGGTGAGCCTTCTGGCGGACGAGTCCGTGGACCTCATGCGCGCGAGGGGCGCAGACCTTGCGCCCGGCGACTTTGCCGAGAACGTGCTCACGCGCGGAATCGACGTCAAGGGCCTGCCCGTGGGCACCACCGTGGCCGTGGGGCCAGCCCGCATGGTGGTGACGCAGATTGGCAAGACCTGCCACAACGACTGCGAGATACGCCGCATCACCGGCACGTGCGTGATGCCCACCGACGGCATCTTCTGCGTGGTGACGCGCGGCGGCACCGTGCGCGCCGGCGACGAGGTTCGCGTGATGGGGGAGGACGAACTGGCATGAAGCTCGTGAGGACCGAGGATGCCGTGGGGCACGTTCTGTGTCACGACATGACCCAGATTCTACCAGGCGACGGCGAGGGCTCGCCGCGCTACAAGGGACCGCGCTTCAAGAAGGGTCACGTGGTCACGGCCGATGACGTGCCCGTGCTGCTCTCGATGGGCAAGGAGCACCTCTACGTGTGGGAGGCCGGCCCTGGCATGCTGCACGAGGACGACGCCGCGCGGCGCCTGGCCGCGCTTTGCCTGGGACCCGGCTGCGTTGCCGCCGGCGAGCCTCGCGAGGGCAAGATCGGCATCAAGGCGGCGTGCGATGGCGTGTTTCTCGTCGACTCCGAGCGCCTCATCGCCGTGAACGACTGCGAGAAGGTGATGGTCGCCACCCGCAAGGGCGGCTTTGCCGTGTCGGCGGGCGACGAGCTTGCCGGCACGCGCGTGATCCCACTCGTTGTGGAGGAGTCCGTGGTCGAGGCGGCGGAGCGCGCGGCGGACGTCGAGAGGGGCGGGCCGCTCATGCGCGTGGAGCCGTGGCGCCTCAAGACGGCGGCCATCATCGCCACCGGCTCCGAGGTTGCCAAGGGCCTCATCGAGGATCGCTTCACGCCCGTTGTCGAGGCAAAGCTCGCGCGCTACGGCATTGGGGCCACGTGGCACGCCACGCCCGGCGACGACATGGACGCCCTGGTCGCGGCCATAGGGGAGGCCCGTGCGGCCGGCGTCGACATGGTTGTGTGTACGGGTGGCATGAGCGTGGACCCCGACGACAACACCCCCGGTGCCATCAGGCGTGCCGGAGCGCGCATCGTGACCTACGGCGCGCCGGTCCTGCCAGGCGCGATGCTGCTTGTGGGTTACTTTGACGAGAGGCGCGCGGCCGGCGAGGCGCGCGCGGTGCCCGTGGTGGGGCTTCCCGGCTGCGTCATGTACAGCAAGGCAACCGTCTTCGACCTGGTGCTTCCTCGGCTTGCCGCCGGCGTTGAGGTGCGTCGCCGCGACCTCGTGCAGATGGGCGAGGGTGGGCTGTGCCTGCACTGCTCGCCATGCACCTTTCCCATGTGTCCGTTTGGAAGGTAGGGGACATGAGTCACAGCGAGACAGACAGGCCGCAGCCCGCAGGGGACGAGGCCTACGCCGCGTCCGTCATCACCGTGAGCGATCGCTGCTCGCGCGGCGAGCGAGAGGACGCCTCGGGCCCGGCGCTCGTCGGGCTTCTCGTCAAGCGGGGCTACCGCGTGGTGTCCATGAGCGTGGTGCCTGACGAGCGCCCGCAGATCGAGGCCGCCATCAAGGAGGCCGCGGCAGGTGACGTGGCGCTCGTCCTCACCACGGGCGGCACGGGCTTCTCGTCGCGTGACGTGACGCCCGAGGCCACCTGCGCCGTGTGCGAGCGCATGGCCCCCGGCATCCCCGAGGCCATGCGCGCCGCGTCGATGGCCATCACGCCGCACGCCTGCCTCTCTCGCGAGACGGCGGGCATCTTGGGCCGCACGCTCGTGGTGAACCTGCCCGGCAGCCCCAAGGCCGCCTGCGAGAACATCTCCGCGGTCATCGGGCCCATCGCCCACGGGCTGCGCATCCTGCGCAGCGGCCCGGCGGACTGCGCGGCCGAGGCTGCGCGGCCGGGAGGCGCCAGAGGCTGAGGGGGCGGCGCCGGCTGTCGCGCGCCGCCCCCGGATCGCCCCCTACAGGTCGCGGATGTCCTCCTTGATGAACGTCCCCTCGTCAAGCTCGCGGAACGCCTGGCGCAGCTCCTCGGTGCTGTTCATCACGATGGGCCCGCCCCACGCGATGGGCTCGCGCAGCGCGACGGAGCTCATGAGCAGCACCACGGAGGGCCCCTCGCCGTTGGCGGCGATGCTCACGCGGTCACCATCCACGAGCTTGGCGGCGGTCTTCTCACCCAGCGCAAGCCCGCCGACAAGCGCGGGGCCCTCGAGCGTGAACGCCAGGATCGAGCGGTCCTCGCCCACGGGGATCTCGACGCTGCGGCCGGGCTCCACGGTGAGCTCGTAGTAGTCAAGCGGCAGGTGGTCGCCAACAAACCCCTGGTGGACCTTGCCGTTCCCCTCCACAAAGCGTCCGGCGAGCAGGCGCAGCACGGCACCGTCGAGCGCTATGGACTCCAGCGTGTCGCGCTTCACGGCGTGGTAGGTGGGGTGCGCCATCTTCTCGGCGGCGGGGAGGTTGAGCCACAGCTGCACGCCGAGCAGCCGCCGCGCGGCGGGGATGGTCTCCTCGTGCTCCACGCCGGAGCCCGCGCACATCCACTGCACCTCACCCGAGGTCACGGTGTCCTCGAATCCCATGGTGTCGCGATGGTGCATCGCGCCCTCGCGCACGTAGCTCACGGTCTCGATGCCCCGGTGGGGGTGGAGTGGGAAGCCGGCGGTGTAGTCGTCCGGGTTGGTGCTGTCGAACGAGTCCAGCATGAGGAAGGGGTCAAAGTCGCGCGCGGTCTGGTCGCCCAGCACCCGCACAAGGCTCACGCCTGCGCCGTCCTGCGTGCGATACCCCCTCACGACGTTCGTTGCGTGCCTGATCATGAGACTCTCCTCTCGCCTGCCCGCGTCACGGGCCCCGTCATTGGGGACCTTATACCCTATTTGCTCAGTAGCATTAAACCTGGGCCTGTCTCGCGCCCGCCTGTCGTGCGGTCGGCATCGGGACGAGGGAGGGCGAGGCGCGCCGGCGCGGGGTCGCGCCTATGGCCACAGCGTGTCTGCCGCCAGGCGCGAGAGCACCGCGCGCACGCGCGCGAGGTCCGCCACGGGGACGTGCTCGTTGGGCTTGTGGGCAAGCTCGAGGCTGCCCGGACCGTACGAGAGGCACGTGGGGTTCCCGCAGCTGCCCGCCACCACGGCAGAGTCGGTGTAGCCGGTGAACACGTCCGTCGCCGGCCTCTCGCCCCAGGCCGGACATGCCTACCCCTTCTTGCTTGACCTTGCCTCGTCCATGTAGCTGTACAGCGTATACTTCGAGATGCCGAAGTAGTTGCAGACCTTCTGGCCCGCCTTGGTGATGAGGAAGGCCCCGGAGCTGTCGAGGAAGCCTATGGCTTTGACCTTGTCCTCCCTGGTCATGAGCGCGACGGGCTTGCCCACCAGGCGTACGCTCTGGTCGATGAGCTCGGCCAGAAGGTCGTTCACGTTGTGGGGGATGACGTCCGGCTCGTCCGTGGCGGGGCTGGCGAGCGAGCTGAAGTCCTTGAGCATGTTCTGCAACGCCATGATGGGCGTGGAGTCGTAGTTTATGGCGAAGATCGCCACCGGCTTGCCCGTCTCGTCGCGGAAGAAGATCGTGCTCGAGCGCAGCTCTCGGCCGTCCTCGGTGCGCGTGTGGTAGGCAAGGTGGTCCTGGAGCTTGTCCGGGTCCGAGCTGAGGGCCTTGAGCACCACGTTGGACGGGCCGTCGCCAAGCTCTCTGCCAGAGACCTGTCCGTTCTCGATCGCGACGATGGTGCTGTCGGGGTCCTCGGACTCCAGGTCGTGGACAACGACCTCGCAGTTGCTTCCAAACTGGGCGGCAATGCCCTTTGCAAGGCGAGAGAGAAACTCGACCTCGGACTTCCTCATGTTTCCGTGACCCCTTTCCGGTGGGCCCGCCCATCTGCGGCGCACTCGCTCTCTGCGCCTGGGCCCAGGCTACGTGACACAGTCATATGCGTGGGCGGAGAAGCCAGTAGGTAAAAAATACTAGCACCCCGAGACGGCTGCGGAACGCACATGGCGCCTGTTTTAACGCAAACGCGCATGTGGGAGCGTGCGCGCCTCGGCCCAAGAGCCGCCTCCCGCCTGGGGCCATCACCTGCCACGCCGTCGCATCAGCGCCAATGACCCCCAGCTCAAGGCTGTAGCTCCCGCAAGGGTGCGCCGAGGCCCCGGCTGGCGCCGCTACGTTAGTTTTTCCAGAACATAACGTTACCGCCCACACCGGCAATCGACCGTACGCCGATGTTCTCCCAACTACGGCACGCCGGACGCCAATTTGAAGCAAAATATTTGTTAGGTTGTATTACAAGAAGTGCGAAGATTCGCCAAAAGGGCGATTCGCAGGGAGAGGCCAGCGGGGAATGGCCTCGTGCCTGCGCCTTGCTTGCGGTTGGGTAGCCGGATGCCCATGCGACGCGGTCGCGTTCGCGCAACGTCCGGCCGTCTCGGCACGAGAGGGCCGAGGCGAACACAGGTTGGGCCGTAGCTGATCTGCGGCATGTAGCAAGGGGGAGAGGTCCTATGCTACTTGTTGGAAATGGCCGGGTCGTAACCAGAGACCCCCAGACGCCCTTCATCGGGGACGGCGCCGTTGTCATCGACCGTGACAGGATCGTGGCCGTTGGCACGCGCGCCGAGATGGACGCCGCCTACCCCACGGCCGAGTTCATCGACGCCCACGGCGGCCTCATCATGCCCGGTCTCATCAACTGCCACACCCACATCTACTCCGGCCTGGCGCGCGGCCTCGCCATCAAGGGGTGCAACCCCACCAACTTCCTCGAGAACCTCGAGCAGCAGTGGTGGAACATCGACCGCCACCTCACGCTCGACGGCACGCGCGCCTGCGCGTACGTGACCATGATGGAGTCGTTCCGCAACGGCGTGACCACCCTCTTCGACCACCACGCGAGCTTCCGCCAGGTCCCCGGCTCACTTTTTGCCATCAAGGACGTGGCGCAGGAGATGGGCATGCGCGCCTGCCTGTGCTACGAGGTCTCCGACCGCGACGGCAAGGAGAAGCTCGACCAGTCCATCCAGGAGAACGCCGATTTCGCCCGCTGGGCCGCCGACCAGGACGACATGGTCGCCGCCATGTTCGGCGGGCACGCCCTCTTCACGCTGCCGGACGAGGCGCTCGAGCGCATGGTCGAGGCGAACAACGGCCTCACCGGTTTCCACATTCACGTGTGCGAGGGCATGAACGACGTCTATGACTCTGCCCAGAGGCACGGCTGCACCTCGATCCACCGCCTTCTCGACCACGGCATCCTGGGCGAGAAGACCATGCTGGGCCACTGCATCCACATCACCCCCGCCGACATGGAGCTTGTCGCCGAGACCCGCACCAAGGTGGTCAACAACCCGCAGTCAAACGCCAACAACGCCGTGGGCACCGCCCCGGTGCTCGAGTTCTTCAAGCGCGGCATCACCGTGACCATGGGCACCGACGCCTACACCCACGACATGCTCCAGTCCCTCAAGGCCTTCGTGCCCCTGCAGCGCCTCAACTCCGCGCTGCCAAACGTCGCCTGGGGCGAGGCCATGGCCATGCTCTTCGAGAACAACGCCGAGGTCGCCAACATGTACTTTGCGACCAAGCCGCAGGGCAAGCCCCTGGGCGTGCTCGCGCCCGGCGCCGCCGCGGACGTCGCCGTGTTCGACTATCCGGCGCCCACGCCCATCGGCGCGGAGAACGTCGACGGCCACATCCTCTTTGGCGTCGAGGGCCACGACTGCCGCACCACCATCGTGAACGGCCGCGTGGTCTACCACGACCGCGAGTTCACGGACATCGACAAGGATAGGATTGACGCTTTCGTGCTCGACCAGTCCAAACGGCTCTGGGGAGAGCTCAACGACCGCGAGTACTAGGCGTCTTCCCGGCAGCGGCGATACTTGCGCGCCGCCGCCACGACGTGCGCGGATCCCGTGGCGCCGCGCACGCCCCACGTCCCCACGGAACTGCGTTTCTGGAGAGGAATCGCAATGAGCGACATTATGCGCCCCATCCCGTTCGACCGGCTTATGGACTGGATCCTAACCGAGAAGGAGACCCAGGGAACCATCTTTGGCGAGTCTCGCCTCGTCGAGCTCGGCGGACATGCCCGGCCCATCTTCGGCGAGAGGGTCGAGCTGCCCGTCGGCCCGGCCGCCGGCCCCAACACCCAGCTTGCCCAGAACATCATTGCCGCCTATGTCACCGGCGCGCGCTTCTTCGAGCTCAAGACCGTCCAGAAGATGGACGGCGCCGAGCTCTCCGCCTGCGTGAACAAGCCCTGCATCCTGGCTGACGACGAGGGCTACAACTGCGAGTGGTCCACCGAGCTCACCGTGCCCGGCGCCTTCGACGAGTACGTCAAGGCCTGGGTTGCCTGCAAGCTTTTGGCCCGCGAGTATGGCCTTGGCGACCCGGACGGCTTCGTCTTCAACATGTCGGTTGGCTACGACCTCGATGGCATCAAGGGCGATAAGGTCGACACCTACATCAACGACATGAAGGACGCCTCCGGCACCCCCGTCTTCCAAAACGCCATCGCCTGGGCCAAGGCCAACGCCGACCGCTTCCAGAACGTCGACGCCGCCTTTGTCGACTCCATCTCGCCGCACGTCTCCCGCTCGGTCACCGAGTCCACGCTTCATGGCTGCCCGCCGGCCGAGATCGAGCGTATCGCGACGCACCTGATCACCGAGAAGGGCCTGAACACCTACATCAAGTGCAACCCCACGCTTTTGGGCTACGAGTACGCGCGCAAGACCCTGGACTCGCTGGGCTTTGATTACATCGCCTTCGACGAGCACCACTTCAACGAGGACCTTCAGTGGGCCGACGCCGTGCCCATGCTCAAGCGCCTCGCCGCCCTGGCGTCGGAGCGCGGCGTCGAGTTTGGCGTCAAGCTCACCAACACCTTCCCGGTGGACGTCACCCGCTCCGAGCTGCCTAGCGACGAGATGTACATGTCCGGCCGCTCGCTCTACCCGCTCACCGTCTCGCTCGCCAAGCGCATCGCCGACGAGTTCGACGGAAGCCTGCGCATCTCCTTCTCCGGCGGCGCGGACGCCCTCAACGTGCGCTCGCTCGTAGACGCGGGCATTTGGCCCGTCACCGTGGCCACCACGCTCCTCAAGCCCGGCGGCTACCAGCGCCTCGGCCAGATCGGCGAGGCCCTTGACGGCATCGACGATAAGCCCTTCACAAGGGTAGACCCCGCCAAGGTCGCGGCCATCGTGGACGACGCCCTCGCCAACCCCCGCTATCGCAAGCCCATCAAGCCCGTGCCCGAGCGCCACGTGGGCCACGAGCTGCCGCTCATCGACTGCTTCACGGCCCCCTGCCGCGAGGACTGCCCCATCGGGCAGGACATTCCGGGCTATCTCATGGCCTGCGGCGAGGGCCGCTACGCCGACGCCCTCCGCATCATCCTCGAGCGCAACGCCCTGCCTTTCATCACGGGCACCATCTGCCCGCACACCTGCGGCAACTCCTGCATGCGTAACTACTACGAGGAGCACGTACACATCCGCGAGTTCAAGCTTCTGGCTGCCGAGAAGGGCCTGGCCGAGGTCCTGCCCACGCTTTCCGCGCGTGGCACCGCGACCGAGCGCAGGGTCGCCGTCGTGGGCGCCGGCCCCGCTGGCCTCGCTGCGGCGTCGTTCCTCTCACGCGCCGGCGTCGACGTCACCGTCTTCGAGCGCAGCGCCGAGCTCGGCGGCGTTGTGCGCCACGTGATTCCGGGCTTCCGCATCTCTGACGAGGCCATCGATCACGACATTGAGCTCTGCTCGGCATACGGCGCCACGTTCGAGACGGGCGTCGAGGTCACGGATGCGCGCGACCTTCTGGGCCAGGGCTTCACCGACGTCGTGGTGGCCATTGGCGCCTGGGCGCCGGGCCGTGAGGCCCTGCGCAGCGGCGAGGCCCTCGACGCTATCGACTTCCTGCGCGACTTCAAGCAGGACCCCGCCCAGTGCGAGCTTGGCACAGACGTGGTGGTCATCGGCGGCGGCAACACGGCCATGGACGTGGCCCGCGCCGCCAAGCGCGTGCCCGGCGTCGAGCACGTGCGCCTTGTCTATCGTCGCACCCGCCGCTACATGCCCGCCGACGAGGAGGAGCTTGCCATGGCGCTTGCGGACGGCGTGGAGCTCATGGAGCTCCTCTCCCCGGGTGAGCTTGCCAACGGCACGCTGACCTGCGACGTCATGCGCCTGGGCGCTGCGGATGCCTCTGGGCGGCGTGCCCCCGAGCCCACGGGCGAGACCATGGGCGTGCCCGCCACCGCCGTCATCACCGCCGTGGGCGAGCGCATCGAGCGGGGCCTCTACCAGACAACCGGCTGCGAGCTGGACGAGAGGGGCCGCCCCGTTGTGACGGACGCCCTCGAGACCAGCGTGCCGCACGTCTTTGCCGCGGGCGACGCCCGCTGCGGACCCGCCACCGTGGTCAAGGCCATCGCCGACGCCATGACCGTCGCCGGTGCCATCGCCGGCGCCTCCTTCGACGCCATGTCCGAGAAGAACGTCAACCCCAGCTACGAGAAGCCCCTCGCTTCCCGCGGCAGCCTCGAGGCCGACGTCGCGTCACTCGCGCGCGTGCGCTGCCTTGGCTGCGCGACCGTGTGCGAGACCTGCTGCGAGGTCTGCCCCAACCGCGCCAACGTGGCCATCCGCGTGCCCGGCATGCGCGAGCGCCAGATCGTCCACGTGGACGGCATGTGCAACGAGTGCGGCAACTGCGCCGTGTTCTGCCCGTACTCCGAGGGGAGGCCCTATCGCGACAAGCTCACCCTGTTCTGGAGCAGGGAGGACTTCGACGACTCCCAGAACGAGGGCTTCCTCCCCGTCGAGGGCGGCATGCTCGTGAGGCTTGACGGAACCGTCGCGGCCTACGACGTGGATGACGCCGACTGCGGCCTTCCCGAAGCGGTGCGCGCCACCATCGCGGCGGTGCGCGACAGCTACGCCTACCTGCTCGCTAAGTAGGCTGGGGCGCCTTCGCGCCACGAAGAACACGCCGGCGGGGCGGCCGCGCGGTCGCCCCGCCGTAGCTCATACGGGGGACTGAGGTATGGCACGTACAAGGGACATGGTCGCGGTCGTGAGATGCGCCGGGGGACCCGCGCCCGACCGCTGCCCACATGGGTGCATCGGGTGCGGCCTGTGCGTTGCCGCCTGCCGCACGCATGCGATCGAACTCGACGAGAACGGCGTGGCGCGCGTGGACCGCGACGCCTGCGTTGGCTGCGGCCTGTGCGAGCGCATGTGCGAGCAGCACATCATCGGCATGGCCCCGCGCCGCCAGCGCATCCAGGTGCTCTGCTCCAACCGCGAGGCCGGCCCCGCGGCACGCGCGCGTTGCCAGGCGAGCTGCATCGCCTGCGGCGCCTGCGAGCGCTCCTGCACCTCGGGCGCGGTCCGCGTGACCGACGACCTTGCCGTCATCGACCAGCAGGGCTGCATCTCCTGCGGCATGTGCGCGGCCAAGTGCCCGCGCGGGGTCATCCACGACGCCTTCGGCATCATCGCCAAGGGCCTCTAGGGAGGGGGAGAGATGGCAACCTACGGCTTCTTTGTGAACGGCCAGGAGGTCACGACCGACGAGAACAAGCCGCTCCTGCGCTTCCTCCGCGACGACCTGCACCTCAGCTCCGTGAAGGACGGTTGCTCGGAGGGCGCCTGCGGCACCTGCACCGTGGTCATCGACGGCATAGCCACCAAGGGCTGCGTCATGACCACCAAGCTCGCCCAGGGCAAGCACGTCCTCACCGTGGAGGGCCTTGCCCACGAGGAGCAGGAGGCGTTCGTCTACGCCTTCGGCGCCGTGGGCGCCGTGCAGTGCGGCTTCTGCATCCCCGGCATGGTGATGAGCGGGGCCGCCCTGGTGCGCCAGAACCCCGATCCCACCGAGGACGAGGTCAGGTGGGCCATCCGCGGCAACGTGTGCCGCTGCACCGGCTACAAGAAGATCATCGAGGGCATCCAGCTCGCCGCCGCCGTCCTGCGTGGCGACGCCCAGATAGACGAGGGCCTCGAGCGCGGCGACGACTACGGCGTGGGCAGGCGCGCCTTCCGCGTGGACGTGCGACGCAAGGTCCTGGGCTACGGCAAGTACCCCGACGACCTCGACGAGCGCGACTTCCCGGACATGGCGTACGGCTCTGCGGTGCGCTCCAGGTACCCGCGCGCCCGCGTCCTCAAGATCGACGCCTCCAAGGCAGAGGCCCTGCCGGGAGTCCTTGCCGTCCTCACGGCCAGGGACGTGCCGGTGAACCAGGTGGGCCACCTCATCCAGGACTGGGACGTCTTCATCGCCGAGGGCGACATCACCCGCTCCGTGGGCGACGCCCTCTGCCTGGTCGTCGCCGAGGACGTCAAGACCCTCGAGCGCGCAAAGCGCCTTGTGCGCGTTGACTACGAGCCGCTCGAGCCCGTGCGCAGCATCGCCGAGGCAAAGGCGTCGGGCGCCCCCATCATCCACAAGAGCCTCAACGCCTTCGGCAGCCTCGTGGAGCTGCACGACAACGTCTGCCAGAGCCGTCACGTCACCCGCGGCAACGCCAAGGAGGCCCTCGCGCACTCGGCGCACGTGGTCACGCGCAGCTTTGAGACCCCCTTCACCGAGCACGCCTTCCTCGAGCCGGAGTGCGCCGTCGCCACGCCCTACAAGGACGGCGTGAAGGTCTTCTCGAGCGACCAGGGCGCCTACGACACGCGCAAGGAGACCGCCCACATGCTTGGCTGGGACAAGACCCCCGAGCGCGTGGTGGTCGAGACCATGCTCGTGGGCGGCGGCTTTGGCGGCAAGGAGGACGTCTCGGTACAGCACCTTGCGGCGCTCGCGGCCTACAAGCTCAACCGCACGGTGAAGTGCCGCCTCACGCGCCAGGAGTCCATCAACTTCCATCCCAAGCGCCATGCCATGCAGGGCACCTTCACCCTGGGATGCGATGGGGACGGCAGGTTCACCGGCCTGGACTGCGAGATCAACTTTGACACCGGTGCCTATGCGAGCCTCTGCGGCCCCGTGCTCGAGCGCGCCTGCACCCACGCCGTCGGTCCCTACACGTACCAGAACACCGACATCCGCGGCTATGGCTACTACACCAACAACCCGCCCGCCGGCGCGTTCCGCGGCTTCGGCGTCTGCCAGAGCGAGTTTGCCCTCGAGTGCCTCATCGACCTCCTCGCCGACGAGGTCGGCATCTCCCCGTGGGAAATCCGCTACAGGAACGCCATCGAGCCCGGCGAGGCGCTTCCCAACGGCCAGGTCGCCGACTGCTCCACCGCCCTCAAGGAGACCCTGCTCGCGGTCAAGGACGTGTACGAGAAGAACGCCGACCACGCCGGCCTCGCCTGCGCCATGAAGAACTCCGGCGTGGGCGTGGGCCTGCCCGACGCCGGCCGCGCCAACATTCGCGTCGAGGGTGGGCGCGCCGTGGTCTACTCGGCCACCTCGGACATCGGCCAGGGCTGCAACACCGTCTTCCAGCAGGACGTCTCTGAGGCCACGGGGCTGCCCAAGTCCGCCATCGAGAACGGCGAGTGCTCCACCGAGGCCGCGCCGGACTCCGGCACCACCTCGGGCTCGCGCCAGACCGTCATCACCGGCGAGGCCGTGCGCGGCGCCGCCTTCCTCCTGCGCGACGCCATGCTCGCCGTCGAGCGCGGCGAGGACGTGCCCGCCTCCCCCGTGTGCGCCCGCGGTGACGGCGCCACCATCGAGTACGACGACGGCACCCCCTACACGAACAACCACCCGAACGACCTGAGCGCCGGCCACGCCGCGGTGCCGCGCGATCCCGTTGCGGCGCTCGCCGCCCTCGAGGGCCACGAGTTCCGCTACGTCTACTTCGAGCCCACGGACAAGCTGGGCGCCGACAAGCCCAACCCCAAGAGCCACGTGTGCTACGGCTACGCCACCACCTGCGTGGTTCTCGGCGAGGACCGTCGCGTGAGCGAGGTCTATGCGGCCCACGACTCGGGCAAGGTCGTGAACCCCATCGCCATCCAAGGCCAGATCGAGGGCGGCGTCCTCATGAGCATGGGCTATGCGCTCACCGAGGACTTCCCGCTCAGGGACTGCGTCCCCCAGGCGCGCTTCGGTACCCTGGGGCTCCTCCGCGCGCCGCAGATCCCCCGCATCGACGCCATCTACGTGGAGAAGGAGCGCCTCCTCCCGGTTGCGTACGGTGGCAAGGGCATAGGCGAGATTGCTACCATTCCTACGGCACCCGCCATCCAGAACGCCTATCGCCGCCTCGATGGCGTGCTTCGTACCAAGCTCCCTCTCGGGGGAACGCCATATTCCCGTAAGAAGACGGCTGGCAAGGAGGCAGAGAAGGCCCAGTAACACACGGATGCAGAGCTAGGTTTGGTCAACTGACGGTTTGATAGCGTTTGTCGGCGAAAGGCGGTAGGCATGGCCGAGTTGCTGAGAATGGAGAACATCAGCAAGCGCTTCGGTTCGTTCTACGCGAACAAGGACGTGACCTTCGACGTTCGGGAGGGGGAGGTACACACCCTCCTGGGCGAGAACGGCGCGGGCAAGTCCACGCTCATGAACGTCCTCATCGGGCTCTACCAGCCCACCGAGGGCAAGATCCACATGCATGGCAGGGAGGTGAGCATCTCCTCGCCGCGCGTTGCCGTGGAGCAGGGCATCGGCATGGTCCACCAGCACTTCATGCTCATCGAGGACATGACGGGCCTCGAGAACATCATCCTGGGCGACAAGCGCCACAACTCGCCCCTCCTGCAAGAGGACGCGGACCGCAAGGCCGTCGAGGAGATCATGGACCGCTATGGCCTCGAGATCGACCTCGACGAGAGGGTCGGCGACATGTCCATCGGCATGCAGCAGCGCGTGGAGATCATGAAGGTGCTGTTCCGCGGCGCCGACCTGCTCGTCCTCGACGAGCCCACGGCCGTCCTCACCGACCTCGAGGTCGAGGGGCTCTTCGACATCATGCGCTCGCTCACCGCCGAGGGCAAGGGCATCGTCTTCATCTCCCACAAGATGCGCGAGGTCATGCGCATCTCCGACCGCGTCACGGTGCTCCGCCGCGGCGAGACCGTCGAGACGGTGCGCGTTGCCGACACCACCGAGCAGGAGCTCGCCGACCTCATGATCGGCCAGAAGTTCGTCGAGAACACCTACGAGAAGGTCACCGACGCGACCAAGGCCGAGTTCGTCCTCCAAGGCGTCTCGTATCACCCCGAGGTCAAGCACGGTGGCCTGAGGGACGTCTCGCTCACCATCCACAAGGGCGAGATCCTGGGCGTCGCGGGCATAGACGGCAACGGGCAGACGCCTCTGGCCGAGGTCGTGACCGGCCTCGCGAAGCCGGACTCCGGCAAGGTCATCGGCCCCGACGGGACCGAGATCGCCGTCTTCTCGCCCGAGACCTTCATCGACGCCGGCCTGGGCAACATCCCCGAGGATCGCAACAAGATGGGCCTTGTGGGAGACATGTCCATCGCCGAGAACCTCGTGCTCAAGCAGACCGAGTCCGACCGGTTCTCCCTCGGTGGCGGCAAGTGGCTCAAGATGGGCGAGATCCACGCCCACGCCGAGCGCCTGCGCGAGGAGAACGACATCCGTTGCACCTCCGTCGACCAGACGGCCCGCAGTCTCTCCGGCGGCAACCAGCAGAAGGTCATCCTCGCCCGCGAGCTCGAGGGGCACCCCAAGCTCCTGGTGGCGATCTACCCCACCCGCGGCCTTGACATCGGTGCCACCGAGTTCATCCACAACCAGATCGTGGCGCAGCGAGACGCCGGATGCGCGGTGCTTCTCATCTCGGCCGACTTCGACGAGGTGCTCAAGCTCTCCGACCGCATCGTGGTGCTCTTCGAGGGCCAGGTCATGGGCACGTATCCGGGTGCGAATCCTCCCATCAAGGAGATTTCGCTTGCCATGGCAGGGAAGTAGGAGGGGGTCAACGTGGCAAAGAAGGCTCTGAGCCCGGAGGAGCGCGGCGAGAGGCGGATGATGGTCCTCACGCCGGTCGTCGCCGTGCTCCTGGCTCTGATCATCGGCGCGATCGTCATCGCGTGTTTGGGGAAGAACCCGCTCGAGGGCTATGCGGCCATGATCCAGGGCTCCCTTGGCGACGCGGCCAAGCTGAGCAAGACGCTCGAACGCGCCTGCCCGCTCGTCTTCACCGGCCTCGCCGCGTCGTTCGCCTACAAGTGCGGCGTCTTCAACCTGGGCGGCGAGGGACAGTTCATCATGGGCGGCTGCGCCACCGCGGCGTGCGTCCTGGGCCTGGGGCTCGAGGGCCCCGCCGGCCTTGCGCTGGGGCTTCTCGCCGGCATCGTGGCTGGCGCCGTCTGGGGGCTTCTGCCGGGCGTCATGAAGATCACCCGCGGCCTCAACGAGATGATCACCACGATCATGCTCAACTACGTGGCCATGTACTTCATGGAGTACATCTACAAGAACGCCTACACCGACAATGGCCTGCCCAAGACCATCGCCATCCCGCAGTCCTCGCGGCTCCCCGAGGTCCTCGGCACCCACGTGGGCGTCATCATGGCAATCGCGCTCGGCGTCTTCATCTGGTACGTCATCTTCCGCACGTCGTTTGGCTTCAAGATCCGCGCGGTTGGCATGAACCCCATCGCCTCGAGGGTCAACGGCTTCCCCGTCCGTCGCCTGGTCCTGCTCGCCTTCATCATCTCGGGCGCCATGGCGGGCCTGGGCGGCGCGGTCGAGCTTCTCGGCAAGACCCCGTACCGCCTGGCCGCCGGCTTCGGCTCGGGCTTTGGCTTCGACGGCGTCGCAATTGCCCTCATCGCGCAGCTCAACCCCATCGCGGCCATCCTCGTTGCGTTCCTCTTTGGCGTCCTCTCCACCGGCGGCACCATGATGCAGAGCGTCATCGGCGTCCCCACCGCCATCGTCGAGATCATCCGCGGCCTCATCATCATCTTCGCCGTCGCCGGCATGGCCGCCGTCAAGCTCCCCAAGATCAAGGCCTACGTTGCCGCAAGGCAGGACGCGCGGGCCAAGAAGGCCGAGGTGAACGCGTAATGGACTTCATGACCGCACTCCCCACCATCCTCAAGGCCATGACCATGGGCGCCGTGCCCATCCTGCTCGCCGCGCTCGGCGAGGTCTTCTCCGAGCGGGCCGGCCTCGTGAACATTGGCCTGGAGGGCATCATGGCCATCGGCGCCTTCGTGGGCTTTGCCGTTGGCAAGATGACCGGCAACCTCTGGCTTGGCCTTCTTGTGGGCATGCTCGCCGGCATCCTCATCAACATGCTCTATGCGTTCTGCACGGTCACGCTCTGCGCCGACCAGGTGGTCACCGGCATGGCTATCAACATCCTGGCGCCCGCCGTCGCGCTCTTTGGCTACAACCTCTTCGTTGGCTCCAACTCCGCCAACGCAACCGGCGGCCAGATGGCAAGCGTCGCCATCCCCGGCCTCGCGGACATCCCCTTCATAGGCAATGCGTTCTTCAACCAGACGCTTCTCGCCTACCTGGCGTTCATCCTGGTGCCGCTGGTGCGCTACTTCTTCAGGCACTTCCGCGGCGGCCTCTCCTTCCGCTCCGTGGGCGAGAACCCCCACGCGGCCGAGACCCTGGGCATCGACGTCGTGCGCGTGAAGTACGCCTCCTGCATCGTCTGCGGGGCGCTCGCCGCCGCGGGCGGCGCGTTCCTCACCCTGTGCTATACGCCCATCTATACCGACGGCATCGTGATGGGCCGCGGATTCATCGCCCTGGCGACGGTGATCTTCGGCCGCTGGAGCGCGCTCGGGGTCCTTGGCGCGAGCCTGCTCTTTGGCTTCTTCGACGGCCTCAACGTGGCGCTCCAGGCCCAGTTCCAGGCCGCGCCGGTCATGTTCTTCAAGATGATCCCGTACATCTTCACCATCGTCGCGCTCATCTTCTTTGGCTCCAAGCACGCCGGCCCCAAGGCAAACGGGCAGCCGTACTTCCGCGAGCAGCGCTAGTCTCCTCGGCGGCGCCCGGCTCGTCACCGAGGCCCGGGCGCCGCTTGGGCTACTCTACGATTGCACCCCGGTAACGTCCGTGTAGCGTTCTGGGGCGAGGTTAGGGATGAGGGGCGCGGCCTGCGCCTCTCGTAACGGAGGAAAGAAAGGGCACATCATGAGTGAAATCAAGAAGTCTCTGTCCGCCGCCATGCTCGACAGGCGTCAGGCAATTGGCCTGGGACTCGGCAGCGTGGGCGCGCTCGCCCTTGCCGGGTGCGGCGGATCCAGCTCTGGCTCCAGCTCGTCCGGCAACTCCTCTTCTGGGGCTGGCTCCGAAGAGGGCAGCTACAAGGTTGCCATGATCATGAGCGGCATCATCACCGACGGCGGCTGGGACCAGGGCCACTACGAGTCCCTCAAGAACGCCCTGGCGTCCCACGGCAAGTGGCAGATGCTCGAGCCCAAGGAGAACACGGCCGACGCCGACGCCGCCACCGCGGCCCAGACCTACGTCGACCAGGACGTCGACCTCATCATCGGAAACGGCAACCAGTTTGCCTCCGACTGGGCCGAGGTCGTCGCCGATGCCGCCGACAGCCACCCCAAGGTCCACTTCCTCATCACCAACACCGACCCCACCTCCGAGATGACGGATTACGAGACCCTTGGCCCCGTCGAGACGGTGCTGCCCGACTTCAAGCAGACGGGCGCCCTCGCCGGCGTGGTGGCAGGCCTCATGTCCAAGACCAAGAGCATCGGCTTCATCGGCGGCATGAAGCTGCCCTCCACGCTCATCAAGTACTCCGCGTACCTGGCGGCGGCGCGGAAGATCGACCCGTCCATCCAGGGCCAGTACAACTTCGAGGCCGGCTTCACCGACGCCTCCCTCGGCACCAACCTCACGCAGCAGTGGATTGCCTCCAACAACGTCGACGTCATGTGGGGCGACGCCTCCGCGGTCGACAACGGCGCGCGCCAGGCGCTCGAGGCCGCCGGCGCCGACACGCACTTCGACATCGCGCAGCCCATCGACATAGCGGGCGACGACCAGCCCACCGTCGTGACCTCGACCATCACCGACTGGATGATCGGCCAGGCCATGGACGAGATCGAGGCCGGCACCTTCGGCGACGGCAAGACCATCACCGGCGACATGGATAACGGCGGCGTCTCGCTGGGCAAGTTCTCCGCCAAGGTCTCGCAGGAGGTCCAGGACAAGATCAAGGAGTACTCCGACGAGATCAAGGCCGGCACCTTCATCACCGACGACGAGGTCGATGCGGTGAAGAGCACGCTGTAGCGCAATCGTCGCGTCAAGGGGCCGCCTCGTGCCCGGGGCGGCCCCTGCCCTGTTGCGGTGGAATGCCGTTGCGGGCGCATCGGCCCGCCGCCGCGAGCCGGAGAGGGGGAGGCGCATGGCGCACAAGGAGTTCTCGCACGATGAGGACGTGGCCCTGCTGAGGAGGGCCATCGAGGTGTCCAGGAGCTCACGCGAGCACGGCAACACGCCCTTCGGGGCAATCCTGGTCTCGCCTGAGGGCGAGGTCCTTCTCGAGCAGGAGAACGTCGAGGTCGAGACGCACAAGTGTACCGGGCATGCGGAGACGCAGCTCATGGAGCGCGCGAGCCAGCAGTACGAGAAGGGCTACCTGTGGGGCTGCTCGCTGTATACGTCGGCCGAGCCCTGCTCGATGTGCTCGGGCGCCATCTACTGGGGAAACGTGGGGCGCGTGGTCTACGCTATGACGGAGCGCAGGCTTCTGGAGCTCACGGGCTCCAACGAGCAGAACCCCACGTTCGACCTGCCGTGCCGAAAGGTCTTCGCGGCAGGCCAGAAGCCCGTCGAGGTCGTGGGGCCGTTCCCCGAGCTCGAGGCCGAGGCGGCAGCCGTCCACAGGGGGTATTGGGACTAGTCAGGCCAGGGGGCCTGTCCGAGGTAGGGAGGAAGCTATGGCAGCGGGCATCACGCGCAGGGACGTCATCTCGCTTGGCTTGGGAGGGGCCGCGGCCGCATGCGGGCTCTTGCTCGCGGCATGCGGGTCGTCTTCGGACGGGTCCGCTACGGATGCCGCCGAGAAGACCGGCTACAAGGTGGCCATGGTCATCAGCGGGCCCAAGAACGACGGCGGTTGGGGCCAGGGCCACTACGAGTCGCTCACGAAGGCCATAGAGTCGCATCCCAACTGGAAGATGCTCGAGCCCAAGGAGAACACCGCCTCGGCGGACGCGGCCTTTGCGGCTCAATCCTACGTCGACCAGGACGTCGACCTTATCATCGCGGCGGGCAACGAGTTCGTCTCGGCATGGGGTGACGTGGTTGCCGAGGCGGCGGAGTCCAACCCCAACGTACACTTCCTCATGACCAACACCGACCCAGCCACCGACCTCGCCGACTACGAGACCCTCGAGAAGGTCGAGACGGTCCAGGTGAACCTCAAGCAGACGGGTGCCCTCGCCGGCGTGGTGGCCGGCCTCATGACAAACACGGGCCACATCGGCTTCATCGGCGGCATGCGCCTTCCCACCACGCTCACGAAGTACGCCGCCTATCTCGCGGCCGCACGGAAGGTGAACCCCAAGGTCGAGGGCCACTACAACTTCGACGCCGGCTTCACCGACGCATCCTTTGGTACCAACATCACCAACCAGTGGATCGCCTCGAACAACGTCGACGTCATGTGGGGCGACGCCTCCGCGGTCGACAACGGCGCGCGCCAGGCGCTCGAGGAGGCGGGCGTCGACACCCACTTCGACATCGCGCAGCCCATCGACTCGGTGGGGCCCGACAACCCCAGCGTGATCACCTCCACCGTCACGGACTGGATGTTTGGCCAGGCGATGGAGGAGGTCGAGGCCGGCACCTTCGGCAACGGCGCCGTGATCGAGGCGAACATGGATAACGGCGGCGTCTACCTGGGCAGCTACTCCGGCAGGGTCCCGCAGGGGGTGCAGGGCAGGGTCGCGGAGTGCTCCGAGCAGATCAAGGCCGGCACCTTCCTCGCCGATGACGAGGTCGATGCGGTGAGAAACGCGCTGTAGGCGCGCTGCGGCCGCCGCGGGTCGCGGCCCCCTGACGGTGCCGGGGCCCGCGGCGGGTGGCGACGGTGCCGGGGCGGCCCCGACGGGTGGCGGCCCCGCATTTCCCGGACGTTTAGGCCACCTTAAACGTCCGGGAAATCCCTAAACGTCCGGGAAATGCGGCTTTCTCCTCCCTGCCTCGCCCGAGGCTCGGAGTTCGTCACACATTCGAACTCGAACGTGTGACCCGCGCGGGTTGCCACACATTCGACCCACGATGCTGTGACGGTCTAGGGGTGCCCACCAGCCCTCGTTAGACAGCCCCACGCATAACGGTTAATCAATTTTCGAAGAAAAGCAGCCGTTTGCGGACTAGTGCCTACCGCCTGCGGGCGGGATGACGCCGGTCTGAAACGCTCCCTTAATATCGAGATTACAAAAAACAAATAGTTAGACAAAAAAACTTGTTGGTAGGCACTAACTGGCCTCAGACGGCACCAACCGGCACCAGACGGCACCGGCCGAGACGAGAGAAGGCCTTCCGACAAGCAACACACCTCGAATGTCAGTTCAACCGCGCGTCTCCTACCGGCAGTCACGATGGCTGCACAGGCGGGTCCCGATGGCTCGCCCCAAGCGCGGCACCTTCAGACACACATCAAGCGCGGAACCAGCCCGCAAACACGGCCAAGGCCGTTCGCGGGCAGCACTTGCTGGCATCCAAACAAGAAAGTGGTGTGTGACATGGAGAGTACACTTGGCAAGATATTCCACCTCACGGAGCGTGGAACCACCGTAAGGACCGAGCTTCTCGCCGGCCTTACGACCTTCATCACCGCGGCGTACATCCTTGCCGTGAACCCCTCGGTCCTCTCGGACACGGGCATGCCTCAGGAAGCCCTGTTTACCGCCACGGTCCTCATCTCGACCATCGGCACCCTGATGATGGCGCTTCTCACCAACTACCCCTTCATCCTGGCGCCGGGCATGGGCATCAACGCCTACTTCGCCTACACCGTGTGCCTGGGCATGGGCTACTCCTGGCAGACGGCGCTCACCGCGATCTTTGTCGAGGGCATCATCTTTGTGATCCTCTCGCTCACCAACGTGCGCGAGGCCATCTTCAACGCCATCCCGATGAACCTCAAGTACGCGATCACCGCCGGTGTGGGACTCTTCATCACCATCATCGGCCTCAAGAACTCAGGCCTGGTGGTCTCCAACGAGGCCACGCTCGTCTCGATGTTCTCGTTCCACAACTCCATCGAGGCCGGGACCTTCTCGACCGCCGGCGTCTCGGCGCTGCTCGCGCTCGTCGGCATCATCATCACCGCCATCCTCGTGTGCAACAACGTGCGCGGCAACATCCTGCTGGGCATCCTCATCACCTGGGGCATCGGCATCGTGTACCAGCTCACGGGCGTCTACGTGCCCAACCCCGACGCCGGCTTCGCGAGCCTCCTGCCCGACTTCTCGCGCGGCCTCTCGGTTCCCTCGATCGCGCCCATCGCCTTCAAGCTGGACTTCTCGAGCTTCCTCACGGTTGGCTTTGCGTCGGTGGTCTTCGCGTTCCTGTTCACCAATCTCTTTGACACCATCGGCACGCTGATCGGCTCCGCGTCCAAGGCGGGCCTCCTCGACGAGGACGGCAAGCTCCCCAACGTGAAGGGCGCCCTGCTCGCCGAGTCCATGGCCACCACGTTTGCCGGCCTCATCGGCACCTCGTCCACCGCAACCGCCGTCGAGTGTACCGCCGGCATCGCCCAGGGCGGGCGCACCGGCCTCACCGGCATCACCACGGCCATCCTGTTCTTGCTGTCGCTGTTCCTCTCGCCGATTTTCTTGGCCATCCCGTCGTTTGCCACGGCACCGGCCCTCGTCATTGTCGGCTTCATGATGTTTGGCGCCGTCACGCAGATCGAATGGGGCACCGCAACCGAGGCCCTGCCCGCGTTCGTCGCCATCGTCGCCATGCCCTTCATGTACTCCATCGCCGAGGGCATCTCTCTGGGCATCATATCCTACGTGGCGATCAACGCCTGCTCCGGTGCCGAGAGCCGCAAGAAGATCTCTGGCGTGATGTGGGTGCTGTTCGTGCTGTTCTGCATCAAGTACTTCTTCATCTAGCCGGTGGCCCGCGCACTGGGCGCCTTGAGTGAGGAGAGTTAGCCATGAACGAGAACACATTTGCAATCAAGGGCGACGTAGTCTGGTCGCGCCACAACCACACGCTCTCCTGGGCAAAGGATGGCTACCTGGTTGTCGTCGACGGCATTGTCCAGGGCGTCTACCAGGAGCTCCCTGCCGAGTGTGAGGGCATCCGCGTCATCGACCACACGGGCAGGCTCGTGATCCCCGGCCTGAACGACATCCACGTCCACGCCCCGCAGTACAGCTTCCGCGGCATGGGCATGGACCTCGAGCTCCTCGAGTGGCTGAACACCCACACCTTCCCCGAGGAGAGCAAGTACGCCGACCTCTCGTATGCCGAGCGTGCCTACGACATCTTTTGCGACGACCTGCTCCACTCGCCCACCACGCGCGCGGTCGTCTTTGGGACCATGCACGTCGAGCCCACCGAGCTGCTCATGGACAAGCTCGAGGCAACCGGCCTCAAGACCTACGCGGGCAAGGTCAACATGGACCGCAACAGCCCCGACTACCTGTGCGAGAAGGACGCCGCCACCTCGCTTGCCGATACCGTGCGCTGGCTCAACGACGTCGAGGCCAAGCACTACGCCAACACGAAGCCCATCCTGACCCCGCGCTTCACCCCCACCTGCTCCGACGGGCTCATGGAGGGGCTTGGCAGGCTCAAGCGGGAGAGGGGCCTGCCCCTGCAATCGCATCTCTCCGAGAACCTGTCCGAGATTGACTGGGTACACGGGCTTGCCCCGTGGTCGACCTGCTACGGCCAGACCTATGAGCGCTTTGGCCAGCTTGACGGCGAGGGCGGCACCGTCATGGCCCACTGCAACTACTCCACCGACGAGGAGATTGCCATCCTCAAGAGGCACGACGTCTTTGTCGCAACGTGCCCGCAGTCCAACACGCAGCTGTCCTCGGGCATCGCCCCCATCCGTCGCTACCTGGTCGAGGGCGTGAACGTGGGCCTTGGCACCGACGTCGCCGGTGGCGCGTCCCTCTCGATGTTCCGCGCGGTGGCGGACCTGGTGGGCTGCTCCAAGCTCCGCTGGCGCCTGGTCGACCAGAACCTCAAGCCGCTCTCCACCGCCGAGGCGTTCTACATCGCCACGGTTGGCGGTGGCGCGTTCTTTGGCAAGGTTGGCACCTTCGAGCGGGGTTACGAGGCGGACGTCCTGGTCCTGGACGACTCCGGCCTGCGCACGACGCTTGAGTGCAACCCCGCCGAGCGCGTGGAGCGCTACATGTACCTCGCCGAGGAGGGCGGGCGCATCGTCGAGAAGTACGTCGCCGGCGCGCGCGTGCTGTAAGCGCCGTGGTGCCGGGCCCGTGCGCCCGGCACCTCTCGGCCCCTCTGGGCGCGTTGTGTTTTTTCTCGAATAACGTCAAGCTCAGAGGGTATGTGAGACGATTACAACAAGGCGTGCGGTCGGCAGTGGTTTGCAACCATTCGCCGCTCCCGCGCCGCCGCCCCCCGCGGGGTCACTAACATTTTGTTATGCAGCATCACAGGTTTCTAGGAGAGGGAGCTTGTCATGGAACAGCTGAGGGAGGTCGGACGTCCCGTCAAGCGCGTCGATGCGTACGACAAGGTCACGGGGCGCGCCATGTTCGCCGACGACCTCTGCCCCAAGCCATGCCTTGAGGCGAGGATCCTCCACTCGACAATCGGTAACGGGCGGGTGCTCTCGATCGACACGGCGGAGGCCGAGAAGGTCCCGGGCGTGGTCGCCGTCTACACCTGCTTCGACGTGCCGGACAGGCCCTATCCCGTGGCCGGCCACCCCTGGTACGCCGACAGTCACGCCGAGAAGCGCGACCTTTCGGACAGGAAGCTCCTCGATGACCGCATCCGCATCTACGGCGACAACATCGCCGTGGTGGTGGCTGAGGACACCGTGGCCTGCGACCGCGCCCTGCGCAAGATCAAGGTCGAGTACGAGGAGTGGCCCGTCGTCTACGACCCCAAGGAGTCGCTCAAGGGCACCGAGCATCCGGTCCAGGACATCAAGCCTGACAACCTGGTCGCGCACACCTGCGCCCTCACGAGCCCCGAGGACCTTGCCAGGCATGGTTACAAGACGGTGGACGACGCCATCAACGACCCGGCGTACCACCGCATTGCGATTCGCACCGAGACGGGCGAGCAGTCCCAGGTCCACATCGAGACCTGCACGTCGTTCTGCTACATGGAGGGCGGCAAGATCGTCTGCGTGGCCTCCACCCAGATCCCACACATCATGCGCCGCGTGATTGGCCAGGCCCTGGGCATCCCCTGGGGCGACGTGCGCGTGATCAAGCCCTATATCGGCGGCGGCTTTGGCACCAAGCAGGACATCCACTACGAGCCGCTCAACGCCTGGATCTGCCAGCAGCTCGGAGGGCGCTGCGTGCGTCTCGAGCTCTCGCGCGAGGAGCTCTTCTGGGACACCTCGGGCCGTCAGCCAAAATCCTTTGACGTCGAGGCCTCCTACGGCGACGACATGCTGCTGCACGCCCGCTCCATCCGCGGCTGGTCCAACACCGGCGGCTACATCCACCACGGGCACGCGCTGGTGCTCAACTCGGTGAACTCGTTCCGCTGGCTCTACCACACCAACGAGGTGGCCTCGCGCAGCGAGGCGTGGACCGTCTACACCAACGGCCCGCACACGGGCGCCATGCGCGCCTACGGCGTGCCCGAGGGCGTCTGGACGGCCGAGTGCCTCATGGGCGACATCGCCCACGACAACGGCTGGGACGGCGTCGAGTTCCGACTCAAGAACTGCATCCGCGAGGGCTTCGTGGACGAGTTCACCCCTGGCGGTGCCGTTGCCGCCCACACCTGCACGCTTCCCCAGTGCGTGGAGAGGGGCAAGGAGTGGATCTGCTGGGACGAGAAGAAGCGCGAGTACGCCAACGAGACGGGCCCCATCCGCCATGGCGTGGGCGTTGCGTTCTTCGTGTACAAGACGGCCGTCGCACCCTTCGCGCTCGAGACGGCGACGTCGCGCGTCACGCTCAACCAGGACGGCACGGTGCAGCTTCAGATGGGTGCCACCGAGATTGGCCAGGGCGCCGACACGGTCTTCTCGCAGATGGCGGCCGAGGCCATTGGCATCGACACCGAGGACGTCCACATCGTCTCGTTCCAGGACACGGACGTGGCCCCCTACGACGCCGGCGCCTACGCCTCGCGCCAGACCTACGTCTCGGGCACGGCCGTCAAGAAGGCCGGCCTTGAGCTGCGCGAGAAGATCCTCGCCTTTGCGCACCGCCTGTACCCCGCCGCCGGCGAGAACCTCGACCTGCGCGACCATGCCATCTGGGACGCCGCGGGCCGCCAGGTATGCACGCTTGCCTCGCTCGCGCTCGAGGCCTACTACAACGTGGACGCCAACGACCAGCTGAGCGCCTACGCCACGGCCAACATCCACACCAACGCCATCGCCACGGGTTGCACCTTTGCCGATGTCACGGTTGACATGCCGCTCGGGCAGGTGACGGTCAACAGGATCGTCTCCGTGCAGGACAACGGTCGCCTCATCAACCCCAAGCTTGTGGAGCAGCAGGCGCATGGCGGCATGGGCCAGTCCATCGGCTTCGCCCTCTCCGAGGAGGTCCAGGTTGACCCCAGGACCGGGCGCGTGCTCAACGACACCCTGCTCGACTATAAGATCCCCACGATGATGGATCTGCCCGACCTCAAGGCCGACTTCGTCGAGTCCGATGACCCGACGGGTCCCTACGGCAACAAGGCCGTTGGCGAGACGCCCATCATCTCCCCGGCACCTGCCATCCGCGACGCCGTGCTCGACGCCACCGGCGTGAAGTTCTATCACATGCCCATGACCCCGCAGCGTCTTGTGGAGGGCTTCAAGAGGGAGGGGCTGATCTGATGTACGACATCGAATCCCTGTACGAGGCCACGAGCGTCGAGGACGCCTGCCGTGCCTTGGCCGAGGATCCCCAGGCCATCGTGATTGCCGGCGGCACCGACGTGCTCGTCAAGGTGCGCGGCGGCAGGCTTGCAGGCGCCCACCTGGTCTCCATTCACAACCTGCACGACGAGTTGGACGGTGTGACGCTGGCCGACGACGGCGCCGTCGAGATCGGTCCCATCACGTGGTTCCATCACGTCACCACGAGCCCCGTCATCCAGGCCACGGTCCCCACGCTGGGCGAGGCCTGCGACACCCCGGGTGGCCCGCAGCTGCGCGTCTCGGGTACCATCGGCGGCAACGTGTGCAACGCCGCCACCTCGGCAGACAGCGCCTCGACGCTCTTTGCCTACGGTGCCCTGCTCGATGTGGCGAGCACGCGAGGCAAGCGCACCATCCCCATCGAGGAGTGGTATGCCGGCCCCGGTCGTTCCACCAGGGAGCGCGACGAGGTGTTGGTCAAGATACGCATCCCGCGCGACCACTACGAGGGCTTCTCGGGCCACTACTTCAAGTACGGCAAGCGCCGCGCACTCGAGATCGCGACCATGGGCTGCTGCTGCCTGGTGAAGCTCGCCGCAGACAGGTCCACGATCGATGACATCAGGCTCGCCTTTGGCGTCGCCGCCCCCACGCCCATGCGCGCCACGGGCGCCGAGGATGCGGTGCGCGGCCTTAGCGTGGCCGAGGCGGTCGGGAAGATCGGCGAGCTCGCCCAGGCCGAGACGCACCCGCGCGACTCCTGGCGCGCCTCGAAGGACTTCCGCCTGCAACTCATCGGCGAGATGTCGCGCCGCTCGCTCATCGAGGCCGCGCGCAAGGGAGGGGCTGATATCTAATGGCCATGCGGATTCTCAACTGCACCATTAACGGCAAGCCGGTGGAAGTTGGCTACGACCCGCGCGAGTCCCTGCTCGACACCCTGCGCGACAGGCTTCACCTCACGGGCACCAAGCGCGGCTGCGAGGTCGGCGAGTGCGGGGCGTGTACCGTCCTCATCGACGGCGTGGCAACCGACTCCTGCCTCTACCTCACGGACTGGGCGCAGGGCAAAGACATCCTCACCATCGAGGGCGTCGCTGGGCCCGACGGTGCCCTTGACCCCGTCCAGCAGGCCTTCATTGACGAGTTTGCCGTGCAGTGCGGCTTCTGCATACCCGGCATCATCATGAGCGCCGTCGAGATGGAGCGCACGGGCAAGGCCTACACGCGCGACGAGATCCGCAAGCAGCTCTCGGGCCACCTGTGCCGCTGCACGGGCTACGAGAACATCGTGAACGCGGTGGAGAAGGCCGTCGATGTGATGGACGGCGTCGTGGGAGAGGGAGCTGCGAAGGGCGCGTAGCCCTGGCCGGCGCTACGACGGACGTGTTGCGGTGGCTAAAACCGTGTGGCGCGTCACACAACCGGAAGCGAATGTGTGACGCGCCCAGCATGTCACACGAACGTGCGACGAACGTGTTGCGGATGGTGGCTGCGCGTGCGGGCGCTGACGTGTTGGTGGACGATGTTGCCGGCGCCTTGCGGACCTCGAGCGGCGGTGGTCGGGCCCGTTCGGCACGAATTTACGGTTGGGCTGCGGTTTTTCGGGGGTGCCTCAAGTACAAAATAATTGCACAATTGATTACTTGCAGGTCAGAGAATTGCCACTATTCCTATGCCACATAAGGGATTGAACGAAAACTGCTGTCAACCGGAAGCGCGGGGTTGGAGGGACTCCATTCGCGGGGGGCGCGCTCGGAGTGCGGCTGCCTTGGCCTTCGGCGCTCCCTCACGACGCAATGCGCAATCGGACGCCCCCTTGGACGCGAATCGCTCCCTGCATCCCCGCTTTCATCCGGTTGGCAGCAATATTCGGAAAACTGCTTATATGGCATTTCCAAAGACGCATTTTCAGTAGCTGCGCTTTATCAAATGTAAAACCGCCTTGTACTTGGGGCACCCCCGAAAAACCGCAGCCCAACCGTAAATTCGTGCCAAGGGGGCGCTGGGGCCCTCTGATGCGTCCCGAGTCCTTTGGGGGGCTTGATGCGGTCCCTCAATCCTAGGCCCAGCTCACCACGATGGTGCTGTTGTCGTGTACGCCCTCGGCGGCAAGCTCCTCTCCAGCCTTCACGTCATAGCCGGCGCGCCGCAGGCGCCGCAGGAAGGCCACGAGCTTGGCGTTGTACTCGTTGAGCAGGCGCATCTCCTGCAGAGGGGAGATGAGCCCCTGCGGGCGGCCGTGGATGGTGTTTGAGATGGCATCGGCCACCAGGACGTTGCTGTTGGCAAGAAGGTCGTTGTAGAACGCGTTGCCGGCACCGGCGCAGTCCGTCTCGCCGGGTGCGAACTTGAGCATCACCGACGTCCTGCCATACATGGCATATGTGCGGATGCGCGTGCTGGTCTGCCCCTCCGCGTTTCGCATGGCCCAGCGCAGGGCATTTGTGGCGAGGGTGTCTGCCTCGGCTTGCGAGCGCCCGGGCCTGGCTGCTTTGGTAAGCGCTCGGGCCTCCTCGGCGGAGATGAGCTCGGTGGGCTCGGGCATCTTGGTGCTTGCCTCGTTCATGGTTTCTCCGTTCTGGCGTCGCGTCACAGGCGGCGCGCCTGGCAGGGCTCGGGGTCTCTCTGAGCCGATGATACCGCGATGCGCTTCTGCGCTGGAGGCAGCTCGCCTGGGGGCTTGGCCCTGCCGCTCGTCGGCCGTATGCCAGATGGATAGTCTTGTCGCCTTACAAACCGTTATGATGAGGTGGCTCCACCGTTAGCCACAAAAAAAGATAACGATGGACGCACATGAACCGTCCGTCGGGGACCACGTGGCGTGAGGACGCACCCGGGCGGGCACGGGACTGCATTCAAGGAGGTCTCTCGCAGGGTTTTGCCTGGACGTGAGGACGTCGGCCATGCGTGGACACGGGAGAGGAGTCACCATGGCAGACGAGTACGACTACCACAAGATGTGGGGCGACCTGGGCATGGATGTCGAGGCGCACGACGGCCTGCTCGGCGTTGTGGGCGAGATGTACCAGGGCATGTTCCTCACGCAGGCGAACAGGCCCGCCTCCACGTCCTACCTGGACGGCGTTGCGGCAAACCTGCATTCCGGGCGCATCCGCGAGATGGTGGACGGCCGCAACGGGGGCAACCCCAAGAAGATCATCGGCAGCTTCTGCCTCTACGTGCCCGAGGAGGTCGTGACCGCGGCCGGCGCCGTGGAGGTTGGTCTGTGTGCCGGTGCCGAGTGGGCACCCGAGGATGCCGAGAGGTACGTGCCGCGCAACACCTGCCCGCTCATCAAGGGCTTCATGGGCTTCAAGCTGGGCCGCGTGTGCCCCTACATCGAGAGCGCCGACCTCGTGGTGGGCGAGAACACCTGCGACGGCAAGAAGAAGGCCTACGAGCAGTTCTCCAAGCTCAAGCCCATGTACATCATGGACGTGCCGCACGTCCGCAACGAGGACACCAGGCTCCAGTGGCGCCACCAGGTCCATGCGCTCGCCGCGCGCATCGAGGAGGAGACCGGCCAGAAGATCACCGAGGAGAGCTTGCGCGTGGCCATCAAGCTTGCCAATGACAAGCGCCGAGCCCTGCGGCGCCTCTCGGCCACCCGTGCTGCGGATCCCGCGCCCATCTCGGGCCTGGACTCGCTGCTCGCCGTGCAGGCCGCCTTCATGGACGACTCGGCGCGCCTGACTGACGCCATCAACCAGATGGCCGACGAGTGCGAGAAGCGCGTCGCCGAGGGCGTTGGCGCGGCATCCAAGGGCGCCAGGCGCATCCTCTACACGGGCACGCCTATGGCAGTGCCCAACTGGAAACTCTTCAATGTCATCGAGAAGGCCGGTGGCGTGGTGGTCGGCGAGGAGTGCTGCACCGGCAGCCGCTACTACAAGGACCTCGTGCCCGAGGACGGCTCCACCGTCGACGCGATGCTCGATGACATTGCCGACCGCTACCTCAACATCCAGTGCGCCATCTTCACGCCCAACCAGGGCCGTCGCGACGACGTCATCCGCATGGCGCACGAGCTCCATGCCGACGGCATCATCGATGTGTCCCTTTCGTTCTGCACCATCTACGAGATGGAGGCTTTCGACATGGAGAAGGCCGCGCGGGAGGCGGGCATCCCCTACATGCACCTCTCGACCGACTACTCCTCCGAGGGTGACGGCCAGCTCACGACCCGCATCCAGGCCTTCCTCGAGATGATCTAGGCCTTCCGTCCCCGCCCCTCGCCCTCAGCGGC
Organism: Coriobacteriaceae bacterium; assembly: GCA_004557505.1. GTDB lineage: Bacteria > Actinomycetota > Coriobacteriia > Coriobacteriales > Atopobiaceae > Tractidigestivibacter. The sequence goes on along the minus strand of SFGZ01000005.1, from coordinate 31,922 downwards.
TTCTGTGAAGTTGGCCCCGCCTCTCCGCGGGTCGCGGAGAGGCCCTGCGCGGATTCCGCTGAAGAACGGGGGGCGGGGGATAAGCGCCTGCCCGCAGTAGGCTGCTGCCGAATGAGCGATCTCCGTTGGCGGGCGTATTCATACCGTTCATGACCTCCGGTCGATTGCAAAACAATTTGTATGATAAGCAGACTAATAATTTGACGCGGTGAGGCAGGCTGTGGCGCGCCCCACCGCGTCAGGGACATCCAGCGGGGCGCGGGGGCACCCGGGGGAGGGGTCAGATGGCAGCGCAGGCGCAGGCACAGGCGGAGCAGGAGCTCGACGAGTCGCTCTTCAGGCGAGAGGGGCTACCTCCCGTGGGGTCGCTTGTCCCCATGTCCCTCCAGCACGTGCTCGCCTCCTTTGCGGGAGTCATCACGCCAGCCATGATGATAGCCACCACCTGCGGATTCACCCAGGAGCAGGAGACGGCCATCATCCAGGTGGCGCTTATCCTCTCCGCCATCGACACGCTGTTGCAGCAGTTTCCCCTGTTTGGCCGCATCGGTGCGGGCCTCCCCATCCTCACCGGCGTCTCGTTTGCCTTCCTGCCGGCGTTTCAGGCGGTGGGCGTGCAGTTTGGGTTCTCGGTGCTCCTCGGTGCCGAGCTCGTGGGCGGTATCGTGGCCATCCTCTTCGGCATCTTCTACAGCAAGGTTCGCCGACTCTTCCCGCCGCTGGTAACCGGTACCGTGATCTTCACCATCGGCGTCTCCCTGTACCCCACGGCCATCAGGTACATGGCGGGCGGTGCTGGCTCTGCCAACTTTGGCGGCGTCTACAACTGGGTTGTTGGCCTCATCACCTTTGCCGTGGTCTTCGCGCTCGCCAACTTTGGTAAAGGCGTGCTCAAGCTCGGCTCGATCTTCTTTGGCATCATCATCGGCTGCGTCGTGGCCATCCCGTTTGGCATGGTGGACGGCTCCGAGGTGCTCGGTGCCGGCTGGTTCTCGCTGCCGCAGCTCATGCCATACCCCATCGAGTTCAACCCCGCCGCATGCATCACGCTCGGCGTGGTCTACATCATGGTGAACGTGCAGCTCATCGGCGACCTCTCCGCGGCCTCGGCCGGCTCGATGGACCGCATGCCCACCGAGCGCGAGATCGGTGGCTCCATCAAGGCCCAGGGCCTGACGAGCATCGTCTCGTCCCTCCTTGGCGGCCTTCCCACCTCTGCCTTTGGCCAGAACGTGGGTATCATCGTGAGCACCAAGGTCATCAACCGCTGGGTCTTCGGCGGCGCGGCCCTCGTGTTTCTCGCGGCGGGCCTGTGTCCAAAGCTCTCGGCGCTCCTGCTCATGATCCCGCAGCCGGTCATCGGCGGCGCAACCATCAGCGTCTTCGGCACCATCACCCTGAACGGCATACGAATCCTGGTGAAAGACGGCCTCACCCCGCGCGCCTGCACCGTCTTTGGCATCTCGGTGGCCTTTGGCATTGGCATCGCGCAGGTCTCCGGCTCGCTTGCCGGCCCCGGCATGCCCGAGTGGATCTCCACCATCTTTGGCACCTCGGCCATCACGCCGTGCGCGGTCATGGCGATCATCCTGAACAGCGTTCTGCCGTCCGAGGACAACACGCCCGAGCAGCGCAACCTCAAGCCGCTCCAGAATGGCGGCAACGGCGAGGGGGATGGGGCCACCGAGAAGGAGCCGGCCACGGCGCGCAGGTAGCGCCGCAGGGGGGATGCGCCTTCGGACGCGACGAAGCCCGCAGGGCTCTGGGGTTGCGGGACTTGCTTGCCCGGATGCCGTGCGATGGGGCGCATCGGCTGCGCGCCGCACTCGTCCAGGGGCGCTCCCGCTGGACAGGGCTTAAGGGCGCCCACCCCCAGCCGTAGGAGTCCGGCGGGGGCCGGGGTCGGCGCGCCTGCGGCGGCCAGGGGCGGGCGGGGCTTCCGTGCGACGGCTACGCCCGCGGCGGCCGGGGCGTGCCGCCCGCGACTTGTGCCGATTGTGAGGAGGCCTTGGACATCCCCGTCGAAGCAATAACATACACAATAAGTTAACTAAATCTAACTTTAAGGGAGCGTCAGCATGAAGAGGGAGAAGGAAGGCGAGAGGGGAATGGCCCACGGGCCCAATCGCGGCTGGGGGGTTCGCGAGGTCGTGACGGCGGCCCTGCTGAGCGCGCTCACGGTGGCCATCATGTTCGCGGGAGCCATGCTCACCATGTTCTCCTATGACTTTGCGATGGTCGCGTCGGGCGGAGCGGGCGTGTTCCTCTCGGCGCCCGTGTTCATGCTCATGGTGCGGAGAGTTGACAGATTCGGCGTGACCTGCGTCTTTGCCACCATCGCCGCGCTGCTCTTCTGCACCATGGGCAACATGCTCTTCATGCTGCCCTTCTACGTGGTGGGCGGGCTGCTCTTGGACCTCGTCTTCCTGCGCACGCCGAAACAGCGTCAGAGCTCTTGGTGGGCAACGGGTGCGTGGACGACGTTCAGTGGCCTGTACCTGCTCTCCACGCTGATTCCCTACCTTGGGAACATGGATGCCTACGTTGCCCAGGCCGTGGCGGAGCGCGGCTTTGACCAGGGCTATGTCGATGCGTTCTTCAAGTACTATGGCAACCCCGCATGGATCGTTGCCATCATGCTCATCACCATGGTCGTGGGTTTTCTGGGCTGTCTTATCGGCAGGGCGCTCATGAAGAGGCACTTCGAGCGCGCCGGGGCCCTGTAGGATGGGCGAGAGCGACGCAAGGGGAACGGGGCTCACGGTTGCCACGAAGGGGGCCGTGCTCCTCCTTGCCATGGCGGCATGCTCGCTGAACCTGGGGATATACCCCATGCTTGCGCTTAACCTGTCGTCGATCGTCTACCTGCTGGTCGCAAGGGAGCCGCGCATCGCCCTGGGCATGCTGGCCTTCCTGGTCATACTTGGGCCACTGTACATCGCGTATACCTACTGGGGCGTCTCCCCCATCATCATTTCACCCATTCATGTCTTCCAGATGTGGCACCTCTTCCCTGTGATGGCCGCTGCCTGCGTGATCTTCATGACGCCCCCGGGCATGATCAGCGCCGCGCTCGCGCGGGCGCACTGCCCCAGGAAGGTCATCCTAGGGACCCTGGTGTTCCTGCGCTTCTTTCCCACCTTTTCCGCCAGCTGGCGTCTTTTGAGGGACGCCCTGAGGAAGCGTGGCCTCACGTCATGGCGCCAGATGCTGACAAACCCCCTGGACAGCTACGAGTACGTGATGGTCCCCTCCCTGATGTCGCTGGTGAGCAGCGCAGACCAGCTCTCGGCCTCTGCCGTGACGCGCGCCGCCGAGGCGCCCATGGCGCGCAGCAGCTACTACCAGCGTCCGGCGGGGGCGCTCGACTTCGCCTGCGTCGCCGTCGCCTGCGTCGCCTGCGCGGGGGCGGTCATCGCGAATGGGGTGATGGGATGAGCGAGCCGAGTCGGGAGGTCCTCTCGCTGGGCGATGTCTCGTTTGCGTACAAGGGGGCGTCCCGGACCGTCGATGATGTGACCCTCAGCGTCGCCGCGGGCGAGTGCGTGGTGCTCTGTGGCCCCTCGGGCGGCGGCAAGACAACCATCATTCGCCTGGTGAACGGTCTGGCGGGAGGGTATTATCCCGGCGATGGCGGGGGCGAGGTAATGCTGGCGGGGCATCCCGCCGAAAAGCTCGCCCTCTGGGAGCGCGCGGAGCTCGTGGGGAGCGTGTTCCAGGACCCATCGACCCAGTTCTTCTCGAGTCAGCTTGCAGGAGAGATAGCCTTCACCTGCGAAAACCTTGGCTACGGCCACGATCGCGTGGTCGAGCTTACGGACGCGGCGATCGACGAGCTGTCACTCGGCCCCCTTCGCGGGATACCCAACGACAGCCTCTCCAGCGGACAGAAGCAGAGGGTGGCGATCGCCTCGGCGCTGGGGCCACGCCCAACCCTCATGGCCATGGACGAGCCCTCGTCGAACCTGGACGCCGCAGCGGCAGATGCCCTGGGACGCACCATGCGGCAGCTGAAGGAGGGCGGCATGGCGATCCTTGTCGCCGAGCACCGCCTGGCCTATCTCATGGACGTGGCCGACCGCTTCCTGTTGGTGCGCGACGGCAGGCTAGAGCGGGAGGTCACGCGAGAGGAGATGCTGGCCCTCCACGACGAGACGCGCCTCTCATGGGGGCTCAGGGACGTCCGGGAGACCGTGCGGCCGCAGCTTCCGTCCCCTGGCCCGGGCCTGGGGAAGGACGCCATCCTCGAGCTGCGGGGCCTGGGCGTCTCCTTTGGCGGCCGGCAGGTCTTCCGCAGCGTCTCGCTCGTGGCCTGCTCCGGGCAGATAGTGGCGGTGACGGGCGCGAACGGCGTCGGGAAGACCAGCCTCGCCCGCGTCCTCGCCGGCCTCGCGAAGCCAAGCCACGGGACGGTGCTGGTGGGCGGGCGCGCCCGCGGGCGGCGCGAGCTGCGCCGCATGGTGTGGTACAGCCCCAACGACGTCAAGGCCGAGTTCTTCACGCCGAGCGTCCAGGAGGAAGTCATGCTCCTGGTCGCGCATGACGAGCCGCACGGGGAGCGGGCGCGGCGCCTCCTGCGCGAGCTGGGCCTCTGGGGGCTGCGAGAGCGGCATCCGATGACGCTCTCGGGCGGGCAGAGGCAGCGCCTCTCCATAGCCTGCGGGCTCATGAGCGAGAGGCCCGTGCTCGTGCTGGACGAACCGACGAGCGGCCTCGACGCCATCAGCATGCAGGAGGTCTCCCGTGCGCTCCAGCGGGCCTGCGACGAGGGGCGCTGCGTGGTGGTGGCCACGCACGACAACGAGTTCATGCGGCGCTGCTGCACCCATGCCCATCAGCTGCGGCCTGCGGAGCGGGGCGACCGCGGCGCGGGACTGGGCGATTGCGGCGCTCCGCGAAGAGCATAACGACGCTCAGGGCGCTAGAGAAACCGTTCGTCGAACGGCCTCTCGCCCGCGGAGGACTCCTTGCGAAGCCCCTTGCCAATCGCGGAAAAGGGCCTATATTTATTGGTATCAAACAAAAAGTTTTGTAAGCGTACATAATGTAAGTCCTGCGGTACGGAGTCCAGGAGGGACGCAGCATGGAGCCAAAGTTCAAGTGGGTCACCAACCACATGCCAAAGAGCGAGGACGGGAACATACAGGTCATGAGCCTCGAGAACGTCGCGAAGGCCCGCGCGTTCCACAAGAGCTTCCCACAGTACTCCGTTACCCCGCTGGCCGACCTCTCTGGCATGGCCAGCCGGCTTGGCCTGGGTGGCCTCTACGTTAAGGACGAGAGCTACCGCTTTGGCCTCAACGCATTCAAGGTCCTGGGCGGCTCCTTTGCCATGGCCCGCTACATCGCCGAGGAGACCGGCCGCGACGTGGCGGACTGCGACTTTGACTACCTCACGTCCGACCAGCTCGAGCGCGACTTTGGCCACGCGACCTTCTTTACCGCCACCGACGGCAACCACGGGCGCGGCGTGGCGTGGGCGGCCCGCCGCCTCCATCAGAAGGCCGTGGTACACATGCCCAAGGGCTCCACGAAGACCCGCTTTGACAACATTGCCAAGGAGGGCGCCGAGGTCACGATCGAGGAGCTCAACTACGACGACTGCGTGCGCCTTGCTGCCAAGGAGGCCGAGCAGACCGAGCACGGTGTGATCGTGCAGGATACCGCCTGGGAGGGCTACACCAAGATCCCGTCCTGGATCATGCAGGGCTACGGCACCATGGCCGCCGAGGCGGCGGACCAGCTGCGCCAGCTTGAGGTCAACCGTCTCACCCACGTCTTTGTCCAGGCCGGCGTCGGATCGCTCGCAAGCTCGATGGTGGGCTTCTTCACCAACCGTTTCCCGAGCGACCCGCCCAAGTTCGTGATCATGGAGGCCGGCGCCGCCGACTGCCTCTACCAGGGCGCCGTTGCCGCCGATGGCAACCCGCGCATTGTGGGCGGCGATCTTCAGACCATCATGGCCGGCCTTGCCTGCGGCGAGCCCAACACCATCGGCTGGGACATCCTGCGCAACCATGCCGACGCCTTCGTGAGCTGCCCCGACTGGGTTTCCTCCAAGGGTATGCGCATGCTGGCCGCGCCCGTGAAGGGCGACCCGGCGGTCACCTCCGGCGAGTCCGGCGCCGTGGGCATGGGCGTCGTCTCCACCCTCATGACCGACCCCGCCTACGCCGAGCTGCGCGAGGCCCTCGGGCTTGGTCCCGACTCCCAGGTGCTGCTCTTCTCGACCGAGGGCGACACCGACCCCGTCCGCTACCGCCAGATCGTCTGGGATGGCGCGTGGCCGAGCGAGAAGGACGAGTAAAGCCATGCCTCTGGCGCCCCAAGCGTCATTGCGAGGGACGAGCCCTGCCTCCCGGGGCCACGGCGGCCGGCACGCATGCGTGCCGGCCGCGTCCTTCTCGATGCTAAGATTGGACTCGTTGACGGCGGCTCGTGGATGCGGAGGCTTCGATGGCCAATCTCTATCTCGTGGAGGACGACCCCAGCGTGCGCGAGCAGCTGTCGGTGCTCCTCTCGAACGCCGGCCATCACGTCCGGTGCGCCACCCGCTTTGACCATCTGGTCGAGGACATCACCGCGGCATCGCCCGACGCCGTGGTGCTCGACCTTGGCCTTCCCGGGACCGACGGCCAGTACGTGGCGCGCGCCCTTAGGCAGCAAAGCGACGTCCCCGTCATGGTGCTCACCAGCCGCACCTCCGAGCTGGACGAGCTCATGAGCCTCTCGATGGGCGCCGACGACTTTGTCGCCAAGTCCGCAAATCCCCAGCTCATCCTGGCTCACCTCGAGGCGCTGCTCCGCCGCAGGCAGCCGGGCAAGACCGCCCTTGTCTGCGCGGGCGGGCTGAGCCTCGACGTGGTGCGCGCAGAGGCCGGCCATGGGGGCAGGACGGTCGAGCTCTCCCGCAACGAGCTGCGCATCCTCGAATGCCTGATGCGCCAGCCGGGGGCCATCGTGTCTCGCGAGGACCTGATGGAGGCTCTCTGGGCCACCGACGTCTTTGTGGATGACAACACCCTCACGGTCAACGTCACCCGCCTGCGCCAGGCGCTTGGCAAGCTGGGGCTGCCGCATGCCATCGCGACCCACCGTGGCATGGGCTACTCGCTGCGGGTTGATGGCGCATGAGCCTTCTCGCGTACCTGCGAAGCCGCTCCCTGCGGCTCGCCTGCTTCGTGACGATGGTCGCCCTGCTCGCCGTGATGCTGCCGGTCATTGGCGTGGAGCCGGAGGCCACCGGGCTCGTCGCCCTTCTCGTCACCGTGCTTGAGCTGGTGAGCCTGGTCTGGGAGTGGCTGCGCGAGCGCTCGTTCGCGAGGGGGCTTGCGGGATTGGCCGAGGGCGCGGGCGACGTGCTCGATATTGCGGACGCCCTACCGGAGCCGAGCTATCCCGAGGGCGAGCTTGCCTGGGACGCCCTGCAGAGCGTGGCCCAGGCCTCGCGCCGAAGGGGGGCGGAGCTTGAGGAGGAGATGCGGGACTACCGCCGCTACGTCGAGCTTTGGGTCCACGAGATCAAGACGCCGCTTGCCGCGATGAACCTCACGCTTGCGAACAGCCGCGGCGAGGAGGCCCGGTCCCTCTCGCGCGAGGTCGCGCGCGTGGAGGCGGACGTCGAGAACGCGCTCTACTATGCCCGCAGCACCTCCGTGGCCGAGGACTACCTCCTGCGCCGATGCGACCTCGACGAGCTGGTGCGCGATGCCGTGAAGTCGCGCGCGAGGTCGCTGATCGAGGCGCGCGTGGCCGTTGATCTGGCGGGACTTGATGGCGACGAGGGCCTCTGGGTCTTCTGCGACCCCAAGTGGATGGTCTTCATCCTGGGGCAGCTCATCGACAACGCCGTGCGCTACCGCGCCGTGCCCGAGCGTGACGGGCGAGCGGCGCGCCTGTGCTTCTCGGCGAGCGTCGAGGGAATCGGCAGCGCCGGCGAGCGCGTGGTGCTCAACGTGACCGACAACGGGTGCGGCATTTCCGAGGCCGACCTTGGCCGTGTCTTCGAACGCGGCTTCACCGGCACCAACGGCAGGACGCACGGGCGCTCCACCGGGATGGGGCTCTACCTCGTGCGGACGCTCTGCGAGAAGATGGGGCTCGCCGTCTGCGCGTCAAGCGCCGCGGGCGTGGGCACGACGATGGGCATCGTCTTTCCCAGGGAGCGCTCGCGCGCCGTCTAGCGGGGATTTCTCGTGCGGCGCCAGACGTTACACAAACGTAAGGTTGTGTCACGGCAATCGATGGCAGCCCGGGCGTGGGCGATCCACCATATATGGCGTAGCCAGGACGGGGGCGGCCACGACCACGACGGCCCGCCCGCATGATCACGAGAAGGAGCCACACATGGCACGCCATATGGACAGCGGCAGCGCGAGCATGGCCCACGGCGCCTCGGCGCCCGTGCTCGAGGTGCGCGACGTGACGAAGACCTACGGCGGTCGCGGCGCCACGACCCACGCGCTCAACGGCATCAACCTCACCATTTCCGCCGGGGAGTTCGTCGCCCTCATGGGCCCCTCGGGCTCGGGCAAGTCGACGCTGCTCAACTGCGTCGCCACGATCGACGCCGCCACCTCGGGCACCATCATGCTCGCCGGGACCGACGTCTCCCGCGTCTCCCGCTCGCGCCTCGCGGACTTTCGCCGAGAGAGGCTCGGCTTCATCTTCCAGGACTCCAACCTCCTGGACAGCCTCACCGCGCGCGAGAACATCGCGCTTCCGCTGACCATCGGGCGCGTGCCTGCCGCCAGGATCGAGACGGACGTGGTTGCGGTCGCCGCCTCGCTGGGCATTGAGGAGGTGCTCGACAAGTACCCCTACCAGATGTCCGGCGGCCAGCGCCAGCGTGTGGCCGCAGCCCGCGCGCTCGTCACCAACCCGCAGCTGGTGCTTGCCGACGAGCCCACGGGCGCCCTCGACTCCAAGAACGCAAAGCTGCTGCTCGAGAGCCTTGAGGCCATGAACCAGTCGAGGGGTGCCACGGTCCTCATGGTCACCCACGACGAGACTGCCGCGAGCTACTGCCGGCACGTGCTCTTCATCCGCGACGGCAGGGTCTTCACCGAACTCGACCGCGGCACGGACTCCCGCCATGTCTTCTTTGAGCGGATCATGCAGGTTGTGGCCGTACAGGGAGGGGTCGACGATGCTCGCTAAGCTCGCCTTTGGCAACATGCGCAAGCTCCTGCACGACTATGCCGTGTACTTTCTCACGCTGGTCCTGGGCGTAGCCGTTTTCTATGCGTTCAACACCGTGGCCGTCCAGGGCGATTTCCTGCGAGGCGATGTGAGCGAGACCCTCAAGCAGGTGGGCCAGGTCCTCGACGGCGTGACCACCTTTCTCGCCGTTGTCCTGGGATTTCTCATGGTGTACGCAAACAACTTCCTCATGCGGCGGCGCAAGAAGGAACTTGGCCTCTACCAGGTGCTAGGCATGCGCACCGGGCAGGTCAACGTGGTTCTCGCGCTGGAGACGCTGCTTGTGGCCGCGATCTCGTTTGGGGTGGGCATTGCCCTGGGAGCCCTTCTCTCGCAGCTCCTGCTCTTTGTCACGGCAAGGATGTTCGAGGCGACGGTACAGCACTTCTCGTTCTTCTTCTCGATGGATGCGTTCTCGCTCACCCTTGGGTGCTTTGGCGTGATCTTTGTGGTGATGATGGCCTTCAACTGGCTCACGCTGCGCCGGGTGAGGCTCATAGACCTCATGAGCTCCGCGCGCCAGAACGAGAAGCGCCTCGTGCGCAGGCTGCCCCTCTCGGTTGCTCTCACCGTGGCGGGCTTTGGGCTCATGGGCGTTGCATACTGGCGTCTCACCAGGGATGGCTTCCCGATGGGCGGCCCCGCGATGGGGGACTTTGTGGTCACCACCGTGATGGTGGTCATGGGCACGTTCGTTTTCTTCTACGGCCTGGCCGGCGCGCTCACCGCGTTCCTCACCCATCTGAGGGGCTTCTACTGGCGCGACCTCCACATGTTCACGACGCGCCAGATTGCCTCGCGCGTGAATACCACGGCCCTCTCCATGGGCGTCATCGCGCTCATTCTCTTTCTCGCCATGACCGCCACGACCACGGGCATGAGCATCTGCGGCGCCCTTAATGCCGCAGCCAGGCAGGGGACCCCCTATAGCGCATCCATCTCGGTGACGCCTTCTTTTTCTTTGGATTCTGGCGAGAGTCGCATCGACCTTGAGGCTGAGGTTGCGAAGGCGGGGGTCGACCTCTCGAAGGTGGGCAAGCACGCTGCGTTGAGGGTTGCCGTCATTGAGTCTGAGCTTGAGGGCGAGACCTCGACCTTCCGGCACATCTCACAGCTTACTGGAGAGACCATCCCCAAGGGATACGAGTATGCCCTGGTGGGGCAGGTGGTGAGTATCTCCGACTACAACGCCGTGCGTGCGCTGCTGGGCCTGGAGCCCGTTTCGCTGGGAGAGGGGCAGTACCTCATGCTCTGCAACATGGACGATCTCGCGCCCTTTGTGAACGAGGGGCTTGAGAGGGGTCTTCCCGTTACGATGGGCGAGGCAGAGCTTGTGCCGGCGCGCCCCACGGTGATAAACGACACCTCGGCGATACTCCAGGACAGCGGCGTTGGGGTCAACCCCGGCACGTTTGTGGTGGCCGACAGCGTGGCCGCGGGTCTTCCCGCATACCAGTCGGTGATCAATGTGATGTACGTGGGCACCACCAAGGAGGGGGACGCCGCGCTTGAGGGGCTGGAGGGGAGGCTTGTGAGCAACATAGGCGATCGCTCCGACTTCACGTCCGTGGCTACCGTCACAAGCGTGCGTGCGGGGGGTGTCTCCACCAACGGACTCATCTCATACATGGCCATCTACATAGGCTTTGTCCTGGTCATCGCCTGCGCCGCCATTCTCGCCATCCAGCAGCTCTCCAATGCAAGCGACGCTGCGGGCAGCTATCGAACCCTTTCTGAGCTTGGTTGCTCCGAGCGGCTCATCTTTAGTTCGCTGCGGGCGCAGGTGGCCATTGCCTTCGTCCTGCCTCTTGCCGTGGGGCTGGCGCACTCGCTTTGCGCGAATAGGGCGGTAGGCGAGGTGGTGAGGGTCTTTGGGTATGGCGGCGCGATAGGCGATATGACCCTGGGGCTGGCGCTGTTCGCGCTGGTGTACGGCGGGTACCTTGCGCTCACGTACCGGATGGCCCATGGGATCGTGCGCTCCGCCGTGCGCACCGCGCGCCGCGCGCTGTAGGGGGCTGGCAGGCCCGCTCTCCGGCGTCATGGCGGTGCCGGGAAGCGGGCTTTCGCAGCAAACGTGGCTGCATCGGTTGTAGGGTGGGTGCCTACGACGTGGCGGGGCCTTATTCTCTCCCACTTGAACGGAAGCCATCATGGAACTCGTGCTTGCCATCATCGCCGTTGCCGTAATCGCGCCCGTGGGCACCGCGGCTCTCGTGCTCAGGCTCTCCGCCAGGGCCATCGGGCGGGTGTTCGGGGCCGGATGCTTGGTTGCGCTGCTGCTTCTCTTCCTTGCGCAGTGCCTCGTCTTCGGCTGAAGCCGGAGCCCTGGCATCCTGCCGCCCTAGGCGTCGTGCCGCATCTCCCTTGCCGAGAATATCGCCCTTTCTTAATTGCCTGCCGTGTTTGCCCAGTTCAGCGATGTCTATTTTAAGAAATGGCGATAAACTCCGCAGCATGTGGCACGCCAACGATGTGTTTTTCGGCGCCTGTGTGGTCGCGCTTGGGCCGTGGCGGCCCGCAACACATTCGGGGTGCGAATGTGTATCGACCAGCACGGGTCACACGATCGGGTGCGAATGTGTAGCGAGAGGCTCCTCCTCCGCGGCGGCCCGCCACACATTCGGGGGCCGAATGTGTATCGGCCTGCGCGGGTCACACAATCGGGCCTGAATGTGTGACGGGCCAGGCGCCCACCGCGCCCCGCGCCAGGCGCCCGCCGCGCCCGCCGCCCACCGCGCCAACAAGACCGTCTGCGACAAAAACGGGCAGTTTGGCAAAGGCCCTTGAATTCCCTCTCGCACGTGCTTTAATTAGGTTAATCAAACAAAAAGTTTGGTTAGCAGACATATTGTTTACAAAGCAGGCTGCTAGGGACGTTGCTCGATGCGAGGAGGACCCAATGAAGGAACTCGACTACGACAAGATCAAGGAAGCGGCAAAGGCCTACAACGCGGACATCACCGCGTTCCTGCGTGCCATGATCTCCCACCCAAGCGAGTCCTGCGAGGAGGGCGACGTCGTGGCCTGCATCAAGGCCGAGATGGAGAAGCTCGGCTTTGACGAGGTCAAGGTCGACGGCCTTGGCAACGTGATGGGCTTCATGGGCACCGGCGACAAGATCATCGCCATCGACGGCCACATCGACACCGTGGGCATCGGCAACCGCGACAACTGGGACTTCGACCCCTACGAGGGCTTTGAGGACGACCAGCTCATCGGCGGCCGCGGCGGCTCCGACCAGGAGGGCGGCGTTGCCTCCGCCACCTATGCGGCCAAGATGATGAAGGACATGGGCCTCATCCCCGAGGGCTACAAGATCATGGTCGTGGGCACCGTCCAGGAAGAGGACTGCGACGGCATGTGCTGGCAGTACATCTACAACAAGGACGGCATCAAGCCCGAGTTCGTCATTTCCACCGAGCCCACCGACGGCGGCATCTACCGTGGTCACCGCGGCCGCATGGAGATTCGCGTGGACGTGAAGGGCGTCTCCTGTCACGGCTCCGCGCCCGAGCGCGGCGACAACGCCATCTACAAGATGGCCGACATCATCGCCGACGTCCGCGCCCTCAACAACAACGGCGCCGACGAGTCCACCTCCATCAAGGGCCTCGTCAAGATGCTCGATCCCAAGTACAACCCCGAGCACTACGAGGATGCCCGCTTCCTGGGCCGCGGCACCTGCACCGTCTCCCAGATCTTCTACACCAGCCCCTCTCGCTGCGCCGTGGCCGACTCCTGCGCCATCTCCATCGACCGCCGCATGACCGCCGGCGAGACCTACGAGTCCTGCCTCGAGGAGGTCCGCAACCTTCCGGCCGTCAAGAAGTACGGCGATGACGTGAAGGTCTCCATGTACATGTACGACCGCCCCAGCTGGACCGGCGAGGTCTACGAGACCGAGGCCTACTTCCCCACGTGGATCAACAAGGAGAGCGCACCCCACGTCAAGGCCCTCGTGGATGCCCACAAGGCCCTCTTCGGCGAGAAGCGCATCGGCTGCGAGAAGTCCATGGACAAGCGCGACGGCAGGCCGCTGTGCGACAAGTGGACCTTCTCCACGAACTGCGTGTCCATCCAGGGCCGCTACGGCATCCCCTGCGTTGGCTTTGGCCCCGGTGCCGAGTCCCAGGCGCACGCCCCCAACGAGGTCACCTACAAGCAGGACCTCTCCACCTGCGCCGCCCTCTACGTGGCGGCCGTGAACCTCTACGACCCCAGCAAGGCCACCGGTGACGCCACCGAGTTCCGCGCCACCCTCACCGGCAACGACATCAAGTAGTCACCCGCGCCCCGGTCGCGGCGGATCGCTGCGACCGGGGTGTCTGCACGCAGTCGTGCGGCACCGGCAAGACCCACTCACACGCATCAAAGAAAGGGAAACCACATGGACGCCACGTTCCAGAACTACCTCGGCCAGCTTGAGAAGCTCGACTGCTCCAAGATGTACAACAGCGACTTCCTGCACACGTGGGACAAGACCGCCGACGAGCTCCGCGCCCTCTACCTGGTCGCCGACGCCCTGCGCAACCTGCGCGAGCGCAACATCTCCACGCGCATCTTCGACTCGGGCCTCGCGGTCTCCAACTTCCGCGACAACTCCACCCGCACGCGCTTCTCGTTTGCCTCGGGCACCAACATGCTCGGCCTACAGCTCCAGGACCTCGATGAGTCCAAGTCGCAGATCGCCCACGGCGAGACCGTGCGCGAGACCGCCACGATGATCAGCTTCATGGCCGACGTCATCGGCATCCGCGACGACAAGTTCATCGGCGAGGGCGACGCGTATATGAAGGAGGTCGCCGAGTCCGTGGCGCAGTCCTACGCCGACGGCATCCTGGACCACCGCCCCACGCTGGTCTCGCTGCAGTCCGACTCCGACCACCCCACGCAGTCCTCGGCCGACCTGCTCTACCTCATCAACGAGTTCGGCGGGCTTGAGAACCTCAAGGGCAAGAAGGTCGCCGTCACCTGGGCCTACAGCCCCTCCTACGGCAAGCCCCTCTCCTGCCCGCAGTCGCTCATCATGCTGCTCACCCGCTTTGGCATGAACGTCCACCTGGCCCATCCCGAGGGCTACGACCTCATGCCCGAGCTGGTCGAGCAGGCCGGCGCCTATGCCCGTGAACTCCATGGAGGAGGCCTTCGAGGGCGCCGACATCGTGGTCCCCAAGAGCTGGGCTCCCTACGCGGCCATGGAGAAGCGCACCAAGCTCTACGCCGCCGGCGACTCCGAGGGCATCGACGCCCTGGAGGAGGAGCTTCTCGCCCAGAACGCCACGCACATGGACTGGCACTGCACGCCCGAGCTCATGGCCAAGACCGCGAACGGCATGGACACCATCTACATGCACCCGCTGCCGGCCGACATCGAGGGCGTTTCCTGCGAGCACGGCGAGGTTGCCAGCGAGGTCTTTGACGCCCACCGCGACGGTCTGTACAAGGAGGCGAGCTACAAGCCGTATGCCGTGGCCGCCATGGTCTTCCTGCAGAAGGCCAAGGATCCCGTCGCGATGCTCAGGGAGCTTGAGCAGCGCGGGCGCAGCCGTTGGCTCGAGGCGTAGGTCCGGGCATCGGGCGACTGGCGCAGATTCCACGAGGGGATGCGCGGGCTGGTCGGGCCGAGCCGGGGAGCTCGGTTGGCCGGCCCGCGCCCCCCATCGGGCAACTAGGGGAGAACGGAGAGGAACGCATGGGCAAGAGAGTTGTTGTCGCGCTTGGCGGCAACGCGCTGGGAAAGAACCTGCCAGAGCAGATGGCGGCGGTCAGGCGCACGTCCAGGGCCATCGTCGACCTTATCGCGGAGGGCAACGAGGTCATCGTGGCGCATGGCAACGGCCCGCAGGTGGGCATGATCCAGGAGGCCATGACCCAGCTCACGCGCTTTGACCCCGAGAAGTACATCCCCTGCCCGCTCTCGGTCTGCGTGGCCATGAGCCAGGGCTACATTGGCTATGACCTCCAGAACGCCATCCGCGAGGAGCTTGCCAACCGCGACATCCACCACGGCGTGACCACGGTGCTCACGCAGGTGGAGGTCGACCCGAAGGACCCCGCATTCGAGCGCCCCACCAAGCCCATAGGCGCCTTCATGACCAAGGAGGAGGCCGACCGCCTGGTGGAAGAGCGCGGCTACGCGGTGGTCGAGGACTCCGGCCGCGGTTGGCGCCGCGTGGTGGCAAGCCCCAAGCCCCAGTCCATCGTCGAGCTTGACACCATCCGCTCGCTGGTCGAGGCCGACCACGTGGTCATCGCCTGCGGTGGCGGCGGCATTCCCGTCTACCACACCGAGGGCCACCACCTTAAGGGCGCCGCAGCCGTCATCGACAAGGACTTCGCCGCCGCCCGCCTCGCCGAGCAGCTGGGCGCCGACGCATTGGTGATCCTCACGGCCGTCGAGAAGGTCGCCATCCGCTTTAGCAAGCCAGACCAGACCGAGCTTGACGAGCTTACGCCCGAGATGGCCCGGCGCTACATCGACGCCGGAGAGTTCGCGCCCGGCTCGATGCTGCCCAAGGTCCAGGCGGCCTTGCAGTTTGCGCAGTCCGGCCCTGGTCGCATGGCGCTCATCACCGAGCTCGACCGCGCGGCGGATGGCATCGCCGGCAAGACTGGTACCATCGTCCACGGGTAGCATGTAGGCAACGCAACGGCAATGCGCGCGAGGTGAGGGCCATGGAACCACGGGTATTCTCGTTCCTTGTCGATGGGGACGGCGGGCGCTTCTTCGGCCCGGGCCCCATGGCCCTTCTCGTCGGCGTCCGCGAGACGGGCAGCCTCTCGGCCTCTGCCAAGGCCATGGGCATGAGCTATACCAAGGCCATGCGCATCCTGCACGATGCCGAGCGGGCGCTGGGATGCGCCCTCACCGTGCGCTCCATTGGCGGCGAGGGGGGAGGCAGCTCGAGCCTCACGCCCGAGGCCGAGGACTTCCTGCACCGCTACGAGACCTGGCGTCAGGGCGTGAGCGCGGCGGCACACGGCGGCTTCTCCGCCGCCTTCGCCGGGGTCGCCGGCGTGCCCCGGCTGGGCTGCGTGGTCATGGCGAACGGCAAGGCAGCGCGCTTTGGCAGGCAGAAGCTCATTGAGTCCCTGCGAGGTCGGGCCGTGGTGTCGCACACGCTCGACGCCCTGGCGTCGCGGCGCCTTGACGTGATTGTCGCCACGAGGTGGGAGCGCGTGCGCGCCATATGCGAGGCCAGGCACGTGACCTGCGTCGAGCCTGCGGGCCCGCTCCAGAGCGACACCGTCCGTGCGGGCGTGGAGGCGCTGGGCAGGCGCGCGGGCTACCTCTTTGTCCAAGGCGATCAGCCCCTGCTCTCCGGCACGAGCGTGGAGGCCCTGCTCGACGAGTTCGCGGCGCACCCCGCCTGCGCGGCGAGGCTGGCCTGGCAGGGCAGGGCGGGGGGCCCCGTGATCTTCCCGGGATATCTGGCCGACGCGCTTCTCGGCCTTGAGGGGGACGTGGGCGGAGGGGAGCTTCTGCGCAGGAACCCAGATCTGGCCGGCGCCACGCGGCTTGTCGAGGCGCGCTCCCCGGCCGAGCTTGATGACATCGATACCCCATCCGACCTCGAGCGCGTTGCCAGGGAGCTGGCGGCGATGCACGGGGCGTCGGAATCCGGGCAGGACATATGGCCCGACCGTGGCGCAGGATCCGGTGCTGCGGACGGGCCGGGCGGGGCGGACGGGCCGGGCCCTGCGAGCGAGTAGCGCGGGGCGGACGGGCCGGGCCCCTCTGGCTCTTCTCTGTAAGGGGATGGTTTGTATGGTCGCACAGGCACGCAAGGTCCTGAGAGGCGGTCGGCTGGTGACGCCGACGGGCGTCTTTCTCGGCGACGTGGTCATCGAGGGCGACAAGATCGCAGGCGTCGTCCCCGGCGGCGTCAGCGAGGCGAAGCTTGCGGGCGCGGAGGTCTTCGACGCCGCCGGCTGCTGGGTCTACCCGGGCTTCATCGACGCCCACACCCACATGCAGTGCTGGACGGGCATGGACTGGACGGCCGACAGCTTCGAGACGGGCACGCGCGCGGCGGCCTGCGGGGGCACCACGACCATCGTGGACTACGCCACGCAGGACAAGGGCATGACCCTCCACCAGGCGCTCGACGAGTGGCACAGGCGCGCCGACGGCACCTGCACGGCAAACTACGCCTTCCACATGGCCATCGCCGACTGGAACGAGCGCACGCGCGAGGAGGTCGCGGACATGCGCGAGGCGGGCATCACCTCGTTCAAGACCTACTTTGCCTATGATCACCTGCGGCTGGACGACGCCCAGACCATGGAGGTGCTCGAGGCCATCAAGCCCTTCGACGGCATCCTCTGCGTCCACTGCGAGAACGGCACCCTGGTGGACAGGATGCAGCGCAGGGTGCTTGCCGAGGGCATCACGGGACCCGAGGGACATCTCCTGAGCCGTCCGGCAGAGTGCGAGGCCGAGGCCATCAGTCGCCTGATGTACCTCTCCGAGCTCACGGGCGCCCGCGTGAACGTGGTACACTGCTCGACCCGTCTGGGCCTTGAGCAGGTGCGCGCCGCCCGCGAGCGCGGCGTGCGCGTGTCGCTCGAGACCTGCCCGCAGTACCTGCTGCTGGACGATACCTGCTACCTTGAGCAGGGCGAGGACGGCTTTGCCGGCGCCAAGTACGTGATGAGTCCGCCGCTGCGCAAGCCTGCGGACATCGCGGCGCTGCGCGAGGCCGTGGAGGACGGCGAGGTCGACCAGATCTCGACGGACCACTGCTCGTTCAACCTGCACGGCCAGAAGGATCGCGGCCGCGGCGACTTCACCAAGATCCCCAACGGCGGCCCCGGCGTCGAGCACAGGCCGGTGCTCATCATGACCACGTTCGGGGGACGGCTTGGCCCCATGGACTACCTGCACCTGCTCTCCGAGGGCCAGGCGCGCGTGTTTGGCATGTACCCGCGCAAGGGCGCGCTTGCCGCCGGCTCCGACGCGGACGTCTGCGTGTGGGATCCCACACCGCGCTGGACAATCAGCGCGGCCAACCAGCACCAGGCCGTCGACTACACCACCTACGAGGGCTTCGAGGCGCACGGGCGCGCAAAGCTCGTCTTCGTGAACGGCACGCTTGCCGTGCGCGACGGCGAGCCCACGGGCGAGAGGCCCGGACGTTACGTGGCACGGTAGGGCCGCAGTCGGCCGCTGCGGGCGTGCGTAGCGGGAGCACTGGACGCGGGAGCGCGTCTGCTGCGGGCCTCTCGCCCCCGCTCTCTCATCCATTGGTCGTCCGCGCGAGCGGGCAGGAAGATAGGAGCTTTCCATGAGCAAGACCGCCATCGTCACCGACAAGGCCCCCAAGGCGCTGGGCCCCTACTCTGCGGGCGTCGTGTCCAACGGGTCCATCAACGTGTCCGGCCAGCTGGGCATCGACCCCGCTACCGGCAAGCTCGCCGGCGATGACATCCAGAGCCAGACCCGCCAGAGCCTGACCAATCTGAGGAACATCCTCGAGGCCGCCGGCGCCTCCATGGCCGACGTGGTCGAGACCACCGTCCTGCTTGCCGACATCAACGAGTTTGGCGCCATGAACGAGACCTACGCGGAGTTCTTCGAGGCCCCGTACCCCGCGCGTGCGGCGTTCCAGGTGGCCGCGCTTCCCGGTGGCGGCAAGGTTGAGATCAAGGCCGTCGCGAGGGTGTAGGCCTGGGGTCCCCAGGGGCTTGGCTCGCAGGCGGGCGGCGCTGGCTGTTGCTGGCGCCGCCCGTTTTCCGTGGGAGGCGGGGTTCGCGGTTCGCTACCGTCGAGAAATGCGAAAACGCTGAGCGTAGATGGGATGCAACAGGGGTAAGGCTCGGAGGGGCCGCGCTCGAGGAGGGCGTTAGAGCAAATGCTCTCGTCATGCGGTTCTCCCGGACTGCGGTCGCTGTGCGGATGGGCTCCCGCCAGCCCGAACGGACCCGAGTCCGTATGGGCAACGGCGCCCTATCGGACGATCTCGGCGAGCATCGCTCTGATGGCCGAGATGTCGGCGTCCGCAGGCCGCCCGATGCGGCCCGCGGTGCCCAGGTAGCCCGCGGGTATCTCGGCGATGCGGTCGAGCCGCGCGATGGAGGGCTTGTCTAGCCCCGCTGCCTCCCACTTGCGTATGGGGTAGTCGTGCTCGGGGGAGAGCTTGTTGCCAACGCCCGTCACCATGGCCACGAGCGACCCGTCGGGCCGCGTCGCGAGCACGATGACGGGCCGGTACTCGTGGCCATGGCCCTCCGAGAAGTCGAACCGGGCGTGCCAGACCTCCCACGGTTGGGGCGCTTGCTCACTCACCGTCGTCCCATTCCGCCGGCAGCACGGCGACGCCCTCGGCGTTCAGCTCCGGCTTGTAGGCTACTGCGGCGATTGCGTCGTAAGTCGGGGCTTCCGGCCGCAGATCGAACGGAAGGCCGCCGACCTCGATCGACTTGACGAGAAAGGTGTTTATCGCGTCGTTGAGGCTTAGGCCCCAGCGGGCGTATACCTCCGTCGCTCGCTTCTTCACCTCGTCGGACGTGCGCGTCTTTATCTCGGCCCGTCTTGCCACTGCCGCGGTTGCCATCGGATACCTCCTTCTTGAAGTACCCAGATTGTACCCAATTAGGGTACAACTGCAAGATTCCAAGGGTTTCGAAAGTTGCGGACATCCCTGTGGACGACGCCGGAGGCTCGATGGGGCCAATCTACGGTACCTTCTTCACGACGCTCTCGGAGGGCCTCTCACCCTCCGGCGCGATCGATGCCGAGAGACTCGGCAAGTTGCTATCATCGGATTGCCGCGGGGCTCCCGTAGCGAGGCCCCGCGGCATCTGTTGAGGGAGGCCGTTGTGGATGCCATCGCGCTTGAGCAGATGAGGCAGGGGCATGCGTTTATGGCGGCGTGCTGCGCGCTGTACCTTGCCTGGTGGGTCATCTTCTTCTGGCCCAAGGTGGGCGGGGGTTCCGCACGCGGGGCGCTCAGGGCCGTTGGCGTCGCGGCGATTCTCGGAGCGGTTGCCTGCGGCGTCCTGGGGGCAGTGCGCGTCTGCGAGGGAGCGGCCGAGCTCGCGCCCGCGGCGGCCACTGTTAGGTGCCTGGTCGGTGCCGTGGTGCTCTATCTGGTGTTTCTCGCCATCACGCAGCGTGCGTTCCAGCGCCAGCCCACCACCGAGCTGGCGCTCTTTGTGGCATGGCTTGGCATGGAGGCCTGCTGCGCGCTGGCGCTTGGGGGCATTGGCGAGACGGGCGCGGCCGCCTTGGTGGCGGCGCTTGCCGTGGTGGGGTTTGTCGTGAGTCTGGCGTGCTATGTGCTCTACTACCGGCTTGGCCCGCTGCCGTCGTTTGTCGACGGGTGCATCCCGCTGGCGCTTATCGGCACCGCGAGCGTTGTTGTTGCCTGCTGTCTGCCCGCCGCGGTGTAGGGGCGCCTCGATCCGCGTGGCCTGTCGTCACGCATTCGGGCCCGATTGTGCGACCCGCGCAGGTCGATACACGTTCGGCCTCCGAACGTGTTGCGGGCCGCCGCAGAGGAGGAGCCTCTCGCCACACAATCGAGCCCGAATGTGTGACCCGTCCAGGTCGATACACGATCGGGTGCCGAATGTGTAGCGGGCGGATACACAATCGAGCCCGAATGTGTGACCCGCGCAGGTCGATACGCGATCGGGTGCCGAATGTGTAGCGGGCCGTACGCATGTGCCGCGACAATTAGGGCTGAGAGGGACCGCCCGCACCCGCGCCGCCCGCACCCGCGCCGGCTGCTACACCCGTACCAGCCGGTGCTCGCGCACGGAGCCGGCGGCGACGGGCGTCTCATCCCCGCACGTGCGCAAGGCCGAGGCAAATCGCGCTGCAAGCTCAATGCCGCCCTGGTCGTCGGCCTGGTTCACCACAATGTCATCCGCCTGCACCACGCCCGCCGCACGCTCCGCCGCCACAAAGCGCGCATACAGCTCGGGGGTACACTCGTCGCCTGCGGAGCAACCCACGGCCTTGCGCATGAGCTCAGGCCGATGGACGACCTCGCCCACACGCCCCCCAAAGCCGGATGCGCCCACCACCTGGATGGTCTGGCCGCTCTCGGCGGGCACCACCGGCTCGTGCGCGGCGTGCGCCTTGAGGGGCAGCCGACGCGCGCCGTCGGCCTCCACCAACACGCGGTCGGCGAGGACGGCAAGCGTCCCAAAGCCCAGCGACGGCGCGCAGAGCTTTCCGGCGGCGCCATCCGCGCCGGGGGCGCGATTCCCCACACAGACCACGCGGGCGTACCAAAGCGCCTGCTCGACGTCGAGTTCCGTGGCGTCAAGCAGGAGCGGACAGCCGCTGGGCGCCAGCATGCGCGTGGAGGTCGCGATGACCACCGCGCATCCCAGCTCGCGCGCAAGCTCGTTCACGAGCGTCGACTTTCCCCCGCTCCCAACCACTGAGAGGACGCCACTATCCGTTCGCAGCAAATCCGTAAGATTCATAAGGAAACCTAACAAAAAGTCATATGCTCTTAGAGACAAGGGTGAGACGAGTGGGCAGTCCCATTGCCTCGCGTGAGACAAGGATACAAAGTGACTGCCCCCTGTCCCATCAACGTTATACACTCATGTGGCCAACGCATGGCATCGCCCGATGCCACCCGCACGCCCCGCCGGCAGAAAAGGTTGGAGTCACCATGAAGATCGACGCACGCAATCTCGCCTGTCCAAAGCCCGTCGTGCTTACGCTGGAGGCGCTGCCAAAGCTCGCTGCCGGCGAGCCCCTCGAGGTCGTCATCAACGACTCCGTCGCCCTTGGCAACCTCACGCGGCTGGCTGCTGAGAAGAACTGCGACCTTGCCACCGCCGCGTCCGGCGACGAGACCACCCTCACCCTCACCCCGCGCGGCGAGGTGAGCGCCTCCGAGAACGCCGCCTCCGAGGCGCAGGCCCTCTGCGACCTGTCTGCCACCGGGGCCTCCGTCATCGCCGTGGACAGCGACGCCATGGGCCGGGGCGACGAGAAGCTCGGCCAGATCCTCATGAAGGGCCTCATCTACGCCCTGGCGCACGGCGAGACTGTCCCCAAGAAGATGATCTTCTTCAACGGCGGCGCGCGCCTCACCTGCGAGGGCTCCGAGTCGCTTGAGGACATCAGGCAGCTCGAGAGCCGTGGCGCGCAGATCCTCACCTGCGGCACCTGCCTCGACTTCTACGGCATCCGCGAGAGGCTCGCCGTGGGCGGCGTGACCAACCTGTACGAGATCGCCAAGGTCATGGCCGGCGAGCCGGGCGTCACCACGCTGTAGCGCCAGGGCCCGCACCATGATCTACCTCAACTGCGCCGCCACGTCGTACCAGCGCCCCGAATGCGTGGCCGCCGCCGTCGCCGATGCCCTGCGCACCTTTGGCTCAAGCGGCCGCGGCGCCCACGAGTCCGAGCTTGCCGCGGCCCGCTCCATAGCCCTCGCGCGGGAGCGGGTCTCGGCCCTTCTCGGCTTTGGCCATCCCGAGCGGCTGGTCTTTGCCGCCAACGCCACCGAGGCGCTCAACATGGTCATCCTGGGCACGGTGCCCGATGGCGGGCGCGTGGTGGCCACGGACTGGGACCACAACTCTATCCTGCGGCCGCTCTACCGCCTTCGTGACGAGAGGGGCGTGGCGCTCGGCTTTGCCTCGGCAGACCGCCGCGGCGTGCTCGACATAGACGCCCTGGTGGAGGCCATCGTGCCCGGCACGAGCCTCGTCTGCCTCACGCACGCCTCGAACCTCACGGGCAACGTCCTTGCGCGCGGGGAGCTGGCCCGCGTGGTCAAGGCGGCGCACGCCGTGGGGGCGCCGGTGCTCCTCGACTGCGCGCAGACGGCCGGCGCGCGTCCCATTTGCATGGACGATCTGGGCGTCGACCTTGTGGCCTTCACGGGCCACAAGGCGCTCATGGGCCCACAGGGGACGGGCGGCCTCGCCGTGGCGCCCGGCGTGGACGTTCGTCCGGTGCTGCGTGGCGGCACGGGCGTGCTGTCCTTCGAGGAGGGACAGCCCGCGCGCTGGCCCGAGCACCTCGAGGCAGGCACGCTCAACGGCCACGGCATCGCGGGCCTCTCGGCTGCGGCCGCGTGGATCGCCGAGAGGGGCCTCGACGCCATCCACGCCTACGACCTCGCGCTCGTGAGGCGCTTCGTGACCGGCGCGCGGCGCGCTGGCGCCACGGTCTACGGCGACTTCCCGGCAACGGGGGAGGGGCTTCTCACGCCTGGCTTCGACCACGCCCCGGTGGTCAGCGTGAACCTGCCGGGTTGGGACTCCTCAGAGGTCGCGGACGCGCTCGGCCACGACTACGACATCGCCGTGCGCGCGGGCGGCCACTGCGCGCCGCGCATGCACCGGGCGCTGGGCACCCAGGACGCGGGGGCCGTGCGCTTCTCGTTTGGCTGCCTCACCACCGAGCGGGACGTGGATGCGGCGCTCGACGCGCTGGCCGAGCTGGCCGCAGCGGGAGGGGAGGGCGACGATGCCACGGCATAGGCGCGAGCCTCGCGTGGTGGCCTCGTTCGACTCCACGCACGAGGCGCTGGCCTGCGAGGCGGCCTGCAAGGAGGCGGGCGTTGCGGGAAGGATCATCCCGACGCCGGTGAGCATCCGCGCTGACTGCGGGCTCGCCTGGTCGATGCCGCCAGAGGCGCGCGGCGACTTCGAGCGGCTCGAGCGGGGCCGCTTCGCCTGCGCCGGACTGTACGAGCTCGCGCTCTAGGGGGATCCGCCCCTAGGCAAGACGGAGGGGGAGACATGCTGGTTGTCGTGAGAGGGGCGGGAGACATCGCCACGGGCATCGCCGTGCGGCTTCACCGCTCGGGCGCGTCCGTCGTGATGCTGGACGTGGCCGTGCCCACCTCGGTGCGCCGCACCGTGTGCTTCTCGGAGGCCGTGCGCCTGGGCCGGGCCGAGGTGGAGGGCATCCGCGCCGTGCGCTGCGAGAGCGCGGCCGAGGCCGCCGAGGTCGCGGCCACCGGGACCGTCGCCGTGCTGGTGGACCCCAAGGGAGAGAGCATTCCCGAGCTGTCGCCAAGGGCCGTGGTCGACGCCATTCTCGCCAAGGAGAACCTGGGGACCCGCAAGGACATGGCGCCCGTGGTGATTGGCGTGGGCCCCGGCTTTCATGCGGGAGAGAGCTCCAACGCGGACTGCCACGCCGCCATCGAGACCAAGCGCGGCCACTACCTGGGGCGCGTCATCTACGACGGCTCGCCCATCCCCAACACCGGCGTACCGGGAAACATCGGCGGCTACACCACCGAGCGCGTGCTGCGCGCGCCGGCAGACGGCCCCTTCGAGCCCGTCGCGAGGATCGGTGACCAGGTCAAGAGGGGCGACCTCGTGGCCAGGGTCTCGGGAGAGCCCCTCTACGCGACCATCGACGGCGTGCTGCGCGGCCTTCTGCAGGAGGGCTGCCCCGTCACCAGGGGGATGAAGTCCGGAGACATCGACCCGCGTTGCAGGGCCGGGCACTGTTTCAGCGTCTCGGACAAGGCGCGCGCCGTGGGCGGCGGCGTGCTCGAGGCGCTGCTGCACTTCTCGCACAGGCTGGAGGGATAGAGATGGCCGAGAGGGACGCGGCATCCGCCGGTGGCAACGACGTAAGGCTCACCAAGCTTGCCGAGTGCGCCGGCTGCGGCGCCAAGGTGGGCGCGGGCGAGCTTGCGAAGCTCCTCGAGGGCATCAGGGTCCGGCGCGACCCAAACCTCCTGGTGGGCTTCGACAAGTCCGACGATGCGGCGGTCTACCGCGTGACCGACGACGTGGCCATCGTGGAGACGGTCGACTTCTTCCCGCCCATCGCAGACGACCCCTACACCTACGGCGCCATCGCCGCCGCCAATGCGCTCTCGGACGTCTACGCCATGGGCGGCGAGCCCAAGGTGGCCCTCAACGTGATGGCCGTGCCCGAGGACATGCCGGCCGACGTGGTCCACGAGATCCTGCGCGGCGGCTACGAGAAGGTCTACGAGGCGGGCGCCTCGATCGTGGGCGGCCACAGCATCTACGACGAGGAGCCCAAGTACGGCCTGGCGGTCACGGGCTTCGTGGACCCGCACCGCATGCTCACCAACGCAGGCGCGCGCCCCGGCGACGTGCTGGTGCTCACCAAGGCGCTCGGCGTGGGAGTCATCACCACCGCCGAGAAGGGCGGCCTGGCAGACCCCGCGGACGTCGCTGCGGCGGAGCGCCAGATGATGTGCCTCAACCGCTGGGCGCGCGACGTGATCGTGCGCCACGACGTCCACGCGACGACCGACGTCACGGGCTTCGGCCTCATGGGGCACATGCTGGAGATGGCGCAGGGCGCAGACGTCCGCATGGTCGTCGACGCAGGCGGCCCGGCACTTCTCGCCCACGCGCGCGCCTGGGCGCGCCTGGGCATCCTGCCTGCTGGGATGTACCGCAACCGCCACTTCGCGGGGGCGTCCGTGGACGCGACGGGCGTGCCGCAGGACCTTGCCGACCTCCTCTTCTGCCCAGAGACATCGGGCGGACTCCTCGCGGCGGTGGCGGCAGACGACGCGGGCCCGCTCCTGGCCGGCCTCCTCGCCGACGGCCGCGTCCCGGACGCGCGCGTGGTGGGGCACGTGGAGGCCTATGGCGGAGGGCCCCGCATCCGGGTGGGCCACGCTGGATAGACGCGCCTTGTGCGCCCACCACCAATCAGACGAATGGCAGGTAGAGACCTATGACAGACTCGCACGAGACCCTGCGTGACATCGCGTTTGTGGGAAGGCTCCTGAATGAGGCCGAGGAGGGGCGCGCCTTCGCCCTCGCGGGCATCCTCGCCACGCGCGGCTCCATGCCCCGCGGCGCGGGGGCGCGCATGGCGCTCCTCGCCGACGGAACCTGGCTCGGCACCATCGGGGGCGGCCATATCGAGCAGCAGATGCAGGAGAGGTGCCGGCGCGTGCTGGCAGGAGAGGAGCCCAACCAGCTGGAGTGGATGACGCACGCCAAGACCGGCATGGCCTGCGGCGGTGACGCGCTGGTGGGCGTGAGGCTGTGGGAGCCCGCGTCTGCCGAGGGCGCCTTGCGTGACGTTCTCGGGCGCCTGCGCTCGGGCAGGCCCTTCGTGATCACCGAGGGGTGGGCGGACCCCTCGGCGATCACCGTCGAGCTTGTGTACCTCGACGAGCTGCCCGCAGGCGACGCGCGCGGCACTACGCAGACCACCTGCTGGGACGAGGACGCCAAGACCTACGTCGAGCCCGTCGGGCCAGACCCCGTCGCCTACATCTTCGGGGGCGGACATGTCGGCCGAGCCCTCACGCCGGTGCTTGCCAGCGTGGGCTTTCGCGTGGTGGTCTTCGACGACCGCGAGGGCGTTGCGGCGTCAAACGGCTTTCCTGCGGCGGAGCGCGTCGTCCTCGGGGAATTCGCGAAGCTTGGCGAGAAGGTGCAGGTGACCTCGCGCGACTATGTGGTGGTGACCACGCACGGGCACGCATGGGATATCGACGTGCTCGAGCAGGTCTCGCGCGCACGTCCCGCCTACGTGGGCTGCATCGGCAGCAGGGGCAAGGCGGCGTTCGCGCGCAAGGCCCTGAGGGAGCGCGGCGTCGACCCCGCATGGGTCGATGGCAGCATCCACCTGCCCATTGGCGATCCCATCCTCGCGGTGACGCCGCCCGAGATCGCCATCTCGATCGCTGCGGAGATGATTCGCTGCCGGGCGGAGCTGCGCCCGGCGTCCGAGAGGCCGCATCAGCACGAGGCCCCTCTTCCCCACGAAGCACGGGCCTCCTCTGGCGAAGCGGGGTCGCCCACGCCTTAAGGTGGCCCTGCGGCAGGCCGGTGCGCATGCAACGGATATATGAGTTTTGGCGATTTCAGCCAGCGCCTTCGCCCAACATTTCTATCGGAATGCATCGTTCACCGAAAAAAATGGCCAATTAGGTGGGTTTATGGAAAGCGATGATTGACAAGGGTCACCGCTCGACGGACACTTCATGGGTATAACTAATATATCAGTAGCACCCGACAGGGTGCCCGGAGAAGGGATGTCGATGCTCTCTCTCAAGAAGTGGCAAAGCCAACGCGGGCAGTTCGAGGAGGCGGGCATCGCCCTGCCCGCACATGATGTCGATGCCGCTCGCTCCCTCGGGGCGCGCAGCCCCCGCTGGGTACACTTCGGCGGCGGCAACCTCTACAGGGCCTTCCACACCGAGATAGCGCAGGACCTGCTGGACGCCGGCGCGCTCGACCGCGGCGTGGTGGTCGCCGAGACCTTCAGGCCCTTTACCGTCGACGAGGTCTACGGCCCCTACGGCAACGACATCCTGCAGGTTGTCATGAACGCCGACGGCACCCTCGACGAGCGCGTGCTCGCCAGCACGGCCGACGCCCTGTTCGTCAACCCCGCCAGGCCCAATGACCTCGAGCGCATGTGCGCCCACTTCCGCAGCCCCGAGCTTCAGATGGCCACCTTCACCATCACCGAGAAGGGCTATGGCCTCACCGGCGCGGACGGGGCGCTGCTGCCCTACGTCGCCGCCGAGATGGCGGAGGGCCCCGCCCACGCCGCCAGCACCATGGGGATCGTGTGCGCACTGCTCCTCGAGCGCTTCAAGGCGGGCGCGCATCCCATCGCCATGGTCTCGACGGACAACTTCTCCCAGAACGGGCGACGCTTCCAGGAGGCCGTCCTCACCGTTGCGCGCGGCTGGCTGCACGCCGGCCACGTCCCCGCCGAGTTCGTCGACTACGTCGCGGACGAGTCCCGCGTGAGCTTCCCGTGGTCGATGATCGACCGCATCACCCCCAACCCCTCCCCGGAGACCGAGTCGGCCCTCAAGGCGCAGGGCTTCGACGACCTGGGCCTCATCCCCGCCGGCGCGGTCAACTTCGCGGGCTTCTCCAACACCGAGGCGGCCCACTACCTCGTCATCGAGGACTCGTTCCCCAACGGCCGCCCCGCGCTCGAGAGGGCGGGCGTCATCATGTGCGATCGCGAGACCGCCGAGCGCGCCGACACCATGAAGGTCACGGCCTGCCTCAACCCGCTTCACACCTGCCTGGCCGTCTTCGGCTGCCTGCTCGGCTACGACCGCATCTGGAAGGAGATGGAGAACCCCGACCTCTCGGCCCTCGTGCGCGGCCTGGGATACGACGAGGACCTGCCCGTGGTCGTGGACCCCGGGGTCATCGACCCCAAGGCGTTCATCGACGAGCTGCTCACCAAGCGCCTGCCCAACCGGAGCCTGCCGGACGCCCCGCAGCGCATCGCGGCGGACACCTCGCAGAAGATCCCCGTGCGCTTCGGCCACACGCTCAACGCCTATCTGGCTGCCGGCAGGGACGTCTCCGGCCTCACCTACATCCCGCTCACCATCGCCGGCTGGCTTCGCTACCTGCTTGCGGTCGACGATAGGGGCGAGGCCTTCGAGCCCAGCCCCGATCCGCTCCTCGGCGAGCTGCAAGGGCGCCTGGCGCCCGTCACGCTTGGCTGCGACGACGCCGGGCTCGTACACGAGGCGGTGTCGCCCATCCTCTCGAACAGGGAGATCTTCGCCTGCGACCTCTACGAGGCCGGTCTGGGAGAGAGGGTCGAGGGCATGCTCCTCGAGCTGCTGCGTGGCCCAGGCGCGGTTGAGGCCACCATCAGGAAGCACGTGCGCGGCAAGTAGGGACGGGTGCGCCGCGGCTGGAAGCGCCGCGCGTGACAGGAAGACCTGCGCCGGCGCATCCGCTCCGGCGAACAAGAGAGAGGAACCCACATGGAGCTCACCTTCCGCTGGTACGGCCCGGAGTCCGAGAAGATAACGCTCGAGCAGATCCGCCAGATCCCCGGCTGCTCCGGCATCGTCGGGACGCTCTTCGACATCCCCGCGGGCGAGGTTTGGCCACGGGAGCGCATCCACGAGCTGCGCGAGATGATCGAGGCCGCCGGCCTCACCCTCAAGGTCATCGAGTCCGTCAACGTCTCCGATGACATCAAGATAGGGACGCCGAGGCGCGACGAGCACATCGAGGCGTACAAGCAGACCATCCGCAACCTCGGTGCCGAGGGGGTCAAGGTCATCTGCTACAACTTCATGCCGGTCTTCGACTGGGTGAAGAGCGACCTCGACTACCACCTGCCCGACGGCTCCACGACGCTCTCCTTCGTGAGGGCCAACATCCCCGACGACCCGCAGGAGATAATCGATCGCGTCGCCAACGGCTCGGGCGACTTCACGCTGCCGGGCTGGGAGCCCGAGCGCCTGGCGCAGGTCCGCGCGCTCCTCGACGCCTACCGTGAGGTCGACGAGGAGCGCCTGCGCGCCAACCTCGTGTACTTCCTCGAGGCCATCATGCCCGTCTGCGAGGAGTGCGACGTGCGCATGGGCATCCATCCGGACGACCCGCCCTACTCCATCTTCGGGCTGCCGCGCATCATCAAGAACCGCGATGACCTCGACTGGCTCTGCTCGACCGTCGACACGCCCTACAACGGCATCACGCTGTGCTGCGGCTCGGTGGCCGAGGACCCCGGCAACTCCGTCTACGACATCCTCGACGAGTTCTCCGGCCGCAAGCGCATCCATTTCGTCCACATGCGCAACATCAAGTACATCAACCCGGACGTCCCCGGCAACAAGGACTTCTACGAGGCCCCGCACCCGTCCGCCTGCGGCTCGCTCGACCTGTACCGCATGTGCAAGATCCTGCACGACAACGGCTTCGACGGCTTCATGCGCCCGGATCACGGCCGCATGATCTGGGGCGAGACGGGACGACCGGGATACGGCCTCTATGATCGCGCCCTGGGCATCGCATACATAAACGGTCTGTGGGAGGCCATCTGCAAGGCCGGCGGAGATGCCGTCGTCGGGCGCTGATGCGCCGCGACAAGGCTCGAAAACGATACGCTCTCCGCGCGGTGCCATGCGCCCTGCTCCTAATCTGATGTATTAGTTATCGCGAACAAAGCGCAGGGAGGGAGCGGGGCAGGGGGCCGGTCCCGCGCAGGCGCGCCCATAAAGCCGCACGTCGCCCCATGCGTGCGCGTGATCGCTGCCGTCTTCCGCGCGGTGGGGCTCGTCTCGCGCGGCATCCCTCCGCCAGGGGCGCGCGCGGGGCTCACAGGCTGGCAAGCAGGCACTCCGGGATGGCACAGGTGCCGTCAGCCGGCTTTCGGCCGCCTCCAGCGGCGCGGGTTCTGACCTCCGGCCCCACTGGACCCCGTGCCGTTGGCCGCTTACGCCCGACAAGGTACCGTTTACCGCTTCAACGAGGTTCGCGTCACAAAAATCGTGTAAGACCGGATAAACTGATATACCAGATTTACAGACAGGAGCCTGCCAAGCGAATGACAGGGGATGCGGCGACGGGATGTCGCATGCCGCTGCGAGAAGGGGGAAGCAGCCTTGCGTACGAGCACCAACCTTAACGAGGGCTGGGAGTTCCATGGCCCAGCCGGCACGGTCGAGCGCGTCAACGTGCCTCACACCTGGAACAACGTCGACGGCCAGGACGGGGGCAACGACTACTGGCGCGGCAGCTGCGAGTATCGCCGTTCCTTCCCCTCGCCCGCGCTCGAGGGGGGAGATGTCGCCTACCTCGAGTTCGACGGAGTGAACGCCACCGCCGACGTGAGCGTCAACGGTCGGCAGGTCTGCCACCACGACGGCGGCTACTCGACCTTCCGCGTCAACGTCACCGACGCCATCGCGCCCCACGGCCAGCCCAACGAGCTTGTCGTCATGGTCGACAACTCCGTGAACGACCACGTCTACCCCCAGAAGGCGGACTTCACCTTCTACGGCGGCATCTACCGCGACGTGAACCTCGTCGTGGTCCCCGCCACGCACTTCTCGCTTGAGTATCACGGCGGCCCCGGCCTGGCCGTGACGGGCGCCTACGAGGGGGACGCCTCCAAGGTCCACGTGCAGAGCTGGCTCGAGGGCGCCGACGCCGAGTCTGCGCCCGCAGAGTCCGTGAGGGTGTCGCTCACCGACGCCTCGGGCGCCGAGGTGGCCGCCGGGGTCGGCGCCGACTGCGTGCTCACCATCGAGAACCCCCACCTCTGGGACGGCGTGAGGGATCCCTACCTCTACCGCGCCACCGTCACCTTGCTGGCGGGCGACGGCTCCGTCGCCGACGAGGTCAGCGCCCGCTTTGGCATCCGCACCTTCAAGGTGGACCCGAGCGGCGGCTTCTTCCTCAACGGCCGCAGCTACCCGCTGCGCGGCGTGTGCCGCCACCAGGACCGCAGGGGCCTCGGCAACGCGCTCACCGAGCGGGAGCACCGCGAGGACATGGCGCTCATTCGCGAGATTGGCGCCAACACCCTGCGCCTGGCCCACTACCAGCAGGCCCAGCTCTTCTACGACCTCTGCGACGAGGCCGGCATCATCGTATGGGCCGAGATCCCCTACATCTCCGAGCACCTTCCCAACGGGCGTGAGAACACCATCTCGCAGATGACCGAGCTCATCACCCAGAGCTACAACCACCCCTCCATCGTGTGCTGGGGCGTCTCCAACGAGATCACCATCTCCACCAAGGACAAGAAGGACATGCTGGACAACCACCGCGTCCTCAACGACCTCTGCCACAGGCTCGACCCCACGCGCTTCACCACGCTTGCCTGCTACGCCATGTGCGGGCCGTTCAACCGCTCCGCCTTCGTCACCGACGTGGTGAGCTGGAACCTCTACCTGGGCTGGTACGTCCCGGGGCTCTTCCTCAACAAGCTCTGGTTCGGCTTCTTCCACCTGGTACACCCCACGCGCGCGCTCGGCATGTCCGAGTACGGC
>SFGZ01000004.1 GCA_004557505.1 Coriobacteriaceae bacterium | reverse complement strand
GGACATGGTGCGCGCCACGCCGTCGGCGTCCTCCGGCTCGCACACGGCCACCAGGCTCACCGGCGGAGGCACGAGGCCGCCCGGGCCGAGCCTGTAGGTCAGGCGCACGAGCTGGCGGCGCTCGCGGCCGGTCCAGTCCGCCAGCTCCCCCGGCGTCACCACCGAGTGCGTGAGCCTGCCTATGCGGTAGGAGTCGCGCACGAAGGGGGGCATGTCCGTCTCTCCCATCGCGGGCCACCCCCTAGAACGGGATCTCGTCGTCGTACGGGTCGCCCGCCGCCGGGGCCGCCGCCTGGCCGAGCGTGGGCTGGCAGGGCTGCGGCGCGGGCGCGGCGTAGCCGGGCTGCGCCACCGGCTGGGCCGCCTGCTGCGCCACTGTCTGGCGCGGGCGCTGCATCAGCTCCACCTCGTCGGCGATCACCTCCAGCTTGGAGCGCCTCGCGCCGTCCCTGCCCTCCCACGAGCTGTGGCGGAGCCTGCCCCCGATCGCGACCTTGTCGCCCTTGTGCAGGATGCCGGCCAGCGCCTCGGCGCGCGCGCCGAACACGACGCAGTCGACGAAGTTCGGGCGGTCCTCCCACTGGCCCGTCTGCTGGTTCTTGCGCCTCTCGTTGACCGCCACGCCCACGCCGAGGACCTGGGAGCCGCCCGGCGTCTGGCGCAGCTCCGGGTCGCGTGTGAGGTTGCCCGAGATGGCAACGACGTTGATGCTACTTGCCATCGCCAACCGCCTCCAAGAGCGCCCTGCGCTGCCTCACGCCGAGCCCGCGAACGCGGCGGCTGCGGGCGATTCCGAGCTTGGCCATGAGTCCCTCCGAGCGTGCGCGCCCGTAGCCTGGGAGCGCCCTGATGAGCGCCTCGACGCGGATCCGCTCCGCCCTCGGGTCATAGAGCACGTCTGCGAGCGCGGCCTCTCCGGCCTTGAGCGAGTGCAGCAGCGCCGCCTTCTCGCGCCTCGCGTCGGCGGCCTTGCGCAGGTTCTCCCTGCGCTGCTCGTTCGTGAGTTCCGGGATTGCCATTAGTCCTCCTCAAGTCCGAGTGCCTTGCTGAGCTCCACGTGCGCTGCCTCCTCTGGCCGGACAACCACGCTGCGTACACAAGCTCCGCGACCTCGGCGCGCGTGGGCACGGCCAGGTCGCCGTCGTCCGGCACCGGCGCGGCCGCCTCGCGCAGCACGGCACCGACGTCGTAATCGCCATTCATCGGCAACCACCCTCCATCAGCGAGCAGACCGTCTCAAGGTCGGTCTCCACCCAGCGCGAGAGCGCCGAGTCGTGCGCCCCGTGCAGCCACGCGACGCCCGATATCGCCAAAAGCGACGCGGTCGTCATCCTCACGCGCGTGCGCCCGAGCGACTTCCGGCCCACGCCCGGCGTCTTTATCGCGAGAAGCGCGAAGTCAGCCCCCGCGTTTGCCTGCTCGCCCTCCGTCTGGCGCTGCCACTCGGACACGCGCGACGGCGTGACGGTGGCGTGCGCCTTCGCTTCCACGATTCCCTCGGCGTTGCCGTGGCAGACAAGGCCGTAGACGTCACCAATGTCCCTGCTGCCGTGCATGGCGCGCCGCTCGATCCGCCCGTCGCCCAGGCGCTCGCGCAGCCACCTCACGAGCGCCGTCTCGAACGCAGTGCCCTTCTTCCTCTGCCTGCTCACGCCATCACCCCCTGCGACCTCAGCCAGCCCCGCCACCTGCTCAGCGCGTCCGCGTCGCTCTGGGCGCGGCCCACGTAGAACCTGCCGTGCGGCGGGGGCGCAATGTCGTACACCTCCATGTCCCTGCCGATGACGCAGCGGTGCCCGTGCGACTCCCCCAGCGTCCTCTCCGTCGGCCCCGCCGGCCTGCGCGACGCCGCGTCCCGCGACGTGCCGAGCCTGCCGACCTCGCCGGGGCCACCGGTGACGCGGCCGTAATAGCTAACGCCGCGTCCCAGGTAGCCGCCGACGCGCGGTATCCCGCTCACCTCTGGCTCGCCTCCATCCATCTGTCCATCTCGTCAACCGAGATGCGGTATCCCTTCGTGGCCCCGTTCGGCATCACGAACCGCAGCCTCCCGGCCTCGTGCTCGGCCCGCAGGGTCCGCGCGTCGATGCCCGAGTACCGGGCGGTCTCGGATACCGTGTACGCCCTCGCGGGGGGCAGACCGGCCTCGACGGCAAAGCTCAGCGACCTGCTGCCGCACGGCATGGGGGCCTCGCTCAGACGCCTGCGGAGCTCCATGCCCAGCTCGTCGACCTGCCTCAGGTAGGCGTCGATCGGGTCAGCGCCCATCCCTCCTCCTCTCGGCGTCTATGCGGTTGTGGCACCTGGTGCAGAGCAGCACCAGGTTCTCGGGGGAGTTGGCCCCTCCCTCGGAGAGCGCCCGCATGTGGTGGACCCCGCCGCCGCGCGTGCGCCACCGCCCTCCCATGCGCGCGGCCACCACGCGCCCGCAGGCCGCGCAGCGGCCCTGCTGCCTCTCGATGACCTCCTGCCGCGCCCTCCTGTACTCGGCGCTGGAATACTCCGAGCGCCAGGGGCTCTCGTCGGCCCTGCGGCCCTCCTGCTCGCGGCTGCGGGTGCCGTGCTTGCGGCTGGCACCCCCGCAGCGCGGGCAAGGCTGGCCGATCGGCGCGGGCTTCCCGCAGCGCGGGCACATCCTCGTCCTCATCTGCCGCTCCTCTGCGCTCTCTTCTTCGCCGCCTGGTACTCCCGCTCGGCCTGCCTGAGGCCCGCCTCCTCCTCGCGGAGGCCCGTGAGCCTCCTGGTCCAGCAGGTGGGGCACATGCCGTGGCGCGCGGCTGCGGTGTGCGGCCTAATCTCGTGGACCCCGCACACCGGGCACACGTCACCGGGCGAGACCCTGAGCGAGACGCGCATCTTCTCGGCCATGCGCCGCACCGCCTTCGGGGAGCGGCCGAGAATCGCCGCTATGGCGTCGGCACCCTCGTTGCGGTTGCGCGAGAGGGTCCTCCTATCGGAGTTCGACCACGGCCTGTTCTCGTTCGGGTAGGCCGTCTGACCTGCGGAGGGGGAAAGCATTCCCCCGCTATTCCTGTCCTTCACGTAACCTCCATGACCTAGACGATCACCGTCCCGTGCTCGACGTACGCGGCCAGCAGCATGAGCGCGACCATGACGGCCACGCAGGCCGGCCACGCGCGGTCGGTGATCTCAAGCTGGTCGTACGGGCCGTACTCAAGCCATCCGCGCTCGACGGCGCGGTCGACCAACGTCTCAAGCGCACGCATCGTCTACCTCCCGAATCCTCTCTCCGATCCACCTCATGACCGGCACGGCCATCGAGTCCGGCTCCCACCCGAGGGGCGCGAAGGCCACGCTCGCCGCCTCGATGCCGGAGAAGACGCTCAGGTACTTGAAGCTAGGCATCCGGGAGCCTCCTTTGCCCGCACATGCCCTCAAGCAGCCACGTGAGGCCCTTGCTCGTGACCTTCGCGTACGGCTTCGGGCGCACCATCTCGCCGGTCGTCTGGTCGAAGTAGGCCGGTGGCTGGTAGTTGGCGACGTAGCCACGGTCGATGCCGAGCTTCGACGCCTGCTTGTCGCTGGTGATGATGTGACGCTGCATGCAGAACGCGAACACGCCCTTGCGCGTTACCGAGCGGTCGTACTGGTGCAGCTGCCGCGACGCCTCGGTGACGCTCATCCACCGCTCGCCCCTCATCGTCGCGTCGTAGAGCTCGGCCCTCGGCGTGAGCGAGGCGATTCTGGCGTCCCTCTCCTGCAGCGCGGCGTCCGCGACCTTGAGGGCGCGCGCCATCAGCTGCTCGGGCGTCTCGTCCGCGCGCGCGACCATGTAGCCGCCGTTGCGACGGATTGCGGGGATTACCTCATCGAAGACCCACGACTCGAAGCGCTGGGCAGACTCAAGCTTGCTCGACGCTATGAGGCGGTACATGTCACCCTCGGTGATGAAGCGAACGTCTTGGACACCACCCGCCGTCTTAAGGGGGTAACGAATCGGTACCCCCTTGCAGTGGTCGCTGATTGCTTTGTTCGTGTTCTGGTATCCGAGGGCCACGGCAACGTCCTTGGCGCAGAACATCGGGACGCCGTCGCGCGTTACCGTTCTGATGGTGCCGAACTCCGGGTTGTCGAATACTTGGGGTAGAATCTCATCTGACACTTTGGCTCCTTCCATGTGTCGCGCCCGCCCCTGTCGCCGCAGGCGGCGGGCTTTCCTTTGCCTCGATCCGATTTGCTAAGCTATTTCCAGCCCCTCCCGAGCGCCGCAAGGGCACCGAGCAGGAGCATGGCCGCGAGCCACCAGAGCATTCGCACCTCCCTGCGATTGGAGCGAACCGTGATTGAGCTGAACCAGGAGGAAGAGCTTTTCCTAGAGAGGCTCGTTGATGTCTACCAGAACGGCGGGACAGTCGAGGAATTCATCGAGCGCCGCCTGTACGGTGAGCTGAGGCGTCCAGCAGAGAACCAGAACGACGGCGGATACGTGGTGCTCGTGTCCCCGCGCTACGAGTACGACCCCCAATACGAGGTGGAGCGGAGCATATGCGACTCGCTGGTAGACAAGGGAATGCTAGAGCGCGGTGAGGGAAGCTCGTACGGCAACCTCACCCCTGACGGCAGGAACTACTTCAAGGAGAAGGAGCGCCATGCCAGGGAGGTCGAGGAGGAACGCGCCTACTCGCGCAGGCAGGCGGCGAAGGCGCTAGCCGCGAGCGCGGCGCTGAGCGTCTTCCTCAACCTCGACAAGGTCGCCAGGATGCTCTCTCAGCTCGCCGCGTGGCTATCGTCCGTTGCCCCTGGGACGTAGACCAGCCTCCCGTATCCCTCCCGCACGGCAACGGCCTGCCAGTCAGGCAGCACCTTTACAACGAACCGGTACTTCGTTCCCACAAGCGCCTCGGACATCTCCGCGAGGTCCATGAACTCGCGCCCCGACGTGTCCACCCCGATTGCCTCAAGCTGCCTCGCGAAGTGCTTGCGTTCGAAGTACGTGAGTCCGGCGTCGGTCATGACGCCGCTCTTGTTCTTGTCCATGCGCCCTCCCATCTCGTCTCCGTGCCATCCGCGCGTGCGGCGCGGGCCAGGGCGGCGGCGCGGAGAATTTTGGGCCGCGCCCGTGTGCCGTCCTTGAGACGCCCATCGGTGGGACGGAGTAGGCCCACAGGGCGAATCCGCGTCGCACGCGCGGATGGCACGGTCTTTCGGTCTTGCTTGTGCCGGTCGCGGGCTTCTTGGCCGCGTTGCCGACTCCGCACCGCTCCTCGGACGCCCGTGGACGCATCCACAACCCGTGTTCGCAGGTCATCGCGCTCGCCAGGCTCGCTGCTAGGGCACGTCTCCGTGCGGTGCTTTCGGTTTTCAGGGTGCGGTGGTGCCTATCTGCGTGCGCTTGGTGCTGCCTGACCGGTTCGCTCTTCGGTCATGTCGAGCAGGTAGTCAGGCGTGCATCCAAACAGATTCGCGAGCCTCACGAGATTTGCTCCCGATGGCTCTGTGACGCCCGCCTCCCACTTAATGACCGCGCTTTTGGTGACTCCAACGACTGACGCCACCTCTTCGAGGCTCTTGCTTGCCCTCACCCGCTCTGAGTAAATGTTGCGGTGTCGCACGGATTGCACCTCCTTACAAACATTATCTTGTAACGCAAAGCGAATATACAAACAATATCTTGGTTTTGTCAATCAGTTTTTTGGTGCAAAATTACAAACAAAGATTTGCAAGGAGGTTCCTATGACTGAGATGCGGCACAACAGGATTGCCGAAGCGAGAGACAAAGCTGGCCTTACGCAGCAACAGGCGGCGGATCTTCTCGGTGTCTCTGTCCAGGGATATCAGTACTACGAATACGGGAAGCGTGACCCAAAGGCGTCAGTAATCCGAAGGCTTTGCGAGATATTCGGCGTGTCTGCGGCATATCTGCTTGGAATGACCTCGTCTGATGGCGTCGTGCTGCCACGTCCCGTGGACACCGTGAGGGTGCCCATAGTCGGCCGCATCGCAGCGGGCACGCCGCGCGAGGCGTTCGCGCAGTCCGACGAGTACCAGGACACGCCGTGCTCCCTCGTGGAGGGGCGCGAGGGGTGCTTCTGGCTCTCTGTCGCGGGAAACAGCATGAACCGGCTCTTCCCCGAGGGCTCGCTCGTGCTCGTGGACCAGGGGCTTGAGGTGCGCGACGGGGACGTGGGGGCCGTCTTCGTGAACGGCTACGACGCGACGCTCAAGCGCGTCTTCTTCACGCGGGACGGCATCCGCCTGCACCCCGAGAGCTACGACCCGGAGTACAGGGACATGTTCATTCGGCGCGATGACCCAGAAGCGCCGGAGTTTCGCGCAATCGGTCGTGTGGTGAGCTACACCGCGCCCGCCGGGTGGAGGGCGTAGTTCGTATTGGAAGTGCAGTCCGACAGGAGGAGAGATGGCATCGACAAGAACCAAGCTAGACGCGCTGAGCGACTACGTCGCACTCGACACGGAGACGACCGGCCTCGACACGCGGTGGTGCGACCTGATAGAGGTCGGTGCCGTGCGCGTGAGCGATGGCAGGGTCACAGGGCGCTTCTCGTCGCTCGTGAGGCCGAGCCACCTCCCGATCGACGACTTCATCGAGGAGCTCACGGGCATCACGAGCGAGGAGCTTGGAGACGCGCCGGAGCCTGCGGACGTGATGCCAGCCCTCTCCGAGTTCCTTGGGGACTCCCCCGTCGTCGGGCACAACGTGTGCTTCGACGCGAGGTTCCTTGACAAGGGCTACCGTGACATCCTCGGCCGGGGGTTCGGCAACGAGCTCGTCGACACGCTCAGGATATCCAGGCACGTCTTCGATGACATAAGGAAGAGGACCCTTGGCGCGGTGGTCGAGCGCTGCGAGAGGGAGGGCGGCTCGCCCATAGGGGTGCCGGATTCGGCACACCGCGCGCTCGCGGACTCCCAGGCGGCTGCATACTGCTACGAGACCATGAGGCCGCTGCTCGTTGGGAAGTACGGCGATGACCCGGAGGCCGGGTTCGCGAGGCGGTCCGGGAGCAGAGGCCGGGCCAAGTTCGAGGGCATCGTCCAGACGGTCGACGAGATCGACGAGTCGAACCCGTTCTACGGCTCGACCGTCTGCTTCACCGGCACGCTCGACGGCATGACGAGGGCCGAGGCGTGGCAGCACGCGGTGAACCTCGGCGCGACTCCCAAGGACTCGGTGACGAAGTCGCTCGACTACCTGGTCGTCGGGTCGTTCGAGTTCAACACGAGCCTGCACGGCAAGCCG
Organism: Coriobacteriaceae bacterium; assembly: GCA_004557505.1. GTDB lineage: Bacteria > Actinomycetota > Coriobacteriia > Coriobacteriales > Atopobiaceae > Tractidigestivibacter. Next base: position 199,608 of record SFGZ01000004.1, on the reverse strand, counting down.
TCCGGCAAGCTGCAGAAGGCCCAGGGGTACGCGGTCGGCGGCAACGGGATCTCGATAGTCTCGGATGACTTCTTCCTGCAGTACGCGAGGGACGATTCGTAGCCCGTCAAAGGCGCGAGGAGAGAAAGACGCCCGTGGGCGACCGGCCAAGTCAACTCCCACGGGCTGCGACCTATCCCCCGCTACAGGGACGGACGGTGATCATTATGGCACAAGGCCAGCGGCGCTCGTTCGGCTCGATAGAGTGCGTCCGCCACGGGGTGTACCGCGTGCGGTGGATGGCGGACGAGCGCGACGGGCGCGGGTACGCGAGGCACTCGCTCACGCGCCCGTGGACGCGCAGGGAGGCGGCGAGGTTCCTGTCCGAGCGCCAGGTCGCCCACTACGACGACGCGCCCACGATGACCGTCTCGGAGGTCGCCGAGAGGTTCTGGGTCCCGGAGCTTGAGGACAGGCTGCGCGAGGGGTCGCTCAAGCCGAAGTCATACGAGCACTACACGGGCGTCTACCGCACGCACGTCGAGCCGCGCTGGGGGAACGTGGCCGTGACCGGGATAACCCCGCTCGAATACCAGGAGTGGATACTCACCAAGTCGAAGGCGATGGGCGTGCGCGTGCAGGTCGTCATGCGCGAGATCCTGAGGCTGGCGAGGCTGTACGGGCTTGTCGGGGAGAACGTCGCGATGTCCGCCTACCGCACGAGCGAGAGGGTGGACGCGCGCTCCAAGGCGGTATGGCCGCTCTCGGAGTGCGCCGACATGGCCGACGCGCTGAGGGGCGGCGTCCTTGAGGTCCCGTTCGTGATGCAGGCGTTCGGCTCGTGCCGCGTCGGCGAGTCGTGCGGCCTCAAGCCCGGTGACTTCGAGTTCCGCGACGTGGGCGGCATGACCGTGGCGTGCGCCCACGTGGTGAGGCAGCTCCTCGGAGGGAGCGGAAGGCGCATCGGCCCGCCGAAGACGAAGGCGTCCGCGCGCTGGGTGGTCGTGCCGGAGCCGTGGTCGCTGTGGCTCCGCGAGCGCGTGTCTGACGCCGTGGCCAGCGGCAGCGAGTGGCTGTGCGACGACGGGCTCGGCGGGGTCGTGGGGCGCGGCACAATCGACTCGGCGTGGCGCAGGGCGTTTGCCAGGGGCGGCGCGCTCTCGGGCCACGAGGCGGCACCGATGCGCAACCTCCGGGCGTCGTGGAGGACCAACATGCGCTCGGAGATGCACATGGACCGCGACCTGCTTGAGAAGATGATGGGCCACGCCGGGCGCGGGGTGGGCGAGGTCAGCTACTTCCGCCCGGACGTTGACGTGTTCGCCGAGGCCATAGCGTGCGCGTTCAGGGGCTACGGGCACCGCTGATTTTTCCAGCGCTTAAGGACGTATAAGGACGCGAGTCCCGTATGCAAGCCTCCTACCTGCGGTTTTTCTGACCAAAGCTTACAGGAAAGTAAGACAGCCGTAAGCCTGGTCGATGGCACCAAATGCCAGCTCGCGGGAGTATAGGGTCAGCAAAGGTCAACGGCCGCAGCGTCGCGCCAGATAGGAGATAACCATGAACGTCCTCGAGCACATCGCATTCATCGCCATCGTGTGCGTACTGAGCCTCATCGTCATCGTCGGCGACGGTGGCGAGCGCAACCGGCGCCCCCTCAGCCGACGTCGCCGCTAGCACGCGCCGCGACCGTTGGCGTCATTCTCGCCGTCGTGCCGCGTGATCAGGAGAAACGCAGCCGCGAGGGTGGCCACCACAGCCGACGCCGCAAGCAGGGTCCCCTGCACCCCCAACACGTTTGCCAACAGCGGAGCCACGAGCAGGGGCAGGGTCCCCGCGCTGTTGGTGCCCGCGTTCATGACCGCAGTCACACGCCCCACGTACGAGACGTCGCAGCTGCGCTGCAAGATGGTGTCCTTCACGGGACGCATGGCGCCAAAGCCCAGGCCGGTTATGAGCTGCCCCGCCACGGCAACGGCAACATCCGCCGTGCCCACGTAGACCATGGAGCCCACGCCGGTCACCAGGAGCAGGGCGGAGAGCGTCCCCAGCGTGAGCCGCCTGGTGGAGACCCGCAGCACCAGCAGCGATCCCGCCGTGGCACCCACGCCGGCGCAGGCGGAGAGCCATCCCATCCACTCCCCGCCCACGCACAGCACGTCGCGGTAGAAGAGCGACTCGAGCGAGTCAAAGGCACCGTAGGCAAAGAAGCCCAAGAAGTAGAGGAGGAAGAGCGTGCGCAGGATCCGGCGCGAGAAGGTCACGCGCACCCCCTCGGCAAGCTGGCACCAGAAACCCTCGCGGACAGCGGGGCTCTCGCCTGCCGCATGGTCCGCGCGCCACTCACCCACGGTGCCCGGTGCCTCGGGCGTTGCCCAGACAAGGCCGGCGGCGAGAAGCGACGCCACGGGAATGGTGGCGAAGCAGGCCTGGTTGGTGGCAAGCGTGGTCACGGCACCGCCGATGAGCGGGCCCGCGATGACCGCAGCCGAGACGGCGGTGCCACAGAGGCTGTTCATGCGCTTGAGCTCGCGCGGACGGTCGGCGAGAAAGCGCGGGTAGGCACTCGCGGCGGTGCCGCAGAAGCCGTCGGCCAGGCCCTCGAGCGCCGAGGCAACGGCGAGCATGGGATAGCTCAGCGGCATGATCAGGGCAAAGACGCCGGTAAGCGCAAAGCCCGCAAGCGATGCCATCAGCGTGACACGCGGGCCGACGCGGTCCGTGACCACGCCCGCAAGCGCGCCGCCCACCACGAGGGTGACGTTGATCAGCACGACAAGGGCCGAGACCGCAAGTGCGTCAGCGCCGAGCTGGTAGGTGGCGCAGCCGATGAGCCCCACAAAGTACGTGGCGGTGAAGCACACGACGAGCAGGAAGTTCGCAAGGACGAGGCGGCTGGTGGGGGTGGAGAGAGGGCGCCCCGCAGGGCGAGAGAAAGAGGGCATGGGGTTCTCCGGGAGTCTGGTGGCGAGAAGGACATTGCCCCGTCATGGGGCGGACGACGCATCGCTACTTGGCGAGCTGTCCCTCTGCGTTCCCTGCCATGCATTGCCTCCTTGGTTCAACTACGTCCGCTTGATGTTACGCGCATGCGGGCCGGCGCGCAAGGGCGGGGTTCGCGCGGGGCTCTTGGCGCGGCAGGGACCCCTGGCATGGCGAGCCCCCCTCGGAGAGGCGAAGCCCCTTGATGCGGCAAGTCCCTCTCGGCGCTTGGGCTTGTCTTGCCGCGGGATTTCGCCGTTTAGGAATTTCTCGGACGTTTAGTCGGCCCTAACCGTCCGGAATCGGCGGGGCCGCGCCCATCCCTCGCCGCCATGAGACAAGGGGCCGCCCCTCTGTCTCACAAAATGCCCCCTTCGCCGTAGGAATTTGTGAAAGCGGCGAAAAAACGCCTCATTACCCTTGCCTTCCATTTCCTACAAACTAGTATGAATTAGGCTATGAGGGGTACCCTGCGTTTGGGTCGCGAGCAGCGCCCCACGCGCATGCGCAGGGGGCAACCCCATGACCAGGAACGCGCGCGGCGGTCCGCCGACCGTGCGAAGGAGAGGAAATCTGCGCCGCGGCCACAACGGCTGCGGGCGCATTCGAGCTAGGAGAACAGCATGGCAGACACGCTTCTCGACGTGAGCGGCATCTCCGCGGGCACGGAGGACAAGCCCATCCTCCACGACGTCGATCTCAGGGTCAGCATGGGCGAGACCCACGTCCTCATGGGCCCCAACGGCGCCGGCAAGTCGACGCTCGGCCATGTCATCATGGGCGACCCGACCTACAAGGTCACCTCGGGAACCATCACCTTCGACGGGCAGGACATCACCGGGCTCTCTCCCGACAAGCGCTCGCTCGCGGGTGTCTTCCTGTCCTACCAGGCCCCCGTCGAGGTCCCCGGCATACCCCTCTACAGCTTCCTGCGCTCCATCTCGCAGATGCGCCCCGGGCTCAAGTGTACCGCGCGCGAGTTCCGCCGTCGCGTGGGTGCCATCGCCGACGAGCTCGACCTTGACCAGAGCTTCCTCATGCGCGAGCTCAACGTGGGCTTCTCGGGCGGCGAGAAGAAGAAGATCGAGATGCTCCAGCTGCTGCTGCTCCAGCCAAAGCTCGCCATCCTCGACGAGACGGACTCCGGCCTCGACGTCGACGCCCTGGCCACGGTCTCGCACGGCATCCAGCGCTACCGCGAGACCGTCGGCGGCGCGCTCGTCATAATCACGCACAACACGCGCATCCTCGAACGCCTCGCCGTCGACCGCGCGCACGTGATGGTCAAGGGCCATCTCGTGGCCGAGGGCCCCGCAAGCCTCATCGACGACATCGACAAGAACGGCTTCGAGCGCTTCGAGCGCGAGGGCTGCGAGGATTGCGAGGGCTGCCCGATGGTCGGTGATGACAGGTGAGCGAGGAGCAAAGGAGGACGCAGGTCGCAGACGTCGACCGCTCCCTCTACAACTTCACCAAGTCCGAGGAGGGATACGAGCGCTATGCCGACGGCCTCACGCCGGACATCGTACGCGCGATCTCAGCCAAGAAGGACGAGCCCCAGTGGATGCTCGACTTGCGCCTGAAGGCGCTCGACGAGTACCACCGCCGTCCCATGGCCGCCAACTGGGGCCCCTCGATCGCGGGGCTCGACCTCGACCACATCTCGACGTACGTATCGCCCAAGACCAAGCAGGCCTCGAGCTGGGACGACGTGCCGGCAGACATCAAGGACACCTTCGAGCGCCTGGGCATCCCCGAGGCGGAGCGCGAGAGCCTCGCCGGCGTGGGCGCCCAGTACGACTCCGAGATCGTCTACCACAACATGCGCGAGGAGGTCGCCAAGCAGGGCGTGGTCTACACCACGATCGAGGACGCGCTGCACAACCCCACCTGGGAGCCCGTGGTACACGAGTACTTCGGCACCCTCATCCCCATGACCGATCACAAGTTCGCGGCTCTCCACTACGCCGTGTGGTCGGGCGGCTCCTTCGTCTACGTGCCCGCAGGCGTCTCGCTCGACTACCCGCTGCAGAGCTACTTCCGCCTCAACGCCCAGGGCGCGGGCCAGTTCGAGCACACGCTCATCATCGTGGAGCCCGGTGCCAACCTGCACTTCATCGAGGGCTGCTCGGCACCCAAGTACTACGAGGCCAACCTCCACGCCGGTGCCGTGGAGCTCTTCGTGAAGGACGGCGCGCACCTGCGCTACTCCACGATCGAGAACTGGTCCAAGAACATGTACAACCTCAACACCAAGCGCGCCACCGTTGACGCGGACGCCAAGATGGAGTGGGTCTCGGGCAGCTTTGGCAGTCACGTCTCCTACCTTTACCCCACCACCATCCTCGCGGGCGACCGCTCGAGCTGCGAGTTCACCGGCATCACGTTCTCCGGTGCCACGCAAGACCTCGACACCGGCTGCAAGGTCATCTTGAACGGCCGAGACACCACCGCCTCGGTGAGCACCAAGTCCATCTCCAAGGACGGCGGCGTCAACACCTTCAGGAGCTCGGTCGTCGTTGGCAGGCGCGCGGACAACGCGCGCTGCACCGTGAGCTGCCAGTCGCTCATGCTCGACAACATCAGCCGCTCCGACACCATCCCCGCGATGGACGTGCGCAACCCCACGGCGTCCGTGGGCCACGAGGCCACCATCGGCCGCATCTCCGACGACACGATCCTCTACCTCATGAGTCGCGGCTGCTCCGAGCAGGAGGCCCGCACGCTTGTGGTCAACGGCTTCGCCAACCCGGTCTCGAAGGAGCTCCCCATGGAGTACGCCGTCGAGATGAACAACCTCATCAAGCTCGAGATGGAAGGGGCCATAGGCTAATGGCAGACGAGAACGCCACCGCCGTGCTCGACCGCGTGAACGAGCCCCCCGCGCAGACCTGGAACCGCCTGCGCGCCAATGACATCACGCTCACGGTGCCCAAGATCTCGCGCAAGGGCGACGTGTACTTTGCGCTTCCCCGGCTCTTCTCGCGCATTGAATGCGGCATGGGCGAGAAGGTCACCAGCTGGGTGACCTCACAGGCCGCCGACGCCCGCTACGTCGAGGTTCCCGCGTACACCGTGCGCGAGGAGCCCATCGTCGTAGCCATCGACGCCGACAAGGGCGAGGTCGCGGACACCGGCGTCATGGTGCGCGCCGGCGCCGCGGCCTCCATCGTGGTTGCTGCGGGCGGCACGGACGGCGCCGCCGGCACCTCGGCCTCGCTTTTGCGCGTGGTTGCCGAGGAGGGCGCACACGTCACGATCACCGAGATCGTGGGCGTTGGCCCATCTCAGCAGCACCTCGAGAGCGTTGGCGTGAGCGCAGACGACGACGCCCGCGTTGAGGTGCGCCAGTACGCGCTGGGGGGCGGCACCGTCGCCTTGGGCGCGGCCGTCTCCCTCTCCGGGGACCGAGCCCACGCGAACGTCTCGCTGCGCTACTTCGCCGACGGCGAGGACCGCCTGGACGTCAACCACGTGGTTCGCCAGCGCGGCAAGGGCACGATCGCCCACGTGCGCGAGAACGGCATCCTGGACGGTGCCGCCGAGAAGGCCCTGCGCGCCACCATCGACCTTGTCCACGGGGCACGCGGCTCAAAGGGCGACGAGTCCGAGAGCGTGCTGGTCTTTGGCGACGACGTCGTCAACAAGACCGTCCCCGTCATCCTCTGCGACGAGGACGACGTACAAGGCAACCACGGCGCCACCATCGGTACCGTCGGCCCCGAGCAGATGGACTACCTCGCGGACCGCGGCCTCTCCCGCGCAGACGCGGAGGCCCTCTTCGTGCGCGCCCTCTTCGAGGACGCCATCATCAACGCGCCCGAGGCGCACTCCCACGACGTTGCGGTGCGGCAGGCCGAGCGCGTGCTGGGTGCCGAGGTGGCGCACGACTTCGACGCGGGCGCGCAGCTCGCCGAGGACGAGGAGGTGCAGGGCTGCCCATGCTGACGCAAGACGAGCTCTCATCCATCGAGCACAACCCCTACAAGGCGGACTTCCCGCTCCTCGCGGCCAACCCGGGCCTGGCGTTCCTTGACAGCGCCGCGACCGCGCAGCGACCGGCCGTGGTCCTCGACGCGCAGCGCCGCTTCTACGAGACCATGAACGCCAACCCGTTGCGTGGTCTCTACAGACTCTCCGTCGAGGCCACCGAGGCGATCGACCAGATGCGCGACAAGGTCGCGGCATTCCTGGGCGCGGTCGGCGAGGCCGGCAGCCCCCGCGGCAACCAGGTCGTCCTCACGCGGAATGCCAGCGAGTCGCTCAACCTCGTGGCCCGCACGCTTGGCCGCCAGGTGCTCAAGCCCGGCGACGACGTGGTCATCTCCATCATGGAGCACCACTCGAACCTCATCCCGTGGCAGCAGGTCTGCCGCGAGACAGGGGCCAACCTGGTCTACCTGCGCCTGGACGATGGCTACCGCATCACGCCCGAGGAGGTTGCCGCGAAGGTCGGCCCACGCGCCAGAATCGTCTCCGTGACGCAGGTCTCCAACGTCCTGGGCGTCGAGAACGACATCCCCATGATCGCCAGGCGCGCGCACGAGATGGGCGCCTACATGGTGGTGGACGGTGCGCAGTCCGTGCCGCACGTGCGCGTGGACGTGCGAGAGCTTGGCTGCGACCTTCTCGCCTTCTCGGCGCACAAGATGGGCGGCCCCATGGGCGTGGGCGTACTCTGGGGCAGGCCCGAGGTGCTCGACGCCATGCCGCCCTTCCTCACCGGCGGCGAGATGATCGACGCCGTGACCGAGACGGACGCCGTCTGGGCACCCGTGCCGCAGAAGTTCGAGGCCGGCACGCAGGACGCCGCCGGCGCGTACGCCTTTGGCGCCTGCCTGGACTACCTCAACGGAAAGGGCTTCGACGCGCTTGAGGCCCGCGAGCGCCTGCTTGCCCGCTACCTCACGGACTCGCTGGCAGCCCTCCCCTACGTGGGCGTGATCGGCCCCACCGAGGGCAGGCGCCACGTTGGCTCCGTTGCCTTCAACGTGCGGGGCGTCCACCCGCACGACGTGGCGTCGATCCTCGACATGGGCAACGTCTGCATCCGCGCCGGCCATCACTGCGTGCAGCCGCTTCTCGCCTACCTGGGCGTGGAGAACGGCTCCACGTGCCGTGCGAGCATCGCTTTCTATAACGACAAGTCCGACGTCGACGCACTGGTCGACGGCCTGGGAAGGGTCTGGGAGGTCTTCCATGGACGTGACTAGCCTCTACAACGCGGAGTTCATGGACCATGTGGCCCATCCCGACTACAAGTACCAGATGGAGGACCCCACCTGCACGCACGAGGGCGTGAATCCCTCCTGTGGCGACGAGCTCGAGTTCTCCGTGCGCCTGGCCGATGACGGCACCATCGGGGAGGCCGCGTTCACCGGCCACGGCTGCGCCATCAGCCAGGCCTCGGCCGACATCATGAGCGACCTCATGGTGGGCAGGACCCCCGAGGAGGCCATCCACCTCTGCGACCTCTTCGAGCGCATGGTGCGCGGCGAGGTCGCCGACGAGGCGGAGCTCGAGCCCCTCGAGGACGCCGGGATGCTCAGGGACATCTCGCACATGCCGGCGCGCGTGAAGTGCGCCGAGCTTGCCTGGCGCACGCTCAGGGAGATGCTCGAGGGGCGCGAGGGCGCAGGGGCTGCGCCCGCCGCCGGGGGTGCCGGCAAGGACGGGAAGGGAGCCTAGCCATGGCCGGGATGTTCTCGACGAAGGGCATGTACGCCCTGCGCGCGATGGCCGACCTCGCATCCCACGACGGGTGGGTGTCCCTGGGCGACGTCTCGAAGCGGCAGAACATCTCGCGCAAGTACCTTGAACAGGTCATCTCCCTCATGCACAAGGCGGGCTACGTGGAGAGTCAGCGCGGCAAGGGCGGCGGCTACCGCCTCACGCGCAAGCCCGAGGAATACACGCTGGGCGAGCTTCTGCGCGCGGCCGAGGGGTCGCTCGCGCCGGTGGCCTGCCTGCAATGCACCAACGACACGTTCTGCTCGCAGATGGACACCTGCACCACGGTGGGCGTCTGGCGCGACCTTGGCCGCGTGACCTCGGCATACCTCGACAGCAAGACCTTGGCCGACCTCCTGTAAGCCAAGGGGCAGCCCCCGACTCGCCCGTCTAAGGCAACCGCACAACAAAAGAGGCCCGCCCGGACGTGCCGGGCGGGCCTCATGAATGCCGAAAGCGAGTGGCACCTGCGGCGCCGGGTCGCTAGTTCCAGCCCTTGCCGTCGGAGCCGAACTCCTTGATGAGCTCCGCGGTGCGGACCTTGATGGCGTCGCGACCGGGCTTGAGGAGCTTGCGGGGATCGTAGCCCTTGCCCTGCTTGTCGAGGCCCTCCTCGATGTACTTGCGCGTGGCGGCAGCAAAGGCCAGCTGGAGGTCGGTGTTGACGTTGATCTTGGAGACGCCCAGCGAGATGGCCCTCTGTATCTGGTCAACGGGGATGCCGGTGCCGCCGTGGAGGACGAGCGGAAGGTCGCCCGTCTTGGCCTTGATCTCCTGCAGGCGGTCGAAGGACAGGCCCTCCCAGTTGGCGGGATAGATGCCGTGGATGTTGCCAATGCCGCAGGCCAAAAAGTCAACGCCCAGGTCGGCAATCGCCTTGCACTGCTCGGGGTCGGCAAGCTCGCCCTTGGCGGTCACGCCGTCCTCGGTGCCGCCGATGCCGCCGACCTCAGCCTCGACGGAGATGCCCTTGCTGTGGGCGAGCTTCACGATCTCGGCGGTGTGGGCGAGGTTGGTCTCGAAGTCCTTCTCGTGCGAGCCGTCGTACATGACGGAGGTGAAGCCGGCAGCGATGCACTCAAGGGCGGCCTCGTAGGAGCCGTGGTCGAGGTGAAGGGCAACGGGCACGGTGATGCTCTTGGCCTCGACGAGGTCCCTCACCATGTCAGCGACGACCTTGAAGGAAGTCTGCCACTTGGCGGCGCCGCCGGTGCATTGGATGATGAGCGGGGACTGGAGCTCCTCGCCGGCGTCGAGAATGGAGGAGGCCCACTCGAGGTTGTTGGTGTTGAAGGCACCAATACCATAGTGGCCCTTCTCGGCGCTCTGAAGCATTGCGGTTGCATTGACGAGCATGATGTGACCTCCATCTGTTGGAAACTGAACGATGTGGTACTTTGACAATCATACCCGATGTGAGAGCCGTCACACCCTACAGGCTGCAAGAGCGGGGATTCCGGGGGCCTTTCGAGCGCCCCTCCCAAGCGCCAACGGACGCGCGGGCCCGAGGCGCCCCAGGGGTTGCCGGAAGGCATGCCGGGAAGGTTGCCGGAAGGCTTGTCTCTTCTTCGTGAGAATGGGCGCAGCGCGTCGTTCGCATCCTATACTCGGATATCCCAAGGAAAGTGGCCGCGCGGAAACCCGCGACCGAAGGAGGGATGTGCCTTGGCGCAGGAATCCAAGACGTACGACAACGGTCAAGGCGACGAGACGGACGAGCAGGACGAGGGCGCGGGAGGCGTGTTTGGCGACCTCTCGTTTGCGCAGATACTCGCCAGCGCGCTTGCCGCAGGCGTGTCGTTCTCGCTCTCGTCGCAGATAGGCATCGCGGGCTCGCTCATTGGTGCCATCGTGGGCGCCGCTGCGGCAACGGTGTCGTCAACGGTGCTCAAAAACCTCTTCTCGAAGTCCGCCGAGGCGATAAAGGGTGCCGTGGGCCCAGATGACATCGGCGCAGCGCCGGACGCCGAGAAGCCCGTGGGTGCCGCTCCCGCCGTCGGCGAGACGGCGCTCATGCCCCGCCCCGCAGGCGCAGGCGAGACCGTAGCCTCAGACGCACCCGCGCCTGAGGTGCCCACCCAGGATCTCGCGGCATCCCCCGCCGACGACACGGGGATCAAGCTCGCGCCGTCCGGAACGCGCATAGCGCCTGCGAGCTTCCGCCGCGCCGCACGCGAGCGCCAGCGCCGCGCCATCAAGAGGCGCCTGGTGGTGGCATCCGTCGTGGCGGGAGTCGCGGCAGTGCTCGTCTCGGCGGTTCTCGTGTATGCGCTCACCGGAGGCAGGGGGATTGGCACCACGCCCGGCCGCACGCAGGAGACCACCGGCCAAGAGGCCCAGGAGGCCCAGGCCGAAGCCGAGGGGCCCAGAGGGGGTGTCCGGGCCGAGAAGCCCGCCCAGTCCGAGCCCGCCGAGACCACCGGCGCGGATGCCGACGCGGAAAGCGGCGCCACGAACTCGTCCGCCAACGACTCCGGCACGCCTGCGGATTCCGGAGGCCCCGGCTCCGGCAACGCCGGCGGCACCCACGGCTCGAACCCAAGCGACGGCCCAAGCGCGGGCGGCGCCTCCGGCTCGGGCTCGGGCGGCACGACCACGGGCGACTCGACGAGCCCCAGCGCTGGCAGCTCAAACTCCGGCACCAACCCTGGCAACCCGTCTGACAGCCCCAACACCGGCGGCCCCGGCACGAGCGGCGAGCCCGGCACACCAAAGCAAAACGGCACAAAGGGCACGGCGAGCGGCGCGGGCGGCAACTAGGCGGCACGTCCCCGCGCCTGCGGCAGCCAGGCGACCGCCACGCCCACAACCGCCACACCCACGCCAAGGGCGGCGGGCGTCCCAGGTGCAAGCCGCCCTCCCCTACCCCAGGAGCGAGAGCACCTCTCGCTTCGCGGCAAGGAACCGCGGCGTGAGCGCAAAGTCCCCGTCGCCCCCGTCGTGATGAACGCGCACCTCACCTGCGATGTGGCTGGGCACGCCCTCGGAGGGGCGGCCGGCAAGCACGTAGACGCGGCCTGCCATCGAGGCCGCCTCGTCCACGTCGTGCGTGATCACGAGCGCTGAGAGGCCCAGCTCACGAGCCATGTCACAGAACCAGCGCCGCACCTCCACGCGGGTGAGGGCATCGAGGGCCGAGAAGGGCTCGTCCAGAAGCGTGACGTCGGCCCCCATGAGGTAGGTGCGCATGAACGCGGCGCGCTGGCGCATGCCGCCGGAGAGCTCGGCCGGCCACTTCCCCTCCGTGCCGGCAAGCCCGAATCGCTCGAAGAGCGGCTCGGCCTTTGCGCGGGCCTCGGCGCGTGGCATGCCAGCCAAGAGCAGGGGCAGGCACACGTTGTCGATGATGCGACGGCTGGGCAGAAGGAGATCCTTCTGCAGCATGTAGCTCACACGGCCGGGCGCGCCGGTTATATCCTCGCCGTGGAGCAGCACCTGGCCAGAGAGGGGCCGCGTTAGTCCGGAGAGGGCATGCAGGATGGTCGTCTTGCCGCAGCCGGAGCGGCCCACCAGGCACACAACCTCGCCCGTGGCAACGGAAAGCGTGATGCCATCGACGACGGTCGTCTCGCCATCCCACGAGAGCGTGAGCGAGCGGGCCTCGAGCGCCGGCACGTCGCCGGTTCCGACACCCAGGGCCGCGCCCTTCTCGGCAGCTGTAACGCCTGCGCCCAACGCTACGCCCCCAGGTACGAGAGGTCGTAGCCCGTGCTCACGTCCAGCTTGTTCTCGACCAGGCCCTGGTCGTTCAGCCACTGGTAGAACTTAGACCAGCGGCCTGCGTCGATGACGCCCCAGGACGAGGCGTCTGCGATGTACTGGGTGGCAAGGAAGCCCTGGCTTGCATGCACGAGGTCCGAGTCCAGCTCGGGCACGGCGTCGCAGAGGATGTCGGCGGCGTCGCTGGGGTTCTCGACGCAGAACTCGTATCCCCTCTTGGCAGCGCGCAGGAAGGCCTTGACCTGGTCGGGGTTCTCCTTGGCAAAGTCGTCGTTGGCGGCGATGACCGGCGTGTAGTAGTCAAAGACGTCGTCGATCGAGATGAACGAGAAGTAGTTCACGTCGTAGTTCTGGACCTTGGCGTTCTGGACGGCCCACCCCTCGTAGACCCACACGGTGTCGAACATGTTGGCCTTGAGGCCCGAGACCTCGTCGTCCACGTTGTAGGGCACCAGGTTGATCTTGGAGTAGTCGCCGCCGTCAGCCTCGACCACGTCCTTGATGGTGGCCTGCTCGACGGGCTGGTCCCACGTGGCGTAGGCGTGATCCTCCATGAGCTTGGGGCGCGTGATACCGTCGGCCGCACGGCTCATGATGCCGGAGGTGTTGTGCTGGATGATGGCGGCCACGGCCGTGTAGGGCATGGGCTGGTCGGAGGAGAAGCTGTTGGCCATGACGTCCTGGTACGAGACGCCCATCTGCGCGCCACCCGCGCCGATGAGGGCATCCGCGCCGTCCTCGGGCGGCTGGACGATCTCCACGCCGAGGCCCTCGTCGGCAAAGTAGCCCTTTGCCTGGGCCACGTAGATGCCCGTGTGGTTGGTGTTGGGCGTGTAGTCCAGGACGAAGGAGATCTTCGCGAGGTCGCTCGAGGAGTTGGGGCCGCTCGCCGAGGAGGCGTCGGACGGGCCGGGCTCGGACTGGGGCGCCTGGCCGCAGCCGGCAAGCGCCAGGGAGGCCGAGGCGGCAACGGAGCCGCGCAGGAACGAGCGGCGCGAGACGCCGCCTTCAAGCAGAGAGTTGAGAGTCATTATCGTTTGTTCCCTTCTGCCCTCTTCCAGGGCATGCAGACGCGCTGTAGCAGGTCTACGAGCCCCATGAGGCCAAGCGACAGCGCAGAGATGACGATGATGACCGCGAACATGCGGTCGTACGAGAAGGACTTGCGCACGCGCGTCATGTAGACGCCCAGGCCGGAGTTGCCGCCGAGCCACTCGGCGATGACCGCGCCCACGATGGCGTAGGTGGCGCTGATGCGCAGGCCGCTGAAGAACTGGCCGGCCGCGGCGGGCAGCTTGGCGTAGCGAAAGACCTGCCAGCGCGAGGCGTTCATGGTGCGCATGAGGTCGATGACGTCGGGGTCCACCGAGCGAAAGCCCGAGATCAGCGAGACCGTGACAGGGAAGAACGTGGTGATCACGATGAGGATCACCTTGGGTGCCAGGCCATAGCCAAACCACAGCACCAGAAGCGGCGCGATGGCGATGGTCGGGATGGTCTGCGAGATGGTCACGAGTGGCTTGAGGGCCAGGTAGAAGCCCTCAAAGCGATCCATGAGCACCGCGATGGCAAAGCCGAGGGCCACGCCGACGAGAAGGCCTATAGCCGTCTCCACCAGCGTGGTCGCAGCGTGCCCCGCGATGAGCGAGACGTCGCCCACGAGCGCCTCGACCACCTGGATGGGTGTTGGAAGCAGGAAGTTGGGGATGACGCCTGTGTCAACGACGAGCTCCCACACGACGAGGAGCCCCGCCACCGTGACAAGCGGCGTGAGCACGCGGCGTGCGCGGGAGTCCCCGGCTTGCGGGGTCGCGGCATTGCCCGGCCTGTGCTGCCCGTGCGGCACCGGCTACGCGACCTCCTCGGCCTTCTCGGCGAACTCGGTGTCGGTGGGGTGGTACTTGCCTACCTTGCGCTCGGTGGTCATCACGTCACCACCGGGACGATAGCTGACCTTCACATAGGCGGCCATCTGCCTGCAACCCGCCTTGGCACCCACAAGCTGGCAGTTCTTGACGATCTCCATGCAGGTGTCGTAGTCGGCCTCGATGGCGGTCTCGAACGGGCCAACGTAGTAGTCGACGCCCGTCGAGTCGATGTAGGCGATCACCGCGTCGACCACGCGGCAGACCTCCTCGTCAGTCGTGGCATCCATTGGCAGGAACTGTATCGCGACGGAGCAGTCCATGCGCCCTCCCTTCCGGGCGCCAAAAAAGGCACCCACGTTTTCCGTAGGTGCCCGAACTGTACGCCCTGGTCCCTACGCCGGCATTACCCGGACAGGTTCTATGGGTCGCGACACAGGTGCCGCCTCTCAGCCGGGCCGTTGCCCCAGCTCCCCGTTACGGGCACTAGTATAGCGCGCGGGCGCGGCGGCGCAATCTGCGGCATGGCGCCGCGGCGGAAGCGCCGTCCTCGGCCCACCGGCGGCGGCCCGCCGTCCTTGCCACGCCATCTCGATCATGGCCGGCAGACTCATCCCTGCGCAAGCTCCCTGGCGGGCGCAGACGCCAAAGGAGGTGCCCACTGGGTGGATCCGCCCCCACCCGACGCCCCCGCGCGACAAGAGTCTCCCAGTTGACGCGCAAAAGCTAGCATGTGAGCGTTATTTTCTTGCCAGAAGACCACGCGATGGTCTTTGGTGAGGCTCGCAACGTGATACATAGCTACATTATCCCTGATGAATTCTATGACGAGGCGTAGCCGTGCCAGCGCAGCCACCAGATAAGTCGGACGGAGCTCTCTGTGGCCCGCTCACTTCCTAACTTCTGCGCGTCTTTTCTCGCACAGCTCAAGCGCATGAGGCTGAGATCACGCGACCGCGGTGCCATTAGCATCGCGATGCCGTTAGGCACAATGCGCGGGGTGATAGGCAAGGATCGCGGTCAGCGGCCCTACGGTGCCCGCAAGCCTGCGATGGCAGCCGTCGTGGCGTCAGCGTTCTCCCATTCGCCACCACACCCGAAGCCCCGCACGGGGGCAAACGGCATAAGCCGCACCAAGGGACTCGCGAGGGTTTGTAAGGAGCGCAAACCCTCGCGTCAGATCACCGCTCTCGCACGCTTGTCGTAGACTTCGCTTAGTCAACCATTGCGCGCTGGGCGCCATCCGCGCACCCATCGTCTGGAGGTCACATGGCAGACACCACCTTTACCACAGGCGGACTCCCCCCAACCGGAGAGAAGCCCGACCGCCGCTACTCCCTGGGCGAGGAGATTGCCAATTCCGTCTCACATGGCGTGGGGGCGCTTCTCGCCATCGCGGCGCTCGTGACCTTGATTGTTACGGCCGTGAGCCACGGCGGTGGCGTGAGACTGGCGGCGGCCCTGCTCATGGGCATCGCGCTCATCGTGGAGTACCTGCTCTCAACCCTCTATCACGCCCTGGCCCCCGAGAAGGCCAAAAGGGTCTTCCGCGTGCTCGACCACTGCGGCATCTATCTGCTCATCGCCGGCTCCTACGCGCCGTTTTCGCTGGTGGCGCTCGCCGACAGGGGCGGGGCCGCGCTCACCACGGCCGTCTGGGTCATCGCCGTCGTGGGCATCCTCGCCGAGTGCCTCCTGCGCGAGCGCCAGCCCAAGTGGCTCACCGCCATCATCTACATCATCATGGGGTGGCTTGTGATCTTCCACGTGGGCGACCTTTGGGAGGTCCTGCCCGCACCCGCATTCTGGCTTCTGGTGTCAGGGGGCGTAAGCTACACCGTAGGCGCTCTCTTCTACATCCCCAAGAAGGTCCCCTACCTGCACTTTGTCTTCCACCTGTTCGTTCTGGCCGGCAGCGCCTGCATCACGCTCTCGGCCCTGCTCTTCGTGGTGTAGGCAGTCGGGTGCCGGGAAGGGCCCGTCACGCAAGATCACGTCGGCCTCGTGTGGCGGATGCGCATGAACGCCGCCGCCGATCAGCCGGGCAGCGCTGCACCACGACGCGCCGCACAGCCAGGCCTCCGCAGGCCCATACGGTGTCGCGCTCCGGCCTGGGATCCTTCGCATTCGCCAGGCCGAACTCCATGTTGCCCTGCGCGCTTACGGTGAGCTGCGCCCCATTCCTTGGAGATACCGAATCCAGGCCCTCGTCGCACCTGGGCATGAAGAGCCGCACCTCCGCATCCCGATTTCCCATCCCCAGGATTCGGGATGCAGCCTAGCCCGTAGCTCCGAGGCGTATTTCCCACCGAGGTGGCAGTCGCAGATCCTTCCTGCCGGGTGCGAGCGCACCAAACGATGCCCCTGGGCGATCGTGGCCGAATCAAACCCTTGGCCCACGCACGTGAGCAACAAAGAGCTCTCAAATTACGCGCAGAACTCAGGATGTGAGCGTCATTTTCTCACCCCTCACCCCATGGGCGGGGCCGCGTGCATTGGAAGTGAGAGGAAATAATTATGTTATCCCAGTTGGCTGTTCACGCAAAATGCCTGCACGTCCCTTTTGGCCTTCCCAAGCCACCTTCGCGGCTCGCCGCCCACTCACTTCCTGGCTTCCGCACGTCTTTTTTCGAGCAACGCGAGCGCGTAGGGTACGAGCGCACTTTCGATGGGCCTGGCAAGGGCCGCGCCAACGCAAGCCGACGCCTCGAGAAAGCAGCATCGCCGTCTTCACGGCACGTGAGACAGGGGCTGTCCCTTTGTCTCACTGCCGGTAGTAGCTCAGGAAGTCCTCGACCTTGTCCATCGCCTCGTGCAGCGTGTGCCTGCGCGGCAGGTAGACAATGCGGAAGTAGCCGGGCTTCTTCCAGTTGAAGCCCTTGCCCGCCGTGATGAGCACGTGCTTGTCCTTGAGCAGGTCAAGTGCGAACTGGTCGTCGTCGGTGATGTGGAACTTGTCCGGATCAAGCCGCGGGAAGATGTAGAACGCGGCCTCAGGCTTAGTCACCGTGACGCCGTCCATGTTCGAGAGGCGCTCGTAGACGTACTCGCGCTGCTCAAAGATGCGCCCGCCGGGGACGAGAAGGCCCTGGCCGCGCTGGATGCCGCCCAGGCATGTCTGCACGATGGACTGCGCCGGCACGTTTGAGCACAGGCGCATGTTGGACAGCATGTTGATGCCGTCGATGAGGTCCTTCGCGATGCTCTTGTTGCCCGAGAGGCTCATCCAGCCAATGCGGTAGCCCGCCACCATGTGGCTCTTGGAGAGGCCGTTGAACGTGACGCAGAAGAGGTCGGGCGCGAGGCTCGCGATGGAGACGTGCTGCTTGCCGTCCATCACGAGGCGGTCGTAGATCTCGTCCGCAAAGATGACCAGCTGGTTTTCGCGCGCCACGTCCACGATCTCCTGCAGCACCTCACGCGGGTACAGGGCACCCGTTGGGTTATTGGGGTTGATCACGACGATGCCCTTGGTGCGCGGCGTGACCTTGCTCTTGATATCTTCGACGTCAGGGTACCAGTTTGCCTGCTCGTCGCAGATGTAATGCACGGCAGTGCTGCCGGCGAGCGTTGCGCAGGCGGTCCACAGCGGGTAGTCCGGGCTGGGCACGAGAATCTCGTCACCCACGTCCATGAAGGCGTTCATCGCAATCTGGATGAGCTCGGAGGCGCCGTTGCCGGTGTAGATGTCTTCCACGTCGACATTTGGGATGCCCTTGAGCTGGTCGTACTGCATGATGGCCTTGCGCGCGGAGAAGAGGCCGCGACTGTTGGAGTAGCCCTCGCACTCCGTGAGCTGGTCCTGCATGTCCTTCACGACCTCGTCCGGCGTCCTAAAGCCAAACGGGGCGGGGTTGCCAATGTTAAGCTTGAGCACGTGGATGCCCTGGTCCTCCATGCGGTACGCCTCGTCCAGCACGGGACCGCGGATGTCGTACAGGACGTTGTCGAGCTTGGACGACTTCTTGAATTGGCGGCGAGGCATGGCGGGTTCCCCCTTCTTGGTGGGATCGTGGGGTGCGGGACTGTGATCTGGGACGGCAGCCGAAGCCGATGGCGTAACGAGAGCCGACGCGGCAGGAGCCGGTCCGGCGTCCTCGGCCTCACCCGAAAGCCACGCGGCGCTTATGCCGAGGGCGGTGGCGAGAAACGAGAGCGTTGCCTTCCTGGGTTCGGTCTTCCCGCTCAGGTACTGGCTGAGCTGCGACTTCCCCAGCTTGACGCCATCGGCCGCAGCCAGGCGCACGAGATCTGCCTGCCGCAGGCCGCGCTCGTCCATCGCCTGCCCAAGGCGCGCCGAGAAGCCCTTGCGGGTCTGGCCTTCCACGACCCCTCCCCCCCTGGGTGCCTGCGTTGCGCCGTGCGAGAAGTTCAATTTATCTTCTCGGCAGACGCCCATGCAAGACCCAATAGTTCAATTTCATACAACGAGAAGTTCAATTTATGGAAAGCCTAGCACTGAATGTCCCACTGCATTGTGAGAAATTGAACTTCTCGGTGTGACCACGAATCTTCCGGCCGAGGGGCCGAGGGTGCTGCGGCCCGGTGCCTTGGGTGCCGGGCGCGCCGGGCGCTGGTCACACATTTGGGGCCGAACGTGTGACCAGCGCAGGTCGATACACGTTCGCACACCGATCGTGTTGCGACCTGTCACACGTTCGCACCCGAAACTGTGACCCACACAGGACGTCACACAATCGTGCCCCGAACGTGTGACGGCATCCCAGGTGCCGCCAGCAAGGCCTCCCGACGCACTCGGAATGCCTACCGGCGCACTCGGGTATCATGTGATGGTTACAGTCGGAAGGCAAGATGCGAGGTAGCTGCCATGAGAATGCTTGTTTCCGTAGTCGCGACCGCCATAGCGTCGTTCGTCGCAGTCGCCATCGTGCCCTCGGCACGCGTGGTTGGAGAGCCAAAGTGGGCAGCGTATCTCTCCTTTGCGCTCATGCTCTGCGTGATGAACGCAATCGTGAAGCCCATCATCCAGTTTCTTTCGATCCCCGTGACGGTCCTCACACTGGGGCTCTTCTCGTTTGTGATCGACGCGCTCATGGTGTCACTCGCATCCAGCCTCGCAGAGAGCGTATTTGGTATGGGTGTCGTGGTCTCGGGGTTCTGGGGAACGCTCTTTGTGGCGCTCATCGTGAGCCTGGTGAGCGGGCTTCTCGGCGCGAGAGGATAGCGCCCGCGCGCGTGCCGCAAGCGGATACCCGCCGCACCCGCGCGCCTGCCGCACGCAGCCCCCTCCCCTACGACGGAGCGGCACCCCCCTTGCGCAGGTGCTCGATGTAGCTCGCGCCCCAGGCCTCAATGCTCGAAAGCACCGGGATGAAGTCCCTTCCCACCTGCGTGAGCGAGTACTCCACGCGCGGCGGGACCTCGGGAAAGACCTCGCGGCTCACCAATCCCTCCGCCTCAAGGCGCTTGAGCTGCGAGGAGAGCGTGGAGTGCGTGAGCTCGGGCATGCGGCGCTCAAGCTCCCCAAAGCGTAGCTTGCCCCCGCTCAGGTGGTGGAGGATCACGATCGACCACTTCCCCCGGAGGAGCCACTGCGCGGTCACGAACGGGCAGGTCCCAAAGTCCCTAGGTGCGCCTCTCATGCGATGCCATCCCTTTCCGCCGGTGGTGACATGGTACCTAATTTGATACCAGGTATCGAGAAAGAGCGTTATTCAAGAGATCTTGTGCATTGGCTACACTAGTTTTAGTACAGAGTTGATACCAAGTCAACACATCAGGCCGAACAGGGGAGAGCGCCATGGCAACAGAGAAAAACGTCCTCATCGTAGTGGGGACCCTTCGCAACAACGGCTTCAACGAACAGCTGGCACGGCGCATCGAGACCTTGCTCGAGGGTCGTGCCAGCGTGAGCAGGCTGGACTACTCGGCGCTGCCCCTCATGAACCAGGACCTCGAGAACCCCGAGCGCCCCGAGGTTGCGGCCGTGCGCGAGGCCGTGCGCCAGGCCGACGGCGTGTGGTTCGTGAGCCCGCAGTACAACGCCTCGTTCCCCGGTCACGTGAAGAACCTCGTGGACTGGCTGAGCAGGCCGCTTCCCGGCAAGGGTCGCAGCACTGCCGTCGCCGGCGGCATGCGCGCCACCGTCTCGGGCGCAGGCGGCCGGACCGCCACCGCCGAGATGCGCGCGGCGCTCGACGCGCTTCTCGCCTTCGTGGGCGCGCAGGTCATGACCGACAAGGAGACCGGCATCGCCCTCTCGGGCGAGTCCTGGACCACGGGCACGCTCGTCCTCTCCCCCGAGGACGAGGCGGCGCTCGCCGCACAGGCGGACGCCTTCCTCGACTTCATCGCGTAGGCGCGGCAGAGAGGCGAAGCCCTGCGAATCGCGCGGGCGTCATTGCGCGCCAGCATCGCGCGGCCCGGCAGCCCTCATGTTCTCCGAACGCCATCCGTCCCCTAGCGCGCCCCGAGGATCGCGCCGGCCGAGAAGTCCTCGCCCCTCGTGGGCCGCAGCCTCCACATGCGCCCGCAGCTTGACCTCACCGCCCGCGCGTCATGCGACACCAGGACGACCGCACCGGAAAACGAGGCGAGCAGGCGCTCGAGCGCCTCGATGGAGTGCAGGTCTAGGTGGTTCGTGGGTTCGTCCATCACCAGGATCTGCGGCTTTGCGAGCACCGCCTCGGCCAGCACGAGCTTGCGCAGCTCCCCCGGGCTGGGCTCGCCGCCCTCGAGCAGCGCCTCCGGTCGAGAGTTGAGCTGCGCCACAACCGAGAGCACCCGTCCCCGCTCGGCGGCACCAAGCCCCTGGAGGCGCGCCATGGCGCGCGCCGCATCGGCCTCGCCAAGCTCCTGCGGCATGAAGAGCATGGGCACATCCTCCGGAACCGCACGCACAAGGGCTGTGACCAGCGTCGTTTTCCCCGACCCGTTGGGGCCGACAATCCCCACGTGATCGCCAGAGCCAAGGAGCAGATCCGGGATGGCGACGCCCGGCGCGTCCAGCGCGTCGCCGTAATGCACCACGCCCGCAGGCAGCCGCGCGATGACCGCCCTTCTCGACCGCTCGCCAAGCGAAGGGATGCCGCCGTCATAGCGACGCTCGACAAACGCCACCTGGGCGCGGGCGCGCTGAGCCTGTATACGCGCATCCAGGGCCGTGGCGAGGTGCGTGGCGCGGGCGTCCTTGCCCGAGACGATCGCGCGGCGTATCTTCGCGCGCGCATCGTGGTCACGCGGGTCGAGGCCGCGCTGGCTGCGCAGGCCGTCGGCGCGAGACGCCTCCTCCACGCGCCGCTGGCGCTCGGCCGCAAGGCGCCGCTCCTCTCGCCGAGCCCGGGCCTGGGCATCCGCGGCAGCCGCGACCTCGCGCTCCCGCTGCCCGAAGGCCCGGGTGTAGGTGCCGGGCCGCATGCGCACCGCATCGCGCTCGAACGAGACGCACCTCTCCACCAGTGCGTCGAGCAGATCGCGGTCATGGGAGATGAGGATGCCCACCCCGGAGAAGGAGCGCAGCGCGAGAAGCACCGCCTCGCGCGCGGGCGCGTCGAGGTGGTTCGTGGGCTCGTCCATCACCAGGACGTCCGGGCGGCCCCAGAGCGCCACCGCAACCTGGAGGCGCTTCCGCTGCCCAAGCGAGAGGCTCCCGAAGCGCCAGGCCCAGTCGTCTCCGATGCCCAGCGCGTCCCGCAGCCGCACGGCGTCGTGGTCCCAGGAGGCGGCAAAGTCGAGAAGCGAGGCGGGCGCGATGGTGCTGTCCTGCTCGCAGTAGGCGGCCACCAGCCCGGCGGGGCTCACGCTCCCCGCCGTGGGACGCAGGATGCCTGCGGCGAGGCGCGCGAGCGTGGACTTGCCGCAGCCGTTGTCGCCGACGACGCCGGTCCAGCCGGCTGGAAGGCTGAGGGTGACGCCGTCAAGCACCTCGCGCGGGCTTCCGGCATAGCTGTAGTGGATGTTCGTCAGGTTGAGTTGCATGGGGGACCTCACAGACGCAGGGCCGGCACAGGGCGCCGGCAGGCGGGCACGTTCTTCTCGCCCATTAGGGCTGCGTCTAGTTGCGCAAGGTCCTCTCCCATCTCTCGGGCGGCTTGCCAAGGGCCGGCCCCGTCTTTGATGCAACAATGGATAGCCTACCCGAGGAGCGCCGCGATCGCAAGCCGCGACGCCGACGGTGCCGCCGTGCTACGCTCGACTTCGAGACGGCCAACAGAGAGGACGCACATGCCAGACGACAAGCACCCAGCCACGGACGGCGCGACGGCCGAGGACCTTGAGACCTCGGAGCGCCTCGTCGACTTCATCCACCGCTGCCCCAGCATGTTCCACACGGCGGCAAGCATCGGTGCCCGCCTCGACCAGGCCGGGTTCACCCGACTGCCCGAGGGGGACGCCTGGGAGGTCAGGCCCGGCGGCTCGTACTACACCACCCGCAACGGCTCAAGCGTCGTCGCGTTCCGCGTGGGCGAGGACGCCCTCGATCGCAGCGGCTACCACTTCCAGATGACGGCGGCGCACGCCGACTCCCCCACCTACAAGCTGAAGTCCGCGCCCGCGCTCGAGGGGCCCGAGGAGTACCTGCGCCTCGACGTCGAGGGCTACGGCGGGATGATCGACTACACCTGGCTCGACAAGCCCCTGTCGCTCGCGGGTCGCGTCTTCGTGCGCACCGCCGACGGCATCGAGAGCCGCCTCTTTGCCCCCGACCGCGACCTGTTGCTCATCCCCAGCGTGGCCATCCACCTCGACCGCTCCGTGAACGAGGGGAAGGCGTTCAACAAGGCCGTCGACCTCTGCCCGCTCTTCTCAGCCGGACGCCTGCGCAAGGACGACTTCGACCGCATGGTTGCCGAAGGCGTGGGTGCCAAGCCCGAGGACGTTCTCGCGCACGACCTCTTCCTCGTGAACCGCGAGCGAGCGTGCATCTGGGGTCTGGCGGACGAGTTCGTCTCGTCGCCCAAGCTCGACGACCTGCAGTGCGCCTTTGCGTCGCTCGAGGCGTTTGCTGCCGAGAGGAACCGCCGCTGCGTGACCGTCTATGCGTGCTTCGACAACGAGGAGGTGGGCTCCAACACCAAGCAGGGGGCCATGTCCACGCTGCTCCGCGACACGTTGGTGCGCGCCAACGCCGCGCTGGGCATGGGCGAGGGGGACTACCTGCGGGCCCTTTCGCGCTCCTTCCTCGTGAGCTGCGACAACGCCCACGCGCTGCACCCCAACCACCCGGAGCTCTACGATGCCGCAAACCGCTGCCGCCTCAACGGCGGTCCGGTGGTGAAGGAGTCCGCCAACCAGAAGTACACGACCGACGCCTTCAGCCGCGCCGTCTTCGTGGCGCTGTGCGAGCGGGCCGGCGTGCCGTGCCAAACCTTTGCCAACCGCTCCGACATGGCCGGCGGCTCGACTTTGGGCAATCTCTCAAACACCCAGGTGAGCGTGTATGCCGTCGACATCGGCCTGCCGCAGCTCGCCATGCACTCCAGCTACGAGACCGCGGGCGTCCGCGACACCGCATGGGCCATACGCGCGTTGCGGGAGTTCTTCTCCGCCGACCTGAGAATCACCGGCGCGGATCGGGTGGAGCTGGCCTAGCCCCCGCGCCCGCCTGCCCGGGACGCGCCCGGTCCAAAGCCCAGAGCACCTTGCCGCCGGATTTCGACGTTTAGGGATTTCCCGGACGTTTAGACCCGCCTAAACGTCCGGGAAATTCGAAGTGATTGCCAAGACGCGGGTTTTCGACGCTTAGGCCCCGTTATGCATCCGAAAAATGTGGGGCGGGCCATCTCCGGAATCGCCTGGCCTCACAACCCCAAGGCCGCATGCAATCAATTGTGTAAAATTGGTTGTGCTCAATTTATTTGCTCGCCCGAGCACATGCGGCGCGCCATACTAAAGCCGT
Organism: Coriobacteriaceae bacterium; assembly: GCA_004557505.1. Lineage (GTDB taxonomy): Bacteria > Actinomycetota > Coriobacteriia > Coriobacteriales > Atopobiaceae > Tractidigestivibacter. The sequence goes on along the minus strand of SFGZ01000004.1, from coordinate 175,473 downwards.
CACCAATCACACCGGGCAACGCCCGGAGGAGGGAGCCATCATGGCATCCGAGAACACCACCAACTACCTTGACTTCTCTGTCACCGCGCAGGACGACAGCGCCGTTCCCCTAAGCGACTACGCCGGCAAGGTCCTGCTCGTCGTGAACACGGCGACCGGCTGCGGCTTCACGCCCCAGTACGAGGACCTCGAGCGCATCTATGCCGCCCACCGTGACCAGGGCCTCGAGATCCTGGACTTCCCCTGCAACCAGTTTGCCGGCCAGGCGCCCGAGTCCGACAACGAGATCAACCAGTTCTGCTCGCTCAAGTTCAACACCGAGTTCCCTCGCTTCAAGAAGCTCGACGTGAACGGCGACACCGCCGACCCCCTCTTCGCCGCGCTTGCCACCGAGCGCCCCTTCCAGGGCTTTGGCGGCGGCATCAAGGCCGCGGCACTCAACAAGTTCGCAAAGGCCAACAACAAGAAGTTCGGCGACAAGGCCTACATCATGTGGAACTTCACCAAGTTCCTCATCGGCCGCGACGGCCGCCTCGTGGCCCGCTTCGAGCCCACTGCCGACATGGCCGAGGTCGAGCGCGCGATTGAGGCACAGCTCTAGTGGCAGCCACGGCATCGCCGCAGGCGTCGCCACGGGAGGCCCCCTTTGGCATGGAGGGGGCCTCCCCTGCCGAGCTCCTGCGCCTCGACAACCAGCTGTGCTTCCCGCTCTACGCCTGCTCCAAGGAGGTCATCCGCAGCTACCAGCCGCTCCTTGGGCCTCTCGGCCTCACCTACACGCAGTACCTCTGCATGATGGTCCTCTGGGAGGAGGACACGGCCACGGCGAGCCATCTTGGCGAGCGGCTCTACCTTGACTCGGGCACGCTCACGCCGGTCCTGAAAAAGCTCGAGGAGCGCGGCTACGTTACGCGCGAGAGAAGCGCCGCCGACGCCCGCGTGTTGGAAGTCCGCCTCACGCCCGAGGGACGCGCCCTTCGCGACCGCGCGGCCTCGGTGCCGCTGGCGATGGCCTGCCACGTGCGCCTCTCGGCAAGCGAGGCCGCAGAGCTCAGGCGACTCCTGGCCAAGGTACTCGCCAGCATGTGAGGAAGGGGAGGTTCCCTTGTCTCGCATGCACGCAGACAGAAGGAATCGACAAGCAATGGACATCGAGCAGGGTCAGGCATCCGCGCCCATCCCCACCACCAGGCGCGAGCGGACCATCGTCCGCACCAGCTCCCTCGGCATCGTCGCCAACGTGCTGCTCGCCGCGCTCAAGGCCGTGGTGGGCGTGGTCTCAAACTCCATCGCCATCACCCTCGACGCCGTGAACAACCTCTCCGACGCCCTCTCCTCCGTCATCACGATCGTGGGCACCAAGCTCGCCGGGCGCGCGCCGGACAAGCGCCACCCCATGGGCTACGGGCGCATCGAGTACCTCACGGCCATGGTCATCTCGGTGATAGTGCTCTACGCCGGCATCACCTCGGGCGTGGAGTCGGTGCGGAAGATCATCTCGCCCGAGGTGCCGGACTACTCCGCCGCCGCGCTTGCGGTTGTTGCCGCAGGCGTCGTGGCCAAGGTGCTTCTCGGCCGACACGTGCAGTCCGTTGGCAAGCGCGTGAACGCCGACTCGCTTGTGGCCTCGGGCCAGGACGCGCTCTCTGACGCCGTGCTCTCGGCGTCCACGCTGGGCGCCGCCGTGATCTACCTGATATGGGGCCTCTCGCTCGAGGCGTGGGTGGGCACCGCGATCTCTGCGTTCATCGTGAAGGCCGGCCTCGGGATGCTCTGGCGGACGCTCAGCCAGATCCTGGGAGAGCGCGTGAGCCCGAAGCTTGCCGAGAGGGTCAAGGGCATCGTGGCCGAGGAGGACGGCGTCCTGGGCGTCTACGACCTGTTCCTCAACAGCTATGGCCCCGAATGCAGGGTTGGCTCAGTCCACGTGGAAGTCGCCGACACCACCTCGGCCGAGGAGATTGACGAGCTCTCGCGGCGCGTGGCCGAGCGCGTCTTTACGCACACGGACGGCCAGGTCGTCCTCGCCGCCGTAGGCATCTACTCGAGAAACACCGGCGAGGACGTCAGCGACATGCGCGAGCGCGTGAGGCGCATCGCGGTTGCCCACGACCACGTGCTGCAGTTCCACGGCTTTCACGTGAACGAGGCGCGCCGCCTGCTTGAGTTCGACGTGATCATCGCCTTCGAGGCGGCAGACCGCGAGGGCGAGTACCAGCAGATCGTACGCGAGGTCGAGGAGGCCTTCCCCGACTACGCCGTGCGCGCCACGCTCGACAGCGACATCACGGACTAGAGACAAGGGGAGTTTCCCCTTGTCTCACGCCGACCCAACTGTTCCGTTCCGCGACATGCCGCGATGCCACCGATGAGGCAAGGGGGCCGCCCCTTGCCCTCACGCCAGCTTGGCCCCCAGCGCCGCGCAGGCCGTCAGCGCGTCATCGTCCGGCTCGAGGTGCGCGATGTAAGTGTCGATCACGTTCACGCCGGCATCCTTGGCCGACTGCTCCCAGGCGCGCATCCACTCGCCGTCGCCCCAGTCATACGACCCAAAGAGCACGACGGGCCGCTCCCCCAGCTCGGGCACGCAGGAATTGAACAGCTCCTCGAGATCCGGGTCAAGCTCCTCGGAGCCCATCGCCGGGCACCCGAACGCAAGCGCATCAAGGCCCGCAACCTGATCGGCCGAGAAGTCCGAGCACTCCACGGCCTCGGTGCCCGCGCCCTTGGCCACGGCCTGTGCCATGGCCTCGGTGTTGCCCCCCATGGTCCAGTACACAACAGCCACCTTGCTCATACCAACTCCTCACTACAGCCCGCCTTCCGGCGGACGCCAATAGACGAGACGAGACGCGATGAGGGGCAAAGGCCAGGCCCGGGTGCCGTAAACGCGCCGGCGTCGCCCCCTCATGCGATGAGAGCGCCCACCGGGCACCCCGCACAGAAGCGCTCGCGCAGCGCGGACTCGCGCCGTGCCAGCTCGGCGAAGCGTCGCTCGGCGGCCGCCGGGTCACCGTAGACCTTCCAGCGCCCGCACGCGACGGCGCCCCGCCCGCCGTCGCGCATGAAGCCGCGCACGTCGCGGACCGGATAGCCGAGAAGCACGCCAAGCTCGTGGGGAAAGGGCGCATGCCCGCGAAAATAGGATCGCAGGCGGCGCGCCATGCAGCGCATGGCATCGTCGGCGCTCCCCACGTCGATGTCAGCGGAGGCGAGAAGCGCCCGGGACTCGTCATCCGCAAGCACGGACGAGACGAGTTCCGGGCGCCATGCCATCACCATGGGCCCACACGACCTGCGGGCAAGCACGGCCAGAGACACCCCGTAGCCGGACGCCTTATCCTCGTAGACCGCAACCACGTGGTTTGCGCAGCTCGCTACGGCGGGCAGGGAGGCCGTCCGGCTGCCCGCCGTAGCACGCGGGGTGAAGCCGAAGACGGCGCAGGGCTTGTCGCCAGAGATGACAAGGCCCGCCTGAAGCACCAGGCAATGGAGGAACTCGGCCTCCACGCCATCCTCGAGGGTACGTGCCTCGGACGGATCGCCGAGGAACACCTCCATACCCTGCCCCACGCGCCGACCCCCTATGCCTGCGCGATGTTGTAGAACGCGGAGCGACCGGCGTACTTGGCGGCGTCGCCCAGCTCCTCCTCGATGCGGAGCAGCCGGTTGTACTTGGCCACGCGGTCCGAACGGGCGGGCGCACCGGTCTTGATCTGGCCTGCGTTGGTGGCAACGGCCAGGTCGGCGATGGTGGTGTCCTCGGTCTCGCCCGAACGGTGCGAGACGATCGTGGCATAGCGGGCGCGCTGCGCGGTCTGCATGGCCTCGAGCGTCTCGGTGAGGGTGCCAATCTGGTTGACCTTCACGAGCAGCGCGTTTGCCGCGCCGAGCTCGATGCCGCGGCGCAGGCGGGCGGTGTTGGTGACAAAGAGGTCGTCGCCCACCAGCTGCACGCGCGACCCAAGGCGCGCCGTGAGCTGGCGCCAGCCGTCCCAGTCCTCCTCCGCCAGGCCATCCTCGATGGAGATGATGGGGTAGGACGAGGCGAGCTTGTCCCAGTAGTCGACCATCTGCGCGCTCGTGAGGGTGCGGCCCTCGCCCTTGAGGGCGTAGGTGCCGGCCGCGGCGTCATAGAGCTCGCTCGTGGCCGGGTCCATCGCGAAGACGAAATCGTCCCCGGGCTTGAAGCCGGCCTTCTCGACGGCCTTCATGAGGTATTCGAAGGGCTCCGCGTTGGTCTTGAGGTCGGGGGCAAAGCCACCCTCGTCGCCCACGCCGGTCGAGAGGCCGGCCTCCTTGAGCACGCCCTTCAGGGTGTGGTAGACCTCGGCCGACCAGCGCAGCGCGGTGCGGAAGTCGGGCGCACCCACAGGCACGATCATGAACTCCTGGAAGTCCACGTTGTTGTCGGCATGGACGCCGCCGTTCAGGATGTTCATCATCGGCGTGGGCAGCGTGTGGGCGTTGGGCCCGCCGAGGTAGGCATAGAGGGGGAGCCCCGCCGACGCCGCTGCCGCACGGGCGGTCGCCAGGCTCACGCCGAGGATGGCGTTGGCGCCCAGCTTGCCCTTGTTGGGGGTGCCGTCGGCGGCGATGAGGGCCGCGTCGACGGCACGCTGGTTGCGGGCGTCCATGCCCAGGACGGCCTCTCGGGCCTCGCCGTTCACGTGGGAGACGGCCTTCTCGACGCCCTTGCCCTGGTAGCGGGCCTCGTCGCCGTCACGGAGCTCGGCGGCCTCGAACTCGCCGGTAGAAGCGCCGGAGGGGACGATCGCCCTGCCCAGGCTGCCGTCGGCGAGCGTGACCTCCGCCTCGACCGTAGGATTGCCGCGGGAGTCGAGGACCTCGCGTGCGTGGACCTTCTCGATTGCGCTCATGATGTGCCACCTTTCTTGTGGTTTCCCGCGCGCGGGACGCCGGGTTGGATGCCCTGGTGCCTCGTGAGCGGAGGTTGCGCGTGACTTAAGTTTACCCGTGCTTACTTTTAGGAGTATACCCTCGCCCCTCCAAGGCCATGCCGAGATTGTCGATACGGAGAAAATACATGCGGCGCGAAGCCTGCGGGCGCGGAGCGGGGCGGCTCGGGCGATGGTCGACGGGGCGGCGCGGGGCCTGCGGGCGGGCGGCAACCCAGGCGACGCGGGCGCGAGCTGTGGGCTCAGCGATGCGCGCCCGGCCCTCCCGGCAGAAAGGGCGGGCGCCAATGACAATGCGCCGCCGACGCAAGAAAGGGGAACGTCGGCGGCGCTTGTATGTGCCGATTGGTCCGGGGAGAGGGTCCGGGCACTTCGGCGGGAGTCAACGGCTCATGCCCCTGCACTGCAGTCGGTGTTGCAGGTGTTAGCTCAGCGATTAACTCTAGGAAAAGAGTACACCATAGTTAACTCTTTGTGGGCGAGAATTTTGCGAAATCTCGACTTTTTTCTCGGTCGTGACGTTTACGCTGGTCAGACGCCATATGAAATTCGAATGGGGACCAGCCCGTCATGACAGTCGCCCGGCCATGGCACGCACCGGGCGAACCGGGTGCCCCACCCAATCCAATGCGGGCGTCGGCGATGGGCCGCACGCGCCGCCGCCTGCGGGCATGGGGGTGCCCCTCGCCGCCATCCTTGCGGAGAGGGGCACCGGGCGCATCCCCGCAGGCCCTCGCACAGCCTGCGGGCGCGTGCGCGGAAGGCATACTATGGCATGTGAGAGCGCGTCGGCAGATGCTGCCGGCACCACACCGAACCAAGGAGGCACCATGTCCTGCACCACCATCCTGGTTGGCAAGAAGGCCAGCTATGACGGATCGACCATCGTCGCCAGAAACGAAGACTCCGCAAACGGCGAGTTCAACCCCAAGCGCTTCTGCGTGGTGGACCCCAAAAGACGCACCGGCTACACATCAAAGATCTCTCACCTCACGGTACCCCTGCCCGCTGCGGACGGCGTATGCTACACGGCCGTCCCCAACGCCGACCTCTCCCAGGGCCTCTGGGAGGAGGCGGGCTTCTCGGCGCGGGGCGTTGCCATGAGCGCCACCGAAACGCTCACCTCGAACGGGCGCGTCCTGGGCGCAGACCCCATGGTTGTCTACCGACCGGCCAAGGGCACCCCCGGCAGCGACGGATATGAGCCCGAGCAGCCCGGCGGCATTGGCGAGGAGGACATGGTCACGCTGGTGCTGCCCTACGCGCGCTCCGCACGCGACGGCGTGCGCATCCTGGGCGAGCTGCTCGAGCGCTACGGCACCTACGAGATGAACGGCATCGCCCTCTCCGACGTCGACGAGATCTGGTGGATGGAGACCGTGGGCGGCCACCACTGGATTGCCAAGCGCGTGCCGGACGACTGCTACGTCACGATGCCCAACCAGCTTGGCATCGACTCGTTTGACCTGGCGGACGCCATGGGCGAGCAGGCCGGGCACATGTGCTCGCCGGACCTTGCCCAGTGGATGGCGAGCCACCACCTGGACCTCACGCTTCGCGCGGAGGGCGGCGGCGAGGGCGTCTTCAACCCGCGCGACGCCTTTGGAAGCCACTCCGACGAGGATCACCTCTACAACACGCCGCGCGCCTGGTCGATGCAGCGCTTCCTCAGCCCGCACGCCCAGAGCTGGGGCTCCCCGGAGGCACCGCTTGGCCCCGAGTCGGACGACCTTCCCTGGGCAGGCACCCCGGAGCGCAAGGTGACCATCGAGGACGTGAAGTACGTCCTCTCGCTCCATTACCAGGGGACCGTCTTTGACCCGTACGGCAGCCTTGGCACCGAGGCCACGCGCGGGCACTACCGCCCCATCGGCATCAACCGCAACAGCCAGCTCTCCGTGCTACAGGCACGCCCGTACGGCCCCGAGGCCACGCGCTGCGTGCAGTGGCTGGCCTTTGGCTCCAACCCGTTCAACGCGCTGCTGCCGTTCTATGCCAGCGTGCGCAAGACGCCCGCCTACCTCGGGCAGACCGATCCCAAGCGCGTCTCGACCGAGAGCTTCTACTGGGCAAACCGCCTCATTGCCGCCATGGCCGACGCCAACTACGCGGAGTGCGCGCCCGCCATCGAGGCCTACCAGTTCGACCTTGGCTCCGAGGGCGAGCGGGCGCTGGCGGCGACCGACGCGCTCGTGGCCGAGCGGGGCCTTGGGGCCGAGGCGGCTCAGAGCCTCCTCGAGGCGGCCAACCAGCACATGGCCGACTACGCGCACGAGAAGACCGACGAGCTTCTCGCCGGGGTTCTCTACGAACGCAGCATGCACATGGCGAACCGCTTCGCGCGGTCGGACGCATAGGGCTCCAGGGCGCAGGGGCGGCCCCTGCGCCTCTACGCTTTGGGCGCGGGCCCATCATCGTCGCGTCTCTCGGCAAAGCCCAGGCCCAAAAGCAGGCCAAAGGCCGCAAAGAGCACGGGGGCCTTCACGGCCCCGTATATCACCAGCGCGAACGCGGTGGCAAACGAGCTCGTGAACATCGTCGCGGCGACGGGCGCGAGGAGCAGGAGCCCCAGCGCGAGCCAGCCCAGGGCGGCAAAGGCCGCGCGCGGCAGGCTGGGCATGCGCAGGTGCGCGAGAGAGGCGGCGGCGAGCGCGACCAGCGCCCCCGCAGAGAACGCGGCCAGGCCAGAAGAGATCACGTAGAGGTAGCTCAGCTGAAGGCTGGAGAGAACCACGACGATGTTCGACTCGAGGTCGGCGTTGAGCCAGACGATGAACGCGGCGCTCACAACAAGCGCGACGGCAAAGCAGACGATGGCGGCGAGCACGGGCCTTCTCATGGCGACCTTCATTGCCCGGAACCTCCCTTGTGCGTCGATGGCAGAAGCGTGCATTGTAGCCGGATGGCGTGGAGGCCTCGCGAAGGCTATGGGCCAGGCCGCCACCGTCGGCGTCGGCATCGGCGTCGCCCCCTCCGCCGCCTCGGTGGCCGCGCATGGCGCCGCCGGCCCCGCCGCCACAGCACGGCGAGAGCGTCTAAGATGGGGAGGCACGATTGCCAACCAATTGGGAGGAAGCATGGCACAGACCAACGACGGCCAGCTCGGGGTCAGGGTCGACGCATACGTGGACGAGGTCTGGGAGGACGTTGTCGAAGACATACGCACGCTCGTGAGGATAGAGTCCGTCGAGGACCTCTCGGCCGCCGAACCCGGAAAGCCCTATGGCCCCAAGGCCAACGAGGCCCTGGTTGCAGCCGAGGGCATCGCGCGACGCCTGGGCCTTGCCGTGACGGACCTCGACGGTTGCATTGGCTATGGCGAGGTCGCCGGCAGGGACGGCGCCCCCTATGTGGCAACCATCGCCCACTCCGACATCGTCCCCGTCGGTCTCGGCTGGAGCGTCCCCGCTCTCGACGTGACGCGCCGCGACGGCTACCTCATGGGCCGTGGCGTCCTCGACGACAAGGGGCCGCTGGTCCTCTCGCTCTGGGCCGCGCACTTCTTTGCCCGCCAGGTGGCGAAGACCGGCAAGCCCCTCCCCTATGCCCTGCGCTGCATCATCGGCAACAACGAGGAGACCAGCATGGCAGACGTCGAGCACTACCTCGATCGCTGCCCGGAGCCCGCCTTCTGCTTCTCGCCCGACGCCGACTTCCCCCTCATCTGCGGCGAGAAGGGCCTCTTTGGCGGCAGCTTCACCTCGGAACCCATGGCCGGCGGCGTGATCGAGGAGCTGGACGGCGGCACCGTCTCCAACGCGATCCCCGGTCAGGCGACGGCCGTCGTGCGCGTCGGCGCGGAGAGCCTGCCTGCGGCGCCGCGCGTGCGCGTCGAGGCCCTCGGCGCTGGCCGCGCCCGCGTGACGGCCCACGGCAAGGGCGGTCACGCATCCATGCCCAGAGGCACCGTGAACGCCATCTGCGTGCTTGCCGACTACCTCCTCGCCAACGTCCCCGGCCTTGCGGACGCCGAGAGGCGCTGGCTGCGCCTCGAGCACGAGGTCTGCCACGCCAGCGACGGCAGGCCCATGGGCATCGCCGCGACCGACGACAAGTTTGGCGAGCTCACCTGCATTGGCGGCACCGTGCGCACGGAGGGCGACCGCTTTGTGCAGACCGTTGACTCGCGCTACCCCACCTCGACCTCGGGCAGCCGCATCACGGCGGAGCTGAGGCGCTTCGCCGCCCGCTTCAACGCCACCTTCGAGGGGGGACGCGACGTCGAGCCCTTCTACATCGACCCCGGCTCCCCCGAGATCAAGACGCTGCTTGCGACGTATGCGGAGTACACGGGCCGTGAGGGCAAGGCGTTCACCATTGGCGGCGGCACCTACGCGCGCCACTTCCGCCGCGCCTGCGCCTTTGGCCCGCACGAGCCGTACGTGGAGAAGCCCTCGTGGGTGGGCATCGAGCACGGTCCCGACGAGGCCGTCTCGGAAGAGAGCCTGCGCCGCGCGCTCAAGATCTACATCGTGAGCATCGCGCGCCTCATGGAGCTTGAGCTCGCTGAGCCAGAGGCGTAGCCGCTGCCGAGGCGAGGCGTCTGCCGTGACCTAGCGGCCGGCCTCGACGGCGCCATCCGCACGGCCCGTCTCGCCGTCAGCTGCCCGGCCCTCGCGGCCACGCGGCTGACGGCGAATCTTCACGCTCAGGTAGGTGCAGGTGCCGTAGAGGAGGGCGTCGGTGACGGAGCTTGACTGCACGCTCCCAAGCCCGCCCGAGGTGGCGATGCCCGCCACCAGCTGCGCCACGGCATAGGCAAAGGAGGCGGCCGAGATCCACAGGAAGGGCCTGACCTTCTCGGGCTGGTTCGCGCCGCGCAGGCCAAAGAGCCCCACCAGGAGGTTGACCCCGGCAGACGCCAGGCCCCAGCCAAGCACGCGGCCGGAGAGCTGGCCGGCGGTGCATTCGGCCTCGGCGAGGACGACCGGCGCCGTGGGACCCATCTGCGAGACGGCATACCACAGGATGAGGGTGACCACGGCATTGAGCGCCGCCGTGACAATGATGACCTGGGAGACGAGCCTCAGCGCCCGCTGACGGCCGTCGAGGAGGTAGGACTCGCCACGCACGCCCTCGTCGTGCTCGCGCTGCACGCGGTCGGCAAGCGAGGAGCACACCACCACGTAGGTGACGGTGGTCGAGAGCACGATGGGGTTGAAGATGAGGATGACGCCCGAACCCCAGCTCCAGAGGACGGCAACGAGAAGCACCAGCCCAACCAGGTAGCAGAGGAAGCGGTACGGCCCCACGCGCCCGGAGTCGCGCGAGGCGGCAATACCCAGCCACGCCGTCACGCAGAGCAGCGCGCCGGCGGCAAGCGTCACAACGGCAAGCCCCATGGGAGGCCAGCCGGAAAGCGTGATGCCGGCAAAGGCGAGCCCGAAGTCCGAGGCGTCCGCCCGCCCCGTCACGACGGCAAAGAGCACAAGGGCGCCCGCGAGCAGCACCACGGTGCCGAGGATGGCCATGACCGTCGAGATGACGCCAAGCGCCACCTGCGCCGGAGTCTGCGGGATGGAGGCGATCTCGCCCCTCCCGCAGGCTGCGCTACGCAAGGACGACGCCGCCCAGCCAGCCCCAGCGCGGGGTGGAGGTGACGCCGAACTGGCTGATCCACGAGTCGAGGCTCTGCGTCGTGACCACGCCGCTCAAGCAGTGGCGGACGGTCCCGTTGCCCACGTAGATGCCGATGTGGCCGTACAGGCGGGCGGCGGCGGAGTAGGGTTCGGTGGGCACGGCGATGATCATGCCCGCTTGGATGGACGACCTGTTCGCGCTTGAGCAATATGCCCAGTACATGTCGCAGGCGTTGCCGTAGAACGTGCCGATGCCCGCATTGGAGAAGACGTTGGAGACCCATGCGGCGCAGAAGCCCGCGCCGGTGGAACCCGTGCGGTACGAGGCGGAGATGACCGCCGCCTGCGAGCCGGAGACGCCGGAGCTGATGTTTGCCGAGCCGCCGGCAGAACCGCCGGAAGACCTGCCGGACGAGCCGTGGCTCGAGACGCGACGGGCCTCCTCCTGAGCGGCGAGAAGCTCGGCGTTCCGCTGGTCGATGAGGTCTTGGACGTTGGAGTTGAGCTGGTTGACCAGGTCCTGGGCCTCCTGCTGCTTGGACTGGACGCTGGCGAGCTGGGACTCCTGCTCGGACCTGAGCTGGTCAAGCTGGTCCTTCTGGGAGGTGAGGTCGGACCGCTTGCTCTCAAGCGCGGCCTTGTCGGTCTCGAGCTGCGCCTTCTGGGTCTCGAGTTCGGCCTTCAGGCTCTTGACCTCCCCTATCATGGAGTTGTCCTGCTCGGACACCTTGTCGAGGTAATAGATGTTGGACGTGAGCTCCTCGAAGGACGCCGAGGAGAGGAGCAGGTCGATGGTGTTGGCGTTGCCGGACTTGAATGCCGCGGACATGCGCTGGCCAAGGATCCCCTGCTTCTGCTCGATCTCGGCCCGCTTGGCGTCGATGTCCTGCTGCTTGGCCTTGATGTCAGCCTCTTTGGCGTCGATGTCGGCCTGGGTCTGGTCGATCTGCGAGGAGACGTCGTCTATCTGGCCAACGGTGTCCGAAAGCTGGGCGGAGAGGTTCGAGACCTCCTGGCCGATCTGGTCGAGCTGCGCCTGGGCGGCATCGGCATCCGACTGTGCGGCGTCGACGTCCGACTGGGAGGTGGCGAAGGCGGCGACGGGATTGGCAAACGCGAGCACGCCAGCACCGATGAGCAGCCTGAAGGCGTCCCTGCGCGTAACCGTACGCGCGGGAGCGAGCGCATCTGTCACATGACGACTGTTGGTGCCACTAGTCTGCATGAGGTCTCCTAGGGTACGGATGGTTACGTTTAGATCACGCCTGCCATTCTACTCGTTCGCTCGAAGTCGGACGAAAAACACATGTGGCAGGCGACCGGCGGCAGGCCGAGGCGAGCGGACGCGCTCGCGAGGGCGTCGGGCCCCTCTCCCCTAGCGGTTCTCGATGCGCGCCACGTTGCTGATCACGATCGAGATGCTGCCGTCCTCATGGTGGGAGAACTCGATGTAGCCCGGGCGCTCGGCCAGCTCGGAGGGGAAGGCGATCTCCACGCCCGTGTCCGTGCGAATGCGGTGCGTGCGCGTGAGGCGGTTGGCCGCCTGCCGACGCACGGGCACCTCCTCCGGCAGCTCGCGCTCGCGGGCGCGCTCCTCGAAGCGCTGGGCCATCTCGGGGTTGTCCTCGAAGACCTCGCGTCCCACGTCTGCGGGCTGGATGGCCTCGTCGGTATCCGCGTGGCGGGCCAGCGCCGCCTTTGCGCGTGAGACCTCGACGGCAGGCGTGAGGCCAAACTCCTCGGAGAGGTCTTCCACGATGCTCGTGACCTCGTCGATGACCTCGTGGCTCGAGGCCTCCTGAGAGCACTGCAGGAAGAGCTCGGGGATGATCTGGCGCGACTCCCCGGCTACGCTGCGCTCCTTGTCGTGGAAGTCGATGGCGAGCGTCTCGGCGTCGATGAGAACGTAGGTGTCGACCTTCTGCGTGGGACTGGGGAGCGTGGCGTCCTGGCGGGCGATCTCATTGCCGTTCTCGTCCACCTCGTGGATGAACGCCTGCTTTCTGGGAAGGAGCACCACGGCGAAGAGGCGCGCGCCCTCGGACTCATAGGCATCGGAGACCGCGTCCTCGTCGGCGTTGCCCGAGGCGCGCATCTCGCCGGTGTCCGTGAAGTCCGCCACGAGGAGGTCGCACTGCTCGAGGTCCTCGGCGCGGCGCAGCTCCTCCCAAAACCACTGGGCGATCTGCGCCGAGAAGTCCACGAACGGGACCCGGCCGGCCAGGTACTCCTTGAGACCCGAGGCGAAGGCGCTCTCGGAGGCGAAGATGCCGTGCTTGCTCTCGGCGCTCGAGCGGATGCGGCGCAGGCGGCGCGTGACGTAGGAGCAGGTCTGGCGGTTGTCGAGGTCGAGCTCGCGCTCCGAGAAGAACGTGCTGCCGCTCTCGAAGTCAAAGACGTGCAGTATGGCGTGGCCGATCCTGAGCATGTGCCCTCGCATTCCCTAGGGCGCGCCGAACCCACCCTATGCGGGCTAGGCGTGCGACCCACAAGGATACCGCAGGCGAACGCTGCGGGGCCGCCCGGACTTTGCCGGACGGCCACCGGAGGACGCCCCTCGCCCACCGTATGGCGCGGAGAGGCTCCGGAGGTCGCCGCAGAGGCGGCCATCGGGCAGGCAGGGCCTCCGCCACGCAAAAGGGCGGGCACCCTTCCGGACGCCCGCCCACCTACGTGATCCTTTGGACTCTCCCCCTTAGGGAGGTCGCTCCCGCGTGGGATGCGACAGAGATGGATGGCACGTACTATCAACAATGGCTCGCTTGGCGCGAACCCGCTCTCTGTTCCTCTCGTGGTATTGAGAACCTATCTGGGGTTGTCAGTTCTTCACCGACCGAAGAAAGGAATGCGCCTGCCCTGTCTGTGATTCACGTCGCTGCCTTATCAGCGTATTCGCGGTGCCACCATATCGACTTTGACGTTGCGAGGGATCTGCCACCGCCTCTGGGGTGAATTCATGCATCCAAAGGCAGGCGCTTGGTTGAACTCTCGTCACTGCCCATCGGAATACACCTCCTACCTTGGTCGTCCCTGTTGGGCGACTTCCTTTAGTCACTGTCTTTATAGCCGATTCGGACGCTGCCCAACCCCAAAGCGCGCATCAATGCCGCCAGCGGTTTCTTAGAGTCCGCGACGGACGCTGCCGTGCAGATGCCCTGCCAAGGTGGGATACTTAGGAATTGGTGTGAGACTTATGACTGCGGCCCCTCCGCGCCTCTTTTGGTGCAATGGCGCGCCATGCCCGCCGCAACAGACTTTCAGATTCTTGCAGTTTGCTGTCACAACTTCTTTTGCGCTCGCCGAATTCCTTGGATCGCGAAACACGGCGCACGTACCTTCTCCTTACGCGCCTCGGCGCCCAGCCATGCCGCGCGCGGCAGCCACATACGGATTGGAGGCCCCATGCAAAAGAAGCTCATTGTCGCTGGCGGAGCTCTTGACCGCCTCATGCGTGCCATGCACGAAGGTGACGTGCTTTTCGAGCAGTGCCGGACCACGTCGCTGCCGCCGGGCTCCTGCGTCAAGTCAAGGTCAGAGTTTGACCAGATAAGCCTGCTTAACCTTCGCTGGCTGCTCGAAGGCGCGGGCGGGCAGCCGGTAGAGCTGTTCGTTAGCTCCAGAGGCGAGCGACGCCTCGACTCGTCCGTACAAACGTCCCTGCTCCCGCAAACCATCCCCCAGGGTGCGCTCGTCCGCTTGAGGGACAACATCTACGCGCTCTCCCCCGAGCACTACTTCATCTGGAAGTGCCGGCAGCTGCCCGACATGATCTCGCGGCTGATGCTCTGCGACGAGCTGCTGGGGAGATACTCGAGGCCAACGCCCGGAGAAAACAGCTCCACATGCACGTACTTCAAAGAGCCGCTCTCGACAAAGCGGCGGATCATGGCGTATATCAACCGTGCGAAGGGAGTCCGTGGCGTCAACCTGGCGCGGAGCGCAGCCCGATGGGCCGTGGAGAACTCGTACTCGCCCATGGAATCCGCCCTGGCCACCGCAAGCCTCCTGCCAATGCGCCATGGCGGCTGGGGCTATGCGTTCCCGCAGCTCAACCAGGTTCTTGCGGTCCCAAGGTCCAAGCGACACCTCACGCACTCCGACAGCTTCATGCCGGACGTCTTCTGGCAGTTGTACCGGCTGGACCTCGAGTACGACAGCCATGAGCGACACGACACGATTGCCGAGCGCAAGAAGGACGCCATCAGGAAGAGCGACATCGAGGCCTTGGGCTATAAGGTCATACCCGTACATCCGGAAGAGCTCTACAACTTTGAGGAGGCTGAGCGGCTTCGCCTCAAGGTCGGCGAGCACATGGCACGGACGTCTGGGCGCGGCATGAGGGAGCACCTCCGCCGACTCGACGACCCAGAGCTTGCCGAAGGCAGACGGGCGCTCTTGGAACGGCTGCTGCCGTAAACAGGGGGTTCTGCGCAGGAGGAAACGGAAAAATGACGTGCAGAAGTTAGCAAGTGAGCACGCTACATCCCTCGAAGGCAGCTCTCAGACCGCATTTTCGCCCTCCGGGGTGAGATTCACGAAAAGATGGCGGCCCGCCATATGGAAAAACGCTGGCGAGGGCAGCCGGGTAGGTAGGGAATTTCGACGGGATCATCATCTGGCCGAGAAAATAACGCTCACTTGCTAACTTTTGCACGTAGCTTCAGGGATTTCCGTTGCGTAAGCAGCCCAAGGGCATAGCGCAGGGCAGGCGGGCCAGTGCTGGATGGGCCCGCCGGACCGACTACGCCTGAGGCGCCTGCCCGGTCTCGAGTATGCGCTCGAGCTCCTCCTCGTCCAGCACGGGCACCCCCAGCGACTGGGCCTTCGCGAGCTTGGAGCCAGCCGACGCGCCCGCCACAACGAAGCTCGTGCGCTTGGAGACAGAGCCCGAGACCTTGGCGCCCAGGGCCTTGAGCTGCGCGCCCGCCTCGTCGCGGGCGAAGCGCTCGAGGGTGCCCGTGAGGACGAAGGTGAGACCGGTGAGCGTCTGCGGGCGCTGCGGCTCCGCGACGTCCTCCTCGAGGGTGACGCCCGCCTCGCGCAGGCGCTCTAGCACGCGGACGTTCTCGGGCACCGAGAAGAACTCGCGCGCCGATGCCGCGATCTTGGGCCCGACGCCGTCTATCGCGGCAATGTCCTCCTCGCTCGCAGCCATGAGTGCCTCAAGCGAGCCGAAGTGGCCCGCAAGCACCGCAGCCACGTTGACGCCAACGTGTCGTATGCCCAGGCCAAAGAGGACGCGCGCGAGCCCGCGGCTGCGGGACTCCTCCACCTGGGCCATGACCTTCTCGGCAATCGTGCGGCCCACGAGGATGTCCTCGCCCTCGGTGTGATCCTTGGTGCTGGTCTCGTAGGCGCGGCCCGTGGGCGTTGCCGCCAGCGCGTCGGCGGTGAGCTTGTCGTAGTAGTCGGCGACGTCGATGAGGACGCCGCTCTCGACCAGGCGGCCAACCAGCTCGTCGCCCAGGCCGTCGATGTCCATGGCTTTGCGGCTCCCCCAGTGGATGAGGCGCTCGACGGCCTGCGCGGGGCAGTCGATGGAGACGCAGCGGTACGCAACCTCGCCCTCCTCGCGCACCACGGGGCTTCCGCAGCTGGGACAGCGCGTGGGCATCTGGAACTCCCGCGAGCCCACGGGGCGCAGCTCGAGCACGGGACCCACGACCTCGGGGATCACGTCGCCGGCCTTGTGTACCACGATGGTGTCGCCCACGCGCACGTTCTTGCGGCGTATCTCGTCGATGTTGTGGAGCGTGGCGCGTGCGATGGTCGAGCCCGCCACGCTCACGGGGTCGAACTCCGCGACGGGCGTGAGCACGCCGGTGCGCCCCACCTGGATGCGGATGTCGCGAAGCACCGTGCGCTTCTCCTCGGGCGGAAACTTGAACGCGATTGACCAGCGGGGCGCGCGGGCGGTAAAGCCGAGCGCCGCCTGGCTCGCGAAGGAGTCGACCTTCACCACCACGCCGTCGATGTCGTAGTCAAGGTCCTCTCGGTGCGCGAGGGCGGTGGCGCAGAAGTCATGCACCTCGGCGGCGCACGTGCAGCGGCGGGCGTTGGGGTTCACGTGGAAGCCGCAGCTTGAGAGCCAGTGCAGGAACTCCCACTGGCTGGTCACAAAGAGCGGGGACTCGTCTGCCACGGCGTAGATGAAGGTCTCGAGATCGCGGTGGGCCGTGATCTTGGGGTCCTTCTGCCGGAGGCTCCCGGCGGCGGCGTTTCTCGGGTTCGCGAAGGGCTCGCGGCCGGCGGCGTCCGCCGCTTCGTTCAGGCGGGCGAACGAGTGCTTGGGCATGTAGACCTCGCCGCGCACCTCGACGGAGCGTCCCAGGCCGACGTCCGCCACGCGCTTGAGCCCCTCGGGCGCAAGCGCGCGGGGCACGTCGTGGATGGTGAGGACGTTTGCCGTGACGTTCTCGCCCGTGGTGCCGTCGCCGCGGGTGGCGGCACGCACGAGCTGGGCGTCCGTGTAGGTGAGGGCAACGCCCAGGCCGTCGATCTTGAGCTCGCAGGTGTAGGCCACGGGATTCTCCCGCGTGGAGCCCAGGGCCTCGTCGGTACGGGCGAGCCACTCGTCCAGCTCGCCCAGGTCCATGGCGTCGTCGATGGAGTACATGCGGTTGGCGTGGCGGACGGGCTCGAACTGCTCAGAGACGTAGCCGCCCACACGCTGGGTGTAGGAGTCCGGCGTGACCAGCTCGGGGTTGGCCTTCTCGAGGGCGAGAAGCTCCTGGAGGCGGCGGTCGAACTGGGCGTCCGTCATCTCGGGCGCGTCGAGTGCGTAGTAGGCGTAGGCCGCGTGGTTGAGGATGCGGTTGAGTTCCGCCGCCCGGGCGCGCGCCGTGCGCACGGGGGCCGCGGACCCCCCGGCAGCCGCCTGCGCCGCGAGGGAGGGGGCGGCATCTCCAAAGAGCGCGCCCTGCGCCCCGGCCGCGTCCGCGCTGCTCTTGTTGCTCTCGTCTGCCATGATGTCCCCTCTCGTGCCCGGCAACCACGAAGAAAGGGTAACGCAAACGGCCGGCAGAATTTGGGACCGCGTCGATGGCAACGCAGCCACGGCACTAGGCGCGGGACGGGCGTGCCGCGCGCCAGTTGCTGCGGGACGATGGAGAGTCCGTCACGCAATCGTCACCGAATGTGTGACCCGCGCAGGTCGTCACAGCTTCGGCACTCAAAGCTGTTGCAATCCGTCACACGTTTGACATCCGAATGTGTTGCAAGCTGGGCCCGTCACACATTCGGATGCGATCGTGTGACGGGCCCAGAGAAGGCGGGGGCGGGTCTCGCCGAGAAGCCCGGCACCCGGCACCCCTACCCGCGCACCGCCTCAAGCGCGCGGCGTCCAAGCTCGATACAGCCAAGGACGCCCTGGTCGCCCTTGCAGCCAGCCTCCACGATATAGGAGTCGACGTCCGCCAGCTCGGGCGTCACGAGGTAGCCGCCAAGGTCCTCGAGGACCTTCTTGCGCACCAGCGGGAAGAGCTGGGGCTGCTTCATGACGCCACCGCCGAGCACGATGCGCTGGGGCGCATAGCACAGCACGTAGGTCGCGATGCCCTCGGCAAGGTAGGTGCTCTCAAGCTCCCAGACCTCGGGACGATCGGCCAGCTCGAAGCCCTTCTTGCCCCAGCGGCGCTCGATCGAGGGGCCTGCGGCCAGGCCCTCGAGGCAGCGCTCGTGGTACGGGCACACGCAGTTGCCCTCGTCGCCCGGCTGGACCTCAAGCAGGATGTGGCCGGCCTCGGGGTGGAGCATGCCGTGCAGGAGCTGCCCGCTCACCATGACGCCCGCTCCAATGCCCGTGCCAACCGTGAGGTAGACCACCGTGTCGAGCCCCTTGCACGAGCCGTACGTGACCTCTCCCAGGCAGGCGACGTTGACGTCGGTGTCGTAGCCGATGGGGATGCCCAGCGGCTCGAAGGCGCCCAGGAAGTCGAAGTGACGCCACGCGGTCTTCGGCGTCTCGAGGATCTTGCCGTAGCTGGGAAGCGACGGGTTCACGCCCGTCGGCCCAAAGGCGCCAATGCCAAGCGCGTCGATGTCGTGCGAGCCAAACCATTCCACCATGCGGCTGACGCAATCATGCGGCCCCTGGGTGGGGATCTCCTCGCGCTCCAGGACCTCCCCCTCGGGCGTCCCCACGGAGAGGACCATCTTGGTCCCACCGGCCTCGAGCGCACCAATCCTTGCCATGCTGTCCCCCGTTCGTCTGATGGCGAGACGCGCGCCCCGCCGCCGATGGCGGGGCGCGCGTCCCCGCCCCTTGACCCTCCGGTCAGATGATGCACATCCCGTTGAGAAAGCATAGCGGCCTCGCGGCATTGGCAACCGCGGGACCGCCGAACAGCACAATCATGCTGGCGGGAGGTGCCGAGAGGGCACGGGGCCGCAGAGAGACCCAGGCGGCCTCTGCCCCGTCCGGCAGTGCGGCGCAGCTGCCCCTACGCCACCGTGGCCTCGTATCCGGCGTCCTTCACGGCGGCGACAAGCGCCGCGTCGGTGACCTCCGGCGACGCCTCGACAACGGCACCCTTGTCCTCAAGCGAGACCTTCACCGAGCTCACGCCCGGGACGCCCTCGAGCGCCTTGGTCACGTGGGCGACGCAGTGCTGGCACATCATGCCCTCGACGTTAAGCTTCTTCTCCATGACAGTGCTCCTCTCGTTGGCGGCCACGCCTGTGGCGGCCGCGTCCCTGACCTCGGCCGCGCCCGCGGCGCCATGCTCCGCGACGGCCGGAATGACCTTGGTATCGACAGGCGCAACGCTATCCTTGCCGCCCTGACCGGGCTTCCAGGCGAAGAGCCTGAGCGCGTTCGAGACGACGAAGACGGACGAGAAGCCCATCGCCGCCGCGCCCACCATGGGCTTGAGCGTCACGCCCAGAGGCGAGAGCACGCCCATGGCAACGGGGATGCAGATCGCGTTGTAGAACAGCGCCCAGAACAGGTTCTGGCGGATGTCGCGCATGGTGGCGCGGCTCAGCTCGATGGCGGTGGCCACGTCGGCAGGGTCGGAGTGCATGAGCACCACGTCTGCCGAGCTTATGGCAACGTCGGTCCCGGCACCAATGGCGATGCCCACGTCTGCCCGGGCAAGTGCCGGGGCATCGTTGATGCCGTCGCCCACCATGGCCACCTTGTGGCCCCTACCCTGCAGCTCGCGGACCTTCTGCTCCTTCTGGCTGGGCAGCACGCCGGCGACGACCTCGTCGACGCCCACCTGGCGCGCCACGGCCCCGGCGGTCCTGGCCTGGTCGCCCGTGAGCATGATGGTGCGCACGCCCATGCGGCGCAGGCGTGCCACGGCCGGGGCGGAAGTCGCCTTCACGACGTCGGCCACGCTGAGAAGCCCCAGCGCACGGCCGTCCAGGGCAAAGTAGAGCGGCGTCTTTGCCTGGGCAGCGAGCTCGTCTGCCTGCGGGGCGAGCACCGAGACGTCCACTCCTGCGGAGGCCATGAGGCGGGCGTTGCCCGCGATGGCAGAGGCGCCGCCTATCGTGGCGCGCACGCCACCGCCGGCGACCTGCTGGAAGTCGGTCGCCTCGACGGATGCGCCCGTCTCGGCGTGCGACTCGTCCACGTAGTCGCAGACGGCCTGCGCCAGCGGGTGCTCGCTCTTGCGTTCGAGCGCGGCGGCAACACGTGCCAGCTCGCCCGCATCCACACCGGCGGCAAGGCGCACGTCGGTCACGCGCGGCCTGCCCTCGGTGATGGTGCCCGTCTTGTCGAGCACCACGGTGTCCAGGTCGCAGGCACCCTCCAGGGCCTCGGCGCTCTTGATGAGGATTCCCACCTTGGCGCCGCGCTCCGTGCCAACCATGATGGCCGTGGGCGTAGCCAGGCCCAGGGCGCATGGGCACGAGATGACCAGCACCGAGACGGCATGGTTGAACGCGGTCGCAAAGTCGCCGGGGGCGAAGACGGCGATCCAGCCCAAGAAGGTGACGACGGCTATCGCCATGACCACGGGCACAAACACGCCGGCGATCTTGTCGGCCTGACGCTCGATGGGCGCCTTGGAGCTGGTGGCATCGTCCACGAGGCGGATGATGCTCGCAAGCGCCGTGTCGTCGCCCACGGCCGTGACCTCCATGGCGAACCAGCCGCGCTGGCTCACGGTGGCACCCGTCACGCGGTCGCCCACGCCCTTCTCGGCGGGGACCGGCTCGCCGGTGATGGCCGACTCGTCGATTGCGGCAGCACCCTCGCGGACGACGCCGTCGACGGGCACGGACTCGCCGGCGCGCACCACCACGACCTCCCCCACGCGCACCTCGTCGGTGGGCACCTCGACCTCCTGGCCGTTTCGGCGCACGCGCGCCGCCTTGGGCGCGAGGTCCATAAGCGCGCTGATGGCCGAGGTTGTCTTGCCCTTGGCGCGGGCCTCGAAGTACTTGCCAAGCGTGATGAGCACGAGGATGGTGCCCGCCGAGTCGAAGTACAGCGAGTGCATCATGGCATGGTGGGCGCCCTCGAGGTCCATGGCGCCCAGCGCCAGGGCCATCTGGTAGACCCCCACGAGGCTGTACGCATAGCTCGCCGCAGACCCGATGGCGATCAGCGAGTCCATGTTGGGCGAGAGGTGCGCCAGGGTCTTGAAGCCCATGACGAAGTAGCTGCGGTTGACGAAGAGCACACAGGTGGCGAGCAGGAGCTGCGTCACCGCGGAGGCCATCATGGCCTCCATGCCGGCAAGCCCCGGGACCTCGGGCCAGCCGAGCATGGGACCCATGGACAGGTAGAAGAGGGGCGCGCCAAAGACAACGGACCAGACGAGCTGTCTTCGTTTGGCCTCGATCGCACGTTGGGCCCCCTCCCTGGGATCCGCGAAAGAGGTGCGAGAGGAAGCGCCTCCGGCCTCTTGGCGCAACGACGCGCCGTAGCCCGCGTCCTCAACGGCGGCGATCACCGCCTCTGCCGTCTTGGGATTGCCATCGTAGTCAAGCTCCATCGAGTTCTTGAGCAGGTTGACGTTGGCCGCGCTCACGCCGGGCACGCTGCCCGCGGCCTTCCCAACCCTTGCCGAGCAGGCCGCGCAGGTCATGCCCGTGATGTCAAACGTCTGCTTCATGGCACTTGGTTCCCTTCGCCGTCGCGTCCCTGGGAGCAGGGCATTGCTATGGTCTGACCCCGCGCAGGGCGGGACTCACATGAACTTCTTGAAGAGGCGCATGACCTCGTCGACGACCTCGGTGTCGCCCGCCTGGACGCGCTCGACCACGCAGGTCTCGAGGTGGTCCTGCATGACCTCGCGGCTCACGGCCTTCACGGCGGACTCGACGGCGGCGAGCTGCGTAAGGATGTCGCCGCAGTAGCGGTCCTCCTCGACCATGGCCTTGATGCCGTTGAGCTGGCCTATGGCCCGGTTGATGCGGCAGGTGACATCGTGCTTGAGCTCCTCTGACCGTGGGGTGTGCTTCATGTGGGCGCACGTCTCGGCACCCGTTTGCGCGATAGCCTCCATGCTGGCTCCCTTTCCGTGCGTGCATGGGGAGAAATACTCCCCCGGGGCATCCTTCATCAATCGATGATATACCCCTTAGGGGTACAATGCAAGCAGAATGATCCGTGCTCCGCATCTTGTGCCAACGCCTCTGCCCCGCCCCGCGAGTGCGGGCCCTTATCAGGCCAGCGCTCGCATGGCCCAACGGGCACCGGCCCGCGGGTGGAGATACCGGCTCTCGGCCAATGGCCCGCCCCATGCAACGCGAAGCGCCATTCGACGGCGCCCGGCGCCGCGGCGCCGGGCCCCCGCGGCGCCAGGCCCCATGGCGCGCTATTCGACGGCGTCGGGCTCCACGGCGTCGGCCCCTACGGCGTCGGCGCCAAGCCCCGCGGCGGCGGCCGTCTCGTCTCCCCTGTCCCGCGCGGCGGCCGAGGAGGCCTGCTCGAACTTCTCCTTCATGGTCGCGTTGCCGCGCGTCAGGCGGCGGATGGTGAGGGCGTCGGCCTTGTCATTGGCCAGGCGCAGGTTCCTCTCGGAGGACATGAGGGCGTCCTTCACCTTCTGCATGTCGGCGATCGACTTGTCGATGCTCTTGATGGCCTCCTCGTACTTCCTGCGCGCCAGGTCGTAGTTCCTGCCAAACTTCTCCTTGAAGTCGTCGAGCCTCTCCTCGAAGGTGGTGACGTCGATGTTCTGCTGGCGAACGGATGCCAGCTCGCGACGGGCGGACACGGCGTTCATGCCCGCGTTTCTCAGCAGCGAGATGAGAGGTACGAAGAACTGCGGGCGGATGACGAACATCTTGGGATAGCGGTACGATACGTCGACGATGCCGGCATTGTAGAGCTGGCTTTCCGGCTCAAGCGTGGAGACGAGCACCGCGTACTCGCAGCCCTTGTCGCGGCGGTCCTTGTCGAGCTTTTTCAGGTGATCCTCGTTTCGCTTCCGGTTGACCGAGGCGTCATCTTCGTTCTTCATGTCGAACATGATGGAGACGACCTCGCAGCCCCCCTCGTCGAGCTCGCGGAAGACGTAGTCCCCCTTCGTGCCGTCAACCACGTCGTTGTCCTTGTGGAACTCTGCGTGCGGGAAGGCCATCATGCGCACGCGGTTGAACTCTGCCTCGCAGTGCTGCTCGAGCGTCTCGCCGATGAGCTTGACGGAGAGTCGCGAGCGCTGGTTCTTGATGCGTTCTATCTCGTCGTCACGATCGCGGATCTCCTGGTCTTTGTACTTCTCCTGCTCGGCCAGGCGCTGGTTGAGGACGGCGATCTCTTGGTCCTTCTTGGCCGAGACCTCCTGCACCTGCGACTGCAGCTCGACCAGGCGGCGGTCGCGCTCGGCACAGGCGCGCGTCACGGCAAGCTCCTGGGCACCGTTGGCCTGCGCCTCCTGGGCACGGAGCTGCTCGGTGAGCCGTGCGATGCTGGCGTCTCTCTGGGCAAGCTCGGAGGCGGACTGCTGCCGAGCGGCCTCGAGCCTCTCCGCAGCCTCTCCCCGCGCCTGCGCGAGGAGCTCCTGCGCGTCCCTCTCGGCGTTTGCCTGCCGCACCTTGGCCGACGCCTGCACCTGCTCGAGCTGGGCCGAGAGCTTGGCCACCTCCGCGCGCAGGGCTTCCTCGGCCTTGGCGCGCGCCGCCTCCACGGCTGCCGCCTCGCGCTGCTCCATGAGGGCGCGCTGCCCGTCCAGCTGTCGCTTGAACTCGGCATCGCGCACCTGCTGCAGTATCTGCGCGTAGCCAGCCTCGTCCACCTGGAAGACTTTTCCGCAGTTGGGACACTTGATCTCGGCCATGGGACCTCCTTTGGCAATCTCCTGAGTCAAGGTTACACGGCCCGCGCGACACAAATGGGCGAGACGCAAAAAGCGGCGAGGGCCAAAGTACCCTCGCCGCGCTTGTCATGGCCCTGGCGCAATGGCAGCCGCCCTAGGCGGCCCGGCCCTCCGCCGCGAGGATCGCGGCCTCGCCGCTGGTCTCGGCCGAATAACTGGCACCATTGCCGACGGGATACGAGCCGGTGGAGTCCTGGCGCCTCCGCATGCGCTCCTCGATCCAGCGCTCGAGCTGGTCCCGCGTCGTAGTGCCGTCGCCGTCGAGGCCGACGCCGTCATCGCGGCGGCCATTGCCGTTGCGGCCGTCGCCGTCGAGGCCGACGCCGTCACCGTCGAGGCCGTTCGTCGTGGAGGAGCCCCCCTGCTCGCGCTCGGCCTGCAGCGCCTCGTCGGAGCCGAGCGTCACGGTAAGCTCACGGGTCTCGCTGCCGCGCACGACCGTCACGGCGACGGTGTTGCCGATCTCGTGCGAACGAACCGCGAGGACCATGCCGTCGGCCGAGGTGATCTCCTCGCCGTCCATGGAGACGATGATGTCGCCCCGCTGGATTCCCGCCTCGTCGGCGGGGCCGCCGGGGACGACCTGGGCCACATAGGCGCCCTGGTTCACGGAAAGGCCGTTGGAACGGGCGTTCTGGGCGTTCACGGTCTGCATCGAGAGGCCGATGTAGGCGTGCGTGACATCCTCGCCGTTGATGATCTTGTTGGCGATGTCAACGGCGTAGTTGCCGGGGATGGCGAAGCCGATGCCGGCGAAGGACTCGGTCGAGGAGGAGTAGAGCGTGCAGATGCCCACGAGCTGGCCCCGGTCGTTCACGAGGGCGCCGCCGGAGTTGCCGGGGTTGATGGCGGCGTCGACCTGGATGAGGTTGGTGTAGATGGTGTCACCCAGGCTGGACTGCAAAAGCTCGTTGCGGTACAGCGCCGAGACGATGCCCTCGGAGACGGACTGGTCGAGGCCAAATGGGCTGCCGATGGACATCACCCAGGCACCCACGCCGAGCTTGGAGGAGTCACCGATCTCGATGGGCGTCACGGAGTCGCCGTTGAGCTCTGCCTTGATGACGGCAAGGTCGGAGGACGAGTCGGAACCAACCACATGGGCCTCGTAGCTCTTGCCGCTGATGGTCACGCTGATGGAGCTGGCACCGTCGATCACGTGGTAGTTCGTGATGATATCGCCGTCGGCGTCGAGGATGACGCCAGAGCCGAGGCCCGAGCCGCTCTCGGCGGTGACGTTTACCGAGACGACGGAGGGCATGGCCTTTGCCGCCACGGCCTCGGCCGTCGAGGCGGAGGTGGCGTTCGACGTAATGTTGATGGGACTGCCGCCCGAGGCGGAGCCACCCGAGGGGGAGCTTGGGCCCGTCGAGGCCGAGGGCCTGCCAAAGAAGCCGGTGAGGCCGAGCATCAGCACCACGGCGAGCGCCGCCACGACTCCGGAGATGGTGCCGGCAACGATGGGCATGCCCACGCCGCCCCTCTTGTCATTGCCCGGCTTGTCGCCGCTGACGCCTGCGCCACCGGAGGCATGTGCGGGCTGGGACTGCTGCACCGTCTCGCCGGGCCGAGACCCAGGCTGCTGGCCTGTCTCGGCGCGGACGGCGCTCGGGGGATACGCCGCGCCCCTGTCGCCGTCGCTTGCGTAGTCATATCCTTGCGCGGGCTGGGGGCCTTGGCTCTGCTGAGGGGCCAGGCCGGTGTCGCCCACGCCCTCCCCAGGCTCGCCCGTGGAATAGTCTGCCATGGAAACGTCCCACCCTTCGTCTGTGGCGGCCCGGCAGGACCGCCCTGCTTACGTCTGTGAATGTACCCCGATGCGCAACCAAAGGCACGTCTTGCGCGGCATCGCCACGCCTGTGTAACAAGGCTTCCGCGTTCCTGAAAGTACGGAGGTTGACCGGCGCACGACCCTCCCCGCTGCCATCGGCGGCCCCTGAGATGGCATTCGCAAAGAGTTCCGCAACGCGATTCCTCACGTCGACGTGCAGAAGTCAGGAAGTGAGGGCCGTCGCTTGCCCCAGAGAAGAGGCAATGCGAAAAATCAAGGTGGGCCATGAGAGAGTCGGAAAACGCCAACTGGGATAACTCTATTATTTTATGGCGAGGAGCGTCCACTGGATCCCCCCGGACCCCAAGCCCGCAGAGCATAACGCTCACATCCTAACTTCTGCACGTCATTTTGAGCCAGATCGTTGCGCAGGCATACGCCACACATCCACGAGGCGCCCTGTCGCGCGGCCCGTCGCAAAAAAACGCGACCGGAGACGAAACGGGGCTGTACCACACGGCTAAAAGGGCTGCCACTCGGCAGCCCCCCGACAACCAATCCATATGAGAGCCCACGCACGGCAACGCCTACACGCGGAAGAGGTACCCCACGCCACGAATGGTCACGATGTGGGCAGCGACCTGCGGTCCAACCTTGGAGCGCACGCGGCGGATATGCACGTCGACGGTACGCGTGCCACCGCAGTACTCGAAGCCCCATACGCGGTGCAGCAGCGTCTCGCGAGAGTACGCGCGTGACGGATGCGTAGCCAGAAACGACAGGAGCGAGTATTCCATGAGCGTGAGGTCAACGGGCTTCTCGTCGATATAGACCTGATAGGTGGCCAGGTTGATGGTCATGTTGTCAATGGTCACGGTGTCTGCGGGCGCGCTCTCCTCGCCCGGCCACAGCAGAAGCGAGCAGCGGACCTCCAGCTCGTCGACGCCGGCTGAGGAGAGGATGAAGTCGTTCTTGCCTTGGGTGGGCATGCGCATGGTGGCGAGCTTGTCCGGATCCTGCACCAGGAGCATGGGAATGAAGCCGTTCTCAGCGACAAAGGAATCCACGGCATTCAGGGTGTCCTGGGACATGCCGTCCGCATCGAGGATGACGAGGTCGAACTCGCGCCCAGAGGAGACGGCCTGCGAGAAGGTCTCCTCGTTCGCAAGGGCGATGGAGACGTCGATGGCATGAGAGAGCTCACGCATGCGATCGTGCAATCGCGTGGTAGCAGATATGAGCAGGATGTTCTTGTGGTGCACTCTAGCCCCCTGCCGGTTGGTCATAGCCGTTGTAGCGCGTTCATAGTTAGAGAACAGAGTATCACAGCAGCGCACGAGGCTGGCCAAGCACAAGATAATCCAAATGAAGCGCAGCTGAAGGGGGGCTCTGCGGCCCATCGGAAGCTAACCAATGGAGCCCAAAAACTCGGCGGTGCGCGCGTTCTCGGGATGGTCGAAGACCTTCTCTGGCACACCCTGCTCGACCACCACGCCGTCCTCCATGAAGACCACGCGGTCGGCGACCTCGCGGGCGAAGTCCATCTCGTGGGTGACCACGATCATGGTCATGCCGGAGTTCTCGGCCAGGTCGCGGATGACGTCCAGGACGCCGCGGACCAGCTCCGGGTCGAGGGCGCTCGTGGGCTCGTCGAAGAGCAGCACGTTGGGGTGCATGGCCACGGCGCGGGCGATGGCCACGCGCTGCTGCTGGCCTCCGGAGAGCTGGGGTGGCTTGAAGTCCGCGCGGTCGGCAAGTCCCACGGCATTGAGCTGCTTCATGGCCTCGGCCTCGGCAGCCTCCTTCGATCGCCCGAGGACCTTGGTCTGGCCGATCATCACGTTCTGCTTGGCGGTGAGGTGCGGGAAGAGGTTGAACGACTGGAACACCATGCCGACCTCGCGGCGCAGCTTGTTGACGTCGGTCTTGCTCTGACCCGTGATCTCCCGGTCCTCGATCAGGATATGGCCGGCCGTGGGCGTCTCGAGCAGGTTGATGCAGCGCAGCATCGTCGACTTGCCGGAGCCGGACGGCCCCAGCACCACGACGACCTCGCCCGGCCACACGTCCAGGTTGACGTCGCGCAAGACCTTCGTCTCGTCGAAGGACTTGTTGAGGTGCTCGATGCGCACGATGGGGTGCTCGCCCTCGGTGAAGTGGTGCTTCGTGAGGCCCTGGTCCGAGGCAAAGGCGAGGCGGGCCGCCTCCTCGGCAGTGAGGGCGTCCGGGACGAAGGGCGCGTCCCCGTACGTGTGGTGGTGCTTACTCGCCATCTGCGACACCTCCGAGTTCGACGGTGGGATGCGTGACAAACGGCGCCGAGAGGGCCGCGAGGACGCCGGTCGCAGGCGCGCCCTTGGCCGCCTCGGCACGTGGGATCCCCGCGGAGGAGGCGGGGGCCCGCTCGGGCTCGGAAGACCCCTGCGATGCGGCGTCTCCTGCGCGGCGCCTGGGCCTGGGACCGCCGCCGCGCTCGGAGCGGGCGATGTTGCTCTCGATGATGCCAACGATCTTGATGAGCGGCAGCGTCACGATGAGGTAGTAGATGGCCGCAGCCATGTACGGGGTGATGTTGCCGGTCGTGGTGGTGAGGTTCTTCGAGAACATCATGAGCTCCATGACGCCCACCGAGGAGAGCAGCGACGTGTCCTTGTAGGACGTGATGAAGTCGCTGGTCACCGTGGGGATGACGCGACGCACGGTCTGCGGCAGGATGATGGAGGTCATGGTCTGGAAGCCGTTCATGCCAAGGGAGGCGGCCGCCTCGTACTGGCCCTGCGGGATCGACTGTATGCCCGCGCGGAAGATCTCGGCCAGGTAGGCGGACGAGTTCACGGCCATCACGATGACGCCGAGGACGTTGTTGTCGATGTTGATGCCCACCATGGGCAGGCCGAAGAACATGATGTAGATCTGCAAGAAGAGCGGCGTGCCGCGCAGGATGTTGATGTAGCAGATGGCGACGGCTCGCAGCGCCTTGCGGCGGCTTACCTTGAGCATGGCAAAGGAGAGTCCGAGCACGATGGCAAAGGGGTAGCAGGCCAGGACTATCCCCAGGCACACGAGCCAGCCGGGGAAGAGCGACGCGAACGACGTCAGGAGCAGCTGCGGCTTGAGGAACATGCCGAGGAAGGGCACGGAGTTCCACGCTGCGACCCATTCCTGCTGGTCGAGCCAGTTGACGGCCGCCTGGAGCGGCGTGTTGGCGATGATCGAGATCGCGGGCGCCGCGTCGAGGTCGGCCGTGCCGCCGGCCGAGGTCGTGTAGGCGCCCGTCACCTGATAGTCGCCGCCGGCCGTGGGGAACCTCATGTTGGTTATCTCGAGGCGCACGAGGGAGTCGGCCGGGATGGGGTCGTCGAACGAGACCCTGATCGAGGCGCCGGCCGCCGTCGCCTCACCGGAGATGCTGGTGCGGCTGAGCCCGTCGAGCACCGTGATGCGCGTGGTTGAGCCGTCAAACGATGCGTCACCGGGAAGGGTGAGCGTGATGGACGTGACCTCCTCGGAGCCGCCCACCGTGCCCTCCCAGGTGAGGCGGGTGTCCTCGCCGCCGATCACGCCATTGCCGCCGTCCTCGTTGGGGCGGGCGGTCGCCTTGTTCGTGCTCATCGCAAGGGCGCTCGTCGGCGGCACCGCCAGCGAGACCGCAAGCACGCAGGCAAGCGCGAGAAGCGCCGCAAGCGCCGCGCGTCCCGCGCGCGAGGCGGCGTCCGACGCCGCGGTCATGCCCGCGGCGCCCTTGCCCGCGAGTGCCGCGCGCCCCATGCGCGACGTGGGCCTGCCAGTCTGTTCCATGCCGCTCCCCTTCCTAAACGCGGGGCCCCTGGGCCCCGCGCGGCGCGCCGATGAGGCCGTGCCACTAGATCATGCCGCCGAACCAGGTCTGCTTCAGCTGGTCCATGGTGCCGTCGCTCCTCATGTCGGCCAGCGCCTTGTTGATGGCGGCGGTGAGCGCGGGATTGTCCTTCGAGACCGCGATGCCGTACTGCTCGCCCGTGGGGATCTCCTCGGCAACCTTGAGGTCGCTGTAGGACTGGCTGATGAGGTTGGAGGCGACGGGCAGGTCGATGACGAAGGCGTCATAGAGGCCGGTCTGGACGCCTGCCATGGCGGCAGCGACGTCTTGCAGCGACACCTTCTGGGCGTTGGGCAGGTTCTCGGAGATCCAGTCGTCACCGGTGGTGCCGGCCTGGCACGCCACCGTCTTGGAGGCGTCGTTGAGCGCGGCCTCGGTCTCGGTGCTGTCGGACTTGACGACGAGGGCCTGGTTGGAGTCCATGTAGGGATCGGAGAAGTCGACCGACTCCAGGCGATCGTCGTTGATGGTGATGCCGGAGCAGGCGACGTCCGCCTTGCCGCCCTGCTTGATGGTGGGGACGAGCGTGTCGAACGCCTGGCTGGGCAGCCAGGCGGAGGTGAGTCCCATGTGCTCTGCGACGGCGGCCATGAGGTCGATGTCGAAGCCCTTGGGCGTGTCGCCGTCCAGGTACTCAAAGGG
This sequence comes from Coriobacteriaceae bacterium, assembly GCA_004557505.1. Lineage (GTDB taxonomy): Bacteria > Actinomycetota > Coriobacteriia > Coriobacteriales > Atopobiaceae > Tractidigestivibacter. Next base: position 145,423 of record SFGZ01000004.1, on the reverse strand, counting down.
CATGAAGCCCATCTCGGCTATGCAGGTGATGGTGCCGTCGGTGACGAGCGTGTAGGCGTCGTCAGGCGAGCCCTTGGCAGAAGACGAGGCACCCGAGCCGCCCGTATCGGCAGCGCCGGAGCTGGGGCTGGCGCTGCCGCCGCATCCTGCGAGCACCGCGCTGCCCGCGACGGCACCTGCGGCGAGAATGAACTGACGCCTGCTCATGGAATTCTTCATTGTGTTCCCTTCTCCCTTCCTCCCCGTCCGGGCGGACGGGCCTTGCGTATGTCTTAATCGTCGTCCTGAAATGCCATTGGGCCCGATGCGGGGCGTTACAGGTTAGCCCCGAACCACTTCTCCTTGAGGCCCTTCAGCGTTCCGTCCTCGTCGAGCTGGGCCAGGGCGCCGTTGATCGCGCTCGTGAGCGCGGGGTTGTCTTTGGAGACAACGATGCCGTACTGCTCGCCCGTGGGGATCTCGATGGCGACCTTGCAGTCCGTGTAGGAGTTGTTGACCAGGTACTGCATCACGGGAAGATCTGCCACGGCCGCATCGTAGAGGCCGGACTGGACGCCCGTGAGCGCCATGACCGGGTCATCGAGGGAGACGAGGGTTGCGTTGGGGAGGTTCTCCTGAACCCAGGACTCGCCGGTGGTACCGGCCTGCGCGGCCACTTTGGCGTCTGCGGAGTTGAGGACGTCCTGCGTTGTCTTCTCTGAGACGGCCAACGTCACGAGGCCCAGATTCGAGTCGAGGTAGGGTTCGGTGAAGTCGATCTCCTGCTTGCGCTCGTCGGTGATCGTGAAGTTGGAGACGCCAACGTCGGCGGTGCCGCCCTGCTTGATGGTGGGGATGATGGTGTCGAACTTCACGGGTGAGAGATACACGGAGGCAAGGCCGAGCTGCTCCCCGATGGCCTGCATGAGCTCGACCTCGAAGCCTGCGGGCTGGTTGGTCGAGGTGTCGGTGTAGTCAAGCGGAGGGTTGGCGAGGTCGGACGCCACGGTGAGCTGGCCGGCCTTCGCGAGCGCGTAGGGTCCCTCGGGGGCAGAGGGTGCCGCTGGGCTGGTAGATGCGTTCGCTGAGGACGAGGTGGGGCCACATCCGGCGAGAAGTCGCGGCGCGTGAATGACGCGAGCTGCTTCATGAGATGCTCTTCTCTCTGACGTGAGGGGAACATTACGGCCTTGATACCACCCCTCCGTTGGTCACGTAGTTTGGCCCAATGGTTCCGCGAACGGTCTCTCCTCGTGATTTCTTAACAAGATTGACAAAGAGCAAGTGCTCGTTTTTGAAACATTTTATGCATTTTTATCTCTATGAATACTATTTATTGAATGTTCTTAGGATTATCTGCGATTGTCCCTGAGTTCCTATGCAGGAATGCGCATAAGGTGCGTCTCCAGAGCGGAGATTCCGGGACGACGCCTCGACCGTGGCGAGCAGCGGCGCTTTGGCAAGAAACGGTGCCGGTAGGTAGGTTTCCGCCGGGGTTCCCATGGACAGGGATCCCCTCGGGCACGGTTTGACGGTTGGGATGCGGTATTTCACGGCACCCCTGAGTAGCAAGCAGTTCAGTTTCTGATAATACGCAGGTCAGTGATTTGTTTCCGTTACAGTGTCATATAAGGGTTTCAACCAAAACCACTGCCAACCGGAAGCGTCGAGACGGAAACCGTGCTCGCCGCCCTCGCGCCCTCGGCCCGCAGCCCCTGCCCCCGGCCCGTAGCCCTCGGCCCGTAGCCCTCGGCCTCGGCCTCGGCCGGCAGAGTTTATCGCCATTTCTTAAAACCGATAGCCGACAACTGGGCAAACGCAACCGCCGTTCAAGAAAAGGCGATATCCTCTGCGGGAGACGGGAGGCGGGAGCGACGCCGAGGGTCGGCTTTTGGCATAGTTGCGTCAGAACCTCGCCTGGAGGCCCACTTCCGCGGCAACCGCTCTGTCACAAGAAGGGCGCTCGCCGGAATCCCCGACGGGCGCCCCAACAAGCGGGGGATCTCTCGGCGAGAGGACGCCCGCCTACACGCCGCCGTAGTAGTGGATGCGCTCCCAGTCGGTGACGGTGGTACGGAACTCCTCCCACTCCTGGCGCTTGCTCTCCACGAGGTAGCTGAAGATGTGATCGCCCAGGGTCTCGCGCATGAGCTCGGATCCCTCGAAGCGATCGACCGCCTCGCCCAGGGTGCGCGGCAGGCGCTCGATGCCCTTGGCGGCAAGGTCGCGCTCGCTCTGCGAGAAGGTGTCGACCGTGGCCTCCTCGGGAAGCTCAAGCTCGTCCTCGATGCCCTTGAGGCCTGCGGCCAGCATGACGGCCAGCGCGAGGTAGGGGTTGGCCGTATTGTCGGGGCTGCGCAGCTCGACGCGGGTCGCCACGTGCTTGCCAGGCTTGTGCGTGGGAACACGCACCAGCGCAGAGCGGTTCTTGCGGCCCCACGTGGCGTAGTTGGGGACCTCGCCAGAGGTGATGAACCGCTTGTAGGAGTTCACCGTGGGATTGGTGACCAGCGTGAACTCGGGGGCGTAGCGGAGAAGGCCGGCCACGAAGTGCTGCGCAAGCTCGGAGAGGTGCGCGGGGTGCTCGGTCTTTGGCGCCCAGAACAGGTTCTCGCCATCGTGATCGAAGAGCGACAGGTAGAGGAACATGGCGGAGCCGGGAGCGCCCGAGAGCGGCTTGGGCATGAACGACGCGAACAGGCCCTCGGCAGCAGCCTCCTGCTTGATGACCAGGCGAGAGGACATGATGTTGTCGGCGCAGCTCACGGCCTCGGTGAAGCGCAGCTCGATGACGTTTTGGGACGGGCCGCCGCCATGGAAGGAGTACTGCACGGGGATGGACATCTTCTCGAGCGTGAGCGTGGTCTGGCGGCGCAGGTCGTTGGCGACGTCGCTCGGGGTGAGGTCGAAGTAGCCGGCGGTGTCGAGCGGCACGGGGTCCATGTCATTATCGAAGTAGAAGTACTCGATCTTGGGGCCGACGTTGAAGACGTAGCCATCGTGGTCCGCGCGCTCGAAGATGCGTTCGAGGCAGCCGCGCGGGTCGCCGGCGAAGGGCTCGCGGGAGGGCGTGCAGATGTTGCAGAAAACGCGCGCCACGCCGCTCTCGATGGGACGCCAGGGCAGGAGCTGGAAGGTCTCCGCGTCGGGGAAGGCGAGCATGTCCGACTCCTCGAGGCATGCGAAGCCGTCGATTGACGAGCCGTCGAAGCCGATGCCCTCCTCGAAGGCCTCCTCGAGTTCCTCGGACGAGATCGCGAACGACTTGAGCGTGCCCAGCACGTCTGTGAACCACAGGCGAACAAAGCGAATGTCGCGCTCCTCGACGGTGCGCAGAACGAAATCTATGTCCTTCTCGGTGCTCATGGGTCTCCTCCCGACGGCGCGGGCGCAGCCACGCTCTCCAACCGCGCACTACGTTCCCACAACCGTATTTCACGCCTGTTTCTGCCTGCCCATCGGAGGGAATTATGACGTGGGAGACAGCCTGGGGCAACCACGGGAGCCCGGTTTTGGAGAACTACCCAGCGTTGGGGCGCGCGGTCCTGTCGAGGGCCTCGCTCGCACGGCGGAGCATGTCGTCGGCGGCGCGGCAGCGGCCTCCGTCGCGACGCGCCGTGCAACCGGCGTCTCCACAGGTGCTGCACTCGCTTGCCCGACCGCGCACGAAGGAGCGTACGCAGAGGACCACCGCGACGGCCACCGCAAGGATGATGACGATGTCGAGGGGACTCATAATTGCCTCCCGCCTGCAAACAACAAGTTAACTAATGTCAACTATACCCTTTTGCGTCATACTGTCCACAGGTGTGCGGAAGCGCACGAAAAAGCCCAAGGGAAGGGACGCCCATGTCTGACGACCAGAACATGCACCTCGTGATCATTCGCCACGGAGAGTCCGAGTGGAACAAGCTCAACCTCTTCACCGGCTGGACCGACGTCGACCTCACCGACACCGGCCGCACCGAGGCGGCCGCCGGTGGCAAGGCGCTGAAGGAGCAGGGCTTCGACTTCGACGTCTGCTACACCTCTCTGCTCAAGCGCGCCATCCACACGCTGAACATCGTCCTTGACGAGATGGACCGTGCGTGGCTGCCCGTCCACAAGACCTGGCGCCTCAACGAGCGCCACTACGGTGCGCTCCAGGGCCTCAACAAGGCCACGGCCGCCGAGGAGCACGGCGAGGACCAGGTTCTCATCTGGCGTCGCTCCTTCGACGTCCAGCCGCCCGCGCTCACGCCCGGCGACGAGCGCGACCCGCACGTCCAGCCCATGTTCCGCGACGTGCCGCAGGCCGACCTCCCCTACACCGAGTGCCTGAAGGACACCATCGCCCGTGCGTGGCCGTACTTCGAGCGGGAGATCAAGCCGCAGCTGGAGAGCGGCAAGCGCGTCCTTATCGCCGCCCACGGCAACTCGCTGCGCGCCCTCGTGATGCAGCTCGAGCACCTCACTCCCGAGGAGATCCTCAAGGTCAACATCCCCACAGGCGTCCCCTGCTCCTACACCTTCGACAAGGACTGGAACATCCTCGACAAGCACTACATCGGCGACCCCGCCACCATCGAGGCAAAGATCAACGCCGTTGCCAACCAGGGCAAGGCCAAGAAGTAGGTCTGGCTGCTGACGCAGCCTTGGGTCCCTCGGCGGCCCTTGTCGCCGGGGGACTTTTTTGTGCCGAGAAGGGCACGGGACCTGCGGCCAGGCAAGAGGTGAGCGTTGGCAAGCGTCTCCCGGAACGCGTCCATGGGCAATCGTTCCACTCGTTCCCTGGTGGTAGCCGTAACCTTCTCGAATGCATACTTAGACACCAATCGAGATCGCTAATTGACCAGATATTTTTTTCTGGTCAATTAGCGTGGCCAGAAACGGTCGCGCCGCCTGTCTGAGCGGCCCTGCGCTGCACCCCGGCCGCACTCGAAATGGGCACGGGCTCGAAGCCGGGCCACCGGTGTGGCCCGGAGAGGGTCCGCGCAGGCGCACGTCTCGCCCGGAGTCCCTGCCAGCTCCCCGGATACGGCGGGGGCCCTGTTCCCAAAGAGAAGTTCCGCAAAGCGCACGTCTCGTAGGGAACAGGACCCCCGAACCCCCGTAGCGGGTGACTAGCAGATCTTGTGGACCCACCCAAACCGATCCTCGACCTCGCCGGACTGGATGCCGGTAAGCGTCTCGCGCAGCTCCTTCATGACGGGCCCCACGTTCTCCATGCCGCTCTTGAAGACGTAGCGGACGTCGTCGCTGTCGACCTCGCCCACGGGCGAGATGACGGCGGCGGTGCCGCACATGCCGGCCTCGACGAACTCGTTGTCCAGAATCTCCTGGAACTTGACAGGGCGCTGCTCGACCCTCATGCCCAGCATCTTCTCGGCCACGTCGACCAGCGAGCGGCGCGTGACGGAGGGGAGGATGGAGTCGGTGAGGGACTGCGGCACGACGAGGGTGCCATCCCCCTTGACGAAGAGGATGTTGGCGCCGCCGGACTCCTCGACGTAGGTGCGGGTCTTGGGGTCGAGGAACATGTTGTCCGCATAGCCCTTGGAATGCGCCTCGACGCTGGGATAGAGGCTCATGGCGTAGTTGAGGCCGGCCTTGATGTTGCCGGTGCCGTGGGGTGCCGCGCGATCAAACTTGGAGACCTGCAACTTGACGGGATGCACGCCGCCCTTGTAGTACGGACCGACGGGCGTCACGAGGATGCGGAACTGGTACTCGGTTGCGGGCTTCACGCCGATGACGTCTCCGGTCGCGAACATGAACGGACGGATGTAGAGGGTGGCGCCGGAGCCGAAGGGCGGGACGTAGGCCGCGTTCGCCCTGACGACCTCCTCGACGGCCTTCACGAAACGGTCCTTGGGAAACGGCGGCATGCAGATGCGCTCCGCAGAGTCGTGCATGCGCCCGGCGTTCTGGTCCGGACGGAAGCAGACTATGTCACCGTCCTTGGTGGTATAGGCCTTGAGGCCCTCGAAGACCTCCTGGCAGTAGTGGAGGAGCCCCGCGCACTCGGAGAGCGTGACGGTGTGGTCGGGCGTGAGCGCACCCTCGTCCCAGGCGCCATTCTTGTAGTTCGAGACGTAGCTGTAGTCGGTGGGCATATAGGCAAACCCGAGGCTGCCCCAGTCGATGTCCTTCTTCTCCATTGGCATTCCCCTCTCATCCGACTCGCGCGCAGATGCAGGCATGTGCCTTATCAGGGTAGGACGGCGAGACCGGATGGCCGTAATCAGTGCGTAGCTTGTAACAATGAGACGAGGGACCGTCCCCTTGCCTCACTCGACGGTCTCGTACGGCAGGCGGTCCACCAGATACCCCCGCTTTCCCAACGCTGCGCCAATCTCATCCAGGACCTCCTCGGAGGGGGCGCTCACGTGGTGGAAGTGGTAGCCGGAGGTCACGCGCGAGAGGGGCGTCGACCTGCTCGACGCGATGTCCGCCAGGTAACGCGCCACGTCGCGGCGGCTCGAGACGTTGAGCGGCACGGAGATCACGCCGTAGGTGCGATGGTTCACCACCACGTCCTCCACGGTCCCGCCGAGATCGACGATCAGGTTGAGCTCGTCCTCCACCTGCTCCTCGCCGTGCCGCACCTTGAAGATGCGGCGCGGCATGGCGCGCCTGCGCAGCACGTAGCCGCGGTGGGTGGACTCCACCTCGACGCCGCCGCACCTGAGGAGCGCCACGTCCTGCACGATGACCTGCCGGCTCACGCCAAGCTCGCGCGCCAGCCTGCCACCGGAGACGGCTGCCCCGGCACTGCCGAGGAGCGCCACGATCTTTGCCCTGCGATCTTCTCCGCCCATGCACCCAGCCTAGCATGGATTCGAGGTCACGGTGAGGTGCTTGAGCGAGAGGTCGAGGATGGGCGCGGAGTGGGTGAGCGCGCCCGAGGAGACGTAGTCCACGCCCAGGTCGGCGAGACGGGCCGCGCGCTCCATCGTGACGTTGCCCGAGACCTCCACCTCGGCGGCGCCATCGATCACGCGGATGGCCTCGCGCATGGCGTCCAGGCCCATGTTGTCGAGCATGACGATGTCTGCGCCCGCGGCAACCGCTTCGCGGACCTGCTCGATCGTCTCGACCTCGACCTCGATCTTGCGCACGAAGGGCGCATGCGCACGCGCGGCCACCACCGCGTTGGCCACCCCGCCTGCCGCGTCGATGTGGTTATCCTTGAGAAGCACGCCATCGGAGAGGTTGTAGCGGTGGTTGCCGGCACCACCCACGCGCACGGCCTCCTTCTCGAAGACGCGCATGTTGGGGCAGGTCTTTCGCGTGTCCACAAGGCGCGTGCGCGTGCCCGCGAAGAGCGCCGACATTCTCCGCGCCGCCGTGGCGATGCCGCTCATGCGCTGCAGGAAGTTGAGCGCCACCCGCTCGCCTGAGAGGAGCGCCCGCACGTGGGCGCGCACGCAGCCCAGATCCTGCCCGGCGGCGACGTCTGCCCCCTCCTCGACCGAGAACCGGCAGGTGGCCGCGGGGTCCAGAAGCCCGAAGGTGCGCGCGAACACGTCCAGCCCGCAAATGACGCCGTCCTCCTTGGCGATGAGGCGCACCTCGCCTACGGCCTCCTCCCCTATCACGGACGCCGTGGTGACGTCCTCGCTGGTTATGTCTTCGCGAAGGGCCGAGAGGATCAGCGGCTCGGCCTGGAGCCTGAGTGTCACCGAGTTCATGCGGCATGCCTTTCTCTCACGATGTCTCGCGCGGCGAGCCGGGAGAAGACGAGGCTCTCGAGGAGCGAGTTGCTCGCCAGCCGGTTTGCGCCGTGTACGCCGTTGCAGCTTGTCTCGCCCGCCGCATAGAGGTGCGGAAGGCTGGTCTCGGAGTTGTCTCCCACGTGGATGCCGCCCATGAGGTAGTGCTGCGCGGGCACCACCGGGATGGGCTCGCGGCAGATGTCGTAGCCCTCCTCGAGGCAGCGCCGCCATATGTGGGCGAAGTGTCCGCGGATGACGCCTTTGGGCACACGCTCGAACGAGAGGCGCACATAGCGGGAGCCCTCGCGCTCCATCTGGTCGGATATGGCGCGTGAGACCACGTCACGGGGCGAAAGCTCGTCGCAGAAGCGCTCGCCGGCGGCGTTGAGGAGGACGGCACCCTCGCCGCGACAGCTCTCGGAGATGAGGAAGGCGCGACCGGGCTTCTCGCTGTAGAGCGAGGTGGGATGGATCTGCACGTAGTCCATGTGGTCGAGCGTCACGCCATGGGCCGCCGCCACACGGCAGCCGTCGCCCGTGAGGCAGGGGAAGTTGGTCGAGCGCTCGTAGAGGCCTCCGACGCCGCCCGTGGCGAGGATGACGTCGCGCGCCCGCAGCTCGAGGTGCCCCCCGCGCGCGTCGTGCGCCACGATGCCCGCGCAGGCGCCGTCCTCGACCACGAGGTCGTCCATGCACACGTGCTCGCGGATCTCCACGTTGGAGAGCAGGCGCGCCTGCGCCAGGAGCTTGGTCGTGATCTCCTTGCCGGTGACGTCGGCGTGATGGAGGATGCGCGGGCGCGAGTGGGCGCCCTCGCGGGTGTAGTCGTAGCCGCCGTCGGGCGAGCGGTCGAACTCCACGCCAAGGCGCACGAGGTCCGAGACCACGTCCCGGCTCGACCAGATCATGGCGTCCACGCTGCTCGCGCGGCACTCGCCGTGGCCCGCGCGCATGGTGTCGTCAAACCACGAGTCGTAGTCGTCGTGGTCGCGCATCACGCAGATGCCGCCCTGCGCGAGCATCGAGTCGCAGCTCTCAAGGTCTTCCTTGCAGATCATGGTCACGCGCAGCCCGCGCGGAAGGTTGAGCGCCGCGTAGAGTCCGGCCACGCCGCAGCCCACGATGACCACGTCGCTCGCAAGGGGCTGCGGCTGCGAAGACACGGCGGCCTCCTCCGCCTGAGCCGACACCTCTGCCATGGTAGCGCGCCCCATGCCTCTCACCTCCCCGCCAGCTCAAGCATGCGCTCGAGCGGCTCGACGGCCCGCCTCGGCTCCTCGGGCAGCGCGATCTCCCCCGTCATGCCCTCCAGGCAGGCCAGGAGCTTCTCGGGCGTGACCATGGCCATGTTGGGGCACGCGGGTGCGGGCTCGGGGAAGAAGACGCGCTTGCCCTGGCCCTCGGTGCGACGCGCTATCTCGGCCGCGATGCCCACCACGGTGAGCACGATGAACTCGCGCTCCCCACCCGTGGCGATGCGCTCGATGATCTGCTTGGTGGAGCCTATGAAGTCCGCCTCGTCGAGCACCTCGCGCGTACACTCGGGATGCGCCAGGACCAAGGCGTCCGGGTGAGCCAGCTCCAGCGCCTCGACCGCGGCGACGCCGATCTTATGGTGCGTGGGACAATAGCCGCGGTTTAAGATCACGTGCTTCTCGGGCACCTGCTCGGCCACATAGCGACCAAGGTTCATGTCGGGGATGAAGAGGACGTTCCTCTCGGGCAGCTCGCGCACCACTTTGACGGCGTTCGAGGACGTCACGCAAACGTCGGCCCAGCGCTTGATCTCGGCCGTGGTGTTGACGTAGGCCACGACGGCAAGGTCGGGCACGTCGGCGCGGACGCGGTCGACGTCCTCGCGGCGCACCATGTGGGCCATGGGGCAGTCCGCGGCGGGCTCCGGCATGAGGACGCGGCGCGCGGGGTTCAAAAGCTTCACGCTCTCGGCCATAAACGATACGCCGCACAGCACGATGACCGGCGCATCAAGGGTCTTTGCCAAGCGCGCCAGGTAGAACGAGTCGCCCACGTAGTCCGCAAGGCGCTGCGTCTCGGCGGGGACGTAGTAGTGCGCGAGGACCACGGCGCCCCTCTCGCGTTTGAGACGCTCGACTTTCTCGGCAAGCGCGCCTTTGCCCCTTGATTGGTCTTCCTCCACGATGCCCCCTTGGTTGGCACGGCCACTGGTGCGACAGTATGGCACTCTGTCTTGCCATCTGACAAGACAGTTTTCAAAGGAGCATGATACGGCTGATCCCAAAGCCGCCTTTAGGAGAGCCGGCCGCGCGAGGCGCTTGCCCGGCCGCCCAATGGGGCGGGAGACCGTTGGGCCTGCATCGAAGTGGCCGTCTTTACACAAACATGAGCCCCAGATGCATCGTACTGCCCTACATTACACGCGGTTTTGGAAACGTCCCTCGTATCAGAAGGCCGGTAGGCACAGCATATTGTTGTAGTAAATACTTGATACACAACATGTAGCAAAGGGTACGTCGGCGGGCACCCAAACTACGTGTCATGAAGGGCAGTTCGATGCAGATTCCGGAAAAAATGTGCGACAAAGGGCCTCTTGACGCACGAACGCCGCGCACGGCATAGCGAAGCGCCGCAGAAAGCGGCCGTCGCCCACGCAAGCGGGACGGCAGCCGCCCGAAGCGCGCCTGGTGCGAGGGGGAAACGGCCCTACGCGCCCTTGAGCACCACGGAGCGCACTACACCGGCAGTGTTGTCGCATGCATCCAGCAGGTCTTCCATCTGGTCGAAGAGGCGCGTCCACGTGACGGTGTAGCGGCCGTTGGGCTCCTCCAGGAAGAGTCGGCGCAGCGCGTTCTGGTAGACCAGGTCGCCCTCGTCCTCGATGTGGCCCACGGCGATGGCCTTCTCCATGACCAGCGGATCCTTCTTGTAGTCGGGCAGGTGGTCGATCATCACGTGGATGTCCCTGACGGCCGTCAGCGTGAGGCTGGCCATCTGCGGCCCCTCCTTGCGCATCTCGTTCACGTTGAAGAGGTCCAGCCCGGAGGCGATGGCGTTCATGTAGTCCACGATGTCGTCCATGGCCAGCGCGAGGTCGTTGATGTCCGAGCGCTCGATGGGCGTCACAAAGGACGAGTAGAGCTCCTCCATGATGTGTTTGACCTTCTCGTCGCACTTGTTCTCGTAGACCTTCACCTGTGGAATCTCGGACGTGGTCTCGGGGAAGTCCGCGATGATCTTCACGTACTCCACGGCCGCGTCCTCGACGCGGGCGGCGAAGTCCTTGAGCAGGGTGTAGAAGATGTCCTCTTTCTTTGCACGGGCCATGGGTTCTCCTTAGAACACGACGAGGAAGAGCTTGGTGAGCAGGTATCCAATGAGGCCGCAGCCGGGGAACGTGAAGACCCAGGCAAGGACCATCTCCTTGGCAACGCCCCAATTGACGGAGCGGACGTTCTTTGCCGCGCCGGCGCCCATCATGGCGGCGGTCGACGTGTGGGTGGTCGAGACGGGCAGGCCCGTAAGGGTGGCGATGAGCAGCGACGCCGTGGCGCTCACCGAGGCGGCGAAGCCCTGGTATTGCTCGAGCGAGACCATCTCTATGCCGACCTTCTTGATGATGCGCTTGCCGCCGATGGCGGTACCGATGGCCATGGCCGCAGCGCAGATGATCTCGATCCAGAGCGGGAACTGCGCACCGTCGATCGACACGCCCTGCGAGAGGAGCACGGCCATCATGGCGGTGGACATGAACTTCTGGCCGTCCTGGGCGCCGTGCATGGTGGCCATGCCAGCGGCACCGACGACCTGCCACTTCTTGAAGATGCTGTTCATGCGGCGCCGGTCCGCCTGCCGGAAGATGATGGGGATGGCCTTGGCGATGACCCAGCCGGCACCATAGCCCAGGACCGTCGAGAGCACCAGGCCGTAGACGACCTTGACCCACTCGCCCATGTTCACGCCCCCGAAGCCGCCTTGTACGGCCAGCGCGGCACCGGTGAGGCCGGCGATGAGGGCATGGCTCTCGGAGGTGGGGATGCCAAAGACCCAGGCAATGGAAGCCCAGGTCACGATGCCCACAGTCGCCGCCGCAAGGGCGATGAGGGCGGCGTGGGCATCACCGCCAAAGTCGACCATGCCGCTCATGGTGTTGGCGACGGCGGTGGAGATGAGCGTCATGCCGACAAGGCCCACAAAGTTGCACACCACGCTCATGACGATGGCCTGGTTGACGCCGATGGCGCGCGTGCCCACGGGCTCGGCGATGGCGTTCGCGGCATCCGTCGCGCCGTTCACGAAGATGGTCCCGATGACCAAGACCATGACCAAGGCAAGGAACGGGTTGGTCTGGACGGCTGCGACAAACTGAGGGAAGCTGACCATGTAGGCGTCACCTTTCGATTGTTGGCGCAAGCATCATACCCGATGCAACCAAACATGGTGTTCTCGCTGGTAGATTACACGGTACTGACATTACGTCATCATGTTCATAATGTAACGACGAAATGTGGGACGGGTGGCGAATCCGGGCGCGTGAGCTGGGCATCTGCCACACGGGGCCCGCCCCCTACCACTCGAAGCCACGTCCGTCGAGGATGCGCTCGAACGCGCGCTCGACGGTGTCGGTGCGATAGCGCCCCAGCGGCAGCACCGACGGCTGCGCCGTCTCCATCGTTATGGGGCAGCCCACCCATTCGAGCATCTCCACGTCGTTCTCGGCATCGCCAAACGCCATGCAGTCCTCGGGCGCAATCCCCAGGCGCTCGGCCAGCGCAGCCAGGGCAACGCCCTTGTCGACGCCGTTCGGCACCAGGTCAAGCCACTGCAGGCCCGAGACCTTGACCGCGCAGCGCCCGCCAAAGCGCTCGTGCCAGTGCCTCTCGCGCGGGACGCCGTCGGTGCAGTACGCCGAGACCTTCATGAACGGCTCCGGCATGTCCGTGACGTCATCCAGCTCGGTCACGTCGTAGCCGGTCACGTTGGTGAGGTGGTCCACCAGCTCCGGCGCGCCAGTGCGCACGTAGACCGTCCGCATCCCCGAGACCACGGGCTCGCAGCCAGGGTCGGCCAGCATGTCCTCGATGATCTCGCGGGCGAGGCCGCCATCCATCGTGGCCCGGTACGCCAGCTCGCCGTCCGCAATGGCAAGCGCGCCGTTCTCGCATACATACTGGATGCGGTCGGCAACGGGCGAGAAGAGCCGCCGCAGGTTGGTGTACTGCCTGCCGGTCGCGGGGACAAAGACGATTCCCGAGTCCACGATGCGCTCGACGAGCCCCAGCATCTGCGGAGAGAAACGCGGCGCCCAGTTGACGAGCATGGTGCCGTCGATGTCGCTGGCAATGAGCTTGGGCACGCGCATGGGCTCTCCTCGCAGGCTGGCTTTGGGCCGAGACGTATGGCCCAACCCTACCACGTCTCGGCGAGGGGCGGCTCGAGGGACGCTGCGGCGTCCATGGGCAGGCCGAGCCCTCGGGCTCCCCGAACTCTTGATGCGTCAACTTTGTGACGTCCGCCATCGGCGGCGCTCGCTCCCCCCGCTCCGCGATACGCTGAGAACGATTACTTGACAAGTCAAGAGACAAGGGAGCTCCCTTGTCTCATCTGGGAATGGTTGCCCATGGAGCAAGAGGGACGTTCCCTCGAGGACATGCACATGCTGCTTTACCGCGCCTATCACGCGCAGACGAACTACCTGCGCCCGCGCATGGCGCGCCTGGGCCTTGGTCCCGGCCAGCCCAAGCTCCTCGCCTACCTGGCCGTCCACGGCACGAGCACCCAACACGAGATGGCGGCGTACTTCGAGGTGGGCGACGCCGCCATCTCGCGCATGCTCGACCTGCTCCTGCAGGCGGGGTTCGTGCGCACGGGGCGCGGACGGGATCGCCGCACAAAGGCCGTGGAGCTCACGGCAGGCGGCCACGACGCCCTCGCCGCCTGGGACGACATCTGCGACGGCGAGCAGAGCGCCATGCTCGCCGGACTCACGGCCGAGGAGCGCGCGACCCTCGCGGGACTCCTCGAGCGCATTCACGCGAACCTCACCGCCACCAGCGCCTGCGCGTCCCGCGGCCCCGCGGCGGCCCGCCGCGCTGCGGTCCCCGCGCGCGACACGACCCCCGAGGAGGCGCGCGATGAGTGACCTCGCCCTCGTCTCCCGCTACCTCAGGCCCTACCGCCGGCAGTTCGCGCTCGCCGCCCTCTGCGCCTTCGTCGAGGCCGCGCTCGAGCTCTGCATCCCCTTCGTGATGGCGGGCATCGTCGACGTGGGCGTGGCCACTGGCGACATGGGGCTCGTCCTTGCGCTCGGCGCCCGCATGGTCGCGCTGGCGGCCGTCGCCGGTGCCCTGGGCATGGGCTACGCGCGCTTCTCGGCCGAGGTCGCCATGGGCTTTGGCGCCGGTCTGCGCGAGGCGGAGTACGCCCACGTGCAGGGCTTCTCCTTCTCGAACCTCGATGACTTCGACACGTCCTCCCTGGTCACGCGCATGACCACTGACCTCACCGTGATACAGAACGCCCTCGTGATGGGCTTTCGCCCGCTGCTGAGAGGGCCGGTCATGCTCGTGTGCGGCCTTGTCATCGCCTGCACCATGAGCTCGAGGCTTGCCGTGGTCTTCTTTGTGATCCTGCCCGCGCTGGCCTGCGCCCTCGCGCTCATCGTACACCGCGTGGCGCCGCTCTTCGGATCCATGCAGCACGCGATGGACCAGCTCAACGACGCCCTTCAGGAGGATCTCGTGGCGATACGCGCCATCAAGGCCTATGTACGCGAGGGCTACGTGGCCGAACGGTTCGACAAGGTCAACGCCCGCCTGGCCAACGCCGCCACGCGCACCTTCAGGACCGCCGTGATCAACACGCCCGTCTTCACGCTCTCGATGAACGTGGCTAGCGTGGCACTCCTGTGGTTCGGCGGCCAGATGATCATGGCGGGCGAGATGGGGGTGGGCACGCTCACCGGCTTCATGAGCTACGTCCTGCTCATCATGAACTCGCTGATGATGATCTCGAACGTGTTCCTCCTTCTGGCGCGGGCCGTCACGAGCATCCACCGCGTGGGCGAGGTGCTGCGCGAGAGGCCCGCCATCAAGAGTCCCACGCATGGCATTGGCCGCGTGGGCACGGGCGAGGTCGCGTTTCGCGACGTGAGCTTCAGGTACTCGCCCACGGCCGAGAAGGACGTCCTCTCGCACGTGAGCCTGCACTTTCCCGCTGGCTCCACCGTAGGCGTGCTCGGTGCCACGGGATCGGGCAAGACCTCGCTCGTGCAGCTCATGGCGCGCCTCTACGACGTCACTTCCGGCAGCGTCGAGGTGGGCGGGCACGACGTGCGCGAATACGACCTCAAGGCGCTCCGCGACGGCGTGGGCGTCGTGCTCCAGAAGAACGTGCTCTTTACGGGCACCGTCCGCGACAACCTGCGCTGGGGCGACGCCACGGCGACGGACGACGAGCTTCTCCACGCTTGCCGTCTGGCTTGCGCCGACGAGTTCCTGGGCCGCATCGGTGGGCTCGACGCGGACCTGGGCCACGGCGGCGGCAACGTCTCCGGCGGCCAGAAGCAGCGCCTCTGCATCGCACGCACGCTGCTCAAGCACCCGCGCGTGCTGGTGTTCGACGACTCGACGTCCGCATGCGACATGACGACCGACGCCCGCATCCGCGAGAGCCTGACGCGCTTGGCGGACGTCACGAAGGTCGTGATCGCCCAGCGTGTGGCCTCGGTCATGGATGCCGACCAGATCGTGGTCCTCGAGGACGGGCGCGTGCATGCGACTGGCACGCACGAGGAGCTCATGCGGACGGATGACATCTATCGAGAGCTCTACGAGTCGCAGGTGGGCGGCATGGCCGGGGCGGGCGCCGCAGGCGCGGCCGGGGCAGGCGCGGCCGGGGCGGGCGGCGCGACCGACGGCCGCGACACCGACGCGGGCGCGACCGCACGCGCAGCCGCAGTCGAGACCACCGAGACCCCTGCGACCCCGACCGGGAAGGAGGCCCCCGATGCCCGATAGAGGCGGAACTCCGGCAGGCCCCAAGGACCTGCGCCACACGCTGAGGCGCTTCGTCACATACCTTGGCCACGCGCGCTGGCAGCTTCTGGCCGTGGCCGTGCTGGTCTGCATGACGGGCGGGGCCAACCTCGTCGGGACGTACATGATCAAGCCGGTGGTCGACGCCGTGGGAGCGGGCGACTGGGCACGCTTCGCCCGGCTCGTCGCGTGGACGGCTGCCATCTACGCCGTCGGCGTGGCCGCAAGCGTGGGCTACACCCAGACCATGGTCCGCGCGGCGCAGCGCGTGGTCTTCGACATTAGGCGCGACCTTTTCGAGCACATCAAGACGCTGCCCCTCTCGTGGTTCGACCGCACGCGCAACGGCGACGTGATGAGCTACTTCACAAACGACGTGGACACCATCTCGGAGGCGCTCAACAACGGCTTCGCCAACATGGTGCAGGCGGCCATCCAGACCGTGGGGACCATCGCGCTTCTGCTGGTCCTGGACTGGAGGCTCACGCTTATCACGCTCGCCTGCGACGCGGTCATCGTGCTCTACGTGCGCTTCTCGGGCAGGCGCTCCAAGCGGCTCTTCTCGCAGCAGCAGCGCACCCTGGGGGCGCTCGACGGCTACGTGGAGGAGATGATCGCCGGCCAGAAGGTCGTGAAGGTCTTCAACCACGAGGACGAGAACCTCGAGGGCTTCCGCTCCCTCAACGAGGACCTGCGAGCGAGCGGCACCGGGGCCCAGGCCTACGCCTCCACGATGGTGCCCGCGACGGTGGCCATCTCGTACACCAACTATGCCGTGGTGGCCGTCGTGGGAGCGGCGCTGGCCATGGCGGGCCACATGGGCGTGGGAAGCCTTGCCAGCTACCTGGTCTTTGTCCGCCAGGCGGCCATGCCCATAAACCAGCTGACCCAGCTGGGCAACTTCATGCTCACGGCGCTTGCCGGTGCCGAGCGGGTCTTCTCGGTGATGGAGGAGCCCGCCGAGAGGGACGATGGCGCGGTCAAGCTGGAGCGCACGGGCGAGGAGGGCAACGCAGGCGGGAGCGGCTTTCCCTCAGGAAGCACAGCCGCAGACGCCGCCCGCCGCATGGCGGCCGGCGCCGAGGGCTGGCAGTGGCGCCGGGAGGACGGGACAACGGTCCCCCTCGCCGGCGACGTGCGCTTCCACGACGTCACCTTTGGCTACGACGAGGGCCAGACGGTTCTTGCCGACCTTTCGCTCTTTGCGAAGCCCGGACAGAAGATCGCCTTCGTCGGCTCCACGGGAGCGGGCAAGACCACCATCACGAACCTCATCAACCGCTTCTATGACGTGCGCTCGGGCAAGATAACCTACGACGGCATCGACGTGCGCGACATGGGCAAGGCGTCGCTTCGCTCGTCGTTGGGCATCGTGTTGCAGGACACCCACCTCTTCCGCGGGAGCATCGCCGACAACATCCGCTTTGGCAAGCTCGACGCGACCGACGAGGAGGTGCGCCACGCCGCGCGCGTAGCCAACGCCGACTCATTCATCTCGCGCCTGCCGCATGGCTACGACACGCTGGTCACGGCCGACGGCGCAAACCTCAGCCAGGGGCAGCGCCAGCTCATAGCCATCGCGCGGGCGGCCGTGAGCGACCCTCCCGTCCTCATCCTGGACGAGGCGACCTCGAGCGTGGACACCCGCACCGAGGCGCTCATCGCGCGGGGGATGGACGCCCTCATGCGCGGCCGCACGGTCTTCGTGATAGCCCACCGGCTCTCCACCGTCCGCAACGCCAACGCGATCATGGTGCTCGAGCATGGCCGCATTGTCGAGCGCGGGACCCACGAGGAGCTGCTCGCGCAGCGCGGCGAGTACTGGCAGCTGTGGACCGGCACCCGCGAGCTAGAGTAGGTCGCTCGCAGAGCCGCCTGTCCCCTCGCCCGGCAAACGTCGCCTCTCCCCGAATAGGGTTCCCGTCCGCCTAGCCCGGCTGCTATTGGTGGAGTGTCAGGCAATTTGCGCGAGGCGAGGGGAGCGGGCATGGCATACGAGAAGGCGGAGCGGGACGAGGTCATCGGCAACATCGTGCTTGCCGAGTGGGAGCTGTTCCAGGCGGTGCAAAACGTTGGGGGCCGGGCGGATTGCCAAGACATGCCCAATACCTTCTCGGCCATGCGTCGCGCGCAGTTTGACGCCTGGCCGGACGAGGCGCTCGACTCCTATGCCGACGACCTTGCGGACGCCATCCAGGCTGGCAGGAACCCCATTGCCGAGAAGTACGCCTACATGATGGCCTCGACCCACCCGGAGGAGTTCGAGGCAATCCGCGATTCCGTGCCGGAAGTCCCCGCCGAGAAGCGCGCCCTTATCGAGCGGATCGTAGAGATCGAGCTTGGCTGGGCAAAGCAGCTGGCGACAGCGTACCCGCACTTTGCGGGAAGGGGGCGTCCCATACGCAGCAGCGAGGACACGCCCGAGGTTACCTCGATCGAGACATACTCCCGCGGCGAGCTCTCCACCTACTCCGAACGCACGCTGCGCGTGCTTCTCGGCCACTATCGCTCCGCTGCGGAGAGGGGCGTGAACCTGCAAGAGCACGTGGCTGCCGAGGAGGCGCGTGCCTACGGCTATCCCAGCCTAGCGGCCGCCGACGAGGCCATTGCGAAGGGCACCATGTCCGAACAGGGCCTCGATCCGGAGTTCGAGGTCTCCTTTGGCTGCTGTGGCTGCTGCGACTAGGACCGCCGCGATGCGGGAAGGCACGGATGCGCCCGCGACGGGGCTTGCCCTGTCGCGGGCATTCTTCGAGGCAACGGTGGACGAGCTTCTCTCGGATGGATACGAGGGCCTGCGCGATCACATGGCGGCGGGCCTTGTGGGCGCGGGCTCCGAGTGCCTGGGCTTTGACGACGAGGCGTCGCGTGACCACGACTGGGGCCCGGGCTACTGCGTGTGGCTCGATCCGACAGACTGGAACAACGCAGGCAAGGCGCTGGAGGAGCGCTACCGAGCAATTGCCTCGCGTGGCTTTGCCGGCTTTCCGCCGCGCGACAACAGCTCTGAGCGCATGGGCGAGAGGCGCATGGGGGTCTTCCCCGTCGACGGCTTCTACGTGTGGCTGCTGGGCACGCCGGGACTGCCATCGACCGTCGACGAGTGGCGGCGCATCCCCGAGCGCGCGCTTGCCACGGCCACCAACGGGGAGGTCTTCCTCGACACCAGTGGACGCTTCACGCGCGTGCGGCGACGACTTCTCGCCTACTACCCCGACGACCTGCGACTCAAGCTCATTGCGCACGACTGCCTCATCGCCGCCCAGGCCGGGCAGTACAACTTTGGTCGACAGGCCCGCCGCGGGGAGGACCTTGCCGCGCTCTCGTGCCTTGCGCGCTTCTCGGAGGCCGCAACGCACGCGGCTTACGCGCTCTCGCGCCGCTACGCACCGTTCTACAAGTGGGCGTCGCACGGGCTTGTCGCGTTGGGTCCGGTGGGTCATGGGGTTCGGGAGGCACTCGAAGCGGCGCTGGCCGCGTGGCGCGCAGGCAACGTTGGGCTGGCCGAGGGGGAGATTGAGCGTGCCTGCCACGTGCTGGTGGAGGCGTTGCAGGACGAAGGGCTCTCCCAGAGTGATGACGGATTCCTTGTCGCCCAGGCCGTCGAGGTGAACTCCCGCATCAGGGATGGCGAGCTCCGCGCGGAAGACCTCATGGCCCCCGCTACTGCGTGAGGGCTTTGCGCAGGGCCTCGACGCGAGCGGTGCCCTGGGAGTCTGCGGTACGCGAGAAGAAAGAGGCTGCATTCGCCAGGGCCGCGCGCGCATCGTCCGGGTTCACGGGAACGCCCGACTCCAGGCTATCGAGCACTTCTCCGTAGGGCGCACGCGCAGCCGCCACGTCTCCCATGCGGTCGTACAGCGTGGCCAGGGAGTTGAGGAGCGAGACATAGTGGGGGCCGTGGCGAAGCGATCCGTTGCGATAGAGGTCGCAGGCGGCATCGAGATGGCGGGCGGCATCGGCAAGGTTGCCCTCCTCCATGAGGGCGCTCGCCACGTTGGCAAAGGCCGTGGAGAGCTCAAAGGCCGGAGAGCCGTTCTCGCGCACTATGGCGAGAGCCTCCTGGTATCGCATGCGGGCACCGGTGGGGTCGCGCCGCGCCATGCAAAGATGCCCCTGGTAGTTGAGACAGGCGGCGTATTCGAGCGAGTGGGCGTCCGAGAAGAGCGCGGACGCCTCGGCGAGGGCGGCGGCACACTCGTCCAAACGGCCATCAAGGCGGTAGAGCTCCGCGAGGTTATCCAGGCAGGTGGCATAGGCATCGCTGCGACCGGCCAGCGCCTCGATCCCCGCAAGCGCGGCACTAAATGAGGCCTCGCCGCACTGGTAGTTTCCGCGGGAGCGGTAGAACGAGCCGAGCTCGTTGCAGAGCGTCACGTATTCCGACGAGGCCGTGCCACAGGAGAGCGCCACCTCGTCACGCAGAGAAAGAAGTGCCCGCTCAAGCGCGATGGGGTCTGTGCGGTGAGCCTGCCAAGCAGCGTCAACGCGTGCGAGTACGTCCATGGCCGGTCTCCTTTGGGAGGGGCGGGCAGCATCATTCAAGCTCATTGGTAGCATAGCGCCATTTTAGAGAGGGGCGGGGACCGAGTCGGCGGGCGCAGACGGGTTGTGGTGACAGCGCACGCGGGTCGCGGCAGCGGTGCGTATAGGCTGCGGCAGCAGTGCACGCGAGCCGTGACTGAGCTGCAGCCCGATCGCGCCCGCAGCGCGGCGGGGCGCGTGGCCACTGCGCCATCAAGCGCTCCGCGCGCAACAAGAAGCGCCCGGATGACGCGCAGAAGTCCGGATGTGAGCGTTATTTTCTTGTGCGACCCGCTGCCCGCGCGGCGAGGCGCGCCGCGCGTGGGGGCCGCGCCAGCGTTTTCCCTGTTGGCTGCCCGCTCGCGGGTGGCGGGGCGGCCGGTCCGGCTCCGCCGGGGCCCCGCGCGGCCCGCCGACCCGCTCACTTCCGGGCTTCCGCGCGTCATTTGCGGCGTCAGGGTGGCGCTCCTCCAGCAGTACAGGACATCGAATTCGCAAACATGGCCCAAGCTCGCGTATAACCCTGGATGCTTCAACAAACAGCCGTAGGAAACCCATCGCCGAGCCTAGCCTCACGCGGTAGCACCCCAACGCTCTCGCCCTGACTGGCTCTCGCATCCGTATGTACCCTAGAGAGAATACGGGGCGGACGGCAGCCATGAGCCTCTGCATCGCAGGCCCCCGAGGTTACCAAGAACCG
Organism: Coriobacteriaceae bacterium; assembly: GCA_004557505.1. Lineage (GTDB taxonomy): Bacteria > Actinomycetota > Coriobacteriia > Coriobacteriales > Atopobiaceae > Tractidigestivibacter. Next base: position 124,511 of record SFGZ01000004.1, on the reverse strand, counting down.
CATCCTGCAGCGTTTATGCTGGTATCTTATCGGCCTCTCGGACACCGAGCTGTCCTTTCACGTTACCGCACCTCAAGCACGTCTAGTAACCGGGGAGGTACAGCTGCATCGGTGCCCCACACCACGCCTCGTTCCCGCACCCCATCGCCCGGAGCAGGAGGCCCCCATCCCCACCATTGACCATCTTGACCATCCACGCGCTCGGACTCGCCATCCGGCACTGTCATCCTTCGTCGAAGCCGTTCTGTACGACCTCAGGATCATCCCCGCATACGCGGGGAGCACGAGGGCCTCGAGCGTGGTCTCCTTGCCCCACTTGGGATCATCCCCGCATACGCGGGGAGCACGCCAGAGTTAGAGAGGACCCCAGCCAGCTTGTTAGGATCATCCCCGCATACGCGGGGAGCACCCGCGCCTTTGACGCTAGCGGTTGGAGACGTCGGGATCATCCCCGCATACGCGGGGAGCACTACGGACTCGCATGGCGCGTGCTTGATGCTCAGGGATCATCCCCGCATACGCGGGGAGCACTCGGACGCCGAGCTGGAGAGGCTCAGGGCGACGGGATCATCCCCGCATACGCGGGGAGCACAGCGTATTCACAATGCCAGCCCGCTCGGCAACGTGGATCATCCCCGCATACGCGGGGAGCACCGGGGTCGACGGGATCCCGGAGGACCCGCGCGGGGGATCATCCCCGCATACGCGGGGAGCACGGTATCTCTCTGCCTTGCCTCTCCACGTCCGGGGGGATCATCCCCGCATACGCGGGGAGCACCGAGCCACGTCTTGGCCGCCTCGAAAGGACCCCGGGATCATCCCCGCATACGCGGGGAGCACCCAGTACGGCAACGCGATGGACGTGCACGTGGGAGGATCATCCCCGCATACGCGGGGAGCACGACGCCGACACGGCGGCCACCAACTTGGCGCAGGGATCATCCCCGCGTACGCGGGGAGCACCCATATCGTGGAAAACTCGCGAATGTCGTTGTTGGGATCATCCCCGCGTACGCGGGGAGCACGGCGCGGGAGAACGTCCTCCACTGGCGCGCGGTGGGATCATCCCCGCGTACGCGGGGAGCACCCAGGCGTTGCAGCAGCGGTGCGCGGGCGCGCAGGGATCATCCCCGCGTACGCGGGGAGCACATCATGGGCATATCGCGCCAGAACTTCACGATGGGATCATCCCCGCGTACGCGGGGAGCACCTCCTGCGCTTGGCGCATGAGGGCAGATTGGGGGGATCATCCCCGCGTACGCGGGGAGTACATCAGCCCGCCGAGTTTGTTGTGGATCATGTCCGGATCATCCCCGCGTACGCGGGGAGCACCTCAGCGCCTCGGTATACAGCTCCTGCGTGGCGGGATCATCCCCGCGTACGCGGGGAGCACAAGAAGTTGAGGCCGGGCGAGCTGTTGGTGCGGGGATCATCCCCGCGTACGCGGGGAGCACTATGGCTACACCGGTTGGGATGCTCATGATGCGGGATCATCCCCGCGTACGCGGGGAGCACTCCGCGCAGCTCCTGGTGCCCGCCATGCAGGCGGGATCATCCCCGCGTACGCGGGGAGCACGTGGCCGGCGCATGGGATCTCTGCGTCGCGTCAGGATCATCCCCGCGTACGCGGGGAGCACTCGGGCACGGCTGGACGGGGGCCAGCCCGCCCGGGATCATCCCCGCGTACGCGGGGAGCACTCCAGGGATCTGATGGGAAAGACCTACCAGGACGGATCATCCCCGCGTACGCGGGGAGCACGGCGCCGAGGTCACCGTGGAGGTGATGGGCCAGGGATCATCCCCGCGTACGCGGGGAGCACGGCGCCGAGGTCACCGTGGAGGTGATGGGCCAGGGATCATCCCCGCGTACGCGGGGAGCACGGCATCATCGGCGCGACCAGCGGCGGCGTGAAGGGATCATCCCCGCGTACGCGGGGAGCACCGCCTCTTGAGATACCAGTCCTCTCACCACCACGGATCATCCCCGCGTACGCGGGGAGCACCATGTTCTGAGCGTGCTTTGGTACCAGTGTGTAGGATCATCCCCGCGTACGCGGGGAGCACGCGGTGACGTAGCGGAAGTTGCGGACGTGGTCGGGATCATCCCCGCGTACGCGGGGAGCACGCCATTGCCGTCTTTGGAATCGTCGCGGCGCTGGGATCATCCCCGCGTACGCGGGGAGCACGGATGACGCGCAGGGCGGGGGCGAGTGATGGCGGGATCATCCCCGCGTACGCGGGGAGCACAGGGCGTGGTCGACGGCGTGCCTCGCGACCGCGGGATCATCCCCGCGTACGCGGGGAGCACACGTTCCGCGCCCACGACTCGATGGAGGACACGGGATCATCCCCGCGTACGCGGGGAGCACTGACATGAGATATGGCAGACAGCTCTTCTCACTAGGATCATCCCCGCGTACGCGGGGAGCACGGTAAGGTCGATACGCCTGCCATCCAGGGTGAGGGATCATCCCCGCGTACGCGGGGAGCACAGCGCAAACCAGTACATGCAGCAGGCCACGTCGGGATCATCCCCGCGTACGCGGGGAGCACCGAGGGGGTGGGCGAATGACGCCCGAGGCGGCGGGATCATCCCCGCGTACGCGGGGAGCACTCCGCGCAGTTCCTGGTGCCCGCCATGCAGGCGGGATCATCCCCGCGTACGCGGGGAGCACCCCACGATGAACGCCTTCTCGGCGTCCGGGGCGGGATCATCCCCGCGTACGCGGGGAGCACGTTTCTAGGCATTATGAGAAGTATCCGGTTTGGGGATCATCCCCGCGTACGCGGGGAGCACCGTCTCGTCCATCGCGTCCCCTTCCCTCGATCGGGATCATCCCCGCGTACGCGGGGAGCACGTTTCCAGGCATTATGAAGAATGTCCGGTTTGGGGATCATCCCCGCGTACGCGGGGAGCACTGCCCCTGGGACAATCGTCCCGGGGGTGTTCTGGGATCATCCCCGCATACGCGGGGAGCACGGCATCATCGGCGCGACCAGCGGCGGCGCGAAGGGATCATCCCCGCATACGCGGGGAGCACTAGCCCAGCTTAAGGTTATCGATCATGGTGTAGGGATCATCCCCGCATACGCGGGGAGCACGTCGACGTCCCGCGGTTCCAGAGCGTCGCGACGGGATCATCCCCGCATACGCGGGGAGCACGACGGTCTGTCCCTCGTGATGCCGTGCGACTGGGGATCATCCCCGCATACGCGGGGAGCACTGGATGGCGATGTACCCGCCGTTCTTGTCGCCGTGGATCATCCCCGCATACGCGGGGAGCACCTGGGCGCGGTCCTCGCGAGCGTCAACAACCGGGGATCATCCCCGCATACGCGGGGAGCACCGCTGAGCTTCGTTGACATCTACAGGTCCTCCCAGGATCATCCCCGCATACGCGGGGAGCACTCCTCGTCGTGAGGGAACGGGGCGGATTTTTCGGGATCATCCCCGCATACGCGGGGAGCACCCAGGGACGGAAGGCCGCTCGTGTTGACGAACCGGGATCATCCCCGCATACGCGGGGAGCACATGGCGCAGCTCGCGTCAGAGGTCAACGCCAAGGGATCATCCCCGCATACGCGGGGAGCACTTCAGTTCCATGTCGGTCTCCCTCATCGCGTCATTGGATCATCCCCGCATACGCGGGGAGCACTGCTCGGCGTGCTGAGGGAGATGGGAGTGGTGGGGATCATCCCCGCATACGCGGGGAGCACCTACGCGAAGAGTACGCCAAGGGACGCGAAGCGGGATCATCCCCGCATACGCGGGGAGCACACTTAACGACCTGCGGCACTATAACACATCGCCCAATTACGGATTCAGTTGTCAGGGAGCACTGAACCAGTGGCACGCAGCAGCTGCCAGGCGGCTATCCCCCGAACCTCCTTGCTGAGCGATACTTGCTCGCATTACTCCAACCCTTTTGCGGCACGCCGAGCATCGTGGCGCCATCGGTCCCCAAAGGTCTCTTTATCAGCTCGATTCCTTCGCAATCGACCGGTTGCCAGTCAGGCTGAAACGTCTTGAATGCCAAATGCTGCTCGTTCTTGGCCGAGTACACCATAATTGCCCTGCCGTTGCGCACCATCGCAAGAATCCGCGCCCAAAGCCCATCCCTCACCCTTGCGGACACGTTCCCCACAAATACGCCCGGAGAAACCTCAAGCAGCCATCGAGTCAGATCTCCTCGTAGGCCAACGGGGCACGCCGTAAGCACGACCACAACCACGCTAATCGCCTCCCCCACCTTCCGGCTCCGCATATGATCTGCCGGCAGCGACTTCCCCCTCCTTCTCATCCCAAAGGCCCAAATGGTTCATCTCGGACGCAAGGTCGGCAGCGCCTTCCGCCGGTATCTCGCCCAACAGCAAGCTCTTGATGTCGGTTACCATTCTTGGAAGTATCGAGAGGTCATAGACCGCATTCCTCATCTTGCGACGAGTCTCAACGCCAATATCCATAGGCTTCTCGGCAGCCGTCTGAAATGCCACGGGGATCGAAATCTCGGCTTTATAGAGGTCGGCAATGTCATAGACAAATGACCTCTCGTGACCGGTGTGAACAAACCCGAGGCCAGGAGAACACCCCAGGGCGACGATTGCGGAGTGAGCGAGGGCATAGAGGCACACGTGGGCAGCGGATAGAGCCTTGTTGATCTCCGTCGCATCATCAAAGTCATCGGGGTTGTAAGTCCGACGGCTCCACTCCACTCCGGTTATCTCTGACCACTCCTTGTATACGCGACGCACGCGCACGCCCTCGCGCCCTCTAAGCTGCCCCATGGTGAGGTGGCCCACGCTCTCGCCGGGAAACCTCATCCCATACATCCTACGTGCGACGGCGAGCCTAGTTCGCGTGTTCGACACCAGTCTGGCCTGGACCTGGAGAAGCCCACTCGAATGGGTAAGCGGCTTCCCAAAGGCATACATCCTAATGCCCCTCTCGCCTACCCACACCACGGTCACCCCACATTCGCCCAGCATCGTCATGGCGTCATGCGTCATCGACGCGCCAGGCCCAAGCATGAGCACACTCAGGGTAGCAGAGGGCACGTAGACGGTTCCCTCGCCATCTCGCACGGTTATCGCGTTATCCGCACGGTTTATCTTGCAATGCTCAAAGTAGAGAAATGAGATTCTGTCTTCCACACGCACAAGATCAACGATGTCCGGCGGAGGGGCGCCCCTCCGATTAGACTTCCCTCCACCGGCAATCGCATCGGACATGGTCACCCCTCCTTGGACGAATTCTTATGAAGGCCTGCCTTATTTCACAGGTGAGACGGTCAGCAAGCCGCAGCCAAACCCCTTCGCACGCCCCATTCCAAAGCACAGGGTATGTCGCAGAAGGTCCGGATCACTTACGGTAAGGATCCCATCGTACATAGCGGTGGTGATGGTGACCTTCTTTTCCTTTCGCTCGTATTGCTCCGTGTGTCGCTGGGAGACGGTGAGCAGGGGAACGTCCTCGGGGCCTCTAACGACCCTGAATCCATGGCTTTCGGCGCGCCCCAAGAGCCACTCAACCTGCTGGGCCATGGTTACGCATCCCTGGATTGTCCCCACGACCTTTGGGTTTGGGTCTCTCCCCTGGTCGACAAGGACCTTGCGAGCTGGGTTCGCCTTGAGCCTGAAGCGCCACACCTGGCCAGGCCCGAGACGCCCAAGCACAGGCGAGTAGTCCTTCGTCTCACCGGCATTGGCTGCGGGCCATCCGCATTGCTCGGCAATGTGCGAGAAGTCGGGACGGTCGGGACTCACGACGTACAGCCAAGTTTCGTTCGTGGGAGCTGGCGAAGAGTCGATTCGCCACAAGATTCTCCCCTCGTCTGACGCTCGGCAGGCATCTGGTGGGAAGGCGTTCTCAACCGCAGCATGCATGCGGTAGGGCGAGGAGAGCAAGCGAATCGTCTCTGGACGCCGCGCGTTGAGAGGGAGTCTGGAGATATACATGGCGTACCTCCTTTCATTCTCTAGAAGAAGCCTATTGGGTCATGTCCGGGCAGCGCTACGACGCCACTGCCGGCCGCAGGCGTCTTTTCGCCACCAAGCTGCTCGACGGCAACCCTGAACCTATGCACGCCCCTGCCCGCATACTTTCTCCCTGCACCGCTAAAGCTCAGCGGAAGGTCGGCCTGGCTCTCCGCAACCTCCCCCTCGCGTGCGTCGCATGCCACCTCAAGCTCGGTGACCCTCTGGTGCCTGCGCCTGTAGCGTCCTGTGGCGAGCCATGGCTCGGACGTGAGCGCCACCCTTACGTCCGAGTACTCGTCGCGCACGCCGCGCGATGGAGGCGTATCGGGCGGGCAAGATCTTCTCCCCAAGAACAAAGGCCAAGTAGGATGGCGAAGCGCTTCATCAAGCTCCCGCATCCAGGAGGCGTCTCCGGCAAGCGCGACCAAGAACTTGGCATCTGCGAGGTAGTACCTGTATGAGAGAGGCATGGCCTTGTTAATGTCCCCAAGAGGGCGCTCCGTCTGGAAGTCGACCAGCAGGCTCCCTGGCTGGTCAAGCCGCACGCCAAACTCAAGGGACGAGAGGTCATCAAGACGGTCCTCTCTCGACCTGCCCAGCGCCGAAGCGAGCATCCCCACCACGCCACTCTTTGTGGGCTCCCATCGGGTCCCCCTCTTCACATAGCGAGAGGAGTCGCCCCAGGATTGGAGGGGACCCGAGAGCTCAAGCAGTAGAACAGCCATTACTTTTCACCCTTAGAGAGTGCGTCGATAACGCCAGCGGTCACCTCGTCAAGCATCTTGGGGAACGTGACCTGCTCGCCAATCTGCTTGAGGGAATCCGTCCCGCCATCCACGGCAGTCCACCACACCTTGACGGGAGGGTTGCCGTATACCTCTGAAATCTGGATGAGTTTGCTTGCAAGGCGGTCCTCCGCCTGACGCGAAATCGACACGTCCTCCTTTGGCGAAACGGGAGATTCGAACGCGGAAACGCCATTGATGGGCTGGTCGTCCCTCAGCGCAACAAGCACGGTGCTTGGAAGGGTCCTGTTGGCAAACGTGTTCTGCTTGCCGCTCGGCATCGACTCAACGAAGGCCTTGAGGAACGCACGCACGCCCTGAGCTGCCGCCTCGGCGTTCCCGAGCTGCTCTTCGAGAGACGGCAGACAGACGGTCGCGTACCTATACAGCGTCGAGGAGTTGAAGCCTATAGTGTCCACCATGGCGGCACCGGCGTTGTCCTCTGCAGAGCAATCGTCCACCGCAGTGAAATAATCGTACTCCTGCGAAACCTTGTTGACTGATATGGCATGCGCCACCTGGGCGCTTGCGTCTGTGTTGAGGTCTGGCGCATCTGCAAGCATCCTTCCAAAGAGGGCAATGTCGAGCGCCTGGACCCCGTGGAACGCAGACGAGACGGACTTCTTCGTATCCTTGGACGGCTTGGACAGGTCCTCCCCCGCATCATGGGCATTGATGGCAATGCGCGCAAGCTTTTCGACCTCGGACCTCGCAATGAAGATAAGGTACTGGGAGACAGGGGTCCCCTTCTCGGATCCAGCACGCGTGGACTCCTCGACTTCCACCCCAGTAACCTTGAGGACGCTGCTGGCAAGCCCCTCCGCCACGTCTGCCAAGTCTGCCCGCTGCCGCACGATTTCGTCCTCGATCAGGGCAACGGCATGTTTGGTCCTCACGCCAAGCTTTGACGCATCGACAAGGCTCGGGAACATCTCTCTCATGGCGCGCTTCCATGCCTGGCTCGAAACGCGTGAGCGCTGGTAGCCCCCATAGATTGCCGTCTTTGGCGTACCGGTATCGTCCCTGTTCATGTCGCAGGGCGGAACATCCTGAATCACATGCAGGTCAAAACACATCATTTGATTTTCCCTCCGCTAGTTTCTGTCTGCGTGAGTGTCCTGATCATCTGACTTGGGACTTGCCTTGTAGTAGTCGCGCGCCCAACGCATGAAGACGTCTCCCCTTATATCCTCAAACTGGATTTCGAAGAGATCGGAGGCAAGCTGCCCAAAGTCCAGCTGAATTGGCGTCTTGGTCTTTGCGGCACGCATGAGCTTGACGAGCGAACGAACCCCAATCTTAGCCCCGGAGAAATCCGTGGTCGCCTCGATTGAGGAGAGGCGGCGTTTTACGCCAGGGGCCCCTTCGCCATTGCCGGCCATAGCGCAGGCGCGACACGCCTCCCCAAAGGACCCCACACTCCCGCTGCCACGGGAAAAAACAGCGACGGGGCTTTTTCTCGACTGCTGGAGTATGGCGTAAAGTTGGAGTGCAGTGCGTACGCTCTCCAGCTCTTTACGCTCCACGACCTCCCCCATGTCGAAATTTGGCAGATCGGCAAAGAGCTCCTCGCCTACGCTCATCCAGGATGCCTCACCAGCCGTGTCCAAGCGCCTAAGACGTGCGAGACTTGCCCTCGAGGATGCTCGTCCCGCAAGGTAGCCGGACTGCAAAGGGCCGACTTTTGAGTTAACGCATCTTGCAATGGCACTGGAGGCTTCTCTAATTGACATGATCCGAATCACTCCTTTCCTTCTTCGCTGATGTCACCGATGGCCCCTCCAAAAGAAGGTTTCGGCTTGCTCTCCAGCTTTCCAAGGGTCTTGAAGAGGCCCGCCTTCAGAATGGCCATAGCCCTTCCAACGGTCATACCGTCGTGCTCCTCGAAGAACGAACGGTCGCAAGCATCCACAAAGCGCGTTGCAAGCGAGCGAAGCCTTCGATGCACCTCGCGTTTCCAATCCGCACAATATGTCTCGACGGCACTTGCCTCGTTGGGGAAATGGGCAAGCCTTTCGCGACAGATGGCATCGAGCTCGGCGAAGACGGATTCCCTCACTCGGTTTCTTTCCTGTGCCAAAACTGTCTTCGAGGCCCTGTCACCTGCCGCCTTCTGGGTGTTGGAGACAAAGTTCACCACCTTGCCTACCGCCTGGTCGATGCAATCTATGGTTGCAAGTGCCTGATTGCAAGCGTGGGAATCATGATCGAAGAGAGCGACGCTCAGGTCGAACTTATCGTCAATGGCATCGGCGAATACGCTGTTCTGTGTACCGTATACCATGCCCTGCGCGTGAATGGCAACCACTGGAATCTCCTCGGATGAAAAGACCTCCTCGTAGCGCAGGCGCTCGACCCAACGGACAACACCGGGGCGGAGGTCGCCATCCTGTCCCACCGAGACTATCGAGGCGAGGCCGCGCCAGATGGCGCGCGAAGGATCATGCACTTTGGGCAAGCGGGGGACGTGCGAGAGACCAAGGCTCTTCTGCTGAGCAGTGCTCGGCCTCCACGCCGTCATGGGTTCCGAGCCGCCCCTGTCCATGACAATAGGAATGTCTCCGTAACAGCTAATCACCCCGACAACACGATCGCCTTCATCGCTGGGAATCAAGCGCATGCGCCTGCTCTGCCAGGTATAGCACTGGACGGGGCCATGGGGTTCACCTGGACTAGGAATGCGATAGTCGGGAGAGACATCGTCTCTCTCCCAGGAAGGCACGTCCTCTTCGCAGCCCACGATGGGTCTCCCACCGCGCACGTTGTCAAAGAGCACCAAGTTGAGCATGAGGGTTTCAAAAAGGTTGGCACCCTCGAGATATATGCCTCCCTCCGCACCCAGCATGCCCGTACCAACGGCACCCTTGGGCGGGTAAACCTTGCCGGACTTCACATGGGTATTTCCCTTGACCGGCGTCTTGATGCCGGCCGTTGCATACGCCTGCTGGAAGACAAGCCACCTGCCCGCCTCGGCAAAGGACAGCTCGTCTATCCGACCCTTGCTCCTCAGCGAGAAGAGAAACTTGTCGCTCTTGGGGACGTCTGCGACCAGTTCGTCCACACCGTCAGGATCCTTGTTGGCGTACTCAAGGCCCGCTACCTGATAGAAGGGGTACTTTGAGTCAAAGAGATCAAATCTATCCTTGACGGACTCGAGATGCGCGAAGATTACGTCCAGGTCAAAGTGGCCCGCTTCCCAGGTCTCCTCCCACCAATCGAGTAGGGCATCCTCGCTCTTGACTCCGTCGAGAGAAAGCCCCCTGTGAAGAATTGCCAGCAATAGGCGCAGTGTTGGCTGTACCTGCTGCGGCGAATCCCCACCGATCTCTCGGATGTTTTCGGCGTCCCTGAACAAGGTCCTAATCGACGCCTCTCGGCATGCCCCATCTTGGTAGACTGCCGGAACCCACGGATTGGCTATCAAGTTGAAATGGGGCCCGTTTGCTCCGTCTGCCATTGCTCCTCCTTTCTCTAGGACACATCGCCGCCCACACACCAGCCCCGCATTCGCGGGGAACACAAAATCCCCCTCCATGCTCTAGGGGTCATCCCCATCCAAGATGGGGAACGAGGAACTTCGAGAGATAGTTTACTTCAATTAGAGAATGTATGGGGATTTAATTCCCTCAACGGTCGATAAACCCTCCCGACGGGTATAGCGCAGCTGCTTCCCCATAAGCTCCGTCTCGAAAGCCCCCGGCTCGACCTCGTCCATGGGAAGCAGCAACCTTCCTGCAAGCCAAGGGGACTCCTGCCAGCAGCGAACATACATGCCACAGCGTCTCTCCAGCTCCTCTATGCATGCATCTATGCGGGGCAGTGGGCACACGGAGAGCGGCAGCCTTACCGCACACTGGGCAAGCAAGACAGACTGCTCCCTGCTTGGCTCGCAATCCGTTGGCAGTACCTCGCCCTCCGCGACCCCTTTGCCGCCAATCCATGGCGGCAATGAGATCTCGCTCTCGGACTCCTTTCGAACAAGCAGCACCTCGACCGTCTCCTGCGTGTCGCGAACCGCTCGCTGACCACGATCGGCATCCCTTGAATCATCGACGGTTGCCTGCACTCGGTCGCCCAGGTGTACGAGGGTCCACTTGCTCTCAATCGCATACGGCAGCCCTGCGAGAAGGCATGTCTGGGCCCTTTGGACCTTTGAGGCGAACTTCTCGTATCTCAGCGCACATTGAGATACATACTCTTTGGACCAGGAGTCCGGAATGGCGTTTTGGACGTCATCTGAGTAGGCAGTCCTTACGAGCAGGGGGATGTCACGAGGAAGCGCAGTGGATGTCGTGTCACCCATGGCGTCGAGCCCGAGAACGGCGAGGGACTCTGTGAGGGTTGCCTTGTCGTACACGCGGATCAGGCCCTTGGCAAAGTCGGGCCCCTCCTCCTCGAACGAAGCAATGCCCCGCACATAACACGTGGCAGCCCGGAGCAGAGCCGGCCTGTCGCGCTCCCCCTCTCCGCGATGGTGGCGGTGTGCCCTGCCCAACCTCTGCAGCAGCAGGTCTATAGGCGCGACGTCTGTTACCAGAAGGTCAAAGTCGATGTCGAGTGACTGTTCGAGCACCTGCGTACCAACGACCATCGAGAGCCTTGGCCGCCTTCCGTTGGCAATGGTTGCCTGCGGGCCAAGCATTTCCCTAAGCGTTTTCTCGTTTTCCATGCGGTCAACGTCCATGAAGCGAGAGTGGTCGAGCATGACCACGCCCTCACCGAACCGTGCAGCGAGTGCGCGCTCGGCCTCCTGGGCGCGGCCGACGGTATCGCATATCACGCCCGCGCACCCACCGCTAGAGAGGCGGTTTGCAAGGAGGTCTACGAGCGTATCCAACTCGTCATCAATAAGGGAGACGGCAACGTTGACAGCATGGCCTGATGGCTTGGTCTCTATACTTCTCGCCGTGTCTCCACTCGAGTATGTAATAAGGGGATATGCGTCGACGCTCACGCTTGGCTGGACGAACGCGCCCGTCTCGTTCGAAGCTTCCTCATCCGAATGAGACGAGAGCCGCCTCCCGTCAAGGTATTTCCCAACCATCTCTTCGCGCTGGGCGATGGGAAGCGTTGCGGAAAGCAGAATGACCGGAACATGCCAGTAACCGAGCCACTGGAGTAGCACGTTAAGGTACTGCCTCATATAGAGGTCATATGCGTGGCACTCATCGATGACGACCGCCTTGTTGGCAAGCGCCAACTGTCTGAGCGAGAGGTGCTTCATGTTCAGGGCACCCATGAGCACCTGATCGACGGTGCAGACGACGAAGTTTGCCAGCATCCCCCGCTTGCGCCCGAACATCCACTCAGAGACCAGGACGTCATCTGGATTAGAACGGCCCTTCTCATCCACCATGTCTATGCCTACCTCGAAGCGCGATGTACGGCGAGAGCGACGGACGAGGCCCTGGAAGTGCTCGTTGAGCTGGGCCTTGCCGTGTGCCAGATAGATGTCCTTATCGGGATTTGGGCCATTGTGCGGAAGGCGCTCCAACCACGACTCCACGCGATCGAACATCGCGTCTGTGGTGGCCATGGTGGGGAGCGCGACACAAACTCCACCCAAGCCGTACCTCCATGCGAGCAGCTCTCCGGCGGTCAACGCGGCCTCGGTCTTACCTTCGCCCATGGGCGCTTCCATCACCATGATGCCTGGATCATGTGATTCCCAAGCCGCTCGCGCCGCCGCAAGCTGGACCGGACGGGGCTTGGCATCTTTCGGAAGCGCGAATCTCTCTGCAAAGAATTTGTCAAATGGCACTACGTCGGGGCGCGACTCTGACCACGCCGGCAGGATGGAGGCGGCATCCCAGGCGCTCACGCACCGTGCCTCCAACCTGTCACACCCATCGTCGCCATCCTCAAAGAGGGATACGAGCGGAAAGAGATCCTGATCACTCGCGATCCAATCCGTCATGATGACCATGCCCACGAGGATGCTCTCGCTGGCAACGGTAAGGTGATGCTTCGCGAAGCGGGAAACGTCCTCCTCAGAAAGCCCCGCCAGATGAAGGGAATACGCGATTAGCTCATTCTGGACGCGAATCCAGTCCGCAGAGCCCTCGCCTTGCCATCCGAGGGCAATTGTTCCGGTCTCCGCCCTATTGAGGCGCGTCGGTGAGGGGAACCTTCCATGGTGCGCGCCGACGACGCACGAAATCGCGGCTGCCCGCCTCGTCGCCTGCCTCTTCTCCTGCCCACTCTGACCATTTCCTGTAAAGCCATGGTCCTTGAGGTAGCGGGTCAGCAGTACCTCGCCGGCAATAGGATGAGTTGGGCAGCATCTATCAGAGAGATCACGCCGAATTACCAGCCCCGCACGCTCAGGCTTCCACAGAAGGCCTCCTTCTCCGCTCGCCCTGAACGACATGCCCTTGGCCTGAAAAGCGGGCGTAGCCTTGCCAATGTCATGAACTGCCGCAAGGAACACGAACAGAGAACGTGACAAACTCTCGTTTCCGTCAACAGCACGCGACACAATATCCCTGGTAGACCGTGGCACCCAGCTATCCCACAGCCTCATTGCCACTCCTGCGGAGTCTGCCATGTGGACATAGAGCGGCAGCCAGCTCTCCCCCACTCCGTAGTCAGACTTCCCCCAAAGCGAACGCGCCTGCCCAGAGAGCGCCTCAGCCGCCTCCACACCCGTTGCCATGCTGACTCCCTTCGCGGGACAAGGTCAAGGGGACCATTTGGGAACCTTGTCCACACTCTTGCACAAACACGCGACATTAATAAGGGCATCAGGCAAGCGGGGCCGCGAGCGCCCTCAAGGGATTGGGGCATCTATGACTTGGGGGGTATGTCACTCGCACCTGCACGACGGCGACGGACGTCGCTCGAATCGCCTGGAGCCGCCCCGCGCGCAACAAGAAGCGCCCGGATGACGCGCAGAAGTCAGGATGTGAGCGTTATTTTCTTGTGCGACCCGCTGCCCGCGCGGCGAGGCGCGCCGCGCGTGGGGGCCGCGCCAGCGTTTTCCCTGTTGGCCGCCCGCCTGCGGGTGGCGGGGCGGCCGGGCCGGCTCCGCCGGGGCCCCGCGCGGCCCGCCGGCCCGCTCACTTCCGGGCTTCCGCGCGTCATTTGCGGCTTCGGGGTGGCGCGGTTGTGGCCACAGGCCCGCGACTGGCAGGCCCCACGCGCCTGAGGCAGGCACCCCTCGGGAGCGTCCGGGAGGCGAGGGGCGGCCAGTGGCGGGCCCCGCCCCTCCTTCACGCCCGGCAGGCGCATCTGTTCGCGGGCTTCGCCCTATCGTCCTAGCCAGCTCGCGCTCTTTCCCTGTGCCTCCACCATGTCCCGGTAGATGCCCGCGACTGCCATGAGCTCTCCGTGCGTGCCACCCTGCACGATGCGCCCCCCGTCGATCACAAAGATCCTATCCGCGTTCCTGATGGTGTTCAGGCGATGCGCAATCACAAGCAGGGTCTTGCCCGCGCACAGCTCGCCTATCGCCTGCTGGATGGCACTCTCATTGTCAGCATCGACGCTGGCAGTGACCTCGTCCAGGATGACGATGGGCGCATCCTTCAGGATGCAGCGCGCTATGGAGATGCGCTGGCGCTCGCCTCCCGAGAGACTGGCGCCGCCCTCGCCGACAACGGTATCGTAGCCCTCGGGCAGCCTGCGTATGAACTCGTGGCAGCGCGCCTTGCGGACCGCAGCCTCCACCTCCTCGCGCGTGGCATCGGGACGCCCCATCAATTCTCTGTAATCTGGGTTCAGCGTCGAATGTCTCTGGTTGACAGCTGATGAGGCGACGAGCCGGACCGAGAAGTCCAGCCGCCGCACCCCCGGGGCCAACCGCCGTTCATCGCAAACCACGAGGCCGGCGGTGCAGGGACTCGCCGCCCTCTCCTATGCTTATCGATACGACTTCGCCCTAGCCAGTTTGGAGGAGTGCCTGATGAGGGAGTACGTCCTGGACATCCGCGCCGACAATATGCTCGCCGATACGTGCAGGAGCTATATCGAATCAGGAAAGATGGGAAGCGCCTTCGAGGTGCGCGGGGATGAGGTGGGTTTCTCTCTGGCCGAGCTGGCGGACGTGCAGCCAATGAACCTTGACGCCTTGGTGAACGATTGGCCGGACGAGGTCGAAGAGCAGCAGGAGCTCGACGAGTTCGGACTGCCTAAGCCACGCGATTGTGACGGCCCCTACTTTACGGCACTCAATTACTACTCCGAGGAGTACGAGCAGGGCGAGGGCATGGATGAGGCGGTCGAGCTGCGCGGCTTCGAAGCGTTTCTCGACAAGGCCGAGCCATCCGATTTCTCCGATGATGTCCATGGCGTATACAAGGTAGGGCTTGCCCAGCTCTGGTCCCAATCGACGTGGGAGAACGGCTTTACGGACAGGGACGTGGAGCGTGAGCAGGCCGCACTCTCGATAGAAAGGGGCGACCTGCTGACGATCAGGCCTCTGGAAGTCAACCCCAAGCAGGCTGACGGCCATGACCCTTTGGAAGTCCGTGATCTGGGGTTCGCCTTCTTCAGGGGCGACGCGATGCTGCCCTACACCCCCTACCACGACTACGACCAGTACCTCATTGCCGGCGCACTGCTTACCCTCAACAGGGGCGAGCTGGTCGCGTGCCTCGTTCGCAACAACAGCTGCACCGGGGGAGACGGCGTGCCTGTAGATAAGGACTTCTGCTGGCGCGTGTACACGCCGACGGTGGAGGTGTTGAAGTTGGGCGCGACGGCTTAGGCTGCCAGACGGCTCTCCCCCATTGCAAAACAGGGCGCGTCGAGAGACCTCTCCGCCGAGCGCGGCCGCGGCTTCAGCGTGGCAAGCCTGCGCAACATGCGGCTGTTCTACATAAGACGCTGTGCTCTGAGCGGGCCGATCCTTATGCACATGGAATACCCCTATCGCGAAAGAGCGCTGGCTGCACGGGCGATATCCGCCCACGGAATCACCTTACGGATCGTTGCACAAGCACGGCGATGGTCGCCCGCCGCAGCAGCAGCTTCGTAAGCACAGGAGACCTGCTCGGCCGGAATGCCTACGGCTTCGGCTATCCATAGGAGAGATGCGGCATTCTGCAAGCGGCCATAGCAGCGGCGCGCGCTCGCGTTGCCCTCTGAGCGGGAATACGACCCGGCACCCTTCGTCTCATTGTCGGTGAACCATGCAACCATATGCTCACGCTCGTCGCTCCCGGTCTTATCCGGAGAGTCGTGGACCATGGCAATATAGCGGTCGGACACGGGATAGTGGTCCTCACGCGCTGCGAGCAGCCTCGCGAAATCGCGACACCTGAAATCCCCAAACGCCATACGCACGTTCCTTTCCCGTAAACGCCACCTAGCAGTGATTTTGGTATGACCTCTTATGTGCTATTAAATCCATAGCAATTCGCTGACCTGCGGTTAATCAGTCTTCAAACTTGCTTGTACTCAGGGTACCCCCGAGAAACCATATCCCAAGCGCAGATTTCTGCCACCTAGGCCCAGAGGACGCGCGGTCTGGCACCCCGACGGGAACCGCGCCCCAGCAGCAGTGGTACCCGACAAGTCTTTCGCCCCGACAGGTGTCGGAATTACGCACGGCTGCGATCGGAGACGATAAAAGCCCTGTTGGCGTTTCTCGCCAGCTCAGCCGTTCGTAATTCGGGCGATGAGCGCCGCGCCGCGCGCGGCCCTTCATGCGGCCCCCGCCGCCACAGCCCGCGCGCAGTTCTCGCTCGGACGCTTACCCAACAGGTAGACTGGGTTCAGCAACGCAACAGTACAGCCGACCAGAGGAGGACCGCCCCATGGAGTTCACTGACGTCATTAAGAACCGCTACTCATGCAAAAGGTACAGCGACCGCGCGGTAGAAGCGGACAAGCTCGCAGCAATCCTCGAGGCGGGGCGCGTGGCGCCCACGGCCAAGAACCTGCAGGAGCAGCGTGTCTACGTACTGCAGTCCACAGAGGCGCTTGAGAAATTCGACGGCCTCACCCCTTGCCGCTACGGGGCGCCAACAGTCCTTCTCGTCGCGTTTGACAGCAAGAACGTCTACGCCTATCCCGGCGGCAGGCGCGACTCGGGCGTCGAGGACGCGAGCATCGTGGCGACCCACATGATCCTTGCGGCGGCGAACGAGGGCGTGGACAGCTGTTGGGTGAACCGCCTCGACCCCGACAAGGTCGCAAGAACCTTTGGCCTGCCGGCAAACGAGATGGTCCTCTGCGCGATCGACCTGGGATACGCCGCCGAAGGGACGGGCCCACTCCCCAACCACTTCTCGCGCAAGGACCTGAGCGAGACCGTCACGCGGTTGTAGGGCAACGAAGCCGCTGGCGTCTGGCATCGCGGTACGCTCGTCCAGAGATCGTGCGTGTGCGTCAGGCACTTGGGATGAAGTGCGTCACCTTTGCTGCGCTCAGCTGCGCTTGGCCACGCCCAACTACGCACGGCTGAGATTCGTTGAGACGAACGCCCAGTTGGGCGACTGCCCCAAACCCAGCCGTGCGTAGTTCTCGCTGCCTTCCCCCGCCGATTCGCGTGAATCCCGCCGTGGACGTGGGGAGGCGGGGCGGCTAGTCCAGGAAGTCGGCCTTATCCTCGTTCCAGCGCTTCCTGAAGTAGTGTGCCGCCAGCTTGGGCTTGCGGTCGCGCGTGAACAGGCCCTTCTTGTTGCCCTGCACGCGCAACAGCCCCGGCACGGTGATGAAGTCCGCAAAGTTCCACACCTGCTCGCCGCACACAAAGTCAAAGCTGTCGAGAACCTCGTTGTTGGCCTCGTAGTACTTGACCTGGTACTCCTCGGTGTAGAGACTCGGGTTGGAACCCGTGTCGTGCAGGCCCATCACGGTGTCTGCGCCGTACTCGGTCATCATGACCGGCTTGCCGCTCTCGCCCCACTTGGCCAGCTCGTCCGCAAACGCCTTCTTGGCCCTCTCCAGGTCGTTGCCCAAAAAATACCAGCCGTAGTACCGGTTGAGGCAAATCACGTCGGCCAGGTCGTATACCACGTCGTCCTTGGGCTCTCCGCCGCCCTGCACGTCCACTATCGTGCATGGGCGCGTCTGCGGATCAAGCTCATGCGCCAGATCCACCAGCGGCTTGAAGTACTCGTACGCGCCTTCGCTGCGCGAATCCGGCTCGTTGGCGATGCTCCACATGACCACGCAGGCGTGGTTCTTGTCGCGCGCGATAAGGTCGCGGATGACGTCCTTGTGGTGCTCGAACGTTTGGACGCCGTCCTTTGGGTCGAACGTAGACACGCCCTGGCCGGAGAAGTTCGCGCCGCCGCCAAAGTTTGCGTTGATGCCCACGGCGGTGGTCTCGTCGATCACCACGATACCCTCGGCGTCGCACAGGCGCATCATCTCCTCGCTGTAGGGGTAGTGGCTCGTGCGGAACGAGTTCGCGCCCTGCCACTTCATGAGCGAGATGTCCTTGGCGTACATCGGCACGTTCTCGCCGCGGCCCGCCGGGAAGCTGTCCTCGTGCTTGCCGTAGCCCTTGAAGTAGAACTGGTGCCCGTTGATCAGGAACTTGGAGCCCTCCACGCGCACGGAGCGGATGCCGTAGGGCAGCGAGTAGACGTCCTCGCCAAAGGTCACGCGCACGGTGTAGAGGTAGGGGTTACCCGGCCACCACAGGCGAGCAGCCCTAACAGCAAGCTCTCCCTCGACGCCCTCGGCGCGGGCCACAACGGTCCCCTTGGCGTCCAGCAGCTCCACCGTACACGAACCCTCGCCAACGATCTCCACCTGGTAGGACAGCCTGGCGTCCGCCGTGCCCCCCTTGATGTCCGCCGCGCTGGTGAGCTCCGGCACCACCGTGACGTCCGCAATGTAGCTCTGGGGCGTGGTGTAGATGAGCACCGGGCGCGTGATGCCGCAATAGTTGGAGAAGTCGAAGTTGGGGTGATTGGTGGGCTTGGCGTCCGCATCCGAGCCGCCTGACGCGCCAACGCCAACCATGCCGCCCAGCATGTCGGTCTTTCCGCCCACGGGTAGCGTGGTGAAGTCGACCACATTGTCCACGGCAATGGTAAGCAGGTCCTCGCCACCGGTGAGCTTGCTGCCAATCTCCACCTCGAACGGCAGGAAGCCGCCCTTGTGCTCACAGATAAGCTCGCCATTCAGGTACACGCGGGCATGGTGCGTCACGGCATTCATGCGCAGCATCACGCGCTGGCCGCGCGCACATGCGGGCACGGAGATCGTGCGCTGGTAGAACGCCCAGCCGTAGTGATTGCGATAGCGCTCGTCCTCCTTGATGTCGTTATACGAGGACGGCACGGGCATGTTGTCCGCATCCTCAAGCGGGCGGGCGTACCACTGCTCGTCAAAGCCGGTGCCATCGTCCAGTTTGAAATCCCAGATGCCAGACAGGGTGGTTACCATACGCGAAGGTGTCTGAGACGGATAGAGCATACGATTCCTTTCCGAGAAGGAAGAGCAAAACTGATATACTAGATATCTATACCCTGTTCTCAGCCAATGGCCCGCGTCGGCAGCCTCAAAGGCACACCTCGCCCACAAACGAAACGCGCGGCCGACGCAGGGGCTCGGAAAGGCCATGAAAGCGAGGCTAAGCCTCCCGGTGGTTGCCGAGGTCGAGCAGGTAGAGTCCCATCATGGCCTTGAAGCGGCCGTCCGCGCTGGAGAGGTCGATGGGGGCAAGCTCCTCGACCTTCTTGAGGCGGTACGTGAGGGTGTTGCGGTGCATGTAGAGTCGAGCGGCCGTCGCGGACACATTCGCGTTCTCCTGGAGGTAGACCCTGAGCATCCCCATGAGGTCGGTGCCGTGAGACTCATCGTAGCGCTCTATGCCGGAGAAGAGCGCGCTCGTCGCGCTCCTGGCGGCCGGCGTGTCCCTCATCGCGTAGAGCATGAGGTGGGGAATCATGTCCTCGTAGCCCCTGACCACGGGCGCTGACCGCGCTCTCGTGCCTTTGCATGTCACTGCTCTTCGCATGCGGCATTCGTCAGCGAGCCTACGTCCTGCCAGGCACAGGGAGAGGGGCCTGAGGCCGCGTGGACCCAGGCCCCCACATCGCTGCCCGTACCGGTGTGGGGCGCTAGCCGTTGTCGCGGCGCCTGTGGCGCTTGCCGGCGGCCGCGACGATAGCCGCGAGGCCCGACGCTACCAGCGGCGCGATAGGCATACCCGCGTCGTCGCCGATCCTAGGCAGGGCCGACATGTGCTTTGGCACATACGTGCCAGCCGTCGCGCGCCCGGGCGTGGCGGCACCGTCGCTCGCCGACTGATCGGCATTGGCGTCGGTCTCGCCCATGGCCCTGTCGATGGCCTGCTTGATGGCGAGCTGGCGGTTGGCCTCGTCGAGCGTGGCCTTGGCCTCATCGGCCTTGGAGCGGGCCTCGTTGGCGACCTTCTCATCAGCATCAACCCTGCCCTGCATGGCAAGACCATGGGCCGCGGAGCGCCTTGCGACGTGGAGGCGGCTAGCGTAATCGCGCACCGCAGCGGCGACGTCCGCATCGTCCGTCTTGTAGGAGTCCAGCCATTTGATGACGAAGTCGACAGTCGCCGGGTTGGCGACAAGGGCGTCGTCGGAGGGCAGTTTGGCGAGCTCGTCCGCGATGGCGCGGCGCATGTCGGCCTTCGCCTGGGCAACGCGAGCGACCTCGTCGAGGCCCGCCTGCCTGCCCGCAAGCCCCTCGGCCCTCGGCCTGAGCGCGTCGGCCGTGGCCTGCGCGGCGATGGCCGCGTCATCGGCCTTGACCGCAGCCCGGCGGGCCGCCTCGTAGGTGGCCCGCGCGCCGGTCAAGGGCCTGAGGGCGTCGGCCCTGGCGCTTGCCTTGGCCTTGGCCTCGTCCGCGACCCTCTGGGCGGCCTCGGCGCGCGCCTTGGCAGCCTCGAGGCCGGACTCGGCCTGGGATAGGGCCTCGTCAGCCTCGGCCTTTGCGGCCTTGGCCGCGTTGAGCACCTTCTTCAGTTCCGGCTTGTTAGAGCTGGTACCGGACTCGGCGGCCCTCGCGAGATTGCGGAAGAAGTCCGTAGTGCCGGTGACGTCATCGCCGACGTGGCCCGAGCCGGCCGCCGTCGCCGTGTTGGAGTACGCCTGTCCAGGACTGCCATTGAATCCCATGCCGACGTACTCGTTGTCTTCTGAGGTCAGGCTAGTCCAGTGGCCATACACGTGCGAACGGCCTGCGGTCTTAAGGATGTAGTCGTTGATCTTGGCGACGTGCATGTTATAGAAGGCGTGGACGAACGGCTCGTTACCCCAGTCGACGTCCGCGAGGGCGGTCTTGTAGGCGGCGTCGGCCTCGCCTGACTTGGCGTAGGACTCTGCGTCCTTCTTGAAGACATCGAGCTCGCGCAGCCAGCCATCGACGGGGTTGGCCCAGCCCCACGAGATGTCCTTGTAGCTGGCGAAGCCCCCGAAGGTGGTGTGGTTCTGGATGCCGTCCACACCGTCGACGAGGTCGCATTCGAGCATCTGGCCAGCCATGTGGTAGCCGCTGACGGTCAGCGGAGAAAGACCGTGCTCGGTGCGATACTTGTTGAGGTAGTCGATAAAGTCGAGCGCCTTCAGGAAGTTGGCGTAGATCATGTTCGAGCCGTTGGCCTTGTTGGTCTTGCTCGGGTCGGCTATGTCGGCGTAGACGCCGTCTTCGTTGGCACCTCCCTTGGTCTCCCACTCAGTGTATTTGCCATGCGAGATGGAGTCGAGGAACTCCGCGACCGTCATGGCCTTGCGTCCCTCGGGTGCGCTGTCATAGGCCTTCTGGGCGGCGTCGAGCGCGTTCTTGGCACCCCGGGGCGGTAGCCTCCTTCTTCGTGACGTCGACCTCGGCGGCAGCCTCCGTGGAACGTGCCTTGGCGAGGGCGTCCTTGGCCCCCTTGGCGGTAGCGTCGGTCGCGGCCTTGTCGGAGACCGCCTTGTCGCGGGCGCCCTTCGCTCCGGACTCCTTGGATGCGGCGTCGCCGAGCGCGCCCTTGGCGGCATCGTCATAGGACCTCTGGGCCTGCCGCTGCGTCTGTTCCGCAGTCACGGGCGCTTGGGCCGTGATGGCAACGGGTGGGTTCGTCTCCTGCTCGGCCGCCGTGGTCTCTTCGGCAAGCGCGGGGGGTCGCCATCGCCGCCGAGAAGAGGACGCTGCCGGCTATGGCTGCCGGGAGTACTCCCCTTCCGATCTGACGGTGGGAATCCCCGGCAGGCACCATGTGCTTGGGCTGTTCTTCCCTCATGGGTTCGCGCTCCTGTCCTTGCTCGGTTCTCATAAATGCATTGGAATGCCATCACTTCCCTAGGAATATGACAGGACGGCTCGGACGCGATGGGATGTGCCTGCCAGAACACCACGGGACGACGGACGCCCGACCGACGGGGCGCACTCGGCGGGGGGCACACCGGACGGGGCCACAGACGTCACCGGCCAAAGGCCGCTGGCGCAATCCCGGGCCACACATGGCATGAGCCCCGCGCGCGTCATGTGTGACCAGCAGCCGGAGGGCATGCTCGCCCAGTTTCCCACTAAGGTTTGTGGACAAAATCCGCAAGGCAGCAAAGGAATCTCAGATGAATGGGCATGATGAACGCCGGGAAAAGACCGAAGAGCTGGGCGATTCCACTACATGTGACGTCACGGGAGAGAATGTCGTTTGCCAGGATGCCGGCTCATCCACTAATTGCCGGTCGCTCGGCCTTGAGCACCTTGGGTCCCAAGGCATTTGCGGGGCGTCATCGAGCTCGATGGCCGTGAGGGAGTGCTCTGGCGCGGACCGCGCGCTGGTTTTGGTTGCGCTTCTGGGCGAGTCGGGAGTGTCGGACTTTGCGCTCGCTTGCGTTGCGTCCACCTGCGATAACATCATCGGAGAGGCACCATCACTCAACACCGAGGTGAGCGCGCTTCTCTCCGACATGTCTCAGGGCATGAGCCACAGAAAGGCGTTTGAAGAACTGATGCGCGAGACCCAAGAGGCCATGAAGGACGTTTTGACGTGAACGATGGGCCTGTGGCCAAGGATAGAGCACCGGAGGTGCGGCGGGTAAAGCAGTCCGAGGCTATGCATTCGAGGGCTGGGTAAGAAATACACTGTCCTAGAACACTGGGCTTTGCCCTGAGGACTTCACCGACGATAAGGCAACGCTTCTCTATTCTTGCTTCAGAAGAGTAGGGGGCTATGGCTCGCTGCGGTATCCTGATTATTTGAAGAAACCTAGTCGCGAAGGGAGGCGCGCCGTGAACAAGAATAGAAGGATTCTCTTTCATCTTGAAAAGGACATTTTGCCTATTGAGGAATTGCAGACTTGCATCTCCGAGTTCTTCGCGATGATTCAATCCGCCTCTGAAGACTGCCTTAGCGACGTAAGGTGGTTCGCCGAGATTCAGCAAGGCTCTGTGGCGTTGGCAACCTATCCCTCTTCCGACACCGAGACGGACGAGGAGATCGACCAGTGTCTGGGGGCCATCCGCAGGGACTTCAAGTTGATTCAAGGTGGAAAGAGCCCCTCCACGTTCACATGGAAGACCATGCAGCACTACGAGGCAATGACGCGCCTATTTAAAAGTGATGGAGGTCTAACCGGCAATCCGACAATCGCCGTATCCTACCCAAGCAGCAACGAGCGCGAACCGATTGCCATGGTTGATTATTCTGTACCGACCAGACCCAAGACGGTTGATCATTCTTTTGGCACTGCATACGGAGAGGTCAAGACCCTGTATGCAAGCAGAAGGCCGTTTTTTGCGCTCTACGACGAGGCATCCGGCAGGCGCATCAGGGTCTACTATGATGATGGCTTGCTAGATACGGTACGCTCCTGCTACCGCAGCGACTACGTGCGCGTTACCGGTGACATATCTTTCAACGAGGATGGCACCAAGCGCGATATCGTAGCCAAGGACATACAGGTTGTCGAACGTCCGAAGACTCTTTCTTTGGCTGACCTATTTGGGATTTGGGGCGATGCCAAATGAAACACGTCTACTGGGACTCATGCTGCTTCATCGACTTTCTCCAAGGAACCGAGCGCGGAGAGGTGCTCAAGGGCGTTGTAGACAAGAAGGACAATGGCGAACTTGAAATAGTCACATCTGTCGTAACCCTGACCGAAGTGATCAAGCTTGGCAAGGGAACCACAGAGGAGCGTGACGCAATCATTCAAGTCTTCAACCAAGACAAGGGACTGCTCGTTGTTGACTTGACCAAGCATCTCGCTGAGCAGGCACGAGAAGTCATATGGAAATACAGCTTTGAGAAGCACAAGGAAGACGCCATCCATCTTGCCACCGCTGTTTATATCAATCAATTCCACGACATCGATGAGTTCCATACATTCGATCACGATTTGCTGAAGTTCAACGGGCGTCCGGAGATTCCGATTTCCATCATCGTGCCGACGTTTGAGCTGTATCCAGCCAAACCTGCTTCTCTCTTCGACGCACTGGGAGAACCTGAGCAGTAGCGCCATGCGCGACGAGCGAGATCGCCTTGACCGATGGCGCGGGCCAGGACGTCTGCGCGCTGGCTTGACGGGATATCCCTCGTCGAGTCCGGCGACGCGACGGCCTACGAGCGCTACGGTGACTGCGTGAGGAGACGCGCAAAGGACAAGAGCGGACCCAAGATGTCTCCGCGCATCGAGGGTTGGGCGGAAGCGACGCGCGGCTTGCGCGAGACAGCCTCGCCCGCCATAGGCAAGCATCACAAGTGGATGCCAGAGACTCAGGGCGGGACAATGCCCCACAGAGAGGACTCTGTGTGGGAGAAACTCCATGGGACACTGTTCTGTGCATTACAAGCCGAGGTCACCGCGGCCGTAAGCGGCCTTCCAGTTGGAGGAGAACTCGTCGACGGCGATGGCCATACCGGGATGGCCGATCATGGATCGGACGACGTCCGGGCCCACCGTGATGGCCGGGGTACCGGCAGCGAGCAGCCTGTGTACCTGGTCCACATTCTTGAACGAGGCCGCGCACACCTTGGCGGGCATGTCGTACTGCCTGAGGGTCTGGATGAGCTCTGCGACCTGCCCTACGCCGTCACCGTAGTTGCACATGCGGTTTACGTAGGGGGCTAGATAGTCGGCGCCAGCCTTTGCGGCCCAGAAGGCCTGGTCGGGTGAATAGATGCCGGTCGCAAGCACCGTGATGCCCTCGGCCCCTGCGGCCCTGATCGCCTTGTAGCCTACGTGAGACACGGGGATCTTGACGACGATGTTCTCGCCGCCGCGGAGCTTGGAGAGCGTGCGCGCCTCGCTCATGATGCCGTCGAAATCGGTCGCCACAACCTGCGCGATGATCTTCTGGTCGGGCGTGAGCACATCGATCAGCCTGGGGAAGAACTCCTCGGGCAACATGCCGCTCTTGGTGAGGATGGTTGGGTTGGTGGTGACGCCGTCGATGGGCAAAAGCTCCGAAAGCTCGGCGATTTCCCTCAAGTCCGACGTATCGAGGAAGAACTCCATGGTCTTCTTTCTCTTCTCTGAAGCCGCCTTCCAAGGCGGCTGCCTTGTCCTTTGCTGTGACTTGCGTCTTTGGTGCGGCAAGGCTCTTCCGCCCGACCTCCGGAAAAGACCTAAAGCGTCTGCTCTGTGCGTCCGATGATGTCATCCTGCGTCTTCTTGCTCAGCACGTTAAAGAAGGCCGAGTAGCCGGCCACGCGCACGATGAGGTCCTTGTGCGCCTCGGGGTGCTCCTGCGCGTCGAGCAGCGTGTCCCGGGACACGATGTTGTACTGCACGTGGTAGCCGTGGAGCCGGTTAAAGAAGGTTTGCAGCATAAGCTCGAGCTTCTGCTGGTTCTCGGGTCGCGAGAGCATCGTGGGCGTCATCTTCTGATTGAGGAGCACGCCTCCTGTGATCTTCTCGGTGGGGAGCTTGGTGATGGACTTGAACACAGCTGTGGGACCCTGCTTGTCGACGTTGTGCGCGGGCGAGCAGCCCTCTGCAAGTGGCTCCTTGGCGTTGCGTCCGTCAGGCGTGGCCATGGTGCCCATGCCCTGTCCCACGTTCGCACTGATGGAGCTCGTGCCGGCGTAGCGAATGCCTCCGATGGGGCCGCGTCCGTAGCGGGTGGTGCGATACTTCGCCACCTCATCTATGTAGGAGTCGAACGCCTGGACCACGAGCTGGTCAACGTAGTCGTTGTCGTTGCCGTACTTGGGCGCGTCGTTCACGAGCGTCTTCTGGATGCGCTGGTTGTCGGGTGCCTGGAAGTCATCGAGGATCGCATCCCACAGCTGCTGCGGGGTGAGCCTCCCCTCCTCGAACACGAGCTTCTTGATGGCGGCGAGGCTGTCGGCCATGTTGGCGATGCCCACCTGCAACCCGCTGATGAAGTCGTAGTGGGCGCCGCCCTCCTTGATGGTCTTCCCGCGGTCGATGCAGTCGTCCACGAGGGCCGAGCACAGAACGTCGGGCACCATGCGCTCCGAGGCCTTGTCGATGAAGTTCTCGGTGATCACGGAGTAGCGCGTCATCTCGCGGATGGTCTTGTCCCAAGCGGCGAGCAGTTCGTCGTAGCTCGTCATATCCACAAAGTGGCCGTAGTCCTTGGTGAAGCGTCGTCCAGAGGTGAGGTCCACGCCGCCATTCATGGTCACGAGCAGCAGCCGCGGGAAGTTGAGGTAGCTCATACCGGTGCAGCGGTAGCCCCACTTGCCGGGCACGGCCGTCTCCACGCAACCGATGGCCGAGTAGTTATAGGCATCCTCGGGAGTCACGCCCCACTTGACGAAGCTGGGGATGATGACCTCGTCATTATTGAACGCGGGCATGCCAAAGCCGAGCTTCATGACCTCGATGCACTCGTCGAAGAACTTCTTGTCGATGCCCTTGTGATAACGCACGGTGAGGTTGGGCTGGGTAAGGCGAGTTTGCGCCACTGACTTCAGAACGAGGTGGCTCAGCTCGTTTACGGCGTCGCGACCGTCGGTGGTTTGGCCGCCGATGGTTACGTTTTGGTACATGGGGCTGCCGGCCGAGGAGAGCGTGTGGCTCTGACTGCGAATCTTCTGCACGGTAAGAAGCTTGATCCAAAGGTTGGTGAGGAGCTCGAGGGCCTGATCGCGCGTAATCTCGCCCGAGTCGATGTCGGCCGTGTAGTAGGGATACATGTACTGGTCAAACCGGCCAAACGAGAGGCTGTGCCCGTTTGACTCGATCTGCAGGATGACCTGTGCGAACCAGCAGGTTTGCACGGCCTCGTAGAACGAATTGGCAGGCTCCCAGGGCACGCGGCGGCAGGTGGCGCTCATGCGCTCTAGCTCGGCCTTGCGCTGTGGGTCGGATTCCCTGTCGGCAAGCTCGGAGGCAAGCCGGGCGTAGCGGTTGGCGTAGGTGCGCACGGCCTCGCAGACGATCATGACCGCCTTGTAGAACTGGTACTTGTCGATGGAGTCAGGATCGGTGAGGTCGAGCGCGGCCTTGGCGTCATGCGCGCGCTGCCAGTAATTCTTGAGGCCCTCGCGCAAAAGGCGCGCATGGTTGATGGCCAGATGAGCGTCGCCGGCGTTGAGCTTGCCCTCCATGCCAAAAAGGCCGGTCTCCATGAAGACGGAGACCTCGTCGGGCAGCTCGGCCATACCGTGCTCGCGCAGCGTCCTGCCATTCCAGAACGGGGCGATCTCGCGCAGGCGCGCTTTGTCCTCGGCGGTGACGTAGAACACGTCACCGTCGCGTTTCTCGAACGTGTCGAGCTCATCGATGATGAAGCCCATCGTGTACTCGGGAAACACCGGCGCATTGCAGTTCTTGGTGGCCTGGTTGCCAGCGAGCAGCGTCTTGTCCTCGATGTAGATGGTCATGTTCTCAAGGATGTTCTTGAGCGCGAGCGCGCGCTGCATCACGGGCGGCTGGTCCTGGTGCTCCCTGTAGGACTCCGTGGCCAGCACGGCACGCTCGGCGTCCACAAACGGCTTCTCGTTGAGCGTCTCGTCTCTGAACTCCCGCATCCGTGACGTGAGTTCGCCGAAGAGCCTGGCATTCTCCATCCTGTCCTCCTCGCACATGACGGCGCGCACGCTGTCTCTTCTTTCTCTCGATGCCTTGTATACTGATGTACGAATCTATTTTTGTCAACATACACAATCTATTAGTTTTTTGTTCGTAAGTTCTATAAGATACGTTAGAGTGTTGCCGCATACAGGGGGCATCAGGGAGAGGTCGGGGGCCATGCAGACGGCGACCATCTTCAACATGCAGAAGTTCAGTCTGAACGACGGTCCGGGCATCCGTACCGTGATCTTCTTCAAGGGATGCCCGCTCCGCTGCAGATGGTGCGCCAACCCAGAAAGCCAGGCTGTCGCGCCCCAGATGGAGTGGAGGGATTCCGCCTGCATGGAGTGCGGGGCCTGCCTCGCCCTTCTCCCCTCAGCCGGTGCCCGGACCATCGGCGGGAAAAGCCACGTTGACGTGCGCAAAGTCGACGCCGCCACACGGGAGGCCAGAATGGCTGTCGATCGCTGCCCCGGGGGCGCACTCTCCATCACGGGCAGGTCGCGCACGGTGGACGAGGTCCTTGAGTACTGCCTCCAGGACAAGCCGTTCTACGAGGACTCGGGCGGTGGCGTCACGCTCTCCGGGGGCGAGGCCATGATGTGGCCGGAGTTCGACCTCGAGCTGCTCGACCGCCTGCGCCAGAACGGCATCGACACCTGCATCGAGACGGAAGCCTACGTGCGACCCGAGGTCTTCGACGCCGTGGCCGCACGCCTCGACCATCTGCTCATCGACATGAAGCATTGGGACCCCAAGCGGCATCGGGCCGGAACGGGCGTGACGACGGACCTCATCCTGCGCAATACTCGCCACGCCATAGAGATGGGCAAGGACGTGCTCGTGCGCACGCCCGTTATCCCCGGCTTCAACGACAGCGTGGAGGACGCCCGGGAGATGGCCCGCACGCTGCGCGAGGCAGGCTCCACGCGCGTGCAGCTCCTCCCCTTCCATAACTACGGGGAGAACAAGTACGCCCTGCTTGACATGACTTACGTGCTGCATGGCGCAGACGGCCTCAAGCCGGCCGACCTCGAGGGCTTCCGCCAAGCCTACGTTGGCGAAGGCGTCGACGCGTTCTTCTGAGGCCCACGGACGGGCCGCCTTCCGTGGGTTCAGGGCGCGGCCGCCCGTTCATCATGCATGGGGGCATCACGCAATGATGAGCTCCACGCCGGTGCGCTCCACGCTCGCCCGCTGCTCCGGGGAGACGTCGGAGTCCGTGACCACGGCCATCGGCTTCTCGATGCGCATGAGGACCGCCCCATACCGCGCGAACTTCTCCGACTCGGTGAGGACCACCACCCGCCCCGCAGAGGCGGCCATCGAGCGCACGGCCTCGGCGCGCATCTGGTCCGCATTGGTGAAGCCCACGCCGTCCACCCATCCGTCGGCACCGATGAAGAGGTTGTCCACCAGAAACTGCTCTGCGCACAGCCGCACGAACGGCCCAACCGTGACCTGCGCGTCACGCTGCACGTTGCCACCCAGCAGCACGACCTCTACGCTCGAATAGTCGCGCAGGTAGCTGACGATGAACTCGCTGTTGGTGACGATCGTGACGTGCTTCTTGGTCTCGGCGATGCGCCGTGCGAGAATGGCGCAGCAGCTCCCGCTCTCCACCATGATGGTGTCGCCGTCTGACACGAACTCCGCCGCCCTGGAGGCAATCCGGAGCTTGGCCTCGTAGTGATACGCGAGGCGCCCGGCCACGTCATTGGGGTTGGCGAGCAGCGCATAGCCATGCTCGCGCATCACGAGCCCCTTCTCCTGCAACCCGTCAAGGTCCTTGCGCATGGTGACACTCGAAACGGAGAGCCGCTCGGCGAGGTCTGACACCTCTACCTTGTGCTCCCTAGTGAGTATCTCGAGAATCCTGCCATCGCGCTTAGACATTGCCTTGGCCCCAGACTTGATATGCTTACGTACGATCAGTATAGGGTTTGTGTTAGAAATGACAACGGAATCTGCCTCATCCCACAGGGAAGGCGTGCGCCAGCAGCGACAAAAAGCCAGCTGAGGCGATGCGATGGAGCATTAGCCCAGCCTGGGAGGCGGGGCCGGCCCTCCGGAACCTGGGAGGCCCCTTTTGAAGGGTCGGAGAGCCACTTTCTCCGGCTCGATGCGCGACCTCCACCGCCGGGTCGCCAAGCCGTGGCGGGCGCGCGGCGGCGCAAGCCGCGCCCGGGCCGGCGGGCCGCAGGGCATTGTCGTCGCTCACGTCCTTCTCCTTCGTCCGTGTCGGACGGGAGGCCGCCGTGCGCGAGCCCGTCGCGCCAGTCGTCCCCCCAGGGGGCGTCCTGCAGGATCGCCCAGCCACCGTCGGGCGCGGCGTCGCCGTCGTGGCAGGCGTCGTCCGGCCAGTCGCCGCCGTCGCAGCAGGCGCCTTCGCCCCAACGGGCGCCGTCGCGGCAGGCCGCTACGTCCTTGGCCGTGACCGCGTCGAGGGCGTCCGCGTCTCCCTGCGAGCGGTCGAGGGCGACGCGCAGGGCGCGCGCCACCTCCTCGTCGCTCACGCTCGCGTCGACCTCGCCCCTGAGCTCGTAGAACGCCGCCAGCGCCCGGGCGAGCAGGTCCACGGGAAGGTCCTGCGCCAGGAAGGGCGAGCGCGCCAGCTCCGACGCGAGGCACGGGAGGGCGCCCGGGCCGAGCTCGAACCTCCCGGTCGCCGCGAGGGCCTCCGCCTGGCCACGCCCAGCCCCGCAAGGTCGCGCGGCGTGAGCTCGAGCCCCGCCCGCCCGAGGGCGGCGCGCGCCTCCCCCGTCAGGCTGACCCCCTCGCCGCACCCATGTCCTTCTCGCCCCACCGAAAGCGGCCCCGAAACGTCACCCATCTCGGCCCCCCTCGCACGCCGACCCGACGCCTGTGATTTTCTCGTGTCTTCCCAAGGAATTGCAGTCTGGTATTTTTCTCGGGCTTGCCCCGAGCGGCCCGGCCTCGCCCTGGGGGCTTGCGCGCCCAGGCCCGCGCCGTGCCCCCGCGCCCGGGCGCCTGCACCCGGGCCACGCGGGCGCCCCCTGCCGGGGGTGGCCCTCCGTATGCCGAATGTGCGATACTTGGTGCCCGTAAGTCGACGCCGGGCAAGGCACCAGCTTCTCCGGTTCCCGACTGCGGCGGTTCGGCGGAAGCGTGCGTGCAGCCTGGCAATCGAACAAGGAGGCTGCATGGAAGCACTCAAGCTTCTTGGCATCCTGATCGTCGTGATCGGATTCGCCCTCAAGTGGGACTCGATCCTGACCATCATGGCTGCCGCCGTCGTGACCGCCCTCATCGCAGGAATGGACCCGCTGACCTTCCTACAGACGCTGGGCAAGAGCTTCATCTCCAACCGCAACATGCTGATCACGGTCGTGGTGTTTCTGCTGACCGGGACGCTCGAGCGCAACGGCCTCAAGGAGGCCGCGCGCGGCGTGATGGCCAAGGTCAAGAACGCCACGGCGGGCCTGGTCTTCGGCATCTACGGCGTCTTCCGCGTGATCTTCGCCGCCTTCAACGTGAGCTTCGGCGGCGTCGCCGGCTTCGTGAAGCCGGTCGTCATGCCGATGGCCGAGGCCGCCGACGAGCGCGGCGACCACAAGATCTCGAGGAGGCACCGCGAGGAGCTCAAGGCGATGGCCTCCGGCATGGAGAACGTCGCCTGGTTCTTCGGCCAGGTGCTGTTCGTCGGCACCTCGGGCATGCTCCTCGTCCAGTCCACGATGGCCGACCTCGGCTACACGGTCGAGCTGCCGCAGCTCGCCGCCATCCAGATCCCGGTGGCCATCGTCGCAGTCGCCGTCACCACCGTCTACTACGCCCTCATCGACAGGCGCCTGACCAAGGGCGACGCCAGGCAGCTCGAGGCAGAGGCTGCCGCCGGCACGAAGGGGGACGAGTAAATGGGCGTCATCGAGTTCTTCCGGAGCGCGGACAACACGCTCTCCGCAAAGCTCCTCGAGGTCGTGTACCTCATCATCGGGCTCGTCTGCATCTACGCGGGCGTGCGCAACGCCAGGGACGAGACGAACGACAAGCGCGTGGGCACCGCGATCTTCTGGTGCATCCTCGGCGTCCTCTTCGTGATCGGCCGCTGGATCCCCTCCGAGTGGGCCGGCGCCCTCGTCGTCGCCCTCGTCATCTCGCCGATCCTCAAGCAGGTCGGCATGGGCGCGGACAAGGCCAGGCCGACCGAGGAGGAGGTGCATGCGGGCTACAAGGACCTCGGCGCCAAGATCTTCGTCCCGGCGTTCTCCATCGGCGTCGTGGCGCTCGTCTTCGCACTCTTCACCAAGATCAGCTCGCTCGTGGGCATCACCGTCGGCGTCTTCGTCGGCATGGTCATCCTCGCCGCGATGCGCCCCAAGCACAACACCGCCAAGGTCTACCTCGAGGACTCCCGTCGCATGCTCGACATCGTCGGCCCGCTCATCATGCTGCCGACCCTGCTCGCGATCCTCGGCGCCACCTTCACGGCCGCCGGCGTCGGCGACGTGATCTCCGACATCGTCGGAGCGGTCATCCCGCAGGGCAACATGGTCGTGGGCATCGTCGTCTATTGCATCGGCATGGCGATCTTCACGATGATCATGGGCAACGCGTTCGCCGCCATCACCGTGATGACCGTCGGCATCGGAGCGCCCTTCGTGCTGTCGCTCGGCGCGGACCCCGTCGTCGTGGGCTCCCTGGCGCTGACCTGCGGCTACTGCGGCACGCTCATGACGCCGATGGCCGCCAACTTCAACATCGTCCCCGTCGCCATCCTCGAGATGGACGACGAGTACGGCGTCATCAAGAAGCAGGTCGTGCCGGCGCTCGTCATGCTGGCCTTCCAAATCGTGCTGATGGTCTGCCTGGTCGCCCTGTAGGGACAAGGACCCGGAAAGGAAATGCCATATGGGTAGGAAGATTCTGGTCACTGGGTTCCAGCCGTTCGGCGGCGAGAGCATGAACCCCGCCTGGGAGGCCGTGAGGCGGCTCCCCGACACGATCGGCGACGCCGCCGTCACGAAGGTGGAGATCCCGGTCGTCTTCGGCAAGGGGCCCGAGGCGGTCGAGCGCACCATCGACGAGGTCTCGCCCGACCTCGTGCTCTGCGTCGGCCAGGCCGGCGGCCGCGCCAAGCTCACGCCCGAGTTCGTGGGCATCAACTACGCCGACGCGCGCATCCCCGACAACGACGGCAACCAGCCCGTCGCCGAGAGGATCGTGGAGGGCGGCCCCGACGCCTACTTCGCGACGCTGCCGGTCAAGGCCATGGTCCAGGCGATGAACGAGGCGGGCGTCCCCGCCGAGGTCTCCTACACCGCCGGGACCTACGTGTGCAACGACGTGATGTACTCGCTGCTCCACGCGCTCGCCACGCGCCACCCCGGCGTGAGGGGCGACTTCCTGCACGTGCCCTACGCGACCGAGCAGGCGACGCACCTCCCCTCCGCGACTCCCTCCATGTCCGTCGACGACATGGCGAGGGGCATCGCGGTCGCCCTCGAGGCCGCGCTCGCCAACGAGAGGGACGTGGACGTCGCGACGGGCTCGACGCACTAGCGACCCGGCACGAGGCACATGACAGAGGGGCCGGCCCCTCACTTTCGTACCCTTCAAAGCTCTTGGTGCCAGACTCCGGCCACCTCCGCTTCCCGCCATAGCAGACGAAAGGATTACGCAGGCGCTGAACTCGCCAATCAGGGTCTCGCCAGTGCGCTTAGGCCGAGATGCGGACTTCTCCCTTCGTGGGTCCGTTGGGAGCACGATCTCAGGCGAAAAGCTTCCGATCCCTGATGCGAGAAAAGCGACGGCGCTATCCCAACGAGCCTCTACACGATAATTATTTTATCAAGCGTGAAGATGGGACTTCAAGTACGTGGAGTACTTCGATGCGATTATCATTATTTCCTTGAATTTCAGGTTCAGCGAAACACATCCCACACCCATCCGAACGCGTCTCCCTGAGTCCGGCACATTCCCTCCCGCAATCCCCTCCGATCTTCTTGTCGGGCCGGAATGGGCCGGCCCGGGGAGATTGGGGGACGGAATGGGAAGGAAGGGATCCGGCGGCGCGCCGGGCAGGACGCACTCGAGGCTCACGAGGCACGAGAGGAACTCGATAGAGAGGATGCTCGACCGGGGCCTCTCCTGCCGCGAGATCGCCAGGGAGATCGGCAGGGCACCGCCCACGGTCGCCAACGAGGTCGCCAGGCACCGCTTCGTCACCGCCCCGAGGTCGATGTACGGAGAGTCCGCCCCGGACGACCTCGGGGAGTCCTGCCCGAGGTTGGGGTCCTGGCCTCGCTGCCGCGACGGGTGCGGGAGGCGCAGAGCGTACGGGTGCAAGGGCCGCACGCACGCGTTCTACAGCGCCCGCATGGCCCAGGGCGCGGCGGACGCGGAGCTCTCGGAGAGCAGGCGCGGCATAGACGAGACCGAGGCATCGGTTGCGATGAAGCTCTCCGTCATCCGCTCGGACCTCGCCTGCGGGCTGCCGCCGAAGCAGATCTCCGCGCTCCGCTCCGAGGAGCTCGGCCTCTCCAAGAGCCCGACCTGCCGCTGGATCGAGGCGGGGTACGGCGAGATGACCAACATGGAGCTGCGGAGGAAGGTCGGCTACAGGCCGAGGAAGCGCTCGCGGCCGCGCAGGGCGACGAGCCACTCCGCCGGGCGCTCGCACGACGCGTTCATGGCCCTCGGCGAGGACCGGCGCGCGGCGGCGTGGGAGATGGACACGGTGATGGGGTCGAGGGCGGACTCCGCGTGCCTGCTCACGCTCCTGCACAGGCCCAGCCGCTTCCAGTTTGCGCTGCCGCTCGAGTCGTGCGCATGCGAGGAGGTGGCGCGCGCCATAGGGCTCGTGCGCGACGCGGTGGGCGGCGCGGGCATGCCGCTCATGTTCGACGCGATGCTCACCGACAACGGCGGCGAGTTCGCCGACGAGGCGCGCCTCGCCGGGGCCCTCGGCGAGCTTCCCGGCCAGACGCTGCTGTACTACTGCGACCCCAGGCAGAGCCAGCAGAGGGGGCCTGCGAGCGGAACCACGTGGAGATCAGGAAGCTGCTGCCGAAGGGCCGCGGGATACGCTTCGACTTGCTCACGAGGGCGGACTGCTCCCTGCTGATGAGCCAGGTCAACTCCGAGCCGAGGGGCAGGCTCGCCTGGATGACCCCGATCGCCGCGCTGCGGGCGGCCTTCGGGGAGGTGGCGGACCGGCTCCTGGACGCCTTCGGCATCGAGGAGCCGGGCATGGAGGACCTCGACCTGACGCAGGGGTGCCTGGACCGCGCACGCGCCGAGAGGGGTGAGGCGCCGCTGACGTAGCCGAGGCGCGACAACCGAATACGCGCCCCGCCGCGACCGTCGCGCTGAGTCTTGGAGGGCACGCCGACGGGCTGGCGGAGCATGCGGACCGGACCCATCGCGACGCCCCTGCACAGAGTCTACAACAGCGTCTCGTCGCCCGTAGGACGGCGGCGTGCCGACCCGATGCATTTCGATAGCTGTGGAATCCTGGTGTCAGCCTAGGGTGTCGCGCTGAGTTTGCGCATCAACCATCGCCACCAGGGGGACGCGTGCCGGACGCGGTGCGGGGCGACCACCGTGTCCCGCTCGCGCAGCCCCACGCGGCGCGGCAGGGACTCTAATGTGTGGCGGCTCAGTGAAGGCCTGGTAGGGGAAAGCCGCGTTGATTTCCAAGCGAAGTTTGTGGACCAAAGGAAAGCAGCCCAGAGACACGGCCTCTGAGCTGCGAATACTTGGTGGGCGTTAGAAGATTTGAACTTCTGACCTCTTCCGTGTCAGGGAAGCGCTCTCCCCCTGAGCTAAACGCCCGAATCTCTGCTGCTGGGGTCGCAGCGAGGAGTATCTTACGCGAAAACGCACATGTAACGCAACCGTCAATCGTAAGTTTCTCTCGCATCACAATTACTGCTCAGCGAGAGGGACATCCGGAGCGCTGGCGGCCGCCCCTCGCTGCGGAGAATATCGCCATTTCTTAAACGCGACTACGACGAGCTGCAGAAACGTCGTGCCGGATTAAGAAATGACGATATTCTCCGCGTGGGGGTG
This sequence comes from Coriobacteriaceae bacterium, assembly GCA_004557505.1. Lineage (GTDB taxonomy): Bacteria > Actinomycetota > Coriobacteriia > Coriobacteriales > Atopobiaceae > Tractidigestivibacter. The sequence goes on along the minus strand of SFGZ01000004.1, from coordinate 88,804 downwards.
CTGGAAAGAGCATTGGACGCGAAGGCCAGCGCTTGGTACGGCACGCATCCCCCAGGGCACCGCACGTCTCCCCTGGCGTAGCCCCGCCTCTCTCGCCAGATCCCATCCACTGTGCAAAAGCGCACACGAAAACGACTCGAGGGTCCCTGCGGCGGCGTTTTCCCAGAAAGCTGGTTACTACCGGTCGTTTCCGCGTGCGCTTCTAGGGCCGCGCGCAACTAAAAATCGCGGATCGACACGCGGAAGCCGAGAAGTGAGTGTGCGCGGGCCCGGCTCTGGGGGCCGTCCATCCCGCTCGCGCGATATCCGTCCCGATACCCCGAAGGCCAACAGGGAGAATATTGTTACGTTACTTCCGGGGAGTTCCCAGCGCCCCCTGCGGGCTGGCGGCGCAGAAAAATAATACTCACATGTAGACTTTTGCGTGTCGTTTGGGGATTATTCGTTGCGCGACGCCGGCCGCGGGACGTGAGCCGCGCCCACGGGCCACCCGGAGGGGCCCGCTACCCCATCGGCAATCGAGCTGGCGGGCGCGTCAATCCTATCTAGCAAAGCTAAAAGTATTGGGGTGCAGTCCACTCCCCCGCTCGGGGGCCAATTACGCGCTCGCTGCCCAAACCCACCGCCTATGCCAGCTCTCCCACTCCTCTCCAATCCCATGCAGGTCACGCGCATGAGCATGGCCGAGCTCTCCGAGAAGTCCGGCGCGAGCGATGCCACCGTCATGCGCGTATGCAAGAAGGTCTGCGACACCGGCTTCTACCAGTTCAAGATTCAGCTCGCCATGGACCTCGCGGAGAACCCTTCCGCCGCATCCTCTTCCCAGACGGACGAGGTGCCAAACGACATCGTATCCTTCATCGACCTGATGGCAGCAAACGTCGCTCAGCTCTCCAAGGACCTCTCAATGGAGCAGATCAGTGAGAGCATCGACCTTATCCTTGGCGCGGGCACCGTCTACGCCTTTGGATGGGGAAACACGGGCGCCATCGCCGATGACCTCGCGCACCGTCTGCTGCGTTACGGCATCAATACCTTCACGAGTCACAACCTTGAGTACATGATGCGAAGCATCGTCCTCGCGCCTGAGGGCAGCGTTCTCATCGCGTTCTCCCGCTCCGGAGAGTCCATCTACTTGGTCGAGTGTTGCAAGCTCGCGCGGGCGAATGGCGTCAAGGTCATCCTCGTAACGGCTGATGAGAGTTCAAGCGCAGCGTTTCTTGCCGACGTTATCTTGAAGGTCAATCCCGTCAATGGCCCTATAGACTGTCTTGGCGGCTCATCCCACATCTATGAATTCGCCCTGAATGACATCCTGCTTTACTTCCTCAAGGACAAAGCCCCGGCCTATACAGTCGGGACCACAAGCGAGGCCATCCTCGGTCAGTTCAAAAACTAACACCTCAAAAGAAAGGTGAACCATGGATGTGTTCGATTTCCTAAAGAAGGCAGCCGAGCCCGCCAAGCCCCATGCCATTGCGGTCGACGCCCAGCCGGGCATGATCTTCGCGTCGGCGAGCGGCAGACCGTGCCGATGGCGGAGCTCCCCGACCCCGTCTTTGCGGGCGGCGCGATGGGCAAAACGCTGGGCGTCTCCCCCGACGAGGGGCTTGTCTATGCGCCCATCTCCGGCACGGTGCAGGTCACGATGCCGCACGCTTTCGGCATCGCCAACGACGAGACCGAGGTATTAAAGCGCGTGGGCGTGGATACCGTCGAGATGAATGGCGACGGCTTCGAGACCCAGGTCGAGAAGGGCCAGCAGGTCAAGGCCGGCGAACCGCTTCTGCGCTTCGATAAGCGCAAGGTCGCCGAAGCCGGCCGCGCCGGCGCCGTAACGGTCATCGTGACGAACACCGAGGACCTCGAGGCATCGGACAAGTCCGTAGTACCCCTCGCGACCGGCAGCGTTTCCGCCGGCGACCCCTTCGTCTCCATCCGCTGAAGGTCTTGCCGGGGACTGGTCCTCTTCCCCATGCAGCGGCCCCGTCGCCACTCGCCCGCCGAGCCACGACCTCTCGCTGGGCGTCCCCACAGTCCGATCGCGCCCGGACGACCCCAGCCGTCACCCGGTGTTCTGCAGCCCGGCGGCAACGCCGGACACGGTACACAGGATGAGGTAGATGAACCGCTCGCGCTCCTCCGGCGTGAGCTGCTCGCCGCGGGTGCGCATCTCGCGCAGCGCGCGCACCTGCGTCACCGAGAGCACGTTCACGAAGGGCAGCCTCGCGCGGATCACCGGCCCCAGCACGCGACGGTGCTCGAGCGGCCACTCGTCACCCACGATGGCCAGCACCCACTTGCGCGTGAGGCGCATCTCCTCCAGGACCCTCTCGGCCAGATCGTCGCACGAGCCCAGTGCCAGGTACATGCGGCCAATGCGCTCGTCGGTCTTGGAGAGCGACATCTCGATGTTGTCGACGAACGTCGTGAAGAGCGGCCACTCCGCGTAGGCCTGGCGGAGAAGGTCGAGGTCGCCCAGCTCCTCGCAGGCCGTGCCCAGCCCGTACCATGCGGCCAGGTTGATGCGCGCCTGCGACCACGAGAAGATCCACGGAATGGTGCGCAGGTCATCCAGGGACTTGGCGCCCAGACCGCGCTTGGCGGGACGGCTGCCGATGGGCATGAGGCCGATCTCGGTGAGCGGCGTGACCGTGGAGAACCACTCCGCAAAGCCATCGGTCTCAAGCAGCTCGCGGTAGCGCCTGCGGGAGGCGGCATCGAGCCTGGCCGTCAGGTCGGCGTACTTGGCCGTGGTCTCGGTGTTCACATACTCGATGGATGGCGAGGACTGCAGGAGCGTGGCGCCCGCGACGGACTCCACGTGACGCCTGGCCAGCGTGGGGTCGCCGTAGCGGGCGAAGATGACCTCGCCCTGCTCGGTGAGCTTGAAGCGGCAGTTGACCGAGCCCTTGGGCTGCGAGAGCACGGCGCGGTTCGCCGGGCCGCCGCCGCGCCCCACCGCGCCGCCGCGGCCGTGCATGAGCACCAGGTCGATGTCGTTTTTCTCGGCCCACTGCGCGATGGCGGCCTGCGCCGCATGGAGCACCAGCGTGGCCGAGGTGGGGCCCGCGTCCTTGGACGAGTCCGAGTAGCCGAGCATGACCTCCATGCGCCTGCCCGTCTGGGCGAGCCGCCTCTGGACGGGCGCGAGCTCGATGACCTGGTCGAGCGTGTCCACGGCGTTCTCCAGGTCCTCGACCTGCTCGAAGAGCGGGATCACGTCAAGCGTGGGCACGTCGGCCTCGTGCGCGAAGGCAAGCCGCGCCAGCTCGTACACGTCGGCCACGTTCTGCGCCGACTGCGTGAACGAGATGATGTAGCGCCGTGCGGCCTTCACGCCGTTGATGCGCTGGATGCTGCCGATGGCGCGGAAGGTGTCGAGGACCTCGCGCGTCATGGGCTGGAGCTCTCCCCTCTCGCCCCAGCGCCCGTGCTCGCGAATGTCCTCGAGCGCGCGGGCGTGTACGAGCGAGTGCTGGCGGAACTCCATCTCCACCAGATGGAACCCGAAGGTCTCCGCCTGCCAGATGAGCTTCTGCAACGGCCCGTACGCGGTGCGCACGGCACCGGCGGCGGCAAGCGAGCGCTGGACGGTCCGCAGGTCGGCAATGTAGTCGTCAGCCGAGGCGTACATGATGTCTGCCGTGCGCTGGACGGTTGCGCGCAGGCGGTCGGAGATGACGATCATGACGGCGCGGTGCAGCTCGGACGCCGAGACCTCGATGGCGCGCTGCGAGAGGACCTCGCTCATCTCGACCTGGTGGTTCCACAGGTTCACAAGCGCGTCGGAGGGCTTGGTGAAGCGCGCGTCAAGCGTGAGATTGCGACCCACGTAGGAGGTCCTGTCGGTGAGGGCCTCAAGCACGTGTACGCGGAACTTCTCGGCCACCCTGCGGCTCACCCTGGCGGTGACGTTGGGGTTCCCGTCGCGGTCGGAGCCAATCCAGCTACCGGGGTGGAAGAAGGCCGGGCACACGGGCGGCACGGTGCCGGCGCGCTCGCCGAGCTCCCAGTCGTCGAAGCGCCGGTAGACCTCCGGCACCATGTCGAAGAGCGTGGCATCAAAGATGTCGATGACGGTGTCGGCCTCCTCGACGGGCGTCGGCTTCTTGTACGCGATGGGCGAGGTGCGCACCAGCGCGTCGATCTCCTGCAGCATGAGGCGCTCGTTCTCGACCAGCTCGATGCCCGAGAGCGAGACGCGCCTGGCGAGCAGCTCGGAGATGCGGCGGATCTTGCTCTCGACGGCCTTGCGGCGCGCCTCGGTGGGATGCGCGGTGAAGACGGGATGGAACTCCAGGCGGTTGAGGAGCGCCGTGGCCTTGGCCCGACCGCACTCGTCGACCAGCCGGCCGTAGGCAACCGTGAGGTCGTTGATGGGGTCTGCCGACTCCGTCGTGGGGACCTCGCTCTCGCGCCGGCGAAGCGAGGAGACGCGGTAGTTCTCCTCGCAGATGTTTGCCAGGTGGAAATAGGTGACGAAGGCGCGCATGAGCAGCGTGGCCCCGTCCATGGAGAGCCCGTCGATGGTGGAGACGAACTCCTGGAACGACCTCTCGGCCAGCGCGGCCTTCTCGTCCGCGCATGCCACGCCGCCCGCGTACGTCACGCGGATGGCGTCGCCCAGCAGAAGGTCGAAGGTCGAGAGCAGGTCTGGGTCGTTCTCCATGAGCACCTTGCGAACCAGGCGCAGGAAGAGCGCCAGGTTATCGCGAAGCTCCTCGGGCACGTCGACCAGCGCGAGGGCGGACTTTGCCCTCTCCGCCTCGCTTGGCCCAACGGGCTCGCGACCCTCTTGCCCAACGGGGCCGCGTTCCTCCCCCGGGCTCGATACCTCGGTTGTTGTCATGTGTCCTCCCTCGGCTCCCGCCGGTCCCGCCGGCGGGCTTGCACGTGTGCTGCATGTCGCGGCATGCGGAATAACCTTAGCAAGCCAGCGCGCGATGGGCTCCAATCCCACCGAGCGACCGCAAAGGCGAAACGCAACGTACACGATACGCCCGGATGCGGAACCACGTCCACGCGGCGCGATACAATGGCCTCTACGCACAGACGAGACGGACGAGACGCACGTGGCCCCGTGGCGGCGAAAGGATGGTCGGCGCATGGCATGGATGAGCAGGCGGCGCGAGAGAGCCCGCAGGGCAGGCCTGAGCTCGTTCGTGGGGTCTCGCGCCGGCAGGCGCGAGGGACGCACCTCCCCAGGGCCCAGGAAGGAGGGCTTTCTCCGCCGCGTCACCAACCATTGGTGGGACCGCCTGATATCCTCGGTCTTCTCGGGCAGCGTCTCCGAGCAGTCCGGGCAGTATCTGGCCCACCAGACCACGCGCGACTACGCATGCAACTCCATCGGCCAGGCGGCCTGGGGTGGCTTCTTCCCGCTGCTCACCATCGTGGCCACGCAGCTCGTTGGCACCGAGAACGCCGGCCTCTTCTCGATGGCCATGGTCGTGGGCACGCTCCTCTTCTTTGTGGGCAGCTACGGTGTGCGCACCTACCAGGTCTCGGACATAGACGAGATGGGCTCGTTCTACGACTACCAGATAAGCCGCATCGCGACCTGCGTTGCCATGGTCCTCATCGGCCTCCTCTACTGCCGCGTCCGCGGCTACGACGGCGACATGACGGCCATCGTGTGCGGCGTGATGGGGTTCCGCTTCTTCGACGCGCTGGGCGACGTCTACGAGGGCAGGCTGCAGCAGAAGGACAAGCTGTACCTCGCCGGCATCTCGCAGGCGGTGCGCTGCGCCCTCTCGTTTGTGGCCTTCGCGGTGCTCCTGCTCATCACGCGCAACATGGTGGTCTCGAGCATCGGCATGGCCGTGGGCGCCGCGGCGTCCTTCGTGCTGCTCACGCTGCCGCTGGCGCTCATGGAGACCGAGCGCTCGCTCCCGCTCTCGTGGCGCGGCGTGAGGGAGATCTTCGTCAGCTGCTTCCCGCTGTTTCTGGCGGCGTTTCTCTACAACCTCATCGACTCGATGCCAAAGTTCGCCATCGATGGCGCGCTCTCCTACGACAACCAGCTCTACTACAACGCCATGTACTTCCCCGCCCACGCCATCCTCATGATCGCGGCGATGATCTACAAGCCGCAGCTTTTGCGCCTCGCGAGCATCTGGGACGATCCCGAGCAGCACAAGCGCTTTGACCTCATCATCCTGGCCATGATTGGCGTCATCGCCGTGATCGCCGTGATCGTGGGGCTCTTCATGGGCTGGCTGGGCATCCCCGTCATGAGCTTCCTGTACGGCCTTGACTTCGAGCAGTTCAGGCCGCTGGTCTACGTGATGGTTGTGAACGGCGGCATCTGCGCGGCGATCGACTTTCTGTACCAGATCATCACCGTGCTGCGCGAGCAGCAGGCCGTGAGCCGGCTCTACCTCATCGCCTTTGCCTTCTCCGTGCCGGTGCTGTGGCTGCTCGTTGGGTTCTCGGGTCTCTCCGGTGCCGTGGTGGGCGCCGTGGTGGTGATGAGCATCCTCTTGGTGCTGCTGCTCTCCGAGTACTTCGCCATCCGGAAGCGCCTCGGGCGCTACTAGCCGCCCGTCGCGCGCGACAGCGCGTGGCTGCGGCTACGCATCGTCGCTCCCGTCGTCGCCCATCTCGAGCGCGTGCGCGCGTGAGCCTCTCCGTTCCTTCACGGTGCTTGCCACGCGCACGTAGAGGAGCCCCGCGGCGGCCGAGGTGACCGACCCGGCAAGGATCGCGCACTTCGCGGCCATGACCGCGTTGGGGTCGGAGAACGCCAGGCCCGAGATGAGGATCGACATCGTGAACCCCAGGCCGCCCATGATGCCCACCGCGATGATCTGCGTCCAGTCCACGTGCTTGGGCAGCTTGGCAAAGCCGATGCGCACGAGAAGCCACGTCACAAGGATGATGCCGAGGGGCTTGCCCAGCACGGCGCCAAAGTAGACGCCCTTGGTCACCGGGTCCGCGATGATGGCGGCAAGGTCCATGCCCACAACCCTCACCTGTGCGTTCACGAACGCGAAGACGGGCAGGATCAAAAAGTTCACCGGCACCGAGATGTAGCGCTCCACGCGCTCCAGAGGCGGCGTGACATGGTGCATCACGCGCTCCACGCGCGCGGCGGCGGTGGTGAAGTCGTGCTGGCCAAGCACGTGGCTCTCGTCGTCATACTTGTCGTCCAACTCGCGGGCGCGGGCGTTCAGCCAGTTTCCCAGCCTGGAGAGGCGAACGTCTGAGCGGGAGGGCAGGAAGAACGCCAGGATGACGCCGGCCAACGTGGCGTGGATGCCGGAGTTATACATGCACACCCACAGCAAAAGCCCCACCAGTATGTATGGCTTGGCAGAGTAGACCTTCATGCGCGAGATGAGCCACAGCACGATGACCACGCCGAGAGACGCGGCGCACCAGGCCACGCTGGGCGTCTGCCCGTAGAAGAGCGCGATGACCACGATGGCCAGGATGTCATCGGCGATTGCCAGCGTCTGGAAGAAGACCTTGGTCGCCGGGGCGATGCGCTTGCCGAGGAGCGACATCACACCCAGCGCAAAGGCGATGTCGGTGGCGATGGGCGTGGCCCACCCATGCACGGCGCCGCCGGCATTGATGACAAGGTAGATAAGCGCAGGCACAATCACGCCGCCGACGGCGGCGAACAGGGGCAATGCGGCCTGCCTGGGTTTTCTCAGCTGCCCCACGGTCATCTCGTACTTGAGCTCGATGCCCACGAGCAGGAAGAAGATGGCCATGAGAAAGTCGTTCACAAAAACCTCGACCGTGATCGAGAGGCTCACGGGGCCTACACCAAACGAGAGCAGGGCGTGAAGGGCCTCCTCGACCCCCTTGTAGGCCGGTGAGTTGGCCGTGATGACCGCCGCGAGGGCGGCAAACACCATGATCGAGGCGGCTATCGTTCCGTTCGAGGTCACCTTGTGGAGTGCGCTTCGATGCTCGATGCGCCTGATGACTGCGGGCTCACCGTAGATGCTTGCCATTGGATGTGTTTTCCGTTTCCCTGAGGAGAGGCCGTTCGGCCCTTCGTTACTCCCTTATCCTACCCCACGAACGCCGCAACCTATTTCGCCGTTGGCGCGTCGGGTGTCGGAGACGGGCTTGGGGCCGTCGCGGCCGTTGGCGTCTCGCCGCCGGTGACGGGTTCCTGCGCGGTGGCCGCGTCGCCCAGCGCCAGGATCTGCTCGACGTAGATCTTTGCGGCGAGGCTCACGACCGCCGCCTCGATGGTCCTGTCAAGGAGCGAGTCGACCCGCTTGCCGCTGGCGTCTCGCAGGTCGATCACGGGTTCGACCGCAGGCGCCACGAAGTCCGGCCCCACCGCGAACTGCTCGGCGAGCGCGCACTCAAGCGCCGAGCAGAGCTCGTCGTAGGCGCGCTCGAGGTCAAGGCCGGCCTCATCCACGTAGTGGATGAGGCGCGTGACCTGCTCGATCGAGAGGACGCGCTTGAAGAGGCACACGCAGAGCACGTAGCAGACGTGACGCCTGGTGTATCGGTGCTTGACGGGTGCCGGCATCACGTGGCGCTTCACGTAGTTGTTCACCATGGAGCCCGTGACCAGGGGGCTCTCGTCCGGCAGGCGCATGAACGAGAGCTCGTCGTCGACCATGCGGAGCAGCTGATCCAGATAGAGCTCGATGCGCGGAAGCTCCGAGAAGCGCGATATGTGGATGCTCGTCATGCGTTCCGCGAGGCTGCGATAGGCGTTGCTGGCACCCGAGGCGCACCCTTGGCTCTGCCCGTCCACCATAGCCGCTCCCCTCTCGTAAACCCTTGTATTCTGTGTGATTAGATTATCTGGTATCAAAAACTAGATGCAATGGCTATAGTTGTGCCAACGAAAAAATCGGACGTGCTTTCCTTCTCCGATGTTCATTGGGGGCAACGTTGAACAGCCAGAGAATCGCAGTCATCACCGACACGGGCGCTGACACGCCCGCCGACTTTGCACGCGAACACGATGTCCGCATCGTCCCGCTGTGTATCAACTTCTCGGACGGCTCGACGTACAAGAGCGGCGTCACCATCACGCCCGAGCAGCTGATCGAGCGCATGGCAACGGAGATCCCCTCGACTTCGCTCCCCTCGCCCGAGACCATCCGCCGCGAGTTTGACCGCGCGCGGGACGACGGCTATGTGGCGGCGGTCTTCGTGAGCATCTCCGCAGGCCTCTCGGCCACCTGCGACACCGTGCGCATGGTCGCCGACCAGCTGGACGGTTTCCCCGTCGAGGTGGTGGACACCAGGAGCATCGGCATCGGTGCCGGCATCGTTGTGATGGAGGCCGTGCGCATGGTCGAGGCAGGCATCACGCTGCAGCACCTTGGCGCGATGCTCGAGCTGGTGGCGCGCAAGAACTCTGTGTTCTTCTCGGTGAAGAGCCTTGAGTACCTGCGCAAGGGCGGGCGCATCAGCGCGGCCGTGTATCGGCTGGGCTCCGCGCTCAACATCAAGCCCGTAATCACTTGCAACGCGAGGGGCACCTACGTGGTGGCCCGCAAGGCACGCGGTTGGGAGCGTGCCATCAGCGCGCAGATCTCGCTTGTCGAGGAGCGGGCGAGACAGTATGACAAGGTGCGTGTGGCCATCTGCTGCTCGAGCGCGTGCGACATGTTCGACGAGCTGGAAGAGCGGGTGCTTGCCCAGGTGGACAACGCCGTGGAGGTCATACGGTCGGGCGTCTCGGCCGAGCTTCTCGTACACACTGGCCCGGAGATCGTGGGCATCTGCATCCAAGGCGTGTGACGCCGGAGGCGCTTCGACGGTTGCCGGGTGGCGTCCGGCCGCCGCGCCCTACTCCCCCAGGCGTGACACCATGCATGCAACGATGGCAGCGCAATGCTCGGCCGCAGCCGCCTCGAAGGCGGCGTATTCGACGGGCGTCGTCACCCCGGGCTTGTCCGATATCGCGCGAACCACCACGAACGGCACGCCGTTGAGCCACGCCGCCTGGGCGACGGCAGCCCCCTCCATCTCGCAGCACACGCCGCCGAAATCGCGCACAAGGCGCTCCTTCTCGCGCGCGTCCGACACAAAGGCGTCGCCCGAGACCACGCGCCCCTCGAAGGCCCGCGCACCGGCGGCGACGTCGTTCACGGCCGCCACCGCCTGCGCGCGGAGGCCGGCGTCTGCCGAGAAGCCCACACGCCCCAGCTGCGGGACCTCGCCCGGCTCGTAGCCAAAGACCGTCGCGTCCACGTCATGGTAGCGGCAATCGGTCGAGACCACAATGTCGCCCACGTCAATGCGCGCGTCGAGAGACCCGGCGACGCCGGTGTTCACCACGTGCGTCACGCCGTAACGGTCGACCAGCACCTGCACGCACACGCCGGCGTTGACCTTGCCCACGCCGGAGCGCACGACGACCACCGGCACGCCGGCGAGGGCGCCCGCGTAAAAGTCCATGCCGGCCACGGTCGAGACGTCCTCGTTCCCAAGGCTTGCCACAAGGTGCGCGACCTCCACCTCCATGGCGCCTATGATGCCAACCCTGATATCGCTACGCATCGCGGGACCCCTCGCTCCCCTCGTCCTGGAGCAGCCCCGGGTACGAGAGGTGCGCGCCGTCGATGGCCTCGAGCGTATCGGCAAGGTAGCGGCGTGCCCACCAGTGCGCCAGGTTGAGGTCGGCGTCATGCCAGTTTCCGCACGCCTCGGGACGGGCGCCGGGGATCTCCCCCTCGAAGTCGCGCACGAACTCGAAGCAGCGGCGCACGAGCGGCAGCACCTCACGCGAGCCACACGAGCCAAAGACCACCAGGTAGAAGCCCGTACGGCAACCCATGGGGCCAAAGTAGACCACGCGGCTTGCCCACTCGGGATCGTTCCTCAGGAAGGTCGCGCCCAGGTGCTCGATGGCGTGGACCGCCGCCGTGTCCATGACTGGCTCGCGGTTGGGCGCCGTGAGGCGCAGGTCGAAGGTCGTGACCACGGCCCCGGTTGCAGGGTCCTCGTCCACGCGGCTCACGTAGATGCCGGGCTCGAGCACGAGGTGGTTCACGGTGAAGCTGGTGATGGTCTTCATGCGCGTCACTGCCTTTCGGTTGGGTGGGTTGCCGCGGCGGTGGCCGACGCCGCCCCGGCGGCCGCGACGGCGGGCCTCGCGATCCACGGCGCGCGCGACATGGCGCGCACGAGGGCATCGGCCTGCCCGGAGTAGTTCGATCCGGCAACAAGGTGCAGGTGGGCCGTGCCATGTACGCCCATAGGGCCAAGGCCGTCAAAGAGGACCTCGGTCGTGAAGTTGGGGTCGAGCGCCGCGCCGCAGGCCTTGCGTGCGAGGCCCCGCACCTCGCGGGCGACGGCGTCCAGGTCGCATCCCGACTCGACGTAGAACTCCACCGGGCAGTTGGTGACCGACCAGTCCGTCTCGCGCATGAGGGCGGTCTTGTTGAGGACGGAGTTGGGGATGACCTCGACCTTGCCGCCCCTGTCGCGCACCATCGTGGAGCGCCAGGTGACATCCACAACCTCGCCAGTAAACCCGCTGATGGTGACCTGGTCGCCGGGACGCACCACGCGGCCCATCATAAGCCCCAGGCCCGCGACGATGTTCGATACCGTGTCCTGCAGGCCCAGCGAGATGACCACAGAGGTCACGCCCAGGGCGGCCACGAAGGCCGTGGGCTGGACGCCAAAGACGGGCTCAAGCGCGGCGAGCAGCGCAAACGCCCAGATGACGGCCCGTACGACGTTGACGAAGATCGACGCCTTGGGCACGCCCGCCGCGTCCAGCGCGCGCTTGAGGCCATGCGACACGATGCGCTGCACGAGCAGCGCGACGCCGACGACCACGGCGAGGAAGACGACCTTGCCGACGAGCGCCGACGTGTCGATGTCCGCGAGAATGTCCTCCATCACGCCTCCCCATGTGGCCACGCGGTCCGTGGGAAGCCATGATACCCTCCTCCGCCCGACGCGGCGGCGGAGGGCGACGCATGGCCGCCCTCCGCCGCGAGTTCGTCACAACATGAGGCAAGAGCGAGACAAGGGGGCAGCCCCCCTGTCTCGCATCCCCTGTCTCGCGCTGAGGATGGCCCAGATTCCAGGTCCCAGCCCTGGCCGATCAAGAGGAAACGCCAAAACGACGTGCAGAAGTGAGCATGTGAGCGTTATTTTCCTGGTGCCCGACGGCTCGGCTCGCCCCCGAAGAACCCTAGGAGCACCACGACGTCGTTTTCCCTGTCGGCGTAGCGCGCGGATGGTGGCTGGGAATGTCAGTCCAGCCCAGCTGGCGCCTCGCACGGGCCGCGGTCTACTCACTATCGGGATTCTGCGCGTTGTTTTTTCATTTTCGGCAGCACGGACGGCTCAAAAGGGCCACGGGTACTTAGAAACGATTCCTGAGCACCCTCCCTTGCAGAGTTTCCCGCCTCGGGCGACTTCCCGCCTCGGACGGGTCGACATGCAGGTCATGCTCCAGCGCTCGGGGGGATTCTCTGTCTTTGGCTCACCGATTAGGTTCACAAAGACCTTCCATGCAGGATTTTTCCACGGACGAGAGCGTATTCGCCCGACCTTTTCAATGGAGCTCTGGTGCCTGCGGGCCGCCCCTTCTCCGCCCGACGCGGCGGCGGAGGGCGACGCATGGCCGCCCTCCGCCGCGAGTTCGTCACAACATGAGGCAAATGGCTGTCCCGCCTCACACAGGGCGACGACGCCAGATAGTGCCGAGAAGCCCGAGACACGCGCCGGCGGCCACGAGGGCCATGGGAAGGGCCACGCCGGCCTGGTCCCCCGTGTTGGGTACGGTGGGACGGGCTGGCGCGACCGGGCGGTCTGTGGCGCGCCTTGAGGCAGCGTCTCCGGCAGTCTTGTCGTCACCGGGGGCGTTGGAGCCGTCGGGGACGTTGGCGTCACCGGGGGCGTTGGAGCCTCCGGTGGTCCCTGCGTCACCAGGACCTTGCGGCTGGGACACGTCGGCAGAGCCTCCCTCGTCGCCTAGATCCGCTGGGCCCTCAGGGCCCCGGGGGCCTTCCTCGCCGGCGGGCGCAAGGCCCTCGCGCGCCGCGGCGAGGGCATCCACGAGGGCGTCGAGCTCCGACTGGCTCACGTCGGAGAGGTCTGCGAGCACGGCCTCTACGGCAGCGCGGGCCTTTCCGAGGGCGGCCCAGCTCTCGGGCGTGTAGTCGCCCTCCTCAAGCGCGGCACCGTCAAGCTGGGAGAGAAGCGCGTTGGCTGCGGCAGGGTCGGCGCGCGGCACCAGGCTCTTCTCGATGTCTGCGAGCGTTGCCAGGGCGGCCGCAACGTTCTCCTTGGTCTGCGGGTAGTCCGCGACCTCGCGCGCCCGGGCGACCTGCTCGGCGACCGTCGCGACGCTCGAGGTGGTGTGCTCGGAGTCTGCCGAGAGCAGCTGGTCGAGCTCCGCAATGCGGGCGTCAAGCTCGGACACGTCGATGGGATCGGTGGCCGCGGCAGACGCGTGCCCCATGACCTCGAGCTCCACGATGTGGTTTGTGTTGCCCTGCCCATTGGCGCGCCCATGCATGTAAACGCGCACGTACCGAGCGCGCGTCCCCTCGGGGGCCGTCCACGACCTGCCAGAGGGGGTCTCCTCGTACGTCTCGTCGGAGCCGGCACCCAGGCCCTGCGCGTTGCCGGCATCGGAGTTGTACAGAACCGTGGGGCTGGAGAAGTCCTCGCTCTGCGAGAGGGCGACCACCGTGTTCTCGTAGACGCGCCTGTCCAACCAGTAGCGCCAGAGGTTCACGCCGCTGATGTCGTAGACGCTGCCCAGGTCGAGTTCGACATAGGAGCCCTCGGCACGGTTGTCGTCGCCAAACTCGCCATAGTTGTTCGTGTCGTCCTTCAGCCCGTCGGTGATGTTGGAGAGCGGCCGGTCCGCGTTGGTCTTCGCCGCGGAGCCATCGGCGGTCCAGCTTGCCGTAGGGACAACGCCGCTCGCCAGGTTGCGCTCGGAGCTGTCGGGCAGGTCCGCGTCGTGGAGGCGGGCAACGTCGTCGTAGGCGTATGCGCTGTCGAAGACCTTCGCCGTCGCGCTGCCGGCAAGAGAGCCGCCGCCCAGCAGGATGGGAGCGGGGGACACCTTGCGATAGCGGTTCTCGGCTCGCCAGGAGGAGCCGGCGAGCTTGCCGTCGACGTAGAGCTTGAGCATGCCGTTGTTCTCGCGCACGCCCGCAAGCGTATGCGGCTGGCCGTCGTTCACCACGGCGGAAGAGGTCGCGCGGGCCTCCCCCAGCGAGAAATATGGGGTGCCGTCGGACTCGATGCCAAGCTCGTAACCATCCGCCTGGCTCACCAGGGCCCCGGCCCCAGACCCGGCAAAGCGCGAGTAGACCGTGAAGCCGTTCGGGGAGTCAAGGGCGCCCTCGGCAGGGGCGATGGTCTTGGGGGAGGTCCCGAGCCTCGTGGCGCCGCGCTCCACCACCACGCCGCCCGCGCGGAAGACGACGGAGCCCGTGGCACCATCCGCGGAGTTGCCGGAGAGGTCCGCAAGGCCGGCCACGGCGACCTCGAGTCGTGTCCCATCCTCAGGCGTAGAGCCCAGGGCCAGGCGGAAGGTGGCGTCGTCCGCGGAGGCCGTGACCGAGGCGCCGGAGAGCCTCTCCCCATTCACCGTGAACTCCGGGGAGCCCATGACCTTCTCGTCAAAGCGGACCGTGAGGTTGCCCGCGCCGTCGCTGGACACGCGCTCGATGGCAGGTGCCTGGGTGTCCGCCTCCTTGGAGACCATGAGGACGAGGGCCTCGCCTGCGTCGAGCGTCCAGGTGTAGGTCGTGCCGTACTCCAGCGTGCCCGTCTGGGCGATGCCGTCATGCGACTCGTCGTGCTTGTGGGCATGCTCGATGTGGTAGACGTAGCTGCCCGAGCCCGCAGGGACGCCGTTGGTGTCATTGAAGGCGTACGAGACCTGCTGGCTCGACGTTGCGGGGTTGCGCAGCACCACGATGCCCTGCTCGCCGTCGAAGGCGGAGTAGCCGTATGTGTGGGCCGCGCCGCTGGTGTTGGTGCTGTCGAGACGGGCGTTGGATGCGGGAGAGCCGCCGAACATCTTGGCCTTGGAAAGGACGTGGTGGTTCTGCTCCGCCCAGTCGAGAAACTCGGCGGTCACCTCCCACTTGCCTTGTGTCATGAGGCTCTCGGAGTAGTAGAGCTCCCAGAAGGCCGTGCCGCGGCCGCTCTGCGCGTAGAGGTAGTTCTGGAACTGCTCGTCGGTGGCAGTGTCCCTGGTGATGTTCGTGCCTTCCTTGCCGTAGATGGGGTCGTGGTTGTAGATGTGGGAGAGCGGGAACTGGAACTGGTGGTTCTTGATGAAGTCGTAGTACATGGCGTCGCGGTAGTTGAGCTGCCTGTCGAGCTTGCTGTCACCCTCGCCGGCATCGGTCTGGTCGTAGACGTCCTGGATCCACACGGAGTTTGCCCACTGCAAAAACCATGGGCTGGGGTTCACGTAGCAGGTGAGCGAGATCCACAGGTCGTCGATGCCGTTCTTGGCGGCGTTTGCGCGCACCCCCTCGAAGAGGTCGATCCAGGCCTCCCACAGGTCGGTCACGTGGTACATGTTGTTGTAGCCGCCGGTCATGTGGTTGTTCGCGTAGCCGGGAACGCCGTCCCGGGCGGCGCCAAAGTGGGCGTACTGGGCCTTGTCGACAAAGCCGTCCCACTTCCAGTAGTTGACGCCATACCTGTCCTGCCAGTCGCAGGCCATCTCGAGGAAGTTCCTGACGTAGGTGCGGTCTGCCACGTCAATCGACCATCCGGCCTTTGAGCCCCTGCCGCTCGCGGTGAGGATGTCGGCAAGGTTGGGATAGAAGTTGTAGCCGCCGCGGGGTCCCACCCATACGCCAAAGCTGCTGCCAAAGTTCTCCACCAGCTTGCTGGAGGGGGTAAGCCCCTGGGGGAACTTGGAGTTGAAGGCCCAGAAACCTTCGGTGTTCTTGCCTACGCCGGATTTCGAGACGTCCACCGAGGCGTCGGTGTTGTTGTAGTTGTTCCAGCCGTCATCCACCACGTAGGAGTCGAGAGGGCGCGTCTCTACGGCGTCGAGCTGCGCATCGACCTCGATGAAGGAGTCGTGGATGTTCTTGTCGTCGATCTTCATCATGTTGTCGAACCAGGAGTTGTACTGGATGCGGAACTCCGAGGGCGTCGCGATGTCATTGATGTAATCGAAGAAGTCTGACTGCACGACCGAGGCGTCGGTGCTGCGTGCGGCCCCGACGACCGTCTGCCACGTGTTGTAGTGGATGTTGCCCGCCTCGTCAGCCGCGGCCTGGCCGTCGGCCGCGAGGCGATTGAAGTCCTTGCCGGTGTAGTAGCGGATGTGCCCGAGGCCGTCCTCGATCTGCGTGTCGGTGGCCGGGAACTCGCATCCAAAGAACATGCCCTGGATGTAGATGGGCTGCCCGAGGTTGGCCTTGAACTGGTCCATCTGCACGACGCCTCCCACGTGGGGGATGGTCCACGTGGCGTCGGCCCCGCTCGTCCCCAGGTGCTCGAGGTCTATG
Source organism: Coriobacteriaceae bacterium (assembly GCA_004557505.1). Lineage (GTDB taxonomy): Bacteria > Actinomycetota > Coriobacteriia > Coriobacteriales > Atopobiaceae > Tractidigestivibacter. Next base: position 72,347 of record SFGZ01000004.1, on the reverse strand, counting down.
TAGTCGATGGCCGCGCTCCCCGCCTGGCCGGCGGGCACGGAGATGTCGAGGTACTTCCGCATGTAGTGGTCGCCCTCGTACATTACGATGTTCTCGCTGATGGTGTAGGTGACGCCGTTGCCGCCAAAGGCATAGGGCCTGAAGTTGAAGGTGAGCTTCTTGCCCGTCTTCGCCTCGCCGTTGATGGTGGCGGTGGTGTCTGCGACCACCGGATCGCCAGCGAGCTCGAGGTCGCTCGCAGAGAACTCGAGCTCGCTGGTGGGCATCGCCACCGCGGTTGGATAGAGGTTGAACTCCGCGCCCCCCGCGATGTTGTTGCCCGCGGTGTTGGAGGTCACCACGAGCTTGACCTGCGTCGCCGTCTGGGCGTGGTCGAGGTTCACGTATGCCGGGTCGGTCCCATCGTAGGTAAACTCGCCTTCGGCCACGGGGTTGCCCCAGGCGGCGGAGCCTGCGTCGAGCTTCTCGGCAGATGTGGAGACGTAGAGCTTGTAGCCCTTGCTGTTGCCGTTGATTGCGGGGCCCTGCGGACGGGGCGTCATGGAGAAGGCCGAGAAGCTCTTCTCTCCGTTGAGGTCGATGACCACGGAGAAGGGGTACTCCTGGCGCTGGCCGTCCACGCCATTCCCATCCTGGTACCACGTGCTCCAGTTGGTGTTGACATCGCCGTCGAGTAGGAGCTGGGCGGGGCCGTCGCTGTTGCCCGCCTTTGCGTGGGAGTCGTCGGTGGCAGTCCAGCCCTCGCGGGAGAGCGCCTCCGGAGCGGCAGGCTTGCCGGCGCTGGCCTGCCTCACGACGCGGACGACAAACTCCTCGCTGCCATCCGCGGGGTCAAACGTCACGCCTGCGCGGCCATTGGAGAGCAGGGTCGTGGCAAGCCGTCCGTCGGCAGTCGAGAACGTGCGCGAGATGTCGCCGTTGCCAATGGTCACGGTATGGGCGGCAGCGTCGCTCGTGACGCTCACTCCCCCTCCGGCAGGCCCCCTGTTTGCGGCAAGGGCCACGGCGGGTAGCGACTGCGTCGCGAGGGCAAACGTCACCATGGCCGCGCATACGCTCCTCAGGACCTCGCTTCTTCTCACGGCGCACTCCTCTTCTCCGGGGCATCTGGGCTATGAAGGCATCCGCCCTTGGGCGAGCGGCACTTCGCATGCGTCAGACTAAAGGAGTGGCGCCAACGAGTGACGCAGAGATCCGCGGGGGGTAGCGAAGCATCGATAAGTGCAGCTACCCATGCGTATTGGTTATGCATTTGTGATACGTCTGGGACAGGGGCTGTCCCCTTGTCTCATGTCATTCATCGCAAAGAAATTGCCACTAACAAATACGGAAGCTCCACATTGGTAAGAACCATATAGGATAAGACTTAAACATGACACTGTTTGAATGGTGGTGAGAGTTGTGCTGTTCAGCAAGAGGGGGGGCAGGTGGGACTGGTATCTGACACCTCCTCAGAGGCTGTACCTTCTTTTCAAGGAATTCAAGCGTCTCCGATTGGGTTTGAGTAGCGGAGGCTTCTTCTGAGGAAAGGACGCAACCATGAGGAACAGGACAAGGACGGCCATTTTCTCTATCCTTCTCGGCTTGGCATGTGTCTTGAGCTTTGCTGGCTCAGCCATGGCGGGAACCTATTTTGAAGCGACACTTCCCGCGTGGCAGGGCAGAGGGTGGTGCGCGGGGGCAAACAAGACTGCGGGTAGCACGACGTACTATGTTGAACTCTCGTCCTCTTCGCCAAACGGAGGGCATTTCTGGGTCGATGACGATAGCGGAACGTATATAGGAGCCGGTATTGACCTCGAAAGGGGAGAGTATACGTGGGGAGCTTACGTTAATGCTCATGCAAGAGCCTATGGAGGTTACGCCACCCTCTATGGACGTGCCATCGGAAATGGGCCTATATCCGATTATGTAACCGGCTGGTATGACCTCAACGGATAAAGACCGATATATGTGGGCGCATGGAGGGATGGCTCCATGCGCCCATGAGAGGGGTGCCTATGGCCGCTGTTTCTCTGCTTCGCGTCAAAGCTAAGCTGCTGTTTGCTTCGAGACGCTTAAAATTCGCGACAGCCATTTGCTTCGCCGCCATAACGGTAGTTTTTCTCCAGGGTCTCTCGCGATTTTGGGCTCACGATACTGGCGAGCTGCCGTCTGCGGCCGTGGGATGGATGGGAAACTACGAGAGCATGCACACCTATCTCTGGGTCTTTTGCGTGCTGCTTATCATACCGATTCTTGCCTGCTCGCTTTACGGAGATGTGCTCTTACAAGATACCCAGACCGCACGGTTGCCTGCCCTCGTCTCCCGCACATCACCTGACGCCTATATCGTTTCGTCGGCGCTCCTCGTCTTTCTCTCGTCATTTCTATTTGTTCTTCTGTTCGAACTTGTCTCACAGCTGATGGCGTTCTTCGTATTTCCCGTGCAAGCCGACGTAGACTCCTTTCAGATAGGATATCTGAGCAATGCGGCTGAGATGGAGACGAGAATGTCGTATCTTTCTCGGCTTCCCTTTGGCCCTCTTGCAGGTATGAATCCATACCTATTTAATGCTGCATATATGTTGTACGACGCATTTTACATGGGTGTTATGGCTCTGCTCTCATTTGCTATCTCGCTCTTTGTAAGAAGAGGTAGTCTCTTGGTCCTCGCCTTTCCTACGGCGTTGCTTCTGCTGTCAAGTCAAGTCCTGCCAGTCCCGATCAACCCAACATCCAGCCTGCTGATAAGCGTCTCCCATGCTGAAGGGCAGACTCTGCTTCTTACGTTGCTTGCTCCCGTCTGTCTGCTCGTTCTCTGCGTAGGTGCAATTTTGGTGCACCAGTATATTGTGCGAGGGGATTATATATGAGCGGTCTTCTGGGCTACTTTCGCTCTCTGAGGCATCGCGTGCCACTGAGCATCCTGGTTACCATTGGCGCTGTGGCGCTTGGCTACGTGATGGTCATGAGAGATGATATGACAGCCATGGGCGATGTCGCGTTTGTTCGTTTATTTGAAGGGGTCAACCATGGGCTGTATGCAGGAATTATGTATAACCCTGCCTTTCTCATCTTGGCTTATCCCATCCTCGTCTTTGTAGGAAGCGTTCCGCAAATCGTGCGACGTGGCGGGGTGTCATCGGGAATTGCGGTAGCGACAGCGGTAGCGTTTTCCGTGTCTCTTCTCTATTCGGCATTGCTGCTCGCGTGCGAGGGCGTTTTCTTCTGGATATCTGGTGTCCCAACTCTAGAGGGTGGTCTGTCCGTGCTTTTCTTCGCGGCGGAGTATGCTGGATTCACTCTCTTCTTTATGAGCTGTGCCCTCCTGATGCTTGTCGTGTATGTACTGGGCTCCACCAGAGCGAGCACGGCGGTGCTGGTGGCCTTTGCCTATGGATTGTCAGATTACTTCCTTGCGATGTCTCCGCTCAGAGGGATGTGGTTTGCCAATATTGGATGGACAAATGTCTCGGCCATTCTCTTGAGTCCGCCGGATGCCCTTGCTGCTGTTGGTCGCTTATTTGGTTGGTGTGGCATCGGACTTCTCCTGCTCTATCTGGCGTCGCAGGAACGTGACTACTATCGTACTAGCGTGGAGTAGGTCCATGACCCAGATTCCTCTGATAACGCGAACTGATGTGCATGTCATAGCTGTCTGCGCTGTAGTGCAGTTTGCTTGTGTATCTGCATATCTCATCTACAGCCCCGAAATCGCTCTCGTCAATGTTATGGCGGGTGCCTGCTACGCCAAGGCGTTTTATGATGGATCTGCTGTCTTTGAGCAGCTGGCCTTTGCCGCTCCAATGATGCTTGAGCTGTATCTTTTGGTGGGAAGGCCCCTAAGCGACTTGCGGGAACGTGGAGCGCTGCTTATGCCCCGTTGTGGCGGAATGAGGCGGCCTACGATGCGGGGAGTGGCTTGCCTGCTTGCGTCTGATGCTCTTATGCATATCGCAGCTGAAGTGGCAATTATTATGCTCATGATTGCTCTGTATGGTAGAGACGCAGCCATACGCGCGCTCCCCTTGATATCTGGGTCCCAGTTTCTCAGCTCCCTATATCTCTTTTTTGCTGTTTTGACAGGGACGCTGCTCGCAAACAGCGTTAGTGGAGTGCTCACAGGTGTCCTGACAGCGATGGTGCGATTGGGCTCCTTGTTTGCAATAACTCTTTTGGATCCGCGCACCTTTGCCCTTGTGCTTGCTGTGCTGCCGAGCTTCCATAGTCTTATGGCGGTCCACGGCCTCTCTTTTGGGGGGCCTGTCACGAGCGTGGGTCTCGATGTGCATTCGTACGTTATCTCATGTGCTTATCTTGCGCTGCTCGGTTTGGTAGCTCTTGCGCTGCTTCTCTGCAAGGTAAGGCGTCTTGATGTTCTTTGAGGAGGCCCTGTATGGACTATGTGTCAGCAAACGAAGTCACAAAGGCACTTCGAGGCAGGTTAGTGCTTGATGACATATCGTTCTCCGTTCCCAAGGGGGCCATTGCGGGCATCATGGGCAGCAACGGATCGGGAAAATCAATGCTGTTTCGTGCGATTGCCTCCCTTGTGAAGATTGACAGCGGGTCAATCTCAGTTGACGGAAAGGAGGTAAGCAGGAGAAGGCCTTACCCTGTCAATCTGGGGATTATGCTGGATTCGTCAGGGTATTGGGAAGAGCTAAGCGGACTCAAGAACCTAGAAGCCCTGGCCAGTATCCGTAAGCTAGTTGGCGAGGAAGAGGTCAAAGAGGCGCTGAGGTCTGTTGGGCTTGACCCTTCGGATAAACGCCCAACTTCCTCATACAGTGCGGGTATGAGACAGCGCCTTGCCATTGCCCAGGCGATTATGGAGCATCCCGACCTTCTCATTCTTGACGAGCCGACCAACGCCCTTGACAAACACGGAGCCATACTTATTAAAGAGGTGATTACGTCTCAGGCGCGACGCGGTGCAACCGTCTTGGTGTCCTGCCACAACCAGCCCCAGCTCGAAGAGCTCTTTGACTGCTGCATCACTCTTTCTGAGGGGCGGATATCAGATTGGGGGCAGAGTCATGATGGGGTATGAGCTGCGCAGGCGCGTAGTGGATGCTCTACCGGGAAGCGCGTTCGCACTGTGCTGCCTAGCGTTGCTGGTAGGATCAATACTGTTTAGGAGCAGCTTGACCAACGTCAATGCGGATGCAAATGCCTTGGATGGCTTTGCATTCCAAGCGTCATATGTACCAGAGAAGCTGACAAAGACATATGGAGAAGACGAGATTAGGTCTGCTTGGAGAGAACGATATTCGGAAGATGCGATGCTGAGCACGGCAACGATTCCGCAGATGTCAGCACGGCTTGGTATGCAGCCCCGTGACCCGGGCCTTCTGGCCGACCTGGTAGTTGTAGGGAGGGTGACGCAGAATCGCGTGTATCGCTACGGCACCTTTGTAACAAACGTTGTCGTGGAGAGAATCATTGTTCCTCTCAGCGAAACGTCGAAGGCAACTTCTCGCGGGGAGACATATGCCCTGCCAAAGCTTGATCTGACGGAAGGCGATGTCATATGCGTGTACGACGAGTTTGCAATTCAGCCTGCTAGTTCCTCGGCAGCCGATGGGGGGTCTGTCAGGGAGGTGTGCCCAAGTTCAGGTCGCAGCCTGTATGCAAACTTCTTCACGCCCCTGAGATCTGGGGAAACGTACCTGTTCTTTCTCAACTGCACATCAAATGCAGACATATCCGGTGTGGAGGATGCGCGGTTCGGCATTGTGACAAGTCTTTACGGGCGCATTCCAATCCAAGATGGAGATGTCTCGAGGCCGAGAGTATTCTGCGCAAACCTTCCCACAGAAGAGGGCGCTGTCGAGAATACACCTGTACCTTTTGGGACGACATCTGAACAAAATGACGAACAAAAGGACAACCAACCGCTCGTTGAGGCGCTGAAGGCTCTGCCGGACGTGACCTTTGCTGCCGCCTGCAAGGTTGACCTCTATGTCGAGTCACCCGACGCAGAGAAATCATACAGGGAGACGTGTTCGGAAATCGTCTCTGAGTACCTATGAGACAGAGGGACTGTCCCCTTGTCTCACCGACTACGCCGCGTGCCCTAACCCTCGATCTTCACGATGGGCGCGAAGCCCCTCATGAGCTTCTTGGTCTTGCCCGTGCGGGAGAAGCGCACCTCGATGGTGTCTCCCTTGGCGGATATGACCACGCCGGGCCCGAAGGTCTTGTGCGAGACGCGATCGCCCGCCGAGAGGGGCTCCGCCGCCTTCGCCGCGTCTCGGCGCGGGACCTGCGGGCGGGGCAGGGGCGCCGGCACCGCGCCGCCGGGGGCCGCGGGGCCGCCCGTGGAGCGCGTGCGCGAGCCGAAGACGTGCCCGCCGTAGACCTCGGAGCCGCGCCCGCTGCCGAAGGTGCCGCGCCTGTCCCCGCGCTTCTCCCAGCCCACGCCCGAAAAGCCCGATGACCCCACGCCCACGGCCTCGACGTCCGCCGCGGGGATCTCGTTCACAAAGCGGCTGCGCGGGTTCGCCTGCACCGAGCCGAAGGTGCGGCGCGTGAGGGCGTAGGTGAGGTAGAGGCGCCTGCGGGCGCGCGTGATGGCCACGTACGCCAGGCGGCGCTCCTCCTCTATCGAAGCGGGGTCTCCCTCGTGCGCCGAGTGCGGGAAGATCCCCTCCTCCAGGCCCGCGACGAAGACGACGGGGAACTCCAGGCCCTTGGCCGAGTGAACGGTCATCATGGTGACGGCGCTCGACGAGCCGGCGAGCGAGTCCAGGTCCGAGCGCAGCGCAAGCCACTCCATGAGCGCTGGGAGCTTCTCGGCCGCGACTGGGGGCAGCCCGGCATCCCCCTGCGGCTCAGCGCTCGCGCCTTGCGCCGCTCGCTCGCTCGCTGAGCTCGCGAAATCGCCGCCGGGGGAAGCCGGGCTGTCCGCAAGTCCTGCGGCGCGGAGCTGCTCCAGGCTCTCGAGCGTCTCGACGGCATCGTCGTGGGTCTCGTCGAACTCGGCGGCGACGCCGTAGAACTCCTTGATGTTCTCGATGCGGCTGTCGGCCTCGACGGAGTGCTCGGCCTCCAGGGCGCGGATGAGGCCCGAGCGGTCGATGATGGCCTCGACCACGTCCGAGAGCTCGCCTGCCATGTGACGGCCAGCCTCGATGGTGCCCGTGAACTCGGAGAGGGCGCCTCGTACCTTGGGCGAGAGCAGGCCCTGCTCGGCGATGCACGCCTCGCATGCGGCGAAGAACGAGATGCGGTTCTCGGCCGCGTAGGCGCGGATCTTGCCGATGGATGTGGAGCCTATGCCGCGGCGCGGCGTGTTGACCACGCGCAGCGCGGCCACGTCGTCATCGGGGTTCACCACGACCTTGAGGTAGGCCATCACGTCGCGGACCTCCTGGCGGTCGAAGAAGCGCGTGCCGCCCACGATCTTATAGGGCACGCCGGCCCGCAGGAACATGTCCTCGAGGATGCGAGACTGCGCGTTGGTGCGGTAGAAGACGGCCATGTCGTTATAGCTGGTGCCCTTGTCGTGCAGCTTCTCGATCTCCGAGCCAATCCAGCGGCCCTCGTCGCGCTCGTCGGCCGCCTGGTACACGCGGACCTTCTCGCCATCGCCTGCGTCTGTGAAGAGGCGCTTGGCCTTGCGGTGCGAGTTGTGGGACACCACGGCGTTGGCCGCGCTGAGGATGTGGCCGGTAGAGCGGTAGTTCTGCTCGAGCTTGACCACGCGGGCGTCCGGGTAGTCCTTCTCGAAGGAGAGGATGTTCTTGATGTCGGCGCCGCGCCAGGAGTAGATGGACTGGTCGTCGTCGCCCACGACCATGAGGTTTCGGTACTTGCGGGCCAAAAGGTTGGTGATGGCGTACTGGACGCCGTTGGTGTCCTGGTACTCGTCCACGCTGATCTGGCGGAAGCGCTCCTGATAGGCATCGAGCACCTGCGGGTTCTTGGCGAGAAGCTCGAAGGCCCTCACAAGGAGGTCGTCGAAGTCCATGGCGTTGGCGCGCTGGAGGCGGCCCTGGAGCGCCCGGTAGACCTGCGCCGCCTTGCGCTCGAGCGGCGTCTGGGCCTGGCCCTGCATCTCGTCAGGCGAGACCAGTGCGTTCTTGGCACCAGAGATTCGCGAGCGGATGGCCTGGATGGGGAACTGCTTGGGATCCACGTCGAGCTCGGCCATGATGCTCTTGACCAGGCGCTTGGAGTCATCGTCGTCGTAGATCGTGAAGTTTGGCTGGTAGCCCACAAGCTCTGGGTCGTCGCGCAGCATGCGCACGCACATGGCATGGAAGGTACACACCCACATGCCGCGGGTGCCGCCGGGGAGAAGCGCGCCCAGGCGCTCGCGCATCTCGGCCGCCGCCTTGTTGGTGAACGTGATGGCGAGCACCTGCCACGGACGGACACCCTCGTCGGCCACCATGTGCGCGATGCGGTACGTGAGCACGCGCGTCTTGCCCGAGCCCGCGCCCGCGAGCACCAGAAGCGGCCCGTGCGTGCAGAGCACGGCGTCGCGCTGCGCCGGGTTGAGGCCGTCGATGTCGACGGCGGAGGGGCGGCCGGCGGGTGCGGGCTGCGGCGCGGGCTGCGGGGCACCCGCTGCGGAGAAGAACGAGAACTGCTGTTCAGAGGGCATGCATGTCTCCTGTGATATCGAGTCTGCTCACAAGAGTCTAACGCCCGGAGACGACACCAACGGGAACCTCCAACAGAGTTCCGCATGGTGGGGGCAGAGGGACGGTCCCCTTGTCTCGTCTGAGGCACCGCCGCGAAAAAGTGCGCCCCGGCGTCAAGATGACGCCGGGGCGCTGATTCCCGACAAGAATGGGGCAAGGGGCTGTCCCTGTGCCTCACGCGCCCAAGACCGCGGAGTATGTCGCCATGGTGTAGTAGTTGTACGGCTGGTTGAAGTGCGGGAGGAAGAAGACGTCGAGCAGCGCCAGGCGGTCGATGGTCAGCCCCTCCTGGATGGCAAGCGAGAACATGTGGATGCCGGCGCTCATGTCATAGGTCGACGCCATCTGCGCGCCAAGGACCCTGCGCGTGGTGCCGTCGAAGACCACGCGAATCTTGACCTCGGGGTTCTCGGTCTCCACGAAGGTCGCCTTCTGCACCTGCGAGAAGTCGCTCACGCGGACGTCGTATCCCGCCCTGCGCGCCGCCGCCTCGGTGAGGCCGGTCGCGACCATCTTGAGATCGTAGATGCAGATGCCCGAGGAGCCCTGCACGCCCGCGCTCTCGATCGTCGTCCCGCAGGCGTTGTGGCCGGCCACGATGCCCGAGCGCACGGCGTTAGTCGCCAGCGCGATGTAGGCCGGCTCGCCGTCCTTGGCGTTGTAGAAGCAGCTTGAGCAGTCCCCTATCGCGTACACGCCCTTGCGGCTGGTCTCCTGGTGATGGTTGACGAGAAGGGCGCCGTTCCTCAGCGTGTCAAAGCCCGCGTCGGCGAAGAGCTTGGTGTTAGGCTTGAAGCCGATGCACATGCACACGAGGTCGGTCTCGTACGTTCCCTTGTCGGTGACCACGCGGGCCACCTCGCCGCCCTCGCCCTCGAGCCTCAGGACCTTCTCGCTAAAGGCAAGCTCGATGCCATGGTCGCGGAGGTTTGCGGCCATGAGGTCGGAGAACTCCTTGTCGAAGTTGCTGGAGATGCAGGTGGGGGCCATGTCGACAAGCGTGACATCAAGGCCATTGCGCCGGAAGGCCTCTGCCAGCTCGACGCCGATGTAGCCCGCGCCCACAACGGTCACGCGACGGATCGTGGGGTCCTGGAGCTTGTCGACCACGATCTGCGCGTCCTGGAAGAGCTTCACGCGCTGGACGTTCTCGAGGCCAATGCCCTCGACGGGCGGGATGATGGGGAGCGAGCCGGTGGCCAGGATGAGCTTGTCATAGGGCTCGTCGATGCGCGCGCCGTCTGCCGCGACGGCATGGACCACCTGCGCGTCATAGTCTATGGACTCGACGCGCGTCTCCATGAGGACGGTCGCGCCCTTGGCCTCGAAACCCTCCTTGGTCTGGTAGAAGAGGCCTTCGGGACCGGAGATCTGCTGACCGACCCACAGCGCCATGCCACACCCCAGGAAGCTGATGTTGCTGTTCTGGTCGATGATCACGACCTCGTTGCCCGGGTGGTTGTCGAGAATGGCGTTGGCCGCAGCGGTCCCCGCGTGGTTGGCGCCAACGATGACGATCCTGCTCATGTGCTCCCCTTCCCTCCTGCGGGCAAGCCGCACGGATGGACACAGGGGGCTGCGGCGGGTGAAGGGCAGCCTCCGGCGGCCCCCTGAACTAATGTCATCTTACTTATAACATATCGGGGGGATGACGCGACCGACATTGCGGTGATGGTCGGTGAGTGACGGGGCCGCCCGCCAGGATGCTATCGCTCCCGCGCGCAGAGAAGGTCCAGGGGCTCCACCGCAAAGGGAAGCTCCAGCTGGTAGATCTCGCCATTGGTGACGAGAGGCGCGGGCAGCGCGAGGCTGCGCACCGGGTACCCCGGCGAGAGCACCTCGACCACGGCGCCGGCCTCCGCACGGTTGCGGCAGCGAACGCCAACGACCCAGGAGCCTTTCGCGCGCGGCGCGACCCGCTCCACCACGCCAACGAGGCGTCTCTCGCGCCGATAGCCCACCCTGCCCGGATTCTGCTGCGGCTCTCCCAGGTAGAAGCCGGTGGAGTACGGTCGGTGGCTCACGAGGTCGAGCTCTCGGCACCAGGGCCCTGCGGCTTCGCCGTCCAGCACGTGACGGTAGGAGTTGGTCACTGCGGCCGCGTAGTAGGTGCCCTTCGCGCGGCCCTCCAGTTTGATGGCGTCAACGCCTGCCGCCCGAAGCTCGCCAAGGTGCTCGATCATGCAGAGGTCGTTTGACGAGAGCATATAGCTCGCATGGCCGTCCTGCTCCACGGGCAGCGTGGCTCCGGATTTCTCCTCCATAAGCGACCACGCCCAGCGGCAGGGCTGCGCGCACGCCCCATGGCTGGCGGAACGCCCGGACCCCATGAGACCCGCCGAGAGCAGGCACCGGCCGGAGTACGCCATGCACATCGACCCGTGGGCGAACGCCTCGAGCTCGAGGTCCCTCGTCACGCGGCGGCGCAACCCGGCTATCTGAGCGAGCGTCATCTCGCGGGCGAGGACCACCCGCCTGGCGCCAAGGCGCGCGTACTCCTCGGCCGCGACGGCGCTCATGACCGAAGCCTGCGTGGAGACGTGTACCGCCACCTGCGGCGCATACCTGCGCGCAAGCGCGACGGCACCAAGGTCAGCCACGATCACCGCATCCGCGCCCGCCTCTGCGACAAGCGAGAGGAACGCGGGCAGCGCGTCCGCGTCTGCATCGGTCATCACCGTGTTCACGGTCACGTGGACCGCGACGCTGCGGGCGTGGGCGTAGGCAACTGCCTGCGCCAACTCGTCATCCGAGAAGTTGCGGCTCCCGGCGCGCATGCCCCAGCGTCGTCCGGCCAGGTAGACCGCATCGGCACCAAAGTGGATGGCCTCGCGCAGCTGCTCCACGCCGCCCGCGGGCGCCAGGAGCTCCATGGGGATAGCCGCGCCCACCGCCTAGCGTCCCTGCGCGACGAGGGCGTCGAGCATGGCCGAACAGCCGGCCATCACATCGCTGTAGGTTGCGTCGAAATCACCTGTGTACCAGGGGTCTGCCACGTCGCGGGGATGGCCCGTCCAGTCCATGAGCAGCGAGACCTTGTGCAGCGGGTCCGCCTTGTGAACGAGCTGCGTCGAGACGGGCGGCCAGGAGAACCCCACGCCCCGCTCGCCCAGAAGCAGCCGGTACATGCCATCGTAGTTGTCGCGGTCCATGCCCACGATGTAATCGAAGCGGGCGTAGTCCCTGGGGCCCATCTGGCGGGAGGCGTGGTGGCCGCAGGGAATGCCCGCGCGGCGCAGCCGTTCTCGCGTGCCGGGATGGACGTCGTTGCCCAGCTCCTCGCGGCTGGTCGCGGCCGAGTCGATCTCGAAGTCGCTCTCGCGCCCGGCCCTGCGCGCCAGCTCCTCCATCACAAACTGGGCCATGGTCGAGCGACAGATGTTGCCATGGCAGACGAACAGGATGCTGATTGCGTCATCCGCGCGCATTGTCTTGCCCCGATTCCCCACCGCGAGTCCCTCGATTCTGCGATTCCATTCCGGCCAACCCATGGATCATGAGTATGGACCGCACTGGGAGGTCAGCGCAACGCCCTCAAGGCCCCTTCGGATCCGTGCGCACAAGGACATGTAGGCAAATGACACGCAGAAGTTAGGAAGTGAGCGCTATTTTCTTGGGCGAGGGCACCCATCTGTATCTTCGTAGAGGCAATGGGAGGCACATATTAACGTTATCCCTGTTGACGCGAAACGGTTCTGTGTTCGAGCGCCCGACCTGGCGGCAAAGCGCATACGCTTTCCCTGCTGGGCTCACTCACTTCCTAACTTCTGCGCGTCATTTTGCCCGGAGGCCTTGCGTGGTTGGAGTGAGGCGTGCGAGGGCGGGCTGTTTTCGCCGCTTGGCAGCAGGACGACACAACTTGTCCTCCAGCCCCAATGCCCCGCACTGCTAGGATTGCCACAGCAAGCCTATGGAGGGAGCCACATGGACGAGACGGACGGCAGGGACCAGGCGTGCCAGGCGCTCATGCGGGCGGCGCGGCGCTGCGGATGGCCGGCGGAGTTTGGCGAGGCGCTCGCCATCTACCTGGGCTCCGTTGGCGCCATGCAGCTCATGGCCGCCTACCTCGTGCAGGCGCGGCCCCAATCCATGGAGGAGGCCGCCGACGAGGCCGTCGCCATCGCAGAGCAGCGCGATGCCTGGGTGGAGCGCAAGAAGGGCGAGTACTACAACGCCAAAATCACCGAGTTCTACAACCGCGAACGCGACGAGTAGGGAGGGTCGCAGGTATGCTGGGCTGGTTTCGCAAGAAAGACGGCGCGAGTGCCGCTAGCCCCTCTGGGGGCGGGCGGCTCCTCTCCGTGGGCGACAACTGCCGTGAGCTGGGCGGATATCCCCTGCCGACGGCCCCTGGCCGTGCGCCGGGCACAACAACGCTCAGCAAGCGCTTCCTGCGCTCCGGCTCCACCTCGACGCTCTCGCGCAAGGAGGCCCGCTACTTGCGCGAATACGGCGTCGGCCGCGTGGTTGACCTGCGAAGCGCCCAGGAGTGCGCGGGATCGCCGGACGTCTTTGCCACCTGCCCCGGCGTCACCTACACAAACGTGCCGCTCTTTGGCACCAACCTGCACGACCCCAGGCTGCGCCTTCCCGAAGACACGCACGACTACCTGGCGTCCGGCTACCTCAGGATGCTCGACAACCACGAAGCCGTGCGCCAGATCTTCTCGGCGTTCGCCGAGGCGGCGCCCGACGAGTGCGTGCTCTACCACTGTGCCGCGGGGATGGACCGCACCGGCATAGCATCGATGCTGCTCCTTGGCCTGTGCGGCGTGGATCGCACGAGCATCGTCGCGGACTACACCTACTCCTTCGCCTCGCGCGAGGAGGTCGACGCCTACGTCTACCAAGGCGTATCTCCTAGCTTCACCACTGTGGACGTGCTGGCCCGTCTCATGGGCCGCGTGTACGATGGCCTGCTCGAGAGCTACGGCTCGGTTGAGGCATACCTTCTCGCCTGCGGCATCAGCAAGTCCCAGCTCACACGTGTGCGCGAGCACCTGGCGAAGTAGTGCGGGCAACGAAAAGCCCCGGCGCGTCGGCACCGGGGATTCATCAAACATCTAACGAGACAGGGGGCTCCCTTTGGCTTACGAGAGCACCTTCTCGGCGGCCTCCTGGAGCCTGGCTCGCACGGCCTCGGCCTCTGCATGTGTGGCGCCCTTGGCGAACAGGTAGGCCTTGACCTTGGGCTCGGTGCCGGACGGACGGAAGATCACCTTGTTATCGTCCTCCAGGCGGTACTCGATCACGTTGGCTGCCGGCAGCTCCTGCGCGGGCTCCTTCTGCAGGCCGGAGACGCGGGGCATCTCGGCGCCCTTGCCAAAGTCGGTCACGCCCACGACCTGGTAGCCGCCAATCTCGGTGAGGGGCTTCTCGCGAAGGTCGGTCATGATCTGCGCCATGCGCCTGGCGCCGGCCTCGCCCGGGAACTGCGCGTTCACGGTGCCGTTGAGGTAGTAGCCATACTGCTTGTAGAGCTCCTCCATGGCCTCGTAGAGGTCCATGCCGCGCTCGGCGTAATACGCCGCCATCTCGACGCACATCTCGACGGCCACGATGGCGTCCTTGTCGCGCGCGTGCGTGCCCACGAGGTAGCCGTAGGACTCCTCGAAGCCCATGAGGAAGCGGTCTTCCTCGCCCTCGTCCTTGAGCTGGTCGATCTGGTCGCCAATGTACTTGAAGCCGGTGAGCACGCGGCGCATCTCAAAGCCGTAGTGCCTGGCAAGGGCGTCGGGCATCACGGACGAGACAATCGTGGACACGGCGACCTTGCGCTTGGGGTCCTCGCCGCGCTCGACTGCCATCTTGACGAGCCAGTCCATCATGAGGACGCCCATCTCGTTGCCGGTGAGCAGCTTGTACTCGCCGTCGTGAGGGATGGCGGTGCCCATGCGGTCGGCGTCGGGGTCGGTGGCCACGACCAGGTTGGGCTTGACCTTCTCGGCAAGGTCGAGCGCCAGCTGCAGCGCCTCGCGGAACTCCGGGTTGGGGTACTGGCAGGTGGGGAAGTTGCCGTCGGGCTTGGCCTGCTCGGGCACAACGGTGACGTCGCTCACGCCGATCTCCTTGAGGATGCGCGTGACGCACTCCATGCCGGTGCCGTTGAGCGGCGTGTAGACCACCTTGTAGCCCTCGGGCGCCTTGAAGCCGGGCACGGAGACCTTCTTGACGGCCTCGATGAAGGCGTCGAGGACCTCCTCCGGCATCCACTCGATGAGGCCCTGCCTGAGGCCCTCATCGAAGTCCATCATCTTGACGCCGCCGAAGACGGGCGTCTGCGCGATGGAGGCGCTGATCTCGTCCGCGGCCTCGTTGGCGATCTGGCCGCCGTTGTCGTTGTAGACCTTGTAGCCGTTGTACTGCGCCGGGTTGTGCGACGCCGTGAGCACGATGCCGGCGGAGGCGTGCAGGTAGCGCACCGCAAAGGAGAGCGTGGGGACGGGCTCGATGCGCGGGTAGACATAGACGCGCACGCCATTGGCGGCAAGGACGCCGGCGGCGACGCGCTGGAAGTCCTCGCCCTTGAGCCGGGAGTCGCGCGCGATGGCGATGGTGGGGTGGTCGTAGTGGGCGTTCAAGTAGTTGGCCACGCCCTGGGTGGCCTGGGCAACCACGTAGACGTTCATGCGGTTGGTGCCCACGCCGAGCGTGCCGCGCAGGCCTGCGGTGCCAAACTCAAGGTTGCGGTAGAAGGCGTCGTTGAGAGCGTCCTCGTCCCCGGCGCTGACAAGGGCGTCAAGCTCGGCCTTGAGGTCTGGCTCGGTAACGTTGTCCTGCCAAAGCTTGATGGTGTCCTTCACGCCTGCGTCCATGGTTCCCCCTTGCTTCCTGCCATGCGGGCACGCGCGGTGCGCCGCGGCTTCCAACGAACAAGTGCGAGCGGTACAGTTAGATTCTATCCGTGGCGGGGCATCTTCGCGCCCTCATACGGACGAATGACTTTGTGGAGCTGTAAGCGGATGGGCGGACGGCACCCTCCGCACGAGGCGGGCGCACGTATGATGGTCGCAACGACGTTCGCGGCGCGCATGGCTCGCGGCGCGCAAGGATGCCGTAGGGCGCGCCAGCCGGCGCGCGAGGTCACGGGCGAGAGGTGTCCCGATGGAGTTTGTCGCAACCTGCCCCAAGGGCTTCGAGCCCCTCCTCGCGGGAGAGCTGCGGGCGCTTGGCGCCGAGGGGGTGCGCCCGCTCGTGGGCCAGGTCTCGTTCGCAGGAAGCCTTGCGGATGCCTACCGCTGCTGCCTGTGGTCGCGACTTGCCTCCAACGTGACGCTCGTACTGGCCCGCATCGCCGCCGCCGACGCAGACCAGCTCTACGCGGGCCTCGCGGCGATTCCCTGGGAGGAGCACGTGGCACCCGGCGCGACGATGGCCGTCGAGGCGCGCGGCGCCAATGACCGGCTGAGGAACACGCAGTTCGTGGCCTTGCGCTCGAAGGACGCCGTGGCGGACAGGCTCCTTGCGCGCAGGGGCGCGCGGCCGCTGGTCAACACGGACGCGCCGGACGTGGGCATTGTCGTGCGCCTCTCGCGCGAGCGCGCCACCGTGGGCATCGACCTCACGGGGGAGCCGCTCTTCCACCGCGGCTGGGAGGCTGCCCCCACGGGCCTCGGGCGCCTCGCCCCGCGCCGGGCAGACTACGCGGCCGCCCTCCTTGAGGCCGGCTGCTGGTTCAGGGACGTGCGGCATGGATCGCCCGTGCTGGTGAACCTCTTCTGCGGCACGGGTGGCGTGGCCGTCGAGGCGGCGGGCCAGGCGCTCGACCGCGCGCCGGGGCTCCTCCGCGTTCGCTGGGGCTTCTCTCGCTGGGCCGGCCACGACGCGGGGGCCTGGGACGCGCTTGCCGCCGAGGCCGCCGACCGCGCGGCGGCGGGGACCAAGAACGACGTGGGGCTCCTGCTCTGCGACACGCGGCCGGGCGCGGAGGCAGCCGCGAGGAGGGCGCTCCGCGCGGCGGGCGTGGACGCGGATCCGCGCTTCGTTGGCGCGGGAGAGCTTGCGTCCGCCGTGGGCGGCGGCGCGCCGCTGGTCGTGGCCGACCTCGCGTGGCCTCGTCCGGGCGACCTTGCCGGCGAGGCCGAGGCGCTCTCGCTCTTCTCGGCGGGCGTGGGGGCGGTTGCGGGGCACGACGGCGCGGGCATAGTGGCGCTCTCCCCCGACGACGCCGCAGACGCCGCCGCAGGCGGTGAGCCCGCGGAGGCGATCGGCGTGATCCTCGGCCGCGATGATGCGACCATCCGCTGCTACGACCCCATGTCCCTCTCGGCGGAGCACCCGCTGGTGCGGCTGCGCGGGGATGCGGGCAGCGTGCCCGTGCTGGTGGGGGCCTCCGACCAGTTTGCCGCGCGCCTCGCGAAGGTGGCCAGGCTGCGCGCCAGATGGGCGGCGCGCGAAGACGTGAGCTGCTACCGCGTCTACGACGCCGACCTGCCTGACTACGCCGTCTCGATCGACCTCTATAGGGGCTCGGCCACGCCGGGCCGCTGGCTCTACGTCTCCGAGTATGCGGCACCGCGCGACGTGGACGCCGGCCTTGCGCGCAGGCGCCTCCTTGACGTGCTGGCCATCGCACCGCGCGTCCTGGACGTGAGCCCCGACGACGTACACGTGCGCGTGCGCACGCGGGCGCGCGGGGGCTCGCAATACGCGGACGGGGGCCGAGATGGGCGCGGCGTCTCGGCGCGCGACGAACGCGGCGCGAGCGGCAGGCGCGGTGGGCGCGTGGAGCTGCCCCGCGGCGCGCACCTTGTGGACGAGGGCGGCCTCACCTTTGAGGTCAACTTCTCCGAGCGCCTGGACTGCGGGCTCTTCCTCGACCACCGAGAGACCCGCTCGATGGTGCGCGAGCTCATGAAGCGCGCGCCCGGCGGGAGCTTCCTCAACCTCTTCGCCTACACCGGCACGGCAAGCTGCTATGCGGCGGATGGGGGCGCGGGGCTCACCACCACGGTCGACCTCTCGAAGCCGTCGCTTGACTGGGCGCGCCGCAACATGGAGAGGAACGGCTTCGTCGGACGCAGCCACGAGTTCGTCCAGGCGGACGTCCTGCAGTGGGTGGCCGACCGGCGTCACGAGCACCGCTACACCTGGGACCTCGTCTTCTGCGACGTGCCCACGTTCTCCAACTCCAACCGGATGCGCGCCAGCTCATGGGACGTGCAGCGCGACCACGCCGACCTCATCATCTCGGTCTCGCGGCTGCTCTCGCGCGGCGGCTGCGCAATCTTCTCGTGCAACCTGCGGAACTTCAAGCCGGACGTCGAGACCCTCGAGAAGGCGGGCGTGGGGCTGACGGACATCACCGCCAAGACCATCCCCGAGGACTTCTCGCGCAACCCCAAGATTCACCACGCCTACCTGGTGGCGCGTCGCGAGGATGGCATCACGCCCAAGGAGCTGGGCATCTAGCGAGAAGGCCGGTCCCCTGCGCGGGGGCCGGCCTGATTGATGAGGCAGGGGGCCGTCCCCCTGCCTCACGCCCTCTCGTAGAACCCGTGGATGTCGCGGTCCATGGCGGCGAGCGTGGGCTCGTCCACGTAGGCCATGTGCCCGCAGCCATAGCGCAGCCACGTCACGCGCTCCTTGAGCGCCGGCGAGAGGAACTGGCAGCTCAGGTCGTGGCGCACGTTCCAGAACGTGGTCGCCGCGTCGTAGCGGCCGCCGATGATCGCAAGCTTCATCGTGGGGTTGCGGCGCATGGCAAGGGCCACGTCGCCAGCCACGTTGGGCGCGCCCACCTTCTCGCCCGTGCCGGGCACCTCGTGCTGCCAGACCCACGTGTGGCCAACGTGCTCCCAGTTCTGGCCCAGGTAGACCGAGGGCCCCTCGTAGCCAAGCTCGTCCGAGCAGAACGCGCGGAAGGCGTTGGTCCAGCTGGCCTCCACAGCGTCATCGGCGGCGTCCTCGCCGCCGAGCCAGTCGAGGCTCTCCTGCATGGGCGACGGCTCGTCCGAGCAGAAGCGCATGTCGAGGCGGCCGCACACCCGGCCCTCGTCGCACAGGAGCCTACGGCGGAACTCCGTGAGCCCAACGCGCAGGTGGCGTCTCGCCAGAAACCCGGCGGGCAGCCCGACGAACTCCGAGAGCTGACGCGCCACGTCGCGCTCGCGCTCCGCGCCCAGGCGGTCGCCGCGGAGAAGCGCCGGCGCCAGCACGTCTTCGGCGAAGTCCATAGCGCGGTCGAACCACTCGTCGGGGTCGACGCCCGCGCCTGCGCGGTCAAAGAACTGTGCGGCGGCGGCATAGGTGGGCATCATGCCAAGGTAGTAGAGGTCTTCGCCGGGAAGCGTCTGCACCCAGTCCCAGATGGCCGAGAGCATCACCACGCCGGTGAGCTTGACGGACCTCTCGCCCAGAAGCCTCATGAGCACGGCGTTTCTGAAGGTGCCGTAGGACTCGCCAAAGAGATAGATGGGGCTTGACCAGCGGTGGTTCTTCTCGAGCCAGTCCATGATCGCGCGGGCAAAGGCGTCCGCGTCGCCGTCGACCGAGAAGGCCGTCGCAGGATCGCAGCCGTCGGCAACCACGGACCACCCGGTTCCCAGCGCATCGAGAAACACGAGGTCGGAGTCCTTGAGCAGCGTGTGGGGGTTGTCGGTTGTCCGTGCCGAGGCGGCAAGGTGGCTGGTGCCGTCGGTCTCGACGCGACGGGGCCCGATGCCGCCAAAGTTGATGGGCACCGAGGCCGAGCCGGGACCGCCGTTGTAGGCAAAGGTCACCGGGCGGGCGGCGTCTGCCTGGCCCTCCCCGTCCACCGCAACGTACGAGAGCGAGAACATCTTGCCCTCAAGGCGCCCCGAGTCGTCGCGGACGTCAAGATGGGCCGCCGTGGACACGTAGTCGATGGTCCTCTCGCCGTCCGTCCACGAGAGGCGCGCGCTCGCCGGGTTGGGCACGCCCCTCGCCACGTTCGCGGGCACGCTCGCGTACGGATGGCGCGGCGCCTCGGCCGAGGACGCCTCCTGGGGCGTCGCCTTCGTGCTCTCATCTGCCATATGGACCCCTTCCCTCGCAAAACCCTGACTGCGAACATCGCCAGCGTGCCCATTCTAGGCGAGAGGGGCGGGGGGCGCGGCGGGGGCGAGATGGGCGGCGTCGCGCATCCAGCGCCGGCACCGCCGATCCCCGCCGCACGGCGAGCGCCCTGGGCACATCGTCGGCAAACCACATGCCAACTGCATATACTTGTCGGAAGGGTGCAGCGCTTACCTTCCCCTGGGAAGAGTGCTATATTCAGCGACTTGTACTTGGAGTATGCAGGGATTCGCAGGCAGAACCCACGAAAATTGGAGCGCTATGCTTACATCCAACGCACCGGCGGCAGCCAGGCGAGCCAAGAGGCCCGTTAAGAAGGGCGGCATTCCCCTCTCGGCAGGCATGGTGCTCGTAACGCTCGGCGTCGTCTACGGTGACATCGGCACCAGCCCGATGTATACCCTCAAGGCCATCATGTCCGGCAACGGCGGGCTGGCCACGATGGGCGAGGACGTGGTTCTCGGCGCGCTGTCGCTCATCATCTGGACCCTCACGCTCATCACCACCGTCAAGTACGTGCTGGTGGCAATGAAGGCCGACAACCACAACGAGGGCGGCATCTTCGCGCTCTACAGCCTTGTCAGGCGCTGCGGCAAGTGGCTCATCATCCCCGCCATGGTCGGCGGCGCCGCCCTTCTCGCCGACGGCATCCTGACGCCTGCCGTCACCGTTACCACCGCCATCGAGGGCCTGCGCACCATCGACTTCTTCTACGGCATCATCGGGGGCAACCAAGCCATCGTGGTTGGCATAACCCTCGCCATTCTCTGCGTCCTCTTTGCCATGCAGAAGGCGGGCACCTCCACCATCGGCAAGGCGTTCGGCCCCATCATGACCGTGTGGTTCCTCTTTTTGGGCATCACCGGCCTGCTCAACATGGGGCATGACCTCAACGTCTTCCGCGCGCTCAACCCGCTGCGCGGCATCATGTTCCTGCTCGACCACAACCTCAACGCTGCGGGGCTCATGGTGCTGGGCAACGTCTTCCTCTGCACCACCGGCGCCGAGGCGCTCTACTCCGACATGGGCCACGTTGGCAAGCCCAACATCTACGTGACCTGGCCCTTCGTGAAGGCCTGCCTGATCCTCAACTACCTGGGGCAGGGCGCCTGGATCATCGCCAACCGCGGCAGCGGCGAGCTTGCCGCCGTGACGGACCTCAACCCCTTCTTCCAGATGGTGCCCGAGGAGTTCCGCGTCTTTGCCGTGATCCTCTCCACCTTCGCGGCCATCATCGCCTCGCAGGCCCTCATCACGGGCTCCTACTCCATCGTCTCCGAGGCGATCCGTCTCGACCTCATGCCCCACATGAAGACCAACTACCCCTCCGAGACGCGCGGCCAGATCTACATCCCGCTGGTCAACAGCTTCATGTGGATCGGCTGCATGGGCGTCGTCCTGCTCTTCCGGAGCTCCGAGCACATGGAGGCCGCCTATGGCCTGGCCATCACCTGCACCATGCTCATGACCACGGTCCTGCTCTTCACGTACCTCTCGCGCATCCGCCACAAGCCCGCGGCGGCCGTGGTCTTCCTCATCTTCTTTGGTGCCGTCGAGTTCATGTTCTTCTTCTCGAGCCTCACCAAGTTCTTCCACGGCGGCTACGTCACCGTGCTTCTCGCCACCGTTCTCTTCCTGGTCATGTACATCTGGCGGCGCGGGACGGCCATCGAGCACACGCAGTCCGTCTACCTGCCGGTGCGCAAGTACCTCGACCAGCTCCTCGACCTCTCCCACGACGAGTCCTATCCGCTGCTCGCCGACAACCTGGTCTTCCTCACCAACGACTCGTCGCTCGACAAGCTCGACCGCGACATCCTCTACTCCATCCTGGACAAGCGACCCAAGCGAGCGAGAGCGTACTACTTCCTCAACGTCCAGGTGACCGACGAGCCCTACACCCACGAGTACATGGTCAACACCTTCGACACCGACTTCGTGTTCAAGGTGCAGCTTCGCCTGGGCTTCCGCGTAAACCAGCGCGTGAACACCTACCTCTACCAGGTCGTCGCGGACCTGGTGGAGAGCAACCAGCTTGCCCCGCAAAACCACAGATACTCGATCTACCGCAAGCACGGCATCGTGGGCGACTTCCGCTTCTGCCTGATCCGCAAGGTCCTCTCGCCCGAGACGGACATCTCGGGCACGGACGCGCGCACCATCGAGGCAAAGTACTTCATCCGCCGCCTGTGCGGAACTCCCATGCGCTGGTACGGCCTGGAGAACTCCTCCGTGATCTTCGAGTACGTGCCGCTCTTCACCAAGGCCAAGCGCCAACACAAGCTCACGCGCATCCCACTGGACTCCAAGGCGGCGCTGGCGGCGCCCAAGAAGGCAGAGGCCAAGCCCTCCGAGGGCGGCAGCGACTCCGACGACGAGGACATCTTCTCGGCCGCCATGCACAACGAGCGCGAGGAGAACGCTACGGACGCCGAGAAGACCCTGGTTGGCGGTGACACGGCGAGCTTCAAGCCGCTGCGCATCGACGAGGACGATGACGACGGCGAGGATGACGGCGAGGGCTCCGAGGAGGAAGAGCTCGAGTACGCCGCCAAGGCCGCCGAGGCAGAAAGCGGCAGGCGGGGCGGGGACAGCGCAAAGTAGCCGAGAGGGGCGCTCGCCCCCAGGATGCGTGCGGCCCGGTGACCCCTGCGCCGAGAAGCCCCGTTGTCGGGCTTCTCGGCGCTTATTTTTGCGCGGGCTGCAAAACCGTCCGGCGGCGGCCACGGCCAGCCTCAGCCGCACGCGCGGCCGTCAGCCGAGAACGCCCTCCAGGTATCTAGCGAAGCCGCTCTCGGCGTTGGTGGCCGTCACGTGATCCGCCTCGGCGACGAGCGCCTCGCACGCATTGCCCACGGCCACGCCATCCCCTGCCGCGCGAACCATCTCGAGGTCGTTGGGCGAGTCCCCGAACGCCATGCTCCGCCCGCGAGGGATGCCAAGGCTGTCGCACAGCCACGCCAGCGCCGCGCCCTTCGACGCCCGCGCGTCGATCACCTCGATGGCGCTATCGTTGGAGCCGGTGTGGCGCAGCGTCGGGTCCTTCCCGACGGCCGCCCGCGCCGCAGCGGCAAGCTCGTGCGCATTGGGGGTGACGCCCCAGCACATGCCCACGCGCTCGACCGTCCGGGCGGCGCGGATGGCCTCCTCGATCGGCCCGTCCACCAGCGTGCGAGACGCCCGCATGTACGCGGTCTGCGCCGCAGGCAGCCCCAGCCTCTCTATGAGCCCCCAGCCGTGCATGTCGGTGAACACTCGCCCGTCTGCGTACACCTCGAAGGACATGCGGCCGAGCAGGCCGCGCACGCGCGAGAGGAGCGCCAGCGCGCGCTCGCCGCCCAGGCTCTGGTCGAGCAGGACCTCCTCCGACGCCGCCCCTATCACCACGGAGCCGTCTGAGGGGATGGCATAGCGTGTCGCGGGGTGCCTGCGGACCTCCTTCGGGACCGCATGCCAGGCGCGTCCCGTGCATGGGACGAACTCTATGCCCTCCTCGGCAAGGCGGTCGAGCATGGCCATGTTGCGCGGAAGCAGCGTCTTGTCGGGCGCGAGGAAGGTGTCGTCCATGTCCGCGAAGACGATGCGAGGGCGCTCGCGTGCCCCCGGGGCATCGGGGGGCGCGCTATCGGGCATCGGCCGTGCCCTCTCCCGGCGCGCCATCGGCGTCCCGTCCGTCCGCGGCGGCGTCGGCAACGGCAGCAGCGGCGTCGCGCTCTCCAAGCGGCACATACTCGCGCATGTCGAAGACCGAGCGGTACGCCGGCCTGATGATGCGGCCCGCGCCATAGAGCTCCTCCATGCGGTGCGCCACCCAGCCCGCGAGGCGCGCCATGGCGAAGATGGGCGTATAGAGGTTCTTGGGCACGCCCAGCATGGAGTAGACAAAGCCCGTGTACATGTCGATGTTGGCGCAGATGGGCTTCTTGGTCCCCTTGACATCGCGCATGACCTCGGGCCCCAGGCGCTCGATGCTCTCGATGAGGTCGAGCTTGCTCTCGGCGCCCTTCTTGCGCGCGAGCTTGCGCGCATAGCGCTTGACCAGCTGCGCGCGGGGGTCGGAGAGCGTGTAGACCGCGTGCCCCAGGCCGTAGATGAGGCCGGTCTGGTCGAAGGCCTCGCCGCGGACGATCTTCTCGAGGTAGCCCGCCACCTCGTCGTCGTTGGTCCAGTCGGCCACGTTGGCGCCAATGTCGTCGATCATCTCGCCAACCTTGAAGTTGGCGCCGCCGTGCTTGGGGCCCTTGAGCGAGCCCAGCGCCGCGGCGTAGGCGGAGTAGGCGTCGGTCCCCGAGGACGAGAGCACGCGCGTGGTGAAGGTGGAGTTGTTGCCGCCGCCGTGCTCGACGTGAAGCATGAGCATGACATCAAGCATCATGGCCTCTTCGTGCGTGAACCCCTCGTCGCCGCGAAGCACGTCGAGCACCGTCTCGGCCATCGAGAAGCCCTCGCGCGCCGGCGGCACCACCAGGCGATCGTCGTTCATCGCCGCCACGCTTGCGGCGTGCGCCACGGCGGCCGTGCGCGGCCAGCGGCCGAGAAGCGAGAGGGCCACGTCGATCTCGTGCTCGGGAGAGGTGTCGTCCGGCGTGGGGTCGAAGGCGTAGAGCAGCAGCGTCGCGCGCTGCAGCACGTTCATGATCGAGTGGCTGTAGGTGGCGCGCGGGAAGATCGAGAGGTAGCCGTCGGGCAGCTGCCTTCGCGAGTCGATGCGGGCGCGGAAGTCGTCCAGCTCGGAGGAGGTGGGCAGATGGCCCGCAATCACGAGGTAGGCCACCTCCTCGTAGCCAAAGCGGTCCTCGTGCTGCGTGCCCGCCACCAGGTCCTCGATGTGGTAGCCGCGAAGGATGAGGTCGCCCTTGTCGGGCACGGCCACGCCGTTCTCCTTGGTGTAGCCGTGGACGTTCGAGATGGTCGTGAGCCCCACCAGCACGCCAGAGCCGTCAGCGTTGCGCAGGCCGCGCTTCACGTCATAGCGGGCGTAGAGGTCACCGTCGAGAACGTTGGCGTCCTTGTGGCCGTCATAGAGGCCGTCGGAGACGGCGGGACGCCCAAGGCCCTTGGAGGGCATGGGGTGGGCGTCTGCCACATGGGTCATGGCAGAGGTGTCGAGCGCCGAGAGAATGGGCCCGAATACCTCGTTCCTGCTGTGGATTGACTTGAAGATTGGCATGGCCTAACACCTTTCTCGCCGTCCCGCAACGCAGGGCGGACGTACCGAAGACCGTGTGTTTGCGCAGAGGCGAACTACAGGCGATACATGTAGTGGAAGACTTCCTCGCGCTGGATGCGAATCTGGACGCCCAGGCGCTCCGAGAGGCTGTCGAGGGCATCCTTGAGCTCGGAGAAGTCCGCCTTGACCTCCGCCAGGTCCACGAGCATGGTCATCGTGAACGTTCCCTGGAGGATGGTCTGCGAGATGTCGAGGATGTTGGCGGAACGCTCGGAGAGCTCCGTGGACACTGCTGCAACGATGCCCGGGCGGTCGTGCCCCAGGACGGTGATGATCGCTCGGTTCTGGTCTGTCTCGTCTGCGGTAGGCACGAATCCTCCTTGGTCGAGGCCATTTAGGGGTATGGGGCCAATTTTACCCAAGGTGGGCGAAAAGCCATCGCGCCAGCGAGAATGGCAACGTAGCCGAAAGAATACGGGCGCATGCACGGCGCGGCGCCTTTGGCAAGCTGCCAAGGCGCCGCGCCGCTCGCGTGAGGTGAATAAAGGATCACCGGGATGCCGGGATGCCGGGCGCGGCATTGCGAGGGCGCCCGTCGGGAGTGCTCCCCGCCGGAGGTGGGGCCCTTGGCAATCGACTCTCGGCTAGTTCTCCCCCTCCGCAGCGTCAAGCGCGCCCTCAAAGAGCGCCTGGACGTCCTCGGGCGTGGTTTCAAGCGCAACGGAGAGCTCCTGGAGCGAGCGGGCCGTTGCCAGCTTGAGGATGCGGTCAAAGACCACGGGGGGCTTCTTGTTGCGAGACTTGACCTCGTCGATGCGCTCGCGGAAGGTCTTCACGATGCGCACGGAGTCCTGGCAGCTGCCACGGCGAATCTCGTCCTTGAAGTGCTGCTCCTCAAGGGTTCTGCTGTGCTCGGAGTAGGACTCCACCTCCATGGTGGGGTACTCGTCGATGATGGAGCGCGCCTCCTCGGCCGAGAGGACCGGACGCAGGCGGGACTCACCGGAGATGGGATAGCTGATGCGCATGGGACGGCGCTCCCCGACGGGCATGAGCTGATAGCAGGGGGTGGGGCCATTCGTCACGTCCTCGACGCGGCACACGCCCTGACCCGGATGGACAACGTACTCTCCAATCTCATACATGCGAAAACTCCTTTCTCATGCACATGAGTATATCACGATAACGGTGTTTTCCATAGCATTTGGATATATGCCCTTGCCTATTGCGGCAAAGCGCACTATCTTAATGAGTTTATTTCGATATGGGTGCCGCGGGCGAGGCGCATGCGGGCGCATTCGGCGCCGCGGGGGTACCGGCGGCGCTGCGGCCCTGCGGGCAGGGGCATCTGCGGGCGCTAGTCCACCATCGTGATGGAGGCGATGGCTGGCTGGTCCCCGGCGGGAAGGATCCCGCTGGAATCCCCCTCGTCGGCAGTCGCGCCAACGATGGCATCGACCACGTCCATGCCATCCGTTACGTTACCGAAGGCGGCATACTGCCCGTTGAGCGACGGGGCGGCCTTCTGGACGATGAAGAACTGCGAGCTGGCGGAATCGTAGTCCGAAGAGCGCGCCATCGAGATGGTGCCGCGCACGTGGGCGATGTCGTTCCTCACGCCGTTGGCCGAGAACTCGCCCTTGATGGTGGCGCCGGAGCCGCCGGTGCCATCGCCGTTGGGGTCGCCGCCTTGGATCATGAAGTCCCTCACCACGCGGTGAAAGGTGAGGCCGTTGTAGAAGCCCCGCTCGACGAGGTCGGCGAAGTTCGAGACGGTGACGGGGGCAACGTCGGCGTTGAGGGTCACCGAGATGATGCCGTAGTCAGCGACCTCGATGGTCGCATGGTGGACGCCCGAGGCATAGGCGCCCTCAGGCCGGTCGCTCGCGGAGTCCGCCTCGGCACCCTGGGAGGGCGCGTCCGCGCCGGAGTCCGGGCTTGCGCCGGAAGACGACCCGCAGGCGACGAGCGGCAGGGCTGCCCCGGCCAGCGCCAGGGCGATGAAGCCTCGCCTGGTGAAGGCCGCGGCGACCGGTCGCGCGTTGTTCTCTCCAAGCGTGTCTTGATCCATGGATGCACCAATCATCGTCGTGAGACAGGGGTGAGACAAGGGGCGGTCCCCCTGCCTCATCCGCAGCAGGACGCCACCCAGGAGAGGAGGTTGTCGCTCGCGGTGCCCGAGCGCTCGGCCATCACGTGGCCCTGCCCCCACACGGGCACGTAGGAAACATCCTCGACGCCGCTGAAGTGACGCAGCGCCAACACCAGGTTGGCCGAGACGGCAAGCGGGGTCGTGGTGTCGAAGACGCCATTGTTCACGCGCCAGTGCGGCGCGACCACACCCGTGCCGTAGCCGTCGTAGGTGCCGCTCAGGAAGTAGAGCGGGTTTGACATGGAGACGCGCGTGGCCATGTCGGTGCCGAGGGAGTCGGTCTTCTCGAGGTCGTCCTGCCAGGCCGTGGCGTAGGACTCGTTCCAACCGTCCATCGAGGCATAGGCATCGGCGTTCGCCGCCACGCGCTCGCCAGCCATCCCATCGAAGTGCAGGGTGCTCTCCTCGCCGACGCCAAAGAGCTGGTTGGTCTTCGAGGAGCGGTCAACGGCGTCGAAGGCGAGGACGGCCTGCTCGGCGGGGCAGAGGTGCATCGAGAAGTCGCGCAGGCTCGAGATGGAGACCTCCTGACGGCTCACGTTGTAGTTGATCCACCAGTAGTCGGAGTTCAGCGCCGCGAAGTAGTTCTGCACGGTGTCGTAGATGGTGGACTGCACCTGCGTGGTGCCCGCGGGCAGCGTCGTGGAGGCCGCGGGGGCGTCTGCCGACTCCGTGGCGTCCGCGCCGCCGTCGCCCTGGGCCCCCGCCGCAGCCGACTGCGCCCCCTGCTTGGCAGCCGCCACGGCCGCCTCGGTCGCGCGCGTGGTCGCGAGGTTGGGGTCACCCGGGAAGCTTGGGTCGTCGATGTGCTGCGGCGTATATGTATACGGGAACGTGGCGTCAGAGACGAAGTTGGTGGCGGACTCGTCGAGGATGGAGAGGAGCTCCGCCGCATAGGAGCCCAGCGTGTAGACGCCGCCCTCAGACTCGTCGAGCGTGAGCTGGGAATCGTCGGAGTCGCGCAGGTCCATGTCGTTGACGTAGCCCGCGTAATCTGCGGCAAGCCCCTGGGAGAGCGCGGCCGTCCACGTGCCGTCGGCGCGCGTGCCGGAGGTCGCGAACTGCCCCATCATCCACTCATAGGACGCATCGGCCGTGTCGAAGGAGGTGGCGGGGCACCATGACGCGCTGCCAAAGACGGCATCGGAGACGGCGTTGCCCTCGGCATCGTGGGTGATGGCGCCAATGGAGTCGAGGTAGGGCTTATAGATGTCGGCGTCTCCCGCCGAGCCGAGAAGCGCGCTCACGCCGCCGCCGGCAGAGAAGCCAAACGAGAATACCCTCGACACGTCGCAGGGAAGCGCGTCCTTGTTGTAACGCAGGTAGCGAATGGCGGCCTTGAGGTCGACCACCGGCCAGGGGGCGCCGCCGGGGTAGAGATCGGTGGAGCCGGATGAGGAGTCGTAGCCGGCGCTCCTGCCTCGGAAGCCCGCATAGACGTAGACGCAGCCGGCGTCGAGGAAGGTGCCCAGGCCGTCATAGCCGTACTTCGTGGGACTTGCCTGCGGGGAGAGCGTGCCGCTGTTGATGGGCAGAAGGATTGGCGCCGTGGACGGCGTGAAGCCGCCCACCACGGCCTTCTCGTTCACGGTGCAGGAATAGGTGCTGCCCTTCTTCTCGGCCGTGAAGAACTGGCCGGGGACGAAGATCGCCAGGGACTCGTAGGCCGTCGTGGCGGGCTTCAGGCAGTAGGTGAGGCCAAGCTGGTAGTAGACGTCATTGTCCTTGTCGTACTTCCAGGCCGACGTGTCGAGCGCAAGGCTCTTGAACTCGCCCCGATCGACGTTGTCGGCGGGCTGCGCCGTGGAGTCCGAGGGGGTTTGGTCGGAAGCGTCGTCGGGCCGTTGCGGCGCGGGGGCGCCACAGGCGGCAAGGCCCATGCTTGCGGCACCGGCCGATGCAAGTTCGAGGAATTCCCTTCTTGTCCAGCTCATCGCAGACCCCCTGAGATAGTGACGGGCCACGGCGCGGCCCGGGAAACGTACGTGAGAGGCACGGCGCCTACTTGGCCGCCTTGCCCTTGGTCTTTGCATCGTTGTGCCCGTCATCGCGACGGTCCGTCCCCCAGAAGCAGCACGAGCACATGCCGGGGCCAACGTGGCAGCCGATCGTGGGGCCAATGGAGGAGCGATAGACCTTGAGCTCGCGCTCGGAGGGCTTGAGCATGCGGGCCAGCGAGTCGCCGTCGGCAACGCAGTCCGCGTCGCCAATGGCGGCCACGTGGCCGAAGTAGGACGCATCGTGGAAGTCCTCGTAGAACTCGACCATCTTGCGCAGGGCCTTCCTGCGGCCGCGCGCCATGCCCATGATCGCCAGAGAGCCATCGAGGTTGAAGGTGAGGAGCGGCTTTACGTCGAGAAGGCCGCCCACCACGGCGACGGACTTGGGGATGCGCCCGCCGCGGTGGAGTGCGTCGAGGTTGTCCACCATGAAGATGGTGTGGGCGTGAAAGCGCGCGTCCTCGGCCCAGGCGGCCAGCTCCTCGGCGGTGAGGCCTTCGTCGCGCCTCTCGATGGCGGCGTGGATGAGGAGGTTCTGCGTGGTGGAGCCGATGAGGCAGTCGACCACGTGGATGGGCGTGGGGAGCGTGCCGCCGTGCTTCTCGCGCACACGGTCAAGCGCTGTGACGGCCCCGTTGTACGCACCGGAGATGCCGCTCGAGAGGGCAAAGTGGACCGTGGGGACGCCGGAGGCGATGGCCCTCTCAAACGCCTCCTCGTAGACCATCTGCGAGGGCTGCGAGGTCATGGGGCAGGCGCCGTTCTCGATGGCGGAGTAGAACTCGTGGGCCGAGCGGGACTGGAAGAGGTCATCAACGCCGGAGAGGCCGCCGTCGGGCTTGCTCGCCTCGGTGTAGGTGAACGAGAGGCACGTGATGCCCGCCCGCCCGGCCTCCTCGGGAGAAAAGTCGCAGCACGAGTCCGTCATGATGTTGCACTTGGTCGCCATGTGGTCTCCTCGATCGCCCTTGTTATCCGGGTAGTATTGTAAGCGTACCCGCGCATGGGGGCGTTTGCACAGGCAACAACCACGATAAACCGAGGGCTCGCAGGCGGTTGCGCGGGAGGGATGGGCAGGCATACGAGGGAGACGCCATGTTCGCGAGAAGAAGCAGGGGTGGGCACGGCAGCGCCCCGGCGGCCGACGGGAGCAGCAACGGCGGCGCGGTAGGCGGCGACGCGCGGCGCGTCCGCGTGCGGTTCGTTGGCCAGGTGCAGGGGGTGGGCTTTAGGTGGACCAGCCAGCGCGTGGCCTTTGACCTCGGGCTTAGCGGCTGGGTGAGAAACGAGCCCGACGGCTCGGTGAGCATGGAGCTCCAGGGGCCGGGCGAGGCCGTCTCCACGTTCTTCACACGCCTGCTCGAGAGCTACCGGCACTTCCCCATCAGCTACACCATCGACGCCAAGGAGGACATCCCGCCCGTGCCGGGCGAGGCCGAGTTCTCCGTGCGCTTCTAGGCGTCTCCATGGCGACCATCGAGACAACGCTATTCTCGCTTGACGCCATCGCCGCGTCAGGGCAGGTCTTCACGTGGCGGAGAGCCCGGGGCGGCTGGCTCGTGGCCTGCGGCCGCCGGCGCTGCCTGGTCTCGCAGGAGGGCGACGCCGAGCGGGGCACGGTCTGCGTGCGGCGCGCCGACGGGGGCGACCCCGATGGCGACGAGCTTGCCTTTTGGTGCCACTACCTGGCCTTGGATGTGGACTATGGGAAGATCCTCGGCGAGCTTGCCATGCCTGCCGAGGTCGCAGAGGTGGGCGCTGGGATACGGGTGCTCGCGCAGGACTGGTGGGACACGGCCGTGAGCTTCGTGGTGTCGCAGAACTCCAACATCGTGCGCATCCAGCGGACGATGGACGCACTGCTCGATGCGGGCGGGGGATGCCTGCCAGAGCCAGGCCAGCTGGCGGCGCTTCTCGGCGACGAGGCGTTTGCCACGGGGCTGAGGCTGGGGTATCGCAGGCCCTACCTCGAGGCGCTTGCGGCGCGGGCGCAGGCGTGGCATCCCGCGCGGATCGACCGGTGGGACGTCTCGCTTGAGGAGTCCATGACAGAGCTTGAGGAGAGTCCCGGCATTGGCCCCAAGGTGGCAAGCTGCATCTGCCTCTTTGGTCTGGGATATCTCGAGGCGGTGCCGCATGACACGTGGATCAAACGGGCGGAGCGCGAGCACCACGTGGCGTGGGACGCGCGTTGGGGCGGAATCCAGCAGCAATTTGTCTTCGCGTGGATGCGCGAGAAGGGACGTGGGAAATGAGGGTCGTCAACATCCTTGAGATTGCCGATGTCAACGAGGCTCTGGTCAGCGCGGGGATTCCGGCGCGCGTGCGACTGCGCGACGCATGCGGCGGGCAGTCGCTGTGGGTGGAGGTGAGCCGCGAGGCGGTGGCCGAGAAGGACGATGCCGCCGTGCTGGCAGCGGCGCGCGAGGTCGTGAGCTCGTACTTTGCTGGGAGGTCGAAGCCCGTGGCGTTCGACGAGGACGGGAAGTCCTTCCGCCTGGCGTAGGGACGGACGGCGACGCGGGGCGTCCGCAGGGGTGTCGCTTCCGGGCGGCGTCGGCGCGGCGCTTGGCGGTGCCACGGCACGGCTCCGCTGGTTTTAGACGGTTAGGGGCGGTTAAACGTCGTAATTCCGCGGCCGGATGGTGGCTCCGCTGTTTTCAGACGTTTAAAGGGGCTTAAACGTCCGAGAAATGTCTAAACGTCTGAAATCTGCGCGTTGGAAGCTGACAGTGGTTTTGGTTTTCTCGGCATCGCAAAGATTGTCGTTGACGTTTTCGCGACGTTTGGTATAGTAAACGAGCTTGCAAGAGCAAGCCTTTGGCTGGGTAGCTCAGTTGGTAGAGCAGGGGACTGAAAATCCCCGTGTCAGGGGTTCGACTCCCTTCCCCGCCACCAGTGAATGCGCAGGTCAGGGCACTAGTTGCTCTGGCCTGCTTTCGTATGCAATCCAAGTGCCGAGCGGACTTGCGCCGCATCCATATGGAGCACTAACGGAGTTAGTTTTCCGGCAATCAAATTCAATCTGAATCTCATGCACGCCGCTCCCAATCAATAAACCTGTGCATGACCAGAAACTCTGTCGGCAGATATTCCGCACCTCGATTACAAGGGTTTGGGGCAGAATAGTTAGACTCAAATGGTGTGCCAAGCGTGAGAGGCGGTAGAGAATGGACGCCGAAGGGAACCTTACGGCAGTAGAACTCTTTGCTGGTGCCGGCGGTCTACTTCTCGGGACTTCGCTTGCCGGTTTCCGGCATCTTGCTGTCGCCGAGTGGGAACATAACTGCTGCAACACATTAAGACTAAATCAAAAGAAAAACTATCCGCTCATTGATTCAGGCATGCGCGTCATAGAGGGAGATGTGCGCTCCGTTGATTGGTCGTTTCTTCCCCGTGATATCGATTTGCTTGCCGGAGGGCCTCCCTGCCAACCATTTTCTCTCGGGGGACTTTCAAAGGGAGTGAGCGATTGCCGCGATATGTTCCCGGCATTCACCTCTGTTCTTGCTCTCCTCAAACCGCGCGCGTTTATCTGCGAGAACGTAAAAGGACTCACCCGGGAATCGTTTCATCAATACTATGAGTACATCCTCCTTCGCCTTCAGCATCCTTCTCTGACAAAACGTGAGTGCGAGACCTGGGAGCAGCATGCCATCAGGCTTTCCCGCACCCATACAAGCGCGGACCACGAGGCCGTACGCTACGAAGTCATCCCAACCGTTGTGGATGCCGCAAGCTATGGCGTACCTCAGCACCGCAATCGTGTCATCATTGTTGGATTTCGCTCCGACGTTGAAGCCTCGTGGGCCTTTCCCCAACCAACGCATGGGGTCGGGCTACTTCCATGGGTTACCCTCGGCGAGGCTATTAGTAGGGTTCCGAATCTGAATAACGAACAGCGAGGAGGCCAAGCGCGATCCTATCCTGGCCATACTGGTTCAGTCCTCGACAAGCCGAGCAAAACTATTAAAGCGGGCGTCCATGGAGTTCCCGGCGGGGAGAATACAATTCGTTATCCAGATGGTTCGTTACGCTACCTTACCGTCCGCGAAGCAGCTCGAATCCAGACCTTTCCGGATGGCTATGAGTTCACCGGTGCATGGAGCGAGGGAATGCGGCAGATAGGCAACGCCGTACCGGTAGAACTCGCTCGTATAGTTGCCTCCTCAATCGCATGTGCTCTGCGCGAGGACACGGCTAGAAAAGAAATGGCTTCTGCCCTTATGAACACACTGACTAGGGAGGGGACGTATGAAGCCACGCACATATAACCCGCTGGACTACGCATCGCTTTCCGAAACATTGGCTCGCGAACTTATGACTTCTGAGCTCATGCCGCTCGCAGATGTCGACAAGTTCTATGGTGACGGAGTTTATGCCCTCTTCTACTGCGGAGATTTTCCCGCCTATGCCGAGATGTCAGATATCAACTTCGCAAATCCGGGAACGCTTCCGATCTACATTGGCAAAGCGGGCCCCAAGACCCTCACTGGCAACGAGCTCAACCCGAGCGTAGTTGACACTCCACAGGCTGGTACAAGGCTTTTTGACCGTGTAGCAAACGACCATCGCAAGTCCATTGAAGCTGCAACTAATATAAAGGTCTCAGAGTTTCAGTGCCGCATGCTTGTACTCAATGCTGTTTGGGTCCCGCTAACTGAGTCTGCCCTTATTGCACGTTACGTTCCCATTTGGAACTCCATTGTTCCGGGGTTTGGCAACCACGCACCTGGGAAAGGACGAATTGCTGGCAAGATTTCTCGCTGGGACATCCTTCATCCTGGGCGCGGCCGCGAGACCGCAACGACCCCAACAGCTACCTATGAGCAACTCTGTGAAGAAGCCGAGGAAGCCATACGCGAGCGAATTCGCATACTTGGTATTTAGCATTAGATTGCGAACTTCTCATTCAGTAAAGCAACAAAAAAGCAGGCCGGATCGAAACATCCGACCTGCTCCCCAAACCAAAATGACAGCTACCCCACTGGCCGTTCCTGCTGCCAACTACTCCTGGTAGCGACGGCGACGACGCGTGACCACGCCGAGAACAGCAAGGCCCGAGATCCCCAACGCCACGGGAAGCGTGCCATCGTTCGCATCCGAAGTCTTGGGCACAGACGCATTCGCCGAAGCAAAGTGCTTGGGCACATATGCTCCAACCGGACTGGTCTCCCCCGACGGCTGCGTCATGGCCTGCTCAATAGCAACCGCCATCTGGGCATCCTGCAACCGTCCGTTAGCCGCATCAAGCTCCTTCTGGGCCTCAACGAGACCAGCCTGTGCATCATCGACGGTCGTCTGTAGTTCGTTCGCTTTGGTCGCGTGGGCCTTGACCGCCTCGAGGTCATCGGCATACTCGCCGGCAAGCGTCTTGACCTCGTCGAGGTCGCTCTGGTAGCCACGCATGTCCGCAATGTCTGGGTCGAGTACCGAAGGATCGGCGAGAACGGCATCCGCCGCAGGCAGCGCAGCAAGCCTATCGGCGAGAGCGGCAAGAACCTTTGCCCGGGCCGCGGCAGCTGCGGCGGCGTTATCAAGGCCCGACTGAGCGGCGTCCAGTTTGTCGGCATCGCCCGCAAGCTGGTTGGCCTTCTTGCGAAGCGCGCCCGCCTTCTCCTGCGCGCTGTCATACGCGTCACGGAACGCCTGCGCGCTGTCGTAAGCGGACTTTGCCTCGTTGTATGCAGCAGCTGCCTTGTCGAGGGCAGCGCCGGCGTCGGATGCCTTCTTGGTGGAATCGTCGGCACGAGAAGCCGCATCGGAATAGGCACCGGCTGCCGCCTGGGCAGCCTTCGTGTCGTCTTGGAGCTTCGTCTGAGCGGCCGCGAGCGCGTCGTTTGCCTTCTGGACCCGGTCGACCGCAGCGTCACGGCGCGACTTGGCTGCGTTATAGGCCTGGAGCTTCTCGTTGTAGTTGGCCTTGGCTACCTCGTATGCAGCGTTGGCCTTGTCTGAGGCATCCTGCGCGGTAGCCGCGTCCGTCTTGGCCTTTGCGAGCGCAGCATTTGCGTCTGACAGTCGCGAGGCGGATGCGCCAGCAGCAGCCTTTGCCTTCTCGTACGCCGCCTTGGCGTCCTTCTCGGCAGCAACGTCGGCGTCGTGCGCGGAAACGGCTCCGCTGAGCGCCAGCGGTGGCAAGGTCATCCTTGGCCTGCTGGAGACCGCTGGTAGCCGCATCGTAGGCCTTCTGGGCCTGGGCGGTGTTGGCTGCGGCGCTCTCGTAGGCCGCCTGCTTGGCGGAGTAGTCCTTCTGCGCAGAGGCGAGCTTGTCCTTGGCAGCCGAGAGGTCGCTCTGGGCAGCCGTTACCACTGCGTCTGCAGCGTCCTTCTCGCCGTCTGCAGCCTGCTTTGCAAATGTCGCCTTGGTGACAGCATCCGCGGCGTCCTTGGCCTCGGTCTGGGCAGTCGCGAGCGCCGCCTTGAGGTTAGCCAGCGCATCCTTGGACTCGTTGAGCTTGGCGAGGGCGTCGGCCTTGTCGTGCGTCGAGCGCTTGGCCTCGTTCATCAGCGCGCGGTACTCGTCAACGGAGCAGATGGTGTCATCGGCGTTGGACATGCTCTTACTGTAATACTGCGAGTCGTAATACCCCATACCGAGCGCATGGGTATTTCCTCCAAGGTAGGAGGTTGGGCTTGTGCCAATGCCTGCGACCCCAAAATTGACATCCTTCTCAATGATGTTGAGGTAGTGGCCAACTCCCTGATAGAAGTTCGCATCGCCTTGTTTGGTGTTTTTATTGCAATAAATTGAGAGATCGTACGTGCTCAGAGACTGCCAGTTGGAAGGCAGAGCGTAGCTTTTGCCCTCGAAAGTAAACGAGCCGCCATTAGGCACCTTTGCCTTGGCCTCGTACCAGAGGTTCTGCTCCCCCATCCACCCGTCTAACTGCCACTTGGTAAGGTCCCCATTGACGGGAGTGCCGTAGGGGTCGTAGGAACCCCAGGCAAGGTTGCGTCCGGCTGCCTTCGAAACAGCTGAATGACCTGCGCGGCCATTGGTCCCGTCATTAAGATCTGCCTCGACGGCCTGGTCAGCCATGAGCTTGCCGGAGACCTTGAGGGTCGAGAGACCATAGGCATTCCTGATCTTGTTGAGCTCGTCGATGAGGTCGAGCGAGCGAGAAATCATGTCGTAGGCAGCCGTCTTGCCATCCACGACATCCGCGCCAAACTGCGAACCGTACTTCTCGATGGCCTCCTGCTTGCGCTGTGTATACGTGCCGGCGGAGTACTTGTCGAGAAACTCGACGGCAGTGAGCGCCTTCTTGTCCTCGGGCAGCTTGTCGTATGCGGCCTGGGCGTCCTTCACGGCCTGCTCCGCTGCCGTAACGGCAGTCTGGGCATCGGTGACAGCCTGGTCCTTCTCGGCCTTGGTTGCATTGGCGCTAGAGAGCGCCTTGGCAGCGGCATCGACCTTGGCCTGCGCGTCGACAGCTGCCTTCTGGGCATCGGAGAGCGCCTTGCTTGCGTTGTCCACGACCTTTTGGGCGGCGTCCTCAGACGCCTTCGCAGCGTCGGCGGCAGACTTGGCCGCATCCTCCGCCTTCTGGGCGTTGTCGAGGTTGGACTTGACGTTGGGGTCGGTGGCCTTGTCAAGCACCTCCTGAGCCGCGTCTTTCTTTGCCTGGGCGTCCTTTACGGCCTGCTCGGATGTGGCAGACTTGCCCTGTGCCTCATCGTAGGCAGACTTGGCGTCCTTCTCGTTTGCAGCATCCGTGGCATGCTCGGCAGCGAGCTTGTCCGCGTTGTCGTGAGCGGACTTCTGCGCCGTCTCGGCCGCGTTCTTCTCGGCGTCCTTGGCAGCGGCAGTGTCACCGGCATTGGCCTGCGCCTTCTGGGCATCGCTCGCCTCGCCGGCAAGGGCGTCGACGTCGGACTGCGACGGAGCGCCGGCTTGGGCGCTATTGACAGCCTTCTGCTCCGCCTCGGCGTTGGAGACGGCAGCCTGGTCGTTCTTGACGGCCTGGTCTGCAGCATCCTTTGCTGCCTTGGCATAATCGGCCGCCTTCTGGCCCTGGCTGGCCGCCTTGTCGGCAGCATCCTTGCTGGCCTGCGCCTTGTCCAGGTTAGACTTGGCCGTGTCGGCAGCGGACTGCTTGCCGGAAAGCTCCTCGTCAGAGGGATTGGTTGCGGCAGCGTCGCCGGCGGCCTTCTCGGCGTCCTATGCCTGCGCGTCTGCGTCGGCAGCGGCCTTCTGGGCGTCGGTTGCGGCAGACTTGTTGTCAGCTGCGGCCTTGGCGGCATCGTCCGCAGCCTTCTGGGCATCCTGCGCCTTCTGTGGAGAGTCGTCCTTAACGTTAGTCAGGCCCTCCGAGACGGAGTCCTGCTCCTGCTTCTGCGATGCCTTGGCATCAGAGACCGCCTGCTGGGCCTTCTCGACCTTGTCCTGGGCGTTGGCCACGTCCTTCTCGGCCTGGGACCGCTGCTCCGCAGGAGTCTTGGCAGAGGACATCTGAACGGCGGGGGCTCTTCTGTTGCGACGCCATTGGCGGTAGTCTCCTCGGCAAGCGCTGGGGTCACGCCCACCGACGCGGCAAGCACGCCTGCGGTTACCGCAACGCGCGCGCCATTGAATGCACGGAACGAGCCCCTGTCGAGCTGCTGCTTCATGTGCTTGGGTGTCCCGTGTGTGCGTGCCATGATCGCCCTTCCCACCATCCAGGTGGCTCAGGTAGGTGGTGAGCGCGCCTTGGGACGGCATCAAATGTCTGAAGAAAAGTTGACAGTATTGATGTTAGGCTCGTGATTTTGGGTAGCCAAGCAATGGGAAGGTAAATTTAGAGCACGTAGCAAGAAGGATGCCGAGAAAGCAAAACAGCCCGCGACGCACCAGCGCCACGGGCTGAGAAAATCCGTCGAGCATCGGTTGGCAGCGGCGTCTTCCCTACTCCCCGAGCTTCGCCACGATGGCAGCGGCGAGGGCGTCGATCTGCCCGAGAGCGCCCTCATCCACCGAGGAGGTCACATGCGCCTCGGGAGACAGGACCTCCATGCCCTTCATGCGCTGGATGGCGTCGAGCATGAGCGAGCCCGCCTGAGGCGCCCACGAGCCGTTGTAGATGACGCCAACGCTGCGGTTCTTCATCGCGTGGGCGTTGAGGTCTTCGAGAAGCTCGCGCATGCCGTCGAAGATCCCCATGTTATACGTGGCGGAGGCAAATACCAGCACCGGCGAGCGGAAGGACTGGGAGACCATCTCGGAGACGGGAGTCTTGGAGACGTCGTAGACGCGAACGTCATGCACGCCCGCCTCGGCGAGCTT
Organism: Coriobacteriaceae bacterium; assembly: GCA_004557505.1. Lineage (GTDB taxonomy): Bacteria > Actinomycetota > Coriobacteriia > Coriobacteriales > Atopobiaceae > Tractidigestivibacter. The sequence goes on along the minus strand of SFGZ01000004.1, from coordinate 34,087 downwards.
GGTCGAGAGGATGTCCGCGGCGTTGGCGGTACCGCCATAGATGGAGCCGTAGAAGATGGCGACGGACTTGTCCTCGGGCTCGTAGGCGGCCCACTTCTGGTAGCGGGAGAGAATCTGGTCGAAGTCGCGACGCCAGACGTGCGCGTGCAGCGGCGCGATCTCCTTGATGTCCAGCGTGGCGGCCTTCTTGAGCAGCGACGTCACCTGCAGGCCGTACTTGCCCACGATGTTCGTGTAATAGCGGCGCGCCTCGTCCGCCCAGGCGCGCTCCCAGTCGACCTCGTCGGCAAAGATGGCGCCACCGGTGGCACCAAACGCGCCAAAGGCGTCTGCCGAGAAGAGCGTGCCCGTAAGCTGGTCATAGCTCACCATGACCTCGGGCCAGTGAACCATGGGCGCTAGGACAAACTGAAGCGTGTGACGGCCAAGGGAGAGGGTGTCGCCCTCCTTGACCTTGATGGCGTAGGGCTCGGGATCAAACCCGTGGAACTGGCGGACGAGCTCGAAGGTCTTGGAGGTGCCCACGAGCTTGAGGTTGGGCCACGTGCGGATAAGGTCGGGGATAACGGCGCAGTGATCTGGCTCCATATGGTCAATCACCAGGTAATCCAGGCTGCGACCATCGAGGACGTGGGAAAGGTTCTCCCCGAACTGACGCGAGACCGCCTCGTCCACGCCGTCGAGCAGGCAGGTCTTCTCGTCGAGGATGAGGTAGTTGTTGTAGGACATGCCGCTGGGAACGGGATAGGTGTTCTCGAACAGCTGAATCCTACGGTCTGACGCACCAAGCCACCAGGTATCCTCACCAATCATGCGCACGTTGTACATCGCCGGTCTCCCTTCGCCCTCTTCCGGGCGGCGCGGGCCGCGCCTTGCCGCCCGGCTGCCACGTCCACGCCGAACGCCCCACGCGATGTGCCGGGGCGTTCGGCCAGAGCTTGCATAGTCCGCTCTGATGATATTCGATTCCAGGGGACTTCGTGGCCATGCGATGAGAGAACCACAAAGTCGCGCGGGCGCGGGGCTCGGCTGCGCGTGAGGGACCCGGCCGTTCGTCGGATGCCGGAAACCACGACCCTGCTTGGCCCGACGTCAGAAGGCGCCGCCGCCCCCGCCCCCGCCAAAGCCGCCCCCGCCGCCGGAGGAGAAGCCGCCACCGCCGCCACCGCCGCTGGCGTCGACCGAGTTGGCGACCGCCGCCATCGAGGCGTCGTGGAGGGCGCCGCTGAAGACGTCTGCGGGGGAGCCCCCGCCCGACTGGCCAATGTAGTACCAGCCATAGACTGGCATGAAGTCCGGATCGTCGATGAGCTCGGGCATCGTGACCTTGAGCTGCTCGATGACCTTGTCCGCAACGCCAAGGGCCACCGCCATCACCAGGAGGCGGTTCCAGAGGATGACGTCGCTCGGCACCGCCTCGTCGAGGCGGGTGAACTCCTGGAGCCAGCGCTTGAGGGCAAGGACCTTGGCCTTGGTCTCAATGCCCTCGGCGCTGATGTCCTTGAAGAACCCACCGCCTACCAGGCACAGCGAGAGAACGGCGCAGGCCACGCAGATGGCAGTGACGCCAACGGCGAGCAGGATTCCTTCGAATATAACCCCGACGACAAACAGCTCCACGACGGCTGCGAGGACGGAGAGCGCGCCAAGCCCGACAGCTACGCCGCGGCCCGTCCCCCTGAGGGAGCCGTTGCCAGAGAAGCGCCGAAGGTATTCCGCCTTGATCGAGGACTGCCATGCCTGGTAGGCGTCGGAGTACGCCTCGGGCGAGGACTTTGCATACTTCTTGATGGCAGAGAAGTAAAGGGCCGGCTCGTCACCCGTATACGAGGGGTCATTAGGCGCCTTGATCCCACGGGCAAGGTGGCGGAAGAGGAAGTCGACCGCAGCGTTGTCTGCACGGCGCGCGGACTCACGCTCGGCGGGCTTGCCAAACGTCCCTTGCGGAACGGGCCCCACGATCGATGCCCGGTAGTCGTCCTTCAGCTCCGACCCGAATATCTTCTTCTTGCTCACCTTGACCTTGTCCAGCTGGACGGTGTGCTCGTCAGTGAGGCGCATGAGCGACGCCACGAGGCCGTCTGGCCTTGGCTCGTCATTGTCGGAGGCGAGCAGCGCCAGGACCACCGGATGGTCCCCCGTAGGAACGTCGCGGAAGTACGTGTCATCGAACTGCGCCGTGTGCTTGGCCTTGTACCTGCGCCTTGCAATCACGGCGGCCACAAGCGCCGCCGCGGCAACGACAAGGCAGCCTGCCGTGACCCCGTATACGGCCACGCGCGCTGCGGCGCGGCGTGCGTTTGCCTCGTCTGCGTTCCGCTGCTCCTCCGCGAGGATGGTGCTCAGCATGGTACCCGAGGTCTCGGGGCAGGCGGAGACCCAGCTCGCCGGGAAGGTGACGCGGCTCTCGGCATACTCGCTGGTGCCAACGCCGGGGACGGTATAGACGACGCCATCCCCGTCGAATCCCAAGCTTGCGTCCAGGGGGCCGTGCCCCCAGGCGCGGACGTTGTCCCCGCCCACAATCGACTCGCCATCAGGCACCGGCAGGTGGATGGTGCAGGTGACGTTCTCGGACTCGGTGTCCCAGCCGTCCGAGACGAACTTCCAGTACAGCTCGCCCGTATCGGACCATCGCGTGGCGATGCCGTCGGCAAGGTAGGAGACATAGAAGCGCGCCACCGTGTCACTTTGGGCAGAATAGAGCTTCACCCGCAGGTAGGAGCCCTCGTCCATAATGGAGTAGGTCTCGTTTGCACCCGAGGAAGACTCCGTGAACGGCCTCGTCTGCCCATCCTCCACCACGCCGGCACCAAGCACCTGCACGCTCACCGTGCGGCCGTTGGAGCCGTTCTTCCCCTTGGGGATCTTCCAGTAGACGCCATGGAAGTCGCCGCTGAAGTCGAACGCACGCACCTCGGTCACGGTGAGGCCGCCCGACGAGTCAAGCGTGGCGTTGATGTCCGTCTGCGTCATGCTGTAGTCATCGGCGCGCGCCGGGGTAGCGTCGAACACCAGGACGAGAAGAGCTGCCAGCAGCGAAAGCGCTAGAAGCGCCAGCCGATGACGCCTTGGGGCACAAGCATGGTGCCGTTCTCTCATAGGATCCCCCAATGCATGGTTGCAAAAGATCTTGTGGCATCGCGATCCCAGAATACCAGAGCACGGATCAGGGTTTGGACCATATCGGCGTGACGAATGCACCGCAGACGGAGACCGTCCAGCCGGGGGGAACGAGGGCCTCCCCTCTCACCTCCCTTCCGCGATACATGGCGGGATTGGTGGCGCCCAGGTCGACGACGCGCATGCCCTCCCCACCCTCCGCAGCGGGCAGTATTCGCACGTGCGAGCGGGACACGGCACGCGAATGGAGGACGACGTCGCTTGCCGGGTCGCGACCCACGACGAGACCTTCCTCGGGTATGGGCAGCCTCACGTCCACGGAGGGCGTGCGCACCAGGCAGAGGATCTCGCGAGACGGCCGGACGCCCCTGTCGTGAGCGATGCCGACGCCGGGCGCCTCGCCAACGTCTGACAGGTCAAGCGTGTCGTCCTCCCAAGTCGGCTCCGCAGGCGGCAGGCCCGCATCCCACAGGAACGGTTCGTCCTCCCTGAGCTCGGGCAGGCCCTCATCCCCCGCAGCAAGCTCCTCGTCCCCTGCCGCAGAGGCCTCGCCGACCGGCACCGCCACGCCTTTCCCCCCTGCGGGAAACTCGTAGAGGCAGCCGTAGCAGACCCGCATGTCGGCAAAGAGCTCCTCTCCGCAACGGGGGCACACCTTGGTCGCATATCCCCTCATGGTCCAACCGCCTCCCCCACGGGGTCGGGGAGCACGGCGCACGGTTGCGCCGCCCGATCCGAGTCAAACGAGAGCGAGGTCACGCGCAGCGCTTCCCCCACCAGGGGCCACGGACATGGGCTGGCGGGGCGCTCAAAGGCGCAATACGCCGCGGCATGGGAGAGGATGCGCCCCGGGGGCAACGCCCGCACGGAGGAGAGCACCTCTCCGTGCCTGCCCACAAGCGCGACGTCGATGGGATACGCCATGCCGTACGTGTGAATGGAGCCACACCTCATGAGCGCCACGGGCGGGGCGGAGGGACCGGTGCCGAGAAGGCCCACAAGCCTCTCGGCCCACGACGAGAGAACCCTGAACCCCAGCGTGGGAGACCCCTGCTCAACCACCTTGCTCTCTATCTGGACGCACATCCATCTCATCAGACCACCACCCCCGGTCGGTACCTATCAATGACAAGCGTCCGCTCGTGCCTCAGCTCGAGCGGCGCGGCGTACGTGATGCCCGGAAGGCGAAGCTCCCTGGGCCACGGCCTGAACACCAGCGTGCAGGTATACCGCGTGAGGAGGGGTGACACGGAGAGCAGCCGCCCTCCCTCCTCCGCCGAGACGCGCTCTGCCCTCACCTCCACGTCGCAGGTCCCCTCTCGGCCAAGCGCGGCGCGCAGCCCGTCCTCCACCGCCGCGACAGAGGCCGTCACGCTCTGCTCGCCTGCGGGAGACACGCCCTCGGCGATGACCCCATCCAGGCTCAGGCGGTCAAACGCGGCGCAAGCGTCCACGAACTCCATGAGGTTCACCACGATCAGGGCGACCACGATGACCACGGGCACGAGCACGGCAAGCTCCACGGTCATCTGCCCCGACTGCCCGCATGGGGCCTTGCCGGCTCGCAGCCGGACGGGCGTGGCGCCCCCAGCCCCGCTCATGATGCCCCCAAGAGGCTATCGAGCCTGATGGTGAGGGGAACCTTGATGTCCGTCCCCGGTATCTGGAGCTCTGCCACGGTGATCTCGCCGTAGCCGAGGGAGTCCGCTGCCCATACGCCAAGCGTCTTGGCGAGGTCGTACGAGCTTGCCCCGGAGGGCAGCGCCTCCACCATCTGTCGCGCCTTCCCCGCCGCGTCATAGCCGGACTGGCCGAGCACGCGCGTCCATCCGGCCAGCACGGGCTTCATGAGCCTCATGTCCACCGGCTCGAAGCCGCAGGCGCTGACCGTCTCCTTGAGTTTGCCGCGCAGCCACGACCCCACGGTCCCCCCAAAGATGCCGTCGACCCTATCCAGGAAACCCGCCACCGAGGACGAGACCGACTCGTACCTTGAGCCATATCCCACAAGCAGCCGTCCCCAAAGCTCGCAGACCCCGTCAAGGGCACCACCCAGGACAGATCCCGCCCCTTGGGAGGTGACGCCGTCGAAGAAGCTGGCCAACACGTTGTTCTCGGCCGTCGACGCATCCGGCGCGAGCGCGGCCGCCGAGACCGCGGCGCCCGCCGGAAGCTCGCCCGAGGACAGAAACGACGCCGTGAGCTCCGTGGGAATGGTTGTCGCCTGCGTCCTCGAGACAACGGCGACGCAGCCCCAGGCCCCAGGCGGACAGATGCGCGGCCGCACGACCGAGAGCTGGTCCATGGCGCGCTCGAACGAACCGCGTGCGCCGTCCGCCTTGTCCCTCAGGGCCCCCTCGGCCTCCGCCTGCCGGTTTCGGGCGCTCTCGTAGTCCTCCGACGCCTCCACGATCTCGCGCCAGTAGTGCTCGAAGCCGTTCGACGTGGACGTTGAGGCCGCGGCCACCTCGCCCATGGCAGACAGGTCCATGCGGCAGGTCTCGCACCTCGTGACCACACCCTCATCCAGGTCCAGGAGGGAGGCTCTGCCGGCAGAGGCACCCGTTGCCGCAGGACACGAAGGCGAGGCATGAAGGACCGTCCCCGAATCCTCCGAGCTGCATGGCCAGAGGTCATCGGTGTAGAGGCTACAGGCCCTTGTCTCCTCGGCGTTATGCGGAAGGCTCGGCAGGTCGATGTCGACCGACCCGTCCTCGTGCTCCTCGTAGGTCCCGCTGCGCACCCGTCCAAGCGCAAAGTCGTAGAAGGCGGCGCGGGCCGCGGAGTTCGTGAGCTCATCCACCGATGCGTCCAGCGGCCTCTCCCGTGCCGAGCGGGCAGCGTAGTAGGCGCGGGCCCGCAGGAGGGCAACGCCAAACCCCCATCCGTCCACGCCTGGGTAATGGGGGTTCTCCTCGCCAGAGAGGCCAGCGAGCGTGGCGGCGCGCTCTTCCAGGCAGTAGGGGGCGTCCCCGCAGTCCGCCGTCCATCCGCGCAGACGCGCCTCGTCGGCCTGGGCCTTGGCCTCGCCCGCCCGCTGTGCAAGATCCCGCAGCTCCTCGGCATCCCTCTCCATCTCATCAGAGGACAGCTCGGAGGCAAGTGACGAGAAGTCCGATTGGGATTCCGTGGGGAACGGCACCGCGCAGCCGACGTACGGCAGCCCCTGCGCGCGGGCGTTCTCCGCGACGCAGGCAGCGGAGTTGGCGACCACGACCGCGGGCAAGGCCCCCTCCAGGCGCTCAAGCCCCTCTGTCGCGCTCCCGGCGAAGTCCCGTCTGGCGTCGAGGATCCCCCTCCCCGCGTCGCAGACGCTTACCCCAAAGGCCCCCGCAGCGGGTATGCACGAGAGCACGAGCCCCGCCCCGAAGATCGTCACGCCAAGAATCCCCAGGCTGAGCACGCATGCGTCAAGCACCCGCGCAATGGTGACGTAGGCGGCGACGGAGTTTGACCCTGCCATCGCCGCCGCGTCCGCCACGGGCTGGACCTCGAACGAGCGCGCCATCACCCACTCCGCCGACGCCGCCGCAAAGACCAGCGAGATGCTCACGAGCAGGGCAACCGCCACGGCCACCGTGGTGTAGCCTCCCTCGTCGTCCAAAAAGAGCGAGAGGCCCGGGCGCAACCTGCCCGGACGCGCTCCCTCGGCAGGGGCCGTGCCATCAGCCCCACGCGGCAATCCAGTCATCATAGTCCCCCTCAACCCACTCGGCACGCATGTCCCGCTCGACCATGGCCGAGAGAAGCACGCTCCCTCCGTCCATCTGGCCAACCAGGCCCGCCGTCACCCCAACCAGGGGCAGCGGTCGGGCCCTGCCCCTAACCACAACGCGAACGCGACCCCCGTCCTGCTCGACGGCAACGTCCCAGGCCTCGCTGCCTCCCTCGTGAAAGCACACAGCATTTGGCACCGCCTTGAGCCTTCTCCTCACATAGCCGCCCACGAGAGACTCCACCTCGCCATGCGAGGCGGTCGCGGCGAGCCTGGCCCCCTCTGCCACAGCCCCGCTCATGACCGCCCTCGTGTAGAGGAGCATCGCCGGCTGGAGGAGGAGCGCGAGCACGACCATCACGACCGGGAGAAGGACCGCCGCCTCGACGGTCGCCTGGCCCGCCTCTCGAGCGCATCCCGCATGCCGCCGCCCGCAGCCCATCTCAAAACCCCAGAAGGTCCTGGAGCCAGGGCACCGCTTCGCCCGATGCCTGGTGCGCCGCCGCATCCGTCGCCACACGCACGAGGGTGCCGTCGCGCGCGGAATGCCAGACGAGTCCCAACGCGGCCATCATGGAGAGGAACGCCATGAGCACCAGCGCGTACTCGAGCGTTGACTGACCGCATGTCTCGCCTAGCCACCAAGCCCAAGCTCGCCCAGGGATGCCGCCCACTCCGCGGCATCCATATGCATGACCTTGGCCTTGCCTGTCCCGTTGCCTGAGCTTTGGACTATGCATACGTCGACCCATCCCGATCCCTCCACAACCATGCTCCAGACCCTGCCTGAGAGGTCGAGGTAGCCAGACCTCACAAGAACGCAGTCGCCACGTTGCTCGTACTCGCGTACGAGGTCGGCCGCTGCCTCCGGCACCCCCGCGGCGTCGGAGGGTTGGCGCGCGTCTCCCCCGTCGGCCTCGGCCGCGCCTGCCGAAGGTGCCGATTTCCCGCCTCCTGCCTCCCCGGTACCTACGGCACCGGCGGAAGTCCCCGTCGCGGGCGCATCCACCGGCGGGGGCAGGCCGCCCGTACCCGCGGGGGATGCCCCGCCGGCCGTCAGCACGCCCGCGACGATTGCCACCGCACATGCAAGGGCCGCCACCCCAAGGACTGCCCGAGCCCTTCTCACAGGGAGTTGATGCCGTTTGCTATGGCCTCCCACAGCTGCGAGACGCGCTCCCGAAACGCAACGATCGACACGATGGCAATGACCACCAGCACCCCTACGAGAATCGCGTACTCCGTGGTGCCCTGCCCCCGCTCGTCGCGGAGCACGTCTGTGGCCGCCCTGCGCACTTCCTGAACGACGCCCATCCATGTCATGTGACGCTCCTTCCTCCAAGCTTCCTCGAAAGCCCTTGACTACCTTCCAGACGAGGCCACCGACGCGAGAAGCGGCCCCAAGATCGCGAGAAGCATCGCCGGCACGACGAGGACCCCCAGGGGCACGAGCATCTTGACCGGCGCCTTCTCGATCTCCTCCTCCACCTGCGCGCGCTGCTCGTCGCGGATGGCCGTCGCCTGAGCCTCGAGCGCCAGCGCAAGCGGTGACCCAAAGGCAAGCGACTCACCCACCACCGTCGCGAAGCGCACGAGCGCGCCAACCCCCAGTTCGCGAGCCATGTCCTCGAGCGCCTCCTCCCTGCTCCTCACGCCCATCCTCCAGCTGAGCATTGCCTCCGCAAACGCCCTCGAAAGCTCCGTCTGGTAACGGTCGCAGTACAGCGAGAGCGAGGCGTCGAACGAGAGGCCAGCGGAGAGCCCCAGCGTGAGGACGTCGATCAGCGAGGGCATCTCGCGCAGGCAGGCTGACCTCCTACGCGCGAGCCTGCCTCGCTCCCTGGCCTGGCGCACGGCCGGTATGGAGCGAAGCCCCGCGCACGCATCGGCGGCGACCAGATCGAGGCCATGCCCGGGCACCACGTGCCGCGCTGGGCCTCCGTCTCCGCCGACCATCCACAGGAGCCCGGCGATGACGGCGCACAGCGCGCTTGCCAAAACGAGCGCCAGGCCATCCATCAGAGCACCGACCTCATGAGCCTCCGGATCGCGAGGACGGCAAGCGCGTCAAGCGCGGCCGCCAGGGCAACGCAGCCCAGGCCAACGGGCGAGATGAGGCCCCGCTGGAAGTCCGGGGAGATGACGGCGAGCAGCGTGACCATAAGGAACGGCAGACTGCACACGATGCGGGCAGAAAGCCTCACCTGGGCGGTCTTCACCGCAAGCTCGCGCTCGAGCTCGCCCTGGCGCTCGACGAGCGCCGCCGAGCGCGAGAGTAGGTCGCGCAGCGGGCTTCCCGTCCTGTGCGAGATCACGAGCGCCGTGGTGAGAAGCCCCATCCCCGGTGCCTCGAGCTTGCGAGAGAGCGACTCGAGCACCTCCTCGGTGGAGGCGCCGCAGCGCAGCCCGAGCGACGCGGACGCAAAGCCCGCCGAGACCGGACCGCGACCGTGGGTTCCCACGTACTCGATTGCCTGGGCAAGGGTCTGGCCTGCCCCAAGCGCCACGGAGAGGGTTCGGAACACACCAGGCATCTCCTGGGATACCTCCCGCTTGCGGCGGCGGCCGCGCGAGGAGCGCCACGCGGCGAGCGCGGCCCTTTCCGAGGCGGCAAGGGCGAGCGCCGAGACGGGCGACAGGAAGAGAAGCCCTCCCACGCAGACGATCCCCGTGCCGGCGGCGAGCAGCGCGGCGCAGGCGGTCTCCCTGCGCAGGGCCGGCCTGCCCTCATGCGGCAGCGAGGCGAGGGCGTCGGACGCCTGCCGCCAGTCCCCGCTTTCGAGAAGCGCGGCGACCACCCCGCTGCGCCCCAGGGACTCGAGGCGCCGGGCGGCCCAGCGCTCGCACGAGCGCAGCGCCCGCGACGCCAGGGTCATTGCGCCCCGCTCCCCGCTCGCGACGAGCACGCGCGCCGCCGCAAACGAACACGCGGCCGCCATCAGCGGAAGGAAGACCTCCATCGCTCCACCTCGCCTTCGTCGAGAACTCCGTCACGGATCCCTCGCTCCACGAATGTCGGCTCGTGGACAAGCGCCCAGGTCCCGCCGGCCACGTCAAACGAGACGCACTCGACAAGATCCACCGCCCTTGCCTTGCCCGACCACCCCACCTCGTGGGTCGTGGTGATGAACCGCGCCCCGTCCGGCGCCCTTCGCGACATCACGATGAGGTCGAGCGCCGAGGCGATCTGCTCTTCGATGATGTCGGCGGGAAGGTCCATCCCAAAGCGCGCCATAAGCACCAGGCGAAGCACGGCCTCCTCGGCGGTCCCGGCGTGTAGCGTGGTCATGGACCCGTCGTGACCCGTTGTCATGGCGGCGAGCATGTCGACGCACTCCTCGCCACGGACCTCGCCGACCACGATCCGGTCGGGCCGCATGCGCAGCGAGTTCTTGACCAAGTCACGGATGGTGACCTCGCCAGACCCCTCGATGGAGGCGCCCCTGGCCTCGAGGCTCACCACGTCTGGATGCGCGTCGAAGCGCAGCTCTGCGGAGTCCTCGATGGTCACGATCCTCTCGCCGGGGTCTATCTCGCAGGAGAGGGCGTTGAGGAGCGTGGTCTTTCCCGATCCCGTACCGCCTGCCACGGCAATCCCCCGGCGCGTCCTCACCGCCCAGCGCAGGAGCTGCGCGTACCACGCGGGCAGCGACCCCAGCCCGACGAGTGTGTCCAGCGACGTGATGCGGTTGGAGAAGCGCCTGATGGTAACCACTGGGCCGCCAATGGCGACGGGGTCAGCCACGGCGTTCACGCGGTCGCCGTTCGCAAGCCTCGCGTTCACGATGGGGCAGCTGCGATCGAGCCTGCGCCCCAGCGGCGCGAGGATGCGATCGACCACGATCATGATCTGCTCGGGCGAGTCGAACACGGCGGGCGTCGAGAAGACCTCGCCACCCCGCTCGTAGAAGAGCGCGTCGCAGCCGTTGATCATGATCTCGGACACGCCCTCGTCCTCGAGGAGCGGCTGGATGGGGCCAAGCCCGCAGATCTCGTCCGTCACCTGGCGCACGAGGCTGGCCACCTCCTCCTGCGACAGCCCCTCGTAGCCACCGGTGTTGATGATGGCGTTGCAGGTCACGGAAAGCGCCGAGCGCGCCTGGGTGACGTCGTCCGCAGAGAGCATGGAGGCGATGGTGGCAAGCCCAAGCCTCTCCACCAGGGCAGACTTGAGGTCCTGCCGGTGACGCCGCAGGTCGCGCGCGTCCGGGACGGCAGCCCCCCGCCGCGCCTCCTCCTCGCGGACCATCTCGAGGACGGACACCTAGACCGCCTCCCTCCTGCGTCCAAAGAGCCCCTTGCGCCGCCGGACCGGCCCCTCGGCGGCGCGCTGTGCCGCCTCGACCTCGGGAAGAGCCCCCAGCTCCTTCAAGAGCTGCGCCAGGCATGCGGCGACGGACTCCGCGAACGGAGAGCCAGCCTCCAGAAGACCGGCGGCGTCCCCGTATCCCAGGTAGTCCGCAACCTCGTCGCCGCCATCAAACGCCGTGAACGCGCGGGCCGCCTCGAGGCCCACTTCCGCCCTGCCAAACGAGGGGTCCGTCCTGTCTCGCGCGTCCATGCGGTTCTCCAGGCGCGCGATGCGCGTCCGCGCGACGCCAAGGCGCACCGCAAGGCCACTCGTGCGCGCGAGCGACGCCAGCGAGCCGGGCCGCCTGTCGTGGACAAGCACCACGCGGTCGCTCTCGCGCACGGCGAGCGCGACGGCATCGGAAAACGTGGGAGAGGTGTCGACAAGGACAAGGTCAGAGTCGCACGCAAGCGCGCCCAGCAGCCCGGGGACGACTGCCGACGCAAGCTCGGACGTCTCGGGGCGCTCGCAGGGCCCCCACACCCGGATGCGCTCGCCGCAGGGCGCGCCAAGCCGCCCCAGCCGCCCCTTGTCCCCAAGGTCGTCTGCCGAGAGTCGAGAGAGGTCCGTCCCCCGCGCAATCCCCAGCATCGCGAAGAGGTTCCCGCACGAGAGGTCCAGATCCACTGCCTCCACCCGCATGCCCCAGGAGGAGGCGGCCACCGCGGAGCACGCCACGACCGACGTCTTGCCCACGCCTCCCCTCCCCGAGCAGAACGAGAGTATGGGCGCACGCGCCCCACTGAGCGCCGGCGCCGGCCCCGAGGCCGCCGAGATACGACCCCCGTCACATTCCGGCAGGAGCCCCGAAGCCGGCGCGACGCCCTTCTCCGCAGGCGGCGCAGGGGATACGCCGTCCAGGTCGATGACATCGTCGATACCCGCCTGCGCGGCGCGAGACCGCAGCGACCCCGATGGCGACCTCAGGGCGAGCACGACCTTCTCGGCATGGCCGTCAGCCACGACGGCGGCGGCAAGGTTAACGTCGGAGACCCCGCTTGTGGTGAGTCCGATGAGCGCGGACCTCTCGCCGAGAGCGGACTCCGCCATGCGCCGCCGCAGCTCTGCGGCGTTCTGGGCGAACTCGCACTCTGCCCGGAAGTCTATCGTTTTCAGCGCCGCGACCATCCCGGCGCGCTCCGCCTCTGGGCACAGGACGCTCCACGCATGTCCCATCACTCGCTCACCTCCTGCTCGACCTTGGTGGGCGCCGAGGGCGCGCCTACACCCACGGCATCGACGTCGTCGGCCGGCAGGCCAAAGCGCAGGCTCCCCTCGGTGGATGCCGCCAGGACGGCGGACACGTCCTCCGGCACGAGCGCGACGGTCATGGCCTGGGCTCCCGAGGCAAGCGCCCGCGCGCCCTCGGGAACCGAGAGCACCGTGACCTCCCTGGCCAGCACCGTGGCGGCACCATCGGCCACGCGGTAGGCGACAAGCCTGTCACCTGCGACGACGCCCTCGCCCACGCCAAGCTTGTCGGCCATGGGGACAGAGACGGCGATCCTGCCCGGGGGCACCTCGACAGCGGCGCCCGTCTCCCTGAAGTTGAGCTGCGTGAGCGGGGCGCCAGAGGCGGCGGCCACCGTCACCTTCTTGCCCACAACGTCATCCAGGTTCGTGATGGCGCCCTCCGGCACGAGGTCAGAGACCCAGTCCCGCCTGGCGACGTCGCCCGGGGACACGACCTGCCCCTCCTCAAGCCCGGTCGTGGCAACCACGAGGCCCACCACCTCACCGCCATAGCGCGTGAGCGTCTCCTGGCGTCGCGTCTTTTCCTCTGCCCTCACACCCTCGCCGTACGCGAGGCACAGCACGATGGCAAGCACGGCAAACGCGGCAGATAGCACGATCTTGAAGCGGCGTGACATGGGCTCCCCCTCCCTCACGGAGCGTTGCGGTCTGAGGAGATTGTCCGATGGGGAGGGCCCGGTCCCGCTGCCTTTCCAAGAAAGAGCGACCGGTTGCTGGCACTCTTCTTGCACCTTTCTGTCACATGTTGTTGTTATCCATGGAATCCCGTGGTGCGCGAAGTCGATCTCATGTTATTGGTCGCATGGGCCAAAGCCTCCGCGCCCATGGGCTACAGGCCGCGTCTACGCAGCTCGGGAGGCTCATATCGAAATATGGATGAATTGTGATCTCGCCTCGAGGCCGGTCACATCAAAAGTGCGCCGTTCTTTGCGTGCCCGCGATGTCGCGCGGCCGCCGTCGGGCACCCATACGGGCTACAGCACGATGTCGGGGTCGAGCGTCCGCGCGCTCTCGCGCATCTCGGCGGCGAGGGCCACGTACGCATCGTAGCGACGACGGGAGATCCTGCCCTGTGAGAGAAGCCCCCGCACCTGGCACCCCGGCTCGTGGGTGTGCGTGCAGTCGCAGAAGCGGCATCCCCGGGCAGCGTCTGCCACCTCGGGAAACACCGCCGCAAGGCCGCGCTCGTGACCCACGATGGGGAGGCTTCTCAGCCCCGGCTCGTCCACGATCACCCCGCCGCCCGGCACCGAGACCATGCGCCTGGCAACGGTCGTGTGCCGCCCCGCGTCATCCGACCCGCGCACGGCGCCGGTCTTGAGCACGTCATGCCCGAGCAGGGCGTTGAGCAGCGTGGACTTGCCTGCGCCGGACTCTCCCAGCACGATGGCGACGGTCCCCGCGGGAACGAGCGAGCGCACGGCGGACGGCCCCCAGGAAACGCCCCGGGCGCCGGCGTCCCTCTCGGCCCTCTCCGCCTCCGCCCCGCCCGCCGAGGAGGTCATGACGAGCCTGCAATCCTCGCCCAGGACGTCGCGCACGGCGGCAACGTCCTCCGCCAACGCCTCGCTCGAGGCGCGGTCGGCCTTGGTGAGGACCACGGCGACCCCCGCACCGCAGTCACGCGCGATGACGGCGGAGCGCGCGATCTTCTCGCATGATACCGGCGCGGCCCCCAGCTGCTGGACGACAAGGACCGCGTCCACGTTTGCGGCAAGCGTCTGCCGCTCGCCGCGGGAGCCTCCCCTCCAGCGGGCAATGTCGCTCTCGCGCGGGAGGATCTCCAGGATAAGACCCATGTCATGACCGGCGGGCACGCGGGCCAGAACCCAATCCCCCACGGCGACGCGCGAGTCATCGCCCTTGGTGAGGTGCGCCGAGAACTCCGCGCGGAAGAGCGAGCCTGCTGTTGCCACGGCCGGGAAGCCTCGGTCCAGGCGCACCACGCACCCAAGCGACAGCTCGCCCGCATCACAGCCCAGGGCGCGCGCAGCCGAGACGGCCGCCTCGCCAAAGGCGCTCCGCTGCCGCTCGGAGGGCGTCAGCTCGGAGAAAGCGGGCAGGTCAGCGAGGGAAGAGAGGGCCGGCAGGCCCTGCTGGGACCCGCCGGCACTTGGGACGCCACGCTTGCGCAAACCCCTCTGCGAGCTCTTCTTTGGCGCGCGCTTGCCCATGGAGGCTAGCCCCTGCCCTTCTCGACCGCGCGCATGATGGCCTTGTAGACCTCCACTATGGGGATGATGGCAGCCGCGAGCAGCATGGCGATGCCGTACTCGTAGGCGCTGATCTCGGCAAAGCCAAAGATGTGGGAGAGCGGGGTCTCGATGACCACGAAGGTGAGCACGAGCGAGGCCGCAAACGCGAGCCACAGCCACTTGTTCTGGGTGGGGAGCCTGAAGATGGACTGGCGACGGCTGCGCATGTTGAACGAGTGGAACATCTCGACCATCGAGAGCGTGAGGAAGGCCATGGTTATGCCGTCGAGGCCCTTGTTGGCGCCGGACAGCACGGACGCCAGGGGCACGCCCTCGATGTTGAGGCCGATGAAGAACGAGACGAGCGTGAGCAGGCCGATGCAGCCGCCTTGGACGAGGCAGTCAAGACCCATGCCGTTGGCGAAGACACCGTCGCTGGCATTGCGGGGCTCGCGCTTCATGATGTCGGGCTCGGCCTCCTCCATGGCCATGGCGAGCGCCGGGAAGCTGTCCGTGATGAGGTTGATCCACAGGAGGTGCGTGGGCTCGAGGATCGTGAAGCCGATGAGCGACGCCACGAAGACCGAGATGACCTCGGCGAGGTTGGAGGAGAGCAGGAAGGCGATCGACTTCCTGATGTTATCGTAGATGCGCCGGCCCTCTTCGCAGGCGTTGATGATGGTCGCGAAGTTGTCGTCGGCAAGCACCATGTCGGCCACGTTCTTGGTGACGTCGGTGCCGGTGATGCCCATGCCCACGCCGATGTCCGCGCGCTTGATGGACGGGGCGTCGTTCACGCCGTCACCGGTCATGGCAACCACCTTGCCAAGCCTCTTCCACGTGTCAACGATGCGGGTCTTGTGCTCGGGCTGGACGCGGGCGTATACGTCGTACGCGGAGATGTCCCTCTCGAACTCCTCGTCGGACATGCGGTCGAGCTCGGCGCCGGTGATGGCCTGCGAGCGGTCGACGATGATGCCCAGCTCCTTGGCGATGGCCACGGCGGTGTCGATGTGGTCGCCGGTGATCATGACAACGCGCATGCCCGCGGAGTGGGCCTCGACCACGGCCTGCTTGACCTCGGGGCGGACCGGGTCGATCATGCCGCAGAGGCCGAGGAAGGTCATGTCGTGCTCAAGCGCCTCGGGCGAGAAGTCCGCGGGCGCCGTCGTGCCGTAGCTCACGCGGGCGGCCGCCATCACGCGCAGGGCGTCGTCGGCCATGGCCTTGTTGGCCTCCATGATGCGCTGGCGCCACTCGTCCGTGAGGGGCACGTCGCCGTTGGCGGTGCGGACCATGGTGCAACGGGCGAGAACGACGTCGGGGCCTCCCTTGGTGTGCTGGATGTAGGTGCCGTCAGGCGCCCTGTTGACCACGGACATCATCTTGCGGCCCGAATCGAAGGGCGCCTCCCCCACGCGGGGGTTGGCGGCGTCGAGGTCATCGGAGGTGAAGCCGAGCTTGGCGGCGTCGGCCACGAGGGCTGCCTCGGTGGGCTCGCCCACGGCGTCGTCGTGAGCGGAGTCCCACTTGGCGTCCGAGCACAGCGCCATGCAGCGCACGAGGCGGCCCTGATCCTCGGTGAAGTGGCGCACGACCGTCATCTTGTTCTGCGTGAGGGTGCCCGTCTTGTCCGAGCAGATGACCTGCGTGCAGCCAAGCGTCTCGACGGCGGAGAGCTTGCGGATGATGGCGTTGTGCTGGCTCATCTTAGTGACGCCGATGGAGAGCACGATGGTCACGACGGCGGCCAGCCCCTCGGGGATGGCGGCCACGGCAAGCGACACGGCGACCATGAGCGTGTTGAGCACGAGCGGCATGTTGCCGAAGAAGCCCATGCCGTGCTTGAGCCAGGTGACCGTAAAGACCATGGCGCAGATCACGATGCAGATGACCGAGAGGGTCTTGGAAAGCTCGTCGAGCTTCTTCTGAAGCGGCGTCTGCTCGTCCCCGGCGCGCGTGAGGGCGTCGGCGATCTTGCCCATCTCGGTGCCCATGCCAGTGGCAACCACCACGGCGCGGCCTCGGCCATAGACCACGGTGGAGCCCATGTAGCACATGTTCTTGCGGTCGCCGAGGGGGACGTCCTTGCCGTCATCGGGCGCATCGAGAACCGTGGCAACCTTGTTGACCGGCACGGACTCGCCGGTGAGGGCGGCCTCCTCTATCTTCATGGAGGCACTCTCCATGATGCGGCAGTCCGCCGGGACAGAGTCGCCCGCCTCGAGGATCACAAGGTCGCCGATGACGAGCTCGGAGGACGGGACGGCGATGACCTTGCCGTCGCGCACAACCTTGCTCTGGGCGGCGGACATCTCCTGAAGGGCCGCCAGGGCCTCCTCGGCCTTGGACTCCTGGACCACCCCGAGAACCGCGTTCACCACGACGACGAAGCAGATGATGATCACGTCGGCGAAGTCCGCCTCGCCCTGCGCCAGGCCTGTGAGGGCCGAGATGGCCGCGGCAACGATGAGCATGATGATCATCGGGTCGGCCATCTGGGAGAAGAAGCGCTTCCAGAGCGGGTCCTTCTCGGCCTCCCTGAGCTTGTTGGGGCCGCCCTTCTCGAGGCGCGACGCGGCCTCGCTTGCGGCAAGGCCATAGGTGCCGTCAGACGCAACGTCCTTGATGACGTGCGCAGACTCCTGCAGGTACTCCTTCAATTCTTCCTCCTGGGGTCATCGGCGCCCAGCAGATTGATGCCCGATCATAATTCCCCAGGAGGGGCAAGGGCTCACCAAGGCTGCCATGCCGGGCGCATGGGCAGAGAACGTTCCTATCTTACCCTCCGCCTCCCGCTTGAGACGGGCGCGGAGGGTAAGAAGGGCTACATTATTTCTCGACTGGCAGACACAAAGCGCTATGCCCCGTCCCAGAGCCGGTCGCCGAGGACCTTGAAGCAGATCTTCTTGATGGGGCCAACCTCCTGCCCGCCTGCCACGAGATTGGGCATGTGCGGCTCGCCAACCATGAAGATCACGAAGCGCCCCTGCCCAAGCGAGCCCTCGAGAAGATCGTGGTTGTCCGGCGCCGCCTGGCAATAGCCTCCGTCGGTCGCCTCGTCGAAAGCACCCGTGGGGACGACCTCCCCCGCCGTCGTCATGAAGCGCTCGCAGCCCTCGAGGTCAATCTGGACGTCCATGTACTTGTGGTGAGCCTCGAACTGCGCGTCCTCGAGCTTGCGGGTCTTCGCCTCCATCACGTTGGCAAAGACCTTGTCGCCCAAGATCTGGGTCTTGCCCAATGGCAGCTTCGACGGGTCATTGTCGTCAAGCCAGTCGAAGAGAACGTCGAGGCCCTTCGAGAGGCCCCTATACCGGTTTCGCGCCTCGAGTCCATCGTAAATCATGCTCGCTCCTCTCCTGCTACGTGTGCGCCCACGTCACCCGACGTGGGGTTATACGTGCTCTCGCCGCGCTTCTCGCCCATGACGCCTTGCTCGGAAAGCCTCACCCACTTTACGCCCCTGCGCCCGGGTTGTTATTGGGAAAGGATGGGCATGCCCCACGGCATCTTTTCCATGCGGTAGACTTGAGGGGCATGTGAACGCATGCGGGATTGATTCTACGGGGTTTCGAGGAAAGGACGACGATGAAGATTCTGTTCTACGGAACCGCCAGCTACGACAGGGATTCCTTCACCAAAGAGCTCAAGGACTACCCGGACGTCCAGATCGACTTCATCGAGACCAACCTCAATCCCATGACCGCCGCCCTGGCCCGCGGCTATGACGCGATCTGCGCCTTTGTGAACTCCGACTGCGGCGCCATGACCCTCGAGATTCTCGCCGGCTTTGGCATAAAGCTCGTCCTCATGCGCTGCGCGGGCTTTGACGCCGTGAACGTCGCGGTCGCCAAGGACCTTGGCATGAAGGTCACCCGTGTCCCCGCCTACTCCCCCGAGGCCATCGCCGAGCACGCCATGGGCCTTGCCCTCTGCGCAAACCGCCGCATCCACAAGGGCTACATCCGCGTGCGCGAGAACAACTTCGACCTCTCCGGGCTGGTCGGCGTCACGCTGCACGGCAAGACCGCCGGCATCGTCGGCACCGGCCGCATCGGCGCCGCGCTCTGCCGCATCTGCAAGGGCTTCGGCATGCACGTCCTGGGTGCCGACCTCTACCCCAACCAGAAGCTCGTGGACGAGGAGCGCGTGGTCGACGAGTACGTCGACTACGACGAGCTGTACCGCCGCTCTGACCTCATCTCGCTGCACGCCTTCCTCAACGAGGAGAGCTATCACATGATCAACGACGACTCCATCGCCAAGATGAAGGACGGCGTGATCTTCGTGAACACCGGCCGCGGCGCGCTGGTCGACTCCAACGCGCTCATCCGCGGCATCCGCTCGGGCAAGATAGGCGCCGCCGGCCTCGACGTCTACGAGGAGGAGAACGCCAACGTCTACCAGGACCGCGAGGACCAGATCCTGGGCAGCTCCATCACGGCGCGCTTCTGCTCGTTCCCCAATGTGGTCATGACCTCCCACCAGGCCTTCTTCACCAGGGAGGCCCTCAGCGAGATTGCCCGCGTGACGCTCGACAACGCGCAGGCGTATGCGACGGGCAGGGAGTTTTTGCCCAGGAGCGTCGTCTGCTAGCCATAAAGACACCCGCACCAAAGAGGAACAGGTAAAAGGAGAACCATGGCATTTAGCAAGAAAACCAAGATCGTGTGTACGATGGGCCCCGCCACCGAGAGTGACGACGTCCTTCGTTCCCTCATCGAAAGCGGCATGAACGTCGCCCGCTTCAACTTCTCCCACGGCAGCCACGACTATCACCGCCAGATGATCGAGCGCGTTCGCCGCATCTCGTCTGAGCTGAAAATCCCCGTGGCCACCATGCTCGACACCAAGGGCCCCGAGGTTCGCACCGGCCTTCTCGAGGATGGCAGGAAGGTCACCGTCAACGCCGGCGACGCCATCGTGGTCACCGCCCGCCCCACCGGCGAGGACTTCCACGGCAACGCCGACCGCATCTCCCTCGACTACCTCAACCTCCCCAGCGAGGTCAAGAAGGGTTCCATCCTCCTCATCGATGACGGCCTCGTCGGCCTCGAGGTCGACCACGTGGACGGCTCCGACATCCACTGCGTGGTCGTCAACGGCGGCGAGATCGGCGAGAGGAAGGGCGTCAACGTCCCCAACGTCAACATCGGCCTGCCCTCCGTCACCGCCCAGGACCGCGCGGACATCATGTTCGGCTGCGAGCTGGGCATCGACGCCATCGCCGCGTCCTTCATCCGCGACGGCGCCGCAGTCGAGCAGATTCGCGACATCTGCGTCGAGATGGGCGCCCCGCACGTCCAGATCTTCCCCAAGATCGAGAGCGCGGTGGGCGTCAAGAACTTCGACGAGATTCTCGAGGCCTCCGACGGCATCATGGTTGCCCGTGGTGACCTGGGCGTCGAGGTTCCTGCGGCAGAGGTGCCCCACATCCAGAAAACCATCATCCGCAAGTGCAACAACGCGTACAAGCCGGTCATCACCGCCACGCAGATGCTCGACTCGATGATCCGCAACCCGCGCCCCACGCGCGCCGAGGTCACCGACGTCGCCAACGCCATCTATGACGGCACCGACTGCGTCATGCTCTCCGGCGAGACCGCTGCCGGCAAGTACCCCGTGGCCGCCGTGCGCACCATGGCCGAGATCGCCAAGGAGACCGAGCGCTACCTCGAGGAGCGCAATGTCTATCACGACCGTGGAGGCGTGCGCAACGTGAACGGAGCAACAGGCTTTGCCGCCGTCGAGATGGCCGACCGCGTCGACGCCACGTGCATCCTGTGCCCCACGCACTCCGGCCGCACCGCACGCATCATGTCCAACTTCCGCCCCCGCATCCCGCTCTACGCCATGAGCCCGAGCGAGGAGGCCATCCGTCGAACCTGCTTCTACTGGGGCGTCTATGCGTTCAAGACGACTGAGCAGGGCTCGCTTTCCAACACGCTCTACCACGCCCTCACCGTTGCCAAGGCAAACGATATCGTGAAGTCCGGCGACATCGTGGTCATCACCGCCGGAGATCCGCAGACCTCCCCGCGTCAGGGCGACTACACCACCAGCACCAACATGGCCATGGTGGCGCAGGTCCAGTAGGGTCTGCTCGCGGCTCTGCAAAGGCCGCCCCGGGCGAGGAGTCCGGGGCGGCCTTTCTTGGGCGTGGCGGCAGCGCCGTGGCCTATCGCTCGCAGAGCCACCAGTGCGCCGAGAAGGGTGCCAGCTCCGAGCCGCCGCCGAAGTCGTGCGGCTCGCCGGAGATGAGGTCGACGGCGCGGCCGCACCCGGCGTCGAAGTGCGCCACGGCGGGCTCGGCCGCCGCGTTTATCGCCACGATGACCCGCTCGTGCCCATGGCTGCGCCGGAAGACCAGCTGCTGCGGCTGGCACTGCATCTCGCGGTAGTCACCCCACACGATGGCGTCGCTCTTCTCGCGCGCGTGGGCCAGCGCGGCCACCCAGTCGGTGAGGTCGTTCCACTCCGGCGCGTCCAGGGCGGGGCGCAGCTCGTAGTCGCCGTAGCGCTGCTCGCCCTCGATGCCCCACTCGCTGCCGTAGTAGACGCAGGGCACGCCGCACATGGCGAAGAGCAGCCCGTAGAGCGGCTTGAGCTGGCGCTTGTCGTCCAGTTTGGTCGCGATGCGCGGCACGTCGTGGTTGTCGACAAAGTCGAGCAGGTGCTTGCCCGCGTAGAGGTCCCAGGGCTGATTGCCGCTCTGACGCTCCAGCGCGTAGGCCACCTCGTGCATGTTCGCGCTGTTGAAGCTCGACCAGAGGCCCTTGTAGGCCTCGTAGTTGGTCACCGAGTCGCACAGGCCGTCGCCCATCCACTGGTTGTAGTCGCCAAACATGGCCTCACCCACCAGGACGAACTTCTCGCCGCGCTCCCGCGTGATGCCGTCGGCAATCTGGCGCAGGTAGCCAAGGTATCCCCCGTCAAGGCAGTAGGCCACGTCCAGGCGCAGGCCGTCGATGCCAAAGTCGCGCACCCAACCACAGATGACGTCGGCCAGGTAGTCATTGAGCTCGAAGTTGCCGTGGTTGAGCTTCACGAGCGTGGGGACGCCCGACCAGGTCTCGTAGCCGAAGCCGTCGCCGAACTCGCTGTCGCCGCCCCAGTCGATGTTGAACCAGCCGGCATAGCGGCTCTGCTGGCCCCTCTCACACACGTCACGGAAGGCAAAGAACTCTCGGCCCACGTGGTTGAAGACGCCGTCGAGCAGCACGCGGATGCCCGCCTTGTGGCACGCATCCACAACGAGGCGCAGGTCGTCGTTGGTGCCCAGGCGGCAGTCCACGGTCGTGTAGTCCGTGGTGTCATAGCCGTGCGTGAGGCTCTGGAAGACGGGGTTGAGCATGAGGCAGGTTGCCCCGAGGCGTCTCATGTGGTCGACCCAGCCGCCGTCGACGAGCTTGCGCAGGCGCGGCACCACGATGCCGTCGTTCTCGTGCGGGGCGCCGCACAGCCCCAGCGGATAGACCTGGTAGACAAAGGATGGCTCGTACCAGCTCATCGCTACTCCTCTCGTCGTGGGCGAGACGCCCGTGCAAACGGCGTCTGGTGGGCGCCGCGCCAGCACATCAACCATACGCGATAATCGTTGCGCAGACGTGTATGGATTTGTACGGGATGCGAGAGGCGCTCTTGGCCCCCCTAGAGGAAAAACTGCGGCTTAATTGCAGTTTGCCATGTGTGCCGACAAGAAAAACCGCAGGTAGATTGCTCGTAGCTTTTCTCGGCACTGCAATTAAGTCGCAGATTTCTCTGTCCATAGAAGTTTTGGGGCGTAGAGGTGTCGCGGGACACACCGCAACGGTCGCGTCACGAAAAGTGGTCTAGGGTCCTCGCGCAGCTCGGGTATCCCGGGCACCGCCGTCCCCATGCGCGGTCCAAGTCCACGACCACCGGGAAGGGTCCCTCGAAGACCGGGGGCAGGAGAGACGGCCGGATGTTCGATGGAATCCGACCGTCCATTCCCATGCTGGTCTCCACGGGTTGCGGAACGGTGAGCCGCAAGCAACAACGGGCACAAGATTGGCGACGCAAAACGTCAGGTCCCAGGTAAGGAACCAAACTACAGGCCTTGGTGGCAGAGCCCGGCAATGATTGTCTCATCCGCCTCGGCCGACGCCGCCGAGAAAAGCTCCGGCGTGAGCAGGTCGTACGCGGGAACGCTACGGATGAGCCCTGCGTGGTTCTCGTCCACGATGCGCCCCGCCACCGCAACGGCCTCGCGCACGTCTTCCTCGACCACGGGGTACTGCGGATACGCGGCGCAGGCGGCAATGAGCTCGGGCGTCGCGCGCGGGCGCAGCGAGATGTCGAAGGTCCGGCCAAAGAGCGCAAAGTCGCGCTGCTTGCGCTTGCGGGTGACGTCACCGGGCTTCACGCCGATGGAGGCGATGTACGATCGCGTGCGCATATTGTACACGCAATCGCAGACGAGGTGCGCCCACGCGCCAAGCACCAGGTCGTGCTCGGGGCCCGCAACCGCCGCCCCATCGCCAGCAACGAAGCGCTCCCAGAACGCCCTGTAATCCGGCGTGGGAATGGTGCCTCCGTCGGCGAAGTGCGTCTCGCTATAGTCGCGCAGGCGCGCGGCGGGCACCGGCACCATATAGCCCACGTAGACGTCGGGCAGGAAGTTGCCAAACAGGAAGGCGTTCACGTCGCTCACGCCCAGCCGGGCGGCCCCCTCCCTGCGGAGGAGCCGCTCGACGTGGGCGGTATGTATGTTCCAGCTAGGCATGTGCGTGCATCATTGCGGCGCGCGGGCAGCCCCCGCTAGCTGCGGACCTCTCCGCCGGTGGCGCGGCAGACCTTGTCCACGAGCCTCCTGTGGGCGCGGTCCACCTCCTCGGAGGTCAGCGTGTGGTCGACAGAGCGATAGGTGAGCGAGAACGCCATCGACTTCTTGCCCGGGCCGACACGCACGGGATCGCGGTAGACGTCGAAGAGGCGGACGTTGGCGAGAAGCTTGCCGCCGGCGCTCTTGATGCGCTGCTCGAGCTGCTCGCAGGTCACGGACTCGTCGACGACAACGGCCAGGTCGACGTCGACGCCGGGCAGCGTGGGGACGTCCACATAGGGCAGCTCCCGGTGGGCAAGGCGCAGGAGCGACTCGACCGAGAGCTCGAAGGCGACCACGGGGGCGTCGACGCCAAAGGCCCCGAGCGCCTTGGGATGAACGTTGCCGACCCAGCCCATGAGCTCGCCCTTGTTGCCGTAGACCTCGGCCGCGCGGCCGGGCTGCAGCCAGCCGTAGGCCTTGGGGTCCGCCACCTTGAAGCGCACCTTTGTCACCCGAAGCTCCGAGAGAAGCTGCTCGACCACTCCCTTGGCGTCAAAGAAGTCGTAGTCATCGAACTTCTGGCACCACTCGTCGTCGCGATGGCCCGAGAGCACGCCGCACACGAAGCTGGGCTCGGCAGGCTGGCTCTTGTTCTCGTGGCCGAGGAAGACGCGGCCGATCTCGTAGAGCGCCACGGCGTCAACGCCGTGGTCCAGGTTGTACGCCGCCGAGCGAAGGAGCCCCGGCAGAATCGAGCGGCGCATCTCGGCCTGGTCGGCGACAAGCGGGTTGATGATCTTGACGGGGGTGCCGCGGCCCTCCTCGCCCATGCCCAGCCTGGCCAGGTCGTTCTCGTCGGCAAAGCAGTACGTGGTGGTCTCGGAGAGGCCGCAGGCGCGCAGCGTCCGGCCAATCTTGCGAATGCGCTGCTGGTCAACGGTCAGGCCGCCGGCGTGGTTGCGCGCGGCGGGAAGCGTGGGCGCAATGCCGCCCTCGCCCCACAGGCGCATGACCTCCTCGATGAGGTCGATCTCGCGGGTGAGGTCGGGACGGTTGGTGGGGACGCTCACCGTGTAGGCGCCGCCTTCCGCGGGCTCGGCCTTGCAGCCAAGGCGCCTAAGACGAGAGACCATGAAGCCGTCCGGGATCTCCGCACCGGCAAGGGCGCGCACGCGGGCGGGACGCATGGTGATCACGGCAGCGGGCACGGGCGCGGGATAGACGTCCACGATACCCGGGCAGACCTCGGCCGAGCAGCACTCCTCGAAGAGGGCCGCGGCGATGTTGGAGACGTCCGCGCAACCGGCGCCGTCGACCTGGCGCTCGTAGCGGATGGAAGCCTCGCTCATGAGGTCCAGGCTGCGGCTCGTGCGAGAGGTGTGGCCGGGCGAGAAGGTCGCGCTCTCGAGCAGGACGTCGGTCGTGGCCTCGTCGATCTCGGAGTCCAGGCCGCCCATGACGCCGGCGAGCGCGATGGGCGCCTCGCCGCCGTCGGTGATGACGCACATGTCGGGCGTGAGCGTGCGCTCCTTGCCGTCGAGCGTCGTGAGCTGCTCGCCATCGCGGGCGGCGCGAACCACCACGTGGCGCCTGCCGTCCTCGCGCTTCTGGAGCTTGCCCAGGTCAAAGGCGTGAAGCGGCTGGCCCGTGAGGTACATCACGTAGTTGGTAACGTCCACCACGTTGTTGATCGGCCTGGAGCCGGCGGCTATCACGCGGCGCGCGAGCCACTCGGGGCTGGGGCCAATCTTGACGTTGCGCACCACGCGGGCCGTGTAGCGGCCGCACAGCTCCGCGTCGTCGATGCGCACGTCGACAAGGTCGTGGGCGTCCGGGCCCTTCTCGGCCTTGACGGCGGGGAGCGCGATGTGGGTGTCCTCATCGAGGACGGCCGAGGTCTCCACCGCCATGCCAACCATGGAGAGGCAGTCCGGGCGGTTGGGGGTGATCTCGCAGTCGATCACGGTGTCGGAGCTGCCGAGGTAGTCCGTGTAGAGCATGCCCACGGGCGCGTCGGGCGGCAGGACGATGATGCCTTCGTGGTCATTGCCCAGGCCAAGCTCGCGCTCGGAGCAGTTCATGCCGCAGGAGTCCACCCCGCGGAGCTTGGACTTCTTGATCTTCATGCCGCCGGGGAGCACGGCGCCGATCATGGCGGTCACGATATGGTCGCCCTCGTTGAAGTTCTGGGCGCCGCACACGATCTGTAGCGGCATGGGGTTGCCGCTCTCGTCCACGTTCTTGTCGCCAACGGAGACCTGGCAGAGCCACATGTGGTCGGAGTCCGGATGCGGCTTCTTGCTCACCACCTGGGCCGTGTAGACAAGGTCGAGGTCGGCGCCGACGCGCTCTACGCCCTCGACCTCCGTACCGGTGCGGGTGTACTCGCTGACCAGATCCTTGGGGTCTTCGGGCACGTCCACCATGTCCTTGAGCCACTCATACGAAACGCGCATGGTATTTGCATTCCCTTCCGGGCGGGCTTGGCGCGGCCGCCCCTGATTCTTGTCATCCTGCCGCGGGCCTCTCTTCTGCCCGGGTCTCTCTGCTGCGGGCCCCTCGCCGCCTGGCCGTGGCCTAGAACTGGTTCAGGAAGCGCATGTCGCCGGTCATGAGCATGCGCAGGTCGGGCAGGTCGTAGCGGAGCGCGGCAACGCGCTCGACGCCGATGCCAAAGGCAAAGCCCGTATACCTCTCGGGATCGATGCCGCAGTAGCGGAAGACGTTGGGGTCGACCATGCCGCAGCCCAGGATCTCGAGCCAGCCCGTGTTCTTGCAGAAGCGGCAGCCCTTGCCATGGCAGACGCCGCAGGAGACGTCGACCTCGCAGCTGGGCTCGGTGAAGGGGAAGAAGTGCGGGCGGTAGCGCGTGGCGCGGTCCTTGCCAAAGATCTCGCGGGTGAAGTAGTCGAGCGTGCCCTTGAGGTCGCCGAAGGTTATGCCCTCGTCGACGACAAGGCCCTCGACCTGCGTGAACTGCGGCAGGTGGTTGGCGTCTGCGGTGTCCGGGCGAAAGACGGTACCGGGACAGATCATGTAGATGGGGGGCTCGTGGGTCTCCATGGTATGCACCTGGACGCCCGAGGTCTGGGTGCGCAGCAGGATGTCGGACTCTCCCTGGACGTGGGCCTCCTTGCCCTCTGGGGCGTTGTCCACCACGTAGAAGGTGTCGCGCGCGGAGCGGCTGGGGTGGTCCTCCGGCGCGTTGAGCGCGGTGAAGTTGTAGTAGGTGGTCTCCACGTAGGGGCCATCCTCGACGGTGTAGCCAAGGCCGCAGAAGATGTCCTCTATCTCCTCGCGGATCTGGCTGATGAGGTGCTGCGTGCCCGGGGAGAGAGCGCGGCCGGGAAGCGTGACGTCCACGGCGTCGGCGGCCATGCGGCGCTCCATGAGCTCGTTCGCCAGCTCCTCGCGGCGGGCGGTGATGCCGGCCTCCACCTTGGCGCGCACGGTGTTCGCCATCTGTCCCATGGCACGGCGCTCCTCGGGCGGGACCTGGCCCATCATGTGCATGAGGGCCGTGAGCCTGCCCTTGCGGCCGAGCATGGAGACGCGCAGGGCCTCCAGGGCCTCCATGGTCTCGGCGCGCCTAAGCCCCTCCTCTACCTGTGCCTCAATGGACTTGAGGTCATCGGACATCGCCATAGTGCGTTCCTTTCCAAAGCCAATAAAAAACCGTCCCGGGCCGTGCTGCCCAAGGACGGATGTCTCCGCGGTACCACCTTGATTGGCGCGCGCGATTTCTCCCGCACGCACCCACTCGTTGCGCCCCGTGTCGTGAGGCCCACGGCTTCCCTACTCGCAAGGGGCGTGCCCCCCGCTTTGAGGTTGCGGCTGGTGGAGTGAACTCTGGACGTCAGCCTTGGAGGGGCCTCTCAGCCGGTGGGCCCCATCTCTTGTCCGCTGGCGACGCGACGACCAAACCTCTCCGTCATTGCCTAGGGCCATGGTAGCACGACGGGCCGGCATCGAGGGGCGACGGCGAAAACGGGCGTAGGCTCTGCACAGGCGATAAACTCCGCCGGACATGTGGGAACGCGAGAGAGACGCGGGAACGAGGCCACGCTCATGGATAAGGTCGGGGAACGGGCGAGAGGGACCCGACGTCCCGGGCTTCGTCGCAACACTTCCGGTTGGCAGCAGTTTGCGTCGAAATCCTTATATGCAATATCGACGGTAGCATTTTTCTGACCTGCACTTTAACAAACTTCAAACCGTTTGCTACTCAGTGACCCCGCGAAAAACCACTGCCCAACCGTCATTTCCCGCCAACAGCTACCACGCCACCTGGACAAGGCCCACCGCAAGCGGGATCGAGGCCAGCGAGAACAGCACCGAGACCACGATGACCTCCACCGCGTAAACGCCCACCGGAACTCGCCAGAGGCTTGGCCTTAAGAACAGGGCACCTCGGGCTTGGTCGCCTCACCCCAATGGCCCATCGCCCAGAAGCCATCTCGCGACATCGATGATGCGAACGCCCTCCACCGAGTATTCCTCGTGTCTTGTTCTTGCGATAAGGACTTTTGGAAAGGCGTCTCGAATGGAGAGAAGGGGTGAAAGCTCGCGGTCAAGCGTCGACTGCGAGCCAATGTCATCACTCACCTGGATATAGACAAGCTCGGACTCCATTTTGACAACGAAGTCAACCTCCTTCTGGTAGAGCTTGCCTACATAGACCTCGTAGCCCCGCCGCAGGAGCTCAAGGAACACCACGTTCTCATACATGCGCCCCCACTCCATGTTGCGGGTGCCAAGAATTGCGTATCGCATGCCAGTATCGCAAACGTAGTGCTTCGCCTGGGTGCTCAGGTACCTCTTGCCCTTGATGTCAAAGCGCCTGGCATTATAGAAGACGAAGGCGTCACGCAGATACGACATGTATCTGCCCACGGTCACATGGTTGGTTGACACCTTGTTAGCCTCAAGAGTATTGGCAATGTTGTTGGGGGAATTGAGATTGCCGGCATTGTCCATCATGTACTCGGCGAGGCGCTCCAAGACGGTGGTGTCAGGAAGCGAGAATTTTTGCACCAAATCGCGGGTGAGGATTGTCCTGTAGACGCCACGGACGTAGCCGTAGGACTCCGTTAGGCTTCCATACGCGTACGAACCGGCCAGGCCACCTCGCCTGACATAATTATCAAGGTCATCATCGATCTCGCGGTCGCCTCCGAAGTATTCGCGATACTCGCAGAAGCTAAATGGGAAAACGTGAACCTCTCTTTGGCGCCCAGTGAAAAGAGAGGCAAGGTCAGAACTCAGAAGGAACGCATTAGAGCCGGTGAGGTAAATATCCCAACCACCACGGGTGTGGATGCTGTTAATTGCTCTTTCAAAGCCCTCGCAAAGCTGTATCTCATCGATGAAGAGCCTGTTGTGGGCACCCTCTCTATACGAGTCGATCACTCGCTTATGCAGGGCGTGATACTCAAGGAGCTCCTCGTTATCAAGGTCGAGAAGATCAAGGTAGACGTTGTTCGACATAGAGTCGCTCGCGGCGCTCTCTGATGCGAAAGCCTTCATAAGCTCGGACTTGCCAGAGCGTCGCACACCAGTAATGACCTTAATGTCTCGCGTCCCCTCAAGGGTATGGAGACGTTCCATATATGTAGAGCGATAGACCAACGGCACGACCGGCATCCTCTCAAGTAGTTTCAAAACTCACATTATTTTAAAGTTTTGAAATCGCAATTTCAACGCCACCACCTACCCCCACGCCATCTGCGCCAGCCCCACCACAAGCGGAATCGAGACCAGCGAGAGCAGCACCGAGACCACGATGGTCTCCACCGCGTAGACATAGTCGGCGTCGTGGAGCTGCGCGTACACCGCCACGTTGAGGCCAACGGGGCACGCCTGCGCCACCAGGATCGCAAGCTTCATCTGGAGCATCGGGGTGGGAAGCAGGCTCAGGAGCGCCAGCGTGACAAGCGGCGTCACCAGCAGCCGCGCCAAGGCAACCTTGTAGAGGCCAATCCGGTGGAGCACGTCGGACAGGTGGGACTGCGCCAGGTAGACCCCTATGGCAAACATCGCCAGCGGCGTGTTGAGCGCCGAGACGTAATCCAGGCAGCTCATCACCACGCCCGGCAGCTGGATCTGGGCCGCAAAGAGCACGAGGCCCACGACCGTCGCCACCATGAACGGAGAGCGCACGAGAGACCCCATCGAGACCCTGCCTCGCTCGCCCGTAAGCAGCGAGACGCCGTAGGTCCACTGCCCCAGGTTCATAAAGGCAATGTAGGCCGTCATGTAGAAAATCGGCTCCTGCCCCAAGATAGAGACAACAAGCGGAATGCCAAAGAAGCTCGGGTTCGAGAAGGTGGCGGAGAAGTTGCCAATGGCATCCTCGCGCAGGATGAGCCGTGCGACCAGCACGGAGACGAGAAGGGCGGCAAGCCCCATGAGCGCCGAGACCCCCAGTGCGACAACGTTTTCCGGCGTGCGCTCGACCATGAGCCCCTTCACGATGACGCAGGGTAGCGAGAGGTACACGAGGATGTTGCCGATGGTGCGGTTGCCCTCCATGGTGATCTTGCCCGCGCGAAACATCGCAAACCCAACGCCCACCAGCATAAACATGACGACTATCTGCAGGGCGAGCGTGGCTGGCATGGACATGTCGGGATACCTCCGGGTGCTGTTGGGACGGCGGGGATGAGACCGTGCAACAATAGCACCAGCGGGCCGGGCAGGCGCCACAGCGCCGTCGGGGACCCAAGAAGCCTGCTACGGAGCCGGCCCCGTAGACTGTTGGGGGCCGGCCCCTGGGGCTAGGCGCGGTAGAACTCGTGCAGGTCGGCGGCCATGGCGCGGAGCGTGGGATCATCCGTATAGGCCATGTGGCCGCACCCGTAGCGATGCCAGGTAATCTGTCGCTTGAGCGCATCCGGCAGGTAGAGCTGCGACATCGTGTGCCGCACGTTCCACCAGGGGGTTGCCGTGTCGTAGCGGCCGCCCAGGATGCAGAGCCTGGTCGTGGGGCTGCGCCTCAGGGCTACGGCAATGTCGTAGGCAAGGTTGGGTGCCGCAACCGTGGTCTCGTCGAATCCGGGTTCGTCGTGGACCCAGTTCCAGCCAATGCCAATCTCGCCCCATACCGAGAGGCGGTACTCGGCAGGCCCCTCGTAGCCCAACTCGCTCCGCAAAAAGTCGCGGAACGCCGCGTACCAGCAGCTCTCCAGCGCATGGCCCGCCGGGTCCTCGCAGGCAAAAAAGAAGGAGGAGCGCTGGCCGGGAAGCAGCGAGATCTCGGTAAAGCGCTGGTCAAGCCGGCCGCACACCAGGCCGCGACCGGCGAGGAGGTCCCGCCTGAAATCCTCCAGCTCAACTCGGTTGTTGCGGTCAAGCAGGTAGTCCTTGGGAAGCCCGATGAACCCGGAGAGCCGCTCTGCCACGGCATCCTTCTCGGCGGGCGCGATCTCGTCTCCCTGGAAGATGCCGCGCGCATACTCCCCTCCAGCAAAGACGGAGGCCCTGTCAAACCACTCATCCTCATCGACGCCCTGGCCCACCAGGCCAAAATACTGCGCCGTTGAGGCAAAGGTGGGAACCATGCCTATGTAGTAGAGATCGTTGCCGGGTAGGTTCTGCGTCCAGTCATAGTAGGCCGAGAGCATCACGACGCCGGCCAGGGGCACGTGCGCCTCCCCCAGGTAGCGCATGAGGACGGCGCTGCGCATGGTTCCGTAGGACTCGCCAAAGATGTAAAGGGGAGAGCCCCAGCGGTCGTTCTCGTCAAGCCACTGGCAGATGGCACGGCAGAAGGTGCGCGCGTCCTCCTCCAGGCCATAGACGCGCTTGGTGTCGTAGCCCGCGGCCACGAAGGACCAGCCCGTGCCCAGGGCATCCGGGAAGACGAGGTCGGACTCGCGAAGCAGCGTGCCGGGGTTGTCCACAACCTCGTACCCCGCGCCCACAAAGTCCGTGCCGCAGGTCACCACGCGGCGGGGCCCAAGGCCGCCAAAGTTGATGGGCACCGAGGCGGAGCCGGGACCGCCGTTGTAACAGAAGGTCACCGGGCGCACGCGGGGGTCTACCTCGCTGCCGCCAATCGCCGTGGCCACGTAGGAGACGTTGAACATCCTCCCCTCGAGCACCTTATCGCGGTCGATGACGTCCAGGTGGCCAGCCGTGGCCACGTAGTCGATCGTCTCGTCACCAACATGCCACGTGAGCCGCGCGCTCCTTGCCTCGGGAACCTCGTTGGCCGAAGCCCTGCACTCGTACTCGCTCTCGCGCCCGCACTCGCACCCGTGTCCGCACTCGCACTCTCCCATGTGATGTCTCCCTACTCGATGCCCAGCATGTCGCAGAGGGTGAGCATGTAGATCTCGGCGGCATGCACCACGTCCTCGATGTCCACGTCCTCGTTGTAACCATGGATTCCGGCGTTGTTGGCGGGTCCGAACTGGATGGTGGGGCAGCCAAGCGCACGGTAGTGCGCGGCGTCGCTGGAGGCCCACTGATAGGCCGGCAGGCACTCCTCGCCCCACACGCTCTCGATGTTGTCCTTGAGGCTCGTCACCAGAAGACAGGCATCGTCGGTGTAGTTGCCCTCCGCCAGCCACTCGTAGCTCGCCTCGACGCCCGTGACGCCGCTCTCATCGATGATGCGGTCGACGGCCGCCATAACGTCCTCTCGCCGGCAGCCATAGGGCAGGCGCACGTCCACCTTGCAGCTGGCAAGGTCGGGCACCTGGTTGATCTTGCCGCCGCCCTCGATGGTGCCCACGTTCACCGAGCAGTGGTCGATGACATTGCCCACCAGGTGGTTGTCGATGGTGCGCTCTGCAATGGTGCGGGAGTTGGCCACGGCGCGCATTCGTCACCCATCCGCAACAGCGTGGGATCCGGCCCTGGATGCGTCGCGGCTCGCGGCGTCCGCGATGCCCCGGATGCGGCCGTCCCTCTCAGCCCCGTGAATTACGCACGGCTGCGTCTAAGCTTTGTGGCGAACTGCGGTTTTGCTCGCCCCCACCTCAGCCGTGCATAATTCGCTGGGCGCGGGAGGCCCTGGGGTACCCTGGGACACCCGGGTGGGGGACTTCGGGCAACGCCGCTTCCGAGGGGGGCGCGAGCCCCTGCCGCTATGCCGAGAATGGCCACTCGCCTGCGGCAAGCGCCTCGATTGCCGCCGCAACGGCATCGTCCTCGCAACGGCCAATGTGCCAGCGGGCCGCGCGCGCCGCCTCCGGCTGGGCGTTGGCAACCGCGACAGAGTTGGGCACCGCAGAGAAGAGCGGCAGGTCATTGCCGGCGTCGCCAAAGACCACGACCTCGCTCTCGCCTATGCCGAGAAGCTCGCACAGCATGCGCGCGCCAGACCCCTTGTTGTAGCCGTGCGGCATGACGTTTGAGTAGCCCATGTGGGCATAGTCGAAGTCGAGCTCGGGCACCTCGCGCGCGGCCCGCGCCATGAGCCCGCGCGTTCCCGCCTCGTCCGTGTCCACGAACATGTTCGCCTTGACCACCACATCCGGCACGGCATCAACCGCCACGCATTTCTCGGCATAGGCGGGGAAGGGGCGCCAAAGGTCCTCCCGACTACCGGCCACCAGAAGTGGCGTGCCGCCGTCAAAGCAGATGAGTCCGGAATGCGGCACGCCCGCAAGCGCCGCCGCCAACCTAACGAGCGCATCGTGCGGCTGGCGCTCCTCGTGCGCCAGCTTGCCGTCGAGATAGACCTGCTGGCCGTTGGTGGCAAGGCAGGTTGCACAGCACGATGCATCTCCGCCAAAGAAGGGCGGAATCCAGTCGATGCCGCGGCCGCTTGCGGGCCCGATGGCGATGTCTGCGTCGAGTGCCGCGTGGAATGCCGAGATCGTGCGAGGGGAGACCTGCGAGTTCCCTTTAGGAAGAATCGTCTCGTCGATGTCGCAAAGGATGAGCTTGGGCTGCATGGCCATGTTGTCTCCGCCTCTCTGTCGCGCAAATGCCAGCTTCCACGGTAAGGTCTCGCCGCGCACAGCGAGAGGAGGAAGGTTGGCTATGCGCTCGGAATCCACAGGCAGAGCCCCGACACCCACGACATCACACCGGGAGGGGCGCCGACGCCTCCGTGGCGAGGGCGGCCACCCTATCGCCGACGGCCTCCTCCGGCGTCAGCGCCATCGCTAGCTGCCCTCCCTCCAGTCGAGGTATGTGGTGTGGGTGCCGTCGGCATGGGTATGGCACAGAAACTCCCACTGTTGGTCCTCCTTAAGGAAGCGGTACCAGTCTATGTCCTTCCCCAGGGACTCGACGCCCTCGGGGAGCTCCTCATACCTCCCAGTTTTAATCTTGCAACATAGACCCACGGCCTCGATGGCGGAGACGGTCGCGTCCACGAGCGCGGCGTAGTCCCCCTCGGAGACAGGAGTACCCACGATCGTGACCTTCACCCGGCCAAGGTAGGCGTCTTTATGGTCCTCGAAGCGGTCCTGTTCCTTGAGGGTGAGGTACGTGCCGGCGGCGCTCATATAGCCAACGTAACACGCATCTTCAGGCAGAACGCCCCAGATCGGGCCCACGGCCGCGCGGGCGGCGTCGAGCCACTCCTGGGAGTGCAGCTCCGACCACAGCGAGTCCTCGTAGGTCGACGGGTCCTCGCCGTCGTAGCGCGCCTGGAGCCTGAGGCCGTCGCGCTCGCCGCCCGCCACCGCGGCCGTGAGCTC
>SFGZ01000020.1 GCA_004557505.1 Coriobacteriaceae bacterium | reverse complement strand
TCATCATGACGAAGGAGAAGGATCAATGAAGATTACCGATCCCATTTCAGACATGCTGACGCGCATCCGCAACGCGAACTCAGCGGGCAAGGCCGAGGTCTCCATGCCCTCGACCAAGGTGCTCGTCGAGATTGCGCGCGTCATCAAGGAGGAGGGCTACATCGAGGGCTACGAGGTGGAGGACACCACGCCCCAGAAGACCCTCCACATCACGCTTAAGTACGGCAACAGGCGCGCCCGCGTCATCCGTGGCATCCGCCGCATCTCCAAGCCGGGCCTTCGCGTCTACTCCCAGGCGGACAAGCTTCCCCGCGTCCTGGGCGGTCTCGGCAGTGCCGTCATCTCTACTTCCAAGGGCATGATGTGCGACCGCGACGCCCGCAAGTTCGGCGTCGGCGGCGAGGTCATCGCCTATATCTGGTAACTCCCGCTGAATCAAGATAGGAGGAGACAATGTCTCGTATCGGTAAGAAGCCTGTCCAGATTCCGGCCGGAGTCACGGTGACCATCGACGGTACCACCGTCTCGGTCAAGGGCAGCAAGGGCGACCTCAGCCGCACCTTCTCCGACCTGGTGAGCATCACCCTGGACGGCGACGTCCTCACGGTTGCCCGCGTCGACGAGTCCAAGGAATCCAATGCCCAGCAGGGCCTCGTCCGCACCCTCATCAACAACATGGTCGTGGGCGTCTCCGAGGGCTTCGAGAAGAAGCTCGAGCTCACGGGCGTCGGCTACCGCGCCACGCTCAAGGGCAAGGACCTCGACCTCTCCCTCGGCTACTCCCACCCCGTCATCTTCGCCTGCCCCGAGCACATCTCGTTCGAGGTGCCCGACAACACC
Source organism: Coriobacteriaceae bacterium (assembly GCA_004557505.1). Classification (GTDB taxonomy): domain Bacteria; phylum Actinomycetota; class Coriobacteriia; order Coriobacteriales; family Atopobiaceae; genus Tractidigestivibacter. The sequence continues at coordinate 20,422 of SFGZ01000020.1, read as the reverse complement.
CACATCACGGTGAAGGGCATCTCCAAGGAGCAGGTCGGCCAGGTTGCCGCCGAGATCCGCGAGAAGCGTCCGCCCGAGCCGTACAAGGGCAAGGGCATCCACTACGAGGGCGAGCGTATCCGCCGCAAGCTCGGCAAGGCCGCCAAGTAGCATAGGACCAGGCACAAGACCATCACCCCGTCAGGTGGTGGCGTGACTAAGGAGAAGGAATGAACAAGCAGCAGAAGAAGGCGGCGGGTCTCGCGCGCCGCAAGCGCCGCGTCCGCGCCAAGATCTTCGGTACCCCAGAGCGTCCCCGCCTCTGCGTACACCGCACCAACGCCCACATCTACGCACAGGTCGTCGATGACACCGAGGGCAAGACCCTGTGCTCCGCCTCCACCCTCGACGCCGAGTTCCGCGCGACCGGCAAGGTGGGCTCCAACAAGGAGGCCGCCGCGTTCGTGGGCGAGCTCGTTGGCAAGCGCGCCATCGAGAAGGGCATCACTGCGGTCAGGTTCGACCGTGGCGGCCGCATCTATCACGGTCGTGTCCAGGCTTTGGCAGACGGTGCCCGCAGCGCGGGCCTGAAGTTCTAGGAGGATTCAATGGCACGTGATCGCAAGCGCCAGCAGGACACAGACCTTCAGGAGCGCGTCGTCTACATCCACCGCGTCTCCAAGACCGTCAAGGGCGGCCGTCGCATGTCCCTCGTGGCCCTCGTCGTCGTCGGCGACGGCAAGGGCAACGTGGGCCTGGGCATGGGCCGCTCCGCCGAGGTGCCCCTGGCAATCCAGAAGGGCGTCGAGGACGCCAAGAAGAACATGTTCAAGGTTCCCGTCACCGCCGCGGGCAGCGTCCCCCACACGGTGGAGGGCCACTACGGCGCCGGCCGCGTCCTCATCAAGCCGGCCATCGAGGGTACCGGCGTCATCGCCGGCGGCCCCGTGCGCCCGCTCTTTGAGCTCGCCGGCATCACCAACGTCCTTTCCAAGTCCCTGGGCACCGACAACGCCATGAACATCATCAAGGCCGCTGCCGCGGGCCTGAAGGAGCTCTCCAGCCCCCAGGAGACCGCCGAGCGCCGTGGCATCACCGTCTCCGAGATGTTCGTCGGGAAGGAGAACTAGCGATGGCAGAGAAGAAGCTCACCGTCACCCTCGTCCGCAGCGCCGTGACGCAGGTGAAGAAGGACCAGACGGCCACCTGCCGCGCCATGGGCCTTCGCAAGATCGGCGACGTCGCCGTCCTGCCCGACAACCCCAGCGTCCGAGGTATGATCTTCAAGGTCAAGCACCTCGTGACCGTTGAAGAGAACTAGGAGTCACCCACATGCAGCTCAATGATCTGCGCCCCGCAGAGGGTTCCAGGAAGAACCGCAAGCGCGTCGGCCGCGGCAACTCTTCCGGCCACGGCACCACAGCCGGCCGTGGCACCAAGGGCCAGCTCTCCCGCTCCGGTGGCGGCAAGGGCGCCGGCTTCGAGGGCGGCCAGCAGCCGCTCGCCATGCGCCTCCCCAAGCTCCCGGGCTTCAGGAACCCCAACCGCGTCGAGTACGCGCCCGTGAACGTCGCTCGCCTCCAGGAGGTCTTCGCGGACGGCGACACCGTCGACGCCGAGTCCCTGGTTGCCAAGGGCGTCATCAAGCGCACCTATGTTCCCGTGAAGGTCCTCGGTGACGGTGAGCTCACCAAGAAGCTCACCGTCAAGGTGGACAAGGTCTCCGCCTCGGCCAAGACCAAGATCGAGGCGGCCGGAGGAAAGGTCGAACCGGCGTGCTAAACGGAATCGCCAACGCTTTCCGGGTGCCGGAACTGAGGAAGAAGATCATCCTCACCGTGGGGATCCTTCTGCTCTACCGCTTTGGAGCGTACCTTCCCGTGCCCGGAGCCCCGTTCCAGGAGATGCTGAGCGCGTATGCCGCCGGCGTCTCGTCGAGTGGTGCCATGGCGGTGCTCAACCTGTTCTCGGGCGGCGCCCTCTCGCGCATGTCCGTCTTCAGCCTGGGCATCATGCCCTACATCACCGCCCAGATCATCCTCCAGATGTTCCAGGCAGTGGTGCCCTCGCTGGGAGAGCTTGCCAAGGAGGGGGAGTCGGGCCAGCGCAAGATCACGCAGTACACCCGCTACCTCACCCTCGTCCTGGCGCTTCTCAACGCCATCGCCTACCTCTTCTACTTCAAGAGCTATGGCGTGACATTCTCCCAGATGGGGATCCCCGAGGCACTCGAGAACGTTATCGTGGTCTTCACGATGCTCGTGGGCGCGGTGATCATCATGTGGCTGGGCGAGGTCATCACCCAGCGCGGCGTTGGCAACGGCATGTCGCTCATCATCTTCGCAAATATCATGTCCGGCCTGCCGTCGGCGCTCATCTCCTCGGTGACGACCAACGGCAACGTGCTGCTCACGGTCATCACGCTCGTCGTGATCATCGCCATCGTCCCGCTCATCGTGTACGTGGAGCGCGGCCAGCGCCGCATCCCCGTGCAGTACGCCAAGCGCGTGGTGGGCCGCAGGGTCATGGGCGGACAGAACACCTACCTGCCCATCAAGGTGAACACGGCCGGCGTCGTGCCCATCATCTTCGCCTCGGCCGTGCTGTACTTCCCGGCCCAGATCGCGGTGTTCTTCCCCGGCGTGGGCTGGATCCAGTCGGTTGCCAACGCGCTTTCGGCGGGCTGGCTCAACTGGGTCCTCTCCGTGGTCTTCATCGTGTTCTTCGCCTACTTCTACACCTCGATGGTCTTCAACCCCGAGGAGACGGCCGACCAGCTCCGCAAGCAGGGCGGCTTCATCCCGGGCGTGAGGCCGGGCGCGGCGACGGCGGCCTACATCAAGAGCGCGATCGATCACGTCACGCTTCCCGGTGCGCTCTTCATGGCGGTGCTTGCCGTGGTGCCCACCATCATCTTCTGGTTCACCAACAACACGCTCATCCAGTCGTTCGGCGGGACCTCGGTGCTCATCATGGTTGGCGTTGCCATGGACACCATCGCATCGCTCGAGAGCCAACTCAAGATGCACAATTACGAGGGCTTCTTCAAGTAGGCAATCTGTTGCGCTGGGTGCCGGCCACGCGGCCGGCACCTCCTTGGAAGGGGGATGCACATGAACATCGTTCTGCTCGGTGCCCCAGGTGCCGGTAAGGGCACGCAGGCGCAGAGGCTCGTCGAGGAGTTCGGGCTTGCCCACATCTCGACGGGTGACCTCCTGCGCGCCGCCGCCAAGGATCAGTCGGAGCTTGGCCTCGAGGCCAAGGCCTACATGGACGCCGGCAAGCTCGTTCCCGACCAGCTTGTCATCAACCTCGTGAAGGAGCGCCTTCAGGCCGATGACGCCCAGGCCGGCTTCATCCTCGACGGCTTCCCCCGCAACACCGCCCAGGCCGTGACGCTTGACTCCGAGCTCGCCGTCATGGGGCGCAACCTCGACGCCGCGCTTCTCGTCGATGTCAGGCCCGAGGTCATCGTCGGGCGCCTGAGCTCTCGCCGCACCTGCCGCTCTTGCGGCTACACCGCGCCCGCGGGCGTCGTCGATGTGTGCCCGCGCTGCGGTGGCGAGATGTACCAGCGCGACGACGACAGGCCCGAGACCATCCAGAAGCGCCTGGACGTGTACCAGACGCAGACCGCCCCGCTCATCGAGTACTACCGCGGGCACTCGATTCTCAGGCAGGTCGATGGGGACAGGCCGGTCGACGAGGTCTACGCCGACGTCAGGGCGCTCCTTACCGCATGATCTACATCAAGACGCCCGAGCAGATCGAACAGATGAAGGCCGCCGGGGCAGTGTCCAAGGCGGCCCTTCGTCGTGCCGGGGAGATGGTGCGCCCCGGCACGACCACCAGGGAGATCGACCAGGTGGTCGAGAGCTACATCCGCCTGCACGGCGCCACGCCCACGTTCAAGGGGTACGGCGGCTTCCCCGCAAGCATCTGCTCCTCGGTGAACGAGCAGATCGTCCACGGCATCCCGTCCCCCGCCGTCGCGCTTAAGGACGGCGACATCATCTCGATTGACACCGGGGCCACGCTTGGCGGCTGGGTGGGGGACAACGCCTGGACGTTTTACGTTGGCAGCGTATCCGACGAGCGCAAGGGCCTCTGCGAGGTCACGCGCGACTGCCTCAAGGCCGGCATCGAGCAGGCCGTGCCCGGCAATCGCCTCGGTGACGTCGGCGCGGCCATCCAGGAGCTCGCCGAGTCCCACGGGTACAGCGTGGTGCGCGACTACGTGGGCCACGGCGTCGGCCGCGTGATGCACGAGGACCCCAGCGTCCCCAACTATGGCAAGCGCGGACGCGGCGTTCGCCTGCAAGAGGGGATGGTCGTTGCCATCGAGCCCATGGTCACCCTGGGCCCCTCCGACTCCCACGTGCTCTCGAACGGTTGGACCGTGGTCACTGATGACAACCTCCCCGCCGCGCACTACGAGAACACCGTTGCCATCACCAAGGACGGCCCCGTCATCCTCACCGCAGACGAGGTTGGGCCGTGGTGCGGCATGCAGGGCGGCGAGGGGGATGGCTAGCGCCCCTCTCGCACGGCATTTGCGCCCACGTTGTGCGATTTAGGTGCAACGTGGACGTTTGTGAGGATTTTAGGTAAGATATTTGGTCGCTGTCACAGCGTTGAGAGGGTTGATTTTGAGCAAACAGGATGCTATCGAGCTTGAGGGCAAGGTCATCGAGCCCCTGCCCAACGCCATGTTCAACGTCGAGCTTGAGAACGGCAAGACCATCCTCTGCACCATCTCGGGCAAGATCCGGATGAACTACATCAGGATCCTGCCCGGAGACAGGGTCCTGGTGGAGATCTCGCCCTACGACCTCACCAGAGGCCGCATCTCCTACCGCTACAAGTAGGGGCTGCGCGTATCGGTTGGTTATTCACGCCTGCGGCTGGGCGATGAGATAGAGTGCCAGGCAGCACCACCTGTCAGGCCGGATGCACTACCAGTACAGGTACTGTCTACTGGAAGGAAAGACACATGAAGGTACGTCCTTCGGTCAAGAAGATGTGCGACAAGTGCAAGATCATTCGTCGCCACGGCAAGGTATACGTAATCTGCGAGAACCCGCGCCACAAGCAGCGTCAGGGCTAGATAACTGAGAGGAGACTCACGTTGGCCCGTATTAATGGCGTCGACCTTCCGCGTGACAAGCGTGTCGAGGTCGGACTCACCTACCTTTACGGCATCGGCCAGACCAGCGCGACCAAGATCTGCGCGGCCACCGGTGTTGACCCCTCCACTCGCGTCAAGGACCTGACGGAGGACGAGGTCACCAAGATCCGCGACTACATTGATGCCAACTACACCACCGAGGGCGACCTGCGCCGCGAGGTGAGGCAGAACATTGCCCGTCTGATGGAGATTGGCTGCTACCGCGGTCTTCGTCACCGCAAGGGCCTCCCCGTTCGCGGTCAGCGCACCCACACCAACGCTCGCACCCGCAAGGGCAAGAAGCGTCAGATCGGTGCAAAGAAGAGGGCGTAGGGGGATAACACAATGCCGCAGAAGAAGAATGCCCGTACCACCCGCGTGCGCCGTTCCGAGCGCAAGAACATCGCGGTTGGCCAGGCTCACATCAAGAGCACCTTCAACAACACCATCGTCTCCATCACCGATGCCCAGGGCAACGTGATCTCCTGGCAGTCCGGCGGCACCGTTGGCTTCAAGGGCTCCCGCAAGTCCACGCCGTTCGCGGCGCAGCTTGCCGCCGAGGCCGCTGCCAGCGCGGCCATGGAGCACGGCCTGCATAAGGTCGCCGTGTTCGTCAAGGGCCCCGGCTCTGGCCGCGAGACGGCCATCCGTTCCCTCCAGGCCGCCGGCCTCGAGGTTTCGGGCATCCAGGACAAGACCCCCATCCCGCACAACGGTTGCCGTCCGTGCAAGCGTCGTCGCGTGTAGCTAGGAAGGACACCACTCATGGCAGTTGACAGGACGCCTGTCCTCAAGCGGTGCCGTCAGCTCGGCATCGATCCCATCGTCATGGGAACCAACAAGGAATCTCACCGCCAGCCCAAGCAGCGCCGCCGCCAGGAGAGCGAGTACGGCACGCAGCTCCGCGAGAAGCAGAAGGCCAAGTTCATCTATGGCGTTCTCGAGAAGCAGTTCCGCGGCTACTACAAGCTGGCCCTCAAGCGCGAGGGCATCACGGGCGACAACCTCATGACCATCCTCGAGTCCAGGCTTGACAACGTCGTGTTCCGCCTCGGCTTCGCCCGCACCCGCAAGGAGGCCCGCCAGACCGTCCTCCACGGCCACATCACCGTGAACGGGCGCCGCGTGAGCATCTCCTCCTACCAGGTGAAGGCTGGCGACGTCGTCGCCGTTGCTCCCAAGGCCAAGGACCTCCTCCCCATCAAGGAGGCTCTCATCTCCTCCGAGCACATGGCCGTGCCGGCCTGGCTCGAGGTCGACATCGAGAAGCTCCAGGGCACCGTCCTCCAGCTTCCCAGCCGTGACCAGATCGATCTCGACATCGATGCCCAGCTCATCGTCGAGCTTTACTCCAAGTAGGCCCGACACAGTTTGGAGGTAGAAATGTCCGAGTTCATCCGGCCCACTGTGTCGGTAGAAGAGATCAGCGACAACCTCGCGCGCGTGAGCGCAGAGCCGCTCGAGCGCGGCTATGGCGACACGCTGGGAAACTCCCTGCGCCGCGTGCTGCTGTCCTCCCTCGAGGGCGCGGCCATCGAGGCCATCCAGATCGATGGCGTGCAGCACGAGTTCACCACCGTGCCGGGTGTCTACGAGGACGTCACCGATATCGTCCTCAACGTGAAGGGCCTGGTGTTCCGCTCCATGGGCACCGGCGAGGAGGCCAGCGCCTCCATCAACGTCGACGGCCCCATGACGGTCACCGGCGGGGACTTTGACATCCCTGCGGAGTTCACGCTCGTGAACCCCGACCACGTGATTTGCACCCTTGGCGCCGACGCGCACCTCTCCATGAAGATGCGTATCGGCGTCGGCCGCGGCTACGTCTCTGGTGACGACAACGAGCGCGAGAGCGATCCCATCGGGGTCATCCACGTTGACTCGCTCTACTCGCCCGTCCGCCGCTGCGCCAAGTCCGTCGAGCCCTGCCGCGTCGGTCGTCACACCGACTACGACCGCCTGGTGCTCGAGGTGGAGACCAACGGCTCCATCAGCCCGCGCGACACCATCGTCGAGGCCGCCAACATCATCAACCAGCACATGACGGCTTTCATGGGCCTCGCGGACGTCGACGAGCCCCAGGAGGACGAGTCGATCTTCGCGACGGGCGCCGAGGAGGACAACGCCGAGCTCGACAAGCAGATTGAGGACCTGGACCTCTCCGTCCGCTCCTACAACTGCCTGAAGCGCGCCGGCATCCACTCCGTGCGTCAGCTCGTGGAGTTCTCCGAGAACGACCTTCTCAACATCCGCAACTTTGGCGCATAGGAGAAGCTAGACATGAGGCACAACAAGAAGAGGGGCATGAAGCTTGGCACCGATGCCAGCCACACCAAGGCCATGAAGAAGAGCCTGGTCTCCGCCCTGCTCGCCAACGATCGCATCAAGACCCTTGAGCCGCGCGCCAAGGCCATCCGTCCCGACGTGGACAAGGTCATCACGTGGGCAAAGAAGGGCGACCTTCACTCCCGCCGCCTCGCCATCGCCAAGATTGGCGACAAGGAGATCGTGCGTGAGATCTTCGAGAAGGCCGCCCAGGGCATGTGGGCCGACCGCAACGGCGGCTACACCCGCATCATGAAGCTTGGCCCCCGCAAGGGCGACGGCGCCGAGGTCGTCATCATGGAGCTCGTGACCGAGGCCGTCACCCCCAAGGGCAAGGCCAAGGCCGCTCCCAAGGCGGCCGTCACCAAGGTGGCCCCAGCCAAGGCCGAGGAGCCTGTCGCCGAGGCCGAGGCTGCCGAGGAGCCTGTCGCCGAGCCCAAGGCCGAGGCTGAAGCCGCTGAGGAGGCTGCTGCCGAGTAGGCTTTAGGTCGTACTTGCATTCGCGCTAGTTGCGAAGGGTATCCAGAGACTTTTTCTGGGTACCCTTCTTTTTTTGTTGGATCCCTTTTCGGTGAGAACAGCATCCCGTTCACCGTTCAATTACCCCTCTTTGATCGTTGCGCATCTACTTCATTTCGAAGTCGCTGGTGTAAGCTAAGGTTCATCAGAAAGGAAGCCAAGAATCTGGGGGTCCCATGGTCAAGCGGTCCAAAGCACTGCGAGTGGCTCTTGCTGTGCTTGCGCTATTTGCCTTCGTTTTTGCAGTGCCTCGCATTTCTCGCGCAGACGCAGCGGCAAAGCGTAGCGTTTTTTCAATTGATGCGGGGCGCAAGTATTTCTCCGCAGACCAGCTGAAGCAGATTATTGATCATGCTGCGGACCTAGGTTACACCGATGTCCAAATTATCCTTGGCAATGATGGGCTTCGGTTTGTGCTAGATGACATGTCGCTCTCTGTGAACGGCAAGACGTACGGAAGCGATGATGTCAAAGCCGCTATCGAGGCGGGCAACAAGGCATACCACAACGATCCAAATGGAAATGCCCTCACGCAGGCCGAGATGGATTCCGTTCTTGCGCATGCGCGCGAGCGTGGCATTGGTGTTATCCCACTTGTCAATAGCCCCGGTCACATGGACGCACTGCTGATTGCCATGAAGCAGCTTGGCATTGAGAACGCGGCGTACAGCTACAACGGTAAGACGTCGGTTCGTACCGTTGATATTACCAACGAGTCCGCAGTCAATTTCCTCTATGCCCTTTTGCAGAAGTACGTCGACTATTTTGGAGCAGCCAACGCTTCTGCTTACTTCAATTTTGGCGCCGATGAATACGCTAATGATGTTTTTGGCGATCCAGGCTGGTCCCACATTCAGGAAAACGGAGCGTATGAACAGTTCGTCAAGTACGTGAATCACGTATCAGGGATCATCAAGTCCGCTGGGATGAAGCCAGTTTGCTTCAATGACGGCATTTACTATGACAGAAACACTGATTTTGGTACGTTCGATCAAGATCTAACTGTAGCCTACTGGACAAGCGGTTGGTGGGGGTTCTACGTGGCAAAGCCTGAGTTCCTCCAGCAGCAGGGACTCTCGATCCTTAACACGAATGACGCATGGTATTGGGTGCTTGGGCGTACTGATTCCGGTAGCTACAACGCTAAAAGTGCTTTGTCAAACATTAAGAAGCGCAGCTTTGATGATGTGCCTGGCGCAAGCGGTCGGATTGCCACCATCGGAAGCATGCAGTGCGTGTGGTGCGATGAACCTGCGCAAGCACATGATATGGACCGCATATTTCAGCTTATGAGCGCGTTCTCGGACGAGTATGCCGAAAATATGCCGCGTCCGGCTGACTATACGAAAGTCCGCGAGGCCATCTCTCACGTCCCCGAGGACCTCTCGGTCTACACGGATGAGTCCCGCGCGACGCTCCGGGCTGCGCTTGAGGCCGTGGACTACGGGAAGCGCGTCAGCGAGCAGGCCGAGGTCGATGCGATGGCCGAGAGCATTAGCGCTGCGGTGAAGGGTCTAGTCAAGAGCCCCGCCAAGGAGCCGACCAAGGAACCGACGAAGGACCCGACCGAGAGTCCGACTAAGGAGCCGACTAAGGAGCCGACGAAGGAACCGACCGAGAGTCCGACGAAGGAGCCGACTAAGGAGCCGACCGAGAGTCCGACGAAGGAGCCGACTAAGGAGCCGACCAAGGAGCCGACCAAGGAGCCGGCCAAGGAGCCCGCGAAGAATCCGGCCAAGGAGCCAACGAAGGCTCAGAAGCCAGCGCCTAAGAAGGAACTTGCTAAGAAAGTCTTGCCCACCACAGGGGACGACAGCCCGCTTGCCGCTTTGGTAATGTCGGCACTTGCAGCAGGCAGCTTTGCGGTTACGCTCGCTTTCCGACGCCAGTAGGTTAGTTCGCGCCGCCGGATCCCCTCCCTCCCATTTCGTCCTCCAATCTTCCCGGACCGGCCCATTCCGGCCCGGGAAGAAGATTGGAGGGGATTGCGGAAGGGGATGTGCCAGACTCGAGAGACGCATTCGTATAGGTGTGGGATGTGTTCCGCTGAACCTGAAACTCAAGGAATGGCTCGTGTGAGGCAACCCACGCGGTGAGGCGTTTGAGCTGCAATGCTCTCGTGGTAAGCTGCATGCGTCGCAGTTGTCAGTCGAAAGCGGAGCACATCCATGAGTTGCGCACCATCAGGCGTCAGCCTTGCCGCATCGGGCGCATCGCACATCCATAGACCTTGTCGCATTGAGCGAGAGGCTCCCCTGGTGGCGGATAGGCCCGCCGCGGGCGCGCTCGTGCTTTGCCTTGGCTACCGCGGCGCGGGGTTTGCGGGCTTCGCGGAGCAGCCGGGCATGCGGACCGTTGCCGGCGAGCTGCGCCGCGCGCTCGAGACCGTCCTGCGCCGCGAGGTCGAGCTGGTCTGCGCCGGTCGCACGGACTCCGGCGTCCACGCGCTGGGGCAGTTCGTGAGCGTTCCCGCGAGCGGGGGAGAGCTGGGCCGCGACGGGCGCTCGCTCGTGCGCTCGCTCGTGGCGCTCACGCCGGACGACATCTCCATCAGGGGGCTCTATCGCGCGGACGCGCTCTTCTCGGCACGCTTTGACGCCAGTTTGCGATCGTATCGCTATCGCATTGCCACGGGCGACGCCCGCCCCGTGCTTGCCTGGGACCATGCGTGGTGGTACCGGGGGGACCTCGACGTCGAGGCAATGCGGGAGGCCGCGGCCCGCCTGGTGGGGGAGCACGACTTCAAGAGCTTCTGCAAGGCGACCTCGGCCGAGGGCAGGCCCACGGGTCGCCACGTCGAGCGCGTGGGGGTCTCGCGCGTGGAGGAGGCCGGCGAGCAGATCGTGGCCATCGACGTCACGGGCAACGCCTTCCTGCACAACATGGTGCGCACCATGGCCGGCACCCTCGTGGAGGTGGGGAGGGGGCATCGCGACCCCTCCTGGGTGGGGGAGGTGCTCGCCGCGCGGGACCGGGCCGCCGCAGGACCGTGCGCCCCGGCGCGGGGCCTCACGTTCGTCTGGGTAGAATACCCCGATGGACTTCTCGCGCCCTGGGCCTAGCCCAGTGCCTTGATCGTTGGAGGATATGCCTTGGACATGCTCGTCGACGTCATGGCCGACTCGGTGCTCGACACGCTTGAGCTGGTTCCGTTCCTGTTTGTGACCTACCTCGCCATGGAGGCCCTGGAGCACTCCACCGAGGGCCGCGTGCAGGGGCTCGTGGCGCGCGCCGGCCACGCGGGCCCCGTTGTGGGCGCCCTTCTCGGCGCCGTCCCCCAGTGCGGCTTCTCAGCCATGGCTGCCACGCTGTTCTCGGGTGGCGTCGTGACGGCGGGAACGCTGGTCGCCGTGATCCTCTCGACCTCGGACGAGATGGTGCCGGTGTTTCTCGCCCACCATGAGCCCGTGGGGAGCCTGCTCTCGATCATGCTGCTCAAGGTGGTCGTTGGCGTTGTCGTTGGCCTTCTTCTGGACGCGGCGCTGCATGCCGTGCGCCACGTGGGCGGCCCAAGGCCGCACATCCACGACCTCTGCGAGCGGGCGCGCTGCCACTGCGGGGGCGGGGATGGCGAGGAGGGCGCCCCTCCGGAGCGGGGCGAGGGCGCTGGCGGCATGGTGGCGCACGGCCACCGTCGCCATGGGCATGGGCGCTGGGCCGTCGTGCGCTCCGCCGCCGTCCACACCGTGCAGGTGACGGGGTTCATCCTGCTCGTCACATTTCTCTTTGGCCTGCTCATCGAGGTTATGGGCGGCAACGCGCTCGCGCAGCTCCTGGGCAGCCACCCCGTGCGCGCAACGTTTCTGGCCGCCCTCGTGGGGCTCATCCCCAACTGCGGCGTCTCCGTTGCCATAACCGAGCTCTACCTCGACGGCGTCCTTGGCGCTGGCCCCATGGTCGCGGGCCTCTTCGCCTCCGGTGGCGTGGGGCTGCTCGTGCTCTTCCGCACCAACGACGACGTGCGGCAGAACGCCGTCGTCACCGCCCTTGTCTACGCGGTCGGGGTCGTCGCGGGGCTTATCGTCTCCGCTTCAGGTATCCTCTTCTAGATACCGGGATGCACGGCTTCAGGCGTTGGATGACGGGAGGGGTTCCATGGCCAGGCAGCGTGAGCGATTCGAGCGGACCGACGTTCCTCGCGACAACCCCAATCGCAACCTCATCGCGGTCATCGTGCTCGTCGTGGTCTTTGTCGCCTGCGGGATCGTGGTCTTCATGGCATGGGGCCGCGCCCAGGCGCAGTCGCACCTGGGCGACAGCAGCCTGAGCTCTTCGGTGCGCAAGACCTCGTCCGTCTCGGACCTTGGCTACACCGTCTCGGGTGACACCTTCACGGGCATCCTGCTCCTCACGACGGACAACCTGGACGCCTTCAAGACCGGCGGCGCCAACCTCTCCCTGGTGGAGCTTCTGGTGTACGACAAGACCACCGCCACGGGCACGCTCGTCTCCATCCCCACCGACGCCAAGGTCTCCTACAACGGGCGGGACACCACGCTGGCCGAGCTGTTCAACGACTCCGGCGCCGGCGTCTGCGTCTCGCCGCTCTCCACGGCCGCAAACCTGCCCGTCACGCACGTCATAGTCTCGACGGGCACCGTGTGGGACGAGGCCCGCTCGCTTGCCGGTGCGGGGGTGAACTCGCTGATAAGCCGCGCCAGCGAGTTCCTCTCGTCCATCCGCACGGACATGTCGTCGCAGGAGCTGCTCGACCTGGCCGAGAAGGTGCAGTCGGCGGGGAGCGACGGCCTCTCCAGGGTCGATGCGCCCATGGTGGACGAGACCACCACCGACGAGAGCGGCAACGCCGTCTCAACGGGCTACCGCGTGATCGACCAGGCGTCGCTCGGCCTTGCCGTGGGCACGCTCGTGAGCAACGAGGGATAGGGCCAGGGGGGTAAGGCACCGCGCGCGGCGAGTGCCCCATCGCGCGCGGCGGGTGCCCCGTTGTGCGCGGCGGGTGCCTCATCGCGCGCGGCGAGTGCCCCGCGAGCCTTGGGCTGTGTCCCTCTCCTGGGCTTTATCTGTAGTAATGGTAGGCGCCCCCGATTGTCACGCAGGCTCCACGAACGGCTGATACCCTTTCCTCAACATTTGGTGGGGTTGCCGCGCAGCCCGCTGGGACGATCTTCGGGGAGGAGAGTCGCGCCAGGATATGCCAAGCACCATGCATGGGAAGCCCGTTGTCTCGATTGTCGTCGCCACGCGCGATGATGCCGCCACGATACGCCGTGCCCTCGAGAGCATCCAGAACCAGACGCTGAGAAGCCACGAGACAATCGTGGTGGATGGCGGCTCGACGGATGGAACGCTGGGCATTGTCGAGAACATGGCCCAGCGTGACCTTGCCATCTCGCTGGTGCGGGCCGATGGCTGTGGGCTGGCCGCGGCGCTTGACCTGGGCATGGCCCGTGCGCGTGGCCGCTATCTGGCGTTCTTTGACGCGAGTGCCTGGGCGAACCCAGACATGCTGGCAGATCTCGCGGGCCTTGCCGAGGAGTCTTCGCTCGAGCTTGCCATCGCGGGCTTCTCGGCGACCGTTCCAGGAGAGGGGCGTCGGCAGGATTCCATCGAGGCGAACCAACCCGCCCACGTCTTTCCCACCCAGCACGACTTCCGGGCGGGCGCCTGGCAGCTCTTCGAGGGCAACCTGCTCTCGTCGCCCTGCGCCAAACTGTTCCTGCGCTCGCGCGTCGAGCGGCTTGGCCTCTCGTTCGCCGACGGCGGCGGCCTCTGCTCCGACGCGCTCTCGTTCGTGGCCGGCTACGTGCGCGACGTCGAGCGCGTTGGCCTTACCGGGCATGCGTACTACCACGTCGAGGGCTGCTCGCCCGAGCGCCTGCCCGGCTTCTCGGTGCGCGGCTATCAGGCACTTGAACGGCAGTACGGCACCCTCATGGGCATCTACCACCATTGGGGGCTCGACGGGGATCCCACCAGCATGGGGCTCATCCAGAGTCGCTACTTCGAGTGCCTCGTCGACTGCGTGGCGAGGGTCTTCTCCGATCGCCTGGGCCTCTCGGCGCAGGAGCGCCGGCGCCTTGTGGGGGAGATGGTCTCCTCCGACCGCGCGCGGCTTGCCGCCGACGTCGCCCGCCCCCGCGGCATGGGCGCGCGGGCCATGCAGGGCCCCATCAGGTCCGGCAACGCCGGTCTCGCGTATACCGAGGGCTTCCTCGCCTCGTTCATGAGGCGAGGCGGCGAGAGGGGCCTGGGCCCGTTCTGCACGCTGTCGTAGGCTGGGTTGGCTTCGGGCTGGTCCCAGGGAGGCTCCGGGCCGGCTTCGGGCCTGCCGACCGGGTCCCAGGCGGGCTCCGGGCCCACGAGAGCCGAGGCCAAGGAAAACTGCGGCTTAATTGCACCCTCCGAGCAGGTGTCAAGCATTCTACCTGCGGTTTCTTAAAGTGACGCACCGGGCTAATTGCAATTAAGCCGCAGTTTTTGTTTCTCTCGTCCCTTGTTTCCCTCGCGCCAGCAGCCGCCGCGCCCGCAGCCTCAGCCCCTGCCTCCGCCGGCCCCGCCGGCCCTACTCCCCGTGGCCGCCGGCGCGTCCCCTGCGGTGCCGCATGAAGCTCGTGATTGAGAACCACGTGTAGCCAAGGCTCGTGTGACGCAGGCGGTACCACACCTCGCCTGCCGCCGCGGGCAGCATCGAGAGGCGGCCTATCTTTGGGTCCGGCCTGCCCGTGAGCCGGCAGTAGAGCCGCTTTGCCGCCGGCGTCACCAGCGGCTGCCCCATCACCAGGTCGTAGTCGAGCCTCTGGTAGACATCCGTGACCGCCTCGCGCACCTCGCGGTGGTCGAGGCCGACCGCGTCTATGGCCAGGCCGCAGTAGTTGATGGCGCGCTTGGTCTGCGCCGAGAGCACGCGCCTGTCCGTGACGCCCAGGCGCTCCACGATGTCCTGCATGTCGTTCCAGCGCTCTATCGGCAGCAGGGGGTCCCGGCGCGTGGAGACCACGAGCTTCTCCTCGGTGTCCTCGCGGTAGTTGTAGTAGGGGCGGTTCACATAGGCTATGCGGTCCGTCTGGCAGAGGGTCTCCACCAGGAATGGGTTGTCGGCCCACGCGGCGCCTGGGTACTCGCGGAAGCGGATGCGCCTCTCGTCCAGGAACGCCCTGCGATAGAGGGCGCTCCAGATCGAGGGGTGGTGCTCGAGGAGGGCGACGCCGTCGCCGATGGCAAACGGCTGGCTCGGCGGGTTCACGCGGTCCTGGTACAGGCAAACCGTGCGCAGCTCGTTGGTTGTGCCGGCGTTGAAGATGCGCCAGTAGGAGGACTTCACGATGTCCACCGGCTCGCCGCCGAGGGAGTCCGCAAATGCGAGGAGGTCGCCGAACATGTCGCCCGTAAGGTAGTCGTCCGGCTCGACGATGGCAACGTAGTCACCGGTGGCGCAGTCTATGCCGGTGTTGCACGCGGCACCGTACCCGGCGTTGGGCTTGTCGACAACGCGAACGCGGGGGTCGCGCGCGGCATGCTCGCGCATGATGTCGAGGGAGCCGTCGGTCGAGCCGTCGTTCACACAGATGACCTCGATGTTTGCGAATGGCTGCATCTGGATGCTGGTGAGGCACTGGTCGAGGTAGCGCTCCACGTTGTAGGTTGGGACAACCACCGACACCTTGTGCGAGAGGCGCCTGTTGCCCCCGGACGTCCTGTTGCCTGCATTCGTGGCTTCCACGTGGCCTCCCTGCCGCCGACCGCCACGGTGGATCCGCGGCCGTACCCTATAATACAGTGACTCGGCGTCGGGCCGCCGCGCGGCTCGCCCGCCCGAGGCGCGCCGCGCACGTCATACCGGCCACCGCAACCTTGGATGGGACATGGACCGCCTCGCAATCGTGATAGTCACCTTCAAGCGCCAGGAGCTCCTGGGGCGTCTCTTCGACTCGATCGCTGGGCTCACGGTTGCGCCGTGGCGCATTGTGGTGGTGGACAACGAGAACTCGCCAAGGACGGCGAAGATGGCCGCGGGTCTCTCGGCGCGCCTTGCGGCGCAGTGGGGCGAGACGCCCGCAGAGCCGGATTCCGCTGGTAAGACGGGGCGCGTGGTCTACGATCCGCAAAAGACCAACACCGGCGGCTCCGGCGGCTTCTCCGAGGGCGTGAGGTGTGCCTTCGAGCTTGGCGCGGAGTGGTTCTGGGTCATGGACGACGACGTGGCCGTGCTCCCCGACGCGCTGGAGCGCCTCGAGCCGTGGTCCGCCCGCTACGACGTGGTGCAGGGCCAGCGCTACGACTACGACGGAACGCCCTTCTTCTGGCAGCACCACTTCATGACCGCGCTGTGCATCTATAACCCGCTCTCACGTGCGGGCTTCAACGGCTCGGACCACTTGGACGTCAATGTCATGTGCTTCGAGGGCGCCCTGTTCAGGCGCCGCGTCGTCGAGAGGATCGGCCTGCCCGACCACCGCTTCTTCATCTACTACGACGACGCCGTCTACGGCTATCTTGCCAGCAAGGTGTGCCAGCCCGTCCTGGTGCCGGACTACGTGCTCAGGCGCACGCGAGAGGTTCCCCACCAGGAGGTTGGCGCGTCTGGCGTGCGGCAGATCTCCTCGACCTCGGACATGACCCGTTACTACATCATGCGCAACCGCGGGTACATGGCGCGCTACTTCATGCTGCACGGCGACTACAACCCCGTGGGGTACGCCTTTGGCACGCTCCTCTCGTTTGCCAAGGAGGCCCTGCGCCTGGCGCTGGTGGATCGCGGTCACTTTGGTCCCAGTTGGGCAAGGCTTTGGGCGGGCTACAGGGACTCCAGGACGGTCCTGCACGACCCCGCGTGGGAGCCCATGCCGCCGCTGGGCTAGGCGACGGGCTGACCTTCTGCCCGTTGGCCTCCCGTCCGTCCTGTGCAGCGCCATAGGTGGTTGACGGGGGCCGTCCCGTGCCCGACGGATATGGGGTGGGCGAGCGCTCCGGTGAGGTAGGCCTTGGCGTCGCGCACCGACCGCTCGAGCGCGTGCCCGCACGCGAGGCCGCAGGCGATCGCCGTCGAGAGCGCGCAGCCCGTGCCATGGGCTCCCCCTCCGGCGATGCGCTCCTGCTCGAGCCACACGCAGCGTGCGTCCCCCTCGGCCAGGCAGTCGGCCGCCTGGCCCTGCGCGTGGCCGCCCTTGATAAGGACGGAGCACCCCAGCTGCCGGCCGCGCGCAGCTCCAGGCCCGTGAGCCTCTCGGCCTCGGGGATGTTCGGCGTGACGAGCGTCACGTGGGGCATGAGATCCTCGACCAGCACCGAAATTGCGTCCGGGGCGAGCAGGGGAGCTCCGGACGACGAGAGCATGACGGGGTCGAGCACGATGGGGGAGGTGACGCCGTCCAGCGCGACTGCCACGGCATGCACGGTCCGCGCGTCCCCGAGCATACCGACCTTGATCGCGTTCGGCATGCCGTCGTCCAGGACCGCCTCTATCTGCTGTCGGACGAAGAGGGGGTCGAGTGCCCTCACTGCGGTGACGCCGGTTGTGCTCTGGGCCGTGAGCACAGCCGGCACCGCCTCGGCATACAGGCCATGGGTGACAATCGTCTTGATGTCCGCCTGTATGCCCGCCCCGCCGCTTGGGTCGGATCCCGCGATGCTCAGCACGGACCTTGGCCGAAACGGCCTGGCTGTCGGTCTCGCACTCACGCGCCCTCCGTGCCGCCGACGCCCTCGCGAGGAGGGAGACCGAGGGCGGCCTCGATCCGGGTGCGCAGCTCTCGTGCCGCGGCGGCGGGATCGTCTGCCGCGAACAGCGCCGACACGACGGCGGCCCCTGCGGCTCCCGAACCCTTGAGGACCCCGACGGTCTCCGCCGCGAGTCCGCCGATGCCCACGACGGGAATACTGACGGACGCGGTGATGCGCCTGAGCTCCGATGCCGACACGACGTCGGCGTCGGACTTGGTCGAGGTGGGGATCAGCGCACCGACCCCGATGTAGTCCGCGCCGGCCTCCTGTGCGGCGCGAGCCTGCTCTACCGTCTGAACGGACACGCCGACGATGGCATCCTCCCCGAGCAAGTGGCGGGCCTCGGCGCAGGTGGTGTCGCTCTGACCCACGTGGACGCCGTCGGCCCCCACCTCAGCCGCGAGCTCCACGTCATCGTCCAGGACGAAGGGCACGCCGACCGCGCGGCAGATGGGAGTCAGCGTGCGGGCGAGCCTGGCGACCTGGTCGCGGTCGGCGTCCTTCTCGCGCAGCTGGATGAAGGTGGTGCCCCCGGCAATGGCCTCGCGGATGACGTCGGCTAGCTCTCTGCCGTGCAGCCACCTTCTGTCGCTCACGCCATACAGCAGCAGGCAGGATCGAATGTCGTCCGCCGTCCAACGTCCACGCCGTCGCGGTCCTCCTGCCGGCATGCTCGCCGTCCCCCCGCCCACGATCACAGCTCCTCGATGAGGGCACCGGACTCAAGCTGGGCGGCATCCATGTTGCTGAGCGCATCGAGCAGATAGGTGTGGAAGCTGCCGGTCCCGTCCTTCTCGCCCATGCGCTCGGCGGCAATCTGGCCGGCGAGGCCCTCGCAGGCGACGACGGCGACGGTGGCCGAGAAGAGGTCGTTGGCGTTCGCCGCGGCATAGGCACCCATAATGGCGGACAACATGCAGCCGGTGCCGGTGATCGAGCCCATGAGGGCGACGCCGTTGCGGCAGGCCACGGCGCGGTCTGCGGTTGCGATGACATCGATGGCACCGGTAATGGCAACGACGGCGTTCAGCCGGCTGGATAGCTGGCGGGCAAAGCTGGAGCTTGCGGCGAGGTTGTTCTCGTGTACGGCGTCCTCGGGGTTGACGTCGACGCCGCGTGTGGCTGCCGAAGCGCCTGCCAGAGCGAGCATCTCACTCATGTTGCCACGGACAACCGCAATGGGGAGCACCTCCAGAAGCTCGGCAGCGGTCTCGGTGCGCAACCTGGAGGCGCCGGCGCCCACCGGGTCAAGGACAATGGGGTGGCCAAGCTCGGCCGCCCGTGCGCCGGCGACATGCATGGCCTCGATGATGTTGCGGTTGAGCGTGCCGATGTTGAGCACCAGAGCGTCGCAAATACTGGTCACGTCGACAACGTCGGCCGGCTCGTCGCCCATGATGGGGGAGCCGCCGCACGCCAAGAGCGCGTTTGCGCAGTCGTTGATGGTAACGTAATTGGTGATGCAGTGAACCAGGGGATGCCTGTCGCGCACGTTGTTGAGGCAGGAGCTCAGGTCGGTGGAAGTCAAGGTCATGGTGGTTCCTTTCGCTTAGAGTTCTCCCGAGGAAGGCTCCTCATCCAATCCCAGATCGATGGTCGTACCCTCGAGCACCTTGTTGACCGTGCGAACGGCGCACATCTTTCCGCACATCGTGCAGGTATCCGCCGTGGCGGCGGGAGATGCCTCGTAGCGGGCTCGGGCGGTCTCCGCGTTGAGGGCGCAGTCCCACATGGCATCCCAGTCGAGCTTGCGCCTTGCCTGGGCCATGGCGTTGTCGGCATCCCTGGCTCCCGGAATGTGCTTGGCGATGTCGGCGGCGTGGGCGGCGATCCTCGTGGCCATGAGGCCCTCGAGTGTGTCGTGCGCATCGGGCAGGCATAGGTGCTCGGCTGGGGTGACGTAGCAGAGGAAGTCCGCGCCCGCCGAGGCGGAGATGGCACCACCAATGGCTGCGGTGATGTGGTCGTATCCCACACCCACATCCGTGACGAGCGGACCAAGCACGTAGTAGGGGGCGCGGTGGCACAGGCGCTTCTGCATTGTGACGTTTGCCGTGATCTCGTCGATGGCCATGTGGCCGGGCCCCTCGATCATGACCTGGACGCCTGCGTCCCAGGCGCGCTGTGTGAGCTTGCCAAGTTCGATCATCTCTGCGGTCTCGGTGGCGTCGTTGGCATCGTAGAGGCATCCCGGGCGGCAGGAGTCTCCCAATGAGATGGCGACGTCGTATGCGTGGCAAATCTCCAGCACCTCGTCGAAGTGCTCGAAGAAGGGGTTCTCCTGGCCGGTCACCTCCATCCAACCAAAGAGCAGGCTACCACCGCGGCTCACGATGTGGATGCAACTGCTTCCATCTGCGGCGTTATGACGCCAGCGCGGGCATAGTCTCTCTGTGTGACCGGCTTACGCGACACAACAGATGTGATTGCACGCATGCTCAGCTCCCTTCGTTGGAATTACCCACATCAGGTTCGGAGGGTCGGAGCGGGCGCGCTCCCTCTCAGCCTGTCGTTGTCCCACAAGCTCCCCAAAGGTTATGCAATTCGTCCCCATTGTAACGTATGCAGGAGGCTGTGACGCGAGGGACCCGCCCCCTAGGACATTTGGGTCAAGACGAAGATGTAGAAGGCCCCCAGGCCGATCAGCCCGACGCCCCACCCCATGAGCATCGTGTTCGCCACGACGCCCCTGCGCACGGGCCTCTGCACGTAGGCGTCCGACGGGTCGGCGGGGTCGTAGTAGACGTC
>SFGZ01000019.1 GCA_004557505.1 Coriobacteriaceae bacterium | reverse complement strand
GAAAAGTACACGGGGCGGACGTACTCCCCGCTGGAGTCTATGATGCCCCACCTCGCGTCCTCGGACGGGGCGGGCGCGACGACCCACCTCTGGATGTCGTGCATGAGGGCCGGCAGGACGGCCAGCGCCACGAGGGCGGCCAGCGCCACCAGCCCGCGCGCCCTCTGCGGCCTCATCGGGCATCGCCTCCGTTCATGGGAGCCGGGTTGCACCACACAAGCTCATCGGGGTTGGTCAGGACGTCGTAATTCCTTATGACCCCACCTTTCCACTGACCCTCGTTCAGCATGGTAACGCCGCCCTCTGGCTCGGCCTCGGCCCACGCTTTGTAACCGTCGTATACCTTGCCGTCTCCGTTGGTATTGTCGTAGCGGTACTGCGCCCACGCACGCTCGAATTGGCGGCGGTCCGCGTCATCGGCGAAGCCGGGGGCAACGACCTGGACACCCCCTCCCTTGAGGTCGGCCACCAGGGTACCGCTCTCATAGAAGCGGTAGCTCATCTCGGAGTCCTGATCGTCAAGGGAAAGCGTGGTGTTTATCGAGCTGTTGACCTCGGCCTGGTCACTCGCCGCCCGGAGGGCGTCAATCGTAGCGGAACCAGCCTCGTAGGCCACCGAAAGCGGCCCGAGCACCGCCTCTGCCACCCTGCCCACGGCTGCCCCCGTAAGCGACTCGGCAGCGGCCTCCGCCGGATTCTTGTGCGTCCTAACCGCCAGCGTGTCGCGCAAATCTGAGTAGGCGGCATTGAGATTTCCGGAGGCGGTCATGGCCACGAAGCCGTTACTTGTGAGGAAGTCCTTGCCTGAGCCAGCGGAGGGGCTGAAGCAACTGCCAAAGGTCACCTTGGTGTAGACATGCTCGCGATCTCTGCCATCGCCACCCCTGGCCGCCTCGGTCTTGTTGTACTCGATCCTCACGTTTGGCGCGAAGCTCTCCAGGAAGGCCCTCTCCGCCCCGCTCCCGCTGCCACCGGATACCCTCCCCACCTCGAAGGAGGGGGCGTGGACCAGCAGCCCCTGGGAGGTCGCGGCAAGCAGGCACTCTGGGGCACTCAGAGGAGCATCGGCATAGTAGGCCTCCGCCGTCCTCGCCGTGACGTAGGACGCCAAGAAGCCCCGGAAGCCATCGCGCATGGAGAACGTTGCCCCGACTATACCCGCCTGGCCGCACATTCCCACGTTGTGGGGAGCCTCGGACATGAAGTAGCCATCGTTGAGGAATCGCTCGAGCAGAGAGGAGTCGCCCTCGACGGCCTGGATGCCCGCCTCGCCATACAGGGCGCAGATGGCGGCGATCTCGCCGTCAGTCCAGAGCTCTGCGGGCCTGTCGAAGATGGCGCAGAGCGCGTCATCGTCGAGCGTGCCGTCGCGATACAGATCGTCTGCAAAGCCTATGCCACTTGCAAGCAGGCCACGCAGCCCGTCGGCCCAGTCGGCATCCGCCTCACCGGGCCACCCGGAGCCGGAGAACCCGGACCGGGAGAGAGAGGACACGCCCCGAGACAGCGCCGAGAGCACGTCGTAGCATGGGCCATAGACTCCGTTGGTGGCGGCGAGGTACTCCCCTATCCTGTCGAGCATGTCCTGGGCCTCCCTGCGGGCGCACCTCCACCAGACCCTTGCGCTCCAGAGCCCTGCGGCGAATCTCGGATCAGCCGCATACGGCGACCGCCCCAGCTCGTCCAGCCGGTTAAGCATGCGCTGCGCCTCGTCCCTCTTGTCAGCCCACTCGTCCTCCCGAACCTCGCCGACGGCGCCGAAGCCCGATGAGAGGGCGCTCGCCACCTTGCCGTCAGCCGTGTCAAGCATGCGCACGGCCTCGGAGAGGCCCGCGTAGAGCACGGCATGCCTGCCAATCCTAGATCGAGCGGCATCCCAGGCCTCCCCGGAGAGCAGGCTGCCCGCGCAGAACTCACCACACGCACGCCGACGCGCCGAGCACTCCTCGATCACCGCCTCCAGAACGCACGACTTGTCCTTGAGCTGGAGCAGCACCCCGGCCGGTTTGATCACAACACCCATCACGCACCGCCTCCACGCCTGCTGTGAAGCTCGTCCCAGGCGGCAAAGTCTCCTGCGACGGCACGTATCGCCGCCGAATCCAAGTTGACCTCATCACGTGCGCTTGACATGAGCGAGCGGATGGCGTCTGCCGTGCCCTTGGCACCTGCCTCGGCACCTGTGGTATCGCCTTCCACCCCAGCCACCTCATCGGCTTCGAAGTCGGTCTTGATATCATCGGCAAACGACCCCGCAAGCTCCTCGTCAGAACGTCTCTCGTCCTCAGCCGACATGGTGGATCCTCCTCTCATCTCGGCCGCTCGCCTTTCCTGTGTCCGCGTTTTCCCTCATGCTGAGAGCGAATTCCTCATCCAGAGAGCTCAGGTCGCGCTCGATATGGCGACGCTCTGTCTCGAGGACGTGAAGCCGATCGTCATGCCTGCGCTCCTCCTCCCTCGTGGCGAGAATCACGCCGTCCTGGAGCTCGCCCACGCTGGCGGCCATGCCGGGAATCCCAAATGCCATCTCGGCAGCCTCATCAGACCACGCACGCATGCTACGGGTGACGTCAGACATGACATCACTCATGCGATTCTCGGCGTCACGGTCGCGACGGTTTCGTTCGAGGCGACCCTCGCACGCAAGCCGTTTTCTCTTGTACTCATCGAGGTCCATTGGCGCTCTTTCGATACAGATGGGGCGGCCAAGGCATCCTGATTGAACCCATGATCATCGCTCAGCGTACGAATCAGGCCCGGGGCCGCGGGCATCCCGTAGCCCCGGGCTGGAACCACTGTCAGCTACCCGCGGAACGACGCGGCAATGCTGGAGTCGGTCTCCTCGAGAGACTGCGCGGTGGAGTCGAGGGCCTGGGCAATCTCGTTGATGAGGTCCTGGGCCTTCACAAAGCCCGGACGAAGCTCGGCGAAACGCTCGGCATAGGAGTCGCTCGCCGCGCCCTCCCACTCGCTGCGCAGGGCGTTGAGCAGGGAGTCCATGGTGGAGATGACGTTGCCGACATTGTCCGCCTCGGTGCGGTACTGGCTGGCGCGGCTGCGCATCTGATCCGGGGTAATCCTAATCTGACCTGCCATCTTTCATCCTTTCCTTGTCTTCGGCCCCCGCCTCATGCGGAGACCGCCCCACCTATCTCGACTCGCGGCGCATGGCACCGCGAGGGGATTGCTCAGCTAGTGCCCAAAGGGGTTCCTCCGATCCGCGTTTGCGGCGTGACGCCTGCGGGCAAGGACCACCGCAGCCGCCACCACGCCCGCAGACACGATGAAGCCCCCGACAACCGCAGACAGAAGCTCGGGCGTGCTTGCCACATAGTCGAGGAGGCTGCTGGTCACGCGAACGTCCTTGTAGACTGCCTCTGCGGTGTTCCCGGCAAAGTCGCGCGACACCACGCGGTAGCTGTGCGTCTCGTCGTCGGCGGGCAGCTTCACCGAGATGGGGCCGGTGCCCTGGGACGAATCCCACGAGCCAACCTTGGTCCCGTCCATGTAGACCTGCATCTCACAAAGCCCCAGGTTATCGGAACCGTCGGCCTGCGCGGTCATGTTTGGGTTGAGGTAGGTGGCACCGTCCTGCACGCCCATGAGGCCCGCCGTGGGCTTGGTGGTGTCCACGGCAAAGGACACCGGGAAGTCCCCCTCGCGGTCTGCGCCCTTGCCCTCCATGGTGTTCTGGGAGAGGTTGCCCGCGCTGTCCGTAGACGTGAGGGTCAGGCGATAGAACCCATCCTGTTTGAAGAGCCTGGCGGGCAGCGTGTAGGTGGTTGCGCTCCAGCCCGCATCGTCCTCGTTGGGGGCGAGCGTGTAGTCCTGGCCAGCGGAGAGGGTGCGCGAGCGATCGTCCTCGGCAAGGCTCACGCGCGAGGCTGACGTGTCGAGGCCGCTCACGTTGACCTCGACAACCTGTACGTCCTGGGGCTTGTCAAGGTACGTGCCCACGATGCCCTGGGAATCCCCCACCAAATAGTACGTGGAGCCAAAGCGGTTGACCGAGAAGCGCACGGCCTGCGTGGTCGTGTTGCCGGCAAGGTCGGCGCCGGTTGCCATGTAGGTGTAGACGTCATCGTAGCCAGGGTCGACGGGAGTGCTCGAGAAGCCCGTGCGCTTGTCTGTGCCCGTGGACGTCTCCCACCTGCCGTCGAAGTACGCCGCGCCCGTACGCGCCCCAGAGAGCTCGAAGCCAGAGCCCAGCTCGTCGAGATTGGTATCGGAGAACTCCACGGCGGGGGCGACGTCCCCGGCATAGGCGGTGTTGTCTGCAACGCCACTTATCTGGATCACGGGATTTGTCATGTCGATGACGAACTCGCCGGAGTCATAGGACTCGGAAACGTTGCCGGCAAGGTCAGAGACGGCGACCTTGAGCTGGTAGTGCGTCTCGCCCGCAAACGCCGCGGTGGCCTGCCACTCCTTGCCCTGCTCCGTCTCGCTCCAGCCACTCACCACGGGAGACGTCCCTCCCGCTGTGGCCGTCGCATCA
Organism: Coriobacteriaceae bacterium; assembly: GCA_004557505.1. Taxonomy (GTDB): domain Bacteria; phylum Actinomycetota; class Coriobacteriia; order Coriobacteriales; family Atopobiaceae; genus Tractidigestivibacter. Next base: position 10,345 of record SFGZ01000019.1, on the reverse strand, counting down.
ACGGAGCCCAGCTCGGACGAGAAGTTCCTGTCATTCACCGTGACGGTGGCCGTGCGAGGCGCCTTGTAGTACATGCCGTTGGCAACGTCGTCGTTGTCATAGGAGACCATGAGCAGGGGTGCCGTAGTGTCTACCACAAAGTCATCCGAGATGGCGTTGGAGGCGTGGCCGGCAGGGTCGGTGAAGGACGCCTCTATATGCCAGTTGGCGTCATCCTTGCACTCGATGGAGCCCATGTAGGCCACGGACCCGTCATCCAGGGTAACCGGCGAGAAGTCCTTGGCAGCAAGCGCCGCCGCAGGATAGTCCGAGCCGTCACGGTAGGCGGCGGCAATCCTGGTGTTGGGGGCATACGTTGCCAGCAGGTCGAAGCTCGATTCGCTCACCGTGAACGTCGCGGTGCGCGCGGCGTTATAGTACTTGCCGTTTCGAGCGTCATTGTTGTCGTACGAGACGCTCATGACCGGCGCCACCGTGTCTATCGTGATGTCGGTCGAGCCCTCCGGGAGGTTCGTCGCGCCCGGCTGCGCCAGGCTCGCAATGCCTGCCATGTTGCCAGCGACATCCGCAATGCCCACCGTGGATCCGTCAAGCGCCATGCGCTTCCCGTCGCCCGCAAACGAGAGCCACGCCTCGCCCGAAAGCCCGTCCTCGCTCGTATCGCAGCCCGTCTCAAGCGCAACATCGCCGTTTACGCGCGCAACAAGCGTCTTGGCGTTGACGCCCGAGAGGTTGTCGCTCACGCTGAACCGCCCCATCTCGGTGTCTGCCGAGAAGACCCAGCCCCATGGGTCGCCGTGGTGCTCGCCCCAGTCATACGTGGGGAAGGGCGACGTCTGCGAGAAGTTGATGACACCCAGCTTTGGCGCCGTGTAGTCAACGCCAAACGAGAGATCCTGCGAGAGGGGTGCCTGGCCCTCGAGCGCGCGCCGGTTGCCCCAGTACATGACCTTTACCTGGTACTCGCCCTCACGAGGCCAGGAGGCGCCCTCCGCCTTGGGAAGCTCGACCGAGGCCGCCCAGGCAGCCTTGCTGTCATCCACCTGCGCAAAGCTCGAGGGGCTCAGCTTGAGCTCGACGGCCCGCGCGCTCGCGCCAGGCATAGAGACGGTGCCGGCAACCAGGGCCTTGTCGGCATCGAGCGCGCGGTAGACGGGAAGCCAGGGATCCGTGACGCTCACGCGGATGGTCGCGGGTCCCCGGTGGTAGTGCGGGTCCATTGCCGCCGGCGTCTCGCTGCCATCGACCACCTGCGCGGAGAGCGAGACGTTCGTCCCCTTGTCCACGAGGATGGAAGAGAAGCCCCAGCCGTCCTGCTCGCGCTCGTCGTCCGAGAGGGAGGCGGCGTAGTCCGCGAGGGTTGTCGAGAGATGGTTGCCGCACTCGTCGGAGGCCTCGATTCGTATGCCGTCAAGGGCGTAGAGGCCTTCGTCGCTAAGATCAAGCTGGATCCAGCCATCATCGCCCACCTGGGGCCACAGCTCCTCGGAGCTTGCCGCCGCCGAGCCAAGGCCATCAGATCGAGAGACGCTCACCCTGACCGAGCTTGTGTCAATTCCAGAGGTACCGGCCTCGTTCATGCCGCTCTCGTCGGCCGTCTGGCCCAAGGCGCGTGGAAAGAGGTCCTGTAGCCGCACCCTGACGGCGCGGCTGGTGCCAACCAGGACGCGCGAGCCGTCATCGAGGGTCGCGATGGTCTTGCCTCCACCGTAGGTGGCATCGCTCACCTGCGGTGACGTGGTGTCGACGCCAAAGCTCGTCGAGGACTTCGGCCACAGGAAGCGCCCCCGGAAGTCCGCCGTGTACCATCCGTCAGGAAGGTCGCCTTCCGAGAAGGGCACCTCAAGCTGGTACCAACCGGACCTGCCCTCGACGGCCTCGAACCTGCTCGTGCCATCGGGACCAAACGCGATGTCCGGCACCCCCTCGCCCGAGACGCCTGCCATCGTGCGCGTTGCGGAGAAGCAATCCCCAAAGCCCGGCGTGCCCACAATCGCTCGCATGAAGAAATCCTTGACCGCAAAGGACACGCTCGAGGCGGGTGGGAAGAACGAGCGGCCATCGGAGACCCGACGAACCTGGTCGGGGTCATCCGTGTGTACGGTAAAGCCGTACGAGAGGCCCTCCTCCTCCGACACGGGGGCGGAGCTCTCCACGGCGATGGCCGAGATGCCCCAGTCCGACGCACCCGCCACGTCGGCAAGAGAGACAGTCCTCTTGTTGCCGGCGCAATCAGCGACGGTGACGCGGATGTCGCTCAGGGGATAGCAGCCATCCTCGTCAAGGGTCAGCGCATACGAGCCTGCCTGACCCTGCGAGAGCGGCCCCAGCGACACCTGGTCGCCGCTCGTCGCATCCGGCCCTTCCAGGCGCGTCACCGTTGCCGAGGACTCGGAGACCCCCGAGGCAACCTGGGCACCCGCTCCGGGGGCATCGTCAACGACAAGATCGATGGTTGCTTCGGACGTGACAAGGGCGCTTCCCTGCGAGCCGAGGCTGCCCACGCGGTCCTTGTCAATGCCACCCCGCACGCTTGCGGCCGTCACCTCTGGGGCGGTCCGGTCAATCGTGAAGCTCACGGCGTCTCTGGGGAAGGCGCCGGCGAACATGGGCACAAGGCTCTTGAACTTGGCCGCGGCACCGGAATAGGTGACCTCGACGGTATGCCTTCCCTCCTCGGTGATGGCAGGAAGCTTGCAGGCATAGGTGTCCCGTTCGCCCCTGACCCTTGTGAGGCTGCCTGGGCTCACGGCCACCTCGGCGCCGTCGACCTTCACGGCAAGAGGCGCCCAGCCATCTATGGATGAGAGCTGCGAGAAGAGGGCGTCGTGTACCGTAAGGGCCACGCTCACGCTTGGCGCATTGCTCAGCGAGACCGATCCGTCCTCGTTGGTGGGGTCATCGTCATCCCCTGTGGCAACCAATGACACGGAAGTTCCCATGGAGGGTGGCGGGAGAATGCGCAGCTTCGAGATGGAGCTCACGACAGGGTCGCCCGAGGCGGCGAGTAGGGCGGAGAGCCTCGCCGCCGTGTGGTTGCCCGCCACGTCTGCAAGGCGGACGGTCGCCGCATTGAGGTCGTAGGTTCCCTCGCCGTCAAGGGTCGAACCCGAAAGCACAAACGTTGCCGTACCGCCGGCGACGCTCCCTTGGACGGTCTTGCCGCCAATCTCAAGCACGGCGCTCTCGCCGTCGACCCCCGAGACCTCCTCGCCATTGGGGTTTGGATCCGGCACGGCAGCATCGTCCACGCGCACGCTGAGCTTGATGCCGCCGCTGTCCGTCGTGAGGGTCCTCCTGGAGATCCAGCACGTGTCCTCCTGGATGGCGTCACCAGAGGCAAGGACAGCGGAAAGGCTGTCGCCGACAATCGCAGGGGGCCGGGTGTCCTGGACAATGGGGACGCGCAGGACCTGGCCCCTCTCATAGCTTGTGCGCGCTCCGGTGACGGGATTTGCAGCCGTGATGTCATCCCCAAGCTTGATGTAGGCGCTGTGGTCGTTCAGGGCGCCAAGCGCAACCCTCTCGCCCGCCTTTCTGCTCGCAAAGGCGCCATCGGGCAAGAGCTGGTAGGTGTCGGAGAGCGACCAGGCCGCGTCGGAGCCCGCATCACCCACATGGAGGCTCCTGTCTCGGGCATCCTGCCAGACATAGGCGCTGCCGTCTTCACGGGTGCCCACCACAACGGCATGCGTTGCGCCCCACTCGCGCATCTCAAGTGACGAGAGCGCCTCGCTGGGAGCAGGGGGAACGTCCGTTGCCGTCGAAGGCATCCGGGGAAGTGTGACCCTGGCGTCGAGGTCGGTGATGCTGGGGGTCGTCACGTCATCCCCCCGCACGGCTCCCCAGTCAAGGAAGTCCGAGAGACGACCTTCCGCCGTCACCGCGGGATACGAGGCGCCGTCGCGAAGGACGAGCGCCCTTCCATCGTCAAAGCAGTCTCCGACGGACTCGTGGTCCCACGATGCCATGGAGAAGAGCAGGCCCTGCCTCTGCGCCGTGTTGAGCCATGACGGCACGTCGACGCCATACGGCACGATCACGGCCGGCATGTTCTGCCTCACCACAAAGGTTGGCGACGCCTGGGGAGCGGTTCCCGGATCCTGAGGCGCAGCGGGGTCCCGCACGGTTCCGGAGGTGGCCGTCTCGCCTCCAGCGCCGCCTGACGAGGCGGCACTTCCGTTTACCATCTCAAGCGCCGAGGGGACGGGCGCGGAGGGCGCTCCCTCCGCCTTGGCGGGAGTGGCAAGGCCAGGAGTCAGCCCAAGGGAGAGGCCAAGGCCAAGCGCCACCGCAATGCTTCCGCAGCGGTGCCTGGGGGAATTTCTTGCGTTACCGTCCATCCGAGCCATCTGGCCTCTCGCCTCCAAGCAGGGTTGTCATGGACTCCGAGTCCGGGGCGCCGCCGGCGGCGTCCGAGAGCAGCGTTGTGCCGTACTCGGAGGGAGGCGCGGCGGCGTCCGAGAGCAGCGTTGTGCCGGACTCGGAGGGAGGCGCGGCGGCGTCCGAGAGCAGCGTTGTGCCGGACTCGGAACTTGTCCGTTGGGTTTGCCCGGCAGCCCCCTCGGCAACGACGGCCTTGCGCGTCACGCCAGTGCCTCCAGTGCCAAAGAAGCGCACGTGGAGGCTCCCGCTGGGCACCTCGGACGGAGCCGCGCCATCTCCCGGAGTGGCAAGCGCTCCGCCGGCAAGGCGGCTCACGCCCCTCTCGCGCATCTCCTGGATGGCGGCGCGTGCCGTTGCCCCCGTGAGTTCGCCCCGCACCTCGCGAACGTGATGGGTGGCGTAGTAGGCACCAGCCGCCACCGCAAACACCGCCGCCAAGGCATACCCGACTACCTCGATCAAACCAAATGCCTGCGCACTCATTGCTGCACCGTCCTTGCGTCCACAAAGGAGTCAGCGATTGCCTGGTCAACGCCATCTGCCGTGCTCAGCGCGCCCGCGCGCTCCGCGTCGAGAAGCGCCGTGGTGGGGAAAACGCCCTCCGCAAGCTGGCGCGCGTCTCCGGCGACCGCATGCATGTCATCCTCCGAGATGCCATCGGCACGAAACTTGCGCGGATACGTGGTGAGGGAGTCGAGCACCAGGTTGGCGGTCTCGAGCTTCATGACATCGTTCTCGGAGTTTGCCATGGAGGAGACGAGCGTCTGGAGGTTGGAGAAGTAGGGGCTGTAGACCCCCTGGTCAGACCCCTCGTTGATGAGCGGGACTATGTTGGAGTTGAAGTCCGCGATGTCGGCGTAGACCTGGGCGATGTCGTGATTCTCGTAGCTTGGGTCGCTTGCTGCGGCACGCATCCATTCGCCTGCCGCCCTAATGCGCGCCGAGCGCCCCTCAAGCTGCGTGCTTCGGTCGAGCGACGCCGCCTCGGATGGGTCGACGCCAAATTCGTACCAGTACAGCTTGCCGATGTCGAAGGCAAGGTCCGCATAGTCCTTCGAGGAGCTCACCTGAGCAAGGTTGGGAAGAAGCGCCAGCCTCAACTGCGCCTCCTCGTCAGTTGTGAACGAGCCGTTATCGCGGAACCGCCCGACAAGGCCCTTGTAGGCACCGGTTTCACCAGGCTTGATCTGGGCTGCCCGCTCGTAGGCTGCCACCGCCTCGCTTGTGCTCGAGCTCTGCCTGCCAACCTCCATCCAGTGGTCGTAGTCGCCGTTGGTCATGACAATCCGGCCCGTGGTGCCAACGATTCCCATGGCAAGGGCAATGCACGCCACAACGGCAAGCCCCACGAACCGCTTCCACGTGCGCCCAAGGGCAACCCTCCGCCTCTCGTCCTCGTCAGAGCGGTGCATGATGGCGTGCGCCATCTCGGCGCAGTCCGCGTAGCGATCCTTGGGATCGGGTTGGGTCGCGCGGGCAATGACAAGCTCGATGCCAGCCGAGAGCTCCGGGCATATCTGCCGCACGGGCGGCAAGCCCTCGGGCATGTCAGCCGGATTCTTGCCGGTGAGCAGGGAGAACATCGTCGCGCCCAGCGAGTAGACATCCGAGCGCGCATCGGTTTCGCAATTGGGGTCGGCCTGCTCGGGGGGAGCATAGCCCCGCGTGCCGAGAAGGTCCTCATCCTCGGGCCCTCCGCTCCCCCCGTCCCGGTGGAGCTCACGAGCAATGCCAAAGTCAATGACTGAGACGCTGCCGTTGGGCCTGAGCATCACGTTCGAGGGCTTCATGTCGCGATAGATAATGGGCGGGTCAAGCTGGTGCAGGTACTCCAGGACATCACAGAGCTGGATTGCCCAGTCTGCCACCGCATCCTCCGGCTGCGGCCCCATGGTCTCGAGGATGCTCTCAAGCGCGTGCCCCTCAACGTAGTCCATGATCACGTAGAGGGTTCCCGCATCGTCGACAATGTCCACGATACGCGGGATGGCCGGGTGATCAAAGCGCTTGATCATGTTGGCTTCGGTTACGATGCTCTTCACGATGAGGTCCCGCATCTGGGGATCTTCGACGCGCCTGATCTCCTTGGCAGCCCACTGCTTGTTAAGCACCTTGTCAAGCGCCAGGTAGACGGTGGACATGCCGCCCGTGCCGATGACTGTGAGGAGCTGGTACCTGCCGCCAACGACCATTCCCGCCCGTGGGGCATCCTGGGCTTTGTCGACAGGCATCGCTTGGTTAGACGGGACACTCACGGCAGCGCAACCCCTCTCTGCATCTTGACTGGCTCTTCCTCGCCCGCTACGCCGTCTTGGGCCCCAGCATCCACTCGGCAAGGCCATCATCGTGCTTGGCCCGCTCGGCACCCTTGCGGCCTCCGTAGGTTGCGCGGGACTCCCGGACCCTCGAGGAGATGAGCTGGAGGAGCTCGGGGGTGGCGGCATCGCTGGGGACGAACAGCAGGCCGTTCACGTCCTCGTTCCTAAAGGCCCAGTTGATGCCGATGAGGTTGTAGATGGCAGAGCCGTCCTTGCCCTTGTCCCTGAGGAAGCAGACGCCGCCGGGCACCTTGGCCGTCTTGCCAGAGAGCACAAACCAGGGGATGCGGTTGACCGTGGAGGAGGAGGTCTCAACAAAGCCGTAGTCCTCAATGCTCACCTGGTAGTCGCATGAGAGCGCAGACAGGGGAAGCATGGACGCCTGGGCCTCGCCGTGCCTGGAGAACCAGCTCTGCACCACGCCCTTTCTGCCAGAGAGTGACATCACGGGATGGACGGCGAGCAGAAGCCCAAGCGCAAACAGCGCGAGAAGCCCAAGCGTCACCTCAGGCAGCTCGAAGAGGCCTCCCATACTTACCAAGAGGGCAGAGCCGAGGCCACCCACAACGGCCAGGATGATGCCGGAAACGCGCATTAGATTGGAGTTCTGCGCGACGAACATCTGCTTGAAGGTCCCAAGGTCCACGTGAACGGAGTAGCTGGTACTCATCGGACGTCCTTCCTAACTGAATATGCTGGTACGTTGCCCATGCTACACTTTTGTTAATGTCTAGGGTCATTGCTATGTTCTACTATTTCTACACTTCTCCGTCACCATGATTAAAGAAAAATGTCAGAATAGCAATATCGTGCTGTCATGGTTCCCATAGCGGTGCGAGTGTCTCTCGGCGTACTCCGGGGAGGGGTGTGGCAGATGTCGGGTGAAATTCGGGGAGCGAGGCCGCGGCCCAGCAGGGGATCGCGGAGGTCTGGCAGGGCGAGGCCGACTACATGTCGTTTTCCATAGGCGAGATCTCCGGCGTCCTCCCCGTTGCCGCGAGCGGCACCCACGACGGGATATGCGCCCAGATGGCCCGGTCCCTGTCCGAGTGGGGCAAGACGGTCGAGAGGGACGCCGGGGCGATCGGCCGGCTTTACGGCACCCTGCGGCTGGCGGACGAGAAGGCGGCCTTCCGGCTTCCGGGCGTCCCCGGCGCCACGGCGGGCGGGCGCGGTGCCGCTGCCGGGGGCGGTCGGCAATGAGGATAGTGAAGGCGGAGGCCACCGGCGTGCTCGACTCCAACGCCTCGAGGCTCGAGGAGCAGATCGGCCGCTGCCAGGCGGAGATAGACAAGTTCTCCCGCATGGCGCTCGTCGGCTTCTCGGGCGTGGCGTCTGATGCGCTCGTCTCGAGGATCCGGGGGCAGGTCCCCGTGCTCTACGCGCAGAAGGCGTTCTACTCTTCACTTAAGGAAGCGGAGAGGAGCAACTCCTCCGCGGTGGCGGGGCTCCCCGAGACGAGCCCGGGGGTCCTCGACACCGACGTCGCCCAGCAGCGCATCGACGAGGCGCGGGAGAGCGTCGACTCGCTGAGGCGCGAGCAGTCGGAGGCGCTTCGAAGCGCCAGCCTGATCGAGCTGGTGTGCCCCATAAGACTCGGTGCCATCTACTCCTACTACGACAGCCTCATCGAGGCCCAGAACTCGAGGATCACCCACTACGAGCTCGTCCTGCGGCGCTTCGAGGAGTACGAGGCCGAGGCCCAGGGCTACTACGACAGCGTCGACCGGCGCCAGCTGGGCGTCTCGGACGAGGCGGTCGGCCGTTACAACCAGACGGGGTCCTGGGGCCTCACGGGACTGGAGGCGTACCTCTCCCCGCTCGTCCCCCAGGAGCTGCCCTATGCGCTTGGCGGGTTCGTGGTCAACGCCTTCACCAACCCCAAGCAAGAGCTCTTTCATGGCAGCATCTCGCCCCAAGAGCTTTCTCTTGGGGACGGGGTCGCCAGCGGCAAGCTATCGGGAGGATTTCGCAACGTCACCGTACGCGCTGGCACATCCGGCAAGTTCAAGCACACCTTCGGCAAGGACGGCAAGCCGAAGTGCGACGAGTCCGCATATATCGAGGCCGAGCTCAGCGGTGCGCACGGGCACGGCGAGATGCGCGCCGGCAGGGGCAGCGCCGAGGCCGACGTCAAGGTCGGTTCCGCATCGGCCAAGGGGGAGCTTGGCGGCGGGATCTTCGACGAGGACGGGAAGGTCAACCCCAACCTCCTCGCGAAGGCGAGCGCGTCCGTATCATTTCTCGAGGCCTCGGGAAAGGCCAGCTACGGCTCCGAGGAGAACAACGTCCACGCCAAGGCGGAGGGGAAGGTGTTGACCGCCGACCTCTCTGCCCAGGCGTCCGTAGGTGCAGACGGCATCAGCGCAAAGGCGAAGGCCGAGACCTACGCCGTCAAGGGGAGCGTCTCTGGCGGCGTCACGCTCATGGGCATCAAGGTCGACGTCAAGGTGGAAGGTGATGCCGGAGGCGCAGGCTTCAAGGGTGGCGGGGAGGTCACGAGACACTCCGCGAACTTCGAGATTGGCGCGGGCCTCGGGCTCGGCGCCGGCGTCTCCGTGAACGTCGACTGGAGCGGGTTCCCCGGCGCCCTCGGCGACTTTGCCATCAAGGCCTGGAACAGCGTCTTCCACTAGAATCACGGGACGCGGGACAACGTAGGCCTCCGTTTCGAAAGGACTGATCTCTGCAATGTACGAGAACCTTCTCCCACTCGGGTCCGTCATCCTCCTCAAGGACGGCAACAAGCGGCTTATGGTCACCGGCCGAATCCAGGCGAGGGCCGGGGACAGCAGGATCTACGACTACTCCGGCTGTCTTTTCCCCGAGGGGCTCACAAGCCCGGACGGCCTGTACTTCTTCGACCACGACGCCATCGACACGGTCTTCTTCATCGGCTTCCAGGACGAGGAGGAGCTCCTCTTCAAGAGGAGGCTCGGCGGGCTGGGAGAGCTCTACGTCGACGAGGACGGCCACATAGCGGCGCGATAGGGGGCGCTGGGAAGTGCCGGGGAAACACATGGACAAGGCGCTGCCGGGAGGCGCCGTTGGGAAAGACGCGCACGCACAGCCCGGGCGGCAGGGCCCCGACGAGGCCCGGCTCGAGCAGATGGCCCGCGCCATGGAGTGCCTCTCGGAGGTCCAGGACGGCGTTCGCCGCGCAGGGGACCTCACCCTGGCGGACATCGAGTCCGATGCGCTCGAACTCGGGCGGGGCTGCCCGACGGAGCTTCTTGAGCTCTCCGACCGCATCCGGCAGGAGCGGAGTCGCCTCATGAGGGAGCTTGAGGGAGCGTACGACCAGCTCGGCAGGCAGTCGCGGCAGGCCTCTGCACCCGGCTGACAAGAGGCTGCGCCTGCCATCATCGGCGGCCCCGACGTCGTGCCCATGGCCGAAGCGACAGCGATGGGGAGATCGGCCGGGGCCGGAGCAAGAAGGAGGAGACATGCACTGGAAGGTCACGTACACGGCCATCCCTAACGCTCCGATGGTCACGCTGGTCGTCGGGATAGCCATGGTCGCCGTCGGCGTCGCCCTCCTCGCCGTGGCGGCGCGCATACGCTCGCGGTGGGGCGCGCGGGACCCGCGCACCGCCCGCGTGACGGGGACCGTCGTGGGCGGGGGCCACGTGTCCTACGGC
>SFGZ01000040.1 GCA_004557505.1 Coriobacteriaceae bacterium | reverse complement strand
GGGGCTGTTCGTGCCGGAGGCCTCCGAGCGCTGGGACGGGACGGGGGACGCCGGGGACCCCGGCTACGTCAGGCACCCGCAGATCACCTGGTACGACGGCCACCCCGTGATGCCATGATGCTGAGCAGAAGGGCTCTTATCCTCGCCTCCCTGGGCCTCACCGCCGCATCGCTTCTCTCAGGTTGCAATCTACTGAGAGAGGAGAAAGAGGTGCCGGATATAACCATAGCAAACGGCGAGGATGCCCTCGCCTATGCCCTCCCAGCACTGGAGGAGCGCTACGGTGAGAAGTTCTCTCAGGCGGAAGGTACAGAGGTAACGCCCTATCCGTCATCGTACTCAGACGAGCTCACCTATGGGCTTTGTGCCTGCCCCACAGCGGATCCAGAAAAAGTCTTCGGCTGTGATATCTCAACGGTGGCGAGCACCGGCAGGCTGGCGTATGTCCTTGAGGACGACTACACCCAGCATCGCTTCAAGGATCAGGTGGAGGGCCCATTTCTAGAAGTTGTCCGGGGACTTTCGGGTGTAGCAGGCTACTGTGTCAGGCTCATAGAACCCTACATAGGCGACCGAGACTGGAGGCCCGACGAGCTGGAGGCCTACCTCGCGAACGGTTTTACGCAGCCTGAGGCGATGGTCACGCTGATGCTACCTGCCGATAACACGATAGAAGAATGGGCTCACACCGTGCATGAGCTGCTTGCAGGCGTGTGGGGCCTCGGGAGGAGGATGGATATCCAGACCGAGCTTGAGGGGTATGACCCCTACAGCGGCATGACACTCTACGATATGGAGAGTCGCCAGTCCGATCCCGCGAAGCGCGATGATGAGCCGCCGAGTGAGGAACAGGTGCTCAAGGATATGAAATCATTTACGACGAAGGGTTCCAAAGCTTGGGACGGGACGGGGGACGCCGGGGAGCTCTTATCCTCGCCTCTCTGGGCCTCGCCGCCGCGTCGCTTCTCTCAGGTTGCAATCTGCTGAGAGAGGAGAAAGAGGTGCCGGATATAACCATAGCAAACGGCGAGGATGCCCTCGCCTATGCCCTCCCAGCACTGGAGGAGCGCTACGGCGAGGGGTTCTCTCAGGCGGGGGGCACGGAGGTGGCGTCCTACGTCCCCGACTACACTGACGAGCTCATCTACACGCTCTGCGCCTGTCCCGACTCCGACCCGTCCAAGGTCTTCGGCTGCGACATCCTGACGGTGGCGAGCACCGGCAGGCTGGCCGACGTCCTCGAGGGACGACTACACCCAGTACCGCTTCAAGGACCAGATGGAGGGGCCGTTCCTGGACGTGGTCCGGGGGCTCCCGGGCCTCGCGGGCTACAGCGTGCAGATGGCGGAGCCCTACGTGGGCGACCGCGACTGGCGGCCCGACGAGCTGGAGGCATACGTGAGCAACGGCTTCACGCACCCGCGCGTGGACGTGACGCTCATGATGCCGGCGGATAGGACGACAGAGGAGTGGGCGCGGACGGTCCACGAGTGCCTCGAGGGCATATGGAATCTCGGCCAGCGCATGTATCTACATCCTCGACTCCTCGCAGAACGAGGTCCGGGGCCGGGGTCCCGAGCCGCCGTCCGTCGGCTACATCCGCGAGAGGATGGGGGAGACAATCTTTAGTGAGGCCTCCAAGACCTGGGACGGGACGGGGGACGCCGGGGACCCCGGCTACGTCAGTCGTCCGCAGATCACCTGGTACGACGGCCACCCCGTGATGCCGCGATGACCGCGACTCTGAGCAGGAGGGCCCTCGTCCTCTCCTCCCTGGGCCTCGCCGCCGCGTCGCTCCTCTCGGGCTGTGGCCTGCTGAGAGAGGAGAAAAAAGTGCCGGATATAACCATAGCGGACGGCGGGGACGCGCTCGCCTACGCCCTCGCGGCGCTGGGGGAGCGCTACGGCGAGGGGTTCTCCCAGGCGGGGGGCACGGAGGTGACGTCCTATCCGTCGTCGTACTCGGACGAGCTCACCTATGAGCTTTGTGCCTGCCCCACAGCGGATCCAGAAAAGGTCTTCGGCTGCGATATCTCAACGGTGGCGAGCACCGGCAAGCTAGCTGATGTCCTTGAGGACGACTACACCCAGTACCGGCGTCAGGCTCACGCAGCCCTACGTGGGCGACCGCGACTGGAGGCCCGACGAGCTGGAGGCCTACCTCGCGAACGGCTTCACGCAGCCCGAGGCGATGGTCACGCTCATGCTGCCCGCTGACGGCACGGCAGAGGAATGGGCTCACACCGTGCACGAGCTGCTTGCGGGCGTGTGGGGCCTCGGGAGGAGGATGGACATCCAGACCGAGCCCGAGGGCTACGACCCCTACGTCGGCATGGCGCTCTACAACATGGAGAGCCGCCAGTGCGACCCTGCGAGGCGCGACGACGAGCCGCCGTCCGAGGAGCACGTGCTCGAGGTCATGGGGCTGTTCGTGCCGGAGGCCTCCGAGCGCTGGGACGGGACGGGGGACGCCGGGGACCCCGGCTACGTCAGGCACCCGCAGATCACCTGGTACGACGG
>SFGZ01000039.1 GCA_004557505.1 Coriobacteriaceae bacterium | reverse complement strand
GGGCCTGAACGAAGTGAAGGCCAGGGACTTGAGTCCCTGGCCGGTTATTTAGGGTTATACCCTAAGAGCAAACCACCCGCTATGCGGGTGGTCATGATTGGCTCTCTGAAACATCTGGTGGGTAGCACAGGTTGCTCCTCCCGACCGCCGACCCCGCAGGCGGTATGATTCCGTCGACTGGCGGATGCGACGATCGGAGCCGTGCATGGACGCACAGACCGGGATGCTGGCGCAGCTCTTCGGGAGGTCGATGGGGCTCGGCCGCCTGGACTTCTTGGCCCAGCTTGCCGTCTCATCTGCTACCCACTAGAAACAGCGAAGAGCCAAAAAATTAGGCGGAGGCGCTCACGCGTCCCCGCCACATAAAACCCTCTCGGGTTTTGCGATCTGTATTCACTATACCCACTCAGAACCAGCGGTCAACCAGCTCGACGAGGAATTCCATGGACGCCTCTGCGGAAGCGTCGGGGCGGGTGACGGAGAGCACGGCCTTCACGTCGTCTGCCAGGGGACGGAGACGTGCCGAGCCCTCGTCGGCGAGCTCGGTCCCCCCGGCCATGCGCTTGTGGAGGAGCAGGAGCGTCGCTATCTGTTGGAGTCGCGGGTTTCTCATGCGCGAGGAGCGTGACCGCTTCGAAAACCCCGCCTCGCGGAGAGCGGTCGTGAGCTCGCTTGGCGCCGGCCTCGCAACGTGGCCGTTGGTTCCGAGCCCGTTGATGATGGCGGCCGAGTGGGCACAGGCGTCGCGGACATCCCTGGCCTTTTTGAGCATGTAGTGCTCGTCGAGCATCGCCGCGTCGTCCCAGCGGCTTGCGCAGTAGCGGTACACGTCCGCGACAGTGCCGAAGGAGGAGAGCTCGAGCAGCACCCATATCGGCATCTCCCCGGCATAGTGCCTCTGGAGGTCGCCTGAGTACTCGTCGCGCCGGAGCCTCGATATCTCTGCCTCCCTCCGGGAACGCTCGCCGCCTCGCCACCTCGTCGAGCACCCGCGCCTTCGCGAGGTGCTCCGCGTCGAGCGCGAGCGGAAGGAGTGCCGCCCTGAGCTCTCGGTCGAGCCGCTCCAGGTCTACCAGGTCGCAGAAGTCGAGGTTCGCGTACTCGCCGTCGTGCGCCCCTCCGACGCGCCTGGGAAAGAGCGTCCGGTACGCGTACGCTGAAAAGAGGTACGACTCCCGCGAGAGGTAGCGCATGGCGTCTGCCTCGTCCATCCGCTCGAACGTGACCCCCTTGCCTCTGAGGAAGGCTATCTGCCCCTCGGGGTCGAGCTTCGGCTTCCCGTCCTTGTTCTGTTGGTCCATTTCCAAACCCGCCCATCTGGTCGTCCTGCGGCTGGCGATGCCTGATTCTGCGGCCTACGAGAGCTCCGCGGACATGATCCTGCCCATGAGGCCCATGATCACCTTCTTGCTGTCGGCGAGTGCATCCGCGTAGACGTTGAGGGTCATCGCGGCGTTGGAGTGGCCGAGGATGGCGCTCACGGTCTTCACGTCCACGCCCGACGGGACTGCGAACCGCCCCCATCCGCACCAACGCACATTCGCCAGTCCCGTCACCGCGAGGCGCCGGAATCTCACCGCCGGCATGTTCGAGTGCGTCGTCCACGAGCGCAGACGGCTGAGCGCCTCCACCGCCGACGGAATCATCCCGCTTGCGGGGTCGGATGGGCAGTCTTTGCTACCCACCAGAAGCTTCAGAGAGCCCTTTTTCTGTGCACGGTTAAGGCAGCGGCACGGCAGAATGGATAGCGCAGACGGCTCCCGTGGCAGCGGGAATTTGGCCGCTCCTTTGACTGCTGTAAGGTTTGGAGAGTGGCCGCTATCCGCTCAGGCAAAGGACGGCTCTTTTCCGCTTCGTCCGGTGTGGCAGCCCACCCAGAGTCCGATTGTCATTGCTGCGAACAGGACGGACGCGAAACTGAAAAGCTCCTCGTAGGCAGCCATATGTCGCCCCACTCTCGCGATTGGAGCGACACGAGTGCCCTTGCACTGCATATACAGCTTTTGAAGAACAATTGTTCTAAGAACAATTGTACGTCTTGCAGAGATGCCTGTGCAAGAGTGCAGGGACATTTCTGGATCTGGGGCTCTGCCTGCCCGGCTTTCTGTCAGACGGGTGCGCGCGTATACTGGACTGAGCACATACCCTCCCTCCAGGAGACCAGATGGAATCGCTCTACAGAAAATACCGGCCCCTGACCTTCCAGGATGTCGTCGGACAGAAGCATGTGGTATCGACGCTCGAGCATGCTGTGCTCGAAGGCAGGGTCTCTCATGCCTATCTCTTCTGCGGCCCCAGAGGCACCGGCAAGACGACGATGGCAAGGATCTTGGCCAAGGCCCTCATGTGCGAGAAGGGGCCAGGCCAGCTTCCCGATGGCACATGCGAGCAGTGTCGCCTCATCGCGGCAGGGGAGCACCCGGATGTCTATGAGCTCGATGCGGCAAGCCGCACGGGCGTGGACAACGTGCGCGAGGAGATCATCAACCGTGTG
>SFGZ01000038.1 GCA_004557505.1 Coriobacteriaceae bacterium | reverse complement strand
GGGGGTGGTACCGCTTTTCCGTACCTCCTCGCCTAGGCCGCCAGCCCCAGGCTCCGTCGGTATTGTAGCGGGCTCATCGAGCCGAGCGACCGTTTGATCCTGGTCGTGTTGTGGCGCTCTATGTAGGCGTCGATCCTCTTCCCGAGCTCGTCGAGCGTCACGCCCGCCCAGTCCCTGCCGTGGAACATCTCGGTCTTCATGGTGCCGAAGAAACCCTCCATCCTGGAGTTGTCCGGCGAGCAGCCCTTTCGCGACATCGATCGGGCTATGCCGGCCTCCTCGCAGATGCCTATCCACTCAGGCCAGCGGTAGTGGCAGCCGCAATCAGAGTGGATCACGAGGTGGCGGCGCTCATGGTCCGTGGTCGTGTCGAGCGCGGCCCTGAGCATGGAGTTGGCCATCTCGGCGTTCGGCGACGTCGAGGTCGTCCAGCTCACGATGGCGCCGTCGAAGCAGTCGAGCACCGGCGAGAGGTAGAGCTTTCCCGCGGGTATCGAGAACTGCGTCACGTCGGTGAGCCACAGGAAGTTGGGAAGCCCCGCCTCGAAGTCCTGCCCGACCTTGTTGCCGGGATGCTCCGAGACCTCCCCCTCGTAGGAGCTGTAGCCCCTCTTCGGCTTCGCCTTCCCGCGCGCCTCCAGCCTCTCCTCGGCCATTATCCGCCTTATCCTGCGCTCGCCGACGACGTGGCCCTGCGCCTTGAGCTCGTCGTGGATGCGGCGCCTCCCGTAGGTGCCGTCGTTGGCGTCGAAGACAGCGCAGACCATCTCCCTCGCCTCGGCGTCCCTGTCCGGGGACCTCATCGCCTTGAGCTGGTACTGGTGGCTCGAGCGGGCCATGCCGAGGGCGCGGAGGAGCTCCGAGAGCCCCCACTTCGGCCGCAGGGACTCAACGAGCAGCGTCTTCTCCCTGTTCGTGAGCTCGTTTGCCGGGTCGGCGCCCGCCCCTTTTCCCAGGAGCTCCAAGGCACCCTCCATCACGTCGCGTCTGATCTCGAGCCGGCGGAGCTCCTCCACCAGCTCCCTCTTCCTCGCCTCGAGGGCGTCTATGTCGGCCTGCGTCGCCCGGACGGCCTTCCCGTCCCCGTCGCCCGCGCCTTGCGCGGGGGCGTCGTGCTTGGCCTCGGTCATGTCGGGCCCCTCTCCGAGCAGCTCCCTCTTCCACTTGTAGAGGGTACACCGGGACGAGCCGGCCTCGTCCGCGATCTCCCGTGCGCTCCCGGCCCGCCCGACGAGCGCCGTCACGGCGCGCTGCTTCTGCTCGAGGGTGAAGGTCCTGGGCTCGGTCGTCCTGCGCTCGCCAGGCGCCAGCTCTTCGATCCAGTCGGCAAGCTTCTGGTAGCTCTTGGGGTACCCCAGCTCGCGCCTCGTGTAGGCGTTGCAGCGGCCGTGCTCCAGGTAGTGGTCGACGGCGGCCCGCTTCTGCTCCGCCGAGTACGCCTCGGAGGCCCTGCTCCTCTCGTGGAGCGAGCCCCCGGTCTCGAGCCATTCCCTGTGCCAGGCTGCGAGCTGGACGCGGGATGGATAGCCCAGCTCCCCTATCGTCGTCGCCGCCTTGAGGCCGTGCTTGATGTAGAGCTCGACCGCCCTGGTCCTCTGTTCAAGGGTGTACACGCAATCCTCCAAGCTTCATCGTTCTTGATGTAGAGCTCGACCGCCCTGGTCCTCTGTTCAAGGGTGTACACGCAATCCTCCAAGCTTCATCGTTTGGTACGGATTTCCGGTACCACCCCCAACTGAACTATTAGAGCTTTAGTAAATGGTTTAGTAAATTTACTGTCATTAACTGTGGCGTTGCAAATGAACCATTATCAAGTCCAGGCAGTCAATTGGTGTAGTCACACGTCTCAATTGTGTCAGTACAGAGAAGAGGGGGCATATGGCAAAGCACAATGGTGCGGCGCTCATCGTGATTCAGATAACAGCTTTCCTCCGCGGAAACATATGCAAATTCCCGCATCCCTAATCCATACAAAAATCTCGCCGCCCTCTCCCCGGCTCTGGCTCTGCTGTTCCAGTTTCTTCCCCGC
>SFGZ01000003.1 GCA_004557505.1 Coriobacteriaceae bacterium | reverse complement strand
AGTTCGTGCGCACCGTGGAGGAGGCGCAGGACCTGCCCGTCTCGGTGCCCGAGGAGATAGCCTTCGAGAACGGCTGGATATCCAGGGGCGAGCTGCTGGACGCGGCAGACAGGTATGGCAAGAGCGGCTACGGCCAGCACCTGCGCGTGGTCGCCGAGGGCGGCATCGTGCCCACGAGGCCCTACGATGACTAGCCAGGCGTCTCCGGCGCTCTCGGTGGTGGTTCCCGCGTACAACGCGGGGCGCTACCTCGAGGAATGTGCGGCAAGCGTGCTGGGACAGGACTTCACGGACCTCGAGCTCATCTGCGTGGACGACGCCTCGACCGACGAGACGCGCGACGTCATCGGGCGGCTCGCGGCGCTCGACGCCCGCGTGAGGCCGGTGCTTCTCGACGAGAACCTCGGCACGCTTGGCGCCCGGCAGGCCGGCGTCGCGGCCAGCAGGGGCCAGTACGTGACGCTCGTCGACCAGGATGACGAGCTCGCCGCGGGGGCGCTCGCCAAGGTGATGGCCCATGCGGGCGAGGCGGACATCGTTCACTTTGGCGTGCTCGTGGTTCCCGAGGGCGATGCCGCACGGCAGGCCGCCGCCGGCATGCAGGGCTTCCTCACGCCGGAGCCACGTCGGCTCGAGGGCGCAGAGATACTCCGCACGCATTTCTCCGAGCAGGGGAGCTTTGACTGGCACGTACACCACAAGCTCTATGCCGGAGACCTCGCGCGCCGGGCGTGGGGCATGTCCGCCAAGACCCGCCTGCTCCTCTCCGACGACATCTACCTCTGCATGATCCTTGACGCCCTGGCAAGCTCCTACGTGGCCCTCGGCGATGCCCCGTGGTACGTCTACCATCTGGGCAGGGGAGAGACGCTTGGCGCGCGGGAGACGCTCGACGTCCTGCGACGCACCTCCGAGCGCGAGCTCAAGGGGTGGCGCCTCATGCGGGACTTTGCGCGCGAGCACGCCGCCGACCTGCCGCGCGACGACTGGCCGGACCGTGTCGCCGACGCGCGCGACCGCATCTACGAGAACGTCTCCAACGAGATGGTCGACGGGCTTCCCGCATCGGAGCTCCCCCAGGCCGTCGACATGCTGCTCTCCCAGTGGCCCGCGGACGCCGTGACAGGCGAGCTCTGGCGCTATGTGCGCGACCGGGCGTACGAGCGCTATGACCGGCGCATCGAGCCCGCCCGCGGCGACCCCCTCGACGGGGTGCTCGCCCTCGCCCGACGTGCCGACGCCCGCGTGGCCTCCGGCGAAGGCTCCAGGCGCTACCGCCAGATGAGAGACGTGGCCCAGGCGCACCTGCGCGAGCTGGCAGAGCGCCATCCAGACCAGGCGGAATGGCTCCTCGACGCCCCCTCTGGCGTGGACGTGCCCTCTGGCGGCGGTGCCCTCGGCGTCCTGCGAAGGCTCATCGGCAGGCCCCCTCGCTGACGACGGCCTGGGCGGCCGCCTCGCGCCGTCGCCGAGACGGCGTCCGCAATCATCGTGGAGCCTTACCACGCCCGCGCCGTCTTGGCTACAATAGGTTGGCTAGAGCACCAATGCGCTCGCCCAGCGGCCATTGGCACAGACCGTAGCTGTTGCGGCTGGTGGCGCACGGCCATCAGGACCGCTCACTAAATAGCGGCTCATGCCGCACGTATAGACCACGAGGAAAGGACCTCCCCAGCAATGCCAAAGAAAGAAACCGCCCTCAAGATCATCCCGCTCGGTGGTCTTGACGGGATCGGCAAGAACATGACCGTGTTCGAGTACGGAAACGACATGGTCATGATCGACGCCGGCCTCATGTTCCCCGACGACGAGCAGCCCGGCATCGACCTCATCCTCCCCGACTACACCTACGTCCTGGAAAACGAGGACAAGCTTCGCGGCATCATCATCACCCACGGCCACGAGGACCACACGGGCGCGCTGCCCTACCTCCTGCAGGACCTTACGCGCAAGGTCCCCATCTACTCCAGCAAGCTCACCCTCGGCATCATCGAGGGCAAGCTCGCCGAGCACAACATCAAGAGCCCCAAGTTCCGCGAGGTCCAGGACGGATCGACCATCACCCTTGGCGCCTTCAACATCGCGTTCTTCGCCATGACGCATTCCATCCCGGCCGCCTTCGGCATCTTCATGAACACCCCCGCCGGCAATGTCATGCACACGGGGGACTTCAAGCTCGACCAGACGCCCATCGACGGCGTGCGCCCCAACTACGCCGCCATCAACCGCTTTGCGGCGGAGGGCGTCGACGTCCTGCTCTCCGACTCCACCAACGCCACGCGCCCCGGCTTCACCCCCTCCGAGGCCGCCGTCGGCCCGGCGCTGCGCCACATCATCAAGAACGCGCCCGGCCGCGTCTTCGTCGCCTCGTTCTCGAGCCACATCCACCGCCTTCAGCAGATCTGCGACGCCTCGGTTGCGGTTGGCCGCAAGGTCGTCGTGACGGGCCGTTCGATGGTCACCAACACCAGGGTGGCCCGCGAGCTTGGCTACCTGCGCATCGCAGACGAGAACATCATCGACGCCTACGACCTCGAGAAGCTTCCCGACGAGCAGATCGTGGTCCTGTGTACCGGCAGCCAGGGCGAGCCCCTCTCGGCGCTCGCCCGCATGGCAAACGGCGAGCACAAGAGCCTCTCCATCCACGAGGGAGACGCGGTCATCATCTCGGCCAACCCCATCCCGGGCAACGAGAAGAGCGTCCAGGGCATCGTCAACTCGCTCTCGAAGCTGGGCTGTGACATCTACGACAAGAGCCAGGCGCTGGTCCACGTCTCGGGCCACGGCTCGCAGGAGGAGCTCAAGCTCATGCTCGCCATGGTCAAGCCGCGCAACTTCATGCCGGTCCACGGAGAGGCGCAGCACCTGCGCGCGCACGCCAAGCTCGCCAAGCAGGCGGGCGTCCCCGAGAGGAACATCTTCATCCTCGACAACGGCGACTCGCTCGAGGTTCGCCACGGCAAGGCCCGTCGCGGCCCCTCGGTCGACTCCGGCGTGGTCTACGTCGACGGCCTCTCCATCACCGACGCCAACCCGGTGGTCCTGCGCGACCGTCAGCGCCTGGCCCAGGACGGCGTCATCACCTGCGTGGTGGCCATCCGCTCGAGGAACCATTCCGTCGACACCATCGACCTCTCTGGTCGCGGCGTCTCCTTCGCCACGGACGAGGCCCTCATGGGCGATGCCCGCGCCCTCGTGCGCGGGCAGGTCGAGCGCCTCGAGAAGGGCAACGGCGCGAGCATTGACACCGTTCGCAAGGGCGTGAGAAACTCGCTCTCTAACTTCCTCTGGAGCAAGACGCACACGCGGCCGATGGTGATACCGGTCGTGATGGAGGTCTAGGCACATGCCCTCGAATCGCAGATCAAACGCAGCAGGCAAGGCAGTAGGGAAGGGGTCCGGCGCGCGTCGGGCACCGCGCGGCCGTGGTTCCGCCGAGAAGGCGCGGCAGGGCCTCTCGTCCACGGCCAACGACATCATCGGCGTGGTCCTGGCCGTTGCGGCCGTGGCCATGTTCGTCTCACTGGTCGCCCCCACCTCGGCCATCGTGACGAGCGTGGTTGGCCGCGTGCTCACGCTGTTCTTTGGCACGGGCGCGATTCTCGCCCCCATAGCGCTCTTCATCTTCGCGTGTACGTTCTTCATGGATGACGACGGGCCCATCTCCGGCCGCGTGGCGGCCGGCCTCGTGCTCATCGTGCTCGCCATCCTGGCGATGCTCTCGCTCAACCACCCCGGCGTCGCCGATGACCCCGAAGCCGCCCTGGCGGCGCCCGCGCTCGAGTCGGCCGGCGGCTGGGTGGGCGGTGGCATAGCGTACGCGCTCGTCCGGCTCGTGGGCCTCATCGTCGGCAACGTCGTGCTGGCGGGCGTCATCGTCGCCGGGGCCGTGGTCTGCGGGTTCTCGATCTCGGGTGCCGTCGCCAAGATCCACCTGCGCGCCCAGGCGGCCTCCGAGAGCCGCCGCCTCGCGCGCGAGGAGCGCGCCGCGGCCCGCGAGGCCGTGGCGGCGCCGGCGGGGCCTGCCGCCCCCGCGCCGTCCGCCCAGGGGTCGCTCTTCGACGAGACGGGCGAGGGCGAGACCTCCTTCATCGGCGCGCGCAAGACGAGCGTGCTCCGCAGGGGCCGCCCGAAGAGGGGCGGGGCCGCCGATGGGGGGGAGCCGGATGCCGACGCCACGACGCTGCTCGACGCGGCGCCCACGACGCCGCTCGAGACCCCCACGAGGGCTTCCAAAAAACGTTCGCCCCGCGTGTCCGCAGAAAAGCAGTCGGCCGGCGCCAGCCCTGCCGACCGTAGCCATGCACCCAAGCCTTCCGCGCCGACCGCGCCCTCCGAGGCCGACGACGACAAGGAGCTCCCACCCGCGGACATGCTCAAGGTGAACCCCGACTCGGGCGTGAGCGCCGAGTCGGACGAGGCGCTCTCTTCCGTCGCGGCAAAGCTCCAGGGGACGCTCGAGGAGTTTGGCCTCACGTCGCGCGTCGTGGGCTGGGTCGCCGGCCCCTCGGTCACCACCTTCAAGATCGAGATGGGCGAGGGCGAGCGCGTGAGCAAGATCACCAACCTCCAGGACGACATCGCGCTCTCGCTCGCCTCGCGCTCGGTGCGCATCTTCGCTCCCATCCCCGGCACCTCGCTCGTGGGCATCGAGATCCCCAACAAGACGACGCAGCCCGTCTACCTGGGCGACGTCCTGCCCTACGTCAAGGGGGGACCGCTCGAGGCGGCGTTCGGCCGCGACTCCGAGGGCAACCCCGTCGTGGTGGACCTCGCCGGCCTGCCCCACCTCCTGGTGGCGGGCACCACCGGCTCCGGCAAGTCCGTGCTGCTCAACAGCATCGTCATGACCGTCCTCATGCGCGCCACGCCCGACGAGGTCCGTCTCATCATGGTTGACCCCAAGCGCGTCGAGTTCACCTACTACGCCGGCCTGCCCCACCTCTACGTTCCCGTTGTCACCGAGCCCAACAAGGCGGCGAGCGCGCTCTCCTGGGGCGTCACCGAGATGGAGCGCCGCCTCAAGGTCTTCGAGCACTACAAGGTGCGCGACATCAAGTCCTACAACCGCGACGTGGACGGCGACAAGTACGCCGACATGGAGAACCCCCCCAAGCACATGCCGTACTTCGTCATCGTGATCGACGAGCTCTCCGACCTCATGATGGTCGCCGGCAAGGACGTCGAGGCCTCGATCGTGCGCATCGCCCAGCTCGGCCGCGCGGCCGGCATCCACCTCGTCGTCGCCACGCAGCGCCCCTCGGCCGACGTCGTGACGGGTCTCATCAAGGCCAACATCGACAACCGCGTGGCGCTCTCGGTCGACAACGGCATGAACTCGCGCATCATCCTCGACCAGACGGGCGCCGAGCGCCTCCTCGGCCATGGCGACATGCTCTACAAGCTGCGCGGCAAGCGCCCCCGCCGCGCGCAGGGGTGCTTCGTCTCGGAGGGGGAGGTCGAGCGCGTGGTGGACTTCATCAAGGAGCACCACGACACCGACTACCACGACGACATCCTCACGGCCGTCTCGCCCATGGCGCCGGGAGGCGCGGGAGACCCAGCCGCACCGGCTGACGACCCGCTGCTCTGGGAGGCCGCCGACATCGTTGTGAACTCTCAGCTTGGTTCCACCTCCAGCCTGCAGCGAGCGCTCTCGGTGGGGTACGCTAGGGCGGGTAGGATCATGGACATGCTCGAGAACAAGGGCGTCGTGGGGCCAGCGAACGGCTCGAAGCCGCGCGAGGTGCTTCTCGACAAGGAGGGCCTCGAGGACCTCAAGGCCGCCGAGCAGGATTTCGAGGAGGTGTAGCCCGCCATGCCGTCGCGTCCGCGTTTCAGCGAGATGCTTCTCGACCGCCGCCGCCAGCTTGGCCTCACCGTGGGCCAGGCCTCGCAGGTCCTCAAGCTCAAGGAGCAGGTCCTCATCGCCTTCGAGGAGGGGGACTTCGGCAACATCCCCCAGAGCGGCTACGCCCAGGGCATGCTTTCCTCGTATGCCCGCTACCTGGGACTCAACCCCCGCGAGGTGGTCGACCTCTTCCAGGAGGAGCTCTACGAGCACGTCCACGGGACCTCCTCCCACGAGCTGCGCCGCCGCACCCGAGACACCCAGTCCGGCCGCGGCGTGCAGGGCTACGACGTGGTGAACGAGGCCGAGTCGCGCCCCAAGGCGTACGTGCAGTACCGGGGCCTCCTCCCTACGTCCGGCGGGCCGGCCGGCGACATGGGCGCCTTCGCCACCACCTCTGGCCCAAGGCCGCGCACGCCCTCCTCGGTGCCCCTTGCGGGCTCGAGCCACCCCGCTGGCTCCAGAGGCCAGTCGCCGTCCTACTCGCATGCCGCCTACGTCTACGGCCGGCCCTACAACTCCACGCCCGAGCGCGACCGCGACGACGGCCGAGGGCGCGAGGGGGACCGCTACGCCTCGCGCCAGCGCGGCAGGTACGCCCAGCAGAGGCGCCGCGTGGACGACCCCGCGAACCGCCTATTGCGCGAGGGCCAGAACGGCGTGGAGGAGCGGCGCAAGACCGTCCGGGCCTACCGTCGCGACCAGTCGCGGGCGCGGCGCTTCTACGGGCGCGACAGCGTGAGCACGAGGAGCGTCCGCGCCGGCGAGTACACCGACGACCTCCGCTACGATGACGGGGCGAGGCCCTATGACCGCGCCTCGACCATCTCGGGGCGGCGCTCGTCGAGAAACATCGCCAGCGTCGACAGGCCCAAGGTGCGCCGGCGCGCAGACACTCAGCGAGACCGGCTCTCCGGGCGCGGCCGGGTCCGCGGGGGGCAGGACGACCGGCGCACGACGCTGCTTGTCATCTGCGCGCTCGCGCTGGCCCTCACCCTCATCATCGTCTTCTCGGTCCGCTCGTGCGTGAGCAGCAGGACGACGCCACAGGAGGGCAAGGCGACCGTCCCCGTGAGCTCCACGTCCACGGACTCCGCCTCCACGGACTCGACGTCGACGCCCGCGCCCTCCTCGCCCACGCCGACCACCACCACGACGACGATCACCGGTGACGCGGCGGGCGCCGGCCCCCCGTCCGCCAGCGACTCGCCCGCGCCGGCCAAAACGGACGTCACGGTCTCCGTGGCCAACGGCGAGACCTCGTGGCTCGAGGTGACGAACGACGGCGCGAGCGAGGTCGCGAGCACCGTCACGGGGCCCTGGGAGCAGAGCTACACCGTCACGGACTCCATCACCATCCGCGCGGGCAACCCGGGCGTGGTCACCGTCACCGAGAACGGCACGCAGAGGAGCTTCGACTCCAGGGCCTCCGGAATCGGTTCGCTCACCATCAAGGGGACGCCCGCGCCCGCGGCGGACGACAGCTCCCCCGACGCCTCGCCGGGCTCGCCGGGCGGCTCGGGCGCGTCGAGTTCCCCTGGCTCCCAGGCACCTGCCGGCACCACCTCGACGTCTGGCACAGGGGGCACGTCGAGGGGCAACTAGGGCGGGCGTCGGCGGAGGGCGGCCGCAGGCTCCGCCCGCAAGCATCGGGAAGCGCCCCGCACGCGGGGCCGTATGGGCCGCAGGGCGGCCGAAGGAGGACAGCGAATGGCCAAGGATTCGAGCTTCGACGTCGTCTCCGTCGTCGATATGCAGGAGGTCGACAACGCCTACCAACAGGCGACGCGCGAGATCTCGCAGCGCTACGACCTCAAGGGAACCGGCGCGCGCCTCGCCCTCGCCAAGGGGGAGGGGTCGTTCACGGTCGAGGCCCCCTCGGACTTCGTCGCGGGCCAGGTGCGTGACATCCTCGGCTCCAAGCTCGTGAAGCGCGGCGTCGACCTCACCGCGCTTCGCTGGGACAAGCCGCAGGCTGCCTCCGGTATGAGCGTCCGCCAGCAGGGCCATCTTGTCCAGGGCATCGACGCCGAGCTGGCAAAGAGGATCTCCAAGGACATCCGTGACTCCAAGCTCAAGGCGAAGGCCGCCATCGAGGGCGACAAGCTCAGGGTGAGCTTCCCGTCCAAGGACGTCCTCCAGCAGGTCATCGCCCTGCTTCGCGGCAACGACTACGGCCAGCCCCTCCAGTACGTCAACTACCGGTAAGGTCAGCCAATGCCAAGCATTCTCTTCATCACCCGTGGGTGCGCCAAGAACGAGGTGGACACCGACCGCATGCGCGCGCTGCTCCTGCGCGCCGGCTACGACGAGACGGACGACCCCGACAAGGCCGACGCCGCGCTGATCAACACCTGCTCGTTTCTCGTCTCGGCGACGCAGGAGTCCCTCGACACCACCCTCGAGCTTGCCCAGCGGAAAGGGGAGGGGGGTCGCGCGCTTCCCATCGTGATGTGCGGCTGCGTGCCCTCTCGCTACGGCGCCCCCCTCGCCGACGAGCTGCCCGAGGTCTCCGCCTTCGTGAACGCCGACGACGAGGACGGCATCGTCGGCGTCGTCGATGGCGTCCTGGGGCTTGCGCGCGACGCCGTGCCGGGCGTCCCCCAGGGGGCGCTGCGAACCGTCGACGGCGCGAGCGCCTACGTGAAGATCTCCGAGGGCTGCGACAGGTTCTGCGCGTTCTGCGCCATCCCCTACATCCGCGGGCGCTATCACTCCCGGGACGCCGGGGAGATCTGCGACGAGGTCCTCTCCCTCATGGAGGGCGGCGTGCGCGAGGTCGTGCTCATCGGCCAGGACACCGGCATCTGGGGCTCCGACTTTAAGGAGCCTCGCACATTGGCCTCGCTCCTGCGCCAGGTGGCCGGGGTCGTGCGCCCCTACGACGGCTGGGTCCGCGTGCTCTACCTGCAACCCGAGGGCATGACCGAGGAGCTCGTCTCCGCCATCCGCGACGTCCCCGAGGTCCTTCCCTACATCGACATCCCCATCCAGCACTGCTCCCCCTCGGTGCTCGAGCGCATGGGCCGCAGGGGCTCTGCCGAGGAGTTCTCGGCCCTCTTCTCCCACCTGCGCCGGGAGATCCCCGGCATGGTGCTGCGCACCACGGCCATGGCGGGCTTTCCCGGAGAGACGGACGAGGAGGCCCAGGAGCTGCTCGACTTCCTTCAGGACGAGGAGTTCGACTACTGCTCCGTCTTCGCGTACTCGCCCGAGGAGGGCACGCGCGCCGCGACGATGCCAAACCAGGTCCCCGACGAGACCAAGCTCGAGCGCGCCCAGCGCCTCGTGGACCTCACCGAGCAGCTTGGCTTCGCCGCCGCCGAGAGGCACGTCGGCGAGCGCGTGCGCGTCATCGTCGACGGCATCGAGGAGGGCCCGGACGGCGCGGAGCTCACGGGCCATGCCTGGTTCCAGGCGCCGGACTCCGACGGCGTCGTACACATAGGGAGCGGCGAGCTTTCCGTGGGCGACATCGTGACCTGCGACCTCGTCGACTCGTTCACCTACGACCTCGTGGGCGAGGTCGTCGAAGGCGAGGTGGCGCGCGATGAGCGGGGCTGCCTCTAGCGGGGACGGTCGCCAGACGCCCCCCGTCTGGACACCGGCAAACGTCGTGACCTGCGCGCGCGTGGCCGTCGTGCCCCTGTGGCTGCTCGTCGCCGAGATGTCGCCCGCGGCGGGCGTGGGCTCCTCCTGGTCGGCGGGCGTCTTTCTCCTGTTCGTGGCGCTCTCGCTCACCGACAAGCTCGACGGCTACCTCGCTCGCAGCAGAGGCGAGGTCACGACCTTCGGCAAGTTCCTCGACCCCATCGCCGACAAGCTCGTCGTCGTCGTTGCCCTCTGCTTTCTCCTCGAGCGCGGGGTGGTCTGTTCGTGGGTGCTCCTCGTGGTCGTTGCCCGGGAGTTCCTCGTGTCCGGCCTGCGCATGGTCGTGGCCACCTCGGGGACCGTGATCGCGGCCTCCCCACTCGGCAAGGGCAAGACGGCCGTCACGATGGCGGCCATCTCGGTGCTGCTCCTCGCAATGGCGCTTCCCGCAGGTGACACCGCAGGCGCGCTGGGGCTTCTCGGCCAGGCGCTCATGGTCGCCGCGGTCGTGCTCACGGCCTGGTCGGGCATCGACTACTTTGTGAAGTCGTGGCCATACGTGGCAGGGGGGCGCTAGCATGGTCGCCTCGATCACCTTCGACGACGAGACGCTCGGCGCGTGCGAGGCGCTCGTCAAGGCGTGCCGGGCCTCAGGCGTGACGGTGGGCACGGCGGAGTCGTGTACCGGAGGTCTCGTGGCCGCGGCCGTCACGGCCATCCCAGGCTCCTCGGAGGCGCTGCGAGGCGGCGTCGTGAGCTACGCGATCCCCGTCAAGCACGAGGTCCTGGGGGTATCCGACAGCATCCTTAAGGCTCCGGGGGTCGGCGCCGTCTCCAGCGAATGCGCGGCCGCGATGGCCGAGGGGGCCCGTCGCGTGCTCGGCTGCGACGTCGCCGTCTCGGTGACCGGCATCGCGGGACCCGGCGGCGAGGAGCCGGGCAAGCCCGTCGGCACCGTCTGGATGGGCGTTGCGACGCCGCACGGCACGCGCACCTTCCCCAACCTCTTCGAGGGCGGGCGGGCGCGGGTTCGCGCCCAAGCCGTGAGGCGGGCGCTTGAGCTTCTCGCCCAGGGCGTGCGGGAGTCTGCCGAGAGGGGCTAGCCCCTCCGTCCCCCCACGAGTCCCCGCGTGCCGCGCTCGCTTTCGGGAAGCGAGGTCATTGCAGGTAGACAGGCGTACGAGGCGGGAACGTGACGGCGCTGTGCAAGCATCGTGTCCGCGCGGCGTCAGAATGGTGCAAGGTCCCTCGCGTATGCTGTGGGCAGCGATGTTGACTACGAACGGGTGTTCGTATATCATCGGTGGGCAGCCAACAGATGAGGAGCAGGCATGGCCAGGAGCAAGGGAACGGTCAAGGAGATCAACCACCCCGAGACGACGGAGGAGCGCGACAAGGCGCTCGAGGTCACCACGCAGGAGATAGAGAAGAAGTTCGGCAGGGGCGCCATCATGCGCTATGGCGACGACAACGCCAGCCTTGAGGTCGAGGCCATCCCCACGGGCTCGCTGGCGCTTGACGCCGCCCTGGGCATAGGCGGCGTCCCCCGCGGACGCATCGTCGAGATCTACGGCCCCGAGTCCTCGGGCAAGACCACGCTTTCGCTCGAGATTCTGGCCGAGGCCCAGGCGATGGGCGGGGTCGT
Organism: Coriobacteriaceae bacterium; assembly: GCA_004557505.1. Classification (GTDB taxonomy): domain Bacteria; phylum Actinomycetota; class Coriobacteriia; order Coriobacteriales; family Atopobiaceae; genus Tractidigestivibacter. The sequence continues at coordinate 298,403 of SFGZ01000003.1, read as the reverse complement.
CGCCTTCATCGACGCCGAGCACGCGCTCGATCCCGGCTATGCGGCCCGCATCGGCGTGGACATCGACGAGGTGCTCATCTCGCAGCCAGACACCGGCGAGCAGGCGCTCGAGATCTGCGACATGCTGGTGCGCTCGGGCGCCATCGACGTGGTGGTCATCGACTCCGTGGCGGCGCTCGTCCCCCGCGCCGAGATCGAGGGCGAGATAGGCGACACCACGGTCGGCCTCCAGGCCCGCCTCATGAGCCAGGCCCTCCGCAAGCTCGCGGGCTCCCTCGCCAAGTCAAACACCACCTGCATCTTCATCAACCAGCTGCGCGAGAAGATCGGCATCATGTTCGGCAACCCCGAGACCACGCCTGGCGGCCGCGCGCTCAAGTTCTTCTCCTCGGTGCGCATGGACATCAGGCGCGTCGACAGCATCAAGGTCAACGGCGAGGTCGTCGGCAACCGCGTGAGGGTCAAGGTCGTCAAGAACAAGGTCGCGCCCCCCTTCAAGTCGGCCGAGTTCGACATCATGTACGGCACGGGCATCTCCAAGGAGGGCTCGGCGCTCGACATGGCGGTGGAGTACCAGATCGTCGACAAGTCAGGCTCCTGGTTCACGTACGAGGGAGAGCGCCTCGGCCAGGGCCGCGAGGCGGCGAAGGCCTTCCTCGCCTCCAACCCAGACCTCATGGACGAGATTGACCATAAGGTGCGCGTCGCCTGCGGTCTCGTGCTTGGTGACGAGCGCGTTGGCGCGCCCGTCGATGACGCGGCCGGCGCATCCGAGGACGCCCGGCAGTGACCCGCGCCGCCAAGGGGGAGTGGCCCAAGACGGCCCTCGACTGGGAGGTTCGCCTGCCGCAGAGGGGCTCGCGCGGTCTGGGGCAGGCCACGCCCCGCGGCGAGGTCGTCGTGAGGACGCCGCAGCACGGCGAGGAGCACATCGGCGTGCCCGTCGCGGTCGCGCGCGCGCTCGACGCCAAGGCCCGCGGGCGCAGGCTCCTGCCCTCCTCGCGCGCGGAGCTCCTGCATGCCATGGGAGAGCTGTCCCGCGCCTGCGCCATGGAGCGTGCGGCATCGCTCGTCGGCCGCAGGGACTACTCCGTGGGAGAGCTCTCCGCGCGCCTCCTGAGGGACGGATACGCCCCCCAGACGGTCGAGCATGCGTGCAGGAGGTCGGTCGAGTGCGGCCTCGTGGACAACGCGCGCTTTGCCGATGCCTTCATCCGGTCCAAGCTCGCGCAGGGATGGGGGAGGGCCCGCATCGAGCGCGAGCTTTCGCGCCGCGGCATCGATGCCGATGGCGTTCCCGGTTGGCCGGGGCTCTACCTCACGCAGGAGTCCGAGGAAAAGACGGCCTACGAGCTTGCGTCCAGGCGCCGCCTCACCGGCAAGAACGACTACGAGAAGATCGTGCGGTCCCTCTCGACGCGGGGGTTCCCCCTGGGGCTTGCCACGCGCACGGCCCGTCGCGTCCTCGAGGAGCGGCGGGAGACCGAGGGCTTGTGATCGCGGGCCCGCCGCGCCCGGCTCGTATATTCCGTGAATCGTCCACGGTTTGGGCGCGGACGGTACCCCGACTGTTTGACAGCCATCAAATGCGAACATATGATTGAAAACGCCTGAGAGCGTATCTTCCGCTGGTTTACCAGCTGTGCATTGTATTTGCTTCACCGCATCAGCATCATGGAACGTCATGTTTTTTGGCATCTGCGGCCGGATACCCCGATGGCGGGTTCCCCAGCGCCATGCGCTGGGGTCTCCTGAACAACCCCGTGAATTCGTCATCTGAGGAGTGGCCATGGAAATGTTCATAGGAATCATCTGTCTTCTGGTGGGGGCGGGGCTGGCGTCCTTCCTCCTCGCCGGGAAGAGCAACTCCAAGCTCAAGTCCGCCAGCGAGCAGGTCGAAAACGCGCGCGGCGAGGCCGAGCGCATCACGTCCGAGGCGCGCCGCCAGGCGGACACCGCCAAGAAGGAGGCCGTCCTCGAGGCAAAGGAGCAGATCCTCCAGCTCAAGCAGAACTCCGAGGCGGAGGAGAAGAAGCGCAAGGGCGAGCTGCAATCCCTGGAGGGCCGCATCATGCAGCGCGAGGAGTCCCTCGACCGCCGCAACGACGCCCTGGACAAGCGCGAGCGCCAGCTCTCCGGCCTCCAGAGCCAGCTCGACCGCCGCAAGAACGACCTCGACGCCCTCGAGGGCAGGCAGACCACCGAGCTCGAGCGCATCGCCGGCCTCTCCCAGGACGAGGCGCACGACGAGCTCATCGCCCGCGTCCGCGCCGAGAGCGTCCGCGACGAGGCCCAGATCCTCCGCGAGTCCGAGCAGAACGTGCGCGCCAAGGCCGACAAGACCGCGCGCGAGATCATATCAACCGCCATCCAGCGCTGCGCGGCCGACCAGGCGGGCGAGATAACCGTCACGTCGGTCCACATCCCCTCCGACGACCTCAAGGGACGCATCATCGGGCGCGAGGGCAGGAACATCCGCACGTTCGAGCAGGTTTCCGGCGTCTCCCTCGTCATCGACGACACCCCCGAGACCGTCGTCCTCTCGAGCTTCGACCCCGTCCGCCGCGAGACCGCGCGCGTGGCCCTCGAGAACCTCATCGCCGACGGGCGCATTCACCCGGCGCGCATCGAGGAGCTGTACAAGAAGGCCGAGGACCTTGTCAACGAGCGCGTGCGCGACGCCGGCGAGCAGGCCGCCTTCGACGCCGGCATCCATGACCTCCATCCCGAGATCGTCAAGACCCTCGGCGCGCTCAAGTACCGCACCTCCTTCGGGCAGAACGTCCTGTCCCACTCCATCCAGGTCTCCGCGCTCTGCGGGATCATGGCCTCCGAGCTGGGCATGGACACCGCGCCCGCCAAGCGCGCCGGCCTCCTTCACGACCTCGGCAAGGCGATCGACCACGAGGTCGAGGGCCCGCATGCCGTCATCGGCGCCGACCTCGCCCGCCGCTACGGCGAGCGCCCCGAGATCGTCCACGCCATCGAGGCCCATCACGCCGACGTAGACCCGGACACCGTCCTCGACGTCCTGGTGCAGGCCGCCGACGCCATCTCCGCCGCCCGCCCAGGCGCCCGCCGCGAGTCCGCCGAGACCTACATCAAGCGCCTCGAGAAGCTCGAGCAGATCTCGAACGCCCACGCGGGCGTCGAGCGCACGTATGCCATGCAGGCCGGCCGCGAGCTCCACGTCATGGTCGAGCCCGAGAAGATCTCCGACGCCCAGGCAACCGTGCTGGCGCATGACATCGCCAAGCAGATCGAGGCCGAGATGGAGTACCCCGGCCAGGTCCGCGTGGTGGTCATCCGCGAGTCCCGCGCCGTCGGCGTCGCCAAGTAAGCGGGAGACGGCACGGTGGCAGGGGAGCAGGGCCCGGACGCGACGGGGCTGGCCGACTTCGTCGCGCGCATGGGCGGCGAGCGGTCACTTCGCGTCGAGGAGAACCTCGGCGAGGGCTACGTCCGCCTCCGCGTCGCGGAGGCGGAGCGCCGCCAGGCGAAGCACGACATCCGTTGCGTCGAGGACATGGTCATCGAGCTCCTCCGCAACTCTCGCGACGCCGGCGCGAAGCGCATCTACGTCGCCACCTCCCGCGAGGGGGACCTGCGCACCACCACCATCCTCGACGATGGCGCGGGCATCCCGGAGGACATGCAGGGGCGCGTCTTCGAGGCGCGCGTGACCTCGAAGCTCGAGAGCGTCCACGTTGACCGCTGGGGGGTCCACGGACGCGGCATGGCCCTCTACTCCGTGCGGGAGAACGCCGAGTCTGCGCGCGTGGCCTCCTCCGCCCCGGGCAAGGGCGCGTCCATCTCGGTCGTGACCGACGCCACCAAGCTCGCCGAGCGCAGCGACCAGTCCACCTGGCCCACGCTCGGCGAGGACGGGGATGGGCGGCGCTGCTGCGCCCGTGGGCCCCACAACATCGTGAGAACCTGCTGCGAGTTCGCGCTCGAGGAGTACGGGAGCTGTGAGGTCTACGTTGGCTCGCCGGCCGAGATGGCAGCGACCGCCCGCGCTCGCGTCACCCCCTCGGTGGACGGTTCGGAACTCCTCTTCATCGACGACCTCTCCGCGTTGCCGGTGCTCGAGCGCCTCCGCGCCGCCGCCGACGCCCGGGAGCTCCTGTCGGTCTGCACGCGCCTTGGCCTCGAGATGAGCGAGCGCACGGCGCATCGCGTGGTCTCCGGGCAGGTTCGCCCCTTGCGAAGCGTCGCCTCGCGCATGCTCCGCAAGGCCGATGCCCCTGCCGGGCCAAAGCCCGTCGACCTCTACCGCGACAGGCGCGGCCTCAGGATCTCAAAGCCGGATGCGGAGGAGTTCTCGCGGGTCCTCGCCAAGGACTTCTCGTTCATCGAGGACCGCTATTACGTCTCGCTCGTCAACAACCCGAAGGTGAGGGTCGGCAGGGGGCGCATCACCGTGACCTTCGACCTCGAGGATGCGGACTAGGCCCGCCCCATCGTCTGTCACCCTGTTTGCCGCACTTCACGTTTGCATTGGGTAGCTGGGACATTACAATCATTCCTATATGGACCATCGCCACGGAAGCCAAACGCGCCACACTGACAGGCACCGCACCATTGGAGCATCAACAGCATGGATTTTCTGAAGGTTTCGAGCAAGTCCTCCCCGGCCTCGGTTGCCGGGGCAATTGCCGGCATGGTGAAGGACGGGGTCCCCGTCAACATGCAGTGCGTCGGGGCCGGCGCCGTCAACCAGGCCGTGAAGGCCATTGCCATCGCGCGCGGCTTCCTCATCCCCACCGGGGTCGACGTCTCCTGCGCGCCAACGTTCTCCGACATAGACATCGGGGGCGAGAAGCGCACGGCGATCCGCTTTGCCGTGTACGTACACAGGCTGACGCCCCACAGCGCCACGCCTGACACCATGGACGACAGGGGAGTGGTCGCGTAGATGGCATCCCCTGACACCCAGACGCTCGTCGGCAAGACCTACAGCATCAAGACATTCGGCTGCCAGATGAACATGCATGACTCCGAGAGGGTCTCCGGACTTCTCGACTCGTGCGGCTGCATCGAGGTTGCCAGCCCCGACGACGCGGACATCGTCGTGTACATGACGTGCTGCGTCCGCGAGAACGCCGACCAGCGCCTCTACGGGCAGGCCTCCGCCATGGTCTCGGCGCCCGCGCCCCCCTCGGGAAGGCGCATCGTCGCCGTCGGCGGCTGCATCGCGCAGCGCGACGGCGAGAGGCTCCGCGCCCACATCCCCAACGTCGACGTGGTCTTCGGCACAAGCGCCCTGGCGAGCCTCCCCAGGCTTCTCGCGGAGGCCTCTGGCGAGCGGCCCGGCGTCATCGAGGTCGACACCGAGGAGCCGGGGACCGGCTTCTCGACCGACCTCCCCAGCCACCGTGCCGAGCGCTACCATGCGTGGGTCCCCATCATGAGCGGATGCAACAACTTCTGCACCTACTGCATCGTCCCGTACGTCAGGGGGCGCGAGCGCAGCCGCACCATCGAGAGCGTGGTGGCGGAGTGCCGCCTGCTCGTCGCCGATGGCGTGCGAGAGATCTGCCTCCTCGGGCAGAACGTCAACTCATACGGCAGGAACGTCTACGGAGAGCCCCGGTTCGCCGAGCTTTTGCACGCGGTTGGCGAGACGGGCGTCGAGCGCATCCGCTTTACCTCGAGCAACCCCAAGGACCTCTCGGACGAGACCATCGCCGCCATGGCGGAGGTTCCCGCCGTGATGCCGCAGCTCCACCTCGCGGTGCAGTCCGGCTCCACGCGCATCCTCAAGGCGATGAATCGCAGCTACACGAGGGACGAGTACCTTGCGCTGGTGGGGAGGCTCCGCGCCGCCATCCCAGGCATCGCGCTCTCGACCGACATCATCGTCGGCTTCCCAGGGGAGAGCGAGGGGGACTTCCAGGACACGCTCTCGCTCGTGCGCGAGGCCGCGTTCTGCTCCGCCTTCACCTTCGTCTACTCGCCCCGTCCGGGCACGCCTGCCGCCGAGATGGCGGACGATACCCCTCACGAGGTGATTCAGGGGCGCTTCGACCGACTTGCCGAGCAGGTGGCCCGGCAGGCGCACGACGCCAACCAGGAGGACCTGGGGCAGCTCGTGGGCGTGCTGGTCGAGGGGCGCTCCAAGCGAGACGAGTCCGTGATGGTTGGCCATAGCGAGAAGAACCGCACGGTCCACTTCCCCCTTCCCGCCGGAGTGGGCGCGGGCGATGCGGTGGGCAAGATCGCCCATGTCCGCGTGGAGGAGGCCCGCACCTGGTACTTGCGCGGCTCCGTCGAGGGCGATCTCTCGTGAGCGAGCCTGTGGCCCTGGGGCGGGTCGTCTGCATCGTTGGGCCCACGGCCTCTGGGAAGAGCGCGCTTGCCGGACTCGTCGCCAAGCGCCTTGGGTCCGCCATCGTCTCGGTCGACGCCATGCAGGTCTATCGCGGCATGGACGTGGGCACCGCCAAGACGCCGATGGGCGAGAGGGGGGTGCCGCTGCTCATGGTGGACGTGGCCGACGTGACCGACGACTACTCGGCCCAGCGCTTCCAGAGGGACGCGCGCGCCTGCGTCGACGGCCTGCTCGCGCGCGGCCTCGTCCCCGTGCTTTGCGGTGGCACCGGCCTCTACCTCGACGCGGTCATCGACGAGATGGACTTCCCCGCGGGCGTCACCGGCGGCGAGCGCCGCCAGGGCTACGAGCGCATCGCGGCCGAGGGGGGCGCGGCCGCGCTTCATGGCATTCTCGCCGAGCGCGACCCCGCAAGCGCCGCCCTCATCCATCCCAACAACGTCCGGCGCTGCGTGCGCGCGCTCGAGATGCTGGACGGGGGCGTGAGCTACGCCAGGAACAACGAGGGCCTCAGGCGCCGCAAGCCGCACTACGAGCCGTGCGTCTGGGCCGTCTCCATGCCGCGCGAGCGGCTCTATCGGCGCATTGACGAGCGCGTTGACATGATGTTCGAGGCCGGCCTCGTCGACGAGGTGCGCGGCCTCGCCGCGCGCGGCCTTAACCGCTCCCGCACGGCCGGGCAGGCCATCGGGTACAAGGAGATCCTGTCCGCGCTAGCTGGCGAGTGCAGCCTCGACGAGGCACGAGGCGAGGTCAAGCGACGCACGCGCCACTATGCCAAGAGACAGCTCTCCTGGCTGAGAAGGGACGGCCGCGCGCGGTGGGTGGACGTCGACGAGCTGGGTGCCGACCGGGCGTGCGAGCTCATCGTGAGCGACGCGCGCGGAGATTTTGATCTCGATGGCACGCGGAAGGAGGAAGGGTAGCCATGGCCCGCTTCGAGCCCACGCCCACGGCCCGCGTGCGGGAGAGGGCCATCCTCGTCGGCGCCGACTTCGGCAGGAATCCCGACTGGACGCTCGACGAGTCCATGGGCGAGCTCGAACGCCTTGCCGAGACGGACGGCGCCGACGTGGTCCTCACGCTCACGCAGCGCCTCGACGCCCCGGTCCCGCGCACCTTCATCGGCAAGGGCAAGGTCGAGGAGCTTGTCTCCCACGTGCGCAACCTCGATGCCAATGTCGTAATCTTTGATGACGAGCTCACGCCGTCGCAGCAGTCGAACCTCGAGAGGATCGTGGGCGACCCCGTCAAGATCATCGACCGCACCGCGCTCATCCTCGACATCTTTGGCGTGCATGCCACCACGCGCGAGGGGCGCCTGCAGGTCCAGCTCGCCCAGCTCCAGTACGTGCTGCCAAGGCTCCGCGGCATGTGGAGCCACCTTGTCGGGGAGCAGACGCGCGGTGGGATCGGGTCGCGCTTCGGGCAGGGCGAGAGCCAGCTCGAGGTGGACAGGCGCCTTGTGCGCAAGCGCATCTCGACGCTTCGCAGCGAGCTCGCGCGGCTCGAGACGCGGCGCGAGGTGCAGTCCAAGGCCCGCTGGGACTCGGGAGTCTATCGCGTGGCCCTCGCCGGGTACACCAACGCAGGCAAGTCGACCCTGCTCAACGCCCTCACGGGCTCCGACGTATACGTGCGTGACGAGCTCTTTGCCACGCTCGACCCAACGACGCGCTCGATCGAGCTCGAGGAGGGTCGCAAGATCACGCTCACCGACACCGTCGGGTTCATCCAAAAGCTCCCCATCACGCTCGTCGAGGCCTTCAAGTCCACGCTGTCGGAAGTTTGCGCGGCCGACCTCATCCTGCTCGTGGCCGACGCCTCGGATTCGGGGGTGGAGCGGCAGATAAGGGCCGTGCGTTCCGTCCTTGACGAGATGGGTGCGGGCCAGATCCCCTCCGTCCTCGTCCTCAACAAGTGCGACCTGCTCTCTCACGAGGCGCTTGCGGGGCTCCGGGCGCGCCATCCCGACGCCGTGACCGTCTCTGCCCGGGAGGAGACGGGGCTGGCTGGCCTGCTGTATCGCGTGGCGCACGAGGCGTCGCGCGGCGACGACACCCTCACCGTCCTGGTGCCGTTCTCGAAGGGGATCCTCATGAGGATGGTCCACGAGCGCTGCCAGGTCCTGAGGGAGGTCTATACCGAGCGGGGCCTCTTGGCCACCGTGAGCGCCTCCGAGAGGATGCGCTCTACGCTTGCGCCCTACGTCGTCCCCGATGACGCCATCGGGCCCGCGGGCCGCACGCCTCCTACGCCACGCCCGTGAGCAGCAGAAGAACCGGCTGGTGAACCACGTAGACGAGAAGCGCGTGACGTCCCACGAAGTTGAGGATGGGCACCTGTGCATCCCAGGACCACCCTGGGTAGCCACGCTCCCTGAGCCAGGATCCCATGGAGGCTCCCGTGAGGTACATGAGCACAAAGGGGACGAGGGGGTAGTAGTCGCCCGAGGAGAAGCCGGGGCCGGGGACGCCCAGCCAAGCAAGCCCGGGGACCTCGTAGAGAGAGCGGGGAAGCGCAAGTGAGAGAGGGCCTATCCCCACGGTTCCCGAGGGAAGCCCCAGGAGCAGAACGAAGCAGACGAACAGGGCGCCGGCCAAGACGGGCCCCGTGGGCATGCAGCGAAGCCTTTCGAGCGCCCAGGCAACCAGCGTGCAGGCCGACATGCAGTAGATGATGCCGAACGATATGGGCACATCCACGGCGGCAAGCGCCGTTGCCAGGTAGATTGCCACGGCCACGGCGCCGTAGCCAAGCCCACGCCTGAGGTTGCTCCTCGAGAGCGGGCACATGCAGCCCGCGACGAACAGGAACGTCCACGAGATGCTCGCCCGCCAGACGTCTTGCAGGGGAGGGGCAAACCAGGCGAGGTCAGCTCCCGCGAGAAAGCGCAGGTCATAGCAGAGGTGGAAAAGCACCATCGAGATGACGGAGAGGCCCCGCACCGCGTCGAATATGCCTATCCTCCTCCGCTGGACCGCTGGGTTGGCGCCGGCGGACCCTCCGTGTTCGGCATCTCCTGGGGATGGCACTGGCATGGCGCTGATATGGCTATGAGATGGAGCGGATGAGCGCGGTCACGCGGCCAAGGATGACCGGGTTGTCCGCATAGATGGGGCTCATGTGGTCATTCTCGGGCTGCAGGCGAATGCGGTCCTTCTCGCGATAGAAGGTCTTGACCGTTGCCGAATCGTCGATGAGCGCCACGACGATCTCCCCGTCATGGGCGTCATGCTGCTCCTTCACAACGATGTAGTCGCCGTCGAAGATGCCGGCGTTGATCATGGACTCCCCTCGCACGCGCAGCATGAAGGAGCTGGCGTCACCCACGATGCTCGTGGGGAGCGTGAGCGTCTCCTCGACGTTCTGCTCGGCGAGGATGGGCACGCCTGCCGCAACGCGGCCGACGAGCGGCAGGGCGATGGCGTTTTTGTCAACGTCCTGCCGCACCGTGGCGATTCTCGCCTGAGCGCTACCGTCCTTTGCGACCTGCTTGTCTGGGACGACCTCGATCGTGCGCGGCTTCTTGGGATCCCTGCTGATGAGGCCCATCTCCTCGAGGACCTTGAGGTGCATGTGGACGGTTGAGGGGGAGGCCAGGCCCACGGCGGCCCCGATCTCCCTCACCGAGGGAGGGTAGCCGTGCTCGTCTGTGTACGTGCAAATGAAGTCATAGATGGCCCTCTGACGCTTGCTGAGCTTTCCCTTTGGCATGGCGTCTCCTCTCGTCTGACCCCATCATAGCCGCCCTCGCACCTTTTTGCAAACAAATGTTCTAATAATGCTTGACACGAACAAATGTACGTTGATACTAGGGTACAGGTGTTCGGTCACCAACGCAAGGTGCTAATTAGCGTCCCGCGCGAACGGTATAAAGGTCCCGGCAAGCACACGAGAGGGGAGCGCAGTATGACAAACACCAGCCGCATGTACGGTATCGAGGGCTCCTCGGCCCTCGTTGCCTCCTACCCCACGCTCACGCTTCTAGAGGGCGGGGCAGGCCACGGTGCCACGGGGAGGGCCCGTCGGCCGCGCGGGGCGGCCATGGCCCGCCAGCGCGCGTCTCGCGGGGACGTCCTCGCGGTTGCCGCCTGCACGCTTGCGGTGGCCCTGGGGCTTCTCGCCGCGCTCGTGGCGGGCAACGCCTCCGTCTCCGAGCGCATGGACGCCGCGCTCTCCTCCCTCCCCGCACAACAGATCGTCGTCGAGCCCGGGGATTCCGTCTGGGGCCTTGCCTCTCGGCATCGCGTCGACGGATACAGCACGGCAGAGCTTGCGAAGTGGATCTCGGAGAAGAACTCCCTGGGCACGTCGAGCTTGCGGCCGGGGCAAGCCCTCCTCGTTCCCGCATCCCGCTAGCATCGCCGGGACGCCCCTCCGGCCTCGGCCGCCTGCCCGAGGCGCATCTGGACCGACGCCTTACTTTCCAGTTTGGTTTCAGGACCATCTTTGTGGTGGAAACTTGGACGCCTTGTGTTAAGTTCCTACTAGAAGTCCACAAGGAGGTTTGATGCGCTGTCCAAAGTGCGGGTGCGAAGAGTCGAAGGTCGTTGATTCACGGCCGTCCGAGAGCAACGATGCCATTCGCCGCAGGCGCGAGTGCGTCAGATGCGGCTACCGGTTCACGACCTACGAGCGCCGCGAGGAGATGCCGCTTCTGGTCGTCAAGAAGGATGGCCGCAAGGAGACGTTCGATCGCCAGAAGCTCATGCGCGGCCTCTTGACTGCCACGGTCAAGCGCAGCGTTCCCGTCGAGACGCTCGACGGCCTCATCGATGACATCGAGTCAGAGCTGCGTGACGAGGGGGTCAACGAGGTCGCCTCCCATGACCTTGGGAGCATGGTGCTCAAGCGCCTTGTGAACGTGGACAAGGTGGCGTACATACGCTTCGCCTCCGTATATCGTGACTTCAAGGACGTGGACGAGTTCAGCGAGGAGCTGAGGAGCCTCAACAAATGACAGACGACAACGTGACACTCCCCATCAAGCGCATCGACCCGACGGTCGAGCTTCCCAGCTACGCCTATGAGGGAGACGCCGGCCTCGACCTGCGATCGAACGAGGACGTCACGCTCGCGCCCTTCGAGCGCAGGCTTGTGGGCACCGGCCTCGCCATCGCCATTCCCGAGGGGTACGCCGGCTTCGTCCAGCCCCGCAGCGGCCTTGCCCTTCGCGAGGGCCTCTCCATGGCCAACACCCCGGGCCTCATCGACGCCCACTATCGCGGCGAGCTCAAGGTCTGCGCCATCAACCTCGATCCGTCCAAGAGCGTCCACATAGAGCGGGGCGAGAGGATCGCCCAGCTCGTCATCAAGCGGGTCCCCGCCGTCCGCCTCGAGGAGGTCGACGAGCTCGACGAGACCGATCGCGGTGCCGGCGGCTTCGGCTCGAGCGGCGTCTAGGCGCCCCACGGCCCTCTCGTCTCATCCCGCTGCGACCGCGCGCGGCCATGGCTGGTTTGTATGGTCCCTGGCTCTTCGAACAGAAAGGGTGGAAGACATGGAGAAGTTCTTCAAGATGGGGAAGAGGGGCTCGTCTGCGGGGCAGGAACTCCGCGCGGGCCTCACCACCTTCCTCGCCATGGCGTACATCATCGCCGTTAACCCCTCCCTGCTCTCCGCAGCCGGCGTCCCCATGAACGCGGCCGTCACCTCGACCTGCATAGGCGCCGGCATCATGACCATCTTCATGGGCGTCTTCGCCAACAGGCCCCTTGCCTGCGCCTCGGGCATGGGAATCAACGCGGTGGTCGCCTTCACGCTCGGGGCCATCAACGGTGCCGACTGGCAGGTCTCGATGGCCGTCATCTTTGTCGAGGGCTGCGCGATCCTCATCCTGGTCCTCTGCGGCCTTCGCGAGGCCATCATGGACGCCATCCCGGTCTCGCTGCGCCACGCCATCTCCGTGGGCCTTGGCATCTTCATCGCGATGATCGGCCTTGCCGACGGCGGGATCATCGTTGCCAGCGAGTCCACCATGGTCGCCTTTGGTGACGTCACGAGTCCCATGTTCATCGTCGGCCTCGTCTCCATCATCGCCACGGTCATCCTCTACGCCATGGACGTCAAGGGGTCCATCCTCATCGGCATCATCATCGCCGTCCTCTGCGGCATCCCCCTCGGCGTCACTCAGGCACCCGCAGGCATCGTCTCCGCGCTCGACTTCTCGTCCTTCGGCGCGCCCTTCATGGCGGACTCCACCGGTACCGTCGCCATCGCCAAGGTCCTCACCACGCCAATACTCCTCGTCTTTGCGTTCTCCCTCATGATGTCCGACTTCTTCGACACCATGGGCACCGCAATGGCCGTCGCCAAGCAGGGCGAGTTCCTCAACGAGGACGGCACCGTCGAGAACATCCGCGAGATCCTCATCGCCGACTCTACGGCAGCTGCCGTGGGCGGCCTCGTGGGCGCCTCCTCGATCACGACATTCGTCGAGTCCGCCTCCGGCGCGGCCGACGGCGGTCGAACGGGCCTCACCTCCGTCTTCACGGGCGTCCTCTTCATCATCGCCGCGTTCTTCGCCCCCGTCATCTCCATCGTGAGCAGCGCCGCCACGTGCGGGGCCCTCGTCATCGTCGGCTTCCTCATGATGACCGACGTCGTGGACATCGATTGGACCGACCTGCTCGAGGGCTTCCCCGCGTTCATGGTCATCGCGGGAATCCCCCTCACGTACTCGATCTCCAACGGCATCGGCATGGGGTTCATCGCCTACGTCATCGTTGCCCTGGTCACCGGTCGCGCAAGGAAGACCAAGCCGCTCATGTGGGTCTCTGCGGCCGCCTTCCTCGTCTACTTCCTGCTTTCTTAGGCGGTCTGGCGCATGCAGCAACACGAACGAGAGGTCATCGGCGTCGACGACAGGGTCTCGGTCTCCCGGGCGATCCCCCTGGGCATCCAGCACATGATGAGCATGTTCGGCGCGACGGTCCTGGTTCCCGTCCTCACGGGCCTCGACCCAAACGTGGCCATCATGTGCTCGGGCATCGGCACCATCTGCTACCTGCTTGTCACGGGGAACAGGATCCCCAGCTACCTTGGCAGCTCATTCGCCTTCATCAGCCCCATCGTGATCATCGGCGCCACGCGCGGCCTCGACGCCGCACTCTCCGGCGTTGTCGTTGCGGGCCTCGTCTTCCTCGCCGTGGCGGGCGTCATAAGGCTGGTGGGCACGAGCTGGCTCGACAGGCTGCTCCCGCCGGTGCTCGTCGCGTCGGTCATGGTCGTCATCGGCGTGGGGCTTTCCGCCACGGCGGCCGGCATGGCCTTCCAGACCACCGCGCCGGATGGGACCACGGCCTTCTATGGGCTTGGGGCGGTCATCGCCGCGATAACGCTCTTTGCCGCCGTCATCTTCTCGAGCGCGGGCGGCCTTGTCGGAACCGTCCCCGTGCTTCTCGCCATCATCCTTGGCTACGTCGTCTCGCTTGCCTGCGGCCTCGTCGACTTCCAGGCCGTCGTCGACGCCGCGTGGATTGGCCTTCCCGCGTTCCGGCATCCCGTGTGGGACTGGGGTGCCGTCGCCCTCGTTGCCCCCGTCGCCCTCGTGGTCGTCATCGAGCACATCGGCCACCTTCTTGCCGTCGGCGAGATCGTGGGTAAGGACTATCGCCCGATGCTGCCGCGCTCGCTTGCCGGGGACGGCATCTCCACCGTCGTCTCCGGCCTTTTCGGCGGGCCCCCAACCACCACGTATGCCGAGAACATCGGCGTCATGAGCGTCACGCGCGTCTACTCCACGCAGGTCTTCTGGTATGCGGCGGGGTTCGCCCTGGTCGTCGGGGGCCTCTGCCCCAAGCTCGCCGCGCTCATCCGCTCGATCCCGACGCCCGTCATGGGCGGCGTGAGCCTCCTGCTCTTTGGCCTCATCGCCTCCAACGGCCTCAGGATGTTCGTGACCAACAAGGTCGACTTTGGGGCCAACCGCAACCTCATGATCGCCTCGGTCGTCATCATCCTTGGCGTGGGCATGGAGACGTCCGGGATCTCCGTCCCGCTCGGGCAGTATGCGCTTCCCGGCATGGCCACCTCGACTCTCGTGGGGATCCTCATGAACCTCGTGCTTCCCATGCCCTCTTCGGAGGGAGCCCAGAAGGCCGCCGCCCAAAAGACGCGGCGGGCAGGTCACGTTAGCTAGACCCTCTGTGGGCCCGTGGGTCCCACGTCACACCATCGGCGGCACCCACAATCCCCCCGCGAGCTTCCCTCTCGCGGGGTTCGCATGGGGATTCCCCAATTCAGGCGCCGTGCCCGTATATGCTATTCCAAAAGTAGGGTATAGCAGGGGAAAGCAGTCACGGGAAGGAAGGCCGGGGGAGTGCGGCGCACCCTTTCCCACCGGTCGGATTGGACTCATATGGGAAGCAATAACCAACAGGTAAAAGATCTCGTCATTGTCGGCGGCGGCCCGGCGGGCCTCACGGCGGCGATCTATGCCCAGCGCTCGCTCCTTGACGCGCTGACGCTCGAGCAGGAGGCGTTTGGCGGCCAGGCCATCCTCACGACCGAGATCGACAACTATCCGGGTCTTCCGCACACGGACGGCTACACGCTCTCCGAGGCAATGCGGTCCCAGGCAGCCGACCTCGGCGCCGAGGTGCGCATGGAGCAGGTGACGGGCATCGCCCGCAACGACGAAAGCGGCCTCTTTACCCTCGCTACGCCCGAGGGCGGGCTTGTCGCGAGGGCCGTCATCCTCGCCGGGGGCGCCACGCCGCGTCGCGCCGGCTTCGACGGCGAGGAGAGGTTCGCCTCGCATGGCGTCTCGTACTGCGCAACCTGCGATGGCATGTTCTACCGCGGCAAGCGCGTCTACGTGGTGGGCGGTGGCAACTCGGCCGCCGAGGAGGCGCTGTTCCTCACTCGATTCGCCTGCGAGGTGGTCCTTATCGTCCGCAAGGACCATCTGCGCGCCCAGGCTGCCGTCGCACGCGAGCTCGAGGAGAGCGAGAAGGTAACCATAAGGTACCTTACGAGTATCGTCTCGCTAGACGGCGGCGAGCTGCCCAGCAGCATAAGCTTCAGGAACAACGAGACGGGCGAGATAACAACCGAGAGGTACGACGAGGGTTCCTTTGGCGTCTTCGTCTTCGTCGGGCGCGTTCCCTCGAGCCAACTCGTCGACGGGCTTGCCGAGCTCGATCCTGCGGGCTACGTCGTCACGGACGAGCGCATGGCGACGAGGACGCCTGGACTCTTTGCGGCGGGTGACGTTCGCAGGACGCCGCTGCGCCAGATCGTGACGGCGGCTGCGGACGGCGCCGTTGCGGCAAACAGCGCCGCGGCGTATCTGGGGAGGCCCGTCGAGGGCTAGCAGGACTCAGGAGAGCCTTCTCAAGAAGGGTGTGTCCCGGATGGCGGAAAGCGATTCCATCCGGGACACGTCCTTGCATGTGCCCCCGTGGGCCCGCCGCGTCGTGGGCCTTTCGGCGGGCGGGTCTGTCTCGGCCTCCGCTTGCGCGAGCGCGTTCCACTCCCCTATAAAGCCGTGATAATATATCTTATGTAAAGTAACGATTCTGTGCGAAACTTCGCGGCACCTGCCTTTGTCCCCCTTACATGACCCCCGGGCTTCGAAGCGGTTCGACACCGATGGGCCCACCTCGCCGACAGTCCTTAGCCGAATGACCCAAGCGCTCGTCGACTATACGGCAACTACACCAACCCATCATCGCACGTTCGATGGCGTCCACTGGGTGTCTATGCCGGCTCGCGTCATCTGTTGCAGCTTGAGGCCTGCGTCGCTCTCGGTGTCCGTATCCATGATGATGAGCAGGTTGTCCAGCGCCATGATGGACGTGTCCCCCGTGGGCACGATCTCCTGGCCCGCCCTCTCGACCGTCACCACGCGCACGCCGTCCGGCCACGGGATGTCCCGGACGAGCATGCCCTCTATGCGCGCGCCCGTGCCCACCGCATAGGTGTGTACTATCTTCTCTCCCGCCTCGCCGTTCACCATGGGGTCGTCGGGCGTCACGCCCAGAAGGCCTGCGAGCAGGTGCTCGTAGAACGGGTCCACGCGAAGGACGTTCGCCGTGACGTACGCCAGGATGGCGACGATGGAGACGGAGAGCAGCGAGTCCAGGGAGCCCGTGAGCTCGAAGACCAGCACCACGGCCGTCACGGGCGCCCTCACGACGCCCGAGAAGCACCCCGCCACGCCCAGGGCCACGAAGTTCACCACGTATGCCTGCGGAAGCCCCAGCGCGTTGATGGCGACCAGCCCGAAGAGCCCGCCCACCAGCGAGCCCATCGCAACCAGCGGAAAGAGCGTGCCTCCCGGCGCCCCGGAGGCAAAGCAGACGGTCGTGAAGAGGTACTTGCCAAGCAGGAGCCCCGTGATGACCCACCACGTGAGGCCGCCCGTCTGCTGTATGGTCTCAACGATGGCATCGCCGCCACACATGAGCTGCGGAAACGTGAACGCCACCACGCCCGCGAGCGCAAAGGGGATGGCGAGCCGCGCATACGGCAGGTGCCGCTTGACCTTGTCGTAGCATCGCTGGGAAAAGAACATGCCGCTGTTGTGCAGCGCCCCGAGGATGCCGCAGGCAAGGCCGAGGGCCACGACGAGCGCATAGTCCACATGCGGGATGTCGGCGGCAAAGGAGAGGCTGAGGACCGGCCTCACCCCAAGCACCTGCGAGACGAGAAAGTCCGAGACGACCGACGCTGTCATGACCGATATGATGAGCGGGGCGTTGAACTGCTTGTGGATCTCCTCGACGGCGAAGAGGACGCCCGTCAGCGGCGCGTGGAACGCCGCGGACATGCCCGCGGCGGCCCCGCAGGTGACGAGCAGCCGCTCCTCTCCCCTTCCGCGCCCGAGAGCCCGCGCGACCGCCTTGCCGGACATGCCCCCCAGCTGGACGGAGGGGCCCTCGCGGCCGAGCGAGAGGCCCGCGAAGGCGCAGAGCGTCCCCTCGGCAAACTTTGCCGCGACGACGCGGTGCCACGGCATGTCGATGCGGCCTATGACCTCGGCATCGGTCTGGGGGATGCCGCTCCCCTGCGTGTATGGCTCCCACAGCATGAGCTTGGAGACCACGAGGAGTATGGCGGCGAGGACGGCGAACCAGGCGGCCATGAGGAGCGCGTGCCCCGCGAACTCTCCGGTGATGGAGCGCAGGCCCCTCTCCGCAAGCGAGAGCGCGAGGCGGTAGAGCGTGACGACGCCGCCGCCGAGAAGCCCCGCGAGGGCACCCTCCCCCACGAGGTTCACCTGGAACCTCCGCGAGAGCCGACGTCCCACGGTGAGCCTGCGCGCGGCGCGCTCGGTCATGCGCCAACCACCACCCTCCATGTCAGCAAGTCACAGCAAACTTCACCCAGCTTACTCCTTTGGCCGGCATGGATGGCCTGGGCGCGCACAAAGGCGCCCCCGCAGGGCGGGGGCGCAGGAGCCGCGAGGGGATTGCGCGGGAGGGGCTAGTACGAGCCGCCGCCGTAGAAGCCATAGATGCCTCCCACGGTCACGCCCAAGGAGGGGTTGGCGGCGTGTACCATCTGCCCGTTGCCGAGGTAGATGCCCACGTGGGAGCCGCCGTACTCAAAGACGAGGTCGCCATAGGAGAGCTGGTCGATGCTCGTCTTCCAGCCGCCGCTCGCCTTGATGGAGTCGATCATGACGTATGTGGTGCGCCCGCGGGCGTAGCCGTAGACGTAGCAGACGAGGCCGGAGCAGTCGAAGGCGTTGGGGCCCTGGGCACCGTATACGTAGGGATGGCCCACCAGCGCCAGCGCTGCGGCGACGCCGCCGCCCGAGGGCACGTTGGTGGCGCCCGAGCCACCGGAGCCTCCTCGCGAGGGGCCGTCGCCGGAGCCGGCGGCTCCGCCGCCGTCGGAGGGGGTGCTCGGGGCGTCTTCCCCGTCAGCGGCGGCGTCGCCGCCGCTGACATCGCCCGTGCCGCCGGCGTTGGAGTTGATGGTCTCCTGGGTCTGGATGGCCTGGACGACCGTGGTCACGGAATTCGTCTCCTGGGCCTCGGCGGCTGCGGCGGCCTCTGCGGCGAGCTGCACCTGGACCTCCTCATTGAGGGAGTCGTAGTAGGCCTGGGCCTCGGCCACCTGGCTCTGGTAGTCAGACGCCTGGGACTGAAGGCCGTCCACCTGGGCGCGCTGGTCTGCCTGCTGCTGCTCGAGGTCGGCCCTCTGCTGCTCGAGCTGGTCAGAGAGCGACTGCACCTCCGCGATGGCGGCGGCGTCCGATTCCGAGATCTTGTCGAGGTAGTAGATGTTCGAGGAGAGCTCCTCGAAGGAGGCCGAGGAGAGGATGAGGTCGAGCGCGCCCGAGGAGCCGGACTTGTACGAGCTCTTCATGCGGACGCCAAGATCCTGGCGCTTCTCGTCCAGCTGCGCCTGGGTGTCGGAGATCTGCTGCTCTGTGGCTGCGATGTTGTAGGTGGTCTGCTCGAGCTCGGAGGTGGCTGAGGCGAGCTGGTCTTGCAGGGAGGAAAGCGCGGCCCCAAGCGACTCGAGCTTCGCGGAGGCGGCTGAGAGATCGTCCTGGGGGGTTGCCATGGCAACGGCGGGCGCAACGGAGAGGGCGCATGGCGTTGCGAGGGCAAGAACCAACCCGGCAGTGACGATGCATCTTGCGTGGGTCATTGCGTAGTCCTTTCGACGCTTGGGAACCATTCTACGACAGGCGTCGGCGGGCAGCGCGGCTTTCCATATGATGGGCAAAAGGCCATGAGCCGACCGGGCGCCCCCGCACTGGGGCGGGCCGCCCGGTCGCGAAGGGGCGACGGCGCGGCACCCTATGCGACGGGGATGAGCGTGTGTATCTCGCGATCGGGGTACTCCCTGGCTATGACCTCGCGGGGGTTCAAAAACGTCAGCTCGAGGATGAACGAGAAGCCCCCTATGCGGGCGCCGGACTGCTCCACGAGCTTGGCGGTGGCGACTGCCGTGCCACCCGTGGCCACGAGGTCGTCGACGATGAGCACCACGTCGTCCGGGCTGAGGGCGTCCTTGTGGATCTGCAACTGGTCCGTGCCGTATTCGAGCGAGTATGACTGGGAGTAGACCTCGCGCGGGAGCTTGCCGGGCTTGCGGGCCGGGACAAAGCCGGCGCCGAGCTTGTATGCCACGGGCGCGCCCACGAGAAACCCGCGGGCCTCGGCACCGACCACCTTGGTGATGCCGCGACCGAGGAAGTGGTCGGCGATGTCGTCAACGAGGCGCACGAGGCCGTCGGGATCGGCGAACAGCGGGGTGATGTCCTTGAAGATGACCCCCTTCTCCGGATAGTCGGGGATGCTCACGATGCGGCTCTCGTAGTCAAAGTCAGACACGTGCGGTTCCTTTCCTCGTTGCTGATGTTCTCGCCATGGCAGGGGAAGCCCGTGGGCCGGGCTAGCCCTCCATGTCCTTGAACGACTGGTGTACGAGACGGCGTATGAGCTCGGTGCGCACCGAGTCGGTGAGGGCGAGCATGCGCGAGAAGGCCTGCTCGAAGCGCTCGCGCGCCTCGTCGGTCACCTCCGCCTCCACGCCGCCGCCCTTCTTGGCATAGACCACCAGGGCCTGCTCGAACATGGCGGACTCCCGGTTGGCCGAGTTGACGTACTGCCGCAGGTTCTTTGGCTCGATCCCGTAGTGGCGCAGCTCGTTGCAGGTGCGGATGAGGCCGATGTCGTGGCCGTCCACGAGGTCGCGCCCGTGGGGGGAGCGCCTGAGCGCTATGACGCCAACCTCCGAGAGCTGGCGCGCGAAGCTCACCGAGACGCCCGCGACCTCGGGCATGCGGTCGATGGGGTGGAACTTCCCGGCAGTCTCGTCGTCCACGGGGCTGACGGGCGAGCCCTCGGCCGCAGGCGCCGTGACGGCCGAGGGCTCGCCCGCATCCTCGCGCTCCAGCTCGCCCTTGATCACGCAGAGCGGGAGGAACCTGTTCTTCTGCAGGTAGAGGATGGTCTCGAGCCGCTTGATGTCGCGCTGCGAGTAGAGGCGGTAGCCCCCTGGCGTCCGAGACGGGTTGAGGAGCCCCTCGTCCTCGAGGTAGCGGACCTTCGATATGGTGAGGTCGGGGTAGACCCCCTGGAGCCGCTTCACGACCTTGCCGATGGTGAGGTATCCGGCGTCAGGCATGGCCTAGCCCTCGGCGTCGATCCTGCGCGGGCGTGCGTTGGTGTGGAACACCATGCGGAACGTGCCAATCTGGATGGTGGACCCGTCCTTGAGGGACGCCTTGCTCACGATGGCGCCGTCGACCCAGGTCCCGTTGAGCGACCCGAGGTCCTCGACCGTGGCCCTGCCCTGCGGGCAGGCGGAGAGGTCCATCTTCGCATGGTGGCGCGAGACGGTCATGTCGTTCAAGAAGACGCTGTTGCGCGGGTCGCGCCCCAGGGTGATGATGGGTGCGTCGAGCTCGAACGTCTCGCCGATCTGGGGACCCTTGACGATGGTCAGCGTGGGATGGGCAGGCTTCTCCTCGGCCATGAGGTCGGGAACGGTGGCATCCGCCGAGGGCATGCGGAAGATCTCCGTCGCCCCCATGTCGGTGGAGTGGTTGTTGGTGGGCTGCATCAAAATCTCCCCTCGAGAAAAGCTTACCCTCACATGATACCGCTTACCTACAGGCCACGCAGTCCATCTCGACGAGCGCCCCAAGAGGCAGGGCGGACACCGCGACCACCGATCTTGCCGGCGCGGGCTGCGGGAAGCGCTTTGCGAACACCCGGTCCATGGCGTCGAAATCCTCGATGCGGGTCAGGTAGACGGTGGTCTGCGCCACGTCCGAGAGGGAGCATCCCACCTCGGCGAGGATGGCCTCGATGTTGTCGATGACGTGCGAGACCTGCGTGGCAACCGAGTCGCCGACGATGGTCTTGCCGTCCCGGCCAACGGGGAGCTGCCCCGAGGCGTAGACGAAGCGGCCAGCGGTCGTGCCCTGCGAGCAGGAGCCGTAGGCGTCCGGCGCCTGCGCCGCGTTGATTGCATACTTCATGCGTCCCTCCCCTATTCGCCGCGGATGCCGCGCGCACCCACGAAGTCGTCCCCGCGGCGGAGGAGCCCCCACGCGCGCAGGTCCTGCTCGCCGATCTCCACGACGTCCGTCGAGTCGAGCGCCTGGGCCCAGGGCAGACCCGACCAGGAGCCGAGGACGGCCGTGCGGCCCACGGGCTCGACCCAGGCAAAGGAGAGGAGGCTCCTCCATACCACGCGCGCGACCGCCCTGGGGACGAGAAGCACGTAGGAGGCCGCGCCGGCGGCGATGTCCTGCGGCACGCCCGCGACGATCGCGGGGATGTGCCCGTCGAGGGTCACGCTCTCGACGGCGCCGCGCGCGGGAAGCGCGCGGGCGGCATGCGGAAGGTAGTCCGCGAGCAGCTCGCTCGCACGCGCCCCCATGACGAGCAGCGGGACGAGCATGCCGCTTGCCTCCTCGATGGTGGTCCCCTCGTAGGGCGCGCCGCCATCGCCGCGCGCCTGCGAGAGGAACGAGAGCCAGCCGGCCACGACCGGCCCCCTGTGCGTGGGGTCGAGGAGCACGTACTCGTGGACGCCCGTGCGCGCGAGGAGGCTCACCGAGGTGATGGCGCCGTCCCCCGTGAGCGCGGGCTCGAAGGCGCACTGGCCCACGCGAAGCTTGCGCGCGCAGAAGGCGGCCTCGCAGAGCTCCTGCGGGCGGGTGCCCGAGACGAGCCGATAGGTCGCGCCGGTGAGGTCGGCTATGGCGGCGCCCTCGAGCGCCCGGCCAAGCGGCTGCCCGCCGGCATACGAGGTTGGGTACGCCAACCCCGTGTCCTCCGCGCGCCCAAAGCTCGCGCCCAGGGCAAGGTGCTCCTGGTAGAGCGCGCCCGTCACCGTGTGCGGAGGGGCGCCTCTCCCCTCTTCACGCCCGTCTGCCACGACAAGCCCCCTTCTGGCGCCAACGCGATGGGGCGCCACGTACCCTTCGTCCACTATGCGGCATACCCATACAGCGGAAGCGTGAACACGTTCACCCGCGGAATGCTGTCCGGCGTGAGCCTGGCCACGTAACGGACGCTCCCCGCCTGCCTTCCGTCCTGCGTCCACGTGGTCGAGCCGACGAGCTGGCCGTTGTCCACAAGCAGATGCCGCTGGAGCAGCGTCGTGCTAAAGGAGAGGTTGCCGCCCTTGGGCCACATGACCGCGCGCTCGTCATCTGTGGGGGCAACCACGCAGGTCATGGCGAAGTTATAGGCGTAGGGCCTCAGGTCCGTGACCCACGAGCTCCTGGCCACGGGGACCCGCTCGAAGTTGGCGTACGCCCAGTCGAGGAGCGCCACGGTGTCCGTGAAGCGCCCGGAGCTGGTCTGGGCGCCCAGGACGCAGGTGAAGAGCTCCACGCCGTCGCGCTGGCAGGCGCCGAGAAAGGCCGCGCTGCCCTCCACGTAGCCGGTCTTGATGCCACGGATGCCCCTGTAGGCGCCGAGGAGCGCGTCTGTCGAGTGGAACGTCCTCTGCGTGCCGGCCACCCCCACGGTGACCGAGCGCGCATGTACCGTACCGGCGATGAACGGGTACCTCGAGAGCGCGACCCTGCCCATGAGGGCGAGGTCGGCGACGGTGGAGTAGTGCCCGTCCTCGTCGAGGCCGTGGGGGTTGGCGAAGTGGGTGTTCTCCATGCCCAGTTCCTGTGCCTTCTCGTTCATGAGCCCCACGAAGGCCCCCTCAGACCCGGCGACGTTGATGGCGACGTTCTCGGCCGCGTCGTTGCCCGAGTAGACGAGCATGACGCGGAGAAGCTCGCGCAGCGTGGGGGTGTCCCCCTCCGCAAAGCCGGCCGTCTGCGAGTCCGCCCCCAGGTTGGTCGCATGGATGCGGCAGGGGGCGTCGAGGTCGACGCCGGAGTCGAGGGCCACCATGGCCGTCATCACCTTGGTGATGGACGCCATGGGCATCCGCGTGTCGGCGTTCTTCTCGTACAGCACGTTGCCCGACGAGTCCTCGACGATGGCGCACTGGGCCTCGCCCAACTTGGGGCCCTTGGGGGCATCGTCGGCCAGGGACGCCTGCGGGATGAGGGCGAGCAGCACAAAGGCGAAAAGCGCGATGGCGAGGGCCCTCCGGCGAGCGGCGCTCACGTGTCCTCCCCTCGCCTGCCGAGGGCTTCGCGACGAACCCGGATGCCCTCGCGGGTGTAGATGCCGGCCGTGACCAGCGAGCAGGCGACGCCGGCATAGACGAAGAAGATGCCGAGCGCCACCGGCTGCGCGTTGAGGCCGGGAAGCCATGCGGCGTCCACCAGGCCAAGCCCCTGCACCACCGGCGCGCCGAGGAGCAGGTCGCAGAAGCCGAACATGAGGAGCGCCGTGGCAACCTTGCCGATGTAGGCAACGTCCACCGGCCGCCGGCGGTACCTCTGGAGGACGAGGGCGCCCGCGGCAAGGTAGCAGTCGCGGGCTATGACGAGGACGGCGACCCATGCCGGCAGCTCGCCGGTGAGCACGATGGCGAGCACGCCCGTGAACAGCAGCACGCGGTCCATGATGGGGTCCATGACCTTGCCGAGCCAGCTCACGGTTTGGGTGCGACGGGCAACCTGGCCGTCGAGGAAGTCTGTTGCGGCGGCGACGGCGTAGCAGCAGAGCGCCAGCATGCGGTTGGTACCCTGCACGAAGAGCGCCAGGAAGGCAATCGTGAGCACGAGGCGGCATGCCGTGATGAGGTTTGCGGCGGTGAGCACCTTGAACGAGGGGTTGTCCGGGGTCCCGGCCGGCGAGGTGGCGGTGCCCGCGCGCTGGGCGGACTCGGCGTCCGAGTCGGTCGCGCTTCGTATGTGAGACCCCAGGCTCTCGAGTTTTCTTGACACGGCCCTGCCCTTCTGGCGCAATCCAAGCCGACGCCCCGCACGGATGCGGACGCCCTGAAGTTCCCATAGTATCCCAATTGCGCGCAGACCACGCGCCTCCGACGGGCGACCCCAGAACCTGACGATACCATCAACGGGCACCGACGGGCCCCGCCCGCGGCCTACAGGACGGTCTTCTCGAGAAGGCGCACGAGCACGCGGATGCCCTGCGCGTACGTGCGCCGGGAGATGCGCTCGTCCACGCCGTGGACGCCGGTCGCCACCTCCTCGGGCGTCGGCCTGAAGGGGATGACGCGCAGGATGGAGTCGCAGACCGCCTCGTAACGGATGGCGTCGGTGCCGCCGCAGACAAACGAGGGGACCACCTCGACGTCGCGGTAGAAGTGCGTGAGGGCCTCCGCCACCTCGGCATAGCCGGCCTTCCCCGCAGAGTCCACCCTTCCCGCCGGCGTGGCGTGGAGCAGCGTGGCCGTGACCCCCGTTCCCCCAAGCGCCCCCTCGACCCACGCGAGCACGTCGTCTGCCGTGGTTCCCGGCAGAAGGCGGAAGTTGACGGTCGCGCTCGCGGCGGCCGGCATCACGT
Source organism: Coriobacteriaceae bacterium (assembly GCA_004557505.1). Lineage (GTDB taxonomy): Bacteria > Actinomycetota > Coriobacteriia > Coriobacteriales > Atopobiaceae > Tractidigestivibacter. Next base: position 273,698 of record SFGZ01000003.1, on the reverse strand, counting down.
TGGGCGCCGCAGAGCCGCCCTCGAGCATGTCGACCGCCATCGTGGTCATCACGAACGGGTGGAGCTCGCGTCGCGCGGCAGCGAGCCAGGCGATCGCGTCGGCGTTGGCGTCAACGTCTTTGACCAGGGTGCGGAGGGGCTCCTCGGCAACATGGGGCGCGAGGGCGCGGAAGGTGTCGCGCACGATGGGCGTGAGGGATGGCGCCGGGCGCGCCTCGGCGATGCGCGCGACGGCCGTGCAGAGGCGCTCGAGCGAGGTCCCCCCGAAGGGGTTCGAGGAGTGGCCGCCCTCCCCGCGCGCGTCGAGCCTCAGATCGAGGTAGCCCTTCTGCGACACGCAGACATCGGCGAGGACGCGCCCAGGCGCCCCCCAGACGGCCCCGTCGATCATCGTCGTCGTGCCCTCGTCGAGCAGCCACGCCGCGCCCCTCGAGGATGGCGGCCAGCCTCGTCGCCCCCGTGCTGGCAGTCTCCTCGTCCGCCCCGAAGGCAAGGATGACGGTGCGGCGCGGCCTGTCGCCACGGGCGAGGAGGTACTCGAGCGCCTCGAGCTCGCCCATGAGCATGTCCTTGATGTCGAGGGCACCCCTGCCCCAGACGTGGGACTCGTCGAGGTGCCCGGCAAAGGCTCCGTGGCGCCACGCCGACTCGGTTCCCGGCGCCACGGGGACCACATCCTGGTGGGCGAGGAGCAGGGCGCACGGAAGCGAGGGGTCCGTGCCGGGACAGGTGATGAGGAGGCTCCTCCCCACCTCCTCGACGTCGGCGGCGGCCATGACGTGGGGGTACGACGAGCGCACGAGGGCGTGCAGGCGCTCGAAGGGGGCCTCGTCGGTGCTCTCGCCGCGGTCTATGGTCCTGCATGAGATGGCCTGCGCAAGGCGCTTTGCGGCCCCGGCGTAGTCGAGGTCCGGGTACTCTCCCTCGCATGTGTAATGTGCGTATACATTGATGCCGCTCATTGTCTGCCTCCTACCGCCCACGGTTGGGCCAAGTTGTCTTTTCCATGGTAGACGGCGTTATTTGGGCAACTCGCCGAGAAGGTGCGCCTTTCGCTACCAAGATATGATTATGCAGATAAACTCAGTTCGTGGATGCGCGGGGCGCCCGGTCCCAGGAAAAGGGAGATGTCATGGCGGAAGATGAGGAGTACTTCGAAGACGCCGAGCTCGACTTCGACGAACTGGCGGAGGGTGACTATGGTCTCGAGGGCCAAGGCGGCTGGGCCGACGACGACCCCGATACCATCACCCTGGAGTATGACGACGGCAGCTCGGAGGAGTGCGACGTGCTGGGGATATTCCCGTACGACGGCAGGGAGTACATCGCGCTCGCGCCCGAGGACGACCAGGGGTCGCTCTACCTCTACGGCTACGTGGAGCACGACGACGGCACAAACGACATCGTGCCCATAGAGGATGACGCGGAGTTCGATGCCGTGGCCGCCGAGTACCAGTCGCTCATGGAGTAGCGCCTCGAAGCCCGTGCGCCGGGCCATGCACGGCCCCGCCAGGCCTGCCCCCGGAACACGTCCGGGGGCGCGATGGGGCGCGGACTTTGGCTACGAGGCGCGGATGACGCGGGTGCGGCGCACGCCCTCGGCCTGCGCGAGATGGTCGATCACGCCTGCCGGCACCTCGCCCGCGATGTCGATGAGCGTGTAGGCCATGGCACCGTGGCTCTTGTTGGCCATGTTCTCGATGTTGATGCCCGAATCGGCGAGGTACTGCGAGAACTTGCCGATCATGCCCTGCACGTTCTGGTGGATGACGGCGAGGCGCTCGCCGGAGGCGATGGGGCCGAGGTCGACGGCGCCAAAGTTCACGGAGTGCGTGACGTTGCCGTTCTCGATGAAGTCGCGCAACTCCTCTGCGGCCATGACGGCGCAGTTCTCCTCGGCCTCGGTGGTGGAGGCGCCGAGGTGCGGCAGGACGATCGCGTTGTCCATGGCGGCCGAGGTGGGATTGGGGAAGTCCGTCACGTAGTGGGCAACGCGACCCTCGGCGAGGGCGGCCGCCATGGCCTGCTCGTCCACGATGGTGTCGCGGGCGAAGTTGAGCACCACGGCACCGGGCTTCATCTGGGCGATGAGCTCCGCGCTCACCATGTGCCTGGTGGAGTCCATGGCCGGCACGTGGATGGTGATGTAGTCGCACGCGGCGACGAGGCGGGAGAGGTCGTCGGCGTGCTCGATGCGGCGGTCGAGGTTCCAGGCGGCGGAGACCGAGAGGTACGGGTCGTAGCCGATGGCCTGCATGCCAAAGCGCGTGGCGGTGTTGGCCACGGCGGCGCCTATGGCCCCCAGGCCGATGACGCCCAGCCGCTTGCCGGCAAGCTCGTGGCCGGCGAACTGCTTCTTTGCCTTCTCGGCCTGCTTCGTGAGGCCGGCGTCGCCGGCGTGGGCGCGCACCCACTCGATGCCGCCCACGATGTCGCGGCTGGCCAGGATCAGGGTTGCGAACACGAGCTCCTTCACCGCGTTGGCGTTTGCCCCGGGCGTGTTGAAGACGACGATGCCCTCGTCGGCGCAGCGCTCGAGCGGGATGTTGTTCACGCCGGCGCCGGCGCGCGCGATGGCGAGGAGGCCCTTGGGGAACTGGGCCCCATGAAGGCTCGCGCTTCTCACCATGATGGCATCGGCGTCCTCGAGGACGTTGGTGAGCTGGTAGTTTGCCCCAAGGCGGTCCGTGCCCGCCTTGGCGATGTTGTTCATGCAGTGGACCTTGTACATGTGTGCGGCTCCTTGGGTCGTGGGCAGGTGGCGGCGGTGCGTGGGGGCGGCCTAGGCCCCCTTGTGAGAGCGCTCGAAGGCGTCCATGAAGCTCACGAGCGCCTCGACGCCCTCCTTTGGCATGGCGTTGTAGATGGAGGCGCGCATGCCGCCCACGCTTCGGTGGCCCTTGAGGTTCACGAGGCCCGCCTCGGCGGCCTTGGCGACGAACTCCGCGTCGAGGTCCTTGTCGCCCGTGACGAAGGGGACGTTCATGAGGGACCGGCTTGCGGGGTCGCTCACCGTGGGGCTAAAGAGCCCGGAGGCGTCGAGGTAGTCGTAGAGGACCTTGGCCTTCTCGACGTTTTTCTCGCGCATGGCAGCGAGGCCGCCGTTGTCGAGCAGCCACTGGAACACGAGGCCGCACACGTAGATGCCCCAGCAGTTGGGCGTGTTGTAGAGCGAGCCCTTGTCGGCATGCGTCTTGAGGCGAAGCATCGTGGGGACGCCGGGCAGGTCGGCGGGGATGAGGTCCTCGCGCACGATCACGACCTGCACGCCGGCGGGGCCAACGTTCTTCTGGACGCCCGCGTGGATGCAGCCGAACTTGGTCACGTCAACGGGCTCGGAGAGGAACATCGAGCTTTGGTCGGATACGAGCGCGTGGCCCTTGGTGTTGGGCAGCGTGTGGTACTGCGTGCCGTAGATGGTGTTGTTCTGGCAGATGTAGAGGTAGTCCGCGTCATCGCGGATGGGCAGGTCTGAGCAGTCGGGGATGTAGGTGAAGCCCTTGTCGGCCGAGCTTGCGACCACGCTGGGGTCTCCCAGGATCCGGGCCTCCTGGTAGGCCTTCTTGGCCCAGTTGCCGGTCAGCACGAAGTCTGCCTTGCGCCTTGGCGCCAGGTTGATGAAGGTGGTCGCAAAGAGCAGCGAGTCACCGCCCTGGAGGAAGAGCACCTTGTAGGTGTCGGGGATGCCCATGAGGGTGCGGATGTCGGCCTCGGCCTTGTCGATGATGCCCTGGAACGCCTTGGACCTGTGGCTCATCTCCATGACGGACATGCCAGAGCCGTGGTAGTCGAGGATCTCGGAGCCCGCGCGAGAGAGCACCTCCTCCGGAAGTACGGCGGGGCCGGCGGAGAAGTTGTACACGCGTGCCATGTAGATCACTCCAAATTCTGATGCATCGCGGCTTCCCGGCTGCGGGTCGCATGGCATGCTGCTGGCACCCGGCTGGTATCTCACCATGATAGCCCGCATGCGGCCCGAATTCGCATCCGTTACGTTTTGATAACCTAGGGCGTGGGTGGGAATTCCCCCTGGTGCCGAGCGCCGCGAGGCCAGGCGCGCACGGCGGCAGCTGCTAGACTTGGTCCAGCGGCTTCGAGCGAGGGGGCGGGCCATGGGACAGGCGGCAGGGGGCGTGTTGGGTGGGCCCCAGGCACTCATCGACGTGGTCTTCTTTGACATAGACGACACCCTCTACGACCAGGCGGGGCCCTTTGCCTATGCCGTGCGGCGCGTCTGCGGGGACATCCCGGGCGCCACGGACGCCGAGCTCTACGACGCGAGCCGCAGGCACAGCGGCCCCATCTTCGCGGCCTTCTCGGCGCGGCGGGCCCCGACGACGGATGAGTACGCCCTCCGCATGCAGCGGACGCTTGCCGACTTTGGCGTCGCCATCGACCACGCGACGGCCGTGGAGGCGCAGCGCGTCTACGCCGTGGAGTCCGGCGTTGCCATGTCGCTCTCCTCTGCCATGGCGTCCTGCCTCGATGTGTGCCGCGCGCGGGCCCGCCTGGGCGTGGGCGTCATATCCAACGGCCGCAGCGCCGCGCAGGGCGAGAAGCTCGACATCCTCGGCGTCTCCCGGTGGGTGGGCCCCGGCGGGGTCTTCGTCTCCCAGGCGGTGGGCGCGGCGAAGCCGGACCCGTCGCTCTTCCGCCATGCGTGCGAGCGCATGGGCACGCGGCCCGGGCGCTGCGTCTACGTGGGGGACGCCTGGGACACCGACGTCGTGGGCGCGTGGGCGGCGGGCATGCCGTGCATATGGCTCAACAGGCGCGGCAGGGGGCGGCCGCAGGCCCCAAGGGGGGTTGCCCCAACCTGGGAGGTCCGCTCGGAGGAGGATCTGCTGGCGCTCCTCGGCAGCGCGTGCTTTTGGCGTACGGGGCGCGCGCGACGGGCGCTATGATGGACGCACGCTAGGAGAGGGGCGTCATATGGACCCAAGGCTTGAGCCGCTGTTCACCCCGTGGAGCATCGGCGGGTGCGAGATAAAGAACCGCATCGTCATGACATCCATGGGCGGCACCAACATCTTTGGATGGATGGAGAGAAACCACTTCGATCGAGACGGCGCGCGGTTCCTCATGGAGCGCGCGCAGAACCACGTGGGCCTGCTCCTCCCCGGCTGCCAACCCGTCTACAACCCCATCGGAGGGCAGTGGCTCGACAGGAACCGCACCATGTACGAGGACCTCAAGCCCTTCATGGAGCGGCTGCATGCCACGGGGGCAAAGATGTTCGTCCAGCTCACGGCCGGCTTCGGACGCAGCTTCACGGTGTCGGACCTTATGGAGGGGCTCTACACCAACCCGCTTTTGCGCGCGCTGTCGCGCCCGCTCATGGACCTCGACAAGATCTGCGCGACGGCGTCTCCCTCGCCCAACCGCTGGTCGGACAAGGTGCCCTCGCGCGAGATGACCATCGGCGAGATCGACCGCCTGGTCGAGGCGTTCGCCACCTGCGCCAGGCTGCTGCGCGACGCCGGCGTTGACGGCGTGGAGGTCCACGCCGTACACGAGGGCTACCTCCTCGACCAGTTCGCGCTCCCCTACGTGAACCATCGCAACGACATCTACGGCGGCTCCCGCGAGAACCGCTACCGCTTCCCGGTGCGCATCGTCCACGCCATCCACGACGCCGCAGGCGAGGACTTTCCCGTGTCGCTGCGCTACTCGGTGGTGAGCCGCACCAAGGGCTTCCGCGAGGGCGCGCTGCCCGGCGAGGACTACGTCGAGGCCGGGCGCACCATGGAGGAGTCCGAGTGGGCGGCGCGCTACCTCGCCGACGAGGGCTATGCGATGCTCAACTGCGACAACGGCACCTACGACGCCTGGTACTGGGCGCATCCGCCCATCTACATGCCCGAGAACTGCAACCTCGCCGACGTGGAGCACATCAAGGGCTTCGCGGGCGTGCCCGTGGTCTGCGCCGGGCGCATGGACCCCTACGTGGGGGCCCGGGCCGTGGCCGAGGGCAAGCTCGACGCCGTGGGCTTCGCGCGCCAGTTTCTGGCCGACGGCGCGTGGGTCACCAAGCTCGTCGAGGGGCGCGAGGCGGACATACGGCCCTGCATCTGCTGCCACAACGGCTGCTTCAACATGTGCCGCTACGAGGGCCATGCCAACACCCAGGCGCTCGAGGACTCGCTGCACCTCTCGCGCTGCGCCGTGAACCCCGAGACCATGCAGTACGCGCGGCATCATATCCGTCCCACGACCACACCCAGGCGCGTCGCCGTCGTGGGCGGCGGAATCGGCGGCATGGAGGCGGCGCGCGTGCTTGCGCTCCGCGGTCACCGTCCCGTCGTCTACGAGCGGTCCGACCGTCTGGGCGGCGTCTTCCGCGAGGCCGCGTCCGCAAGCTTCAAGGGCAAACTCCGCGACCTTCTCGCCTGGTACGAGCGACAGATGGAGGAGCTGGGCGTCGAGGTCCGCTACGGCCGCGAGGTCGCCGACGTGCAGGAGCTCGACGAGGACTACGCCATCGTGGCCACCGGGGCCACGCCCAGACGCCTTCCCGTCCAGGGCTTCGAGCGCGCGATGGACGCCCTCGACTACCTCGACGGCGCCGAGGTGGGCCAGCGCGTGGTGGTCGTCGGCGGCGGGCTCACCGGCTGCGAGGTGGCGCTCGAGCTCTTTCTCTCGGGCAAGGCGCCCGTCATAGTGGAGATGAAAGACGACCTGGTGGCGCAGGACGGCGTGTGCCTCGCCAACTCCAGCTACCTGCGCGAGTTCTTCGCCTGGAAGAGGGTTCCCGTCCACCTCGAGTCCACGGTGCGCGCCGTGGGCGAGGGCTGGGTGCAGATCTCCCACAAGGGCGGCGGGCTCGAGCGCATCGAGTGCGACTCGGTGGTGAGCGCCGTGGGCTACACGCCGGACCCCGTCTCGCAGCCCGACGGCCGCCACGTGCAGCTCGTGGGCGACTGCGCGGGCGTTGGCAACCTGCGCTCCGTCATCTGGCGCGCCTACGAGGCGGCCTCGCGCGTCTAGCGCGGCGGCAACCCTGACCGGAAGGCCGGTCTGCGCCAGCGGCGACCCTACCGGTTGATCTCCTCCAAGAACTGCTCGCCGTAGCGCTCGAGCTTGGTGCGGCCGACGCCGGAAACCTCGAGCAGGCCCTCCCCATCGCGCGGCCTGCGTCGCACCATGGCGCGCAGCGTCGCGTCCGAGAAGACCACGTACGGCGGCACGCGGGCGTCGTCGGCCAGGCGCCTGCGCAGCGCGCGCAGGCGCTGGAAGAGCTGCTCGTCCTCGTCGGTGACCTCCGCTTCGCCGGCAAGGTCGCGTGTGCGGTGGCCCCGTGCGCCCGACGCGCCAAAGGCCCCGTGCGGGCGCGCCGCCTTGAGGTATTGCCCGGCAGAGGTCCCCAGGCACACAGAGCAGCCCCCGCAGCCATCGGAGCCGTCCCCGGTCGCAGGCAGGGACGAGGCGTCCTGCCCAAAGTAGCGCAGCACGCGGGCGCGCAGGCACGTGTCGCTCATCGCGTAGCCTATCATCGCCGAGAGGAGACGCTCGCGCCTTCCGAGGAGCGCGCGCCTCTCGGGCTCCGGCATCTCTGGCGGGAACTCGGTGTTGTCGATGAAGAAGTGGCAGGTGCGGATGTCGCCACGGCTCCACAGAAGGTGGCACTCCGCCGGCTCCCCGTCGCGCCCCGCGCGGCCCGCCTCCTGGTAGTACTCCTCCAATGAGAGGGGCAGCCCGCAGTTGACGACAAAACGCACGTCGGACTTGTCGATGCCCATGCCAAACGCGTTGGTCGCCACCATGACGCGGGCCCTGTCGCGCACGAAGGCATCCTGCGAGGCCGCGCGCTCGGCGTTCCCCATCCCCGCGTGGTAGCTCACGACGCCTACGCCCGCGCCGCGCAGGGCCTCCGCAAGCTCGTCCACCTTCTTGCGCGTGGTCGCGTAGACGATGCCAGACCAGCTCGGATGCGCCGCGAGGTAGCCCGCAAGCCAGCGCGTGCGCTCCTTGGGCGTAAGCTCGAATGACGAGAGGCGCAGGTTGGGCCGATCGAAGCCGTTCACCTGGATTGATGGGTCGCAGAGGTCGAGCAGGAGCGAGACGTCCTGGCGCACGCGGGCCGTGGCGGTCGCCGTGAGCGCGCAGACAACCGGCCGCTGCGGCAGCAGGTTCACGAAGGCGGGGATTCCACGGTAGGCCGGGCGGAAGTCCTGGCCCCACTGGCTCACGCAGTGTGCCTCGTCGACGGCCACAAGCGGTATTCGCACCCGTTGCGCGAAGGCCACAAAGCGCTGGTCAGAGAGGCGTTCTGGTGCAACGTACATGAGGTCGTACCAGCCGGCGGCCGCGCGGGCCATCACGACCTCCTGCTGGCGCGGGGTGAGCGTGGAGTTGAGGTAGGATCCCCTGATGCCGGCCTCCTTGAGCGAGCGGACCTGGTCGCCCATGAGCGAGATGAGCGGGGACACCACCAGCGTGAGGCCGCCGAGAAGCACGGCGGGGATCTGATAGCAGACCGACTTCCCCGCCCCCGTGGGCATCACGGCGAGCGCGTCTCGCCCAGAGAGGATCGAGGAGATGACCTCCTCCTGTCCGGGGCGGAAGGAGTCGTAGCCAAAGTAGGCGCGCAGCGCCTCGCGGGCGCGGGCGATGCCGCCTCCCTGATCGTCGCTGTGCTCCTCGCCTACCACCATGGCCCCTCCCCGTGAGACAAGGGGGCTGTCCCCCCTGCCTCATATCTTAGGCGACCGAGAAGCTCCAGGCGGCCTCGGCCTCGGCGCAGACGGCAGAGAGGCCCCAGCGCCCAAGGCTGCGCGCGCGGCTGTTGGGGTCATGCACGATGGCCTTGCCCCCCTCGTCGAGGCCCTCTATGGCGATGTAGTGGCCAACGCTGGTGAAGGCTCCGGGGCCCATGATGCAGATGACGGGGTGGCCGGCCGCGAGCTCGGCAGACATTGCCTGGGGGGTGCTGGCGATGGTCGCGCTCGCAAGGCCGAGCCTCTCGGCACCCTCGGACATGAGGAGCCACGAGCTCCCCTCTCCGTCTGTGGAGTAGCCGTTCCGGGTGCTGAAGTCGGCCATCTCGGCCGGGCCCATGGACGTGTCCCCCGTAAGGTCGATGTAGACCATCGCGAGCGCGGTGGGCCCGCAGCCCTGCGCCTCGAAGGTCCCGTTGCTATACGGCACGTCCTTGTACTGCGGGTCAACCTGGTACAGGTAGGGCATGGATCCCCGGCGCCACTCGTCTCTGGGCGTCGACTGCGGTGCCTGCGCGACGGGGACCGTCTCATCGTCGCAGGGGACGGCGCGCTGCGTGCCCGTGGTGTTGATCCCGGCGGCGCCGCCATGCCCCGCCGGCTCGAGCTTTGGCGGAGGCGCCGTGGCGCACACGACGATCGCCAGGGCAACGGCAATGCCCGCAGCAGCGGTGAGCAGGGCGGCGCGTCGCGGAAGCCGCCCCGCCTCCCGGCGCGGCGGGGCTTGGCGCTCTGCCCCCTGATGTGGCAACCCCTGGCGCGCCGCCCTCCGGTGCGGCGTCGCCCTCGGGGGGCGCCCGGAGCGATATGGGTCCCGCCCGTGACGCATGGTGACTAGAACCCCTCCGCAGCCCGCGTCTTCCGGAAGATGATCCGCTTCATCGCGTCCTCGTTCTCCCGGCGCTCTCCGTCCGTCTCGAGCGTCAGGCCGTACTCGACGGAAGTGGGCCTGCCGTCGTCGTCGACGCAGACCTCGGTGAGGTAGGCAACGTTGATGAGGCAGCGCACGCCCGAATGGACGTCCTCAACGTAGGAGTCCACGCGCACCTCCATCGAGGTGTGCCCCACGTAGGTCACCATGGCGACGATGACAACCACGTCGTTGAGGTAGGCCGGATGCTTGAAGGTGAGCTGGTCCACGCAGGCGGTGGTGACGTTGCCGCCGCAGTGCCTGCGCGCCGCGATGCCCGCAGCATCGTCGATCCACTCCATGAGGCGCCCGCCAAAGAGCCGGTTTGCGCCGTTGATGTCCTCGTAGCGAATGGACTTGATCGACTCGGTGAGGGAGTCTGAGACGGTCTTCTTCCCCTTGGGATAGGACCTCTCTGCCATGCGTCCTCCCCTACCTGCGCGCGGGCGCGCCACTGAGGCTGGCGAGGGCCTGCCCGGTCGTGATGACCTTCGTGCCAAAGCAGCGCCGCATGTGCTCGAGCGCCCCCTCCTGCGTCCCCACGAGGAAGGTGCGCGTGGCGTCGGACACGGCGACGGAGTCGTAGCCCAGGTTCCAGGCGTCGGCGAGCGTGTGCAGGACGCAGACGTTGGTGTCCTCCCCCACCGCGATGACGGTGCGGACGCCCAGCTCGCGCAGGGTGAGGTCGAGGTCGGTCTGGAAGAAGCCCGAGTAGCGGCGCTTGGGTATCACGAAGTCGCGCGGGCCGTCGCCCGCCTCCAGCGCGGGATGCGGATGCGCCTTGCCCCTCATGCCGTGCTCGCCCCACAGCGCGAGCTCCCGGTCGATGCCGGGGATGTGCTGGTCGCAGAGGAAGAGGACGGGCATGCCCGCTTCCCTCGCCGCGCGGGTGATCCGGGCAGCGTTGTCCACGAGGGCCTCCTCCTGGGGGTCCGGCGCATAGACCGCATCGGGCGAGTCGGTCACGAGAATGTCAATCACAAGCAGGGCTGTGGATGCCGCATCGATATCGATGTCCATGGTGTCCTCCGGTTGCCGTAGGCGTACGAGCACATGGTACCCTTTGGCCGAGGGGCGATGACGCCCGACGTGGGACGAGCGTCCCGGGGACGCCGGGAGGGGCTAGGCTTTCTGGCCCCAACCCCTCGCCTAGGCGTCCTTGGTCGCCACGACGTCGACGCCGGTGCCGGCGACGTCGTGAACAATGACGTCGCCGATGCGGAGCGGAGCGGTGGCGGTGACATCCGCGAGCGCGCGCACCACGTCGAAGACGCGGTCCTTGGGCACGTCGCCCGCCGTCTTGACCGAGATCATCTTCTCCGTGGCAGACCCGGTGACGGGCACCGTCGTGGTCACCACGCGAACCGGGTGCGTGACCTCGCCGCGGGCGTACGTGTCGCCGCGCATGCACGAGTTGCCGGTGACCCCGGTGATGGCCCCGTCATCCTCCAGGGTCACGGTCACGGCGCAGCCCCGTGGGCAGCGTATGCAGGTGAGCGTCCTTGTCTCCATGTTCAGGCCCCCTCGAGCGTCACGACGACCCTCGCAAGGCCCGGCCTGCCGAGAAGGGCCTCGCGCGTCAGGGTGACGTCTTCCATCTCGCCGGGGACGAGGATGGGTCGCCGCCTGGCGATGACTCGCTCGTTGTCCAGGTATACGCAGACGCGCCTGTCCTCGAAGACGCCGCCCACGCGGAAGCGCACCGTGAGCCTGCCGGGCATGCGCTCGGGGTCGATGGACTGCGGCACGGTGTAGCGCACGCCCCCCTCGGCGATGACGGGGACGCCTGGCCGCGCGCCCTGCCCCCGCTGCCCCACAGGCCTGTCGGCCCAGGCGCCGGCAGCCGCGCCGGCGGCGCTCGCCTCCTCGGAGACATAGTCCACGAGGTCGTGTACGTGGAGCACGTTCCCGCAGGCGAAGATGCCGGGCACGCTCGTCTCGAGGCTCTCGTTGACGACCGGCCCGCGCGTGACGCGCGAGAGCTCGACGCCGGCGGCGCGCGAGAGCTCGTTCTCAGGAAGCAGGCCCACTGAGAGGAGCAGCGTGTCGCAGGGGTAGCGCTCCTCGGTGCCGGCAACGGGGCGGCCCTTCTCGTCCACCCGCGCGATCCACACGGCCTCGACGCGGCGCCTGCCCTCAACGCGCGTGACCGTGTGCGAGAGCAGCAGCGGGATGCCAAAGTCGTCGAGGCACTGGACGATGTTGCGCTTGAGGCCTCCCGAGTAGGGCATGAGCTCGGCCACGCACGCGACGTGGGCGCCCTCGAGCGTCATGCGGCGCGCCATGATAAGCCCGATGTCTCCCGAGCCGAGGATGACGACCTCGCGCCCCGGCAGGAGCCCCTCGATGTTCACCAGGCGCTGCGCCGTGCCGGCGGTGTAGATGCCAGCGGGTCTGAAGCCGGGGATGTTGAGGGCGCCCCGTGGCCGCTCGCGGCAGCCCATGGCAAGGACCACCGCGCCTGCGGAGATGCGCCGCATGCCGCAGGCCTCGCTCACGCACGTGACCACGCGATCCGGGGAGACGTCGAGCACCATGGTGTCGAGAACGAACTCCACGCCCGCGTCGCGCGCGATCCTCTCGTAGCGCGCGGCGTACTCGGGCCCGGTGAGCTCCTCGTTGAAGGTGATGAGGCCAAAGCCGTTGTGGATGCACTGGTTGAGAATGCCGCCGAGCTTCTGGTCGCGTTCGATCACGAGAACCGAGCGCCGGCCGCCGCCGCGGGCGGCCGTGGCGGCGGCGAGGCCCGCCGGCCCGCCCCCAATGACGATGACGTCGTAGTCGCTCATGCGCGGGCCTCCCCTGCGATGGCGTCCTTCACGTGGCCCTTGATGAGCTCGGATCCCGGCCCGGCCTTGGTGACGCCCTCCATGCTCACGTCCGGAAGCTCGCGCGAGAGGATCTCCATGATCTTGGGCGTGCAGAAGCCCGCCTGACAGCGGCCCATGCATGCCCCCGTGCGTCGCTTCACGCCGTCGAGCGTGCGGGCGCCGACGGGACGGTGGATGGCATCGACGATCTGCGCCTCGGTCACATGGCAGCAGCGGCAGATGACCCTCCCGTAGAGGGGGTTCTCCTCGCAGAGGCTCCCCCACCGCCCAAAGGAGAGGTCGTTCATGCTGGGGATGCCGCGGCGCTCGTCCACAAACTCGCCGGCGGGCCTGTCCTCAAGGCCGAGGATGCCGCGCACGACGTCCGCGACCATGCGCCCGATGGCCGGGGAGGCCGTGAGGCCGGGAGACTCTATGGCCGAGCAGTCCACAAAGCCCGGCACGGAGGGGTTCTCGCCAATGAGGAACTCGTGCTCGGCCCGGTGCGCGCGCAGGCCCGAGAAGGACGTGACGACCTCGCGGAGAGGGACGCCCGCCACCGCGACGCCGCACTTCTCGGCCACCTCGGCAAGGCCGGCCGCCGTGGTGTCGGTCCCCTCCTTGTCCGGGATGTCCTCGGCCGTGGGGCCGACGATGAGGTTGCCGTGGGTGGTGGGCGCGACCAGCACGCCCTTGCCCATCTTGGTGGGCAGGGCAAAGACCACGTGGCGCACGTGGTTGCCGGCCGTGGTGTCGAGGAGCATGTACTGGCCGCGACGGGGGGTGATCTCGAGCCTGTCCCCGCCGACCATGTTGTGGACCTGGTCGGCGTAGACGCCGGCGGCGTTGACCACGCAGCGGGCAATGACGCGGCCCTGCGGCGTCTCGAGCGCGAAGCCTCCCCCGGGGTCGCGTTCGATGGAGGTCACGGGCGCGTTGAAGGCAAACTCGACGCCGTTCGTCGAGGCATTCTCTGCGAGGGCAACGTTGAGGGCGAACGGGTCCACGATGCCCGCCGTGGGCGCCCAGAGGGCGCCGATGGCGTTCGGGGAGACGTTTGGCTCCATGGAGCGCAGCGTGTCTCGGTCGACGATCCTGAGGTCAGGCACGCCGTTGGCCACGCCGCGCGCAAAGAGCTCGCGCAGGCCGCCCATGCCGCGCTCGCTGGTACACACGACGAGCGACCCGATGTTCTTGACCGTGAACTGAAGCTTCTTCGCAAGCTCGTACATGAGGGCGTTGCCCTCGACGTTGAGGCGCGCCATGAGCGAGCCGGGCATGGCGTCGTAGCCGGCATGCACGATGGCGGAGTTAGCCTTCGACGTGCCGCAGCAGACGTCGTCCTCCCGCTCGAGCACGCAGACGCGCGCCGTCGTGCGGGCCAGTTCGCGCGCGGCGGCACAGCCGCAGACGCCAGCCCCGATGACCGCGACGTCGCACCGGCGTTCCCTCTCCTTCATCGGCACCTCCCCGTTTCCGATGGATGGGCGTGGCGGGGCTCCTCGCGGCCCCCGCCAGAGCCGATTATCCACCCCCGCCGAAGGCGTGGCCCCGTGTGGTGGGCGGACGGTAGGATGGCCCCGCAGAACGACGGGGCTGGGCCGTGAGCGGCGTGGTCGCGGTGGCGGTCCAGGCGCGCGGAAACCGGGGCCGGGCGAGAACCGCGCGCTACCGCGTGCCTTCGAACTGGCTCTCGTACAGCTCCGCGTAGAAGCCGCCGCGGCGCAGCAGCTCGTCGTGCGTGCCCCGCTCGATGATGTGGCCGTCCCTCATCACGAGTATGCAGTCCGCGTCGCGCACGGTCGAGAGGCGGTGCGCCACCACGAGCGAGGTGCGGCCCTCCATCATGCGGTCGAAGGCGTCCTGCACCTGTGACTCGGTGCGGGTGTCGATGGAGCTCGTGGCCTCGTCGAGCAGAAGGATCGTGGGGTCGGCGAGCATCACGCGCGCTATGCAGAGGAGCTGCCGCTGCCCCTGCGAGAGGGAGCCGCCGTCCTCGCCGAGGAGGGTTTCGTAGCCCTGCGGCAGCTGCTCGATGAACTTGTGGGCGTGCGCCCGCTTGGCGGCGGCCACGACCCCGTCGAATGTGGCGTCCGGCGTCCCGTAGGCGATGTTCTCGCGCACCGTCCCCCTAAAGAGCCAGGTGTCCTGGAGCACCATGCCAAAGAGCGAGCGGAGGTCATCCCGGCGCATGCGGCTGGTGTCGTGGCCGTCCACCAGGATCTGCCCGGCGTCGACGTCGTAGAAGCGCAGCAGCAGGTTGATGAGGGTGGTCTTGCCGCAGCCCGTGGGTCCCACGAGGGCGATGGTCTGGCCCGGCTCGGCTGAGAACGAGATGTCGTGCAGGAGCGGCCGGTCAGGGGCGTAGGAGAAGCCGACGCGCGAGAACTCAAGGGCGCCCTGGGGACTGTCATCCACCTCGGGCTCTGCGGGATCCGCGCTCTGGGCGGGGGCGTCGATGAGCGCGAAGAGGCGGCGCGCCGAGGCATAGGCGGTCTGGATCTGCGTGACCACGTTAGAGATCTCGTTGAAGGGCTTCATGTACTGGTTGGCATATGAGAGGAACGTCTGCACCTGGCCAACCGTGAGGACGCTCGGCCAGCCGGAGATGACGCAGATGCAGCCCACCACGGCGACGACAGCGTAGGTGACGTTGTTCACCACGCGCGTCGCGGGATTCGAGAGCGAGCTGGTGAACTGGGCGTGCTCCCCCACCCTAAGCAGGCGCTGGTTGATGTCATCGAAGCCCGCCTGGGCTCGGTCGCCATACGCGAAGGCGCACACCAGCTTCTGACTGCCCACCATCTCCTCGACGTAGCCGCCAAGCGAGCCCTGAAGGGCCTGCTGGTCCTTGAAGCTTTTGGCCGAGTAGCGCGCTATGAGCCAGGCGACGAGCATCGAGGCGGGCGTCACGACGACCACCACGAGGCCCACGGGAACCGAGATCGAGAACATGAACGCCAGGGTGCCCACAATGGTCACGACGCCGGCGAAGAGCTGCGTGAGGCCCTGGAGGAGGCCGTCGCCCACCTGGTCGGCATCGTTCACCACGCGGGAGAGGAGGTCTCCGTGCGAGTGGGCGTCGACAAACGAGAGCGGCAGGTCGCGAAGCCTCGCGAAGGCATCGACGCGCAGGTCGCGCACGGTCTTGTAGGTGAGCCTGTTCGTGCAGTAGCCCGAGAGCCACTGCGTTACGGCCGCACCCACGACGATGAGGGCGAGCCCCCGGAGCAGCGGCATGAGGGCCGGGAAGTCGACGCCCCCGGCTGAGACCATGCAGTCGATAGCGCGGCCGACGACGATGGAGACGTAGAGCTGGAGGATGACAGAGACGGCGGACGCGATGAAGGACGCGACGAGGGAGGCCATGTGCGGGCGGGTGTAGGCGAGCAGGCGCCTCGTGACCTCGGCGGTGGTGAGGCCCGTCTCGTCGAGGCGGCCCTGGGGGCTGTTGACGTCATTGCCGATGTCACCCCTGACGTTGGCCATGATGGTTCCGGTGCCCGCGCCGGCGGCATACGGGTTGGCCATTACGCGCACACCTCCTCGGGGCGAAGCTGCGAGAGGCAGATCTCGCGGTAGATGGGGCAGCTCCTCATGAGCTCGGCGTGCGAGCCCAGGCCCGCCATGTGCCCGTGGTCCAAGACGAGGATCTGGTCACAGGACATGACCGACGAGACGCGCTGCGAGACGATCACGCAGGTGAGCTCGGAGCGGAGGCTCCGGAGCGACTGGCGCAGGGTCGCGTCGGTGCGGAAGTCGAGGGCCGAGGCGGCGTCGTCGAGCACCACGATGCGTGGGCGGCCCACGAGCGCGCGGGCGATCGTGAGCCGCTGGCGCTGGCCCCCGGAGAAGTTCCTCCCGCCCGCCTCGACGGTGGCGTCAAGCCCGCCGTCCGTGGCGCCCACGAAGTCCGCGGCCTGCGCGAGCGCAAGCGCGCGCCAGAGCTCGTCGTCGCCCGCCCGCCCGTCGCGCCAGCAGAGGTTCGAGCGGATGGTCCCCGAGACGAGCGAGGCCTGCTGGGGGACGGCCGAGACAAGCTCGCGCAGCTGGGTGAGGGGATACTCTCGCACGTCATGCCCAAAGACGCGGACCTCGCCTTCCGTGGCGTCGTAGAGCCGCAAGATGAGGTTTGCGAGGGAGGACTTGCCGGAGCCCGTGCCGCCGATGATGCCGAGCGCTCCGCCCGCGCCCAGGCGCAGCGTCACGCCGTCGACGGCAGGGCGGGCCGCGCCGTCGTAGGTGAAGCTGACGTGGTCGAGGGCCAGCGCGACGCCCGAGGTGAGGGTGCCATGGCCAAGGGGGATCTCCACGGCGCCCTCGTCGCTTATCTGGGGGTCGCAGTCGAGCACCTCCATGATGCGCGCGGCCGACGCGGTCCCGCGGTTGATGGTGATCACCAGGTTTGCCACGTAGACGATGGACACGAGCGTCTGCGTCATGTAGTTCACGAAGGCGATGACCTCGCCCTGCGTGAGGTCGCCGACGTCGACGCGCACGCCGCCCATCCAGAGTATGGCGACGACCCCCAGGTCCATCACGAGGAGCGTGGCGGGGTTGAGCAGCGAGGAGAGCTTGCCGATGGCGATCGCGGTGCGGGACTGCGCGTCGACGGCCCCGTGGAAGCGCGCGCCCTCGCGGCCCTCCTGCCTGAACGCCCTCACCACGCGCACGCCCGAGAGGTTCTCGCGCGTGACGAGGCTCACCTCGTCGAGGCGGGCCTGAAGCTTGCCAAAGAGCGGGACGGACTTGGACATCACGATCCAGAAGACCGCGGCGATGGCGGGCGTGCAGACGAGAAACACGAGCCCAAGCCGGGCGTCGATGAGCATGGCGCAGACCATGGAACCGACGGCGAGGATGGGCCAGCGGATGATCAGTCGTATGCCAAGCGCAACGGTGACCTGCACCTGGTTCACGTCGTTCGTGAGGCGGGTCACGAGGGAGGGCGTGCCCATGCGGTCGAGGTCGGCCGGGGCGAGCTGGTTGACCTTGGCGTAGAGGTCGTGTCGGATGTCCGTGCCCGAGCCCTGGGAGACGACGGCGGCCATCTTCTGGCAGACCAGGGTGAAGCAGAACCCCACCAGCGCGAGGACGACGAGCGCGACGCACATGCGAACGACGTGGCCCGCGTCGCGGTTGGCGACGCCCGCGTCTATCATGCTCGCGACGATGGCCGGGGTGATGAGGTCGAAGACGACCTCGACGGCCTTGCAGAGCGTGCCGAAGACGATCTTCCCCCGGTACTTGGGGAAGACGAACCTCCGAAGAATCTCTCCCACCGGTGCCCTCCTCTGTGACTGTTGACCCATCCATGATAGGGCCACTCAGCCGTGGCGCGCATACGGCCTTTGTCACGCAATCATTCGTGCCATGTACGCCGCGCCAGAGGTCCTACTCGATGCCAAGCGCGTCTGAGAGCTCGAGCCACTCGTCCTCGAGGGCCTCGCGGGCAGCCAGGGCCTCGTCAACCGCCCTCTGGGCCGCGACGAGCTTCTCGTAGTCCGTGGGGTCGACCTCGGCGAGCGCGGCGCGCAGCCGGTCCGGCTCCCCCTCGGTCTTCTCCAGCTTACGGGCAACGGCGTCGAAGCGCTTCTTGAGCTCGCGCCGCTCCTGGTTGGTGAGCTCGCCTCCTGGGCCCCCGGAGGGCGCCCGGCCTTCCTGCGCGGAGTGCGCTTCGCGAAACTCCGCTCCGGAAGACGAGGCACCCTTGGCGTCGAGGAGGTCGAGGAACTCGTCGACGCCGCGGGGGCAGTGGCGCACGCGGCCGTCGAGCAGCGCATACTGGTCGTCGGTCACGCGCTCCATGAGGAAGCGGTCGTGCGAGACCAAAAGCAGCGTGCCCGGCCAGGTGTCGAGGAGGTCCTCGAGGACGGCGAGCATGTCGGTGTCGAGGTCGTTGCCAGGCTCGTCGAGCACCAAGACGTTGGGCTCGTCGAGAAGGACGGCGAGAAGCGCCAGGCGTCGGCGCTGGCCGCCGGAGAGGTCGCGGACGAAGTTCGTGAGCTCCGAGCGCTCGAACCCCAGGCGCTCCAGGAGCTGCGTTGGGCTCTGCGGCTTGCCATCGATGTAGTAGGTGCTCCTGTAGCGCGAGAGCACCTCGAGCACGCGCCAGCCCTCCTTCTGGGCAAGCGCGTCCAGGTGCTGGGACATCCAGCCGAAGCGCACGGACTTCCCGATGCGCACGGTGCCCGAGCTGGGCTGGAGCCTGCCCGTCATGACCTTGAGCAGCGTGGACTTGCCCGCGCCGTTGGCACCCAGGATGCCAAGGCGGTCGCCGGGCCCTATGGTCCAGGTGACGTCGTCCAGGACGCGCTCGCCGTCGGGATAGGCGAACGAGACGCCCTTCATCTCGATGACCTGCTTGCCGAGCCTGCTCACGGCAAGGCGCTTGAGCTCGATGGGGTCTCTCAGGGGCGGGTCGTCGGCGAGGAGGGCGCGGGCGGCCTCGACGCGGAAGCGCGGCTTGCTCGTGCGCGCCTTGGCACCGTGCGCCAGCCAGTTGAGCTCCTTGCGAAGCGTGTTCTGCCGGCGCTCCTCGGTGGCCGCGGCCATGCGGTCGCGCTCGACGCGCTGCTGGATGTAGGCGGAGTAGCCGCCGTCGAAGGGCTCGATCCTCCTGTCGTGTACCTCCCACATGTGCTCGCAGACCTCGTCCAAAAACCACCTGTCGTGCGTCACCACCAGAAGGGCGCCCGCGTCGGCGGCCCAACGCCTCCCAAGATGGTCGGCGAGCCAGCGGATGGCGTGCATGTCCAGGTGGTTCGTGGGCTCGTCCATGAGGATGACGTCCCAGGTGCCCACCAGGAGGCGCGCCAGGTCGCAGCGGCGGCGCTGCCCGCCGGAGAGCGTGCCCACGGTGGCGTCCCAGTCCACGTCGCCCAAAAGCTCGGCGATGATCTGGCGCACGCGCGGGTCGGAGGCCCAGACGTAGTCGGGGACCTCCCCCACCACCGCCCGGCCGACGCTCCAGCCGTCCTCAAGCTCGTCATCCTGGCCGAGGAACCCCACGTGGATGCCGTTTCTCCAGGTGACGGCCCCCGCGTCCGGCTCGAGGCGGTGCGCGATGAGGTCGAGCAGCGTCGACTTGCCGTCACCGTTTCTGCCCACGACGCCAATGCGCTCGCCCTCGTTGATGCCTATGGTCTGGTCGGCAAGGACGGGCTTGCCAGGCCACTCGTGCGAGAGCCGCTCACACCCAATGAGAATTCCCATCAGTTATTCCCATCCCCTCGGGCGAGCCCCCTGAGAAGCGAGATCTCCCGTGCGTAGCCATCGAGTTCGTTGGGCGTCTCGAGGATCATCGGCAGGGCGCGCAGGCGCGGGTTCGTCACCACCGCCTCGAAGGTGGAGAGGCCGAGCGTGCCCTGGCCGATCCTCTCGTGGCGGTCCTTGTGCGAGCCCAGGGGGTTCTTCGAGTCGTTCACGTGCAGGGCCCTCAGGCGATCGAGCCCGATGGCGCGGTCGAACTCGTCGAGCACGGCGTCGAGGTCGCCGGCGATGTCGTAGCCCGCGTCTGACAGGTGGCAGGTGTCCAGGCACACGCCGAGAAGGTCGCCCTCGCGGGTGCCCTCGATGATGCGCGCCAGCTCCTCGAAGCGCGAGCCGACCTCGGAGCCCTTGCCGGCCATGGTCTCCAAGAGGACGGTGGTCCTCTGCCCGCGTACAAGCACCTCATCAAGCCCCTCGCAGATGAGGCGTATGCCCTCGTCGACGCCCTGGCCAACGTGGCTTCCCGGGTGGAAGTTGTAGTAGTTGCCCGGCAGCTCCTCCATGAGCCGGAGGTCTTGTGCCATGGCCTCTCGCGCGAACTCGACCGTCCGCTCCTTTGCCGAGCAGAGGTTCATGGTGTACGGCGCGTGCGCGACGAGGCGCCCAAAGTGGTTCTCAGCGAGGATGCTAAGGAGTTCTGCGATGTCGTCTGGCGCCGGCGTCTTGGCCCGACCACCGCGGGGACTCCTCGTGAAGAACGCGAAGGTGTTGGCCCCGATGCCGAGGGCGGTCCGGCCCATCTGCGCGAACCCTCCTGCAATCGAGAGGTGGCAGCCTATGGTCAGCTCTCCGTGGCGCACCTCGCTCATGCGCCCTCCCCTGCTGTCACGAGCGCGGCAACGCGGTCGCAGATGGCCGTGGCCACCTGGCCGAGCGGGAGCGTGCCAAGCTGCTCGGTGCGGTCTGGCCACACGAAGGCGACGCGGCTCGTGTCCGCGCCAAACGTGGAGTCCGCGCGCGACACGTCGTTTGCCACGATGAGGTCGCAGCCCTTGCGCTCGAGCTTGGCACGGGCGTTTTCCAGAAGGCTGTCCGTCTCGGCGGCAAAGCCCACCACCACGCGGTCGCCCTTGGCGCGCGAGAGCTCGGCCAGGATGTCCGCGGTCTCAACGAGACGCAGCGTGGCAAGGTCGTCCGCGCCCTTCTTGAGTTTGTGGCGCGCGGGCGAGGCGGGCGTGTAGTCTGCCACGGCCGCGGCGCAGACGGCCGCGTCCGCACGCTCGAAGGCGGCAAGCGTCGCAGCGCGCATCTCGGCGGAGGAGACCACCCGCACCACGTCGACGCCTCGGGGCGCTGGGAGGGAGACCGGGCCCGACACCAGCGTGACCGCGGCGCCGCGGCGCGCCGCCTCGCGGGCGATGGCATGGCCCATCTTTCCCGTGGAGGCGTTCGCGATGTAGCGCACCGGGTCGATGGCCTCGTGCGTGGGGCCGGACGTCACGACGAGCCTCGTGGCCGCCATGTCCTGGTCGACGGGCGAGAGGGCGTCGAGGGCGGCCGCCACGATGTCGGAGACCTCGGCGAGCTTGCCCTCGCCCACGTCCCCGCAGGCGAGAAGGCCCGTCTGCGGCATCACGAAGGGGACGCCGCGCCTTCGGAGCGTGGCAACGTTTGCCTGCGTGGCCGGGTTCCGCCACATGTGGACGTTCATGGCCGCCGCCACGAGAGGCGGGCGGTGCGCCGCGAGCAGCGTGGTGGAGAGGCAGTCGTCGCCAATCCCTGCCGCCATCTTGGCCAGGGCGTTTGCCGTCGCGGGGACGACGAGCACGAGGTCGGCCCAGTCGGCGAGGAAGACGTGCGGGATGGGAGACTCCGGGTAGGCGTAGAGGTCATCCGCCACGGGATGGCCCGAGAGCGCCTCGAAGGTGGGCGCGCCCACGAAGCGCGCAGCGTCTGCCGTCATGGTCACGCGCACGTCGCAGCCAGCGTGCTGGAGGCCTCGCATGACCTCGACGGCCTTGTAGGCGGCGATGCCGCCCGTGACGGCAAGGACCACGTGTGGCGTCACGGGCCCCGCGGCCCTGGGCTTGGCCTCGCTCACTTGCGCCCCCCCTCCGCATAGGGGTCGTCCACGATGAGGATGCGGTGGCAATAGGGGCACTCGGCAACGTCATCGCCGTGCGTGAGGTCGTGGAACGCGGCCGGCTGAAGCTTGACGCGGCAGACCGATGGCACGTTGCCCACGAGCCTCTCGACGGCAAGGCCCTTGAAGCGCTTGTGGGAGTCCTCGTAGGCGCTCATGTGCTCGGCCGAGACCTGCGCGACCACGGCCTTGCGCTCCTCGTCGAGCTCGACGATCCTGCGCCTGATCTGGGCGCCGTCCGTCTCGAACGACTTCTTTTGGGCCGCGTCCTCCTCGTCGAGGCGCTCGAGCGTGAGGCTGGCGTTGCCCTCGGCGCGCCTGACCCTCTCGAGCTCCTCGTCGAGCCGGGCGCGGTTGTGCTCGAGCTTCTCGATCTTCTTGGCGAGGCCCGTGAGGTGCGCCTCGTAGTCCTGGATCTGGCGGTACCCGTGGCTCCCCGAGGACGCCTCGGCCCTCACCTCCTCGGTGCGGGCGCGGTAATGCTCGAGGTCCTCCTGGTTCTCCGACACGTAGGTCTCAAGGTCCTTGCGCTGGGCGAAGATCTTGGTGAGCTCGCCTTGCACCTTGCGGCGCGCGCGGGCTATGGCCTGCATCTTCTTCTGCTGCGGCATGGCGGCCAGCGTCGATGCGAGGCGCAGCATGTCGAGGTCGATCTCCTGGAGCCGGACGAGCGCCTGTGCTTCTGTCATGAGACTCTCACCTTCCTTGGTGGGTATGCGGTGCGGGGTTAGGCATGGCGCGACGTCATCTGCGCGACGAGCGAGACGAGCTGCGTGGCAAAGGCGTCGAGGTCCCCCTCTGCCACGCGCTCGTCGAAGGAGACGCGCAGCGCCCCGAGCGCCCGGTCGCGCCCGATGCCCATGGCCGTGAGCACGTGGCTCGCGCCGAGGGAGCCGGACGAGCAGGCGGAGCCGGCGGAGACGGCAAAGCCGCGCTCGTCGAGGCCGAGGACGAGGGACTGCGAGTCAAGGCCGGGCACCATCACGCTTACCAGGCCGGGGAGGCGCCCCTCGTCGACCACGGCCGTGGTGGTGGGGACTATGCCCGTGCCTTCGGCGCAGATGCGCCGGTAGAGCCTGTTGGCCCGCGCGGAGACCACGGCACGCGCGGCGTCGAGGCCGCCACAGCATGCCCGCGCGGCCGCCGCGAAGGCCAGGGCGCCCCGCACGTCCTGCGTCCCTGCGCGCCTCCCGGCCTCCTGCCCGCCGCCGAAGGACTGCGGGGCCAAGGGGACCCTCCCGCGGACGAGGAGCGCGCCCGCACCCACGGGCCCACCGATCTTGTGGGAGGCGAGGCTCACCGCGTCCGCCTGGGCGACGTCAAGCGGGATGCGCCCGAAAGCCTGCACGGCATCGGTGTGGAAGAGGGCCCCCGCCGCATGCGCCGCGGCGGCCAGCCCCGCCACGGGCTGGACCACGCCCGTCTCGTTGTTGGCGCTCATGACCGAGACAAGCGCGCAGTCCGGGCCAAGCTCCCCCTCGAGCGCGGCACGAGAGACCACGCCATCCCTGCCCGGCCTCACGAGGGTCACCTCGAAGCCGCGGTCTCGGAGGGCGCCTGCCACGTCCAGCTCCGAGTCGTGCTCGATGGAGGAGAGGACCACGCGGGTGCGCGTGCGGTCGCGCTGGCGCGCGCCGCAGGAGAGGCCGATGAGCGCGAGGTTGTTCGACTCGGTGCCCCCTGACGTGAAGACGACGTCGGGAGGCCTGAAGCCGCCGCCCACGCAGCAGGCGATGTCGCGGCGCGCGCCGTCGAGCGCGCGGGCCGCCTCGCGACCGGGGGTGTGGAGCGAGTTGGGGTTGGCGCCGGCGATGGGCGACTCCTCGTATGCGCGCTCTGCGGCACGGGACTCCTCGCGCGCAGGCGCGCTGGCCGCATAGTCGAGGTATACGATTGTGCGTCTGTACACGCCTCTCACGCTCTCCTCGCACGTCCGGCCTCGCCGGCCTCGGCAATCTTTCGGATGGCATCCGCGCGGTCGGGCTTGCCGAAGACGGCGCTGCCGGCCACGAGCAGACGCGCGCCGGCAGCGCAGACGTCCGCCGCCGTGGCCGGGGAGATGCCGCCGTCCACCTCGACGATGGGGCTCACGCGGCGCTCGTCGCACATGGCCTTGAGCTGGCGGAGCTTGCGCAGCGACCCGGGGATGAACTTCTGGCCGCCAAAGCCGGGGTTCACCGTCATCACGAGCACGAGGTCGACGTCCTCGATGATGGCGTCGAGGGCCGAGACGGGCGTGCCCGGGTTGATGGCGATGCCGACCTTGGCGCCCCCCTCGCGGATGAGGCTGGCGAGGCGGCTGGCGTGGGCGGTGGCCTCATAGTGAAAGGTCACGACGTCGGCACCGGCGTCGAGGTAGGCGGGGACCATCTGGTCGGGGTTCGAAACCATGAGATGGGCGTCGACGGGAACCCGCGTCGCCCCCTTCACCGCGGCCAGCACGCCGGGGCCAAAGGTGAGGTTGGGGACGAAGTGGCCGTCCATCACGTCGAAGTGTACGTAGCTGGCACCCCCTATGGATGCGAGCTCGTCCGCAAGACGCCCCAGGTCCGCAGAGAGAATGGAAGGTGCAACCTGAACGCCGGACTCTAGCATCTCGTCTCCTTTGTCGCCGGGTCTCTCTCCTCCATACCATAGAACTCCGTGCGTGGCACGCGCGTGAGGAGCCCCTCCATGGCATCGTCGATGGGACATCCCTCGAAGAGCACGGCGTGTACGCTGGCCGTGATGGGCACCTCGATGGCGCGCTCCCGCGCAAGCTCGAGGACCGACTCCGAGGCCGGCGCGCCCTCGACCACCATATGCGTGCGCGCCTGGTATCCCTCGAGCGTCTCGCCCGCCACGAGGGCGCGGCCAAAGCTCCTGTTGCGTGAGTGCTCAGACGTGCAGGTGACCACGAGGTCTCCCATGCCGGCAAGCCCCATGCACGTCATGGGGTTGCCGCCCAGTGCGGCCACGACGCGGCCCATCTCCGCGATGCCGCGGGTCATGAGGACGGCGAGCGCGTTGTCGCCCATCCCCATGCCGCTCGCGATGCCGCAGGCGATGGCCACCACGTTCTTGACGGCCCCGCAGCACTCGACGCCCCGCACGTCGTCGCTGAGGTACGCCCTGAAGGCCGGGCCCGAGAGAAGGCGCTGGAAGTAGCCTCTCGTGGCGCGGTCCTCAGAGGCCACGACCGCGGCGGACACCATGCCCCGGCAAATCTCCTCCGCGTGGTTGGGGCCAGAGAGGGCGCCGACGCGCCCGGGGCCGCCCAGCTCCTCGACGACCACCTCGTGCATGAGCAGGTGCGTCCCTTGCTCCATGCCCTTGGAGAGCACGAGCACGCGGGCGCCCTCGGGAAGGTGCGGCGCCAGGTTGCGGCAGGTCTGTCTGAGGTAGGCCGACGGCGTGGCCATGATCGCCGCGTCTGCGCCGCGCACGGCGGCGGCAAGGTCGCTCGTGGCGCGGACGTTCGCCGCAAGCTCGTAGCCCGTGAGGTGGTTGGGGTTTTTGCGGTCGCGGTTCATGGCCTCGGCGGCCCGCGGCGAGCGCGCCCACAGCACGACCTCGTCGACGGAGGGGGCCGCCAGGCCGGTCATGGCCGTGCCCCAGGAGCCGGCCCCTATGACGGCAACGCGGCTCACTCGGGCTTCCCCTCGCCGTGATGGAACGAGAAGCGCTTCTCCTCGTGGTGGGCGAGCTTGCGGATGTTCCCGCGGTGGGCCCACACGACGCATGCGGCCACGACGAGCATGGGGGCTATCGCCGCGGGGCTGTAGCCCAGGATGGCGGCCCAGGCGACAAGCGAGACCGCGGCGCACGTGCTTCCCAGGGACACAAAGCGCGTGGGCAGCGCAAAGGCCAAAAACACGGCGAGAAGCCCGGCGGCTATCAAGGGGTTGAGGCCACAGGCGGCGCCGAACCCCACCGCGATGCCCTTGCCGCCGCAAAACCCAAGGTACGGCGAGAAGACATGGCCCGCCACGCACGCCCCGTAGACGCAGGTGAGGGCCCAGTCGAATGGCTGGCCGGGCGCAAGGGCCTTCGCCTCGACGAAGAAGCTCGAGAACGCCCAGGCCGCAAGCCCCGTGCAGAGCCAGCCCTTGCCCGCGTCGAGCAGCAGCGTGAGGCCCGCCGCGCGCGCGCCGACGGAGCGCCCCACATTGGTGGCGCCGATGTTGCCAGACCCCGTGCGTCGCACGTCGACGCCCTGCGAGCGGGCTATGAGCATGCCGAACGGGATGCCGCAGACAAAGTACGCGATCGCGCAGGCGACGAGCGCGGGCATGGCGAGTCTCATCTGTCCCCCTCTGACTTCTTGCGGAAGCGCAGGCGGATGGGCGTGCCCACAAGATCGAATCGCTCACGGAGCCGGTTCTCCACAAAGCGCCTGTAGTTGTCGTCCACGAGGTCGGGCGCGTTGCACCACATGGTGATGACGGGGGGCTTGGAGCCCGTCTGCGTGGCGTAGTGTACCTTGAGGCGGCGGCCCTTGTCAGAGACCGTGTGGCCACCCTCGCGAATCTCCTCGAGCAGGCTGTTGAGCTGGGAGGTGCGGAGCTGGCTCTCGCGGGCCTGGGCCGCGGCCACCGCCAGCTGGAGAACCTTGTCGGTGGCGCGGCCGGTGAGCGCCGAGATGTTCACGCAGGGGATCCATGGGGCGAACTGCAGGCGCTTGTCGATGGAGGCGGCGACGCGGTCGCGCTGGGCCTCGGTCTCGATGAGGTCCCACTTGTTGAGGCAGAGCACCAGGGCGCAGCCGCGGTCGACCGCCATGCTGGCGACCTTCTGGTCCTGCTCGGTGACGCCGTCGGTGGCGTCCGCCACAAGGAGGCACACGTCCGCGCGCTCCATGGCCATAAGTCCTCGGACCATGCTGTAGTACTCGACGTCCTCGTGGACCAGGCTCTTCTTGCGCATGCCCGCGGTGTCGACCAGGCGGATCCTCTGGCCCTGCCACTCCATCATGGTGTCTATGGCGTCGCGCGTGGTCCCGGCCACGTCAGAGACGATGGAGCGCTTCTTCCCGGCGAGGCGGTTGGCGAGCGATGACTTGCCCACGTTGGGGCGCCCCACGATGGCAAGTGAGAGCTCGGCCTCGTCCACGTCGCGCTCGCCCTCCATGGGAAGCGCCGCCACCACGTCATCGAGGAGGTCCCCCGTGCCGTAGCCATGGGCGGCGGAGAGCGGCCTGGGCTCCCCCACGCCGAGGGCGTAGAAGTCCCAGAGGTTGTCGTTCTCGGTCGCGGGGTTGTCCTTCTTGTTGACGACGAGGAAGACCGGCTTGTCCTGGCGGCGCAGGATCTTCGCGACCTCCTCGTCCTCGTCGGTGACGCCGGTCGACCCGTCCACCAAAAAGATGATCGCGTCGGCCTCCTGCGCGGCCATCATGGCCTGCTCGCGGATGTGGGGCGAGAAGGCGTCCTTCGACTTGGCGGACTCGATGCCGCCGGTGTCGATGATCACGAAGTCGCGGCCGTTCCAGTCCGCGCTGTGGTAGGAGCGGTCGCGCGTGACGCCACGGCTCTCGTGTACGATGGCGTCGCGGCTCTGGACGATGCGGTTGACAAG
Organism: Coriobacteriaceae bacterium; assembly: GCA_004557505.1. Lineage (GTDB taxonomy): Bacteria > Actinomycetota > Coriobacteriia > Coriobacteriales > Atopobiaceae > Tractidigestivibacter. The sequence goes on along the minus strand of SFGZ01000003.1, from coordinate 246,350 downwards.
GGTCGACTTGCCGACGTTGGGCCGACCGACCACGGCGACGACAGGCTTTGGCATGGAGTGCTCGCTTTCTCTTGGAACAGGTAGCGCTCCTGAGCTTATCACGACCGCGTGGGTGCCTCGTCGCCGGTGGCTCTCACCCCAAACTCTGCGTTACTGCGGAGACTATGCCCGCGGGTCCCCCGCTGGCGACGCCCGCCACCCCTCCGCGCCGCGCGATCTCGGCGACGATGTGGCCCTGGGTGTCTCCGTCAAGGGTCACGTGGTCGAAGTTGAACATGACCTCCGGGAGGACCACGACGCTCCCGGAGAGGTCGTCCGGCAGCTGGGCGAGGAGGTCCTGGGAGACGATGAGGCCCGTGACGTTGACGTCCCCGCCGAAGTAGTCGTTGCGGATGGGGCATGCCCGCACGCGGCCCGAGGGGGACCACAGCTCGCAGAGGAACGAGATGGCGCCCTGCGCCGCCTCGCCGCACACCACGAGGACGGAGGAGCCGCGCCGGGCGAGCCTGGCCTCGGAGGCGGCGAGGCCGGCGGCGTGGTCGCGCGCGAGCGCCGCCGAGTCGTCGAGGAAGCTCCGCAGCATGCCGATGCCGTCGTAGTACTGCGGGTAGCCGTCGTAGGCCTCCGCCGGCGGCACGTCCACGCTGGCGGCAACGTAGAACTCGTCCGAGAGCTGGAAGCGCGTGGTGCCCAGCTCGCGCCTCGATCGCGCCTGGTAGGGCTCGATGAGCCCGATCACGGCCCTCGCGGCCTCGGGGTCGTCCGAGAACGACCTTGAGAAGCGGCGCGAGAAGCGCGTGTAGCCCAGCGGCACCACGGCAAGCGAGGTGATGCTGGGGCGCGCTTCGACCCAGTCGAGCGTGCGCGCGAGCTCTGCCCCGTCGTTCACGCCAGGGCAGAGCACGATCTGCGCATGGACCTCGATGCCGGCCGCGAGCAGGCGCTCCAGGACGTCGATGCCGCGCTGCGCGTGTGGGCCGATGAGCGCGCGCCTGACCTCGGGCGATATGGCGTGTATCGATACGTTCATGGGTTCGAGGCGGCAGGCGACGATGCGCCCGGCGTCCTCGTCGGTCACGTTGGTGAGGGTGACGAAGTTCCCCTGGAGGAAGGAGAGGCGGTAGTCGTCGTCGCGCAGCGAGAGGGACGGTCGCGCATCTGCCGGAAGCATGCTCATGAAGCAGAACTGGCAGGCGTTCACGCAGGTGCGGATGCCGTCGAAGAGGACGTCCGTGAAGTCGATGCCCCAGTCCTCGCCCGCCTCGCGCCAGAGCTCGCAGCCATAGGTGCCGCCGTCCGTGGGATCGAAGACCTCAAGCTCGCACGACGCGCCGTCGGCCTCCCAGCGCCAGTCGATGAGGTCGCGCAGCTCGTGCCCGTTCACGCTGTCTATCCGCATCCCGGGCTCGATGCCCGCCTCCCAGGCGGGGCCGCCCTCCTCGACCGCCTGAACCCAGGCGCCGAGCGACCGCTCGCGCGTGGATGCGTAGTCCGACCTGTCCCGGGACACGGCTACTCCCCCACCATCGACTCGATCGCGGTAACCACGCCGCGGATCTGCGAGGCCGGCGTCGAGGCGCCCGCCGTGACGCCCACGAGCCCCGCACCCTCGAACCAGGAGGGGTCGAGCTCGTCGGCGCCCTCGACGTGGTGCGTGCGCGGGCACGCGGCGCGGGCGATCTCGGCCAGGCGGGTCGTGTTCGCCGAGTTGCGGCCGCCGATGACCACCATCGCGTCGGCGCGGGAGGCAAGCTCGGCGCAGGCCCCCTGGTGCCCCGACGTGGCCTCGCAGATGGTGTTGGCCACGCGAAGCTCCTCGGTGCGCGAAAGCAGCGCCGAGACGACCTCGGCAAGGCGCGCCGCGGACTGCGTCGTCTGCACCACCACCCCCGTCTTGCGCGAGCGCGGCAGGGCCAGCGCCTCCTCGGCCGTGCCGACCACCAGGGCGCCCGGCGCGTGGGCGAGCGTCGCCGTGACCTCGGGATGGCCCGCCTCGCCCACGATGACCACGCGATACCCCTCGGCCGCGAGCCTCTCTGCCGCGCGATGCGCCTTCTTCACGAAGGGGCACGTGGCGTCGACGACAGACGAGCAGGCTTCGCGGGCCAGCGCCTCCTCGGCAGGCGTCACGCCATGCGTGCGAAGGACGAGCGTGCAGCCGGCCGCCTCGCGCGGGTCCCCGACGACCGAGGCGCCTCGCTCGGCGAGGCTTTCCACCACGCGCGGGTTGTGGATGAGGGGCCCCAGCGTACGGACGCGGCCCCGGCCGCCCCCAAGCGCGGCCTCGGTCATCTCGAGGGCCCGCTCGACGCCGTAGCAGGCACCGGCCTCGCGGGCCACCTCGACCGTCGCCATGGCTACATCCTCCCCGGATGCGCCTCGCGGAGCTCGTCGCGAAGGGCGTAGACGGCGTCCATGCCGGCCTTGGACATGGCGGCGAGCTGGGCCTTCCTGCCCTCGACCCCAAGCGAGTCCCAAAAGATGGGGTCTCCCGCCTTGAGCCACACGCGGGCGAAGCGATGCAGGTGACCGCCGCGGCGCGTGATGTCGCGCGCGCCGACGATGGCGACGGGCTGGACGGGCGCGTGGGCGAGCTGCGCCATGAGCGCGTAGCCCTCGTGGACCGTCACGGGCTCGTCATCGCTCTTGATGCGGGTGCCCTCGGGGTAGATGAGGACGCACTCGCCGCGGTCGAGGGCCGCGCGGGCGCGGCGCACGGACCTCATGTCGGCGGTGCCGCGCTGCACCGGGATGGCGCCGAGGCGCGCGAAGAACCACGTGACCACCGGCAGCCTGTCGAACTCGCTCTTGTAGATGGTGCGCGCGCGGATGCCGTGCAGCCAGAGCTGGACGACGATGATGACGGGGTCGAGCATGGAGACGTGGTTCATGACGATGACCCTCGGGGTCTTGTCGCCTATGAGCTTCTCCTTGTCCTCGATGCTCCAGCGCCAGCGGAACTGCGTCCAGGCCATGCACAGGCAGACGATCATCCCCAGAAACGCACGGGCGGGCAGCGGGAAGTTGCGCATGCCCGTGTCGAAGTAGTCGTCGAACGAGTTCCCGCGAAAGGCGCGCAGGCGCCTCTCGGCCGGCTTCTTCCGCACGCTCACGAGCGATCCCCCGCAAGCGCCGCCCCAAGCCTGGGATCGAGGGCGCAGATGGCCGCCACGACCTCGTCGACCGTGAGCGCGGAGGAGTCGATGTGGTGCGCGTCGGGCGCGGGCCTGAGCGGCGCGGTCTTCCGCGTGGAGTCAAGCTGGTCGCGGCGGTTGAGATCCGCGAGGATGCGCTCGACCTCGGCGGGGTCGGCCGTGGCGTTGGCGTCCGTGGCGGCGTCTCCCCCCTCGCGCTGCACGGCGCGCCGCAGCGCGCGGGCGGCAGGCTCGGCCGTGAGGAAGACCTTCACGTCGGCCTTGGGGAAGACCACGGTGCCGATGTCCCTGCCCTCGGCAACAATGTCGCCCGTCTCTCCGTAGGCGCGCTGCAGCTCGAGCATGGCCGCGCGCACCTCGGGGATGGCCGAGACGGCGGAGACGTTGCGGTCGACCTCGGGCGTGCGGATCTCCGCGGTGACGTCACGGCCATGCGCGGAGACGGTCTGGCCGGCGGGCGAAGCGCCAAAGGAGATGTCCATCGCGCGCGCCACGCGGGTCACGGCTTGGGTGTCTGCGGGGTCGATGCCCTGGCGCAGGCACTCCGCCGTGACGGATCGGTACATCGCGCCGGTGTCGAGATAGGTGAGGTGGCACCTCTCGGCGATGGCGTGGGCGACGGTGGACTTCCCGGACCCCGCAGGCCCGTCAATGGCGACGATCATGCGTCCTTCCTTTCCGCGACCCCCCAGATGTCACTGAGGTCGTCAGCGTTTGGCCTGGTCGAGCGCTCGATGACCTCCTCGGGCGTGAGGTTGAAGCCACCGAGGTGGAAGCTCGTGCCGTTGCAGGTGTAGTACGCCGAGCACACGTTTGCCAGGTGTACGTTCCAGAAGCGATCATACGGCACATTGTACATGGCTGCGATGAGTATGCGCGAGAAGCCCCCGTGCGAGACGAGGGCCGTCCTGCCGCCAAGCGGCCTCAGCTCGTCCATGAGGCGCCGCGCGCGGGCCGTCGCATGCTCGAAGGACTCTGCGCCAGGCGCGGGGACGGAGCGCCCCTGGCCGTCAAGCGGCCAGGGGAACTGCGCGCGACCCGATGCGCCCGCCTCGAAGCGCGTGCCCTCGAGCTCGCCAAAGTCGAGCTCCACGAGGTCGGCGTCCACACGCACGGGGATGCCCAGGCGCGCGCCCGCCTCCTCGGCGAGGTCGCGGCAGCGCGTGAGCGGCGAGCACCATATGCGATCCGGGGCAAACGCCACCAGGGCGTTCGCGGCGCGCCCGCGCTGGCGCTCGCCGCGCGGGGTGAGGGGGACGTCCCTCCTCCCCGAGAAGAAGTGCTGGGTGTTCGCAGGCGTCTCCGGATGCCTCATGACGAGGATCCGCTGCCGTATGCCAGAGTCCACGCTAGTCGTCCCCTCCCTCTGCGCCGATGCCCCCGGCGCAGGTCGCCTCGATGGCCGCGACCTCGCGGGCAGAGAGCTCGCGCCAGCGCCCCTCGCCCACTCCCGTGAGAGAGAGCGGCCCGAACGCGTCCCGGTGCAGGCGCAAGACCTTGTGGCCCACCGCCTGCATCATCTTCTTGACCTGGTGCTTTCTGCCCTCGTGAATGGTAAGCCCCACCACGGCGTTGGGCTCGCCCGCCCCCGTGCGGCCGCCCCCGCGCGGCGCGACGACCGAGTAGAGCGGGCTCTCCCTGCCGAGAAGGGCCGCCGCGGCCGGCGATGCCGGGCCGTCCTCGAGCATGACCCCACGGCGGAGCCGCGCAAGGTCGTGCGCGGAGGGCGTGCCCGAGACGAGCGCCACGTAGTGCTTCTCGACGTGGCGCGAGGGGTGGAGCAGCCCCTGGCCAACGCTGCCGTTGGTGGTGAAGAGGAGCAGCCCCGTGGTGTCCATGTCGAGCCGGCCGACCGGGAAGAGCCCGGGGTAGCGGTTCGTGGGGACGAGCTGGGCAACCGTGGGTCTGCCCTGGGGGTCGCTCATGGTGGTGACGAAGCCAGCGGGCTTGTAGAGCATGAGGTAGCGCGGCCGCTCGAGGACGTGGCACTCGACGCCGTCCACGCTCACCACGTCCGTCGCGGGGTCGACCTTGCTGCCAAGCTCGCACACGACCTCGCCGTTCACGCGCACGCGCCCGGCGCTCATGAGCCGCTCGGCACCCCGCCTGCTGGCAACGCCGGCGCGGGCGAGGTAGCGCTGGAGGCGCATGGGGTAGAGGCCGTCCTCACGCAGCGGGTCACTCATCGCCGCGCCCCCCGCCTGCGGCCTCAGGGCCCGCCTCGGCCACGGCCTCGCCGGCATCCGGGCCATCGCCCAGGAGGTCTCGCTCGTCGTCGATGTCATCGGACGCCTCCTCGAGGGTCGACTCGAGCGAACGGCCCGAGAGGCGCTCGCGGATGAAGCGCTTTGACTGCTCGTCCGGAGCGAAATCCTCGAGCGGGGGCAGGTCGTGTATGCTCCTCAGCCCAAAGCGCTCCAGGAAGGCGCGCGTGGTGCCGAACAGGACCGCCTGCCCATGCTCCGCGTCGCGGCCGACCTCGCGCACCAGGCCCTTCTCGCGCAGGGACGCGATGACGCCGTCGGAGTTGACGCCGCGCACCGCTCGCACGCCGTCTCGCGAGACCGGCTGGTGGTAGGCGACCACGGCCAGGGTCTCGAGGGCCGCCTGCGACAGGCGCCGCTGGTCCCACGAGAGGACGTAGTCGGCCACCTGGTCGTGGAAGGCGGGGTGCGTGAAGAGGCGCCACCCGCCGGCGACCTCGCGCAGCTGGAAGCCACGGTTTGCGTCGGCGTACTCCGCGGAGAGCTCGGCGAGCGCCGACGCCACGTCCCCCGGCGCCGCCCCCGTCGCCTTCGCAAGGTCGGTCGCCGAGACGGAGTCGTCCGACACGAGGAGCAGGGCCTCCAGAAGCCCCTTGAGCGATCCGTCCCCGAGCCTCTCCAGACCTGCCATCACGCGGCCCCCCCTGTCTCGCCTTCATGCGCGCCTTCGCCGCCGCCCGGGCCCGCCGCCACAGCAAGGCCAAGCTCGGCGAGGTCGCTTTTGTCCACGCCCTGCCCGTCAAGCTCGTAGAGCACAGACTCGTCCATCTCGTAGGGGGGTGCGCCCTCCACGTGCTCGAGGTCTATCTCGCCGAAGGCCTGCTCCTGGTACATACGAAGCTTGTTTCTATGGTAGAGGTCGAGCACTGCCAAAAAATTGGCGACCACAACTTCGGGGGCGCTGGACCCGTCGAGGAGCTCCGAGAAGGAGAGACGCCCGCGCGAGCGCGCCAGGCGGTCGACGGAGGCGACTGTGAGCGCGATGGGAAGCCGCTTGGGCGCGATGTGCTCGGACTCGAGCAGGAAGGTCTCTCGGTGCGCGTCGATGTCCGCGCAGATGACGGCAAGGCTGCGCAACGTGATGCCCTCGAGGTAGTCGGGCATGAGGCCCAGGAACTCCGGGTCTGGCCCCACGCTGCGAGCGACCATGCGCGACTCGGCCTCCATGCGGCTGCCGAGGGCCGCGCCGGCGTTCCTGAACTGCTTGTACGTGATGAGCCGGGCGATGAGCACCTCGCGCGCCTCGTCTGGCGAGAGGTCGGAGAGGTCGTCCTCCTCGTCCGGCCCGTCCGCCCCCGCCCGCGAGCCGTGCGCGAGGCCCCCTGCGGGGACGAGCGCCGCCGCCTTCATGTCGAGGAGCGTCGAGGCGACGAGGACGAAGTCGCTCGCCACGTCCAGGTCGAGGTCGCTCATGCGCTCGACCTCGGCAAGGTACTGGTCTGCCACCTCGGCCACCGAGATGGAGCCTATGGCCACCTTCTGCCTGCTCACGAGCTGCAGCAGAAGGTCGAACGGCCCCGTGTACGTGTCTGTCCTCACCCGCCATGACATCTGCCGCTATGCCCCCATGAGAAGGTCGTAGAGCGAGCCTGCCGTGGAGTCGAGGACCCACCCCAGAGGGTCCACCCTCAGGGCGTACGGGATGAGGTAGAGCGCCACGATGAGGATGGGCATGGCGTAGCGCTGCACCTGGTAGTAGGCCCTGCGGGAACGCTCGCTCCTGAAGAGCGGCGATATGACCTTCGAGCCATCGAGCGGGGGCAGCGGTATGAGGTTGAAGCACATGAGCATGAGGTTCACGTAGACGTAGGTTGAGAGAACCGTGAGGGTCCAGTACGCCACGTCGTACCACGGGCTTGCGGCGAGCGCCCCGGACCTGAGGCCAGAGATGAGCCCCCAGTAGGCAAGCCGCCACACGCCCGCCCCCGCGAGCGCCTGGAGCAGGTTGCAGACGGGGCCCGCGAGGGCCACCAGCGCCTCGTCGCGCCTGCGGGTCTTGGGATCGAAGCTCATGGGGTTGTACGGCACCGGCTTGGCATAGGCGAAGACGGGGCCGCCGGCGACGCCCATGATGAGCGGCAGGGCAACGGAGCCGAAGGGGTCGATGTGCGCGACGGGGTTGAGCGTGAGGCGCCCGGCGCGCTTGGCCGTGGGATCCCCGAGCCGGTTGGCCATCCAGCCGTGGGCCACCTCGTGCGGGATGGCGGAGAGCATGACGAGGACAACCGAGATGAGGATCGAGATGATGCGCGGGGTCGAGAACATGCCGTGCCCTTTCTGGCCTGGGTGCTGTGGGCTGCCCTTGCGGGCAGTCAGTCTATGACAAAGCGCGCGGCGGCGGCAAGGGAGGGGTCTCCCCTGAGGGCCGCGCCGGGGACCGCGTGCGCCCTGACGGCAGGCAGGCTACGCATCCGCCTCGCCCGCCTCCATGGTCTCGGAGAGCTCGAGCCACTCCTGCTCGAGCGCGGGGATCCTCTTGGAAAGCGCGTTGTACTCGCTCATGCAGGCATTGAAGCGCTCTGTGTCGTTGTAGAGCTCCTCGTCGGCCATGAGCGCCACGAGCTCGTTGTAGCGGTCGTGCGCCGGGCCAAGGGCGGCCTCGACCTCCCGCAGGCAGCGCTTCGTCTTGCGCAGGGCCTTGCTTTTGCGGTTTCGCTCCTCCGCCTCCGCGCGGCGCTGCTCTTTGGTCTTGACGTTGCGCCCGCCCGAGGCCTGCTCGCCGGCCGCCTTCGCGACGGGCGCCGCCTTCGCCTGCGCGGGCTGGCTGGCGGGGCCCTCCTGGGCTGCGGCGGCCGCCTCAAGCTCCGCGCGCTTGAACTGGTAGTACTCGTAGTCGCCGTCGTAGGGCGTCACCCTGTGGTCGCGAACGTCCACCACCTTGTTGGCGACGGCGCGCACGAGGTGCTCGTCATGGCTGATGAGCACGATGGTCCCCGGGAAGTGGACGAGGGCCCGCTCGAGCACGTCGACCGAGTCTATGTCGAGGTGGTTGGTGGGCTCGTCCAGGCAGAGCAGCGGGTCTGGTGCAACGAGCATCTTTGCGAGGGCGAGGCGCGCCTTCTCGCCGCCCGAGAGCACCGAGACGCGCTTGTCGACGTCGTCCCCGTGGAAGAGGAAGGCCCCCAGAAGGCGGCGCTCCTCCGAGGTGGTCCAGCCGGGGGCGACGGCGTCCATCTCCTGGAGCACGGTGTTGGCGGGATCGAGCTGCTCGAGCTGGTGCTGGGCGTAGTAGGCGCAGGTCACGTTCTGGCCAAGCTCGACCGAGCCGGCGTCGGGCGCGAGGCGCCCGTTGATGAGCTTCATGAGGGTCGACTTGCCGGCGCCGTTGGGACCGACAAGCGCCACGTGGTCGCCCCGGTAGAGCGTGAGGTCCACGTGGTCGTAGACGCGGTTCTCGCCAAAGGACTTCGCCGCGCCCTCCACCCTCACCACGGTGTCGCCGGTGCGCGGCGGCTCGGGGAACGAGAAGCGGACCTTCTTCGAGCCCTCGGGCAGCAGCACGAGCTCGCTCTTGATCTGCTCGATGCGACGCATGCGCTCCTGCGCCTGGGCCGCCTTCGTGGGCTTGTAGCGGAACTTGTCGACAAAGACCTGCATGTGGGCGATCTCCCGCTCCTGGGCCGCGCGCTTGGCGCGCATCTGCTCGAGGTTGTCCTCGCGCTGCCTGAGGTAGTCGGAGTAGTTGCCCGTGTAGGTGGTGAGGCGGCGGTTCTCGACGGCGGCCACGTGACTCACGCAGGCGTCCATGAACGAGCGGTCGTGGCTCACGAGAAGCACGGCGCCGTCATAGCCCGCAAGGAAGTGCTCGAGCCACTGGACGCTCTCGAGGTCGAGGTGGTTGGTGGGCTCGTCGAGCAGGAGTAGGTCCGGGTGGCGCAGCAGGAGCTTCGAGAGCGCGATGCGCATCTGCCAGCCGCCCGAGAAGTCCGCCGCCGGCTTGTCGAAGTCCTCGATGGGAAAGCCCAGGCCGCCCAGGATCTGGCGCGCGCGGGCGTCCAGCTCGTAGCCGCCCAGGCGCTCGAAGCGGTCCTGCGCGTGGCCGTAGTCCTCGAGCAGCCGGTCGAGCTTAGGGCCGGGACGGGTGGTCGAGATCGCGGCCTCGAGCTCGGCCACGCGGCGCTCCCAGCCCTTGACCTCGTGCGCGGAGTCCACGACCTCCTGGAGGGCGGTCTTCTCGCCGTCGATCTTGGTCTCCTGCTCGAGGTAGCCGACGGTGGTCTCCCTGGCGAAAAAGACGCCGCCCTCGTCAGGCGCCTCCTGGCCCATGATGATCTTGAGGAGCGTGGTCTTTCCGGCACCGTTGGGACCGACCAGGGCCCAACGCTCTCCGGCGTTGAGCTGGAGCGTTGCCTGCGCATAGAGGACCCTGCCGCCAAAAGACTTGGTGATCTTGTCTGCGAGTGCTATCACGTGAACCCCTTGGGATGCCCAATGTGCCAAGGGGTGAGTATACGGCACGCAGGTGCAGAAGAGATGTGGCGCGGGCCCTTGGCGGGCTTTGGCGGCCTTTGGCACGCGGGCATGGCGCCGGCCTTACGTGGCGACGGTAAGGTGGATGGCGAAGCCACCGATCTGCCGCTTGAAGTAGACGAGGAAGGTCGAGCCGTCGGGGTTGGTGACGCGCGAGGACTCGTCGACCTCAAGCCCGCGGCCGGCGAACCACTCCTCCGCGGCGGCGATGTCGTTCACGTGGAAGCCGATGTGGCCCCTCTCGCCACGTCCGGCGCGCTTCATGACCTCGACGAGGGTGCCGGCAAAGACGGAGGGGGCCTTCTCGTCGCGGACAAGCCCCATCAGGGTCTCAAACTCGCCGGCGATGTCGTCTGCGTCCTTTTCGTCCGCGGCGTTGATGCCCACGTGGGCCACGTGCATGTCGAAGAGATCGACGGGGTTCTCTGTGTTCTGTGCCATCCTGGGTCCTCCAAAGCGACTGGCGCGGGGCCCACGCCCAAGCCAAGACTATCACCCCGGCGCCGCCGTGCCACCCCAGAGATACGCTGGCTTTGGCGATCGGCCCCAAGCATCGGGCGGCCCCCGCCCTTCATGGGCGCCGGGCAGACAAAAAACCGGGTGACGGAATGTCACCCGGCAGACTGATCGCATGGTGGGCGATGCTGGATTCGAACCAGCGACCCCATCCGTGTGAAGGATGTGCTCTACCCCTGAGCCAATCGCCCGTGCGAGTAGCTATGTTACCAAAACAATCCGCCTTGGCAACCGAGAATCCCTACCTTCCCGTAATTGCCTTGCGAAGCATGAGGACATAGGCGTCCGCGCCCGCAGGGCGCAGGTGCGTCCCGTCGTCCCAGAAGTACTCGTCATGCCCGGCGCTTGTCGCGTACCAGTCGATGACCTCGCAGTTGCCGTACTCGGCCGCGACCTCCTTGAACAGGGCGTTGTTGATGTCCTGCAGGGCCAGGGGGACGCGGGCGGTCACGAGGAACACGCGCTTGCCGGGGTCGACGGCCTCGATGAGGGCCTTGACCTGGTCCCTGGTCGCCACGCCGTTGTCGCCAAGCGACCACACCACAATGTCCCCGTCGCGCCCCGCGGCCACGCCCTGCGCGTAGGCGTCCGGGCCGTCATAGATCTGGCGTCCCACGACGGCGTCGATGTGGCCGTTGGGGAAGATGGTCTGGAACTGGTTGATGGCGCCGGCGGGGACGGAGTCGCCGACGAGCACGACCTTGGCGTCCGTGGCACCCGTCTCGGCGTCCACGTCGTAGCTCACGTTGTTGATCGACGAGAAGGCGCCGTCAAACGCGGTTCCGGCGAAGTACGTGCCGGAATCGTCGTAGCTGTCGAGGCTCGCGGCCTGCTCGGTGAGGGGCGATTCCTGGCCGGCCGCCATTGCCTGCGGGGTGTTGGCCGTCTCGGCGTCGAGGGGGACGAGCGCGAGCACCAGCACCGCGGCGACGCCGGCGCCCTCCATGACGAGCCTTGGCAGCGGCTGCGCGAGAAACCCCCGGGTGAGCCGCGAGTGGGGGGCGCCGTGATGCGCGCCCGCCGAACGGCCCCCGACGAATGCGGGCGCGGGCGAGGTCGGACGGGCTGGCGGCTTCTCGAGGAAGCGATAGGAGAGCTCGGAGAGGAGGGCGATGAGGGCGAACTCGAGCGCCCAGCCCCACCACGGCAGGGGCGTGGTGCTGCTGGCGGGGTTGAGGATGACGAGCAGCGGATAGTGCCAGAGGTACAGGGCATAGCCGCGCTTGCCCGCCCCGGCAAGGGCCGGCGCGCCGAGGACGCGGCCGACCAGCGTATGGCCGGGACGGGAGATGCAGCCCACGAGCAGCGCCGTGAGGGCCGCCGCCACGAGGATGCCGCCACGGTATACGACGGGGCTGTACCCGTTGAAGGCGAACATCATGGCGACGATGCCGAGAAGCGAGGCGACCGCGATGGCGTCGTAGGCGACGCCGGGGACGCCACGCCCGCGCAGGGCGGGCACAAGCCTCTCGAGGCGGATCCCCCGCCCGCCGGTGGCGATGGCGAGCAGCGCGCCGACGAGGAGCTCGGCCGCGCGCGTGTCTGGCCCGTAGTAGATGCGCGCGGTGTCGGCGGAGGGGTCGAAGAGCGCCCACATGGCCACCGAGGAGGCCGCGATGAGCGCGCAGACCACAGAGCACGCGCGGCGGCGCGTGGGGACGAGGCGGGAGAGCAGGGGCAGCGCGAGCGACCACACGACATAGAACTGCATCACGACGCCGAGATACCAGAAGTGGGTGAGCGGCGAGGGCGCGCCGGCCGCGGCGAAGTAGGACACCTGGCGCACGACGTAGTAGACGTTCTCGAAGAAGAGGAGCGCCGGGATGGCGTCGCTCTGGACCTTGGGGAGAAGGTACGGCGCGCGTATGGCCGAGAGCACGATGGTCACCCCCACGACGGCAAGCATCGTGGGCCAGAGCCGCGCCGCCCGCTTGAGGATGAGCCGACCGCGCTCGGTGGTGCCCGTGCGCGCGACCTCACGCTGGATCGTGAGCGTGAAGAGGTAGCCCGTGATCACGAAGAAGACGGTGACGCCAAAGAAGCCTCCCGGAAGCCAGCTGGGGTTGGCGTGGTAGAGCACGATGCCGAGAATGGCGATGACGCGCAGGCCGTCGAGGCCGGCGACGCGCCTCGATCCAGAGTGCGGCGCGGGCGCCTGTGGTATTTTGCCGGATGCAGAATCTGCCGAGATGCCACGCCTGCCAGTTACCGCACTCTCCACGCTTGCCTACTCCCACACGAATGCCTTTGGAAAAAACAGTTTTTGAACGACTCCATTCTATGGCAAAGAGCGGTGGAGCCTGCGATGGTTTTCAGGTGGGCGAACGGCTCTCGGGGCAGTCCGGCGATGGGGACTGCCGCGCCGCGCCCTTAGACCTTCTCGACGCTCCTCTTCACCGCCGACGTGGCAATGGTGACGAGAAGCGCCACGACAAAGGCCACGGCCCCGACCACGATGGGCGCCACCTGGCCGTTCGCAAACGCCACGTCACCCGCGCAAAGCGCCCCCGTGGCAAGCGTCGCGCCGGCCGAGGGGCCCATGAGCCGCGGGGCATGGGAGGGGACGTTGGCGACCCTCGCCCCCCCTGCCCCCACCAGAAGGGCAACCACCGAGGCCGCCACCACGAAGAGGTCCGTGATGTCGACGCCGAGAACCGCGAGGACGATGCCCGACACGACGCAGGCGCACCCCACGACGAGCGCGACGATGCCGGAGACCTTGAGCCTCTTTGCTTCCGGAGACATGAGCCACCCCTGTTCGACGATGTGTGGCCGCGCCATGGCGCGGCGACCAAACGCAAGTTGTATACCCAATAGGCGGCCAGGGGTTTCCCGCCGCGCGCCCGGCCGATCCGAACGCACCCTCACCCGCCCCGGCGGGTGAGGGTGCCTGCAAGGCATGGTGGCCCGTTTGCAAAAATACTCGAACGATGATGACCGTCGTGAACGGGGCGGTCTACCTCATGTTGCCGAGAGCGGCCTAAAGAAGCTGGTTAACGCGCGCCTGAACTGCGTCATACAAAGAACCGAGGCGACGCTTGCGCTCCTCGCCGTTGCCGTAGTCGCCACGGATGACGGCGCGGGCAAGCGCGTCGATGTCGGCACCTCCGGTCGCGCTGCCGCCAGCGCCAAGAATCTCGTTGACGCGTGCCTGTACGGCGTTGTAGTTGGGGCCGAGCGCGGCCTTGCGGGCGTCGCCGTTGCCGTACTTTCCCGCGATCACGTCACGGGCCATCTGGTCGATGTCAACCGAGGACGAGGAAGACGATCCGCCTCCGAGGATGCGGTTGACTTCGGCCTGAACCTCGTCGTATCGGCTTCCGAGCGCGGCCTTGCGGGCGTCACCGTTGCCAAACTCGCCAGCGATGACGCGGTTGGCGAGGTCGGTCACGCTGCCAGACGGAGCGGAGGAGCCTCCGGAGGTATCGGGCGCGGATGCTCCGCCGAGACGCGCGGTGACGGACTGTGCCAGCTCGGCCATGCGGCTCTTGAGGTACGGGCCGGGGCAGCTCGTGGCTGCGAACATGTAGTGGCACGTGAGGCTGCCGTTCTTGTCTCCCGTCCACGTGAGCGAGGTCATGCCGTTGCGGCGGCAGATGTCCGCGCACAGCTCCACGAGCTTGTTCCACGCGGCGTCCGACACGTGCCAGTCGCCGCCAATCTGGTCGTTCGCAACCTCGATGGTCACCGCGCGGTTGTCGTTCCAGGAGCTGGACGATGCCCACGAGCGGTCTTTCTCCTCGACGTACATGCCGACGCGCCCGTCGGAGCCGATGCCGTAGTTGGCCGATGCCTGACGCGAGCTTGGCGCGAACACGCTGCCGCACGTCTCAACGGACAGGTTGCCCGCCATGTGATGCACGGTGATCTTGCTGATCGGCTGGTTGCGCGGGCTGTTGCGGTTCGGGCTGATGCGCGTGTGGTTGACCAGGCTGCTGTTACTCATTGTCCCCACCCTTTCCGTTGGAAAGCTCCTTAATGCACTCGTCAGACAGCTCGTTGCCGTCAACGTCCTTCAAAACTTCCTCTTCCATTACTGACTCCTTCCTATCGAGATGAAGTAATCCCATGCCACCGAGTCAAACCCGTCGAGATCGAGCGCGACCGGGTAAGCCTCGCATGGGTCGTGGATGGTGACGCTCCCTCCGGTGTTCTCGATGATGAGCGCGACGTGGCCTCCGTACTCGCGCCCGTTCTCGTGGAGCGCACCGGACATGGTTCCGAACACAAGGCGCCCGGAGGCCGATTCATCCAGGGCGCGGGCGCGGTCTTCGTAGAGCACCGTGTAGTCGAGCGTCGAGTCTTGCTCAGCCATCCACGAGCAGAAGCCGGGCATGTAGTTCTGCCCTGATTGCACGCACGAATTGCCGACAGCGTTGAGCATCTGCACCGGCGTCCAAGTCTCGCCGCTCAGGTACTCCCATGCCATCGCAGCGCACGTCAGGCCGCATCCCGAAGTCGCCAAATCCTCGCCCGCGTACGGAAGCCCGCCCCACCGCTCGTCCGTCTGAAGGTAGAGAGGAACTTGCGGCTCGGCGGGCGTGTCGTAGACAACGGGAATCGGCTCAGGCTCCTCCTCGACGGGCTGCGTCTGCGTCGCAACCACGAGAGCACCGAAGAGGAACAGAGCCACGATAAGGAGGGCTACTGCTGCTTTGAGAGCGGGCTTGTACCCTCCTCCACCTCCGGGACGCCCACGATGCTCGTGCAGATCGACACGACCATCATGGTCGCGGTGCAGCCGAGAATCTGCGGCCAGTCCAGCGTCACGATGCTCACCATGTCCGCGCCGATGAGCGTGATGAGCGCCTGAGCGCCGGTCTTGAGAGCACGCACCGCTGCGGCGACGCACCACTTCTTGATTCCGTCTTTGGTCATTGCTCTGCCCCTTTCTAACCTTCATCGCCCGCTCCTTTGCGTCGGACGACGATTGCGTGAACCTCGTCTATCTGCTTGGCCATGTGGGATGTCGTCTGGTCGATGCGCTGGGCTGTGGCCTCGGTGTGCTCCAAGCGCCCGCCCATCTCGTGGCTGCGCTCCTTTGAGTCGCCGACCTGCGTAGACAGTACTTCGAGGATGCGCGTCTGGGTCTGCTGCCCGGTTGAAAGCGCCTCTATGACGCGCGTCTGCTCGTTCTGCGCCGCTATCTGCTGCTGCGTTGTCTTGATGCGCTCCCGCTCCCTGTCATCGAGCGCCGTGTCGGCCCGCTCCTGGACCTCGATGCGGTATCGCTCGATCTCCAGCTGCTTCTCCCTGAGCTTCGAGCGCTGCGGCAGGCCCCACTTGACCACGACGAAGAGCACCGCAACGACGGTGAAGGCGAGGAGCGCGGCAATCGGCTCCGCTATCGCCGCCGCCTCGAAGCCGCCCGCAAGCTCGTTCCCCATTCGACCCCCAATGTCGCAACCGACGTTCGGCGTGATGGTAATTGCGGCGTGAGATTGTCAAAATCCCAGACGAGCGTCGTTGCGTCGCCTCCCGGCGTCGTCTGGGATTTTCTCGTGGAAAGGTGCCTGAAATGCTGTTCGATACCGCTGTTGAGACGTACTGGGAGGACAAGTCGAGGAGGCTCCGTGGCAACACTTTGGAGGGCTACGCGAGCGCCATCAGGCGCCACCTCATGCCGGCGTGGGCCGGGCGCGAGCTCGAGTCGATCACCCACGAGGAGGTGCAGCGGTGGGTGGACTCCATCGAGAGCTACGGAGCGGCGGAGAAGGCCTACAAGACGTTCAGGCAGATCTACAGATGGTCCATGAGGCGCTGGCAGCTGCGCGTGTGGGACGTGACGCAGGGCGTGGAGCTGCCCGAGCGCCCGGTGGTGCGCCGCCCGGTGCTCACGGCCAGGGAGGAGCGCGAGACGCTGCGCGGGGTCGTGGGGCAGGAGTGGGAGGCGGTGCTGCTGTGCGAGGCGGCGCTGGGCCTCAGGCGCTGCGAGGCGACCGGCCTCGACTGGTCGGACTTCGACTGGCGCAGGGGATGGGTGCACGTCCAGAGGGGCGCGCACTGGGTCGGCGGCGAGGTCGTGGAGTACGCGACCAAGACCAAGCTCTCCGACCGCTGGCTCCGCGTGCCGAGGTGGGCGCTGGCCAGACTCAGGCAGCTCAGGGGGCGGCTGCGCTCGGGAAGGCTGCGCGGCGGCCTCGCGCCTCACCAGATAGCCGGTCGATTCAAGCGGCTGTGCCGCCGCCTGTCGCTCCCCTGGGTGCCGATGACGTGCCTCAGACACTCGTGGGCCACGATCGCGCTCGACGCGGGAGCGGCCATAGAGGACGTGGCCGTCGCTCTCGGGCACACGGGCGTGGACACCTGCGTGCAGCACTACCTCCAGAGCTTCCGCACGGTGGTGGGGCGTGCGGCGGACGCCTACGAGGGGGCACTCATGGCCGCGTAGCCTTCCCTATCCCGCCTGACCTTTAATGGTGTATCCAACGTGACATTTAGCGAGTGGGAAAACGGATTTGAGTTCTATGTTCTTTTATTGTCGGTGGTATTGCGGAAGTTGAGCTGAAGCGTCTCTCCTTCCGCGTACATGCCGAAGTCGAGTATTTCGAGATTGCCCCAGAAGTAGAGTTTGCTGCCCAGCTGGGATAGGGAATGTCATGCCCCCCAACTGAGACGTCCTATCATGGTGTTTTCGTCGCCGCTCCAAAGCCCAATTCCGTTTCGGGTCGCAATGAACGATACGTCACCTAAATCGCCCGCGACTCTGATGCTGACTAGCTGAGGTGAGTCTTGGTCGATCTGACCGACTGTCGCAAGGCTCACAGACGGGCCAAGGGTAACTGTCCGGGATAGGGAAAGCTAGGCAGACACATATACGAGTGTTCCCCTGAGCCACAGGTTGCTCTCGGTGACTGGGTCTTTGTAAGTTCTGAAGTAGAGCGTTCCATCGACGTCAATCTCTAAGGTCGAGTCAACGGCCTTGCTGCTTTGCATGATGCACGTCGCCTCGAACTTCATTGGCGGCTTCGGAAGGCCCTCTGCGAGGACAGTGCTTCCCCAAGAGCTTTGGTTAAAGCCGGTCATATACGCGAAGACAACAACGACGTCTCCCGACCTGTATGCGTAGACGCCATTCTTGCTCAGCACGAGCTGCTGGGATAGGGAAAGCTACGACCATCCATACCAATTGCTGTATGGCCCGGCTGTCCACCTTGATTTAGTCATCGGCCCTAGATAAAGCTGGGTACAGTTGATTGCATTATTCTGGTTTGGATTGAAGACGACAACCACCCCCCATCCATCACCACCTGACGGAAGATTATCGATGCCAGGCTGTGTGACATAGACTCCGGGCGTCTTCAGGTCGTTGAGGTCAGTGCCGGTAGGAAGGGTGCCCTTCGACGGCAGCATCCGGGATAGGGAAAGCTATGCGGGGAAGTCTGCTGTGAACCTCATGGCTCTCTGCCCATCGATTACGACGTAAAGATATAGGTCAACATTTCTCACCCACTCAAAGCCAACCATGCTGTTTGAGTTGATAGCCTTCAGGTAAGTGACACGGGATAGGGAAAGCTACTTCAGGCCCCTGTTCCTCCAGATGTACTCCTCGTTGTCGTTGTCATACAGCCCCACGCCGTCATCGAAGACCATGAACGCGTACGAAGAACCGGTCTGCTTCTCTGTAAAAATGATCTGCAACACAGTGCCTATCGTCAGGTTGCTGGTAGCTCGCATCACGCTGAGGGTATCGGTGTTGAACCAAACGTACCGGGATAGGGAACCCCGGACGTCATCCAGGTCGCTCTCCGACGCCGCCCCGAGGGCCGTCAGCGCGGCGCTCGCGGAGGTCGCGCCCGTGCCGCCCTTGGCGACTGGGACCACGGGGAGGCGGTCTGCGGCGAGCGTTCCGGACGTCACGTCGCCTGCGGCGTGCGTGTGGGAGAGCGCCGCGAAGGCTCCGACCGCCCACGCCTTGACCTTGGCCCAGAGGTAGCTCAGGCCCGTGAGGTTGAGCACCTGCTTGCCCTGCGGCGCGGAGTCGGAGCAGACGGCGTCGATCTGGTTGGTCGTGACGGGGTCGATGGTCGCGGTCGATAGGCCGATGCGCTCCCACGCCGAGTTGATCCACAGCCACTCGACGTAGACGTCGCCGTCGGCCGCCTCAGACTGAGTGGCCACGAAAGACCCGTCTTCCTGGGACGTCAGCGAGAACCTGACCGGGATGGCGGCGGCCGCCTGCGCCTGCGGCATCGGAACGAGGTACATCTTTCCCACTGCGCCCCCGACAGTCGGCTCGAGCGTGTCCGGGTCGTACTCTCCGGCCGAGAGGATGACGGCGACGAGGCCCTGGGCTGCGGCGTTGTTCGCCGCCTGGTCCGAGTTGTTCTTTGCCTGCGCCGCGTCGTTCGCCGTCTGGGCGGCGTCGTTCGCGGCCTGCGCCGAGTCGCGACTTGCCTCGGCGCTCTCGAACTCTCCGTTGCGCACCCCCTCGGCAGTGGCGTAGCTGCTGTCGCGCGAGCTCTCGGCTGCCTCGTACGCGCTCTGCCTGTCAGCCTGGGCCTGCTCGAAGTCGCTCTCCGACTGCTGCTCGAAGGCGAGCCACTTGTCGTAGAGCGCCTGGAGCTGGTCGTCGTAGTTCTCCGCCTCGCGGTCCGCGTCGGAGACGTCGACGTTGGGCAGGATCACGAGCTCGAACCCCTCCGTCGACTCGACCTTCCCATCCGCGTAGAAGACGAAGTGCGCGAGGCGGCACCTTCCGGGAGACGACGTGGCCTCGCTCGGGAGCGTGCACTCGACCTTGCTGCCGCTCTTTGATGCCGAGCAGCGAGCCCACGTACCGTCCTCGTGGAGGACGTCGAGGCGCACGCTCGAGAGCGTCGAGCTGTACTCCTTCCCGTCGTTGGTTATCTGCGCGGAGATGACCTGCGTGTCCACGTCGCCGACGCGCACGACCACGCGCGGCGGCACGCGCGTGGTCCGCTTGTTGATCTCGAGTGCGATGCTATGCGTTACCATCGATGTTCCTTTCGGTGAAGACCTGTATCATCTGGGCGAAGATGTCCGCGAGCCTCTCGACCGACTCGCTCGTCTTCCTAACCTGCTCCTCGAGGCTGTACTCGGCATCGGTTCCGCTCGATGCCTCGACAACCCTATCCGAGGCCGTTCCGTCCTCCGGCATCTTGTAGTCCACCGTCGCTCCTCCGATCACGAGTAGTACTTCAGGTCGACAAGCATCCCGCGCTTGAACACCATCCGGGCGTCAGAACCCCAGCGCGCAACCGTTCCGTCGCTGTTCATGGCGAGCACCTGCACGAAGTTGATGGTCGCGGTGATGCCCCCGTTTGCCCCTCCTGAGTCTGGGTCTATGTACGCGTTCTTGATCACGTAGTTGTGGAAGTCCGACCTTCGTGAGATATGGATCGTGTCGGCCGACCAGCTGCCGCCGCCATCCATCGGTAGCTCTGACTTCGCGTACGCGAGGAACATGCTGTACTCACTGGAGGAGGCGCTCTCTTGGGTCGCCCACGCCATGTAGCTTCCCGTGTCCTCGAGGTCGAAGCTGAGTCCAGACTTGGAGTTGTCGGCCTTGAGTCCGTTGGTGCCTATGAGGCCGACCTCCTTGCCGTTTCGCTCGAGCCGAAGCCCGTTTGAGGCGAGGGTGATCACGTCGTTGTATATGGACGAGGAGCCGATTGTGAAGCCGCCTATCTTTCCGGTGCTGGCGGTAATCCTGCCCGAGACGTCAGCGTTTCGAGCGACGATCCCGTTGGTCGTGAGCTGTCCGGTTTCGAGGTTCCACGAGTTTCTCCCCATCGTGTCCTGAATGGTGCCCGCCCTGATGAGGTTTGCGTTGAGCGTCCCGGCGGTAATCTCGTCTGCTGTGAAGCCCTTCCCGGTGCCGAAGGTGCGCCAGTCGCAGCTGCCGTCTGACTTGGTCCCGCTCGCGATGCGGAACCCCTGCGAGCATATCTGTATGGCGCTACCGCCCGTCCTGGTCGGCCGCCCGTCGGAGTCGAGCGGGACGCTCGACCAGATGGTCCCCTGCTCGAAGCTGGTGAAGCAGTAGCTCATGCCCATCGTGTTGAACTGCTCGTTGAGGCCGTCGATGAGCTGCTGCAGGTAAGCCCCGGGAGTGCTCGCGGCCACGTCCCAGTTCGAGGACTTGCCCTCGATTCTGGAGATCTGGCTCTGCTGGCGCTCCCATATGTCGGTGAGGGTCTCCGTGACGTTTCCCAGGGTGACCTCGCACGAGTCGCCCAGGAGGTCGGTGACGAGCTTGCTGACGCGGCCCTCGCACCGAAGGACCGGGTCGAAGCAGGTGTCCACAATCTGCACGTCGTCTCCGACCCCAACGCCCTCCCACGAGCGCCCGGCGGCGACGAGGTCTATCACCTGGGCCTCGTACGTGACGCCTGGCTCCTCGTGTGAGTCGAGGTACGACTGGGTCTCGGCCTTGAGCTGGCTGGCGTCCTCGCACTGGCTGTTCTCGTACTTTCCGAAGACGTGGCAGAAGCCGCCGTTGCTGTCCGGGCGCCCGTAGGCCCTGAGCGCGTCGGCGTCCTCGACGTAGTCCTTCCCGCCGTTTATGTCCCCGAAGGTGAGCTTGCGCCCATATCCGCCGGCGTCGGTCTCCACGCCCTTGCCGTATCCGTAGCACGCGGTGATGGCGCCCCAGTGCTCGGTGCGGGAGACGCTGGTGAGGTCCTTCCCGTACTCGAAGCGCCGGTGGCCGCCAGTCTCCCCGCGATGCTGCCTGATCCCAATCTTGCGCGTGATCGTTCCGGCGGCAGAGACGTCGACCTCAGTCTCGAGCTCGCCGCCGCACTCCAGGATGCTGTTGAGGGCCGTGCGACAGTCGGTGTGGTAGAAGGTGAGCCCATCTGACACCGTGCCGGGCTGGTCTACGGTGCCGACCTCCCAGCGCGTCGGCTCGAGGCACACCTCGAGCGCCCTGCGGAAGCTGTATCCGTAGGGCCTCCTGTCGTCTATGTAGTCCCCCAAGAGCTCGCACACGGAGTTGAGCGCAGTGTCCGTGTATACGACTCCTGTATCGGACCTGAGGGCCTGGGGGTCTTGGCAGACGTGCTCGTGCACCTTGCCGAGGCGGTCCCTCCATATAAGCCTGTACCCCTCGCAGATCCTGAATCTCGTCGTTATCACCACGGAGTCTGAGCCGTTCAGCTCGTCGGTGTGGACGAAGCCGAGCAGCTGGTCGCCGGCTATGCTCCTGATGAACGCGTCATGCCGCGTGTAGACGTCCACCCTCATCACAGCCACCTCTCGTCCCACTCGAACGAGGCTGTGCCTCCGGACACCATGACGCTCTGGACGCCGTCAAGCGCGAAGTAGTCGCTTGAGATGTCAACTCGGTGGTCGGAGCCGTTGACGGTGCATCTCCTTGCGGCGAAGTCCAGTACCAGCGTCTGAGACCCGTTGAAGCTTGCGTCGACGCGGACGAACTCCCCGGTGTCGACGTTCGTTACCTGCCAGTAGCTGCCCGACGGAGGCCTCACGGTGACGACGGGCCTCGCCTGGTACGTTCCTCCCGCGTCGATGACCGTCGTTCCGCTCACCTCCTGCGCCCGGTGCTCTCCGTACGCGACAGGGTCTGCCGCGAGGAAAACGAGCTCGAGGTCGGGGACGTTGATGAGCGACGAGGGCTCCGCCCCTCCCTCGTACAGCGCCATGAGGTAGGTCCCGGACTCGTCCGGGAGGAAGAGCGGAGCCGGCTCCCTGGACGAGAGCGCGGCGGCGAGAGTCCTGCGCGCGTCGGAGACGTCAGCCATGAGGCGGCGGAGTATGCACGCCTTGACGGTCACCTCGACCGGGTCAAGCTCGACGGAGGACACGAGCGCGCCGTCCATGCCCGGAACCTGCGTCTGCGTGATCCTCCTCCTCGGCACGACCTGCCTCGTGACGTCGGTCACGAGGATGTACGGGGAGAGGTCCGTCCCGTTGAAGACTATGTTCTGGTCGAAGCTCACAGGACGTGCCCCCTTCCACGAGCGGTGATGACGGAACGCTTTGCGAGCGACGTGGACACCATGTCCGAGTCCATGTAGACGTCCCTGCCGCTGGATGCTATCTCCCGCAGAAGATTCACCATCTCGCCCAGGAGCGCGCGGACCTGCGCGTCGTCATAGGCTCCCGGCGAGTGCTTGGTCCCGTACCCGACGGTCCGCACGCCGGTCGAGTACCCTCCGTTCGCCTCGAAGTAAGATGCGCTCGCAAGCCTCCTCGCCGCATCGGACACGGTACCCTCGCCCTTGAGCATGCCGCTCGCGAAGTTCTGCGCGAGGTGCAGGCCGGACGTCTCGCCGCCCTTCTCCGAGCCGGACCACGGACCTTCCTTCGGGACTGAGAAGCCCATTGCGTTCTTGGCTGCGGTCACGACGCTCCAGGCCGCGTTCGAGACCCAGGTTATGCCGGCCCTGATGCCGCTTGCGAAGTTGCCGGCAAGGTGGCTGCCCCAGCTGTAGGAGTTGCCGGCGTTCTGCATGTTGCTGGCTGCGTCGGCGAGGCTTTGCGCGCTGCTTCTGGTTGAGCCGACGCCGGAGCCGATGCCGCTCGCGAAGTTGCTGGATGCGCTGCGACCCTTGCTCGAAAGGTCTGATGGAGTGCCGGACACGCCGGACGATGCGCTGCTGGCGAGGCTTCGCGCGCTCGACGCCACCGAGCCTATGCCTGCGGCGATGCCTGACGAAAGGCCGCTCGACGCCCTGCTGCCCGTGCTCTGCGCTTCGCCCGGAAGCCCGCTGATGCGGTCGATGAGCGACTGCCCCAGCTGAGCGATGGAGCTGAGGGGGCCGGAGGTATTCCCGCTGATGCCGTTCGATAGGCCCGCGTCCACATCGGAGCCGATGCGGTAGAAAGCTTGCGAGGGCGAGTGGGATTCCAGCGTGTCCTTGGCCTTGTCTATCACATCTTGGCCGAGCAGCGCCGCCTGCTCCTCTGAGAGCGTGCCGTTGGCGATTCCGTTGGCGAGCCCTTGGTCGATGTCGTGGCCGAGGAGCTGCGCGGCTGCGGGAACGTCTCCGCCCGTGAGCTGAAGCGCGACCATCGACAGCATGGCGTTTGTCGCATCAGAAGCCGTGAAGCTGTTCGAGGTGATGCCGTCCGCGACGCTCTGCGGGAGGCTTATTCCGGCGTTGCTCATCTGGGTTGACACGCTCGACCAGTCGCCCGTCGCTGCGGCCTTGAGAATGCTGGTCGCGGTGTCTACGTTGATCTTACCGGCCTGCATTCCGTTCGCGAGAGCGGTGGCGGCGTTGAGGCCAGCGTCGTTCATCTGGATGCCCATGCCGTTCAGAGCATCTACGATGCTTTGCGTAGTTCCATCCCACGATGTGGCAAGCTGCACAAGCTCTTGATCGTTCAGGCTTCGGAATGTCTCGACGGACACGCCCGCGTTGCTCAGGTCGTTCGCGAAGTCGTTGATGTCAGTTCCCATGGTGTTCATGGCGGTGGAGACGGTTGAGCTTGAGAGCACGAGGTTCTGCATGCTGAGCGCGTTGCCGTCGGCTATGGCCGCCTGAGCCGTCATGGAGGACGAAACGTTGTTGATGGAGGTGTTGCACGCGTCGAGGGCGGCTTGGGCGTCGTTTACCGCCTTCGCCTCCTCGGAGCTGGCAAGCGACGCTTCCCACGCCGATTCGGCCATCTCCTGAGCGTTCGTCACGTACGGGCCGCACGTGTTGATGTAGTTCTGGATGTAGGCGTCTCGTTCCTTCTGCTTCTCGTTGTACGCCTGCTGCGCTTGGGTGAGCGCCGTGATGTCCTCGGCCTGCTGCTGGTACAGCGCAGATAGGTTCTGCTGCTGCGCATCTACCTGAATCTGCTGCATCTTCTGGTCGATGTAGCTGCCGAGGGATGCCGTGACATCCTGGATCGCGCCGTTCTCGTCGGCGAGCTTACCGTTGGCGGCGTCGGTGACTTGTATCTGGGTTCCGCACAGGTCGTTGACCGTCTCGACTGCGGTTCGGAGGCGGGCCTGCGCATCGTTGGCGAGATCGGTGTGGTTGGCGTACTGCTGTATGGTCGAGTAGGCCTGCTGAAGCTGCGCCATCTGGGCTGAGGCTGTCGTGTTGGTGTCGCTGATGGTCTGGGCGAGCTGCGCCTGAGATTCCAGCATCTCGTCAATGTCGACCTTTGCAGCGCCAGCGGACTCGCCGTAGCCTTCCAAAGCGTCCGCACCGGCGTTTGACGCGCTCACGCCCTTCTCGGTCGCTGCGGTAAGGCCCTCGGTCGCGGCCTTCAGGTTGTCCTCGTGCTCCTTTGCCTCTTGGAAGACGCCGACCAAGGCGGTGATGCCCGCGATGATCGCGAGCGGTGCTATCGTCGCAAGCGCGAGCTTGAGGCCCGTAGCTGCCACGGAGGCGGCCTTCATGGCCACGCTCTGCGCGGTCACGGCGGTGGTGCTGGCCTGAGCCGCCGTCGCGGAGGCCTTGTAGCCTTCGACGGTTCCCTTTGCGGCGTCCATGGCGCTCTTGCGCTCGGAGACCTCCTTCTGGAGGTTCGCGATGAGCTCTTGGTTTGCCTTGCTGCCCTTCTTCTGCTCGCGCTCAAGGTCTCGAAGCGCTGAGTTGTACTTGGTCTGCGCCGTTCCGGCCTTGCCCACGGCGTCGATGTACTGCTGCACCCCGCCAGCAGCCTTGGCGGCAGGGTTGCGCTCAAGTGCCTTGGCAAGCTTCTCGTTTCCCTGATACGCCTTGAGCGACGCCGCGTTGGTTGTAGTGAGTGCGTCGGCGTAGGTCGCTATCTCCTGCTTGGCCTTTCCGTAGGCCGTGACCATCGAGCCGACGCCCTTCGTGATCCGACCGGAGACCGACAGCACGGGGCCTGCCGCTGCCGCCACGAGGCCGAAGCCCACTACGGCCTGCTGCGTTCCCTCGTCCATCTCGCTGAAGGACTCCGCTGCACCGCCGACGGCGTTCGCTACGTCAGTGACCGCAGGTGCCAGAGCGCCGCCCACTTGGATGGATGCGGTTTCGATTGCGCCGTTCATCTCCTCGATGCTGCGCTGGGTGTCGCCCATTTGGGAATCGGCGAGGCGCTGGGCGGCGGTCTGGTCGTTGGTCGCTGCGGTGTAGCGCTGGATGCCCTCGGTGCCCTGGTTCATCATCACAAGCGCGGCGCGCGAGGCATCGGCACCGAAGATTGTCTGGATCGCGGCGTCGCGCGTGGCGGAGTCTAGGCCGCTGAGTTTGGCCTGAAGCTCCCCGGCCACTCCTGCGGCGTCGAGCATGTTGCCGCTTGAGTCTCGGACGTTGATGCCGAGGCTCTCCATCATGGCGGCGGACTTGTCCGTTGGCGCGGCAAGCCTCTGAAGCATCGTCTTGAGCGACGTGCCCGCGTCGCTTCCCCTGATACCGGCGTCGGCGAAGGCACCGAGGACGGCGGTGGTGTCCTGAATAGACCACCCGGCGCTGTGCGCCTGAGCGGACACCTGAGAGAGACCCTGCGTGAGGTCGGAAACGTCGGCGGATGACGCGGCGGCAGCACCCGCTAGCGCGTTGGCTGCCTCGCCGGTCTCGTCGGCGGTGAGGCCAAAGGCCCCCATGGCCTGAACGGTCACGTTCGCCGCCTCGGCAAGCTCAAGGCTACCGGCAGCCGCCAAGTCCATCGTGGTCTTGAGCGCGCCGCCCTTGATGTCGGCTGCGGTGAGTCCGCCCTTGGCAAGCTCCTCCATCGCTGCACCGGCCTCTGAGGCGCTGAAGACCGTATCGGCTCCCATGTCCAAGGCGAGCTGCCGCAGCTCCTCCATGTCGGCCTTGGGGTCGTTCAGCGCACCCTCGACGCGGCTCATGCTGCTCTCGAAGTCGATGGCAGTCTTGGCGGATGCCGCGCCGATAGCCGCGAGTGGGACTGTGACGCCTGCGGTCATAGCGTCGCCCGCGTCTGCCACCTGCTGGCCCGCGTTGTAGATGCGCCCGCCAGCCTCGGCAGCCTTGGAACCGGCCTCGACCCAGCTCTTCGAGATCGAGCCTTCCGCCGCCGCAGTCCTCACAGCAAGGCGCTCAAGGGACTTCTCGGCGCGTTCGACCGCCGACCCGTTGTAGGAGCCGGATATGGCTATGGAGATGCTTGCCTTACCCATTGAGATACTTCCTTATGGTCTGCTCGATACGGGTCTCAACGGCGTTCACAACTGCGTCCTCGTTGTCTAGCACCGCCTTCACCAGCGCGCGGGGCGGGTTGCCCTTCGGCACGCCGACGGGGAGGCCCCGCCGACGCCCTGAGAGGTAGACGGCCCCGGCGTTTGCGAACTCGATGGTTCCCGCGCCGGGGTCGTCGCTTGCGATTCTTACGCCGTTTGCCAGCGTGCGCAGGGCCATGCTCGATGCGTATGCGCCCGTTCTCGCTATCGCCTGTGCGTTGTTCCTCGCATCGGTGAGTATTGGACTTGCGTCTTCCTTGAGACCGCGCTTGAACTCGCGGAGTATGTCCTTGTTGATGGACTTGAGCGCCCTGATGGTCTCCTCAAGCCCCTCGGCTTCGATGCGGACGCCTCCGCCGTGGGTGAACGCCATCATTTCCTCCCGCGATTGAAGATCCTGTTTACCCTCGCCCTGCGCGCCTCCATGTCGCTTTTCCTTCCGCGCTCCTCCTGGGCGTCGAAGTACATGTCCACGTACTCGTCAAAAACGACGGGGTACTCGTCGCACAGCCTTGCAAGGTCGTACGGCGAGCACCCCGTTCTCAGGCTCAGGAGGGCTATTCGGGGCGCGCGTCCGCTAAAGGGGCGTCGGGCTTGTTGTCCTTGATGGCCACGTCGTACATGTCGGCGATGGCGTCAATGGCCTCTGCGGTGTCCATGCCCTCAACGCCAAGCTCCTTGAGCGCGTTCGCGCGCTTGGCGGCGAAGTAGGCCCATGCGAAGTCGAGTCGGTTGTTGTTCGTCGGGCGCTCGGGCCACCCGGCGGCCTCCTCCTGGGCTGCCCAGAGGGCGGTGCGCCCGCCCTCGATCTCGACGGTGGTGCCGTCCTCCGGCTTGGTGAAGGTGAAGAGGAACTTCATGCTTGCTCCTTACTCGGTGATATAGCTCTCGACCTTGTTGACGATGGTCACGGTGACGGGGGTGCCGTCGGCGGAGTCGATGCCGATGTCATCGGCGCTGAACTCGACCTCGGCGGCATTGCCCTCGGGGTCGACCTCCGGCATCTCGAAGTTCCACGGCACGTTCGTGAACGCGACTTCGAGCGTGCAGTTGGCGTCTGCGGAGTGCGTGAACTTCCACAGGGCCGAGCCGTATACGATCTTGGATGACACCTTGGTGCCGTCAGCGGCGCCGGTGAGGCACTTGCGCATGAGCGCGAAGTCATCGGGCACGACGGTCATGTTCACGGATGTGGTCAGCTTTCCCTCGGCGAGGATGGTAGGAACGACCTGGCCTGCCGCGCGCTTCGCATCGAGGCTGTTGGACATCTCGAAGCTTCCCTGCGTAACGGTCACGTCGCCGGGGGTCTGGCTCGCGGTGTCGATCTGGAAGTCTCCGCCGGTGGGCACGAAGTAGCCGTCGAAGCAGGACGGGATTACAACGTCGGCCCACGACTGGAACAGGGTCGCGTCAACCCCGGCTGCGGTCACGTTGATGTCGAGCGGGGCGTTGCCCTCGAACGTGAGGCCAAGCGTGTCGATCTTGCAGCCGTCGACCTTGTGCACCGTCTGCTGGGCGGTGTCTCCGATCTGACCCCAGAAGGTCAGGAGCGGCAGGACTGAGCCGAGGGTGATGACGTGCTTGTGGTACCCGGACTTCTCAGCGACGGGGGTCGAAACGATGTTGCCCATTGCCGCAAGGCAGTAGAGCGCGAGCGAGTCGGCGTACGCGAGAGTATCGAAGTCGACGCCCATGTTGACCTCGGACACATAGGCCCCGTTCGCCGCGTTGGCCCGCAGTCCGCACGCGACGGCCTTCTGCTCGATGGTGCGCTCGGGGTTCACCAGTCCGCCGCCGGTAAGCCCGTGCTTGATTGTCGGGCTTTCTGCCGGTGTGTCGCCGTCCTGAAGGGCCACGCCGAGCATTCCGATGGAAACGTTAATCATCGCTGTCCTCCTTCTTTCGTGCGGAGGCGCGAACAGCCCCCTGCTCCTTGAGCGCCCTCACGAGCGCATCCGGCGCTTTGACCTGAGCGCCCTTTTTGAACCGGTAGGGGTGCCCGTTGAAGAGCACCGAGATGTCCTTGGTGGCGATCACTGCACTACCTCCCTGAACCTCTGCGGGCACTTGGCGAACACGGAGCACTGCACGCCCACGGATGCAGCGGCCATGTGGTACTTGGAGTTGTCGGGCGATGTTCCCGCAGCCTCGATTGACGGGAAGGAGTTGTCTACCGACATGGAGAGCCGTTGGTCGGCCATGACCGCGTTGAACACCGCGTCAACGTATGCGAGCAGGGTCGCGGAGGCCGTGGCCAGGTCGGAATGCCGGGCGAAGCACAGAACGTGAACCGTGAAGTCGAGCTGCCCGGCACCCGGAACTGCCCTGCCGCCCATGGTCGCCGTGTCCACGATGGAATCGACAGCGATGTAGTACGGAGGCTCGTTCGTCGGGAAGCCGTCGTATACCTTCGGGGCCTGCACTCCGGGGTAAAGCTCGCCGAAGGCATCGGCCACCTTGCTCATGCGCCGGTACAGCTCGTCGCGCGCGGACTGGAAAGTCACCATACGAGATTCGCCCCCCGACCGAATTGCTCTATTGCGGCGTTGACCTCGGGGATGTCGGTTGCGCCGTCCTGACCTGCCGTTGTGAAGCGGATGAAGCCAGCGTCAGTGCTCTCTCCCGTTGCGCCGATTGGACGGTTCGACGGGCGAAGCATGTACGCCGCAAGCTCCAAGACAGCACGGGACACCTGCGCCGGAAGCTCTCTGTAGCCGTAGACGTACTCGATCCAGCACGGGCGCGGGAAGCACGCAACCGGCGTTGCCTGACAGTCGCTCAACAGCTCGTAGCCTTCGGTCAGAAGCTCCCTCACGTCCCCGTGGTCGAGCGTCACGCAGCGCTCGCGCCCGTAGTCCTTGGTGCGCCCGATGCGGGCCACGAAGGATCGGCGCGCATTGCGCTCGAACACGTCCGTAGCCGCCTGCCTAGCCTGGAACAGAGCATCCTCGGGAAACTTGTAGAAATCGTCCTGCCCATCGCCGTACCCCTTGAGGGCGTCGAGCCTGAAGTAATGGCGGGACACGACCTCGATGTAGGTTGTGAAAAGCGTCTCATCGCCCTGCTTCCAGTCGATGCGAGCCGTGTCCGGTGCCTTGAGCACGGGGAGCGTCACGGCGTTGCCATCAACGGGAAGACCCTGCTCCCCGCCGAAGCGGGGGCGCAGGGTCGCGGAATCGATTGAGGCGTCTGCCTCAAGCTGCAAGACGGCGGTCTCGGATGCCGCGACGCGGATGGTCGAATCCGGCGCTACGAGCATCAGGCCTCCTCGTCCTCGTCGTAGTCCTCCTCAGCCTCGTCCTCGGCCTCGTCCTCAACGGGTTCGGCCTTGGGCTTCTGCTTGCGGCGGCTTGCGCTCTTGCGCTTCGGCTTGTCCTCCTGAGAGCCGAGCAGGCCGCGCGCCTGGGCCTCCTCGTCGGACATGACCTCGCCCTCGAAGGCGATCAGGTAGCCGTCACGGATAACGCGTTCCTTGCTGGTGTACATGGCTCATCCTTACGCGCCCACGCCAGAGATGGCGGGAGCCTTGTCGAGGTCGGTCTGTTTGGCGAGGCAGAAGGCGTCCGGGTAGCGCACCTGAAGCGCCTTGGTGTGCTCGCCGAGGATGGACAGCTCGTTCTTGATGAACTGGTCGTTGTAGTAGCCGATCTCGACCGTGGTGCCGCCGTGGATGGCGCGGCGGCGGGCTGCGAAGGAGTCGTACACGAGGATGCCGGGACAGCTCGCGTCCTCGACCACCTGCATGCCCCAGTACACGTCGGAACCGAGGGTCTGGTACAGGCCGGTCTCGGTCTTGTAGAGGTCGATGGCCTCGCGCACCTCGGGGCTGACGGAAACGTGGGTGGGGATGCGGCGCGCGTTGCGCATGACCTTGGTGCGCATCATGCGGATGGCGTCGAAGTACATGCCGCCCATCGCCTCGGTGAAGGTCTGGATGCCCGTGACGTTGGTGATGCCCACGATATGGGTGGAGTCGGAGCCGTTCCAGTACTTGGCGTTGGTGATCTCGTCAAGGTCGAGCAGCAGGTCGTGCTCGATGAGGTCAAGCAGCTCGTCGTAGTCCATCAGGGTGTCCTTGGAGATGGGCACGTAGCCCGCGATAGTCTCCTTGTTGGCAACGGCGTCCTTCCACGCGTAGATGACCTGAGCCTTGGTCGCGCTGGCACCTTCGGTGACGCCGCCCCACGTCGCGGGAGCACCGGACTCGCTGGCCTTGTCGCGCTGCTTGTAGGTTACGGAGCCTGCGGCGGGCGTCTCTAGCAGGGTGCTCGCGAAGTTCTGGAACGCGCCGGGGAGCTTGGCGGGAAGCTCAAGCTCGATCTCGGTGGGAGCGCCCACGGTCACGACGCTGGCGGCGTTGCGCGGGCCGACCTCGGCGGAGTTCTTGAAGCCGACCTGAAGGCAGTGGAACTCGTCGCGGGCGCCGAGGATGCGCACGCCGAAGGAATCGGCGTGGGTCTTGGGCTTGAGCGCGTTGCGAAGCGCGTCCTCCTCCTCGATGACGTGACCGATGGTGATGTCCAGCTGCTCGATCTGGCCCTGGATGACGAGCGCCTTGCTCTCGTCCTTGTCATCCACGGCGCGGCGCTGCTCCTCGGCGAGGCGGTTGCGCTCCGCCCAGAGCTGCTTGGAATTGAGGATTGCCATGTTCTACTCCTTTGTCCGGTAGACCCTGTTTCCCAACACGAGGAGGCGGCACCCCTCGTTTTGCTGCATGGTATTTGCGGCGTGAGATTTGCCCGGCTCCTCCTCGGGTTCGGCGGGCTTGGGTGTCGAAAGCGCCTCGATTGCGTCCTTTGGGGCGTGCTTGTATCGGGCGAGCATGGCGGGATCGATGCACGCTGCCACACGCTGCTCGGTCTGGATGATCTCGTCAGCCAAACCGGCATCAACGGCTGCCTGGGCGTCGTACCACGTTTCGGCATCCATGGCGGCGCGAACGTCATCGACATCCATGCCTGAGCGCGCCGCGATGATTCCGGCGATGGTGCCGTCCACAGCCTCAAGGCGCTCGGCGGCAACAAGCAGCTCCGCCGCGTTGCCGCTGGTGTATGTCCACGCGTCGTGGATCATCAACTGAGCGAAGTCGCTCATTACCACCTTGTCCGCCATGACGGCGATATATGAGGCGGCTGAGGCGGCAATGCCGTCGACGTACGCCGTGGTCTCGCCCTCGTAGCGCTGGATTGCCGAGGCGATGCCGAAGCCCTCGTACACGTCGCCGCCGCAGCTGTCGATACGGATGTCGAGCGGCTTGGGGCTCAGCTCGTCAAGCGTCTGCGCGAAGTTTTTTGCAGTGTTGCTTGAATCCATGTCCCACCAATCGGAACCGATGGTTCCGTACAGGTACACCGTGGCGCGTTGGGCCTCATTCTTGATTTG
Organism: Coriobacteriaceae bacterium; assembly: GCA_004557505.1. Classification (GTDB taxonomy): domain Bacteria; phylum Actinomycetota; class Coriobacteriia; order Coriobacteriales; family Atopobiaceae; genus Tractidigestivibacter. The sequence continues at coordinate 214,464 of SFGZ01000003.1, read as the reverse complement.
AAACACTTGTGCCTCCTACTCCCGTCTGGCTCCCGTCGCCGGGTTCCGTCGGCTTTTCTGCATTGCTTGCGTTGAACACGTTCACGGTTCCGTCCGGGTTGACGGTTCCGTAGTTGAGCGGGAAGAGCGGCAGCCCGATGCCCTCAAGCGGGTCGAAGTCCTCAAGGTCGCGAACGTCCTCGCGTGTGATCGCGCCCAGATAGCCCATCTCGCGGTAGTACTGGGTGCGGGTGGCGTCGTCTCCGCGCATAAGGCCCTGTACGCGGAACTTGGCCTGCGCGTTCGGAAGCCCGCAGGATGCGAGAACCGGCTGCAACGCGATCTCGATGCACCGCACGTCGGGCACGATGGTGTCAGTCACGTAGTCGATGTTGGACTGCTGCCCTCCGGCGTAGGTTGTCTGGTCTCCGTCGTAGACCTTCCAAGGTGGAACGTTGCAGGCGCGGCACACCTGATGCAGCACCCACTTCTGCTGCTCGATAACGGAGGCGTCCTTCATTGTCTGCTGGTCGGCAACCCACTTTGCCCCGTACCCGAAGATGGGCGCGCGCCCCGCCTCGGTGATGCCGCTTTTCATGTCGATTGCCGTGCGGAGCGCATTCAGCTTCTTCTCATCGTTGATGACGTTGCCCGCCGGAAGCTCCACGTGGCCTAGATGGTGGTTTCCGTTGCGGAGCATCGAGCGGTAGAAGCGCTCAAGGTCGAGTGACAGGCCGATTTCCTCGGCTGCCAGCTTCGCGAGCGACTTGCCCTTGATGCCGTCCTTGGTCACGTGCGTGCAGATGTTGACCACCTCGTGGTTGAAGTAAGTCCCTGCGGGCACGTGGTCATCGCCCGGCGCTACGGTGTAGGTTGTGCGGTAGCCCTTCGGCGCGTTGCGGTCGTAGTTGTGCTGAACGGTCGCCGTTATGGGCCAGATGGCCTCGACGCGCCCACGGTTCCATTCGATGAACCAGTATGCGTTGCCGAACGTGTCACGACGCAGCACCGTCCACGCCATGAGCGCCGGGGCGGTCATCTCCTCGTTGGCCATGCCGTTGAGGAGCTTCGCAAGCGGATGGTTGGTCAGGCGCTCCGATCCGCTGCGCCTGTGGTTGACCACGCTGAACGGAAGAGACGCCATTGAGCGCGCCTTGGTCTGCTCGCACGCGGCGTAGTCGATTGACATGAGCGCGCCGTATCCAGCCGGTGTGGGAGCGAAACCCGGCGGAAGGTTGACGCGCACCACGTCTGAAAGCTCGGGTTCCTCCCCGCGCTTGTAGAACATGTCGTAGAAACGTCCCATGCTGCCCCTTTCTTCTGGCGGCATGGTACGGGCGGCGTGAGATTAGTAGATCTCTGGGGCGTCCTCACTCCCTGAGACGAGCTTGTTGTATGCGAGCGCAGCTATAGCCAATGCGATAGCGCCGTCTATCTTGGATTTGCGCGAGTCCTTTCCGAAGCGTGTGCCGTATGGCTCGCGCTCCTCCTCGACGGTGTTTTCCAAGTGCTGGCGGAGCTTCCTCTGCCCCTTGAGCTTGAGCCGCCTGTCCTTCACGAGGTTCATCACGATTGAGGTAGCCTGGCACATGGTGGCGTTGTTCTGCGCGAAGGAAACGGTCTCGATTCCGTACACATCGTTGAGCTGGCTGCTCATGACAATCATGCGGTTGGGGTCGATGCCTACGACCTCCGGGTAGTGCTCCTGGCACACGCCCGCAACAAGCTCCATGATCTGGTTGAGGGGGTAGTGCCCCGTATCCTCGTCCGGCGTGTCGAATATCCAGCTCTTCGTGTAGCCGACCATGGTTCCGCGCTTGTTCTTGCGTTCCTGATAGGCAACGATGGCGTAGGAGTCTCCGGCCGTAGCGCCGTCGATGCCGATGGTGAACGGGCTGTCGAAGTCGAGTGTGTTTGCCCCGCGCTCGCATCGGTCTAGCTGCGCCGTGGTGAAGCACGAATACGCGTCCCTGTCGGATGGGAAGCGGTTCGCGGTGTAGCGCTCGAACGACCTCTTGGAGGTTGCCATCCCGCGCTGATCTTGGATGCTCTCCCACGTGACCCACGAAGCGCACATGAGCGGTTCCCAGCTCTCGCGCTTGTCGATGTCCGCGCCGTCATCGAGGCCGAGCCAGTAGAGGTACATGCCGGGGTCGTTGTCGGCTTTCTGCAAGGTGTCCCAAAGGAAGCCCTCGCGCGCGTCGCCTGCGGTGGTGATGCCGATTGAAAGCGGGTTCCAGAGCACCTTCTGGCCCTTCAGCCCGGCGTCCCACACCTTGCTGTCCTTGTAGACGTGCAGCTCGTCAAAGATGAGCACGTTGAAGTGCCACGACTCCAAGGCATCGGCCTTGTTGGGCAGCACCATGATCTTCGCGCCGGTTTCCTTATTGGTGATTACGTCCTTGCCGATGTCCCACTGGTCTTTCCAGATGTCGTTCAGCTTTATCATGGTGGCGATCTTCTCGAAGATGTTGCGCACCTGGTCTTTCGAGCTTGCGACAACGCCGTACTGGCCGTTATGGATTACCTCCATGGTTGCGACGGTGAGCACGGTCGCTGCGGCAAGCTCGGTCTTTCCGTAGCCCGAAGGAAGCCCGATTATCACGCGGCGGAACCTGCGCTTGAACCGTCCGCCCTCCATGCTCCCGGTCGCGAAGATGGGCTTCCAGATGTTCTCGCGCTGGAACGGTTCGAGAAGGAATGGCTTGCCGTAGAAGCTGTCGTTTGAGACGTGGTGGCACATGGAGGAAAGGCACTTCTCGTAGTCGCGGGCCATTATCAGACCCTCGCGCGAGTACGAGGTTTCAGTCCTCCGCATCCTCTATCACCACCTCTGCCTCCGGCAACTCGTATGCCGCGTCGATGCTCCTGAACATTGCCGCCGTGTCAGCCGCCGTCTTGGTCGCGGTTGCGTCCATGAGACCGATGCGCGAGCGCGCCAAGGGAGAAAGCCCAAGCATGTCCGATAGCGCGCGAATCTCGCTGCTCGCCTCTTTGAGGATCGTGAGCGCTGGGTTCTTGCGCACAAGCGGCACCTCGCGACCGTCGGCTGTCTTGAACGGCTTCACGCCTATCTTGTCGAAGATGGCTATCTTGCCGCCGTCGGAGTGGATGGCCTGCTCCGCCTGCTGAGCCACGGCGTGCCAGTAGGTCAGCAGCCGCAGCGTCGGCATGTCCTGCTCCGTGAAGTTGTTGACAGGGGGCGCGAGCCATGCCCATATCTCGCTCTGAACGGGGTCTTGGGCTATGTCCTCCGGCATGAGCACCCCGGTCGAGCTGCCCTGAACGGCGAGGCCGTAGGAATCGGAGAGCCCCCGTCTAATGGCGTTGTGCTTGGGCTTCGCCCCCTTCATAGCCCCTCACCCCTCAGCGCGTCCTCTATCTTCTTCGCCACCCTGCGCAGCTTCAGGCAGAGCGGTGACGATGTGAGCATGGATGCTCGGGAAATATCGCTCGCCACAACGTGGGCGCGCTGCAGCACCTCAAGCACCTCGTCATCTGTCATCGATGCGGACGGGGCGGGAGCCTGAAGCTCGCCCGTGTATGCGTAACCTCTGGCCGCGCGTGAGCGGCACGTTGCGGAGCAGTACCGCGCCGTGCTTCTCTGGGCCTTGAACTCCCGCCCGCATATCTCGCACCGTTTGATCAATTAGTCCTCTCTTCCAGCACGCCTCTGGTGGGCGGCATGCAATCGAGCATCAGGCTCACATGGGTAACGGAGCACGCTGCTCACCGGAAGCGTGCGGAGGAGCTTACTCCGTGAGCAATATGGCCTCTCTTCCGGTCTCCTGCTCCCACCTCGCGATAATCACGTCGCAGTAATGAGGGTCGAGTTCCATGGTCAGGCATTTCCGTCCCGTCTTCTCGCATGCGATAAGCGTCGAACCGGAGCCTCCGAACACATCGAGAACCACATCGCCCCTCTTGGTAGAGTTCTGTATGAGGTAGGCCATGAGACCGACTGGCTTCATGGTCGGGTGCTCCTCGTTAGCCGATGGCTTGTCGAATTCGAGAACGGTGGACTGCTTCCTATCCGAATACCACTTGTGCGACGCTCCGTCCTTCCAGCCGTATAGGCACGGCTCATGACGCCACTGGTAGTCCTGCCTACCCAACGTGAACACGTTCTTTGCCCACACCAGGCACTCGCGCACCTGCATACCAGCCTCAGAACATGCCTTAAGGAAGTTCCCGCGCTGGGTGTCGGCGTGCCAGATGTAGAAAGCGGAGCCAGGCGACATCGCCGACATCGCGTTATTGAAGGCATCCTTGAGGAAGGCTACGAACGACTCATCGCTATCCCACGCGTCGTTATCGATGGTTAGCGCGTCGGCTGTTTTCCCCTCATACGCGATGTTGTACGGGGGGTCGGTCAGGAGCAAATCGCAGAACCCCCCCCCCCGACAGCTTTGCGACATCCTCTGCGCACGTAGCGTCACCGCACATCACGCGATGCGATCCGAGCTGCCATATCTCACCGCGTTTGGCCTTGCACTCGATGACTTCTGGTACCTCGTCCTCTTCCGCCTCGATGACCTCAGCCATCCCAACCATCTCGTCCGTGAAACCGAAGTCGGTCATGTCGAAATCAGCCGAAAGCGTGTCAAGCTCATAAGCGAGAAGGTCTTCGTCCCAGCCGGTCATCATGGTGGTTTGGTTGTCCACCAGCGTGAGCGCCCGCCTCTGCGCGTCGGTGAGGTCATCGCAAGAGATGCAGGGCACCTTCTGCATGCCGATGTTCTTGGCTGCGGTGACGCGGGCGTGCCCGGCAACGACCTCAGGGCGGCCGTCGGCGTTGCGCCACACGATCACGGGGTTTCGGAACCCGAACTCCTTTATTGAAGCCTCAACAGCGTCTATCTGCTCGCGCGTGTGCTTCTTGGCGTTGTTTTCGTATGGAACCAGCTCGTCAATCGGGATTTCCTCGATTTTCAGCTCGGTTTCTCGCATAAAAGCCTCCTTTCAAACGGGTGAAAGGAGGCTATCTCCGCCGTGAGATTTAGCGTTGCGTTTTTGGGCTCCTTAGCGTTGCACCCCCTCACGCAGACCCCCGAACCTCCAATTTCGTGGCGATAGCGAAATGGGAGCGGCGCGCGGGGTATGGGTTGCCCTTTCTGGTTTTATGAGGGGTTAGGGGGTCTTGCGACGGAGCCTTGCGTCCTTCAGCCCATGGCAGCTCTTGCAGCGCAGTGCGAGGTTGGCGGGGTCGTTCGTTCCTCCCTTGCAAAGCGGAACGATGTGGTCTACCTCTCCCCCCATGCCAGCCGTCCTCCATCGCTTGCCGTCGAACCATGCGCACTGCCTTCCGCAGTCGGTGCACCTGCCCTTGGTCCTCGCGATGGCCTGCTGCCTGGCGGACTGGTACTCGGCGCTCGCGTAGTTGCTGCGCCACGGCTCCCGCTTGGCCCTGGTCTTGTCTCCCTTGGTCGGCTTGCGCTTGGGCCTCGGCCTGCATTGGCAGCGCTGCCCAGCCGGAACGATGCGTCCGCAGTGCGGACAGTACGTTTTCATGCGGCTCACCTTGCGGCCTCCTTGAGCAGCTTCTTGGTCTCGTAGATCGTAAGCTCAAGCGCCCGCGCTATCTCTCCCACGGTGCAGCCTATGCGCCGCATTCTCTGCGCGTGCTTTGCGAGCTGCTTCCTCGTGCGGTTCTCGCTATCCATGTCGCTCTCCCGGCTGGCTGTTCTTGCTCGTGAGGTGCCACGCGTGGCAGTAGGGGCATCGGTACCAGTCCTGCCCGTACCGTGCCCCTACCCGCATGGCCGCAAGCTCGCTGTAAAACGCCGCCTTCTGCGTGCACATGCGGCGCTTGCGCTTGGTGCGCCTTCTTCTGTGATGCCTGCTGTGTCCCATGCCCGCCGCCTCCGTTCGATACGGCGAGCCTACAACGCACGCGAGATTCATCCGTCGTATGGCCGCTTGACCTCGCACCCTCGGTTGTCGATGTACCAGACCCAGACCGGTGCTCCGGTGTACGGGCTGCGGTAGTTGTAGTGCCACTCCTTAACCTCAAGCGCTTCGCGAAGCGGTACCCAGCGTGCGGCCCAGCATCTGTCCCACAGCGTGTGGTAGTCGATTGACGGATCGAACATGCCCATAAGCGAGGGCGGACAGGCTTTGAGCCTTGGCACCTCGTGGCCGTCCGAGCCGTAGAAGTACCCAAGGCACCTCGCCCTGTCCCATCCTTCTACCTCCCCGAACTTCCCGAACAGCTCGGCAGCAAGCGTCTTTATCCGGCCCTCGTCGCACCCGCACCCTTCAACGAGCCATTCGATGCAGCTCTCAAGCGAGCTCTTTGTTTTGGGCTTATCCTCTGGGAACAGATCGAGCACCATCTGGCCGGGGGACTGCACTGCCCTCGACATCGCTACCGACCGCACTCCATAGCGCGAAGGGCGCGACGGGCGTTCTGGCGCTCCTTCTTTCGAACGGGGAAGTTGCTGCCGCCCGAAACGAGAATGCTCGGGCACATGACGTCGATGCGGTAGCCCTCGTTCAGCCACTCGGCGTACTTTCGGGCGAACCTGTCTGCGAGCGCGTACGCCTTATCAGCTGCCTCGGGGAACCGCTCGGCCTGCTTCTCGGCCATGCGGTAGGCCTCGTCAACCTGCGCGCGGTAGCCCTCGGTCTCAGAACCTGCCTTGAACTCGCGCATGCTGTTGGCCTCGTGGGCGATGCGCGCGCCCTCTTCGTTGATCTCGTAGTACCTTGCCATGATAGAATCCTTTCGTCCGGCGGGGCCTAGCCGCCAAGCCTTCGGCCCCGCCCGCATTGTCAACTCAACCGGCGATGATGCACCTTACGAGCATCACGATTTGGTAGCCAGCGAAGATGGTCGCCGCGTCAAGCGCCAAGCACGCCAGCACGATCAGCGAGCACCCTCCGCAGCCCAACGGCCTACGCTCCTCCGTTGGCTCGTCTCGACGCTCGTCATTGGCGAGGCTCATTCGGGCACCTCCATTTCATTTCAGCTCCCCGTCGATGATCGTTGGCAGAACCTCGCCCGCCATGTCCATGCACGCCTCGCACTTGTCAAAGTCCGGCTCCGGGCCGCTGATGGCCTCTAATGCGTCGGTCAGATGCTTGCGCGCCGCGTTAATGCGGATGCGCGCCTGTTCAACCTTGCTGTCTTTCATCTGGTCTCCTCTCACGCCATAGCCGCAAGCGCGCACAGGAACAGCAGCCCGATGGCGAGAAGCTGTAGCGTCTTGAGCGCTGCGTAGATGATGGCAACGGGTATGCTCACCGCCGCAGCGATTGCTATTGTCACTAGCGCCTTCCTCACTCGTCCCCCTCGCTTTTTGCTGCCTCCGCGTCGAGCTTGTCGGCGTACTCAAGGAGCCGCTTCTTGAGCAGATCGAGGCCGAAGCGCTCAAGCTCCTCCGCGCGATACGCCGGGAAGTAATTCCCGGTGCGCGGCTTCTCTTCGTCCTTGCAGACGCGATCCTCGGCGAGGCTGCGCCCGTTGTCCCACAAGTCCATGACGAACGTCTGCGTCCCGGTGCGCAGCTGGCACGGCCAGATGCGGGTATTCACGCTCATGGCCTCATCGCGGCTCCACCCGACGCGGATTCCCGCGACCTCGCGCAGACCATCGTCGGTCGCCGCCTTCTCCCGTATCTCCTCAGCGGTAAGCCCGAGGCCGTTTTCGCTGCGGCCGAAGTCGTAGGAGTCCTTCACCGTGAGGTACGCGGTCTCGAACGGCTCGTTGAGCTTGCAGATCTGCACCTGCCTCGGCTCAACCTCTCCATCCGGGCTTTCGCCCTTCCTGGCATCGGACTCCGCAGCCTCGCGCTCAAGCTCGGCGATGCGGTCGCGAAGCTCCTCGTTCTCCTTCTGGGCCGCCTCAAGCTCGGCAAGCACGTACTGTTCGCAGTTCTTGATTTCCATGTCAGGCCCTTTCCCTGATGGTGATGATCCTTCCGGTTTCCCGGTCTTCTATCTCCCAGCGCCCGTAGTCGTAGAGGCCGGGGTGATGCGGCGGGAACAGCCCCAGGAGAAGCCCGTCCCACCACTGCTGCTCGAACTGGATGTTGTCCCAGACCCAGCGTGGTACGTACCTGCACCCGCCGTGGAACCCGTTGTGGCATCCCGTTGTCCCGGAGCCGCAGAGAGCGAAAAGCGGGCTTCTGAGGCTCCACGCGCCGTTAGGCGTCACGAGGTTGAAGCGCTCGCCGCGCCCCCTCGGGATGACGTGGTGGCAGCTCATGGCGGGCCTCCCGCAGATGCAGCACCACCCCTGAGTGCGCTCGTAGTCCCTCGCGCCCCTGCCCGTGTAGCGCGCCCCGACGTGGGGCTTGCCGTAAAGCTCCGCACGTTCCAGCGAATGCCCCTGTAGCTGTCCCATCGAAATCATTGGAGCCTCCTGTCAGGCCCCGTTACCTCGATGCGCTCGCACGCCCCGCCGAGCCTAGAAGCGATGCGCGCGCCGGGCATGCCTCCCCACAGCTCGCGCAGCTGGCCCAAGCTGTAGTTGCTCGTGACGATGGTCGGAAGCCCCTCGGCGGTTCGGGCGTCGATAAGCCCTGTAAGCGTCTCGATGGCCCAGTCTGTCGGCCTCTCGGCCCCAAGGTCGTCCAGGGCGAGCAGCGGAACGGTCTCGGCCCTGCGCAGGGCTTCGCGGTCTCCGCCGTTGAAGCCGTCGCGGATGCTGTCAAGCAGGTGCTTTGCGCTCACGAGCTTTGCAGGAGGTTTGGTGCCGCGTGAGCTTTCGACCGCGACGCGAACCGCATGAGCCGCCGCATAGGTCTTTCCGCGCCCTGGCTCGCCCCAGAGGTACGCGCCGCGACCATGCTGCACGATCCCGCACACGCGCTCGCCGATGTCGCTCTGCGCGTGCATGTAGCCTCCGCGAAGCCCGGCCTTGCGAAGCCTGCTCTCGCGTGCTTTCAGCATCATCTGGCGGTACTCCTCGGTTTGCTCGTATGGGAGAGGCTTTGCCGGGGTGATTCCCTCCGGCACCTTGAGGCCCTTGAGGGCTTCAGAGATTCGAGTACTCGTCATGAGCCGCCTCCTTCCGCTCGCCTCGGCGCTTCTGCCAAGTGGTGCACGCCGCCTTCCACGACTTCATGGGGCTTCCGCCGACCTTCCACCCCTTGCTCTCGTAGAAGGCCACGAAGGTCTCGGGATCGAACGCGTATCCCTTCTCGGCGCAGTACTCGCGCACCTCTTCCACGGAGGGCGGAGCGAAGCGCCTTCCCTTTGGTTTGGTTTGGCTTGTATTGGATTGGCTTGGTTTGGTTTGGCTTTCGGTTTCGCTCGGCTCCTCGAAAACCTCCGGTTTCTCGTTTTCCAAAACCTCTGGTTCTTCGGTTTCGGAAACCTCCGGTTCGCGCGGTTCGCAAACTTGCGGTTTCGACTTAGGCCTACCGCCTTTCGCGCCCCGCTTTCGCGATTGCTTGGAGTTGTCTATATCCTCCTTGAGCGCGATGAAGATGGGCTTGAGGCCGTAGGGAAGCTCAACCTCCTCGCCGAACATGCCGTACATGTTTATGGCGTAGATAAGCTCCTTGCGGTCTTCGACATCGAGCGCGGCGCATACGTCGCCGAATTTCTCGAACACGGTGAACGCCTCAGCCATTTTTCCTCACCTCGCTCCTCCTGATCTCGCCTCTCAAGCTCTCAAACACGGCATTGAGCGGGTAGTCGAATTCCGGCTCAACTCCGTGGGTTCCGTACTGGGCCAAGGCCCAGAGGAGAGCGCCGCGCTGCTCCTCCGGAACCTTGGCCGCCGTAGCGGTGAGCCTTGGAGACCATGTGAACTTGGTCTCCGCCATCGCTACCGCTCCCAGCTGTAAGCGCCTTCGAGCGCGTTTACGGAGACGGTTGCACCCGTGCCGATAAGCGCCTCGATCACGTCGAAGCGAAGCGCGTCAACCTCCGGGTGCTGAACGAGGTAGCACATGGCGATGTGCTGCAAGCGCCTGGCGTTGAACTCAGGAGGCTTGGCCTCGCCGCGCTGGCGCTTGGCTGTCACGATGACCAGAACGGTCACCTCACCGCTCTTGGTCACGATGTCGGCAGCGCCCTCGTCGCAGACGAACTTGCAAGCGCCCTCGGTCTTCAGCCCCTTTGAGTTCAGGTACGCGACTGCCGCGAGGTGCGCGATTGAATAGGTGTTGCTCATTGCTTCCTCCTAGAAGGGAATGTCATCGTCGTAAACGTCTGATTGCTGCTCGTTCTCGGCTGCGGGCTGTTCGGATCGCTTGCCGCCCTGGAAGTCGATGTCCTCGCCGACCACCTCAAGCTTGCTGCGCTTCTGTCCGTCCTTGGTCTCCCACGTGTTTTGGCTCAAGCGCCCTGCTATGGTTACGTGCGAGCCTTTGGCGAGGTACCTGGCGATGCTCTCGGCTCGGTTGCCGAAGAAGATGACGTCAACCCAGTTTGCCTTGTCCTTCCATTCGCCGTTGACCTTCTGGCGTGTGTTCACGCACACGGCGAGGCAGCAGACCTGCGTGCCGGATGCCGTTGCGCGAAGCTCAGGGTCGCGCCCCAGGTTTCCGCTAATCGTCACTCGGTTGATGCTCATTCGAAGCCTCCTTGCCGTGGTCTGAGTCCTTGGCGATCTGCGCGAGGTACTTGCCCCACTCGGTTACCTGCTCAAGCGCGAGGTCGCTCGGCTGCACGTCTCCGAATCTGGCCTGATACCAGCCGTCCAGGCCGCTTTCCTTCACGCCCTGGGCCATGCACTGAGCCTTGAGCTGGAGGCAGCGCGTGAGCCACTTCTTCTTGTCGGGCTGAGCTGGCTGCCTCTTCCCGGTCGTATTGCCAAGCGGATGGTTGCGGGGGTTCGCCGGGGGCGCGCTTCCGCCAGCACCGATGTTGTTGTCAGTGTCGTCATCGCCCGCGAGGCCGAAGGCCTTGAGCAGCGAGTAGCGGCGGGCGTAGGTCTCGCGCTTCCCGAACTCCTGCGGGTCGGTGTCGTACTGGTACGGCGTCACGTCGAGCACCTGCATGGCGTCTCCGTACATGACGGAGGTCTGAAGCATCATGCCGTTCTCAACGACCTCAGAGCGCTGCGAGAGGAACACGCCGTTATCGTTGAGCGCCGGGCGCACGATGTCCAACACGGCATCAAGCGTGGTGTAGTTGTAGGTGTACTCGCCGCCCGTGCGCGTCTTGACCTTCGCGGTCTTGTCCTTCTTGGGGTTCTGCATCTGCTTCTGCGCGGCGCACAGGGCCTCCGCGAGCGTTTTCGCATCTGCCATCACTGCACCTCCGTGAGCTTCTTGTAGTGGTCGCAGAACTGGCATGCGGAGCAGTAGTCCATGCACCGCGAGTCCGTTCCTGGCCGGTGCTCGACCTCGTAAGGCTTGCCCTCCTTCTCGGAGCGGGCCTGGGCGTCTGCGATGGCCTCGGCCTCGCTGTCATGGAGCTTCGCGGCGCGCTTGTTGCCCTTCTTCTTGACGGCCCACTTGTCGTCCTTGCCCCAGCGCTCCTCCTTGGTGCACATGGGCAGCTGTTCATCGGGCAGCTGCTCTGCGGCCGCGATCTCCTCGAAGCGCGCTTTGAGCCATTCCCCGCACTCGGCTATCTGCTCGTCGCTGAAGTCCCAGCCGATGCGGTAGACGGGATGCGCCGGGTGCTCGCCGATTTTGGCCTTGGTCTTGCTGTGGTCTTTGAGCAGCGCAACAATCTCGCCGCGCTTGGCCTCGAATCCGATCTGACGCAGCATCCAGCAGTAGATGAGCGTCTGCTTACGCCAGTCATCGAACTGCGTCGGGTCTTTCTCGCCGAAGTTGACCTTCCACACGCTGGCAGTCTTGTAGTCGGTGACGGTTCCGGTCGCATCGTCGTAGAGGTCGAAGATGCCGCTCAGCTGGTAACCGTTCGGCATGTCCACGACCAGCTTGTTCTCCTTCAGCTGGGTCTCGGTCTCCTGCGCGGCCTCTAGGATTCCGTGGACGGCGGTGCCGAAGATGGCCCAAACCATGTCGCTCACGTCCTCGGTTATCTCGTCGGCGTGGCGACGCTCAAGGATGCACTGGCGCACGCCCTTGAGAAGCGCCGTGGCGCTGTAGCGCTTGGGAGTGTAGCGGTGGTCGCTCTCGGCTGCGGACACGAAGGGCTGCGGGAGGTTCAGTGAGTTTGTGAGGTTCATCGCTAGCGCCTCCCGCCGAAGAGGAGGTTGAGAATGATGTCGATCTCGCTTCGCCTCTCCTTGATCTTCGTCATCTCGCCACGGGCGTTGGCCAGTGCTTTTTTGGCGACGTCATCGGGGAAGGCCGCGATGATGGCCTCGCACACGGCGATGACGTTGTAGGTTGACTGGCACATTTCGACATCGGCACAGCGCCCTTCGTCGGGTTCATGGGTGAGAACGAACACGATGTTGCTCTCTACAACGCCAGCCGCCTTGTGAATGAAGTCGTGAAGGCTGTGCAGGTCGCTGCCGTCGATGATGTTGTCCTCGAAGTACTTCATGGCTAGTTGCTCCCTTCTGCGAGCATGTAGGCTTCGTCCTCAATGGGTTCGTAGATTTCGCCGGTTTCGGCGTCCACGTTGGCGGGGCGTTCGATAGGCTCCTCGTCAAGCGGCAGCGGCTCGGCCTCGTACTCGGCGTCGAAGTCAAGCTCCTGCTGCTCGGTCTCGACGGTCAGCATCACCACGCCGCCCGTCATCTTCATGACCTCGGTGAAGCCCTCGGCACTGGGAAGCACCTCGAACTGCAAGGTGGCGGTTCCGGCCTTGATGGTGGCCTGCTTGAAGCTGGCCTTGATTTCCTGTCTCATGGTTGTCCCTTTCGGTACGTCTCTTGGTAGTAGCGGGCGACGACTGTTATGCGGTTGCCCCATCCGTGGGGCTTCCTCTCGTCCTTGATTGCCTCGATGCGGGTCACCTGCTGGTCGTCCTTGAAGGCAAGCCCGTTCAGCGCGTCAAGCGTGGTCTTAAGGGCGTTGTCAACGTCGGGCTTTCCCGTGTCCGAGCGCCCCGCCCAGAACTTGGGGTTGGACTTGGCGAGCTGGCGTTGGAACAGCACTTGCAGCTCCACCGTCCCCTCGAAGCCCGCCCAGCAGTCGCCGACCTGCTTGAGCCAAGCGCCCCTTATCGCCTCCTCCGCCTCAAGGGTCTTGCGCGGCGTGTAGGTGCGGAACGCTCCGCCCGCGTGGGTTGAGCGCGGGCGCTGTTTGCCGACGATTTCGGGCACCTCGAACGACACCCACTCCACGCCGACCTGCTTCCGTTCCCAGCTCACTTGAGCACCGCCGTCGTGTATCCGTCGGCGTCGCTGTGCGCGACCCGCATGCGGATGGACGGGTCTTGCTCCATGGCGATGCGCGCGAGGTACGGCGCAAGGTGATTCGGCAGCTCGATGCCGAGCGCGATGCGCATGCCGTAGAGGGCGCGGTTCGGGCTTGCCTTGCCGTCGTGCGTACGCGCGCACTCGCGCTTGGCGTCGGACTTGTACCAGCCGAACTCCTCGGGATGGGTCTTTACCCAAGCCCTCGCGTCGGCCATGCGCTGCTCGCCCTTGGGATCTAGGCCAGGGAGGGCCATCTGGTTGTCAGGGGCCTCCATCTTCCTCATGAGACCATCCCCTGGGCCGTTGCAACCGCCGCGTCCATCGTTGGGACGACCCAGAGCCACAGGATCAACCCGAACACGAGCGAGGCTATTCCGATGCCGAGAACCAGCCCCGCCTTGAATGCGCGCGTCTGGTTTTCCCGCTCGATTTCAGCGGGTATGCGCATCTGGCGTGTTACGCTGTTCGTGGCCTGACGGCCTTTCCGGGCGCTCAAGTTGTGGTAGACGGGGGTGCCCGGATATTTCTTTTGGTTGGTCACGTTCTCTCCTTTCTGGCGTCTCCGCAGTTCAAACCTGGTGTCATAAAGGTGTCACGACTTTTTGAGCTTTTTTCTGGCCCTGTGCTTGGCGCTGTAAAGCCTCTGTCGCTCCCGATTGATCCTCTCCTCCCTCCTCACCTCCTCCTGTAGCTCGCGCACCTCTTCGGCTATGCGCTCGTTGCAAAGCTCGCGGGTGCACATCACGCACCATCCCGTCTTGGGTGACAGCGGCGTGTGCACGCGCATGCCGCACTTCGGGCACTGCCACGCCCTGCGGAGTGAGAGTCCGTAGCGCTTGGCCTGCGCCTTGACGGATTGCACGGAGCGGCCCAGTGCGCTTGCAACGGCCTCCGCGCCTTCGTCGGCATGGTCTTCGAGGTACTTGATTTCTCGGGTAGTCCACTTCACCTGACCGGCTCACCTTCTTCGAGCCACTTCAGGTAGAGCGCTGTGAGGAAGTCGCGCATGTACTCGATGCGTTCGGCGGCACTCATTAGCACACCGCTGTCATAGGGCGGCGCTCGTCGGTCAGCCCGGCAAGGTAGTCAATAGAGCACCCGTAGAGCCTTGCGAGCGCGATCGCATCAGGAAGAAGCGGTGAGCTTTGGCCGCGCTCCCACTTTCCGATTACGTCCTCCGAGCGGTGAATCTTCTCTCCAACCTCTTTCCGGCTGAGACCCGCCCGCTTACGCTCTGACACAAGATTGTTTCGCATAGCTCCTCCTAACACACTAGTTTCTTGCGTCCAAACCGAAGCTTACACAAGAATCTTGTGTCTGTAAAGGCCGAAACATTGCCAGACGTACAAGTTTCTTGTATGCTTCGGCTTAGATGCTAAAGGAGGTGTGAGATGAGCCTGAAAACGAAGCGGATTGAGCGCGGTCTGACGCAGAGGGAAGCCGCTGAACTGTTTGGACTGAAGTACCGCACTTATCAGAACTACGAAAACGGCGTAACAAGCCCGGATATGGACACAGCGGCCACATTCGCGCGCTATTTCGAATGCACCATCGGAGACCTATTTGATCTTGAGGAGGGCGTTCGCAAGGGAATCCCACAGGACGAACAGCGTCTTCTTGAGCTTTACCGAAAGCTTTCAGAAAGCGGCAAGGCGGCACTGATTGCAGCTGCTGAGGGGCTTGCTTCGACACTTGGAGAAAGGTAGGTGCCGATGAACTTGACAAGAAGGGGATTCATCGCCGTAGCAGGGTCTGCACTTCTGTGCCTTGCCGGGTGCTCGTCTCAGCCAGAAGAGGAAAAGAACATACCCGATGGCATGTCCGAGGCCGCTTACGACATGGGAACCGAGGTATACGATCTGGCGGGAAACTACGTCTCCGGAAGCGACGGCTACGATACGACTGCCGCAGCTATTCAGTCGGCTATTGATGATAACAGCCCAAACATCGACGCCGACAACAATAAGCCCGATGAGCGCATTCTTATGCTGAGCACGATGATCGTCATGGAGCTTACAATCGGCGATGAGGACGAGTACTTGCAGGAAAACGTCGAGAACCTGCGCGACGCACTTGGATACACGCTCGAAACCGGCAAATACAGTGAGGAATACTCGATGCTTGAAACCGAGTAATCAAAAGACGAAGCCCCGGTGCGTCCGCCAAGACACATCACCGGGGCAACAAGCCTCTCCTAGAAAGGAGGCATGCACATTATGTCACAGAAGACCGCCGTTCTCTACGCGCGGTTCTCGTGCTCCAAGCAGCGCGAGGCTTCGATCGAAGACCAGCTGAGGGTGTGCCGCGACTGGTGTGCCCGCGAGGGATACGCCATCGTGGCGGAGTACTGCGACTACGCCATATCCGGGCGCACTGATGAGCGCCCGAAGTTCCAGCAGATGATTGCCAACGCCGGTGAATCAGACATCGTTCTCGTCTACATGATGGACAGGTTCAGCCGCGATCCGTTCGACGCGCCCATCTACAAGCGCGAGCTTCAGCGCCACGGGGTGAAGCTGGTTTCCGCCCTTGAGGCCATACCCGATTCCCCCGAGGGCATCATCTACGAGAAGCTTCTTGAGGGCCTAGCGGCGTGCGAGTCGCGCAAGACCTCGATACGCTCGCGCCGTGGAATGGAGGGCAACGCCCTGCACTGCAAGACCAACGGCGTGCGGTGCTTCGGCTACAAGACCGGCGAGGACGGGCGCTACGAGATCGTGCCCGAAGAGGCGGAGATAGTCCGCGAGGTGTTCCGCCGTAGGATTCACGGCGAATCCGTGAACTCGATTGCCATGGACTTGCGCCAGAGGGGCGTGGTGTCGAGGGCGGGCAACCCCATAAAGGACACGTTCGTGAACTGCATGCTCCACAACGACAAGTACCGTGGCATCTACTCGTGGGGCGGGATAACCAAAAAGGGCGGCATGCCGAGGATAGTGAGCGAGGAGACGTTCAGGAGGGCTCAGATGGTCAAGAGCAAGAAGCAGCGTCGCAACGAGCATTGGGGCGAGTTCGCGCTTTCCGGTCGCGTGATCTGCTCGGCGTGCGGGCGCAACATGCGCGGGGTGTCGGGGCGCGGCTCCTCCAAGCGGAAGTACGAGTACTATGCCTGCGGCAGCTGCAAAGAGGTCAAGCCCGTCCGTCGCGACTGGTTGGAGGAGTCCATCGTTGACGCCCTTCGCGAGCTTCTTTCCAATCCCGAGGAGGCGCGCAGGATAGCCGAGATGTGCGTCGGGGCCGGGGAGCCTAAGGAGGTCGCGGAGCACCGAAAGCAGGCCGCAGCGGCGCTCAGAGCCGCCGAGACGGGCCTTTCCAACATCCTCAAGGCGGGTGGAGCAGGGAATCGTGGTTCCGGGCACCAAGGAGCGTGCAGAGGAGCTTGAGGCGCAGAAGGAGCGCGCCGAGCGCGAGCTCGCCATGTACGACAAGAAGGTTTTCAGCGCGGAGAACTTCACGCGCTTCCTACAGTTCGGGGCCACGCTCACCGACGAGCTGCTTTTGCAGGCCTTCGTGTATCAGGTGATGGTGTCGGATGAAGAGGTCGTTGTGACCATGAACTTCGACGCGGAAAAGAACGAACCCGCGAGGTTGAAGCTCTCGCGGGTTCGTACTTCATTCGAATGGTGGGCCCAGTAGGATTCGAACCTACAACCCAGGGATTATGAGTCCCCTGCGCTAACCGTTGCGCCATGAGCCCATATGAAAAGGGGGTTCGAACCCCTGACCTCGTGACTGCCAGTCACGCGCTCTCCCAACTGAGCTAATTCCCCGTGGGTTGGTGCGGGAATTACTATACCAGACGAGATTGTCGGGTCAACAACTATTTTGAAAAAGTTGTTGCCGCGGGGCGCGGCGCCGCCGGGGCCGCCGGGCGCACGCCCCTCTCGCGCGGGCATCAGGACGCGCGCCGCACCACGGACCGTCAGGCCTCGTGGCTGCGGACGGCACCCGCCCCTAGGCGCGCTCGGCGGCGACGCGTGCCGAGAGGAGCGCTGCCACCTCACCAATGGGAACCTCGCTGCGTTCGCCGGTCGCGCGCGCCTTGAGCTCGACGTTGCCGTTCTTGATGGCCTTCCTGCCGCAGACCACCTGGTACGGGAAGCCCATGAGGTCCGCGTCGGCAAACTTGACGCCCGGGCGCTCCGCGCGGTCGTCCACGATGACCTCGACGCCCGCGGCGAGAAGCTCCTCGGCCACGCGCGCGGCCACGGGCCACACCACCTCATCGCCCACGTCGAGAGGCACGACCTCCACCTCGTAGGGGGCGACCGCCACGGGGAACGCGATGCCGTGCTCGTCGTGGTGCTGCTCGACGACGGCCGCCAGCATGCGGGAGACGCCGATGCCGTAGCAGCCCATCTGGAACGGCCTCTCCATGCCGTCGGGATCGGCGTAGGTGGCGCCCATGGCCTCGGAGTACTTGGTGCCCAGCTGGAACACCTGGCCGACCTCGATGCCGCGGGCGGCCCTGAGGGGGGCGCCGCACGTGGGGCAGACGTCACCCGCCCTCGCGGTGATGACGTCGACCCAGCGCCCCACCGTGAAGTCGCGGCCCTGCGCGGCGTGTACGTAGTGGTAGCCGGCATCGTTTGCGCCCACGGTCCACCACGCGGAGTCGCGCAGCGACTCGTCGGCGCAGGCGCCCACCCCCTCGGGAAGGCCGACGGGCCCGATGAAGCCCTTGGCGAGTCCGTGCTGGGCAAGCTCTTCGTCGCTCATCAGGTGATAGGCGCCAAAGGCGTGCCCGGCCTTCACGTCGTTCATCTCGTGGTCGCCGGGGACGAAGCACACCCACGGCTTGCCGTCGCCGTCGACAAGGGCGAGCGCCTTCCTCGTGGCCGCCTCGGGCACGTGGAGGAAGGCGGCCAGCTCGGCGATGGTCTCGCAGCCGGGGGTCTCGAGCTTCTGGAGGTCTCCCCCCTCGCCCTCGACGAGGGTGACGGGCGCCGTCGCGGCCTCGGTGTCCGCCGCGAAGCCGCAGCCGTCGCAGTAGACGATCTCGGCCTCGCCCGCATCGGCCAGCGCCATGAACTCGACGGAGGTGTCTCCGCCAATCTGACCGGAGTCTGCCGCCACGGGCAGCGCGCGCAGGCCCACGCGCTCGCAGATGCGCGCATAGGCGCCCTTCTCGTCGTTGTAGGAGCGCTGCATGCCCTCGACGTCGGCATCGAAGGAGTAGCCGTCCTTCATGATGAACTCGCGGCCGCGCATGAGGCCAAAGCGGGGGCGCAGCTCGTCGCGGAACTTGTCCTGGATCTGGTAGAGCGTCACGGGCAGCTGCTTGTAGGAGCGCAGCTCGTTGCGGACCAGGTCGGTGAAGGACTCCTCGTGCGTGGGGCCAAGGGCGAACTCGCGCTCGTGGCGGTCGGCGAGGCGCATGAGCTCGGGGCCGTAGGCGCCCCAGCGCCCCGACTGGCGCCACAGCTCGCCATCGGTGAGGATGGGGACGAGCATCTCCTGGGCGCCGATGCCCCCCATCTCGTCGCGGATGACGGCCTCGATCTTCATGAGGGAGCGCCACGCGAGCGGAAGGTAGCTGTAGAGGCCCGAGGCGGACTTGCGGATCATGCCGGCACGGAGCAGGAGCCTGTGGCTTGCGAGCTCGGCCTCCGCGGGATCCTCCTTGAGCGTGGGCGCATAGAGCCCGGTCATCCTTGCATACGTTCTCACGGTGAGTGTCCTCTCCCCCGGCACCGCGGCCGGGCGTCGCGCGCCGAAGCCGGCGCCATGCGGTTCCACAGTCGATCAGGCGTCGGGGGCGGCGGGGAAGCGCCGCCCTATCTCGGCCATGAGCTCGTCCACGATCCTGTCGGCAGGGATCTTGCGCAGGGGCCTGCCGCCCTCGAAGAGCATGGCCTGGCCTCGTCCGCACGCCACCCCGAGGTCGGCGTCGGCGGCCTCGCCCGGCCCGTTCACCACGCACCCCATGACGGCGACGGTGATGGGGGCCCTCACGCCGGCAAGGCGCCTGCCAACCTCCTCGGCCACGGGGATCATGTCAACCTGGCAGCGTCCGCAGGTGGGGCAGCTCACGAGCTCGGGCGAGCGCCGGCGCATGCCGAGCGCCGAGAGGAGCTCCCAGGCCACCGCCACCTCCTCGGCCGGGTCTGCGGTCAGCGAGAGGCGCATGGTGTCGCCTATCCCCTCCTCCAGGAGGATCCCCACGCCCGCGGCGTTCTTGACCGTGCCCTGGCGCAGCGTCCCGGCCTCGGTGACGCCCACGTGGAGGGGCACCTCGGGCAAGGCCTTGGAGAGCGCACGGTAGGTTGCGAGCGTCGTGGGGACGCTGTGCGCCTTGGCGGAGAGCACCACATCGAGAAAGCCGCGATCGCGGAAGTGCCCGACAAAGCCCTCGGCGGAGGCCACGAGCTTCTCGGGCAGCGTGAGGTCCTGTCGGGCGGCGACCCTCTCGTCGAGCGAGCCCGCGTTGACGCCGATGCGGATGGGGATGCCAGCCTCGCCGCATGCGTCGATGACGGCATCCACCCGCTCCCAGGAGCCGATGTTGCCGGGGTTCACGCGCAGCGCCGCCGCGCCGCGGGCCGCGGCGCCGAGGGCGAGTCGGTAGTCAAAGTGGATGTCGGCGACCACGGGCAGCGGCGACTCCGCGCAGACGCGCTCGAAGCCGCCGAGCGACGCGGCGTCGGGGACGGCGACCCGGATGATCTCGCAGCCAGCCTTGGCGAGGAGGTCGATCTGGGCGAGCGTCGACGCGGCGTCTGCCGTCTTGGTGGTACACATCGACTGCACCGAGACGGGCGCGCCGCCGCCCACGGCAACGCCGCCGACCATCACGCGCCTGGTGAGGTCGCGGGGGGATTCCTGCCTGTTGGACTCCATGTCAGCCGCCAATCACGAAGTTCACGATGTCGTTTCTCATGGACATGACGAAGATGAGGAGGAAGAAGGCGATGCCCACGTAGCTCACGATGCTCTGGGCACGCGCGGACACCTGCCGCCTCGAGACGGCCTGGACGATCTCGATGAGGATCTTCCCGCCGTCGAGCGGCGGTATGGGGAGCAGGTTCATGAAGCCGAGCGACATCGAGATCGCGCCGATGAAGAACGCGAGCGTGGGAATGCCGGCAGACGCCGCCTCGGAGGCCATGACCGAGATGCCCACGACCGAGCTCGACTGACCGAGGACCTCCATGGTGTGCGTGGGCACGATGAGCTTCACGGCGTACCCGGCGACCAGGCCGCCATATGCCACGGCGCTGCGGATTGCCTGGCCAAGCGAGGGATAGTACGTGTAGGCCTGGTTGGTGATGCCCAGATACTCCGCGCCTTGGCCGTCCTCGAGGTCGACGGTCGTCTCGTGCGGCACCCCGTTGCGCTCGTAGCCAAGGGAGAAGTCGGTGCCGGTCTCGAGGTAGGGCCTGATGGCCGCGACCAGCTCGTCGTAGGCGGAGACGGCATCGCCGTCCACGGCCGTGATGCGGTCGCCGGCCTCAAGGCCCGCCGCCTCGGCGAACGACCCCGCAAAGACGCTCCCGACCACGGGCTCGTTCGAGGCCACCTGCACCCCCATGACCATGAGGGAGCCCGTGACCACCACCAGCGCCACGAGCAGGTTGACCGCAGGCCCCGCGAGGAGCATCGCGCAGCGGCGCCAGAAGCCGCAGCCAAGGTAGGTGCGCCCCCGCTCGTGCGCGAGGAACTCCCCCGCGCTCATGCCGGGGTCGCGGGGCTCGCCGTAGTCGGTGGTGCCCGCCTGGGAGAAGTCGTGGCCGCGGTCGTACTCTGTGAGGAGGCCGGCATCGCGGCGGAGGGTCTCGAAGCTCGCGGGCCAGTCCGACTGGCCCGCGAGCTCGCCGAGGGCCGGGTCATAGAACGGCCTCACGGCGGCCCAGTCGGCAAGCGTGGCGAGGAGCCCGCAGGCCCTCTCGGCGTCGCAGCCAATCTGGGAGGCCACGTCGGCAACGGAGACCCTGCCGGCGCGCTGGACGGCCATGAGGGCCTCGCCCAAGAGCTCGTCCGTGGGGTTCTCCATGCCGCAGATGCGGGTGTAGCCGCCGAGCAGGATGGGCGTCACGCCCACCTCGGTGCCGTGGTCCCTGCTCTTGTGCGAGAGCTTGAATCGGCAGGGCATGCCGAGGAAGAACTCGGTCACGCGGACGCCGCACGCGCGCGCGGCGAGGTAATGCCCGCCCTCGTGTACGAAGACGAGAAGCGAGAGCACGACCACGCCCCAGAAGACTGCGGAGAGGGCCCCCATCATGCGCACCTCGCGTCCACAAGGGACCGCGCGACCTCGCGCGACCTCGCATCGACCTCCGCGAGCTGCCCCAAACTCTCGACGGGGGCGGCCTCGGTTGCGTCCATGACCCCGGCGATGACGCGCTCGATGTCGAGGAAGCCGCACCTCCCGGCACGGAAGGCCTCGTTGGCAACCTCGTTGGCGGCGTTCACGGCGCACGGCATGGTGCCGGCGATGCGTCCGGCCTCCTTTATGAGGGCAAGGCACCCAAAGGTCTTCTCGTCCGCCTCGCCAAAGGTGACGGGCGCCTCGCGGCACCAGTCGACGGGCGTGGCGGGGGCGCCCCAGCGCTCCGGGTAGCTCAGCGCGTATTGGATGGCGATGCGCATGTCGGAGGGCCCAAGCTGCGCCTTCACCGAGCCATCGATGAACTCGACCATGGAGTGGATGCGGCTCTGGCGCTGCACGAGCACGCGTATGTCGTCGACGCCCATGCCAAAGAGGTGGTGCGCCTCTATGACCTCCAGGCCCTTGTTGGCCAGCGTCGCGCAGTCGATGGTGATCTTGGCGCCCATGGTCCAGGTGGGGTGCGCGAGCGCGTCGGCGGGGGTCACGCAGGCGAGCTGGCCTCTCGTCATGCCGTAGAACGGGCCGCCCGAGCACGTGAGCCAGATGCGCGCGAGGTCGGAGTCCCCCTCGCCAACGAGGCACTGGTAGATGGCGTTGTGCTCGGAGTCAACGGGGATGAGCCTGCCCGGCCTGGCAAGGGGCATGAGAAGGTCGCCGGCGACGACGATCGACTCCTTGTTCGCGTAGGCGAGGATCTTGTCGGCCAGAAGGGCGGCGTGGCCGGCGGCCATGCCGGCCTCCCCCACCACGGCGTTGACCACGCAGTCGACGTCGGGAAGCTCGGCGAGCTCGGTCACGGCCTGGGGGCCAAACCCCACCTCGCACCCGGCGGGCAACTCCAGAAAGGCGGGGTCGGCCCTGCGGGAGGCGTCGGCCGCGGCAACATGCGTCGAGCCAAACTCGCGCGCCGCAGCGACAAGCGCCCTGCACGACGAGTCCACCGAGAGGGCGACGACCTTGAGACGGTCGGGGTGCTGGCGGCACACGTCGAGGGTCTGCATGCCTATCGACCCGGAACACCCCAGGACCGCGAGCCTCAGCGGGCGCGGCCGCGCGGGACGCGTGTCCGGGGACGGGAACAAGCTCATAGGATTCCCCCAAAGAAGAGTACGAAGTATGCAGCCATGCTGCCGAAGAGCATGGAGTCAGACCTGTCGAGGAGGCCGCCGTGACCCGGCATAAAGTTGCCGGAGTCCTTGACGCCCACGCCCCGCTTGAGGCGTGACTCGAAGAGGTCGCCGACGACGCTGGCGATGCCGACGAAGAGCCCGCCTGTGATGGCGAGGGGCGTCTCGAGGTCGGCCACGCCATAGGCGGCCATGGCCACCCACACCACGACGGAGGCGACGATGCCGCCGTAGAACCCCTCCCAGCTCTTGTGCGGGGAGATGCGTGGCGCAAGCTTGTGGGCGCCAAGCCTCGACCCCACCACATAGGCCAGGGCGTCGTTCGCCCAGACGGAGAGCATGACGCCGAAGGTGAGCGTGGCACCCGTCAGCCCGCCGTCAAACACGCGGACCATGACCAGGCTCGAGAAGGTGAGCGAGGTGTAGAGCGGACCAAATACCGTGATGGCGACATCGGCCGCGTTGGCGCGGGGCGTGAAGACGTACCAGGCGGCGCAGGCGGCGAGCAGCAGGAAGAGGACGATGACAAGGCCCCTGAGGCCGTAGGCGTAGGCGGCGAGCGGGAAGAGCACCGCCGCCCCAAGGCCCACCACCTCGTTGGGCATGCGCCCGCCCATGCGCACGATGCGGAAGAACTCCGAGCAGCAGAGCCAGGCCATGGCGCTGACCATGAGCGTCGTGGCGACGGGGCCCGCGTAGAGGCAGGCCAGCACCACGATGGCGTAGATGGCCCCCGACGTGGTCCTCGTGAGCAGCCGCTCGGTCCAGCCGCGGGCGCGCTGGCCGGCAAGGGCCCCCGCGGACCGGCGCGCCTCCTTGGCGTCGCGCCTGTCCTCGAGCCTGTCGATGTGACGGTCGATGCCCACGCTCTCGTGCCTGTCCTGCTGCCTCTCGGGGCCTCTGTCGCTCAACGCTCGCTGACACCCCCAAATCGGCGGTGGCGGCCCTGGAACGCGCGGACCGCCCGCAGGAAGTCCCAGCGCGAGAAGTCGGGCCACAGCGTGGGCGTCACGTAGAACTCGGTGTAGGCGAGCTGCCAGAGGAGGTAGTTGGAGAGGCGCATCTCGCCCGACGTGCGGATGAGGAGCTCCGGGTCCGGCAGGCCCTCCGTATAGAGGCGAGACGAGACGCTCTGCTCGTCGATGTCCTCGGGACGCAACGCGCCGGCCGCGACCTCGGACGCCAGCTTCCGGGCGGCGCGGGCGATCTCGGCGCGGGAGCCGTAGTTCACCGCCAGGGCAAATGTCATGCCGGTATGATCGGCCGTCTGGGAAAGCCCCTCGCGAAAGACGTCGGCGGTCTCCCGTGGGAGGGCGTCGACGTCGCCAAGGAAGCGCAGGCGGACGTTCTCCTGGTGGAAGAGGGGAAGCTCGTTCAGGAGCGTGGTCGCGAAGAGGTGCATGAGGAGGTCGACCTCGTGCTGGGGCCGGCGCCAGTTCTCGGTCGAGAAGGCATAGGCCGAGAGCGCGTCGAGGCCGAGCCGCACGCTCGTGGTGACGGCCTCGCGCAGCGAGTCGACGCCGGCGACGTGCCCCTCGGAGCGGTCGAGCCCGCGGGCCTGCGCCCAGCGCCCGTTGCCGTCCATGATGATCGAGACGTGACGGGGCATGCGGTCCAGGTCGACGTCGGCGAGGCATATGTCCTCGGGCGGGTTGGCGTAGTACTCCCCGAGCTTCTTCTGGTCTGTCCGCACCTAGATCTCCATGACCTCTGCGGTCTTCTCCTTGAGCATGGCGTCGACGCGCTTGACATAGTCATCCGTGAGCTTCTGGACGGCCTTCTTCTCGCGGGACACCTCGTCCTCGGAGAGCTCCTCGTCGCGGTCGAGCTTGCTGTTGGTGTCGCGACGGGCGTTGCGGATGGAGATGCGGGCCTCCTCGGCGATGTCCCTGCACTCGCGGGCGAGCTCGCGGCGGCGCTCCTCGGTGGGCTTGGGGAAGGGGAGGCGGATGGAGACGCCGTCGTTCGAGGGCGTGATGCCCAGGTCGGACGCCTCGATGGCCTTCTCGATGCTCTTGAGGGCGGACTTGTCCCACGGCTCGATGACCATCATCGAGGCCTCGGGCACCTTCACGCCGGCAAGCTGCGTGATGGGCGTTGGCTGCCCGTAGTAGTCGACCTTTATGGGGTCGAGGATGCGGGGGTTCGCGCGGCCGGTGCGGACGCGGGAGAAGTTCGCCTGGAGGGCCTCCAGGCACCTGTCCATGTGCTTTTTTGCCCTGTCGGTGTACTGGCTCATGACTGCTCCTCCTCGATGACGGTGGTGCCCACGTCCTCGCCCGCGAGCGCGCTCATCAAGACGCCGCTCTGGCCCATGTCAAAGACCATGATGGGCATCTTGTTGTCATGGCAGAGCGCCGTGGCGGTAGCGTCCATGACCTTGAGGTCGCGGGCGAGGACGTCCTTGTACGTGATGGTATCGAACTTGGTCGCGTTTGGATGGGTGACGGGGTCGGCGTCGTAGATGCCGTCGACCTTGGTGGCCTTCATGAGGATCTCGGCCCCGATCTCGCAGGCGCGAAGCGCGGCGGCGGTGTCGGTGGTGAAGTAGGGGTTGCCGGTGCCGGCGGCAAAGATGACGACGCGGTCCTTCTCGAGATGCCTGATGGCGCGGCGGCGGATGTAGGTCTCGCAGACCTGGTGCATCTCGATGGCGCTCATGACGCGGCAATCCATGCCGTTGCGCTCGAAGCAGTCCTGGAGCGAGAGGGCGTTGATCACCGTCGCGAGCATGCCCATGTTGTCGCCCTGCGCGCGGTCCATGCCGGCTGCCGCGCCCTGGATGCCGCGGAAGATGTTGCCGCCGCCCACGACGACGGCCACCTGGACGCCGTCCTCCCACACGGGCTTGATCTCGTCGGCGAGCCTCTGCGGCACCTTGGGGTCAATGCCGAAGTCCTGGTCACCCATGAGGGCCTCGCCGGAGAGCTTCAGAAGAACGCGCTGGTACTTGTAGGTCGACAAGCCATCCTCCATTCGTCGGGGCGTCACGACCGCTATGCGTCACAGCCATAACTCAGTCGATTCTATCAGAGCGCCGGGAAAGCTCGGGCGCGCCCTCGGCCAGTGCGGGGTCTCTGCATACGGAGGACACGCCGAGAGGCAGGCGTCACGCGAGGAGGAGACAAGAAGGCGCCCCGGCAAGAGGTGGGCCTGCCGGGGCGTGGGTTAGCGCTTCCTTGTGAGCCGAAAGGGCTACTCGCCGAAGTTGAAGCGGAGGAAGGTGACGACCTTGATGTCATCGCCAAGGGACTTGGAGGCCTTCTTGGCGAGGGAGGAGATGGTCTCGCCGGAGTCCTTCACGAAGAGCTGCTCGGTGAGGACGTTCTCCTTGTAGAACTTCTCGAGCTTGCCGAGGGCGATCTTCTCCTGGATGGCCTCGGGCTTGCCGGACTCGGCGGCCTGCGCCTTGTAGATGCCCATCTCGTGGTCGATGACGTCCTGGGGGACGTCATCGCGCACGGCGGAGACGGGGTTGCTGGCGACGACCTGCATGGCCACGTCGTGGGCGAAGGTCTTGAACTCGGCAGCCTCGGCGGTCTCGGGCTTGGAGAAGGAGAAGCTCACCATGTCGGCGTGCTTGCCGTCGTGGTGGATGTAGTAGCCGATGGCGCCGTTCTCGGCGGTGAGGCGGACGAAGCGGTTGACCTTCATGTTCTCGCCGATGACGTGGATCATCTCGGTGAGCTCGGACTCGACGGTGCCCTGGCCCATGGGGCAGGCCTTGAGGGCGTCGACGTCGGCGGGGTCGCCCTTGGCGACGACCTCGGCAACGGCGCGCGCGAAGTCCTTGAACTTGTCGTTGGAGCCCACGAAGTCGGTCTCGCAGGTGAGCTCGACCATGCCGCCGACCTTGGCGTCGTCGGAGACGTAGATCGCGATGGTGCCCTCGTTGGTCTCGCGGCCGGCGCGCTTGACGGCCTTGGCGAGGCCCATCTTGCGGAGGACGTCGACGGCCTTGTCAAGGTCGCCGTCAGCCTCGACGAGGGCCTTCTTGCACTCCATCATCGGGGAGTCGGTCATCTCGCGGAGCTGCTTGACGAGGGCGGCGGTAATCTGTGCCATGTGAACCTCCTGGGGTTGGTGGTGGTGTGGGCGAGGGGCTACTCGGCCGCGGGGGCCGCAGGGGCCTCGGCCGCGGGGGTGGAGGCCTCCTCTGTCGCGACGGGGGCGGTGGCCTCGCCGGCCTGCATCTCCTCGGCGCTCACCTGGGTCTCGCCGGTGCCGGCCAGCACGGCGTCGGCCGCGAGCTCGCACATGAGGGAGACGGAACGGATGGCGTCGTCGTTGGCGGGCACGCCGTAGTCGATGACGTCGGGATCGGAGTTGGTGTCGAGGAGGCCGACGACGGGGATGTGGAGGCGGTTGGCCTCGCGGACGGCGATCTCCTCGCGCTTGGTGTCAACGACGAAGATGGCCTGCGGGAGGGCGGTCATGTCGCGGACGCCGCCGAGGTTCTTCTGGAGCTTGTCGAGCTCCTTGGTGAGCAGGGCCTGCTCCTTCTTGGGCAGGGCGCCCATGCGCCCGTCCTCGACCATGGCCTCGAGCTCCTCCATGCGGGCGATGCGGGAGCGCATGGTCACGAAGTTGGTGAGCATGCCGCCGAGCCAGCGCTGGTTGATGTAGGGCATGCTGGCGCGCTCCGCCTGCACCTGGACGGGCTCCTGGGCCTGCTTCTTGGTGCCCACGAAGAGGACCTTGCCGCCCTTGGCAGCGGTCTCGCGAAGGAAAGTGTAGGCCTTGTCGGCGTCGAAGAGGGTCTGCTTGAGGTCCAGGATGTAGATGCCGTTGCGCTCGCCGAAGATGTAGGGCTTCATCTTGGGGTTCCAGCGGCGGGTCTGGTGACCGTAGTGGCAGCCTGCGTCGAGAAGGGTCTGGATAGTAACCTTAGCAGCCATGTTTGACCTCCATTGGTTGGTCCTCCGCGCGATGTCATCCCCGAAGCGCCACCCCTGGCCTGGCTTGGAGCCTGGGGCACCATGGGCTTCGAGTCGTCGTGCGTGTGTGATGTTGCCGCCTGGCAGCGACATGCTGGGCATTTGCACAGCGATTGGAGAGTATAGCAGGGAGAAGGCGCTGCGGGCAAGGGGCCGGCCGCAGATGCCCCCTTCCATCGTTTCACCTTGATTGGGGGGCCACGGGGCGTCAGCGCGCCCTCGGATGCGCCCGGCGCGCCGCGTCCTTGAGCCGCTCGACCGAGAGGTGCGTGTAGACCTGCGTGGTCGAGAGGCTCTCGTGGCCGAGAAGCTCCTGGACGCTCCTGAGATCGGCCCCGCCCGAGACGAGCTCGGTGGCGTAGGTGTGCCGCATGGCGTGCGGCGTGAGCCCGGGGTCGAGCCCCGCGAGGCGCACGTGTGCCTCGAAGGCGGTGCGCAGGGCGTCGGCGCTCATGCGCCTGCCACGGGTGGAGAGGAGAAGCGCGCCTTCCGGCCCCTCCGCCCGTCCGCCTCTGGCGGCGGCTGACAGGACGGGACGGGCCTCGTCAAGGTA
The DNA here is from genome assembly GCA_004557505.1 of Coriobacteriaceae bacterium. Lineage (GTDB taxonomy): Bacteria > Actinomycetota > Coriobacteriia > Coriobacteriales > Atopobiaceae > Tractidigestivibacter. Next base: position 186,296 of record SFGZ01000003.1, on the reverse strand, counting down.
GCGTCCAACCCAGTCGAGCGCGATCCCATAGAGGGGCACGATCCGCTCCTTCGAGCCCTTGCCGAAGAGCGTCGCCTGGCGTCGGCCGAAGTCGATGGAGGGGACGTCGAGGCGCGAGACCTCGGAGATGCGGGCGCCGGAGGCGTAGAGCAGCTCCAGGAAGGCGCGATCCCTGAGGCCCGTCGGCGCCTCCGCGTCGCACGTCGAGAGGAGCCTCCGCACGTCCTCGTCGGACATGGTCTTTGGGAGGCGGCGTGCGCCCTTGGGCGTGGCGAGAGCGGCCGCGGGATCAACCGAGCAGATCCCCTCCCGGAGCATCCACCCGTAGAAGTCGCGCACCGCCGAGAGGCGCCTGTCGACGGTGCGCACCGTATATCCCGCGCGGGCGAGGTCCGCGAGAAATCCGCGCAGGTCGCGGTGGGTCGCCCGCAGGGGGTCGACGTGGGAGCGCTCTGCCCACGAGGCGAAGGACGCGAGGTCCGCCCGATAGGCCCTCACGGTGTTCTCGGAGAGGCCCCGGACCCGGCCCAGGTAGGCGAGGAAGGCATGGCGCTCGTCCGCAAGCACGCTGGCGCCAGGCGGGCCGCTGCGTTCCGCCCGGCGTACGCTGGGCCTGCCCTCACGACGCGAGCTCATGGTGCCGGGACCTGGCGCGCGTCGGCGAAGAGGTCGTGCCTGTCGGCCACGAACGCCCCCATGTCGGCGCGGGCGCGCTCCGCCATGCGGCGGCGCCGGTCGTCCTTCCTCCTCGGGGCATCCTCCAGTGGCGGGACCAGCCCGAAGTTCACGTGCATGGGCTGGTAGCCCACGGTTGCCGGGTCCGTCGCATAGGCGACGAGGGAGCCCAGGGCGCCTGTGGCGGGCAGCCTTGGGTAGGGCAGGCGCGCAAGATGCGCGTAGGTGTTGAGGGCGGCAAGGAGGCCAGAGGCCATGGCCTCGACGTAGCCCTCGGTCCCCGTGATCTGGCCGGCGAGCCGCGCGTTGGTGCCGGGTATGGCGAAGGTGGCGTCAAGCGCGTGCGGCGAGTCGACGAACGAGTTTCTGTGCATGACGCCATAGCGAAGGAACTCGGCCCGCCCTAGGCCGGGGATCATCCTGAAGACCCGCCGCTGCTCGGGCCACGTGAGGTTTGTCTGGAAGCCCACGAGGTTGTAGGCGCTGCGCTGGGCGTTCTCGGCACGCAGCTGCACCGCAGCCCAGGGGCGCCTCCCCGTCATCGGGTTGGTGAGGCCCACCGGCTTGAGCGCGCCGAAGCGGATGGAGTCGTGCCCGGTGCGCGCGACCTCCTCGATGGGCTGGCAGGCGCAGAAGAGGTCCGCCTGCTCGAAGTCGCGCGAGATGACGCGCTCGGCGGAGAGCAGCGCATCCACAAAGGCGTCGTACTCGTCTCGCTCCATGGGGCAGTTGAGGTAGTCGCCCGCGCCGCCCTCCTCGTAGCGCGACTGCGAGAACGCGATGGACCCATCGATGCTCTCGGCCGAGACGATGGGCGCGGCGGCGTCGAAGAAGGACATGGACTCCTCCCCCACCGCACGCGAGATCGCCTCGAAGAGCGCGTCGGAGCAGAGCGGGCCCGCAGCGATGACGGACGGGCCGGCGGGTATCTGCGTGACCTCCTCGCGAACGACCTCGACGAGCGGATGCGCCATGGCCTCCTCGGTCACGACGCGCGAGAACTCCTCGCGGTCGACGGCCAGGGCGCCGCCCGCGGGCACGGAGCACGAGCGGGCCATGGGCAGAAGGCGGCACCCCATGGCGTCAAGCTCCCACTTGAGCACGCCTGCGGCCGTCTCGGGCTTGGTGGACTTGAGGGAGTTCGAGCACACGAGCTCGGCGAAGCGGTCTGTGCGGTGCGCGGGCGACATGCGTGCGGGCCGCCCCTCGTGCAGCCGCACCCTCACGCCCCTGTCGGCAAGCTGCAACGCGCACTCGGTTCCCGCGAGTCCTGCCCCAACCACGTCAACTGTCTGGTACATGCTCCCCCTTCCGGCCTGCCGGCGACCCCTTGCTCCCGGTCAGACCATTGTGCGACAAATAGAACTCGCTCGTCGGCGCGTATCTTCCGTCTGGAAGCTTGGTCACCGCGCCAGCCGCCTCGTAGTCGGACAGCGCGCTCAGGATGGCGATGACGTTCTCGCCCAGGCGCGCCGCAAGGTCATCGGCCCTGGACGGGGAGGCGACGAGCGCAGAGAGCACGCGCCCGAGGTCCTCCCGCCCCCCGGGCGCGTCGGTGAAGCGGAGCCGCCCGTAGTCCAGCGAGATCGCCGCCTCGAGCGAGGCCTCGTCGCAGATGACGCGCGCGCCCTCGGAGATGAGCCAGTTCGTCCCCGCCGAGAGGGGCGAGAATATCGACCCCGGTATGCCGTAGACCTTCCGGCCAAGCTCGATGGCCACGTCAGCTGTGCTCATGGTACCCGAACGCATGCCCGCCTCGGTGACGAACAGGCAGCTTGAGAGCGCCGCGATGATGGCGTTTCGCTTGGGGAACGCGTAGCGCCTGGGGGGCGAGCCCCACCGCTCGAGCGAGACCACGGCGCCGCCCGTTGCCACGGCGCCCTCGAAGACGTCAGCCGAGCTCGCCGGGTACACCATGTCCGCGCCGCAGCCCGCGACCACGACCGTCTTGCCACCGGCCGAAAGCGCGGCGCGACCAGCGGCGCAGTCGCAGCCCATCGCCCCTCCCGAGACCACGACGATCCCGCACTCCGCGGCAACCCTCCCGGCCATCTCGGCCACGGCGACCCCATATGGGGTGGCCCGTCTGGCGCCTATGACGGAGAGGCAGGGGCTGGCGAGCGCGCCGGGATCCCCCCTCACATACAGCACGGCGGGAACGGGGTCCAGGTCGCGGAGGGCCGAGGGATACGCGGCGTCCTTTGGCTCAAGCTCCCAGCGCTTCTCCATGCTTGACCTGACGTTGCTCACAGCTGCCTCCTCGACCGGTATTGAAGGGCCTCGCCCACGTCATCGCGCGAGACAAGCTCGTGGCCGTCCATGTCGGCTATGGTCCTCGCCACGCGCCCGACGCGCGCGATGCCCCTTCCGCCAAGCGCCAGCCTCTCGGCGGAGTCCACGAAGAACGCGCAGGCGTCAGGCTGGAACCCAAGGCCCGCGACGCCGCGGGCACCCATGCCATGCCGGGCGCCCTCCCGGGCCTCGCGCCAGGAGGCGAACTCGCGCGCGGCCATGACCTGGTCGAGCATCTCCGCAGAGCCAATCCCGTCCGAGCCGCGGATCACATCGGTCGAGGCGGGCCTGTGGACGTCAACGACCACGTCGATGCGGTCCATGAGCGGGCCGCCGATGCGCCCCTGGTATGCCGCCACCCGCGCCGGGGAGCACGTACACTCCTGGGCGTCGTCGCCCAGGTGTCCGCAGGGGCACGGGTTGGCCGCGGCAACCAGCTGGAAGTCACACGGGAAGGCGTAGACGCCGTCCACGCGCACGATTCTCACCTCGTGGTCCTCCATGGGCTGCCTGAGCGACTGCAGGACGTTGGAGGCAAATTCCGGGAGCTCGTCCAGAAAGAGGACGCCGCCGTGGGCCAGCGACACCTCCCCGGGCATGACGGGCCGCCCGCCGCCGACGAGGCCGCCCATAGAGATTGAGTGATGCGGGGCGCGGAATGGCCGCTCTCCCCGCACGAGGGGGGCGATCGGCTGCCCCGCCACCGAGTGGATGAGCATGGCCTCGGATCGCTCGGCGTCCGTGAGCGGCGGGAGTATCGTGGGCATCCTGCGGGCAAGCATGGTCTTCCCGGAGCCAGGCGGCCCCACCATGAGCATCCCGTGGCGCCCCGCCGCGGCAATGACCATGGCCCGCTTGGCCATGTCCTGGTCGACGACGTCGGAGAAGTCGGGACGCTCGATGGCACCGGGCGCGCCCTCGCCCCCGGTGCCGGCGGCGTCCGCCGCCAAGGGGGGAAGCTCTCCGACGCCCGCCCGCAGGCGTGATATGGCGCTGATGCCGTACGCACCCGTCGAGAGGCCGAGCGGGAGCCTCGTTTGCGCGGAGCACGCCAGCGAGAGGCCCTCTCGCTCGGCGAGGGCCGCATGGGCAACGGCGCCCCGTGACGGGCACACGCTCCCGTCCAGCGCCAGCTCGCCCACGAAGAGCAGCCCGGAGAGGCCGTCGAGGGGGATCTGCCCCGTTGCCGCCAGCACCGCGACGGCTATGGGCAGGTCGAACGCGGTCCCCGTCTTGCGGATCTCGGCCGGGGCGAGGTTCACGGTCACGTGTAGCCTGGGAATCTTGTAGCCGCACGCCTTGATGGCGCATCGCACCCTCGACCTCGCCTCGAGGACGGAGGCGTCGGGCATGCCCACGATGGAGAGGCCCGGGATCCCACCCGAGACGCTCACCTCGACCGTCACGGGAACCGCCTCGACCCCCCTGAGCGTCGCCGTGGGGATGCGAACGTCTGGGCTCCCCATCAGTCATCCCAGCTGTAGGCGCAGATGAGGTGGCGGAGGCGCGCCCGCCCATCGCTCACGACGTTGACGGCGACGACGTCAAAGCGAACCGAGTCGACGTCTGTGTGGTCAACCAGGTAGAGCAGCCCGAGCAGCCGGTACTTGCTCCTCTTCTTGTAATCGACGGCTATCTCGGGCATGCAGTCCGCCTCGTCTCCCAAGGCAAGCCTGGTCTTCACCTCGACAAGCACCACGCTGCGACGCGAGCCCTCGTCCGGGTCGTCCGTCGTGGCGACGATGTCCGCCTCACCCGCCTTGCATCGCCAGTTCATGTCGAGGATGCGGTAGCCATGGGTCGCAAGGTAGTTCGCGGCAATCCGCTCGCCCACCCTGCCAAGCTCCTTGGTCGTGTACTCGTCGAGCGGCTTGGGAAGAGGATCGGAGCCGCGCGCCCAGCCCTCCCCCGCGTCAAGCCTGACGCAGTCGGACTCGCACTGGCCGCCCGTCCCCATGCCGTCCTCATCCACGTCCCAGGCCACATGCCCATAGCAGAACTCGCTGTGGGCGGTGCCCTCCCCGCCCGGCCAATCGTCCATGCCCCGCGTCCCAAACGCCGTCTCCCGCATCATGCTCTCCCTTCTCGCAACCACAACGGGAAGGCGATGATGCCACCAGGGCCTTGCACCCAGCCGACGATGCGCGGGCACCCCGCTTGCAGACGGCTGACGGTTCAACGAGACATGGGAAAGGATGCCCAGCGTGTCGGCATGGCGGGCCAGCCGCCAGGCGCGGGCCGTCAAAACCAAAACGCGGCGGGAGGACCCCAAAGGCAGGGACCCGGGGCGGGGCCCTAGAAGAGCGGCGGAGTCTCGAGGAAGTTCCCGCAGAACGAGACGCGGTGTATGGGGGTGAGGCCGCGCTCGCGTATGGCGGCTATGTGCTCGGGGGAGCCATACCCCTTGCACTCGGCAAGGTGATAGCCGGGATACTCCTCGGCGAGCGAGACCATGAGGGCGTCCCTCGTCACCTTGGCCACGATGGAGGCGGCCGCGATGCACGAGACGCGGGCGTCCCCCTTGACGAGCGCGACCTCCCTGGGGCTCACGTGGACCGGGTTGCCGTCGATGAGGACGGCATCGGCCTCGATGCCGGCGTCGTCGATCGCGCGCTCCATGGCCATGCGCAGGGCGACGGCCATTCCCACCGCATCGATGGAGGCTGGCTCGACGTGCGCGACGCCGATGGCCAGGGCGACATCCGCGATGCGGGCGGCGAGGGCCTCGCGCCGCGCGGGGGACAGCTGCTTGGAGTCGTTGATGCCCCAGACTATCGGCTCGTCAGGGAGCGCCACCGCGGCCACGGTGAGGGGGCCCGCGAGCGCGCCCCGCCCCACCTCGTCCACGCCGAGCACGAAGCCGGGCCCGCCCAGCTCCCGAGCCCTTGCGTACATGCCGAGGACGCGCTCGCGCTCGGCCCGCACGCGATCGAGCCGCCTTTTGGCGACCTCGCGGGCGCGCTGCACCTGCTTGCGGGGATCATCGGCGTAGCGATCCTCAAGGCGCGCGAACTCGGCCTCGTCGGCGCAGGCGAACAGGGCCGCCACCTCGTGGGCCGTCACCGAAGTTGCCATGGGACCCCCCCTCCAGCCAGCGCGCCACGCGCGTGCGTGGCGAAAGCGCGAGGCGACTGCATAGCGAAGAGGGGCCACCCCGACGCGGGCGGCCCCTCCGGACCAGACGATGGAGAGCCCTAGCGCTTCTCGCGGAGGCGGGCCGCCTTGCCCACGCGATCGCGGAGGTAGTAGAGCTTGGCGCGGCGGACGCGGCCGTGACGGACGACCTCGAGCTTGGCGATCTTGGGGCTGTGGAGGGGGAAGGTGCGCTCCACGCCGATGCCAAAGCTGAGCTTGCGGACGGTGAAGGTCTCGCGGGCGCCGGCGCCGCTCATGCGGATGACGTCACCCTGGAAGACCTGCTCGCGGGCGCGGTCGCCCTCGATGATGCGATAGTGGACCTTGACGTTGTCGCCAACCAGGACCGCGGGGATGTCCTCACGGATCTGCTGACGCTCGATGGCGCGAATGTAATCCATGCTTTCCTCATCTCTAGGCTAGAGGTGCCGACGCTCGCGCGAACGACACATAGGCTTGCACACAGGGGAGAATTATAGAGCACGTCGCGCGAGGGGACAAGAACTACATACCTTGACGGGGCGACGTCCCCGCAAAGGCCCCAACGCCGCGCCCGCGGCTCACAGGCAGAACCCGGCCACCACGCCGGACGCGACGTCCGCCTGCCCCACCGAGGAGGGGAAGCCCGTCTCGCTCGCCCTGAAGAAGTACGAGCCCGAGCCCGTGTCGGCAAAGTTCAGCGGGTAGGCGGAGCGATACCACCACGACCGCGCCGAGCCACGGTACGTGAGCGCAAGGACGCCGGAGGCCCCGCCCGTCTCGCCCGTCACCCCCGCCGCCGAGAAGTACGCATACTGCGTCCCTTCGGCGTTGAGCACGGCGTCGAGGCCGGCCGTGTAGGAGATCTCGGAGGCGAACTCGTCCTCGAACCAGGTGATCTGCCCGCAGACCTCGGCTGCCGAGAAGGCCCAGAGCGCGTCTGCGGTCTGGGTGACGGACGAGACGTCAGCGGTCACCCCCGTGTTGTTGGTCATCTTGGTGACAGTCGCAACCCGCGCGGCAAGGTCGTCCGGGAGGAGCGAGGCGCCCTCGGAGGCGAGCCATGACCTGAGGGACGAAGACTCCCAGCCGCCCGTGCCGGCGCCGGATGCCTCCATGGGCTGCTCGGAAAGCATGGACAGCATGAGCGTCATGCCTGCGACGCCGGAGCCGTCCGCACGCTGGTCATGGCGGAACCCAACGATCCGCGCGTAGGCAAGGGTGTTGTCATCGAGAACGACCTCGCGCGTCGAGGCGACGGGGAGGCCGGCAGCGTCTGCCAGATTGTACTCCCGCGCAACCTCGAGGCCCTCCTCGTCCGAGCTCGCGGCGGCTATCGCGGCGGAGATCTGCGAGAGCTCGTCCCAGCTGTACTCGGAAAACGACGCGGGCTCGGGCGGGCGCGGGGCGACCGGGCCCGCCCCCTCGCCCTGCTGACGGGGCTGTTCTGCGGGCGCGGGCGCCAGGCCGGGGAACACACCCTCGGCGAGCGGGCGCAGGCGGCCGGTCATGGCAAGGGCGAGGATCCCCACGGCAAGCGCCACGAACACGCACGCCGCGACGAGGAGTCCCCGTCCCGCGCCCCTCTCGCTTGCGCGACTGTGCTTTGGAGCCATACTCCCCTCCCGGATAGTGGGCAAGACCATCGAAGCATAGCAGAGACGCGCGGGACGGGCCGTCAGCGCCCGTGCGCCATGACGCCCTTCCACGAGCGCGGCACCGTGAGGTCCTCGAAGACGCGGACGGCATAGCGGTCCGTCATGCCCGAGACGTAGTCCGCAACCTGCACGTCGGGATGGTCGGCGTCGTGCTTGAGGTATTCCTCCGGGACCTCGTCCATATGGGCCACCAGGTGATCGAACAGAAGCTCTATCATGCGCGTGGCCTTGGGCTCCTCCTCCTTGGCATCGCCTTTCGTGTACAGGGACTCGAAGAGGAACGAGCGAAGCTCCATCATCGCGTTCCAGACGTCCTCTGACATGCGGATGTCGCCTGCGGCGGCGCTGCCGGCGCAGATGTCCCGAACCATCGTGTCAATGCGCTCCGAGGAGCTGCCGCCGAGCAGCTCGCGCGGCCCCCGGGGCAGGTCGTCCTCGGTGAGGAGGCGCGCCCGCTTGGCATCGTCGATGTCGTGGCACACATAGGCGATCCTGTCCGCGCATGCCACGACCCTGCCCTCGAGCGTCCGGGCCCGCTGCCCACCCGTGTGGCAGAGGATGCCGTCGCGCACCTCCCAGGTGAGGTTGAGGCCGCGGCCGTCCTTCTCCAGGCACTCGACCAGCCTTACGCTCTGCCTGTTGTGGCGGAAGAGGCGGCGGCCCGCCTCGGACTCCGGGTCGATGCCGCGATAGCGCGCCATCGCGCGGGAGAGGGCCCGCTCGCCACAGTGGCCGAAGGGCGTGTGCCCAAGGTCGTGCCCAAGCGCGATCGCCTCGGTGAGGTCCTCGTTCAGGCAGAGCGCGCGCGAGACGGTGCGGGCGATCTGCGCCACCTCGAGGGTATGGGTGAGGCGGGTTCGGTAGTGGTCGCCCTCGGGCGCGAGGAAGACCTGGGTCTTGTTGGCCAGACGCCTGAAGCTCTTGCAGTGGAGGATGCGGTCGCGGTCGCGCTGGTAGCAGGGCCTGAGGAAGTCCTCCTCCTCGAAGGCGTCCCTGCCCCGCGTCTGCGAGCTCTTGGCCGCCATGGCGGAGAGGAGCCCCTCCTCACGGACGGTCTGGTCGTCTCTGTCGTGAACCCTCATGGGCGCCTCCAACGGACGGGCTCCATCAAAGCAAACGGGGGGAGAGGCGCCAGGCCCCTCCCCCCGTGTTCTGGCGATGCGTCAACGCCAGCTGGCTTAGGCTACCTTGGCGGGACCGCCGTTGGAGTTGATCTTCGCCTGCGCGGCCGCGAGGCGGGCGATGGGCACGCGATACGGCGAGCAGGACACGTAGTCGAGGCCGAGGTCATAGTAGACCTGGATGGACTCGGGGTCGCCGCCGGTCTCGCCGCAGACGCCGCAGACTATGCCCGGGTTGCCCTTGTGGCCGCCCTCGACGCCCATCTGGACGAGCTTGGCGACGCCGGGGTCAAGGGTCGCGAAGGGGTTGCGCTTGACGATCTTCTTGTCCAGGTAGAGCGGCATGAACGCGGACTCGACGTCGTCGCGGGAGAACCCGAGGCAGGTCTGGGTGAGGTCGTTGGTGCCGAAGGAGAAGAAGTCCGCATGCTTGGCGATCTCGTCGGCCGTGATGGCGGCGCGGGGCAGCTCGATCATGGTCCCGATGGGGATCTCGAGCTTGACGCCCGTCTCCTCCTCGACCTCCTTCAGGGTCTTCTCGATGCCGGCGCGCACGAGCTCGATCTCGGACTCGAAGGCGATGAGCGGGATCATGATCTCGGGCTTGGGGTCGAGGCCCTCCTTCTTGAGCTCGGCAGCGGCGCGCGCGATGGCACGGACCTGCATGACGTTGAGCTCGGGGTAGACGATGCCCAGGCGGCACCCGCGCAGGCCGAGCATGGGGTTGGCCTCCTGGAAGGAGTCGAGCTTGGCGAGCAGGGCGCGCTTCTCGGTGCAGTCCTTGCCGGCGCACTCCGCCTTGGCGATCGCGACCTCGAGGTCGCGCGGGCTGTCAAGGAACTCGTGCAGGGGCGGGTCGAGCAGGCGCACGATGACGGTCCTGCCGTCCATGGCCTTGAACATGCCGAGGAAGTCGCCCTTCTGGGCCGCGCCCAGCTTCTTGAGGGAGTCCTGCTTGACGTCGTCGGACTCGGCGAGGATGAAGTTCTGGATGAGCTGCTTGCGCTCGCCCAGGAACATGTGCTCGGTGCGGTCGAGGCCAATGCCCTCGGCGCCGTTGTCGGCGGAGAGCTGGGCGTCGGCGGGGTTGTCGGCGTTCGCGCGGACGCCGATCACGCGGCCGCGGGCGGAATCCTTGCGGACGTCGTCGGCCCAGTCGAGGATGGTCTCGAGGTCGCCGCCGAGCTGCGGGCGGACCAGGGGAACCTCGCCCAGGATGACGTCGCCCGTGGTGCCGTCGATGGAGATGACGTCACCCTCGTGGAGGACGACGTCGGTGCCGGCGACCTTGCACTCCTTGTTGGGGGCGTCGATGCGGAGCGCCTCGACGCCGCAGACGCAGGGGGCGCCCATGCCGCGGGCGATGACGGCCGCGTGGGACGTCTTGCCGCCGTGGGACGTGAGGATGCCCTCGGCCGCGACCATGCCCTTGAGGTCGTCGGGCGTGGTCTCCCAGCGCACGAGGATGCAGGGCTTGCCGGCCTCCTTGAAGGCCTCGGCGTCAGTGGACGAGAACACCACGGCGCCGGTCGCGGCGCCGGGGGAGGCGTTCAGGCCCTTGGCGAGGACCTCGTAGGTGGCCTTGGGGTCGAACTGCGGGTGCAGGAGCTGGTCGAGCTGGTCGGGGGCCACGCGCATGATGGCGGCCTCCCTGGAGATGCGGCCCTCCTCGTACATCTGGATGGCGACCTTGAGCGCGGAGAGCGCGGTGCGCTTGCCCACGCGCGTCTGGAGCATCCAGAGCTTGCCCTCCTGGATGGTGAACTCGAGGTCCATCATGTCGGCGTAGTGGTCCTCGAGGATCTCGAAGACGTGGTAGAGCTCCTTGCCCGCCTCCTCGAGGCCGGGGATCTTGGGAAGGTCGGAGATGGGCTCGGTGTTGCGGATGCCAGCGACGACGTCCTCGCCCTGCGCGTTGACGAGGAAGTCGCCGTAGCGCTCGTTGGTGCCGTCCGCGGGGTTGCGCGTGAAGGCGACGCCGGTGGCGGAGGTGTCGCCCATGTTGCCGAAGACCATGCACTGGACGTTGACGGCGGTGCCGAGCTCGTCGGGGATCTTGTTCTGCTTGCGGTAGAGGATGGCGCGCGGGGTGTTCCAGGACCCAAAGACCGCCTGCTCGGCAAGGCGCAGCTGGAGGTACGGGTCGTGCGGGAACACGGGCTTGCCGTCGACGACGACCTCGGGGTACTTCTCGGGGTCGACGTTGTCGGCAAAGATCTGCTTGAAGGTGGCGACGAGGCCCTTGAGGTCGTCGGCGTCGAGCTCGGTGTCGAGCCTCACGCCGCGCTCGGCCTTCTTGGCGTTGATGGCGTCCTCGAAGAGCTGGCCGTCGACGCCCATGACGACGTCCGAGAACATCTGGACGAAGCGGCGGTAGGAGTCGTAGCCAAAGCGGGGGTTGCCGGTCTTCTTGATGAGGCCCTGGACGGAATCGTCGTTGAGGCCGAGGTTCAGGACCGTGTCCATCATGCCGGGCATGGAGAAGGGGGCGCCGGAGCGGACGGAGACGAGCAGCGGGTCGTCCTTGTCGCCAAGCCTCTTGCCCATGCGCTTCTCGAGGTCCTTGCGGTAGACGTCGATCTCGTCAAGGACGCCATCGGGCCACACGTTGCCGGCGGACGAGTAGGCGACGCAGGTCTGGCAGCTGATGGAGAATCCCGGAGGGACGGGCAGGCCGATGTTGGCCATCTCCGCCAGGTTGGCGCCCTTGCCGCCGGTGATCCACTTCGCCTCGTCGACGGTGGCGCCGGCAACTTCGGTCACGTTGTTGCCGTTCTCGTCTTTTCCGAAGCGGTACACGTGCTTCTCAGACATTTCACTCCCCTGTTCGAACAAACCTGACGCGCCCTGCGGCGCGCACTCACATCGCGGCCCCAGGTCCCGGACACCGCAACGACCAATTTTAAACAGATCCACACCCAATAGACACCAAAATCAAGTGTTTGTCGGCGGACGAAAAGATATTCTGGCGAACGCACGAATAGCGGTGGCAGACGCAAGGCCAGCCCCCCGAGCGGGTGGGCCGGTCGGGCCGTCGGGGCTACTCCCTCCCGGCCGGGCGCTCGGAGTAGGTGGCGCCGATCGCGTGGCTCGGCTCCTCGCCCGTGAGGGTCGAGATGACCGTGACGGCCGGCCCGAGCAGGTCGATGGAGGGAATGCCCCTTCTGTCGAGCTCGCGGCGAATCTCGCGACGCAGCTGACCGTCGGCGAAGGTGTGGAAGACGGCGCTCGGCCTGTCTGGGTCGAAGTTCTTGTCGAAGTAGTCGCGGACCTGCTCGACGCTCTCGACGCCGGACACGCAGATGATCTCGACGGATCCGTCGCCAAACTGCGCGCCGGCAGCCTCCACAACGGCCTTGGCGGTCTCGCCGCGAGCGTCAGAGAGCACGTAGATGGCAGGGACAAGGTGAGCGAAGACGTCGTCGTCCAGATCAAGTTTCCTCATATCAATCCTCCCAAGTGACGCGATCGTGCGGGACGTTGCAGCAAGTGTAACCGCTCTTGGCCTACTTTCGCTTCGAAAGTGCCCCAATATCGGCGACATCACCAAAGACACCAGCGAAGCGGTTGAGCAGGCGCAGCCGGTTGTCCCTCACCGATGGGTCCGGGTCCATCACGAGGACGTCGGTGAAGAAGCGGTCGATGGGGGCGCGCAGGCCCGCCAGCGCCTCGCAGGCGGCGTCGAAGTCGCCGGACGCAAGCGCGGCCGAGACTGCCTCCTCGCCCTTCTCGCAGGCGGCGAGCAGCGACTTCTCCGCAGCGCCGAGGACGCTCGCGTCGACGTTCGTGCCAAGCGAGGCGTCGGCGAGGTGGGCGGCGCGCGCGTAGGCGGTGGCGAGGTCCTCGAAGAGCTCGGGGCTCTCGGAGCGGGCGCGGTCGAGGGAGGCGGCGCGGCGGACGAACTCCTCGGGGTCGATGACGCCCACGGCCCCCACGGCCTCGATGGCGTCGGGCGCGATGCCCTCGTCCTTTGCGATGGCCGCGAGGCGCCCCTGGAAGAAGGCGGCCACGGCCGAGGCGACGGCCTTGGCGTCGAAGGCGATGCCCTGCCCGGCAAAGGACGAGAGGGCGAGGCCGATGATCGGGCGCAGGCGGACGGCGGGGAGCGTGCGCAGCATCGCGATGACGCCGATGGCGGCTCGGCGGACGGCGAAGGGGTCGGAGGAGCCGGTGGGCGGCTCGTCGATGGCGAAGATGCCGCAGACGGTGTCGAGCTTGTCGGCAATCGCCACGCACGCCCCCACGAGGCCGGATGGAAGCTCGTCACCGGCGAAGCGGGGGCGATAGTGCTCGCGGATGGCGTCGCAGACCTCCTGGGCCTCGCCGGCGGCCTTGGCGTAGTAGCCGCCCATGACGCCCTGCTGGTTGGTGAACTCGACCACGGCCTGGCTCACGAGGTCCGCCTTGGCGAGGTGCGCCGCGCGCCTTGCGAGCTGGCGGGTCCTCTCGTCTGCGCCGGCAGCCCCAGCCACGGCCTCGGCGAGGGCCTCCATGCGCGCGACCTTCTGGCGGACGGTTCCAAGCCTCTCCTGGAAGACGACGGTGCCGAGGCGCTCCACGAACTCGTCCATGGGAACCTTCAGGTCCTCGTCGTAGAAGAACTTGGCGTCGTCGAGGCGGGCGCGCACGACGCGCTCGTTGCCGTCGACCACGGTGGCAAAGACCCTGGGGTCTGCGTTCGAGACGACGACGAACTCGCGCGTGAGCGTACCCGCGGCGTCGTAGACGGGGAAGTAGCGCTGGTTGGAGAGCATGGACTCGCAGATGATCTCGTGCGGGACCTCGAGGAACTCCTCGTCGAAGGTGCCCACCACGACCGTCGGCCACTCGCAGAGGTTCACGACCTCGTCGAGGGTGCGCCTGGGGGTGTCGACGCGGCAGCCGGGGCGCGCGGCCTCGACCTTGCGGATGCCCTCGAGGATGGCGGCGCGGCGCTCGTCCTCGAGGAGCACGCCGTTCTCGCGCAGCGTCTCGGCGTAGGAGGCTGGGCTTTCCACCGCGTGGTCGCCGGGGCCGAGCACGCGGTGCCCGCGCGTGGTGCCGGAGCTTGTGACGTCGGCGTAGCTCACCGGCACGACCTCGGAGCCCAGAAGCGCGCAGATCCAGCGGATGGGCCGCACGAAGGTCTGGTGCTCGGAGCCCCAGCGCTGGCTTCGGTAGTTAGGCCACTCGATGGAGCCGATGACCCGCTCGGAGAGGGCGGAGAGGATGGGCGCGGCGGGGCGCGCGTCCACGTGCCTCTCGGCAAAGACGTACTCGCGGCCGTCGGAGTCCGTGCGGCGGACCAGCTGGGAGGCGTCCACGCCAAACTTGCGGGCGAATCCCCGGGCCGCCTTGGTGGGGGCGCCCGCCGCGTCGAAGGCGATGCTGGCGGCGGGCCCGCGCCTGACTTCGTTAAGCTCTTCGGTGGCCAGCGCCACGTCGTGGACGTAGGCCACGAGCCTCCTCGGCGTCTGGTGGGCCTCAACCTTGCCGTGCGCGAGGCCGGCCTCGCCAAGCCCCCTGCGGACCAGCTCGCCCAGCTGCGCCACCGCATGGTTGAGCGGGGCGGACGGCATCTCCTCGCAGCCGATCTCGAGCAGGAAGTCCCTCGTCTCGGCCATCTAGGCCACCTCCCCCTTCTGGGCGCGCCCGCCCGCCTCGCCAGCGACCTCGGCGAGATAGGCCTCGCAGCAGTCCTTGGCGACGGTGCGGACGCGCAGGATGTAGTTGGCGCGCTCCGTGGCGGAGATGGCCCCGCGGGAGTCGAGCAGGTTGAACGCATGACTGCACTTCATCACGCAGTCATAGGCGGGAAGCGGCAGGTGCGCGTCGAGGCAGGAGCGGCACTCGGCCTCGTACTCGTCGAACTTCTCGCGCATGAGGGCGACGTTTGCCACCTCGAAGTTGTAGGCAGAGAACTCGCGCTCGTTCTCGAGGAAGACGTCACCGTAGGTCATGGGGGTCCCGTCGGGCAGGTAGCTCCAGGTGATGTCGTAGACGGAGCTCACGCCCTGCGCGTACATGGCGATGCGCTCGAGGCCGTAGGTGATCTCCACGGGAACGGGATCCACCTCTATGCCGCCGACCTGCTGGAAGTAGGTGAACTGCGTGACCTCCATGCCGTCCATCCACACCTCCCAGCCAAGGCCCCAGGCGCCGAGCGTGGGGCTTTCCCAGTCGTCCTCGACGAAGCGCACGTCATGCTCGGTGGGGTCGAGGCCGATGGCGGCAAGAGATCCCAGGTAGAGGTCCTGCGAGTCCGCGGGCGAGGGCTTGATGAGCACCTGGAACTGGTAGTAGTGCTGCATGCGGTTGGGGTTCTCGCCATAGCGGCCGTCCGCCGGCCGGCGGCACGGCTGCGGATAGCAGGTGCGCCAGGCGGCGGGGCCGAGCGAGCGCAGGAGCGTGGCCGTGTGGAAGGTGCCCGCGCCCACCTCGGAGTCGTATGGCTGCATCACGGTGCAGCCCTTGTCGGCCCAGTAGTGCTCGAGGGCGAGGATCATGTCTTGGAACGTAAGCGGGCTTTCGCTCATATCCGTCCTTCCTCCAGGCGGAGACGCCGACGCCGGGCTAGAGGGCCCGTGCGTCGGAAATCGGCCAATAGATGCAGAGTATCTTCGATAGCACTGAGTCCACCCTCACCGCGCCAAAGTAGCGCGAGTCAAGCGAGTTGGTGCGGTTGTCGCCCATGACCCAGACGCAGCCCTCGGGGACGGTGTAGGGGTAGGAGACCCCCGCAGATCCCGCCTGGTCAGAGAGGGAGTAACTGGGCTTGCCCAAGGTGTAGGCGGACTCGTCGAGCTGGACGCCGTCCACGTAGACGCCGCCGTCGCGCACGTCGACGGCCTGGCCGGCGACGGCGACGACGCGCTTCACGAGGATCGTCCCGGGCTCGCGGGGGCTCTCGAAGGTCACGATGTCGCCCGCCTTGGGCGACTCCCATCTGAGCGAGACCTTCTCACCCAGGAGCAGGTCCCCCTCCTGGATGGTCTCGAGCATCGAGCCCGAGGGGACCGTGTAGACACCGACCACGAATGTGCGCAGGAGAAACGCCACGCCCAGCGCCCCGAGGATGGTCACGATGACGTCGATAAGGCCGCCCCTCTTCTCCCTTGCAGCGCCCTTGCCCACGCTACTCGCCTCCTGTTGCAGAATCGCCGTTGCCGGGATCCCGCGGATCCCGGCCCTTTCCCATAGCCCGTCGGGCAAGCTCCCACTCGTCCTCTACGAGCCCCGCGCCGGCGAGCAGGTCCGGGCGCCAGCGCGCCGTGCGCTCGATGGCGCTTTTCCTGCGCCACGCGCTCACGGCGCCATGGTCGCCGGAGAGCAGGACCTCTGGGACGCGAAGCCCGTCATAGTCCGCCGGCCTCGTGTACTGAGCGTACTCGAGGAGCCCGTCAGAGAAGGACTCGTCGCGGGCGCTCATCTCGTCGCCAAGCGCCCCGGGCAGGAGCCGGACCACCGCGTCGATGACGACAAGGGCCGGAAGCTCCCCGCCCGTGAGGACGTAGTCGCCAAGAGAGAGCACGTCATCCGCAAGGCCGTAGACGCGCTCGTCCATGCCCTCGTAGCGGCCGCAGACAAAGAGCAGGCGCCGCTCGCGCGAGAGGCGTGCCGCCACGCCCTCGTCGAAGCGGCTGCCACAGGGCGAGAAGAACACGACGCGCGGGGCGCACCCCCCGCGCGCGGAGAGGTCGCGGACGGCCTCGAAGACGGGGGCGGGCTTCATGAGCATGCCCTGCCCCCCGCCGAAGGGGGCGTCGTCCACCGTGCGATGCCGGTCGTGCGTCCAGTCGCGCAGGTCGTGCGCGGCAAACGAGAAGATGCCCCTCGCCTGCGCGCGCCCCATGATCGAGGCGCCAAGGTACGGCGAGAAGACGTGCGGGAAGACCGAGAGCGTCTCGATGATCACTGGCCTCCACCCCCATCGACCAGGCCTAAGGGCACGCGAACGGGGATGGGGCCTTTGGTGGGAACCGTCGGGACGACCTCGCCCGCGACTGGCACGAGGACCTCTCCGAACGGCCCCTCGACGACCCATACGTCGTTGGCCGGACCCACCATGACCTCCTCGATGGCGCCGATGAAGCCAAGGGCCTCGTCGACGACCTCCCTGCCGAGGAGCGCCTCGGCGTCGTGGAGCGCCACGCCATCCGGGAGGTCGCGCTCGCGGGCAAGCAGGTAGCGGCCGCGCAGGGCATCCGCGGCGTCGATGCCGCCCACTCCCGAGAGCGAGACGAGCTGGCCGCGCGAGCCCTCCGTGACGTGCGTGACCACGTGCGACCTCGGCCCCTTGAGGCGAGGGGGCACCACGAAGACCTCGAGGCCCTCGCGAACGAGAGGGGGAAGGCCGTGAACGGCAACCGTCACGACCTCCCCCGCTCTTCCGTGCGACTTCTCGACACGGGCTATGGCTCTGTAGCGCTCCCGCAAGGCTGCCTAGCCTACGACCTCGACCTCGACCGAGGTCCCAACGCGCTGGCCGAGGGCACGCGCGAGGGTGCGGATGGCCTTGATGGTGCGGCCCTTGCGGCCAATCACGCGGCCGGCGTCGGCCTCGGCGCAGCTGACCTCGATGAGCGAGCCCTCGTCGCTGTCGGTCACGTCGAGAGACACCGAGCCCTCGTCGTCGACAAGGCCGCAGACGATGTACTCGACAAGGTCTGCCACCTTGTCGGAAGGCATCTCCTGCTCCCCGTCGGCCTTGCCGTTCATGATCTCTTCCATGAGGGCGCCCCTACTCGGCAGCGGCCTCAGCGGCCTCCTCGGCCGCCTTGGCGGCCTTGGCGGCGGCCTTCTTGGAGATCTTTGCCTTCTTCTCGACGGCGGGCTGGCCGTTGCGGACGATGTCGATGAGGTGCGAGACGGAGTTGGTGGGCTGGGCGCCCTTGGAGACCCAGGCGTCGACCTTCTCGAGGTCGATCTCGATGGTCTTGGGGTTGGTCAGAGGGTTGTAACGGCCCACCTGCTCGATGTAGCGACCATCGCGAGGCATGCGGCTGTCCGCAACGACGATGCGGTAGAACGGGCGCTTCTTGGCACCGTGACGGGCCAGACGAATCTTAACTGCCAATGAAAACTCCTCCATACGAGCGGTGCCCTGGTGTGGTGTCATGGCTGCACCGCATAGCCACATAGCAACAAGACATTCTACGCCCACGCGGCATGCGCGCAAGTTGCAGATTTTGTGAACCGCGGGGCTGCCGGCTGCATCGAGGCTGCGTTTAAGTGTGATTTAAGACTCGTAACGTACGATTGTGCAGGCAAGACGCACTAGAAGGGAGAACCTCCATGAACGTTCTCGTTGTCGAAGACGAGCGGAACCTCGCCGATGCCATCGCCCGCATCCTCTCTGACGCAGGGTACAACGCCGAGGCCGTCTATGACGGCACGTCCGGCCTTGCGAGCGCGAAGAGCGGCCTGTATGACGCGGTCGTCCTCGACGTGATGCTGCCGGGCATGAACGGCTATGACGTGGTCCACGAGATGCGGCGCGCCGACGTCTCCACGCCCGTGCTCATGCTCACGGCGCTCAACTCCACCGAGGACAAGGTGGAGGGCCTCGACTCCGGTGCCGACGACTACATGACCAAGCCCTTCGACGCCCCCGAGCTCCTCGCCCGCCTGCGCGCCCTCACGCGCCGCAAGGGCGAGGTCATGCTCGACGAGATCAAGTTCGCCGACCTGACGCTCGACCTCACGACGCACGACCTCTCCAGCGGCGACAAGAGGATCCACCTTTCGGGCAAGGAGTTCGAGCTCATGCGCATGCTCATGAGCGCCTCATCGCGCGTGATCTCCAAGCAGAACCTTCTCGCGAGGGTATGGGGCGCCGACGCCGAGTCATCCGAGAACTCCGTCGAGGCCTACATCTCGTTCCTGCGCAAGAAGCTCGCGCACGTTGGGTCCAAGGTCCAGATCACCACGCTCAGGATGCTGGGCTACAGGCTGGAGCTCTCCGAGGGCTAGCGCCGGAGGTCGCCCGGCCTCGTTGGGGAGGTGCCCCGGATGCTGCAGAGGCTTCGGAGGGAGTTCGTCGTCATAACCATGGCGCTTGCCGGGCTGGTGCTCGTGGTGGCGCTTGGCTCGACGCTTGTGAGCGGCTACGTCAGCCAGTCCAACATGGTCTACTCCGCGCTGGCCCACGGGCTTACGGCCGAGCTCGACTTCACCCCGCGCTTTGGCGACGGGGGCGACGACTCCCGTGGGTCAAACTGGCTCACGCTCTCGGCGGACGTCTCGGCGGACGGCACCATCATCGCCAAGAGCTCCTACTACATCGACCCCGACGTCCTCACGCAGCTGATCTCCAGGATCCTCTCCTCGGGCGAGAGCTCGGGCCGCGATGCCGGCCTCCACCTCTCGTGGATGTGCGCCCAGAACGCGACCGGCTGGCGCATATCCATCGTCGACACGCAGGCCGTCGACGCGGCGCTCGCCTACCAGACCATGACGGACGTCGTGATCGTCCTCGTCGCCATGGCCGCGCTCTTTGTCATCGTCTGGGTCCTCTCGGCCTGGATCCTGAAGCCCATCCAGAAGTCGTGGGACTCCCAGCGCCGCTTCGTCTCCGACGCATCCCACGAGCTCAAGACGCCGCTCTCCGTCATCCTCGCCAACACCCAGATACTCCTTGACGACCCGCACGTGCCGCCCGACGCGCGCACGTGGATAGAGAGCACCGGCGACGAGGCGGGCCACATGAAGGCGCTCGTCGAAGACCTGCTCGTGCTCGCGCGCGCGGACGAGGCCCGGGCGGATGGGGCGTGGCGCATCCTCGCCCTCGAGGACCTTGACTTCTCCGAGCTGGTCGACGAGTGCGCCATGGAGTTCGACGCCGTCGCCTTCGAGCGGGGCTGCTCCATCGAGAAGGACATCGAGCCCGGCATCCGCCTCCGGGCCGACCGGGCGCAGATCGCGCGGGCCGTGCGGGCGCTCATCGACAACGCCACCAAGTACGCGGCAAGGGGGACCGCCGCCAGCGTGCGCCTGAGGAAGGCCGACGGGCGCGTGACGCTCACGGTGAACAACGCGAGCGCGCCCATGGACCCCATGGACCTCGAGCACGTCTTCGACCGCTTCTGGCGCTCTGACAGGGCGCGCAGCCGCGAGGAGGCCGGCGGCTTCGGGCTTGGCCTCGCCATCTGCAAGAGCATCGTCAGCGCGCACGGCGGCACCATCGCGGCCACGAGCACCGCCGAGGGGGGCACCACCTTCACCATCACCCTATAATCGGGCCATGGGAGAGAGAGCACACGACATCCTCGGGTGGGACGGGCCGGCCGTTGGCCTGTTGGACCTCGACGCATTCTTCGCGTCGGTGGAGCAGCTTGACCACCCTGAGTGGCGCGGGCTGCCCGTGATCGTGGGCGGGTCGGCCGATCGCCGCGGCGTGGTCTCGACCGCATCGTATGAGGCGAGGCGCTACGGCGTCCACTCGGCCATGCCCTCGGCGCAGGCCAGAAGGCTCTGCCCCGATGCCGTCTGGACGCAGGGCAACTTCGCCCGCTATCGCGAGGTGAGCGCCGCCGTCATGGACATCCTCTCAGCCGAGACGCCCCTCGTGGAGCAGGTCTCCATCGACGAGGCCTTCTTCGACGTGACCCCGGGGCGCTTCTCGCGCGAGAGCCCCATAGGGATTTGCCGCCGCATACGGGCGCGCGTGGCGAGCCTGGGCGTGAGCTGCTCCATTGGCCTTGGGGTCAACAAGACCGTCGCGAAGATCGCCTCCGAGAGGGACAAGCCGCGCGGCCTCACCGTGATCTTCCCCGGCACCGAGGGATCGTTTCTCGCGCCGCTTCCCGTGAGCGCCCTGAGCGGCGTTGGCCCCGCGACCGAGAGGCAGCTCGCCGCCATGGGGATCCACACGCTCGGGGAGCTTGCGAAGGCGAGCCCCCGGGAGCTTGAGGGGGCGCTCGGCGTGACGGGCCCCAGGCTCGTGGTGCGCGCCGCCGGACGGGAGCGGAGCCGCGTGGCCGAGCGGGCGGTTCCGGATGAGGCCAAGTCCGTCTCGAACGAGCGGACCTTCGATCACGACCTCACCGCCGCCGCCGAGCTGCGCGCGGCGATCCTCCACGTTGCGTCCATGACGGGCAGGCGGCTGCGCAGGCGCGGCCTTGCGGGCGCGACGGTCACCCTCAAGCTCCGCTACGCCGACCTCCGCGTGCGGACGGCACAGCGCAGGCTCGGCTCGCCCACCAACGACGAGCACGTCTTTGGCCCCGTCGCGGTGGGCCTTTTGTCCAGCCTATGGAGCGAGGGCACGCCGGTGCGCCTCGTGGGGGTTGGGCTGTCCGACTTCTCGGGAGGGCGCGGACGCCAGATGGGCCTCTTCGATGGGATGGCCGGCGACGGCCCGCGTGGCCAGACGGCCCTCTCGAGGCTCACCGACGCCCTGCGCGACCGCTTTGGCGACGACGCCGTGAGCTATGGGCGAGACCTGCGCTTCAGGGGCCACACCACGGGCACGGCCCCCATGGGGAAGGACGACGGCTAGAGACGCCGGGGCTGCCCGGCGGGGTCGCCCTCGCCCGCCGGGCCCCCGAGGTCCATGTCGACCTCGGGGGCGTCGCCCCAGAGCTTCTCCAGGCGGTAGAAGTCTCGGGTCTCGGGCTTGAAGACGTGTGCGACGACGCTGCCGAAGTCGATGAGGATCCAGTTTCTGCCCTCTCGGCCCTCGGTCGAGATGGCGGTGACGCCGCAGTTGGCGCGGACCTTCTCGCGGATCTCGTCGACGATGGCGTCGGCCTGTGGGTTGCTTGTGGCAGAGCAGATCACGAAGTAGTCGCAGACGTCGGTCTTTGCCGTGAGGTCGAGGACGACTATGTCCTGCCCCTTCTTGGAGTCCGCCGCCATGCTTGCGACCCGAGCGATGTCATACGGTGTGATTGCCATGTCCTCCCCTATCGGGCCGCGGCGACGCCTCTCGCCGCGGCCAGTCTGTTGTATGTATCGATGGTACCCGGCCAGAGGTACCTCGAGCCCTTGAGCACATAGATAATGCCGCCGACAAAAGAATCCCAGAACAGGTCGGGGAGCGCGGCCTGTCCCACGAGCGCGCGCGACCCCTCGATGCCGGGCGTGCTGGGACGGAGCGGCTCGATGCCATCGGCCACGAAGAGGACCATGTCGAGCGGGCTCATCTCGGGAGCCGCCGTGGTGTGGACCTCTATGGCGTGCCAGACCGCAGGCGGGACCTCCGGGTAGCGGGCAGGCAGCTCACGGGCGGCGACGATGCCGTGGAGCAGGGGCGAGACCAGCCTGAGGTCCACGCCCATGTCGATTCCCAGCTCACGTGCGCGGGCGACGACCTGCTCGCTCGAGAGGGCCTTCTCCCAGTCGTGGAGGATTCCCGCCAGGCGCGCCTCGAATGGGTCGACGCCATAGAGAAGGGCGAGGCCCTCGGCACACGAGGCAACCGAGAGCGAGTGCGCGAGGCGGCGCTGACCGCGCACCAGCTGGGCCGAGAGGTCCGCCTCCAGGCGCGCTATGAGCGCCTTCGGCCCCTCGCCGTAGTCCGGCTCGCGGTGCTCGATGACGCTCTCGTAGCCCGTCATGCCACCATCTCGGAGGTGTGGCCGTAGCGATTGGGCGAGGTGCCGTAGAGGCCGTGCTTGTGGAGGTACCCCGTCACCGGGTCGGGCGTGAGGTAGCGCAGGCTCTGCCCCGCCTTGACGCGCTCCCTGAGGTGGCTCGACGAGATGGCGAGCGCCGGGACGGAGAGGTACGTGACGTCGAAGGCGAGGCCCGAGGCGTCTATGGCGTCCCAGGCGCGGTCGAGGTCATAGCCCGGCCGCGTCGCCGCGACGAGGCGAGCGATGCGCGCGATGTCGGCGGCGTCGCGCCACTTGACTATCTCGGTGATGGCGTCGGCCCCGGTGATGAAGTAGAACTCGACGTTCTCGGGATAGAGCGCCCGGAGGAGGCGCAGGGTGTCGGCCGTGTAGGTGACGCCCTCGCGGTCCACCTCGAAACGCGAGGCGACGAAGTGCGGGTTGTCGGCGGTGGCAAGCAGCGTCATGGCATAGCGGTCCTCGCCGGAGCTCACGTCTCTGTCCTGCTTGAAGGCCGGTCTTCCCGCAGGCATGAAGACCACGATGTCGAGGGCAAGGTCATCGAATGCCTGCTCGGCGGCAACGAGGTGGCCGTTGTGGATGGGGTCGAAGGTGCCCCCCATGATGCCCAGGCGGTAGGTCCGGCCGTCGTCCGTGCCGAGCACCGGCAGGTCGCGCCCCCTCAGGGCGTCAGCGTCGACGCTCATCGCAGCTGGCCGTCCCCGCGCACGACGTACTTGGTGGTGGTGAGGGCGGCGGCGCCCATGGGGCCGCGGGCGTGCAGCTTCTGCGTGGAGATGCCGATCTCGCCCCCGAGGCCAAAGACGCCGCCGTCGGTGAACCGCGTCGACGCGTTGGCGTAGACCACGGCCGCGTCCACGCCGGCGAGAAACGCCTCGCACGCCTCGTAGGAATCGCTCACGATGGCCTCCGAGTGGCCGGTCCCGTATCGGTTGACGTGCTCGATGGCCTGGGCCACGCCCTCGACGCACCTCACGCTCATCTTGAGGTCGAGGTACTCCCTACCCCAGTCGTTCTCGCACGCCTCGCCCATGGGGACCTGCGCAGCGGCGGCGACCTTGCGCGCGAGCTCGTCGCCCACGAGCGCCACGCCGTAGGCGGAAAGCGCCGCGAGGACGGGCGGGAGCAGGCGCTCGGCGGCGACCGCGTCGACGAGGAGCGACTCGGCGGCGTTGCAGACGCCGGGCCTCGAGCACTTGGCGTTGGTGACGATGCCCACCGCCTTGTCAACGTTGGCGTCGCGGTGCAGGTAGATGTGGCAGTTTCCCGTGCCCGTCTCGATCACGGGAACCGTTGCGTTCTCCACGCAGTAGCGGATGAGCGAGGCGCCGCCGCGCGGGATGAGGACGTCCACGAGGCCCGCGGCGCGCACGAGCTCGTCCGTCTGGGTGTGCTCGGCGTCGTCGTCCACGTACTGGACGGCGCCTGCCGGAAGGCCGGCCTCGACCAGGGCGTCTTTGCAGCAGGCCGCGAGCGCCATGCAGGACTCCCGCGCCGCGGAGCCGCCCTTGAGGACGCAGGCGTTCCCGGCGCGCACGCACAAGCCAAAGGCATCGGCCGTGACGTTGGGCCTCGCCTCGTAGATCATCGCAACGACCCCCATGGGCACCGAGACGCGCTCGACGCGCACGCCGGAGTCAAGGGTGCGGCCCCAGCCCACGTGTCCCAGCGGGTCCTCCTGACGCGAGACCTCCTCGAGGCAGGACGCGATGGCCTCAAGCCGACTGGCGTCGAGCATGAGCCTGTCGAGCAGGGGGGCGCCCATGCCGGCCCTGCGGGAGCGCTCCATGTCATGCGCGTTGGCGGCCGCTATGGCGTCCGTGCGCTCGCGTATGAGCCGCGCGGCGGCGCGTATGGCCGCGGACCTCCTGGCTGCGGGTGCCTGACCCAGCGCGCGGGCGGCCGCGCGCGCGAGCATGGCCTTGGTGCGTGCCTCAGACATTGGACTGCTCCCTTCCGTCCTGTGGGACATGCCTATCCTAGCAGCAAGGGGCTGGCTTGTGAGGTCCCATAAACCAGCTAGAAGACGAGCAGCTCGTCGCGGTGGACCGCCGGCTGGGCCGCCCCCTCGCCCAAAAAGCGCGCGATGACGTCGAGCTTGAGGCCGCGTATGCGCGCCATGTCGTCTGACGAGTAGCGCACCGCCCCCCTGCCCAGAAGCGTGCCCGCGGGGCCTCGGACGTCCACGACGTCGCCGGCGGCGTAGGTCCCGCGGGTCTCGAGGACGCCCACGGGCAGGACCGAGGCGCCGCGCTCGGTGACGGCGCGGGCGGCGCCGTCATCCAGGACGAGGGTGCCGCGCACGACCTCGGCAAGGCCAATCCAGAGCTTGCGCCCCAGCTCGTGCGGCGTCTCCTTGGAGCCCGCCTCGAAGCGCGTTCCCACCCCCTCTGCATGGGCGGCGTCGAGAAGCGCCCCCTCGCGCCTGCCGCGGCAGATGACCGTGGGGATCCCCGCGGCGAGCATGGCCCGCGCGGCGCGCAGCTTCGACGCCATCCCGCCCGTGCCATAGCTGGTGCCCGCCCCGCCCGCCATGGACGAGATGCGGCCGTCCACCTCGCTCACGCGCTCGACGAGCCTGGCGGACGGGTCGGTCTGGGGGTTTGCCGTGTAGAGCCCGTCGACGTCGGAGAGGATCACGTAGAGGTCTGCCGAGACGAGCCCCGCCACGATGGCGCCGAGCATGTCGTTGTCTCCAAAGGCGAACTCGGCGACCGAGACGGTGTCGTTCTCGTTGACCACGGGCATGGCGCCAAGCTCGATGAGGCGCATGAGGGTGTTCCGGGCGTTGAGGTACGCCGCCCGGTCTACCACGTCGCGGCGCGTGAGCAGGACCTGGCCGCAGGGTATCCCGCACTCGGCAAGGACGTCCGCATACGCCTCGGTGAGCTTCGCCTGGCCAGCGGCGGCGCAGGCCTGGAGCGTCATGATGTCAGACGGGCGCTCGGCAAGGCCAAGCTCGTCGCGGCCGGCGGCGGCGGCGCCGGAGGAGACGAGGACGACGCGCGTCCCCTCACGGGCGAGCTCGACCACCTGGTCGCAGAGCGAGCGGATGAAGCCGCGGTCGAGGCCGCCGCCCTCGTCCACCAGGGTGGACGAGCCGACCTTGGCGACTATGAGCGTGGGCGCCCTGCTCATCGCCGGCCGCCCACGCCGTCGCGGGCGTCGGGCTCGCCCTCGGGGGGCTCCGCATGGTCGCCCTCGTAGGTGAAGGCAAGCTCGAGGATGCGGACCTCGTCTCCGGGCACGCAGCCGGCGCGCTCGAGCTGGTCGTCCAGGCCCGTGCGGCCGAGGCGGTGCTGCAGGTAGGCCACGGCCTCGTCGTTGTCCCAGTCGGTCTGGATGACCATGCGCTCGATGGCCGCGCCGCTCACGCGCCAGGCGTGCGCGCCCTCGCGCCTGACGGACATCGCGCGATCCCGCTGCTGGCGGCGGCGCTCCCACTGGGCGGAGGCCTCGGCCGCCTCGCCGGCGGGCGCCGGCGCCTGCGCGCGGAGCCGTGCCACGGCGTCCGCCGTGTCGCTCACCAAAGCGTCGATGCCCTCGCCGGTGACGGCGGAGACGGCGTGGAAGGGGCGCCCGTCTGCCTCGGCGGCCTCGCTAAGCGCCCTGACGGCGCCCTCGGTGCCCGGCATGTCGCACTTGTTGGCCACCACGATCTGCGGGCGGTCCGCAAGCTCGGCGGCATAGGCGGCCAGCTCGGCGTTGATGGTGCGGTAGTCCTCGACGGCGTCGCGGCCCTCAAAGCCGCCCGTCACGTCGATCACGTGCAGGATGAGCGCCGTCCGCTCGATGTGGCGCAAGAACTCATGGCCCAGTCCCTTCCCCTCTGAGGCACCCTGGATGAGGCCGGGGACGTCGGCGCAGACGAAGGAGCGCCCGTCGCGTGCGCGGGCCACGCCCAGGTTGGGGACGAGCGTGGTGAAGGGGTACTCGGCGATCTTTGGCCTGGCGGCGGAGATGCGCGCGATGATGGAGCTCTTCCCCACCGACGGCATGCCCACGAGCGCGGCGTCGGCCATGAGCTTCATCTCGAGCTCGATCCAATGCTCCTGGGCGGGCTCGCCCTTCTCGGCGAAGGCCGGCGCCCTGCGCACCGACGTCACGAAGTGGATGTTGCCGAGACCCCCCATGCCGCCGGGGGCTACCACCACGCGCTCGCCGGGACGGGTGAGGTCGGCGATCTGGTAGAGCGGCTTTTGCGTCGCGGGGTCAAGCTCGCGCACGACGGTGCCGAGGGGGACGCGCAGGACGAGGTCCGCGCCATCCCTGCCATGCATGCGCTTCCCCTGGCCGTGCGTGCCGCGCTCCGCCCTGAAGTGGTGCTTGTAGCGAAAGTCTATGAGGGACGAGAGCTGCGGGTCGGCCTCCAGCGTGACGTCCCCGCCGCGCCCGCCGTCGCCGCCGTCGGGCCCTCCCTTGGGGACGTAGGCCTCGCGTCGGAACGACATGCACCCCGCGCCGCCGTCGCCGCCCTTTACGTTGATGTGAGACAGGTCTGTGAATGTGACCACGGTTTCCTCCTTGGTTGCCCCTGATGGTACGGCAACTCACAGGGGACGCGCTCGAGGCGCGATATGAAACGGGCCCCGCCGAAGCGAGGCCCAGCCTAGTCTATGGTGCGCGCCGCTACTCGGTGACGACGTTGACGACGTGCTTCGTGCCCTTCTTGAACTGCACGACGCCATCGGCGAGGGCGAAGAGGGTGTCGTCCTTGCCACGGCCTACGTTCTCGCCAGGGGTGATGTGGGTGCCGCGCTGACGGACGATGATCTGGCCGGTCTTGATTGCCTGGCCGCCGTAGATCTTCACGCCGAGGCGCTGCGCGTGGGAGTCGCGGCCGTTGCGGGACGAGCCGAGGCCTTTCTTGTGTGCCATGGTGCTACCTGCCTATCTGAAGTGGACGGGGTGATTGAGGCTACGCGGTGGGGAGCTCGGAGATCCTCAGCTTGGTCGCTTCTTGAACTTGAAGACGAGGACCTTCTCGCCCTTGTGCTGGTCGACGACCTCGGCGGTGACCTTCTTGTCCTTAAGGGCGGCAGGGTCAACGATGGTCTTCTCGCCGTCGTTCAGGAGGAGAACGTCGAGCTGGACCGAATCGCCAGGCTGCGCGTCGAGCTTCTCGACGTCGAGGACGTCGCCCTTGGCAACCTTATACTGCTTGCCACCAGTTGCTACGATTGCGTACATGTGTGTAACCCTTCATTGCTGGCGTGAGTGCAACAGTAAGTCATCTTACTAGCCGCACGGAAAACCGTCAACGAAAAATCGCCTTGACCTGCGGTGCCGCAAGGGAAACTGAATCGGTGGCCGAGGTCTGGCGCTTTTCCGCACAACCTTAGTAAGTCTATCCTGCTTGGAGCCCCGTGATAGAGCAGCTACATTGGCTCCACAAGACTCCCATCTTCATCGACGTGCCACTGGCCAAGCCTGCACACAGAGATTGCTGGCATGGCAAGGCCCACCTCCCGTGCGGCGGCCGCAATGAGTACGGCAGGCCTGAGAGAGCCCTCCTCCGTGGAGCGGCAGTCCAAGAGAAAGCCAGGCCCAACAGGCTTTTCTTGGAATGAGGCGAGCGTTCGACCAAGGTCGACGTGCTTCTCCTTCTCCCCGCGCATATACGTGAGTACGCCATGCTCGCGCACGGCGCGGATGCCGCGAGTGATTGCCTCGACGCTCGTACCGTCAATGATGTCAACGCTCCACGTGGAGCGCGTGAGCCAGGCCTCAAGGGCGGGCAGGTCGTAGGAGACATACGAGGCGGCAACTGGCTCAAGGAGACTGGGGCTCGACTTCGCGAGCCTCTCGAGGGCACCCTCGGGTGCCACCTCCTCGATAAGGTAAAGGTCGAAGTACTCCCCCAGCGACGCCGCACCAACGGGGAGCGCCTGAGAGAACTGCAGGCGCATGCGGCGGGCGAAGCCGTTGCCAACGGCAAAGGGCAACGCCGAGCGGCGCACGCTGCGGTTGATGGTGTTGATGACCTCGAGGTGCCCCAGGTGGGCGAGCCTGCCGTCCTTGCGGTAGCGCACGCGCAGCCGGTATTGGTTGAGCTTGCTGTTGGTGATGGCGACGGTATTGATCATGCGCGCTCGCCCCAGATCACGTTGCCGACGCCGAGCGTGGGGCACACGCCACAGCCCACGCAGGACTCGCGTGTGCAGTCCGGCGCCGTGACGCCTTGGGCGGCGCGGCGCCACTCGCGCTGGAGGAACCCCTTGGAGACGCCGGGAGAGGTGTGGTCCCACGGAAGCCTTACGTCGAGTGGGAACCCCTCGGATGCAATGGAGGGCAGGTCATAGCCAAGCTCCTCAGCAGCGGCCTCCCAGGCATCGTAGTTAAACTCGCTCGTCCACGCATCAAAGCGGCATCCACGACGCCACGCGGCCAGCACGAGGTCAAAGCCCGCGCGTCCCATCTTGGAGAGCGCACCCTCCACGAGGGAGGTTCTGGGATCGTGATAGGAGATCTTCACATCGCGGTCGGTGTTTGCCCCAAGAAGGAGCCGCGCTCGACGCTCGACTTCTCCCACCTCCAGCTGTCCCGCCCACTGGAATGGCGTATACGCCTTTGGCACAAAGACGGCAACGGAGGCGGAGACCTGCACCTTGCTCTTCTTGCCGCGCCCCACTATCTCCCGGCCAATCTCGAGCACGCGGTGCGTGGCAGCGGGTATCGCCAGGATGTCCTCGTCCGTCTCGGTGGGGAGCCCCATCATGAAGTAGAGCTTGACGCGCCTCCAGCCATGGGCGAAGGCGTTGGTCGCGGCCCGCTCGAGGTCCTCTGCGGTCACGTTCTTGTTGATCACGTCGCGCAGCCGCTGGGTGCCCGCCTCGGGCGCGAAGGTGAGGCCCCCGCGCTTCGAGCCCGAGGCCGCGTTCGCCATGTCCACGCCAAATGCGTCAAGGCGCTGGGAGGGGATGGAGACGCGAATGCCCCTGCCGGAGTGGCGCCGGTCGAGCTCGCTCAGCATGGGGGCGCACTGCGAGTGGTCCGTGGTCGAGAGCGACGTGAGGGAGAGCTCGTCGTATCCCGTCTCGGCAAGGCCCTGGACGCTCGCCTCCACGACCTGCCCCATGGGGCGCTCGCGCACCGGGCGATAGGTCATGCCGGCCTGGCAGAAGCGGCACCCGCGGGCGCAGCCGCGCAGCACCTCGATGGCGAGGCGATCCTGGACGATGCCCATGTAGGGAACTATGTGCTCCGCGCAGGCGGGCGTGGCCGCGAAGTCCGCGACGCACCGCTTGAGCACGACCTCGGGCGCGCCGGTGCCGGGCCTTGGGACGGCGTAGCCCCAGCGCGTCGACGTGTCGTCGACGACCACCTCGTAGAGCGAGGGGACGTAGACCCCCTGGATGCGAGAGAGCGCGAGGAGGACGTCTTCGCGCGCGAGCCCGGCGGCGCGGGCGTCTCGAACGCAGGAGGCCATCTCGACGATCGCGTCCTCGCCATCGCCGAGGAGGATGGCGTCGAACATGGGGGCGAGCGGCTCTGCGTTCCAGACGGAGGGGCCGCCGGCTATGACGATCGCGTCGTCCTGGGCACGCTCGGATGCGCGCACGGGAACGCCAGCAAGGTCGAGCGTCTCGACGATGTTTGTGGCCACAAGCTCGTGGGCGAGCGTGAAGCCCACGAGATCGAAGGAGGCGACGGGCGCGGCGGACTCAAGCGCCAGGAGCGGCACGTGCCGCTCGCGCATGAGGTCGGCCATGTCGTGCCAGGGAAGGTAGCAGCGCTCGCACGAGATGCCCTCCGCGGCGTTGAGGGCGTTGTAGAGAATGGCTATGCCCAGGTTTGGCTGGCCAACCTCGTAGGCGTCCGGGTAGATGAGGCAGGCGTGGAAGGGGCCCGGCTGGTCCTCGACGGCACCCCACTCGTGGTCGAGGTAGCGCGAGGGCCTCTCGACAAGCGAGAGCAGCGGCTCGATGAGCCGGAACAGGTCCCTCCGGGGCGGGCGCACGGCTACTCGCCCCCACGCACGGAGCCGTCGGGGCAGAGCACCACGTACGAGGGGGAGGTGGCGCGGGGGACACGCACGCGGGGGACGTGGGGAGCCTCGCCCTCCCCCGCCTTCCCGGGAAGCCGGAGGCGGCGCGCCGGGGCCTGGCGGGGCGCCTCCTCGCCATGGGGGCGCAGCGATCCGTCCTCGAAGTCGAAGCGAGCCCGCAGGGCTCGCGCCGTCGCCACGGTACCGGCATAGCCCATGGCGCCCTTGAGGGCCCAGCCAAGCCCGGGCGCGAGGCGGGCCGCAGCGCGAGCGATCGCGCGATAGCCAAAGCCGGCGACCACGACGCCCGCGAGCTCGAGCGCGCGCGAGGGATCGAGGCCGCGCCCGTAGGCCACGGCGATGTCGATGGCGAGCTTTGCCTGGTTGGCGGTCATGACGGCCATGTCCGAGCCAGGGATGAGCGTCACGGCGCCCACGGCGGCGTTCTCCAGGGCGCAGCGCCTCACGAGCGCATCGACCTCGGCGGGACGGCAGAAGGGGAAGTTCGCGGCGAGGGTCAGGCCCCTGTCGGTCGCCCCCACGAGCCAGCTGCCGAGGCGGGGCACGAGGGCGTGCGCGTCGGCGCAGGCCAGCACCTCGAGGAGGGGCGCCGCCGCCTCCGGGAGCCCGACGTCGGGGACCTCGACCGCCGACTCGGCCACAAGGGCCACCGGCACCCCGCGGAGCGTGGCGTCGCGGGCGAGCGCGGCCTCGACGGCCGCCTGGTCGCCACAGACGACGATGAGGGCATCCGGCACCACGGCGTCGGGGGCCGGGGCGCCGACGGGACGGACGTCGACGATGCCGGAGGGCTCGCGGGCGACCAGCGCCTCCTTGATGGCGAGGACGAGCCCGCGAGGCGCGCCGGAGGAGATGCGCACCGAGAGGCGCACCGTCTGAGAGCCGCCCTCACGGGCGTCCCTGCCCGCCCCGGCGACCTCCAGGATCCTTACCCATGGAATCTTGCGCGACATAATCCTCCTTACGACAGGCGGCCGCTAGGCGGACTTCTGCCGGTGTCTCCACACAGACTGTACCATCCCCACGGCCATGAGCTGCGCGATCATCGAGGTGGCACCATAACTTATGAACGGCAGGGGAATGCCCGTGATGGGCATGATGCCCATGCACATGCCCACCTCCTCGAGCACCTGGAACGTCCACATGGCCGCGCACCCAACGCACACGAGCTTGCCAAACATCGACTCGCACCGCATGGCAAGAAGCATCGTCGAGAGGATCATCCACGTGAAGAGTCCGAGCAGGACGACGCCGCCCACAAACCCGAACTCTTCGGCGAGCAGCGCGAACACGAAGTCGGTCTGCGCCTCGGGGAGAAAGCCGTTGCCCGCCTGCGTGGCGCCGCCAATCCCCTTGCCGAGAAGCCCTCCCGAGCCCACGGCGATCTTTGCCTGCTGGAGGTTGTAGCCGTTGTTGGTGGGGTCGACCGATGGGTCCACGAAGACGATGAGGCGATTGAGCTGGTAGCTCTTCAAGAGGTGCGGGAAGCCGTCGAGCATGGACGTCACGATGATGACGGTGGCCCCAAAGACGATGAGCGCGATGGTCACGAGGACCCAGCTGCGCTTGGCCCCCGCGCATATGATGATGACGGCGCCGAAGACCAGGATCACGAGGCCGGTGCCAAGGTCCGGCTGAAGCAGGATCAGGCCAAAGGGCACCAGCAGGATGGCGCAGAGCCGGATGTAGTCGCGAAGCGACTCGATCTTCCCGTTGTACTGGGCGCCGAGCGCGGCCATGAGATAGATCACCACGAGCTTCGCGAGCTCGGACGGCTGGAACGTGATGCCGACGCCCGGGACCTTCACCCAGCCCGTGATGCCCTTGGCCTCATAGCCGAGGCCGGGGATCTTGGGCGCAATCATGAGGATGCACGCGATGATCAGGAGCATGCGAGGCATGCCCTGGAGGCTCCGGTAGTCATGGCGCCACACGAGGACGGCGCCCACGAGGCCCATGGCAATGCCAAAGAGGTGCCGGGGGAAGCTCGCCTCTGCGATGGAGAGGGAGGCGGACCATATGACGACCACCCCGTAGACCACGAGCAGGAGCGCGGGTATGAGCTGGGATAGGTAGAGGCCGCCCAAGACCCTGCCGATTCGCCCCAGACGCGAGGAAGAAGACCGGGCGGACCCCCGGTTGAGGTGGTTGCTCGCTGAGTTGAGAAGCCCCTGACGTCTCGCCATGTTGGCCATGAGCCCTCCCCCTATCGGTCGACGTTCGACGAATCGAGCGGCTCGTCATCCGGCTGCCCGTAGATGGCGCCGATGATGTCGCGCACCACGTACATGGCCGAGGAGGCGCCCGAGAGCACGCTGTCCACGTTGGCGCCCACGACGTAGCGAGGGTTGTCCGCCGGCGCGAAGGCCATGAACCAGCCGACGGGCTCGCCGACCGACGTCTGCTCTGCCGTGCCCGTCTTGCCGCAGACCGCCACGTCAAGGTTGGTCCAGTGGGCCGCCTGCGTTGGCGACTCCCGGTAGATGACGCCCGAGAGGCCCTGGTCCACGGTGTCGAAGTTGGCCGGATCCTCCTCTGCGTTGATGATGACCTCGGGGCTGTAGTCGATGACCGACCCGGAGCCGGTCGCGCTCTTGACGCTTTTCAGGACATGCGGCTTGTAGATGGGGCCGCGGTTGGCGATGCCCGCATAGGCATCGACCATCTGCATGCACGTGACGAGCAGGTCTCCCTGGCCGATGGAGAGGTTGCAGTTGTCGCCGCCCTGCCACGCGCGCTGGTCGTCGGAGGCGCTTGACCAGTAGTTCCACTTCCAGTCGGCGTCGGGCACGCGGCCCGCCGCCTCGCTGGGAAGGTCGATGCCCGTGGGCGACCCCAGCCCAAACTTCTTGAAGGTCTCCTGCATGCCGTTGGGGTTGTCCTTGTCGTAGAAGAAGCCCTTGCCGATCTCGTAGAACACGACGTCGCAGGAGTAGGTGATGCCCGTGACGAGGTTCATCTCGCCATGGCCCGACGTCCACCAGCACTTCATGCCGTAGGCCTCGCCAAAGCCCGTCCACCAGCCCGTGCAGTACCACGAGGAGCTTGCGGTGGCTATGCCGTAGCTCAGCGCGGCGAGCGTGGTGAGCGCCTTGATGATGGAGCCCGAGGGGTACTGGCCGGCTATGGCGCGGTTCATGAGCGGGTAGTGGGCGCCCTCGGATTGCAGCGACTCCCAGTCGCTCGTCGAGATGCCGCCCACGAAGATGCTCGGGTTGTATGTGGGGTAGCTTGCCATGGCGACGACCTCGCCGTTCGTGCAGTCTATGGCGACGGCGCAGGCGCCCGTCGCGGCGTAGTCTCTCTGCCGCTGGTACTCGACGACCCTGGCGATCGACTCCTCCGCCGCCCCCTGGACGTCGACGTCGAGCGTGAGCACCACGTCCGAGCCGCCCCTGGGCTCGACGTAGGTCGAGTAGTCAAGGACGTTGCCGTCGGCGTCAACGTAGACGGTCTGCTCGCCCGCGACGCCCTGGAGCACACTCTCGTACTGAAGCTCGACGCCGGCCTGCCCCACCGTGTCGCCCGAGCTGTAGTGTACGGCGCCCTCGTCGGAGGAGTCGGCGGAGCTGAGCTGGTCCGCGGTGACCGTCCCGGTGTAGCCCACGACATGCGCCGCCAGGGAGCCCAGGGGGTAGGAGCGCTGCGTGCGCTGGGCAACCGAGACGCCGGGGAAGACCGTGGGATGCTCCCCGAGGAACGCCACGACGCGGCGGGAGACGTCCACCGCAACGGGTCGCAGGCTCTGGGCGCCGGCGGAGGCGTCCTCGACCTTGCGCCTGACGGCCAGCGCGGGCATGCCGATGAGGTTCCCGACGAGCGTGAGCTCGATGTCATCGTTCGCGACGTCGGCCTCGGCGAGGACCGTGAGGCTCGAGCGGTTGGTGACGATCTCTTTGCCGTTGCGGTCGAGGATCCTGCCTCGCGGGGCGGGGACCGAGACGGTGCGCGTGCGGTTGGACTCCGCCTGCTGCGCGTACTCGTCTGACGAGAGGAGCTGCATAGACCAGAGCTTGGCGAGGAGGATCGCGGAGACGCCGCCGGAGACGACGGACTGCCACACCAGGCGGCCCTGCATGGCCGTCTCTGCGGACGTGTCGGAGCCACCGGATGCCTTGGGCCCGCCCCCGCCTATGTCGAACTTGAAGTTGGCCTCGGAGCGACCGAACACGAGGAACACGGCGACGAGGGCCGCCGCCACGGCGACGCAGACGATGATGAGTATGACCGTAAGGCTCATGGCGCGACCCTAGAGGCCCCTGGTGCTGAGATGGGAGCCGCCCCCGCGCCTTCGGCCGCCCATGGACAGGCTTGGGCCGCCGCCCGTGGAGCGTGAGTAGAACCAGGCGAAGGGCAGAAAGGAGACGATGGTGAGAAGCGCCGTTGGGAGCGCGCGCGGGGCCACCGCGTCAAGCAGGGACGAAGACTGCCCGACCATGAGCATGGCGGCGTGGTAGACAAGGGACACCACGAGCGCGGCGACGGAGAACTCCACGACGCTGGCGCCTAGCTCGCCCGCCATGCGGCCCCTCCCCGCCTGCCCCATCGCGTAGGCGGCAGCGGCGCAGCAGCCCGCCATGAGGCCTATGGGACCCGTGGTCGAAAGGTCGAAGAAGAGGCCCGCGAGAAACCCCGCAAGGACGCCCGTCCTGCCGCCCACGTTGAAGGCGACGCAGGCCGTGAAGACCAGGGCGAGGTTCGCCCGGCCGTTGCCAATGCCGATGTTGGGGGCAAGCGCGAGCTGGCAGACCCCGCACACAAGGGCGAGGACGAGGATGTCCCGGCGGTTCCTGTTCTTGTCAGCGACCTGCATGGCGACCCCCCTGGCCTCCCGTGGCCGCCGCCGTGGGGGCGGCCGGCGCCGCCGCGCTCGCGCCCTGGCCCGAGCCGCTCGCGCCGGTGGGATCGTTGGCGTCGGCGGCGGGGGCGTCGGATGCGCCCGAGGACGTCTCCTGCGCATCCGCCGCCGCGACGTCTTCGGAGGTTGCGACCTGGGCGTCGGTGAGCGAGGTGATGACGAGGACCTCCTCGGCGGTCTCGGTGTGGGCGTAGGGCTCCACCACGATCGTGTAGTACATCGACCCGGGGTTCTTCTCGACGCTCGTGACCTTGCCGAGGGGCAGCCCCTTGGGGAAGACGCCGCCGATGCCGCTCGTGACGACGATGCCGCCGACCTCGACGGTCTGGTCGGTGCGGATCATGTCGAGGCGGACCTCGCCCGCGGCAGAGCCGTTGAGCATGCCCTGCGCCCTGCTCGACTGGACCATGGCGGAGACGCTCGAGGACTCGTCCGTCACGAGGAGCACCGTCGAGGAGGTGGCACCGCACGCGACGATCTGGCCTATGACGCCGGAAGACGAGGCCACGGGCATGCCCACGGACAGCCCCGAGGCGGTGCCCTTGTCGATGGTGACGGTCGAGGACCACGAGTCGCTCGAGCCCGAGATGATGTGGGCCGCGGTCGACTGCAGGTCATAGGTGCTCCGGAGGTCGAGCAGCCCCTGTAGGCGCGTCGCCGTCTGCTCGGCCTCCTCAAGCTCGGCGTTCCTGCTGCGAAGCTCGCCGTTCTCAGCCTCAAGCTCCGAGAGCGTCGCCTGGTCGGCCGTGAGGTTGGAGAAGACGTTCCCCAGCCCCTGGAAGGGCATCGAGACGGCAGACCCCACGAGCCTCACTGGCGTGGTGATGGTCTGGAAGGCGCCGCGCACCACCCCAAGGGGGCCGCCCTCGCCCGTGCGCACGCCAACGGTGAAGAGCACCACCGAGATGACGAGGCACGCCACCAGCTCGCGCCCGCCCGTACCCTGGTTGTTGTTGCCCAGCCCCACCGCAGGGGCCCTGTTTCCCCCGAGCGGCACGCCTACTGTCCCGTACTCTGGACAAAGCCGCCTGAGAGCGCGTTGGCCTCGAGCACCTTGGCGCAGCCGGTTACGACGTTCTCGAGGGCCGTGGGGCTCACGTTGACGGGGACGCCCGTCTCCTCGCGAAGCCGCTGGTCAAGGCCGCGGAGGAGGCCGCCGCCACCCGTGAGCAGGATGCCGTAGAACATGAGGTCGGAGGCGAGGTCGGGCGGCGTCACGTCAAGCGCGTCCTTGACGGCCTTCGTGACCTCGTCGAGGGGCCTATCCAGGGCGCGCCGGATCTCCTCGCTCTCGATGCGCACCGTCTTGGGAAGGCCGCTCATGACGTCGCGGCCGTTGACCTCGACGTCGAGCTCCTCGGCCAGGGGCGCGGCAGACCCAACCTTTATCTTGATGTCCTCTGCGGTGCGCTCGCCGATGGAGAGGTTGTAGGCGTCGCGGACGTGCTCGAGGATGGTCTGGTCGAACTCGTCGCCAGCGGTGCGGATGGACTGCGAGACCACGATGCCGCCCATGGAGATGACGGCGACCTCGGTGGTGCCGCCACCGATGTCGACGACCATCGAGCCCGTGGGGTCCTCGATGGGGAGGTCCGCGCCGATGGCGGCGGCCATGGGCTCCTCGATGAGGTAGGCCTGTCGCGCGCCGGCCTGGATCGTGGCCTCGAAGACGGCGCGCTTCTCGACGGACGTGACGCCCGAGGGGACGCAGACGACCACGCGGGGGCGCGGTGACCACGGGTAGCGGCGGTCGCGGGCCTTGCCGATAAAGTACCTGAGCATGACCTCCGTGACGTCGAAGTCGGCGATGACGCCGTCCTTGAGGGGCCGCTCGGCGATGATGGAGCCCGGCGTGCGGCCTATCATGCGCTTGGCGTCCGCGCCGACGGCAAGGACGCGGCTCTCGCTCTTGTCGATGGCCACGACCGAGGGCTCGTTGATGACGATGCCCTGGCCTCGCACCGCCACGAGCGTGTTGGCGGTGCCGAGGTCGATGGCAAGGTCGCCGCCATATTCGCCGAACAGTGAGTCGAAGATCGACATAGCTTCCTTATCCTGTCTGCGCGCCCCGCAGGCGCGCACGCTTCGTGGCGCGGAGAGATCCTAGCCCCGCGACGTGGTACCCGTGGTGGTCGTGGTGGTTGTCGTGGTCGACGTGGTGGCGCCCGCCGACGAAGGGGACGCGGCGTCACTCGTCACGTTGGTCACCTTCCAGGATATGCCATCGCGCACGAGCGAGATGGTGTAGGTCTGGGCGTCTCCCGTGGGAAGGGCCGCCTTGACCGTGACCGTGGACTCGGCCATGCTCCTGTCGACCTCGCTGGACTTGATGGACGCGCCCGTGGGCACGGCGGCCGTGATGGCCTCGGCCTCGGACGCCGGCACCGAGGCGGCGAGGAAGCTGCCCAGGTCCGCGCCGGAGGTCTTGGCATCAAAGAGCTGCTCGACCACGGTCTCCTGCATGGGCCAGCCGTAGCCGCGATAGTACGCATAGCCGGCAGCGCCAAGCGCCGCCACGAGGACGATGAGGATCGCGAGGAACGCCTTGAGACCGCGGTGGTTGTGCTTGCGGCGGATCTTGCGCTCCTTCTTGTCCTGCTCGACGAGGTCCTCCTCGGAGACCGAGAAGAAGCCCGTGTCATCGGCGGAGGGCATGAGCTCGCCGGAGGCGCCGGTGGGGTCGAGCGGGTCGTATCCACCGCCGTACCCAGCGGCGGCGAGCAGCGCGTCGGTGTCGGAGGGGCGCTTCTTGCCGGATATGGCGGCCATTGCCTTACGGGCGGCGTCATAGGACGCCTGGGCCTCGGGGGAGAGCGCGAGCGTGCCGTCGGCAGTGGCGTGGTCGAAGGCATCGACCGCCTCGGACATGCGGTTGGCCGCGACGTAGGCAAGCCCGAGGTCGCAGTAGACCTGGTTCTGGCTCTGGAGCGGCGCGGAGAAGTCGAGGGCGGTGCGGTACGCCTCGACGGCGTCGACCGGGCGGCCGAGCTGCATGAAGCAGCCGCCGAGGTCACAGAGGGCAGACGAGGGGTTGGGGTTCGATTCGTCGATGGCGGCGTTCCTGTAGGCGATGCCGGCGTTGCGGGGGTCGCCAAGGCGCTCGTAGGCGGTGCCGAGCGCCATGTGGGCCTTGTACGGCGTGGCATAGGAGGCGTCGGAGAGGGCCTGCGCGAGCGCCGTGGCCGCCTCGGCAGGGCGCCCGGCGGCGAGCAGGGCGCGGCCCCGGTTGCAGGACAGCGCCCCCACCTTGCCGTACGAGCCGTCGCGCAGGGCGCTCTCGTACGCGGCCGCCGCGGACTCGTACTGCCCGAGCTTCATGTAGGAGTTGCCCACGAGGTGGTCGACGGGGCCGGAGACCTCGCCAGGGTTCTTGGCCTGGGAGAGCCTGTCGACCGCGGCGAGCCAGTCGCCCTGTTGGTAGGCGAGCTTGCCCGCCTCGTATGCCTGTTGATTCACGTGAGACCCCCTCGCTTCGGCACCGGCGAAACGCTATGCGCGGTGTTCGATCGTAATCGAGTTGATGACGTCGCCCTTGCGCAGGGCGGCGATGGTGTCGAGACCATCGATGGTCTGCCCGAACACGGTGTAGCCCTTGTCCAGGAAGTGCTGGGGGCCAAGGCAGAAGTAGAACTGCGAGCCGGCGGAGTTGGGGTCGGAGGCACGCGCCATGGCCAGGGCCCCGTCCTCGTGGCTGTTGTGCGGGTTGGTGGTGTACTCCTCGTGGATGCAGTAGCCCGGGCCGCCGGTGCCGTTGCCTGCGGGATCGCCGCCCTGAATCACGAAGCCGGGCTCGTAGCGGTGGAACGCGAGGCCATCGTAGAAGCCCTTCTCGGCAAGCTCGCAGAAGTTGGCGACGTGGATGGGCGCGCCCTCGCCGTCAAGGCGCACCGCGATGGAACCCTTGCCGGTGTCGAAGACCGCGACCTCGTCGCCCTTCACCTCATACGCCGGGGTGTAGAGCGGTTTAGAGCCAAAGAGACCCATGTCCCCTCCAAAGTGTCGAGCACACGGCGCCCATGGGGCACCGTCATAGTCGTGACAATCATCCATACGATAGTACCAGCAAGCGACGGCCTGCACGCAATCGTCAGACGGACGGCCGACGCCTCCCGGCTAGCGCTCCGTGGGCTTCCATGCCTCGTAGTTCTCGTTGAAAAGCGTCCTGTAGCTGTCGGTGCCGGAGGCGTAGCCGATCTTGCTGAGCGGCGCGAGGACCCTCTCCTGCGCCTCCATCGCGACGGAGGCGCCCCAGGCCTTGCAGATGGCGTCGGAGCGGTTGCGCAGCCAGTTGCCCAAGGTCGTCATGTTGGCGATGTCATCCGCATACGTGCCCCCGGCGTCATCCAGCGAGGCGATGTCGTCGATGAGGTTCGATATCTCGATGGCGGTCTGGTCTGCCGCGGACTTCCCGGCCCCGCGCTCGGCCGCGGTGCCGCTCACGCCCGTGGAGACGAGCTCGGAGACGCTCTGGTCGAGCTTGCCGGCATAGGCGCCAAGCTTGTCGTAGTCATCGCTTATGAGCTGGTAGGCGGAGGCGGCGCCGGAGTCCGAGCCGTCGCGCGAGGCGTCCGTCGTCGGCGTGGAGCCGTCCTGCCCGGTGAGCGCGGAGATGTAGCCCGGGAAGCCGGCCATCGACGTGTCGGCATCCGTCCGCGAGTGCGTGACGTAGAGGTTGGGGTCCCAGGGATGCGTGATCCAAAGGGCGGTGCCACCCGCGAGCGCCAGGGCCGCCACTGCCGCAAGCACGAGCACGCGCGTGCGCGGCATGCGGTCATGGTGTACCGTCGGGGACTCCGGGTCAGGCTCGGAGGGGATGGCGCTCTCGATGCGGGGCATGGCTCGGGTGGCGTCCGCGCCGCCGTCGGCGGGGCCTGGCCCCCCGGGGTCTTGCGGCCCCTCGATGGTGGGGATGCCAAGGTCGCGCACGGCCCGGCCGCTCTTCGAGCGCGCGGGCGCCCCGACGGGCGCCCCGCACTTTGGGCACGCATGCGCGTCCTGCGGGACGAGGGCCCCACAGGCGGGGCACCACGTCACCTTGGTGACGGGGATCCTCTGCGTGAGGCCGAGGTCGTAGTGGCAGGCAGGGCAGGAGGCGGCACCCAGGGGCGCCTCCGCGCCACAGTTTGGACACCTCATGCGAATCCCTCCCGTCCGTCTCTTCCCGTCTCTTACCCATCGACGCGCATCCGGGCGCACATTCTCGCCGTTCCGTGCGCCATGCGCAATACCGTCAAGCAGGCCCTAGGAAATCTCATCGAGCACGTATGGGAGGATGCCGCCCTTGGCGAGGAAGCGGCCCTCCATGGGCGTGTCGACCCTCACGACGCAGGCGAAGCTGACCTTCGAGCCATCCGGCCTCGTCGCCGTCACCTCCACCTCGCGGGGGCTGGGAAGGCCGTCGGCCAGGCTCACGGGCGAGACGTCGAAGGCCTCCTCCCCCGTGAGGCCCAGCGTCGAGGCGCTCTCGCCCTCCCTGAACTGCAACGGGAGGACGCCCATCTGCACCAGGTTGGAGCGGTGTATGCGCTCGAAGCTCTCGGCGATGACCGCCTGCACGCCCAGGAGCAGCGGCCCCTTGCCGGCCCAGTCGCGGCTGGAGCCAGACCCGTAGAGCTTGCCCGCGACGACGACGAGCGGCACGCCGTGCTCGGCGTAGTCAACGGCGGCATCGTAGATGCTCTTGACCTCGCCGTCGAGCAGGTCTCGCGTCCAGCCGCCCACGCGCCCGCCCGCAAGGGCGTTCCTCAGCTTGACGTTGGCGAAGGTGCCACGGGCCATGACCTCGTGGTTGCCCCTGCGGCTGCCGTAGGTGTTGAAGTCCTGCCGGGCCACGCCGCGCCCGGTGAGGTAGCGCGCCGCCGGGGAGTCCGGCGCGATGGCGCCGGCCGGCGAGATGTGGTCGGTGGTCACGAAGTCGCCGAGAAGCGCGAGGGCGCGGGCGCCCCTCACCTCGACGACCTCGCGGCGGCGGGCGATCTCGAAGTATGGCGCGCGCCGCACGTACGTGGAGGACCCGTCCCACGGGAAGGTCGATGACGACGAGGACCCGATGGCGCGCCACGAGGCGGGGCCCTCCTTGAGCGAGCCCTGGGCGTCGGCGAACAGCGACGGCGTGAGGACGCGCGAGAGGACCTCGGCAACCTCCGCGTCGGTGGGAACGAGGTCCGCGAGCATCACGGGCTCGCCGCCGGCCCCCGTGCCCACGGGCTCGCACGAGAGATCTGCGTCCATGGTTCCCACGAGCGAGTAGGCGACGACGTAGGCGGGCTGGCAGAGGTAGTTCTGGCTCACGTGGGGCGAGATGCGGCCCTCGAAGTTGCGGTTGCCCGAGAGCACGCTCGTGAGCTCCATCTCGTCCGCGCGCTCGCGCAGCGCGGGATGGATGTCGCCGGAGTTGCCGATGCAGCTCATGCAGCCAAAGCCGCAGGTGAAGAAGCCAAGCTCGGCAAGGGGCGCGGTAAGGCCGGCGCGCTCGAGCAAAAGCTGCGTGGCATGGCTGCCGGGCGCGAGGATCTTCTTTACCCAGGGCTTGGGCGCAAGGCCGCGCTCGACGGCGCGCTTGGCGAGGAGGCCTGCGGCGACCATCATGGCGGGGTCGGTCGCGGTGGTGCAGCTTGTGATGGCGGCGATGGCCAGCGCGCCGTGGCGCAGCCTGTGGGTGGTGCCCCCGCAGGCAACCTCGAAGACCTGCGAGAGGTCGCCGTGGCCGTTCTTCTCGGCACTCCGCTCAAAGCGCTCGCGCAGTCCCGCGACGGTCACGCGGTCGTGGGGGCGGGAGGGCCCGGCGAGGCTCGGCTCGACCGTGGCGAGGTCAAGCGTGACGCTGCGCGCGTAGGTGCGGCGGGACGTGTCGCCAAAGACGCCCTGCCGCTCGAGGTAGGCGCGGGCGAAGGCCACGTCGGCGGCA
This sequence comes from Coriobacteriaceae bacterium, assembly GCA_004557505.1. Taxonomy (GTDB): domain Bacteria; phylum Actinomycetota; class Coriobacteriia; order Coriobacteriales; family Atopobiaceae; genus Tractidigestivibacter. The sequence goes on along the minus strand of SFGZ01000003.1, from coordinate 144,107 downwards.
GTGCGCCCCGTGAGCCTGAGGTAGCCGAGGGTCTCCTCGTCCACAGGGAAGAGCGTGGTTGTGGCGCCGTACTCAGGCGTCATGTTTGCCACGCAGGAGCGCTGCGTGGCCGTGAGGCCCGCCACGCCCTCCCCCGTCACCTCGACAAGGCACCCCACGACGCCGGCCGCACGCATGAGCTGCGCGACCGTGAGCGCAAGGTCCATGCCCGAGACGCCATCGCGCAGGGCGCCGGTGAGCCTCAGCTCCACTACCGGCGGCACGAGCATCGAGATGGGCTGTCCCAGCGCCGCGGCCTCGGCCTCGATGCCACCCACGCCCCAGCCCATGACGCCCACGCCGTTTGCGGTGGTGGTGTGGGAGTCGGTGCCCACGAGCGTGTCGAAGCAGGCGACGGGCCCGTCGGGCGAGGAGAGCGCGTCGGTGGTGACCACGCGGCAGAAGCGCTCGATGTTCAGCTGGTGGCAGATGCCGCCTCCGGGCGGGACTATCTCCACGTTGCCGAAGGACTCGCCCGCCCACTTGAGGAAGGCGAAGCGCTCGCGGTTGCGCTTGGCCTCGAGCTCCTGGTTCCTCTCGCACGCATCCTCCGTGCCCGAGACGTCGGCGATCACCGAGTGGTCGACGACAAGCGTGCAGGGGATGTGCGGGTTGACGCGCGCGGGGTCCCCGCCACGCTCGACCATGGCGTCGCGCATGGAGGCAAAGTCGACAAAGACCGGCACGCCGGTGAAGTCCTGGAAGAGGACGCGGGCGGGCATGAACTCGATCTCGGCGCCCTGCTCGCCGGCAAGCCCCGCCTCGATGACGGCCTGTGCCTGGCGCACGGCGTCGTCGTCGGTGGCGGAGCGCCTCACGACGTTCTCGAGGAGCCCGACCAGGGCCCGGGGGAGCCGCTGCGCGCCGGGGATGCCGGAGACGTCGAAGGCAAGCGCCTCTCGCCCGCCCGCGCAGACGCGAACGGGACGGCGGGCCGCAAGGACGGCCTCTCTAAACTCCCTGGTGCTTGGCGTTGCTTCTGTGGGTGACATGGGTCTCCTCCAGTCTGTCAGCAAGGCGGTCGATGCCCCCGCCGTTATTGGCGAGGGCTATCGAGCGGTTGAAGAGCGCGTCGAAGAGGGCGCACGAGAGCGCGCCCGCGACGACGACCAAGACACACATACTAGGCGTGAGGGGGGCCACCTTGAAGAAGGTGCCAAAGACCGTACACCCGACGGCAACAATCGCGGCGACCGTCATGAGGAGCGCGGTGCGCAGCGGGGTCAGGGGCTGCGATATGCGCCATATGAGGCGCATGCCCACGATCGAGACGAGCAGCATGCAGACGGTCGAGGTCTCGCCGAAGGTCATGGGCATGACACGCTCGGCGACAAGGGCCGAGGCGAGCGCCACCGTGATGCCCGCCGACGCGGGAAGCGACCGCACGAGCACATGGCCGAGGAAGCCGCCGCGCACGCGGTCGTGGTTGGGCTCGAGCGCAAGCACGAACGACGGCAGCCCGATAATGGCAAGCGAGATGAGCGACATCTGGATGGGGATGAAGGGATAGGGCGGGAAGAAGATGCAGATGAGGGCGAGAAGCGCCGTGTAGACGGTCTTGACGAGGAAGAGCGAGGCCGAGCGCTGGAGGTTGTTGATCGAGCGGCGCCCCTCGGCCACCACCTCGGGCATGTGCGAGAAGTCGTCGTCGGCGAGGACGATCTCGGAGACGTTGCGCGCCGCGGCAGATCCCGACGCCACCGAAATCGAGCAGTCGGCCTCGCGCAGAGCCAGCACGTCGTTCACCCCGTCGCCCGTCATGGCGACGACATGGCCGTCAGCGCGGAGGGCCCGTACGAGAGAGCGCTTCTGCTCCGGCGTCACCCGGCCAAAGACGTGGTAGCGCCGCGCGGCGGCCACAAGATCGTCCTCGGTGCCAAGGGTCGTGGCGTCAACGGAGTCGTCCGCGTGCGGGACGCCCGCCCGCGCCGAGATGGCCGAGACGGTGGCTGGGTCATCTCCAGAAATAACGCGCAGGTCAACGCCCTGCTCGGTGAAGTAGCGCATGGTCTGGGGCGCGGTGGCGCGAAGCTCGTCGCGAATGCCCACCACGCCGAGGAGGGAGGCCCCGCCCTGGGGCACGCCCTCCTCGTCGAAGCCCTCCACGCCACAGACAACGAGCACGCGCTCGCAGGGGTCGAAGCCGGCCGCGAGGCCCGCCGCCTGGTCTGCCCCCCTCTCGCCCAGCACGAAGCGCGCCGCCCCCAGGACAAGGGCGCGGCCGTCCGCCGTCACGCAGCCGGAGCACTTGCGGCGCGAGGTGAAGGGGATGACGCGACGAGGCGCGTCTCCCCTCTCGACTCCCACCTCGTCTGCATGGGCAAGCAGCGCCTGGGCTGTGTCGTTGGCGTCGCCCTCGGACGCGCGGACGACGGCTGCCAGCGCCTTGTCGACCTCGGCCACGCTGTGACCGGGCGCCGCCTCCACGTGCGAGACCTCCATGCGACCGGTCGTGATGGTGCCCGTCTTGTCGAGGCACAGCGTGTCCACGCGCGCCAGCGTCTCCACGCAGTAGGTCTGCTGCACGAGGACCTTGCGAGAGGCGAGGCGCGTGGTGGCGATGGCCAGGATGCTCGAGGTGAGGAGCACCAGCCCCTGCGGGATCATCCCCACCACGGCAGCGACCGCCGAGAGTATCGCGTCGTTCAGCGTCGCGCCATCCATGAAGAGGGTGCGCAGGAAGAGGCCGGTGCCCAGGGGGAAGAGCGCATAGGTCCCCAGCCGGATGATGGCGTTGAGCGAGTCGAGGATCTGCGAGCGCACGGGCTTGACGTACTTCGCCTCGGCGTTGATGCGGGCCGCATAGCCCTCCTGCCCCACCTTGGTCACGCGGGCGAGAAGGTCGCCGGAGTCGACGAAGCTGCCGCTCAAAAGGATGTCGCCCGCCCCCTTGGGAACGGGGCGGCTCTCGCCCGTGAGCAGGGACTCGTCCATCTGGACCTGCCCCTTGAGCACGACGGAGTCTGCGGGGACCTGCTCGCCGTGCGCCAAAAGGATGCAGTCGTCGAGCACGAGCTCCGAGGGGAGAAGATCGGCCACCTGGCCGTCGCGCAGCACGCGGACGCGCTTCTCGGCGAGGATGGAGAGCTTGTCGACCATGCGCTTGGCGCGTATCTCTTGGAAGACGCCGATGACCAGGTTGCAGACGACCACCCCCATGAAGAGGAGGTTTCGCCACTGGCCGGAGATTGCGACGAGGGCGGCCATGGCAACGTTCACGGCGTTGAAGAGCGTGAAGGCGTGCTCTGCGAGGATCTGGCGCACGGATTTGGTCTTGACGTCGGTGTTGGCGTTTGCCTTCCCGGCGGCGACGCGCTCCTCCACCTCGGCGGCCGAGAGCCCCCCGGCATTCGTCTTGGGCGTGTCGTCGGTTGCGGGTGCGGTGTTGCGCGTCATGGTCTCCCCTCGGTTGCGCTGCCAACGTTTGCAGCGGTTGCCAAGCCTGCGGCGGTTGCCGGAGGACTATTGTATGCGAGCGGCGCGCGGCGGCCGCGGCGGGCTTGGGTGTTGTGGGCGAGCCGTGACGATGGTTGATTCGTCGTGACGGTAGCCAAGTTGGGAAGTTTGCCTATAATCGAAGGCCGTTGGCCCCGTAGCTCAGTGGATCAGAGCGTTCGCCTCCGGAGCGAAAGGTCGTGGGTTCGAGCCCCACCGGGGTCACCAGGTACACGCAGCCCAGGGCGCTCGCCGCCCTGGGCTTTTTTGCTTGCGGCCGCGTCGGAGAGAAACTGGCGGCCGCCCCTCACGTTCCGGATGGCCTGGGCCAAGCATTACGCGATTGCCCTCAAGACCCCCCTTGTGTTGGCACATTGTGTCGATGGGGTCTGCGGCGTTACTCCCCCAAATTAATTGTGTACAATTTAGTTGTGTCCAATGGGACTTGCCATAGCAGCATACGAGAGGGGATACAAATGAACGCCATGGTTAGGTACTACTCGCGGTCTGGCAACACGAAGGCAGTCGCTGAGGCGATCGCCGGTGCAGCGGGGGTGGAGGCCGTCTCTGTCGACGCACCGGAAGCCAGCCTCAAGGGCCACGTTGACGTGCTGTTTATTGGAGGCGCCCTCTATGCGTACGGCATCGACGCGCACCTGAGATCATACATCGCCTCCCTGGATGCCAGCCTCGTGGGCAAGGCAGTGGCCTTCTCGACCTCCTGGGTGTCGAAGCACGCAATCGCCCTTATTAAGGATGCGTTGGAAGAGAGGGGCGTCAGCGTGGCCCCAGAGACGCTGTACTTCCGCGGAAGGCCAAGCGGGTCCCAGCTGGCTGATGCTGAGAAGCTCGTCCGCAAGCTCCTCTAAGCGCTGCCCCACAACGCGGCCCAAAGCCCGCCCATCGTATCTTGTCGCCAATTGCCGAGCGCGCCCGGCACCTTCCCGGGAAGCTGATCGGAGTTTATCGCCCTTTCTTAAAACCGATCCCACTTACCTGGGCAAACGCGGCCGCCGTTTAAGAAAGGGCGATAAACTCCGCGATAGCGGGGCGGGACGAGGGAGAGGGCCCGCGCGTGCCGGGCGGGGCAACGCGGGGACGCGCGCCGGCCCCGTCCCCGCAATTGTTCGCCTTTGTTACCGGAGCAGGCACAAGCCCTGTAAAGGGACTCCTCCGTGGTAGCATTCCAATTCCCACGCGAAAAGACGGCCGCCTCCTCAGACGCGGCCTCGGAAAGGCATGCCACCATGATTGCAGTAGTAAAAGAGACGGCAACCCAGGACCAGCTCGACCACTTCGTCAAGTGGATCGAGGGTCGCGGCTTCAAGACCAACGTGTCCCAGGGCGACAACGAGACCATCGTCGGCATCATTGGCGACACGACGCAGATCGACCCGTTCCTCCTCGAGTCCATGGACATCATCGAGCGCGTCCAGCGCGTGTCCGAACCCTTCAAGAAGGCCAACCGCAAGTTCCACCCGGAGGACACGGTCGTGGACTGTGGCCATGGGGTGAGGATCGGCGGCGGCAACTTCCAGGTCATCGCCGGCCCCTGCTCGGTCGAGGGGGAGAACCTCCTCGACATCGCCCGCGCCGTCAAGGCCTCGGGGGCAACCATGCTCCGCGGCGGCGCCTACAAGCCCCGCACCAGCCCGTACTCGTATCAGGGCATGGGCGAGAGGGGCCTCGACCTTCTCGCCGAGGCATCCGCCGAGCTCGGCATGCCCGTCGTGACCGAGGTCATGGACCCGCGCGACGTCCAGCTCTTCCTCGACAGGGGCATCGACGTCATGCAGATTGGGGCGCGCAACGCCCAGAACTTCCCGCTTCTGCGGGAGGTTGGCAAGACCCAGGTGCCCGTGCTCCTCAAGCGCGGCCTCTCGGAGACCATCGACGAGTTCCTCATGGGCGCCGAGTACGTCATGAGCGAGGGAAACCCCAACGTTATCCTCTGCGAGCGCGGGATCCGCACCTTCGAGACGCGCACGAGAAACACCTTTGACGTGAACGCCATCCCCGTCCTGCACCACCTCTCCCACCTGCCCGTCGTGGGCGACCCCAGCCACGCCACGGGATACACCCGCTACGTGCGCCCGGCGGCCTGGGCGGCGACGGCCGCAGGCGCCGACGGGCTCGAGATAGAGGTCCACAACAACCCCAGCGAGGCGTGGTCCGACGGCGCGCAGGCGCTCACCCCCGCGCAGTTCGACGACGCCATGCGCCGCATCCGCCTCATCCGCGAGGCCGTGACCGCGCCCGTCGGGGAGGCGAGGTAGATGCCGGCGGCAGACCACGGCGCACCCTCCCCCACCTTCGTCCCTGACCGCGTGGGCGTGGTGGGCCTCGGCCTCATGGGCGGCTCCTTCGCAAAGGCGCTCGCCGCCGCCGGGCGCGAGGTGTACGGATGGAACCGCACCCGCTCCGTCACCGAGATGGCCGAGATCGAGACGATCGCAGGCGAGCTCACCGACGAGACCATCCCCACCTGCGAGCTCGTCATCCTCGCCGGATACCCCAAGGTGAGCATCGATTGGCTGGGCGAGATGGCCCACCTCATCTCGCCGGACGCCATCGTCATCGACACCGTCGGCGTCAAGCGGGTCATCTGCGAGCGCTGCGGCAAGATCGCCGAGGGACAGCCCTGGACCTTCGTGGGCTGCCACCCCATGGCGGGCACGCAGTACTCGGGCTTTGCCCATGCGCGCGCGAACATGTTCCACAACGCGCCCATGGTCGTGGTGCCGCCCCAGATGGACGACTTCGAGCGGGCGGCCATCCTCGAGCGCCTGAAGCGTCTGCTTAAGCCCTGCGGCTTCGGCTCGTTCACGCTCTCCGACGCCGAGAACCACGACCGCATGATCGCCTACACCTCGCAGCTCGCGCACGTGGTCTCCAACGCCTACGTCAAGAGCCCCACGGCGCGGGGGCACAGGGGGTTCTCGGCCGGCTCGTACAAGGACCTCACCCGCGTCGCGCGCCTCAACGCCCCCATGTGGACCGAGCTCTTCCTCGACAACGCAGACAACCTCTCGCGCGAGCTGGGGATCATCATCGGCAGCCTCCAGGCATACAAGGACGCCCTCGACGCCCGAGATGCCGAGGGGCTTGAGGCGCTGCTCGCCGAGGGCGACCGGCTCAAGAGGGAGGCGGAGGCACGATGAGCGAGACCCGCATCGTCCCCGTAGACACGCCCTCGCGCTCCTATGAGGTATACATTGGACGCGGGCTTCTCGCCTCGCTGGGCGCGCTCGTCACCAAGGCGTGCCCGACGGCCGCGCACGTCGCCCTTGTCTCTGACTCCAACGTGGCCCCGCTCTATGCGCCGCCCGCCGCAGAGTCGCTCAGGGCCGCGGGACTTGCCGTCACGACCCTACCCTTCCCCGCGGGCGAGGAGCACAAGCGCCTCTCGACCCTGGGGGGCATCCTCGAGCGCATGGCGCAGGCGGGCCTCACGCGCGCGGACGCCGTCGTTGCCGTGGGCGGAGGCGTCACGGGCGACATGGGGGGCCTTGCTGCCGCCCTCTACCAGCGCGGCATTCAGGTGGTGCAGGTTCCCACGTCGCTTCTCGCCATGGTCGACTCGTCCGTGGGGGGAAAGACGGCGGTCGACCTCAAGGCGGGCAAAAACCTCGCCGGCGCCTTCTTGCAGCCATCGCTCGTCGTCGCCGACGTAGACTGCCTCGCCACCGTCTCGCCCGATCTGCTGCGCGACTCGTGCGGCGAGATGATCAAGCACGGCGTCCTTGCCGACGAGAGGCTCTTCGAGCGGCTCCGCGAGGTGCCCGTGTGCTCGCCCGGCTTTGACCCCGCCGGACTCGTGGGCATCATCGCCAGAAACGTCGAGATCAAGCGCGACGTGGTCGGCGCGGACGAGCGGGAGCGCGGTCGGCGCCAGACGCTCAACCTCGGCCACACCATCGGCCACGCCATCGAGGCGGCGAGCGACTTCACCCTGGGGCACGGAAGCTGCGTGGCGGCCGGCCTCTGCTGCATGGCCCGCGCGTCCGCCCGCCTCGGCTGGTGCGGCCAGGACGTGGCGGACCGCATCGTGGCCTGCGTCGAGGCCTACGGGCTTCCAACCAACACCGCGATTGGCCACGACGCCCTCCTCGAGTACGCGACTCGTGACAAGAAGCGCCGCGCGGACGGGGTCACCCTGGTGGTGCCCGCGCGCATCGGCGAGGTCGAGCTCCGCCGTGTCTCGCTCGAGGAGCTGCGCCACGTCATCGACCTCGGCTGCGGGGAGTAGCGCCATGGACGTGACCATCCGCCCCGCAGCGCTCCACGGCACCATCCCCGCCATCGCCTCGAAGTCCATGGCCCACAGGCTGCTCGTCATGGCCGCGCTCTGCCCCGGGACCACGGACATCAACTGCAACGCCACCTCGAGGGACATCGAGGCCACCGTTGGCTGCCTCCAGGCGCTCGGCGCGCGGGTCGCCCGCACGCGGCTCGGGTTTAGGGTGAACCCGCTGCCCGGCACGAGCGCCACGGACAACATCCGGCAGGCCGCGCCCGGGGCGCGCCTCGACTGCGGCGAGTCCGGGTCGACGCTGCGCTTCATGCTGCCGATAGTCGCCGCGCTCGGCCGCGGGGGGAGCCTCGACGGCCACGGCCGCCTTGCCGAGCGCCCCCTCTCGCCCCTCTACGAGGAGCTCGCCTGCCACGGCGTCACGCTCTCGGCGCGCGGAAGGCTCCCCCTCGAGGTCTCGGGCGCGCTCCTGCCCGGTCGCTTCTCCATCCCCGGCAACGTCTCCTCCCAGTTCGTGAGCGGGCTGCTCATGGCGGCACCGCTCCTCTCGGCGCCAAGCGAGGTCGTGGTGACGGAGCCGGTCGAGTCGCGCTCCTACATCCGCCTCACCATCCGGGCGCTGGCGGAGTTCGGGGTCGACGTCGCCGTCACGCATGAGTCCGTCGGCGGCAGGCGTGCCACCGTCCTCTCGGTCTCGCCAGCGCGCGGCACCGTCTCCCCAGGCACCGTGACGGTGGAGGGCGACTGGTCGAACGCCGCCTTCTGGCTGGCTGCGGGGGCGGTTGCCGGGGGCGTCTCCGTGAGCGGGCTCGACCTCGCGAGCGCACAGGGAGACCGTGCGATCATGGCCTGCGCGGCGGCGTTTGGCGCGCGCGTGGTCCGCGCCGGGAGCGTGGCCTCCACGACGCCCGACGCGCTACGCGGTCGAACCATCGACGTGAGAGACACGCCGGACCTCGTGCCGCCCCTCGCGGCCATCGCCGCCAACGCCGCGGGCACCACGGTCATCGCGAACGCGGGCCGCCTGCGCCTCAAGGAGTCCGACCGCCTGAGGACCGTGCGCGAGGCCCTCGCCGCCATGGGCGGCAACGTCGAGGAGCAGCAAGACGCCCTCGTCATCCATGGGGGCGGCCCGCTTACCGGCGGCACGGTCGACGCGGCGAACGACCACCGCATCGCCATGATGGCAGCCGTCGCCGCGGCCAACGCCGCCGGCCCCACAACCATCCGCGGCGCAGAGTGCGTCGCAAAGTCGTACCCGCGCTTCTTCGAGGACTTCCGCGCCCTCGGAGGCATCGCGGAGAAAGGCTAGAGATGCCCTCGAGCTTTGGACAGACGCTTCGCGTCACCGTGTTCGGGCAGTCCCACTCCCCCGCCATCGGCTGCGTGGTCGAGGGGCTGCCCTCGGGCCTTGCGGTGGACCAGGAGGCCCTCGCCGCATTCATGGCGCGCCGCGCGCCCGGCCAGGGCAGCTGGACCACGCCGCGCCGCGAGGAGGACCGCCCGCGCATCGTGAGCGGGCTCAACGCGCGCGGCACCACCTGCGGGGCTCCGCTCGCCGCCGTCATCGAGAACGCCAATACGCGCTCGGGCGACTACGACAACCTCCTCAAGGTGCCGCGTCCCGGCCACGCCGACCTCACCGCCTGGGAGAAGTGGCACGGCAACCAGGACGTCCCTGGCGGCGGACACTTCTCCGGCCGGCTCACCGCGCCCGTGTGCCTTGCGGGCGGCATCGCCCTCCAGGCGCTCTCCGCTCATGGGGTTCGCATAGGGGCCCACCTGCTCTCGGTGGCAGACGTCACAGACGAGCGCTTTGACGCCATCGACAACTCCCCCGCGGCGCAGGCGCGCCTCGCGGCGCAGCTCGACGCCCTTGCCGCCGGCCCGCGCTTCCCCACGATCGACGACGAGGCCGGGAGGCGCATGCTTGCGGCCATAGACGGCGCGCGCCGCGGCCTCGACTCCGTGGGAGGCGTCATCGAGTGCGTCGCCTGCGGCATGCCCGCGGGCGCCGGATCGCCCATGTTCGACGGCATCGAGAACATGCTGGCGCGCGCCGCCTTTGGGATCCCCGCCGTCAAGGGCATCGAGTTTGGCCGCGGCTTTGAGGCGGCTCGGCTCCATGGCAGCGAGAACAACGACCCCTACGAGATGCGCGACGGCAGACCGACGCCCAAGACCAACAACGCCGGCGGCATCCTCGGCGGCATCACCACTGGCGCCCCCGTGCTCTTCAGGGTTGCCATGAAGCCCACCTCGTCCATCTCGCGCGAGCAGGACTCCGTCGACCTCGAGAGCGGCGCCAACGCAAGGCTCAGCGTACACGGGCGACACGACCCGTGCGTGGCCACCCGCGCCGTCCCCGTCGCCGAGGCCGTCTGCGCCCTCGTGCTCCTCGACGCCCTGCTCAGCTACCCGGCGGAGTGAGCGCGCCCGAACCCCGCCCGTCCCGCCACAAGGAACCGGAGATGCACCCCATGGAAGACCTCTCGGACATCCGCCATGAGATCGACGACATAGACAACGCCATCCTCGACCTGTTCGAGCGCCGCATGGCCTGCGCGGGGCGCGTCGCCGCCTACAAGCGAGCCAACGGCCTCCCCGTGCTGGACCGATCCCGCGAGCGAGCCCACATGGCGGCGCTTGCGGGCAAGGCCCCCGAGGACCTGAGGACCTACACCGAGGTCCTGTTCCAGCTTCTCATGGAGGCCTCACGCGCGCGGCAGGGGCAGAGCCTGGCGGCGGGCGACGCACCCGAGACGCTCGCGATGATAGACCGCGCGCGCGAGGCCACCCCGGGGCTCTTCCCGCGGGAGGCCTACGTCGCCTGCCAGGGCGTCGAGGGCGCCTACTCGCAGTTTGCGGCCGACCGCATCTTCAAGCACCCGCTCATCTCGTACTTCGAGTCCTTCGAGGGGGTCTTCCGCGCCGTGGAGTCGGACTTCTCGCGCTATGGCGTGCTTCCCATAGAGAACTCCACGGCAGGCTCCGTGAACAAGGTCTACGACCTCATGATGCGGCACGACTTCCACATGGTGCGCACCACGCGCGTGAAGATCGACCACAACCTCCTGGCCAAGCCCGGCACCGCCGTCGACCAGATCCGCGACGTCTACAGCCATGAGCAGGCCATCAACCAGTGCGCCGGCTTCATCGAGCGCATGGGCCTCACGCCGCATGTGGTCGAGAACACCGCCGTGGCGGCAAAGAGCGTGGCTGACAGCGGCCGTGCGGACGTGGCGGCGCTCTCGAGCCGCGCGTGCGCCCAGCTCTACGGACTCGACGTGCTCATGCGCGACGTCCAGGACCGCGATGACAACTACACGCGCTTCGCCTGCATATCAAAGTCGCTCGAGGTCTACCCCGGCGCCGACCGCACGTCGCTCATGATCGTCGTCGACCACCGCCCCGGCACGCTCTTCAAGGTACTTGCCAAGTTCTATGCGCTCGACATCAACATCATCAAGCTCGAGAGCCGCCCCATCCCCGGCCGCGACTTCGAGTTCATGTTCTACTTTGACATTGAGTGCCCGGTCACGGCCCCCGAGTTCCGCACGCTCATGGCGACCATAGGGGACGCCTGCGAGGAGTGCCGCTACCTGGGAAGCTACTCCGAGGTGCTCTGATGTCCAAGTCCACCAACGGGCAGGCGGGCGCGGCCCCCTTCGGCCTGCTTGGCCGCAGGCTCGGCCACAGCTGGTCCCCCCGCATCCACACGTCTTTGGGAAGCGCCCCGTACGACCTCTTCGAGCGCGAGCCGGACGAGGTCGAGGCGTTCGTGCGCGAGGGCGCGTGGCTGGGCCTCAACGTCACCATCCCCTACAAGCGCGACGCCGCGCGCCTGGCAGACGAGCGCTCCGTGCGCGTTGAGCGCCTGGGGGCGGCAAACACCCTCGTGCGGCGGCCCGACGGCACCATCTACGCCGAGAACACCGACGTCCTCGGCTTCTCGCTCATGCTCCAGCGCTTCTGCGAGCGCAGGCTGGGGACGAGCGCCGAACATCTCCTCTCAGGCAGGTCCGCCCTGGTGCTGGGAAGCGGCGGCGCCAGTGCGGCCGTCCGGGCGGCGCTCGAGGATGCGGGCGCGCGGGTCTCCGTCATCTCGCGCTCGGGCGACGACGCCTATGAGACGCTGGTCGAGCGCCACGGGGACGCGGTCCTCGTGGTGAACGCGACCCCCGTCGGGATGTATCCCGCCTGCCCGGCCACCCCCGTGCCCCAGGGCGACCTCGCGCGCATGGGCAGCCTCGCCGGCGTCCTCGACGTGGTCTACAACCCCACCCGCACCGGCATCGCGCTCGCGGCAGAGCGGCTGGGCATCCCCGCCGAGACGGGCCTCCCCATGCTGGTGGCGCAGGCGCTCCGCTCGAGTGAGCTCTTCCAGGGCCGCACGCTCGACGTCTCCCTCGTTGACGACATCGAGCGCCAGATCCTTTCCGAGACGGGCAACGTCGTCCTCATCGGCATGCCGGGATGCGGCAAGACGACGACGGGCAAGCGGCTCGCGCGCATCCTGGGAAGGCCCTTCGTCGACATCGACGCCGCCATCGAGGCGCGCACGGGAGAGAGCCCCGCGCGCATCATTGGCGCTCAGGGCGAGCAGGCCTTTCGTCGCGTGGAGTCAGAGATCACCGGCGAGTACGGCGCGCGCTCCGGCCTCGTCATCGCCTGCGGCGGCGGCGTGGTCACCGTTCCCGCCAACTACGACCTCCTCCATCAGAACGGCACCATCGTCTTCATCGACCGACCCCTTCCCGACCTCGAGACGTCGGGAAGGCCCGTCTCCGCGACAAGGGGCGTGGAGGCGCTCGCGCGCGAGCGCATGGGCGCGTACCGTGCGTGGGCCGACGTCACGCTTGCGTCGACGGGCTCCCCATCCGGGAACGCGCGGGCGATTCGCGGCCTGCTTGGGCTCTAGCCGGGCGGTGCAATCCTTTGGTTGGCGAAATGTGGGCATGCCGGGTGCCCGTCCGCCGAGAATGAGCCACGCCTGCGGGACTGGGCACCAACCAAACGCCGTGACGTGCCTTCGATAGCCCTATACTCTTCTCAACACATTTAAACAAGTGGGCAGCGATGGGGGACCTTGGGGAGAAGGTCTTTTTTGAGCAGTGCGCTGCACGTCGAAAGGGTTTTGCGCAATGGCAAAGACGGATGTCGCCGAAGAGGTCCTCGATGCCCTCGGGGGCAAGGACAACGTCAAGGCAAACGACATCTGCATGACAAGGCTGAGGATCCTCACCGTAGAGTCGGACCTCATCGACATGAACAAGCTCCGTTCCATCAAGGGCGTCCTGGGCACCGTGCGCCGAGGCCCCAACGGCGTCGAGATAGTCTTTGGCCCCGGCTCCGTCAACGAGGTCCAGGAGGACATCGTGCAGCTCACGGGCATTCAGCCCAGCTACTCCGCGTTCCGGGACTCCTCCTCCGCCCCCGAGGACTCCATCAGCGTGCAGATAAACGGCCACGCCCCCATCCCCAGGGTGGCGCGGGCGGCGGTCGCGGCAAAGAGGCCCCTCGCCTCCACGCGCGTCGACTCCCTCTCAGACGCCGAGGATGACGAGGACGACATGGAGGAGCTCGCCTCGCTTCTCGAGGCGACGGACGCCGCCGACGCCAAGCGCCTCCTGGTGGTCAACGGCCCCAACATCAACATGCTTGGCGTACGCGAGCCCAAGATCTACGGGCGCAGGGCCTATACCGACCTCGTGCGCCTCTGCCGCAAGGCGGCGCGCGAGGAGGGCTTTGCCGATTGCCGCTGCTTCCAGTCAAACCACGAGGGCGATCTCGTCGACGTTATCCAGGCGGCCTACGGCGAGTTCGACGGCATCATCATCAATCCGGCGGCCTACACCCATACCTCGGTGGCCCTGCTCGACGCCCTGAAGTCCGTGGCCATCCCCGCCATCGAGGTCCACATCTCGAAGGTGGACGAGCGCGAGGACTTCCGCCGGATCTCCTACGTGCGCGCGGCATGCTTCGAGACCATCATGGGCATGGGGCTCGAGGGCTACCGCAAGGCGATCAAGGACATGGCCGCGCACCTCCGCGAGCGCGAGGGCGACAAGGGGCCCGGCCTCCCCTAGCGGAGCTGCGCCCTATCTCACCAACGGGTTGCAGCACCACGAGCCGGACGTGCTCACCAGCCAGTCCACCGCGATGTCATGGCCATCCCTTGGAAGCGGGTTTCCCGAGAGCTGCCACGGACGCACGAGCGCGACCTTCTCGCCCGGATAGAAGGCGAGGAACCTGTCGTAGTAGCCGCCGCCATAGCCAATGCGATGTCCCTCGGCATCAAAGACGAGGCCCGGCACGATGCATAGGGAGCCAACCATCTGGGCAGGCGTGAGGGGGCGCCCGAAGTCGCGCGAAGGCTCCATGAGCCCGCGCATGCCGGGCTCAAGATCGTCCTCCGAGGAGATCGCATAGAAGTCGAGCGCGCGGGACGCACGGCACCGGGGAACGGCAACGCTCTTGCCCGCCACCCAGGCCGCCTGCATGAGGGCGTGCGTGTCAACCTCGCTGCCAAACGACACGTAGGTGAGGACGAGGCGGGCGCTCTGCCAAACGGGAAGCTCCTTGAGCTCCAGCAGGATGCGCGCGTCCGTGGCCGCACGGGCATGGGGCGCCATGCGGGCGCGGGCGCGCGCATACTCCTCTCGGAGGGCGGTCTTGCCAGCGTCTGATCCTTGGGAACTTGCCACCGCATCCTCCTTCTCCTCTGGGGGACCACTTTACCTCATTATGCTTCCCACCTTGGCATCGTTGCCAATCTCGCACCCATGCGACACGCAATAAGCCCCGAACGCGGGCCGCGCGAGGGCAATATGCGGGCCCATTCCGTACGCCCGCTGGGACAGGGGCGCCCGGTTGCCGTAAGATTGATGCCTGTGAACACGCGCCGCACCACGGCGCTGAACGAGCGAAGGACCAGGAGACACCATGCCCAACGAGGGAAGCTACGAAGCCGCGCTCAAGCGCAGCGACCAGATCCAAGCCGACCTGCCCCAGCACCCCGAAAGCTACACCATGCTCACGGGCGACAGGCCCACGGGCCGCCTGCACCTGGGCCACTACTTTGGCACTCTCAAGGAGCGCGTCCGCCTCCAAGGCCTGGGCGTCCGCACCAACATCGTGATTGCGGACTATCAGGTGATAACCGACCGCGACACCACCGAGCACATCCGCGACAACGTCTACAACATGGTCATCGACTACCTTGCCTGCGGCATAGACCCCGCGAGGACCATGATCTTCGCGCACTCCGCCGTCCCCGAGTCAAACCAGCTCCTGCTCCCGTTCCTCTCGCTGGTGACCGAGGCCGAGATGGAGCGCAACCCCACCGTGAAGGCCGAGCAGGCCGCCTCCGGGCACGCGCTCACGGGACTCCTCCTCACCTATCCCGTACACCAGGCGTGCGACATCCTCTTCTGCAAGGGCAACATCGTGCCCGTGGGGCGCGACCAGCTCCCCCACATCGAGATCACCTCGAAGATCGCCCGCCGCTTCAACGAGCGCTACGGCAGGGTGTTCCCCGAGGTCTCGGGGCTGCTCACCTCGACACCGCTTTTGCCTGGCCTCGACGGCCGCAAGATGAGCAAGTCCTACGGCAACGCCATCTCGCTCTCGATGACTGCCGAGCAGACGGCCAAGCTCATCAAGAAGTCAAGGACCGACTCCGAGCGAAACATCACGTTTGACCCCGAGGGCCGCCCCGGCGTCTCGGCGCTGCTCACCACCGCCGGCATCTGCAGCGGGCGCGACCCAAGAGAGATTGCCGACGAGATTGGCATGGGCGGCGCGGGACAGCTCAAGCGCTACACCACGGAGGCCGTGAACGAGTACTTCGCCCCCATCCGCGAGCGTCGTGAGAAGCTCGCCGGTGACCTCGACTACGTGCGGGACGTTCTCCACGACGGCAACCGCCGCGCAAACGAGGTCGCCCACGAGACCTTGGGCCAGGTGCGCGAGGCCATGGGCATGGTGTACTAGACACACGCACGTGAATTCGTCTCTCCGCCCCCGCAACGAGTACCGTGCTGTCCGCATGCGCTATGGCCTAGAAATGGGTCGACGGGCTGGTTTCGCTTCGCGCGAACCCAGCCCGTCGTCCTTCTCTTAACGGCCCCGACAAAACCTTCCTCGGCCACCCCTTTCCTAAAGATCAATAAACAACTGTCTTTTTCGCCCTACGCTGAGATCAGCCCAGTCGCCCCTCACGTCGGCTCGCTCGTCCCACTGCCACGAGCACAGCCGGAATCACCACCCACTGCAACGCGAGACCCGGTAGGCCGTCAGCGATGCTTGTCCAGATGGTGGAGAGGGCCACGGTCTCATTGCTCAGAAGGCCCACGGAGACCACGAGGGCAAGCGCGCGCACCGCTCGGCCCGCCACCTGTGCGAGGATGATCTTAGCCAGCGGGTTCAGCCTAGCCGAACGTAGAAGCCCCGCAACAAGCCCGTAGGCACCCAACTCAATCACCATGAGCGGGAGTATGGGCAGCATCGGCATCCCCGTCGTGAGGTGGCTCACCACCGGCGCGAGCAGCCCCGACAAGAGTCCCACGGTCGGCCCAGCCAGAAAGCCAACGAGAAGAACTGGCAGGTGCATGGGTAGAAATGTCTGTCCAAGGGCCACGCCCACGCCAAGCGCAGAACCGGCCAGATGGAAGACCTGCGGCAGCGCAACCGCGGCCGCAACGGACGTGAGGGTGGCCAGCGTGGCAACAGATATCCTCCGCATTGTGAGGGCACCAGTGGTTGCAGTTGACATGAAAAACTCCTCTCTGCGGGGCACGTCCCCGCATCATGGTCCAAAGATGTCTTGTACGCCTCCCTAGCAGGCGTCCTTTCCCAGCGCGGCGAACATCCGGTGCTTGTAAGCCTCAACGCCCGGTTGGTCGAAGGGGTTCACCCCCAGAAGCGTCGCAGAGATGTAGCATGAGAACTCGAAGAAGGCAAAGAGCCGCCCGTAGTGCTCGGCATCCAGCCGTTCCATACCGAGTGTCACGACGGGCAGCACCTCAGCGTGGGCGCGCTGCGTGGCCGCAAGCGCCGCGTGGTTCACATCCCAGAGGTCACGTCCGTCGAGATAGCCGAAGCCGTCCTCCACGCTCGAGTCCCCAACAGAGCAGGAGTCGCCATCGCATGGCGTGGTCACGTCGAGAAAGGTCTCGAACATGACATGTGAGCCATCCTGGACAAACTGTCCAAGACTGTGAAGCTCCTCGGAATAGGAGGCAACCACAGGAAGAAGACCTCGACCCTCCTTGCCCTCGCTCTCGGCAAAGAGCTGCTGCCACCAGAGCCCGAGCCACCTGAGGCGTGGCTCGAAGCTGGCGAAAAGCTCCACTGCACACCCGCGCTCATACGCAAGGTGGCGCACCGCGGCGTAGCAAAGCGCGCAGTTCTCCCCTGCTGAAGCAGCCCTGAGCGCAGACATCTCGGCACGCGCGCCCTCCGCGAGCGCACGCACGTCCACGCCCGCCGCCGCCAGAGGCAAAAGGTGAACTGGAGTCAGGGCCGTGAAGCGCCCGCCGACATCAGCCGGGAAGGGGTTGAACGCCCAGCCATGCTCGCGGCAGAGCGTCTCGAGATGGCTTTCCGGCGTTCCTGTGCAGACGATACGCCGCGCGGCCTCCGCTGTCCCCACCTGGCTCTCAAGCCACTGGCGAAGCAGGCGAAATGTTACGCCCGGCTCGAGCGTCTCGAAGTTCTTGGCTACGCAGTCGAGTACCACGTCATGGCCGGAGAGCTCGTCCATCACGCGATTAAGTTCGGCAGCGGAGAGGGTGTTTCCCGCATAGACCACGCGGCATCCCGCAGGGCGCAGCGCCTCTGCGACAGCGCGGGATGCGTTGTTAGAGCCGCCCACGCCGATGAGCACCAGCGTGTCGGCGCGCTCACGTACGCGCGTGGCCAGTTCCTCTACGTGCTCGAGCTCCTTCTTGCCGGCCCACTTGTCCACGTCGAGCCAGCCGATCGCATCCTTGGGGGCACCCGCACCGGCCGCGCAGCGCGCAAGCACATCTGCGCCTGCAGCCACCTCGACATCGAGCACGCCTTCACCCCAGAAGGCCCTGGCAAGTTCTGTATCAAGCGTCAGCACGTCTTTTCCTCCTAGCAACCACAGGGGTGGGAGGGAGCGTCATCGCGGAAATGGCTGTTCTCGGCTGGGTCCTTCATGCAGAGGTGCGGCACGGCACTCACGTAGGCACCCGGCAGAGCAAGGATGTTGGGGTTGCCATCGGTGTACTTGTGCGCGGCATCGGCGATGGCCTCCTCGAAGGTGGCACGGGTCTTGAGGCCCATGGTGCGTGCAATGCCCGGCTTCTGCGCCCCCACAATGTAGGTGGCCGAGAGGTACTTTTCGGCAAGATTGCCGCAACTCATCATCGAGAAGCCGTGGAAGGGGTGAAACGCGTGGGCGAAGCGATACTTCCTGATGTATTCCTCGTTGGTTGCGAAGTACTCGCCGTATTTGATCATGTCATTCAAGGTGTTCATCTTATCGGACTGCCAGATCTCCCAGAGTTCGCGCAGGTACGGCCAGCGCTCATCGTGGAACCATCCATCGCAGTAGCTCGCGATGACGAAGACGCACCGGTCCGAGAGGATGCGCTTGTGACGGATGACCTGGGCGGACACGGCCTGCATCATCTGGATGGGATTGGTGCCCATGCCGTCGCCGTAGTGGAACTTGGTGGGCATGCCCATGACCACGATGTCGTACTTCTTCTCGGCCCAATGCACGTAGGTGCGCTTGTCAGCCGTCTTCCAGGAGACGGGCTGCATCTCGGTGGCCCAGCCGGAGTTGATCTCGATTTGTCGGCTCCAGGTATCGAGCACAGCATCCACACAGAAGAATTTCTTGCCCATCTTCTCTTCCATGAATTGCCCTTGCTGGTCAAACTTGTCGCGCATGAGGCTCGAAGTTGAGACGGGCACAAAGTCCGGACGGCTCATGACGCGCGGCACGTGGTGCGCACCGATGGAACGCCAGTGCGTGATGCCTGTGGCGCAGTGCTTGTAGCCGCCCGAGTAGCCGCCGTAAGGGTTGCCCTGCGTGTGGCCGATGAGAATCGCGATATCAGCATCATAGACGTACTTGTTCATAATCACATGGTCGCCCTGGGACGTGTGGCCCAAATCTACCAGGTGATCGTAGTCTTCGGAATCGTGGCTCGTGATCTGGCCCGTGCCCTCAAACTCCTCAAAGAGCGCATCGCCTAAGATCTCGCGTGCCTCGGCGTCCGTAGTGCGCGGATGCAGGCCGTTCGAGAAGAGCAGGAGCACGTCTTCGTGGCGAACGCCGCTCGCGAAGAGCTCGTCGAGGCAGGCGCGGATGGCCACCTTGCGATGCGAGGTGGTTTGGCAACCACCCTTCACTATATCCGGGATCACAATGACGGCCGTGGCACCGGGGTGCGCGAGCTCTGCCAGGGACTCCATGCCGATGGGATGGCGAATCGAATCGAGGGTGGCCGCATAGAGGCTGTCCCAATCCTGTGGCAGGCATGGTGGATCCTTCACGGTTTCGCCAGTGATGAAAACGTCCGTCGTATCCGGGAGCTCGGCCCCGAGCTTTCCCGTCCCATACTCAAACTCCAGATGCATATCAGATTTCCTTTCGTTATCGTTCTCTTGCTCATAAGGTTACCTGGCAGCTACGGCACCCTTCCGTACCCATACGGCCTCGCATGCTCTCCGTGCATGAGACTGTCTGAGCGTGGCAAGAAGGACCAGGTGCCCAGACATCTCAGCCCCCAAGGTACAGCCGCACGATCTCTGCATACTCCTCAGGGTAGAAACCGATCTGGCCCGTGAAGCGAGTGAGGGCTATGAGGCCGCCGTCGATCTCCTCGATGTCAGCGAGCATGCGGGCGTTGTCCGCCTTGAGGCCGCCGCCGTAGACCACATCCACACCAGGCACGCATCCCTTGAGCAGGCGAGCGACCTTCTGGATGTAGGACGCGTCGGCGGGCGTTTTGCCCGGGCCGATACTCCAGACAGGCTCATAGGCCACAACGACGCGCGTAGGATCGGCGTCGGCGATCCCCTCCGCAATCTGCGCTGAGAGGACCTCGTCCCAGTTGCCCTGCTCGCTTGCGCGTTCGCCGAGACAGAAGAGCACCCTCATGCCCGCCGCCTGGGCCGCCACGACCTCGCGCGCCAGAATGCGGTTCGCGGCGGCCTCGACGTCGGCGCCGGACACACCCGCCTCGCCCATGACGGCGCGTAAGCTCTCACGCTCCTCACAATGACCGATGAGGACCCATCCACAGCCGAGCTGAGCCATCGCATTTGCGGGTCGAAGCGTCGTGAAAGCACCGAAATTGCCTCCCTGTGCGGTGTCGGCGGTGTACACGCCCTGGCAGCCCACGGCAAGCGACGAGTCCCCGGCAGCCGCGAGCGCACCTATGAGCTGCGCCTCAGGCATAAATGCCACGAACTCCGCCTCGTCCACGTGGGCGTCCGCCACATCGCGAATCGAGGAGATGACGACTTCGCCCCAGCGCGCCGGCTCGGCCAGACGGTTCACGCCGCCGCGCTCTGGCAACACATCAAAGCGCTTAAGGTTCAAGAACACATGCTTCATGGATCTCCTTCCCTCGGGGTCCCGCTGTACCCACGTGCGGCCGAAGCCTACACAAAGCTCGCAAAGCGCGGCAGCGCCGGCCCTAGAAGCGGACGGCACCAGCGGCAGAACTCCTCCGTCACTCCGTTGCCGCGCTCGTTGATATAGGCATCGGGAAGCGTGCGCGCCGTAAGGGCCACCCTCGAGAGCGGGATGCGCACGCAGCGCGCGGCATAATGCTCGCCCACCTCGCGCTCGAAACCCACCATGACGCCCGTGTCGCCCGCGAGGGCAGCCCGCACGGCCTCGCGCCCGGCGCGGACGGCCTCCTCGCGGTCTATGGGACTCTGCCAGGCGATGGAGGCGCGGCCTAAGAGGCCCGGCTTCTCCGAGCGTGCCTTGTAGCCCAACTCGCTCACGACGAGCTGGGCCAGATAGCTCGAAACGTCACCGAAGTACGTGGCGCGTCCCACGCTCATAATCGGCTCCACCACGGGCTCGCCCGTCGCCGTACGCAGGCCCTCGCTCGCCACTACGACACCTGAGCCCTTCTCGTCGATAAGATGCTGAACATCCTCCAGAAAGGCCTTTTCGCCGAAAGGACGCTCGGGGACATAGATGAGGTCGGGGCCACCCGTACCGGAGTCCTTCGCCAGGGCGCTCGCGGCCGTGACCCAACCGGCATCGCGCCCCATGGCCTCGACGATGACGACGTGGATGGGAAGCCCCCGCACGTCGCAGCAGACCTCGGAGGTGCTCGCCGCCAGATAGCGCGCCGCACTGCCATATCCGGGCGCGTGGTCGGTGACGGCAATGTCATTGTCCATCGTCTTGGGAACGCCCACGACGTCTATGGCATAACCGAGGCCTTGGCAGGCATCAAAAATCTTCCCACAGGTATCCATTGTGCCGTTGCCGCCCGTGCAGAGGAGCCATCGCACGCCGTCACGCCTCAGTGCCTCGGCAAGCCGCTGATAGTCATCGCCATCAAGTGGCCTTCGGCTCGTGCCCAAAGCCGAGGACGGTGAGAAGGGCAGGAGCTCTACCTCGGAGGTCGGAACGTCCGCAAAGTCCACATAGCGCCCCTCCAAGATACCCTCGACGCCGCCGAGCGCGCCGAGGACGCGACCCACCCGGCCATCCGCCAGAGCCTCGCGGACGGCACCATAGAGGGAGGCGTTGATGACGGCGGTGGGCCCGCCGCCGTGGACGATGGCGAGCGCGTCCGACGCGCCCACCTAAATCCCGGCCTTCTGGTAGCGCTCGGCCATCCCTTCCAGGCCAACCAGCTCGACGTCGGGCGCGTGGCCGAAGCTACCAAACTCCACAATGAGCGTGGAGACGGCCTCCTTCACCCCCCGCTCGATGGCACGCACAAGGGCCGCCCGATCATCGTCTTCCACCACACCGTACATGACAGTGTCAAAGACCGGCGGCAGGAAGGCACGCGGGTCCGGGTTCTCGGGATGGGCCTCCAGGAGCTTCCAGACACCGCCGATAGACGGACTCTCCTTGAGCTCGGGGCGCGTGGCAAAGAGCTCGCGCATGTTACGCGTCACCGCAAGACGGATGTCGGTGTCAACGTTAATCTTATTGATGCCAGCGGGAATAGCGGCCTTGAGCTCAGATAGGCTGATGCCATAAGCGTTTTGGATGTTGCCGCCCAAGGCGTTGATCTCGCGCACGATGTAGGCGGGCACGGTCGAGGAGCCATGGCTCACAAGGGCGCAGTCAAGTCCCTCGTGCATGAGGCACTCACGCACGGCGATGGGAATCTCGCGGCGAAGCTTGACATCTTTACCCTTGGAGGGGCCGTGCATGGTCCCGTAGCTGATGGCGAGCGCGTCCACGCCGGTCCGCCGCACGAAGTCCACGGCCAAGAGAGGATTGGTGTACGTGCTCGCAGCGGCAAACACGTGGTCCTCCACGCCCGCAAGCACGCCAAGCTCACCCTCCACGGAGACGCCGCGCGGATGTGCGTACCTCACGACCTCGCGCGTGAGCTCGACGTTATCCTCGAAGGGCAGAGCCGACCCGTCGATCATGACCGAGGTGTAGCCGCCCTGAATGGCAGCCTTCACGCTCTCCATGTCGCGGCCGTGATCGAGGTGCAGGACCACGGGGATTGGGCTCTTCTCACCATACCTCTTGACGGCGTCGCCGATGTTCTTGGCACCGGCAATCTTGTCCTCGACGGTACCGTTGGCAAAGTCGGTACGGCCGCCCATGAAGGCGTTGGCGAGGTCGGCACCCTGGAGAATTGCGGCGCTCCGCAGGGTCTCATGGGCCTCAATCACGGCCTTGGCCTGGCAGACGGCGTTGACATTGAACGCCCCCTGAGCGTAGCCGCCCTTTCTCGCGGCATCCAAGACGGGCTTGAGCGGTACGAGCATGTGGGTTCCCTTCTCTCGTGAGACTGGTTGTAAAGGCGGTGGCAGCCGACAGTCGCACTGTCCTATAGGCCAGACCTAGAGACGGTGTCGATGATGTCGTTCAGCTGGATGACGCGAGCCTCCGGGGGCTTGCCCGCAAGCAGCCGCAGGAGCAGCTCGGCACAAGCTCGGCCCACCTCAACGTTGGGGAGACGTGTGTAGAAGCCAGGCGCGAAGCGCGTCTCACCGTTATTGGCAAGCTCACCGAAGATGAGCCCATCCTCAGCACAGAAACGCCGGAAGAGGTCAGTCCAGGTGGACCAGCTCGCCACGACCGCGTCACCCTTAGAAAGGTCGGAGGCCGCCTGGCGAAGAATACTCACAAAGCGCTTAGTAAGCTCGCCACTCTTGGCGTCATTGCCAACAGAATAGCGAGCATCCCAGACGCTCAGATTGTCAAGAGTCACCGGAACCGTACATACGCGAAGTTCAGTCTCGGGGTGTGCTCGCATGGCCTCCCTCACCCCGCGCTCGCGCTCCATCTCCTGCGCCTTGTCGATGTCGGGGCGCAGATAGAGGAGATGGCGGGGCGCAGCCGTGAGCACGCGCTCCATGAGCAGGCATGCACCGACCGCGTAGTCGAGTTCGACGCTCGAGTAGGTGCCGGGACGCATCTGGCAGTCGTAAATAACAAAGGGAATGGCGTGGGCGCGGACGACGGCAAGGCTCCCTTCGTCGGGACCCTCGTTATCCTTGCCCAGGAAAATCACACCGTCGACGCGGTGCTCGAGGAAGGCCTCAATGTAGTCGGCCATGCCACTCGACCGCATCCTGTTGGTACAGAGCATGGTCTCGATCCCTGCCTCATCGAGGCGAGCCTGGATACCCTGAAGCGTCTGGGCAAAGCGCGGGACCGAGAGATCCTTCCTGATGACTACGCCCACGCATCGGGCCCGACCCTTCCGCATGGCGCGAGCGTTGGCGTCCGGGATGTAGCCGAGCTCTGCCACGGCCGCGAGAACACGCTCGCGCGTCTCGGGACGCACTGTCTGACCGGGAGTCTCGTTAATGACGTAGGAGGCCGTGGCGGGGGCGACCCTAGCGGCGGCCGCGACGTCCTTGAGCGTCACACGCCTCGGCTTGCTCGCTCTCACGGAGCCTCCCTTCGTTTTGCCATCTTTATGGTGAGCTGTCTTACTTATACGTTTCAGTTATTCACCACTAATACCACTCCGTCGCGCGCTTGCAAGAGGAAAACTCGAAATAGGGCTGTTCTTGGGTGTAACCACGCCGTTTATCCCAAAAACGCTACCGTCTACGAATGCACAGCTGAACAACGTTGAGGTTAATTCAAACACTCGTTTTACTGAATCGTTTCATCTATGCAGGCATCACAATCGACGCCGTCAGTCGAGATGGACGCCTCACGCGCCAGACACTTCGACGATGTTGGTGAGCTTGAGCGTGCGCGCCGTGGGGGGACCGCCGCGCATGAGGGAAAGTACCTCCTCGGCACAGGCCTCGCCAGCCTCATAGTTGGGCATGCGCGTGTAATAGTTGGACGCTGTCCAGGACTCGCCGTTGTTGGCGAGCTCAGCGTACACGATCCTGCGTTCAGGCTCGGCTTTGCGGAAGTAGTGCGTCCACGTAGCCCAAGACGCTATCACAGCGTCCCCATCCTTGACTTCCGAGAGGGCAGAACGCGCCGAGGCGATAAGCCGCTCGGTCAGACGGATTCCGTCCTTCGCGTCAAAAGCGTAGTAGCGAGAGTCCCAGACCTCGATGTCGTTGCGCCCGATGGGCGCGTCGCGCACGAGCAACTCAACTTCAGGTGCCCCGTCGAGAGCTGCACGGATTCCTTCCTCGCGCAGCCGCTCTTGCGTGGTGTCCACCCGGGGCCTAAAGTAGAGCACGCGCTCACATCCACTCGCGAGCACGCGTTCGGCCAGAAGGCGCGCGCCGCCTGCATAGTCCAAGCTCACCGTGCTGTGACTGTCGGCCGCCACGTCGCAGTTGAAGACAACGAGAGGTGCCGACTCCTCGTCCAGAACCGAAAGGCTCTGCGCGTCCGGACGTTGATCCTCCGTACCGATGAAGATAATGCCCCCGACGCGCCCTGCCAAATAGGCACCCACGTAGTCACAGTACGAGCGCTCGGTAGCCACATTGGACAGAAGCAACGCGCTCATGCCCTCGACTTCCAGGCGCTCCTGGATACCGTAGACCATCTGACTGTAGCGCGGCACGGCAAGGTTCTTACGGATAACCACACCGACGCAGGGTATGTTGTGACTCCGGAGCGTGCGGGCATGCGCATTGGGTGCGTAGTGGAGTTCGGCCACGGCGGCGAGCACGCGCTCGCGCGTCTCAGGACGTATGGACTGCCCCGGCGTATCGTTAATCACGTAGGAGACCGTCGCAGTGGTGACGCCCGCTTCCCGCGCGACATCCTTGAGCGTTGCGCGCCGTGCCGCCATGTCACTCCCCTCTCCGTGGGTTCTGCCGTACACCCGTTCGGTTTACCAGAGTACAGCCAAAAGACACCTCCAGAGGCGCGAGGAACCTTCCGCCCGCGTGGATTAAAGACGCATCACCTATACCATTGCGTCTCCCACCTGAGATTTGCTTCCAGAATGCGGCTGAACGGAAATAATTTACCGCTAGGCGGTAGTTATAGCAATTCTGGCTTGCGCGTAAAAAACCGCTGTGTTAAATCATTTTCAACTTAATCGTTTAGGTGACCGATCGTACGTCCTTTTCAACCCGGCTCTTTGCTCTTCCCCCATGCGTGCTACCGGTTAACTTAATCGTATAAGTCCTGCTAGCAAGCAATCACCAAGAGGGAGGAGACGGCGTTGAGTCAACGGAAGTCAGAAAAACAGGGGTTCGTGCCCAACTGGGCATGGACGCTCATATCGCTTGCTTTGGCGGTGGTGCTATGGCTCGTCGCCTCGGGCAGGTGGCCGGCAGTCTTCGCTTCACCGCTCGAGGTCTGGGAGGCCTTTCTCGACCGCACAGCCTCGGGCGTGCTCTGGGAGCACGTCTGGGCCTCACTCTCGCGCGTCCTCACCGGCTTCGGAATCGCCTTCGTGGTCTCGATCCCTGTCGCCTTCCTCATGGCGTGGTATGATGCGTTCCGCCATGTGGTGGAGCCCTGGATTCAGTTCATAAGGAACATCCCGCCTTTGGCCTACGTCTTTCTCATCATCGCCGCTTTGGGCATCGGGCAGGTGAGTAAGATCACAGTCATCTTCATCGCGTCATTCCTCGTCATGGTCATCACTGTCTACCAGGGCGTGCGCGGCGTCGACGTAACCCTCATCAAGGCTGCTCGTGTGCTCGGGGCCACTCAGAAGGATATCTTCTTCAAGGTAACCATCCCCGCATCCACGCCCTTCATCCTGACAGCCGCCCGCCTCGGCCTCTCGACCTCGCTCACCACTCTCATGGCGTCCGAGATCGTCGGCGGCGACAAGGGCGTCGGCATGATGATTCAGCAGGCCAGCGGCTACTACCAGATGGACGTCGTCCTTCTAGGCATCATCTTGCTCGGTATCATCGGCATCTGCTTCGAGAAGATCGTTCTTTTCCTCGAGAGGAGGTTCACGGGATGGCAGGAGACAATTCAACGGTAAAGGTCCACATCAACCACGTGGTCAAGAAGTTCCAGACCAGGAAGGGTGAAATGGTGGCCCTGAACGGGGTTGACCTCGACATCCACGAGAACGAGTTCGTGTGCGTGGTGGGTCCTTCGGGCTGCGGCAAGTCCACGCTCCTGAACATCATCGGTGGGCTCGAGAAGCCCACGGAGGGCTCTGTTACGGTGGACGGACGCGAAGTCACAGGCCCCGGCTCCGACCGTGGCATCGTTTTCCAGCAGTACGCGCTCTTCCCCTGGCTCACTGTCGAGAAGAACGTTGAGTTCGGTCTAAAGCTTCAGGGCAAGCCTAAGGAGGAGGCCGCCGAGATTGCCCAGCGCTACATCAAAATGGTCGAGCTCGAGGAGTTCGCGAAGGCATACCCCAAAGAGCTCTCGGGCGGCATGAAACAGCGCGTAGCCATTGCGCGCGCCTACGCCGTAAATCCCAAGGTACTCCTCATGGACGAGCCCTTCGGTGCCCTCGACGCACAGACGCGCACCCAGCTCCAGCAGGAGCTTCTCGTCACGTGGGAGAAGGAGCAGAAGACCTGCTTCTTCATCACGCATGACGTGGAGGAGGCCATCATCTTGGGCCAGCGTGTCATCATCATGTGCGCGCGACCTGGCCGGGTGAAGGATGTCGTGGACATCGATATCCCCTACCCACGCGATCAGAAGACCAAGATGAGCCCGCGCTTTCTGGAGCTTAAGAACTACATCTGGAACCAGGTCTACCAGGAGTACCTCTCTGTCAGGAAGTAGCGCGGGTGCCCACCCGCGCGGAAAATATATCTCACAAGGAGGAAGGAACATCATGAAGAAGAACCACGGAACGCAGATGACCAGGCGCTCGTTTATGAGCATCCTGAGCGCCGGCAGCGTCGCCGCTGCCGCACTCGCCCTTGGAGGCTGCGGCGATGCAAGCTCTGACGCCCCCGCAGGCAAGTCCACTGACAACGTCGACAAAGCCAGCTACGAACCCGTCACTCTGCGCGTAGCGTTCATGCCCAACCTCGGCTCTGCCTCCTCGCTCTTCACTGCCATCGATCAGGGCTACTTCGACGAAGTGGGCATCACCGTCGAGCCACAGCAGTTCCAGGCTGGTCCGGCTGAAATCACGGCCATGGCCTCCGGCGACATCGATATCGCCCAGATCGGCCACGGTGCGCACTCCCTCTGCATCCAGGGCAAGGCCAAGGTCTTTGCCTTCGATCAACTCTCCCAGGCCGACGCCGTAGTGGCCAACAAGTCGCACGGCATCGAGAAGGCAGCCGACCTCAAGGGTAAGACCGTGGGCGTGGCCTCCGGCACTTCCTCTGAAATCATCCTCCAGTACGTGCTCGCCGACGCCGGCCTCACCCCGGATGACATCTCCATGGTCGAGATGGATGTCTCAGGCATGACGACGGCTCTCATCTCCGGCCAGATCGACGCCGCCGCTACATGGTCGCCTAACACCGTGACCCTAGAGCAGCAGCTAGCAGACAACTACCTGGTCCTTGGTACCAATACCGACTACTCGGACAAGGTTGCCTTCCCCGGTTCCTTCATCTGCGCCCCCGACTACGCCGAGAAGAACGAGGAAATCCTCGTCCGCTTTGGCGCAGCTATCGACAAGGCGCAGGTTTACCGCGCAGCCCACATCGAGGACATTGCCAAGAAACTCGCGGCCAAGCTCAACGTACCCGAGGATACGCTCGTAGAGTCAGTGGGCGAGGGCGACTGGCAGGGCTCTGCGGACTGCATCGGCAATACCGACATCATCAAGGGCTACTACGAAGCGCAGCAGAAAGTCTTCCTCGACGGCGGGAAGATAGAGTCTGCGATACCGGTAGAGGACTACGTCCTTCTCGACGTCATCAAGCAGTCGGCCGACCTCTACGAGAAGCTCAAGTAAGCGCCGGAAGGGCACGACATGGATTACTATCACATTCCGGCAGATGAGCTGGGGAAGGGTGCCAGGCTCCCCATCTTGAAGCTCACGAGTTCGGGCGAGGTCTTCTACGAGCTCGCCTCCGAGATGTGCCGCATCATCCGCGAGCACAACGAACAGGAAAAAGACACCGTCCTCATCCTGCCGGTGGGACCGGTGGGACAGTATCCCATTTTCGTCCGCCTAATCAACCGCGAGCGGCTCTCGCTGAGGCGCTGCTGGTTCTTCAACATGGACGAGTACCTGGACGACCACGACCGCTGGATTGACGAGAAGAGCCCGCTCTCGTTCAGAGGCTTCATGAACCGCGAGGTCTATGGCAAGATTGACCCCGAGCTTCTCATGAATCCCGAGCGCCGGGTCTTCCCCAACCCGGCAGATCCCAAGCGCATGGACGCGCTCATCGACGAGCTCGGCGGCGTGGACGCGGCCTTCGGCGGCGTCGGCATTACAGGGCACCTCGCGTTCAACGAACCCCAAGAAGGGCTCACGCCTGAAGAGTTCGCCTGTCTGGGCACCCGTACGATTGATATCCGTCCCGAGACGCGGGCTACGAACTGCGTGGGTGACCTCGGCGGTGCCCTCGAGGACATGCCGCGCCGCGCCGTCACCGTTGGCATGCGCCAGATTCTGGGCGCGCAGCATCTGCGCCTCGCGGTCTTCCGCGACTGGCACCGTGCGGTCTGCCGCCGCACCGCCTACGGTGAGGTTACAGCAGCTTTCCCCGCCACGCTCGCACAACGGCACCCCGACGCCCTTCTCTATGTCAACGACATAGCCGCCCACGCAGCCTACTAGGGAGGAAGCATAATGTCAGGTCTACACTCTGCTGCGGTACCCGCCACAGCATCTGCCACGGGCTCTTTCCTCCTCAAAGGCGCGCGCGTCCTTGAGAGCGGGCAGCTCATTCCCCGCGAGGTGCTCGTCCTGCACGGGCGCATTGCCGCCGTGGCGCCCCGGGTGGAGACGCCCGGGGACGTGCCTGTTCTCGACGCCTCGGGGCTTCTCGCTCTGCCAGGCTTCATCGACATCCACACGCACGGCGCCGTCGGCGTAGACGTGAACGCGGCCGACGCAGAGGGGCTTCGCAAGATTGGGCGGTTCTTCGCAAGTCAGGGCGTTACCGGCTGGCTCTGCTCTGTCCTTACGGACACGCCCGAGCAGACCGAATGGTGTCTTCGTCAGGCCCGCGAGGTCATAGGGCAGGGTTCCCGCGACGGCGCGGCGCTTCTCGGCGTCCATCTAGAGGGCCCGTGCCTCTCGAGCGAGTATAAGGGTGCCATGCCCGAGGAACTGCTCATGCGCGAAGCCACACCCGAGCTTTTCGAGCACTACCAGGAGGTCTCGGGCGGAAACGTCTGCTACGTGACGCTGGCACCCGAGGTTCCCGGCGTGCCCGAGCTTATTCCCCGCCTGACCGCCCTCGGTATGACCTGCGCGATGGGCCACAGCGGGGCTGGTTATGAGCTTAGCTCGGCCTGCGTTGACGCGGGCGTGCGCGCGGCCACGCACCTCGGCAACGCGATGCGCCTCTTCCACCAGCACGAGCCTGCAATTTTTGGCGCAGCGCTCGAGCGCGACGAGGTCTACGTGGAGGCCATCTGCGACGGGCGCCACCTCGCCCCTGCCACGGTGAGGCTCTACCTTACCGCCAAGGGATGGGACCGCGTGGTCGCGATCACTGACTCCATCATGGCGGCGGGCCTACCTGACGGCAACTATCGCTTAGGCGTGAACGAAGTCGTAGTCAAAGACGGCGACGCCAAGCTTCCAAATGGCGTACGTGCGGGTTCCACCCTAACGCTCGCTCAGGCGTTCAAAAACGTTCAGCGCTTCTGCGGCTGCGGTCCAGAGAAGGCCTCCCGCCTGCTCTCGGCTAACCCAGCTCGCCTCCTCGGCCTTTCCGCGAAGGGTGAGATTGCCTGCGGTAAAGACGCCGACATCGTCCTCGTGGACGAGGAGTCCAACATCTGCCAGACAATCGTCTGCGGCCACACCGTGTACAGGGCTTAGCCATCGAGCCTCTCACGGCAGGGCGTCCGGCACCGCGTCTCTTTGGAGTTGATGTGCGGGTTGGTCAGGTCCAACTTAGTGGCATCAATTTGACGAGAGGCGCGGTGTACCCATGGCAGGACCTCGCATCGAGAAGGACACGGTACAGGAGACGCTCGTCGTCCCCCTCTATGGTCGCATGCTCGGAAGCGAGCTCTTCCCCTCCATTCTGCAGGACCCCCATGCGCGCGCCACCCTATCTAGGCTCGACTTCGACACGAGCCGGCTCGACCGGAAGCGAGGCTCGCTCGCGTGGAAGTTTGGCTCCCTCGAGGGGATCCTGCGAAGCCGAGACATCCTCACCGAGATGGGGTCGTACCTCAAGTCCCACCCCCAGGCGGCGGTCGTCAACATGGGATGCGGCCTCGACTCGACGCCGCTTTTGGCGGACAACGGGTCGATGCGCATCTACAACATCGACCGGCCGGACGTCATCGAGGCGAGAGACTCCCTCATGCCCCCCATGGGGCGCGAGAGGAACCTCGCGGCAGATCTCAGGGATACGTCCGCCTGGATTCCGGAAATCGATGCCACCCGGGGAGTCTTCCTGTTTGCCGCTGGCGTATTCATGTACTTCCAGGCAGACGAAGTGAAAGACCTCGTGATCGGCCTTCGGAGGGCCTTTCCCCAGGGCGTCCTCGTGTTTGACACGCTCGGCGCAGTTGGCATGAGGACGCTCATGAAAGGGACGCTCCGCACCATGGGCATCAAAGACGTCAGGGGGCGCTTCTCGTGCGAGAGGCCAGAGCGCGACTGCGCGTGGGCGGATGGCCTGCGCGTCTCGTCTCGGCCCTATCTCACGGGCTACGTCGACCTCAGGTCAGCGGGCGTGCAACCCATCCTCCGCACCGCCGCCCGCCTGTTCGACTCGGTCATGAAGATGAGGGTCGTGCGAATGGAGCTCTAGGGCCCAGCCAGGCCTTACCCCATCCCCCGTCGCTCGAGATGCGCGAGAACGTAGGCGGGGGCGCAGACGTAGGAGCGGCCGCGCTCGTCCGTAAGGTTGCAGCAACGCTTGGGCCTGTCGTTCATGCCAACGAAGCGGTAGCGCCTGCCGCGCACGAGAAGCTCGGTGCCCACGAGGGGCGCCACCCGCCAGCGCGGGACCTCTGGCACCCGACGCGCAGGCTCGCGCCTTGTCGCACGCACCTCCGTGCCATAGGCGGCGTTCGCCTTGGCAGCCGCCTCGCGGAAGCGATTCCCGTGGTCGAAGCAGCCCGGAAGCGTGTGGATGAGCTCGTGGAAGAGGACGTCGCGCACCTGGGCGTCCGTCGCGCACGCATCGACGGAGCACGATATCTGGAAGAGGGGCCTGCGCCCGCCGCGCAGCTTCTTGCAGCTGCCAATGCGGGAGCGGTTGTGGGTGAGCCTCACCGAGGGCAGGTACGCGCGCGGTGAAAGCCCGATGCGCCGCAGGCAGGAATCGCATTCTGACAGCAGCCCGTCGAACCTCTCCTGGTCCGTCATGCTACGCACCCCTCCGCAGAAGACAGCTTGACGAGGGCCCTAGACGCAACATCAACCAAAAAGGAACCTGTACAGCCACTGGAACCAATCGCACTGCACCATATCCTTCCCCCTCTCTCAGACGTCTACAATGGTAGATTCACTTCGACAGAAAACACGCCATCTGTCAGCTTATATGCAAATTCTCCGCCATGGTCCTCCACCGCGCGCCGAACGTTTCCAAGGCCGTATCCGTGTCCTATCCTATTCGATTCAGCAAGCATCGTACTATCCTGGATGGCCGCGCTGTTCCGGATCCTTATGCTCCAAAACATGGTTCCCACATTGAGGCCTATCGCAATCCAACGCGCGTTGATGTTCGGAATCTTCTGTATGGCTTCAGACGCATTTTTCAGTAGATTCGGAGAGCAGCGCCACGCTTACCCATTGATCCGTCGGAACTTCCCCAGGCAGAACACCCCCGCCGTCGCAATTAGCAGGGGAACAAACAGGAGCTCAGTCTCGTTGGCAAACCAAAGGCCTCCCAGCACCACGACCGCGAGGAGCCCAAGCACAACGCTCGCAATCCTGAACCCGTATCCCTTGCCCCTTTCAGAACCCACGTTCATGTGCTCTCCCCTCACCGCTTTAGTAGATGGTCTTTTTCCTGCATATGCGCATGGACATGCACACGGAAAGCACCGTGGCCAAAAGCGCAGCAACCACTCCGACCAGCACGTAGGCATACACGGGGACACTCGCCAGAAACGCCAGCACCCCCGTGAGGTCCACGTTCCTCACCACCCACGCAAACGCGCCCGCCGCAAAAAGGAATGCCATGCTCGCAAGGTTTGCTCCAGCCGCGCCCCCGCTGAAGCAGGACGGCACCACCAGGAGGGAATTGCCATAGGCGACGAGCGCACCGACGGCAGAGACGCCCAGATAGACAGCGAGCGGCTGCTCGCGGAACAACAGGAAGCACGCCACGTTGAGCAGCGTGGTGTACACGCAGGTGGCCAGCAGGATGATCCCGCACACAAGGTATCTCGCCACCACAACGTCCCACACGCGCGCAGGACTCGCTCGCACGAACTTTAGCCAATTGGTCTTGTCGTCCTCTGC
The DNA here is from genome assembly GCA_004557505.1 of Coriobacteriaceae bacterium. GTDB lineage: Bacteria > Actinomycetota > Coriobacteriia > Coriobacteriales > Atopobiaceae > Tractidigestivibacter. Next base: position 111,236 of record SFGZ01000003.1, on the reverse strand, counting down.
GGCGAGCATGCTCATCAGCCCGCCGGCGACCAGGGGGAGTATGACGCTAAGGAGCGTTGCGGCAGCAATCCGCATGAAGAGCATAAACAGGATGCCACCCACGAGAAGCACGGCGATCCTGGCGAGGGACACCCTTCTCAGCAGGACCAGCGCGTCCCTGAGCATGAGACCTCTCATGCCCTCTCACCCCTCTCGAAAAAGTACATCAGCCCATCCAGCCTGACGCCCGGCTCTACCCGCAACGCCTCCCAAGGACCCTGTGGCGCGCCATGCAGGAGGAAGCTGATGTTTCCGCCCTCGCGCAGCACGGCAACGGCGTTGTCCGGCGCACCAAAGGGTGCCTCTGCCAGCGACATTGAGCCCACGCAGTAGTCCGTCTGCAGGGCATCCATCCTGCTGTCCAAGACGATGGTGCCGCCCTTCATCAGAAGGATGCGGTCCACGAAATCCTCCAGCTCGTTGACAATATGCGAGGAGAACAGCACCGTCTTGCCGCCTGCCTCGCCAAAGTCCTGGATCATCCGGTTTACGTCGTGCCGCATCACCGGGTCAAGGCTGTTGGTGGGTTCGTCCAGGACGAGCAGGTCCGGCGCATGGCAGATGGAACTCAGAATGCCGAGCTTTGCCTTCATTCCTGAAGAGTACTCCGCAATCCTCTGCCTTTCCGGCAGCCCGAGCTTCTCGGCCAGCTCGCAGAACATTCCCTGGTCCCACGTGCGCGGATAGAGGCCACGCATGATTGCCTCGATGTCACGCAGATTGAGGACGGCAGAGAACCAGCACTGGTCGAATGCGACGCCAATGCGCTCGCGCAGGGCTGGCGTGAGGGACTGCTGCCCAAAAACACCAATCTCCCCACCATCGCTGGGAATGACGCCCAGCAGCAGCTTTATGAGGGTGCTCTTACCGGCGCCGTTCTCGCCGATGAGTCCCACCACCTCCCCCTGCCCTATCTCGAGAGATGGTATGTCGAGCGCAAAGTGGTCGAAGCATTTCCGCAGGCTGCGAACGCGTACGACCGGTTCCTGTCCTGACTGCATGGTTGCCTCAGCCCCTTATGGCTCTGCACCTTTTGACGAGTTTAGTGCAACAGCGGTCGGGCGTGCGCGGTGCAGGGGACAAGCGACGCCGCCGCCAGGACAAGCGTCGCCTGGTCAACCTCCCAGAAAGACAAGGTATACGGCCCGCTGCATGCCGCGATGCTCAAGCAGGCCACCCAAAGCCGGAAGCGAGGGGTGGGCTTTCTCTCGGAGGGCGTGTCCTTGATGTCCTTCGCCCTCCGAGAGAAAGCCCAGCCCCCACCCCCAGAATTACGTCCGCCTACTTGAGCGTCGCGTACATCACGGCCTTGATCGTATGCATGCGGTTCTCGGCCTCGTCGAAGACGCGCGAGCGCGGCCCCTCGAAGACCTCGTTGGTAACCTCCATCTCGGCAAGGCCGAACTTCTCGTAGATGTCCTCGCCAATGGTGGTGTGACGGTCGTGGAAGCTGGGGAGGCAGTGCATGAAGATGGCGTCGGGAGCGGCCTTGCCCATGACCTCGGCCGTGACCTGATAGGGCTTGAGGAGCCTGATGCGCTCGGCCCAGAGGCTGTCGGGCTCGCCCATCGAGACCCAGATGTCGGTGTAGATGACAGAGGCGTTGCGCACGCCCTCGTCCACGTCCTCGGTGAGGGTGATCGTGGAGCCGGTCTCGGCGGCAATCGCGCGGCACTCCCCCACCAGCTCGGGCGACGGCATCTGCTCGGCGGGGCCGCAGGCACAAAAGTCGATGCCGAGCTTGGCGCACACGACCATGAGGGAGTTACCCACATTGTTGCCCGCGTCACCCATGAAGGTGAGCTTGCGGCCCGAGAGGTTGTTGCCGAACTCCTCGCGCATGGTGAGGATGTCGGCAAGCATCTGCGTGGGATGGAACTCGGTGGTGAGACCGTTCCACACGGGCACGCCCGCATGGTCGGCCAGCGTCTCGACGATGGACTGCGCGTAGCCGCGGTACTCGATGCCGTCGAACATGCGGCCCAGCACCCGCGCCGTGTCCTCGATGGACTCCTTCTTGCCCATCTGGCTGGAACCTGGGTCGAGGTAGGTCACGCCCATGCCCAGGTCGCGGCCAGCAACCTCAAAGCTACAGCGCGTGCGCGTTGAGGTCTTCTCGAAGAGCAGGACGATGTTCTTGCCCTCAAGGTAGCGGTGCGGCTCATGCGCGCGCTTCTTCGCCTTGAGGTCGGCGGCGAGGTCGAGGAGATAGCGGATCTCGTCAGGAGTGAAGTCGAGCAGCTTGAGGAAGTTGCGTCCGGAAAGACTGATCTGCACGGGTCTTCTCCCTTCCGGGACACGCCCGGTCGCGGCGGCAATGGCACTTCATTGTACCGCAGCGCCCCGCGCGGCGAGTATGGCCTCTAACCGCCTCTCAGCGCATCGGCGAGCAGACTCTCGCAACTCTCCAGGTAAGCCTCCTTTGCAGCCTCATCGGTCACGGCGATGTCGTACTGGCACGCCTCGGCAAAGGGGATGCGCTGCCACTGGCCGTCCGACGGAAGGGCAAAGACTCCCACGCGCTCTGGGTGCTCGGCGATGTCCAGAGATATGCGCGCATAGGGATGCGTGATGAGGCAGTAGGTCTGCATGTAGGCGCTGGAGTCCTTCTCGCGTGGGTACGCCTTCGGCTCTAGGAAGAGGAGGTACTCCTGCCCTTCGCGCATGGGCGTGAGGCCAAACTGGCCAGGACCAGATGACGCGCTCCACACCTCACGGGCGTCGCTGAACTGCCCCGTGCCCGTGCCGTTGAGCGGCTCCTTGATCTCGTACGCATCGTAGACAACGAGGTCGTCCCCCACAGAGACACCCTCGCCCCTTAGGACGGAGGTCACCTCGACGTGGCACTGGAATGCCTGGTAGACGTAGCTCCTTCTCCCACTAAAGGTGGCCGTAAGCACAGCGGGGGCCTCCCCAAGCGCCTCCTTCGACGCCATGCCCAGGAACAGACCCGCATCGCCCTCGGCGAGGGCCTCCTCATCCAGCCCGGCCTCGGCGACCGCAGACGCGATCTCCTCCGGCGTACGCAGCCGAAGCTTCTCCTCCGACGCCCGGGAGCTCACAACGAAGGGCAGCGCCGCCACGGCCTCCTCGTCGTTGGCGTAGCTCGTAAGGCTCGCCCTCATGGCCAGGCCGACGCACACGCATGCGACCACAAGGCATCCACAGATTGCCAGCGTCATCCGCACGCCTAGCATTGGCAGCCGGACCCCGTGATGCCTCATCGCCTATCGACCTCCCCCGCAATGCGCCCGTCGGACATGTGCCATTCGCGTTCGAACAGCGCTTCGAGCGCGGGCTCGTTGTGGCAGGCCACAAGCACCGTACATCCGCGCTCGTGCTCCTCGCGGACGATGCGCGACACGATTTCTATTCCCCCCACGTCAAGCGCGTTGGTGGGCTCGTCCAGGATGAGCAGCTCCGGTGCCTCCATGATGGCCTGGGCAATGTCGAGGCGCTGGCGCATCCCCATGCTGTACGCCGAGAACGGCCGCCCGTCATCGGCATCGAGCCCCACGCGCCCAAGCGCCTCGCGCGCCTCGCGCTCCCCTACCACGCCCCTGATGGAAGCCAGCATCATGAGGTTCCTGAGTCCGGTTCCCTCGTCCAAGAAGCCCGCAGATTCGAGGACAAGCCCGAGGCCTTGGGGAAAGTCGACGTCGACCCCCACCCTCTGCCCAAAAACATTCACCTCTCCCGAGGTAAGGTGGATAAGACCCGATATGGCCCTGAAGAGCATCGTCTTTCCCGAACCGTTGATGCCGCTGAACCCATAGATGCCCCCGCGCGGCAGCGAGAACGTCACGTCGTCGAGCACGACGCGCCCGCGAATCACCTTGGTCGCATGGCTCACCACAATCGAATCGGGCATGAGGACCTCCAATCAGAGGACATCGCAGGAGCGCACGAGGCGAATGGCCAGCCACGCGACGATCACAGCTCCCACGAGCAGGTACGCCAGAGAGACGGCAATGCTGAAGCCCGGCACGCCATTCGCAAGCCCCGTCGTCCAGCCGGAGCAATCGTGCCAGGCAAGGATCCCCTGCGTCGACGGAAGCCAGGGCGCGACTGCCCTCGACACCCCATAGGGCATGTACCTGACCCCGACCAGGGTCGCGACGTGTACCGCGAACACGACCGAAAAGGCGACCACGGCGTCGACCCTAAGCGCTAGGCAGTTCGTGGCGAGCACGAGAAGCAGCGCGAGCGCAAACCCCAGCACGGCATCACCCAGCGCAACCCCAAACAGCTCGGACGGGTCTACGCCGCAGCCAAGCGCAAGCAGCCCGAAGGCGCTTGCAAGCCGGCCAAGAAGGGCAAACGAGGCCGAGTAGAGCGCGAGCTGCGCCAGCCTGCCCAGCATCCACGCCGTACGGGACGCCACGCGGGGAATCACGGCCGAGGCGTCCCTCTCGAGCCCGCTCGGCACGAGATCTGAGAAGAGAAAGCAGAAGGCCGCCAACGGAGAGAACCACGCAAGCAGCGCCACGATGGACGGTCGGCCCCCATACTGGCTGGGGACGAGGAGATCGCCGCCCAGGAACGCATAGAGGGCTTGATCTGGGTTGTTCATGCTCATGCACAGTGTCGCGAGCAGGCTCACCATCACGCACGCCACCACCCGTGCGGGAAGGCCCGGCATCGGGCGCAGGCGGGCCACGCGGACGCCGTGTCTCTTACAGCTCACGTGGTTTCCCCTCCTTCGGCAGATAATCCCTCTTGCGCACAAGATGGGCGGCAAGCAGGCCAAGCGTCACGCAGCCTGCCGCAAGGCGGAGTGCCCCCAGCCCCTCCGCCACAAGCCCGTCCTCCGGCATAACCGTCGCAAGGAGCCACCCCGTCCAAAGGGCAGAGTTGTAGAGGGCTGGCGTCATACCCAGAAGGTAGTCAAGCGCGCCATAGCCAAAGGCAGCAAGTGCTGCGTACGCGGCGGTGTTGGTGATCAGTCGAACGACAAGGATGACAAGGCCCACCACCAGGAAGAAGAGGGCCTGGAGCGCGACTGCGAGCAACCCGAGCGCCAGGTAGTCTCCCGCCGCGTACCCCATTGGGGAGAACAGCCGCGCGCCCAGAAGGCAGCACAGCGCGAGAAGGGCGGAAAACGCCACCGCGCGGACCACCAGCCGGACCACGACACCAAGTAGGGCCTCCATGCGAGTTGAGCGGCTCACCCACACGGCCGAGTCCAGCGGTTCCACGGCGCCGGACACGCAGAACGCGAAGACGGGGACGTACGCGAAGGCCGCAAGGTTATAGTTGGCAAGCTGGGCATAGGAGCCAGAGAGCGCACCGTCGTCCCTAACAGAGACGCTTGCCCCCCGTAGCAGGACGGTCACAGCGCAGATCCCCGCAAGGACGAAGAGCCCTACGGCAAACCTCCTGTCGAAGAGGCGGGGACAACCCGCTGCGACGCTCATAGCAGCACGTCCCTGCACCTGGCAAAGGGAAGCCACAGCGCCACCAGAAGCAGCAGAAGCATCACGAGGGGCGCGGCGAAGAACACGACGGGGTTCCGTGGGACCACAAGGGAGAAGATCAGGCACTGCCCCACGTTCAAGTCCGGGGGAAGCAGGTACGAGGAGACGATCAGGACAAGGGCGGGCACCCCCACGACGAGCAGTCGGCTCGTGCGCACGTAGAGCGAGAGGACGAACGACGCAAGGGCAAGGAGGGCTCCCCAGAGGGCGTCGTAGAGGATGAACGCGAGGTTGAGGAGGTAGCGGGCATTCAGGAAGGGACCGAGGAAGAGGGTGCGACTGTACCAACCGACCGCATTGGCCTCGGCAGCCGAACTGTTCAGGAGAAGCTGGTAGGCGTCTTGTCCGGCCGTTGCGGGAAAGGCCGCAAACGCGAGGAGCTGAGACGCCAGCAGCGGAACGACCACCACAAGAAAGCCGCCCACAAAGGCCGCAAGCGCTCCCGAGAAGAGGTAGGGGCGAAGCGAGGAGCGCGTGGCGATATAAGCCGCATACCTGCGCCTCACGTCGATAAAGAAGCTGTCCCCATAGACCGACGCCGCGAGAAACGGCATCAAGAAGTAGAGGTAAAAGCAGAAGAGGGGCGTCTGCATGGACTCGTAGTTGCCCACCCACCCCACGTCCGCCGCGGGGACCTCGCCCACGTCGTGCCCCCAGAACACCAGGCACGCCTGGACAAAGCAGATCGACATGACCACGAACCCCACCACCATCGCATAGCGCCACGCCTTTGCGGCCATCATGCGCCGAAGCTGGAACCTGAGGACACCCGATCCCGTGCCCATGTCACCCTCCGTCCGCCGCCCGTTCCGAAAGGCGGGGTGCGCGACCGCCCCCCGCCCATGGCATCAGACATACACGGCTAGTTGAAGTTCACGTACCCCGAGACACGATCGCATGCATTGGGACCCCATCCCACCTGATGCCCCATCAGCGTCACGGAGCCGCTAAAGGCGCTGTAATATTCGGGGTAGCTTATTTTTCCCGGATTGACCGTAACGGAGTCCGCGCATTGTCCCTGGCCTGGCAGCTCAATCCAGAAATTGCCACCGTAATGAGAACGTTTGTACACCTGAATCACGGCCGAAGAGCCGCCATTATGGTAGCCGTTTCGAACTGTCGCAGGCATCTGCCACGCAGGCAGACAGGCGTTAAACGAGCCGCCGCCAGCCAACGCAGGCGCAACGAAACCCGCAGCAGTAACAAGCGCCAAGCCAGCGGTAACAATAGCCTTCTTTATCTTCGCTGTCATGACAACCTACATCCTTCCACGAAAGGGATTGCGTTGTAGACAACAAATCCGTAAGGCATGAGTCCATTCATGCAGACACGTTGCCCAGGCCACGTGTCAGACGCTTGTCTCTACCCAGCTTACACCACAGCCGCATCTCGACCACCTCCCTACCAGCTGTATATGGCAACGTCAGAACTGGTCACCCGCTTGCCATCGGAAGGCTTTTTGCACACAAACCGGTACGTACCGGAACCAACGCCCTCCCAAGTAGCTTTGGTAAAGCCGTTGCGCTTGAACGATGCGGATCCCACGAAAGCCGCTCTTCCGTTTGTAACTCGAAGCAGACTCACCGTGAACGTGCCGTCAATGGGACAGCTTGCCGTCATCTCGATGCCAACATTATTGCCATCGAAATACCGGTCGTGAAAGCATTGCGTATTCAACAAGTTAAGCGTATCCCCGTACCAAGAGCGGGATGAGGGCGCACCAGTACTCGCACCATCGTACGATACGGTTGCTACGACGTCAGCACTGACAGCCCCGCGAGCCAACGCAGCACGGGGAATGAAGCACATGCTCAGGGCAAAGAGAGACGCCACAGCAAGCAGTTTCGCTCTTGTAAGAAACGCTGTTTCGAAATAGCTTTTATCCATAATCATGCACACCCCTAAAGCGAGTCGCTTCTTCTGCTCATGGGAAGTGTGTACGAATCAGGCGTCTTTGTCTGTCACTTTTGGGGATGCATGCGCTCCAAGCTTGTCACTTTGGCTTCTTGGCTCAGGAGTTTTCTCAGGTCACGCATCGAATGGACGCCGAGGTCATCGTAGGTCCGCTGCCGGTATGACTTCACCGTTGCCAGGGTTGTGCAACGCCGCTGGCACACCTCTAACACCCCATAACCACAGGCAAGGTCAAGCACAACGCACAGCCTCAGGCCATCGATGCCACGTCCACGAAGATAGTGCGAGACTCGGTCAAGCTCCTTGTCTGTTGGCTCCACAATGGGAACCGCCGCAACCCGCGCCTGGTACACAAGCACCACGACGCCCAGGAAAATGAGCGACGGGAAGAGGATAAAGATCCAATCCGTCACCATCCCCACATAGTAGAGCTCCAGGTGATAGGCGATCGCAATTCCAGCAGAGGCCAAAAGAGCCAGCGGCGGCATGCAAAACAAGGCCTCAAAACCCGTGAGCAAGACGCGCCAGAGGGGAAGCGCCCGCCCCCTCCTTGGCACACGCGCTCTCCCCACCGCAAGGGATGCCACAAAGAGCAGGGCCGGTCCCCAGACCTTGTAGAGCCACATTCCGCTCCATCCGCAAAAGGCACCAAAAGACAGCAGAACGACAAGGACAAGGGATATGACCGTGCCAGCGGCGCGAACCAAAGGGCCTTGCTCGGAACAAGGGGACGACGCACCGCGACAATGCGCCACCGTTCTGAGGAACGAAACCAAAGAGAGGACTAGGGCCGCGCTCCACGTTATGTAGGACGTACCCCTGTGGTACCACTGCCCGCCAACCTGCACATTATTTGTCGCATTCAAAAGCAGCGCCGGCACAATGCAGGCAAAGGCAATGGCTTGTGGAGCGAAGGATCCGGGCTTGCGCCCAGGGGCCCCTTCCTCGGCAAGGTCTCGTGAGCCGGCCCTCGCAGGCTGTTTTTCAGTCAAATCAAAAGTGGCCGCAACCCTTCTCAGTTCCCTTGCCCCGCCAATGCCAAGCTTCTCATAGCCGCGATGCCGATAGGTGGCAACACTAGCCGGGGAGAGCCCCAGATCGGACGCGATGGACGCCGCGGTAGCCCCCAGGGCGGTACAGGCGAGAACCGTGGCCTCGCGTTCGGTTAGGGGACTTCTCGACGCCTCGGAAAGACGCTGCTCCATGCGCCGCTTTGTGCGCTCCGCAGGAGCAGGCGCAGCCCCCTCCCCCGCCTCCGGGCAATCACCACGCGAGGAAACACGAGCCACCCTCTTAGGACCCCTTTCATCCCAACGGACGTACAACAGCAACGCCACCGAAAGCAACGAAATGAAGACACAGAAGAACCCGAAGAAAGACGCATCTGCAAGTCCGGCATCCAAGAGGTCCATGCGATACTCGCCCACAAAGCTTCGAAACGCGAGGAACGCCATGTGGCCAGAGAGCAAGGCGGTAACATCCCAAGCCGTACCACCGTCTCTGTAGCAACGCACCCCACACGCCAGCGCAACTGCAAAAACGGCAAGGCAGAGGAAGAGCGGGGGCCAAGGCGAGCCGGTCTTCAGGAGGCCCGCCATGAGTACGCACGCCGTTGGCCACAGACTCCCAAGCATGAAGGACGCAGTGATGGTCTCTCGCGAAGGCGCACCCTTTTGGTTCCCATCGCCCAAAGACGAAGCGGCCCAGCAAAAGACTGCCGCGCCCGCGCAGGCAAACTCAACGAGCGACATGACCTCATTGAGAGTTATCTGCTCCGCCGTGACAAGACCGTCGCAACCGCGCGCAAACGCATACGCCTCGGCAACGGCCAGCCCAGCCGTGGCAACCCATCCCGCGCGCACAAGAACGACGTGGGCGCGCGCAACGACGTCCCTATACCCCTCGCCGAGGCATGGCACCAGTGAGCTGACAGTCAAAAACAGCATGACGGCAAGCGAAAAAGTCATTAGGCCAATCTGCCCGGGGACCATGGGGCCAAAGCTCCACACCCCATGAGGCATCGCCGCCAGAACCGCCGTCCATATATACCAGCCCATGCTTCCACCTCGCAGTCACCCCATCGGCAGCAAGGATAGCCGACGGACCGAGCTGCCCAACAGACAAATCGGCAACGAGCATGCCGACCCCTCTCGCCACGCGCCTAGAGGTCGTCCCTCCAGAAAGCCATGCTCATGCAGTGCGGGCCACCGCGCCCGCGCGAGAGCTCTGCCGAGGGTATCTCGAGAAGGTTCACGCCCGCGTGGTACAGGATGTCGTTGGTGACGGCGTTGCGCTGGTAGACCATAACGGTGCCGGGGCGCACCGCAAGGGTGTTGGAGCCGTCGTTCCACTGCTCGCGGGCCGCGGCAATGGGATCGTCTCCCCCGCACTTGATGAGGCGTACGGCGGGAAGCCCCAGGGCGCTGGCAAGCATCTGGTCGAGCGCGCCCTCCATCTGCGAGATGCGCGTCTCGCCCTCGTGGGCGCCGCGCGTGATGGAGAAGACCCTGAGCGTGCCGAGGATCCCGGGGTGTACCGTGAAGGTGTCGACGTCCACCTGCGTGAACACCGTGTCAAGGTGCATGAACGAGCGCTTGTGGGGAATCGAGAACGCATACACCGCACGCACCGGGGACTCGTCGCTCCAGAGCAGGCGCCTGGCAAGGCGGTCGATGGCCGCCGGCTGCGTGCGCTCCGAGATGCCCACGCCAATGACGCTGGCGCTCAGCACCAGGATGTCGCCGCCCTCGATGTGGTAGGGGCTTGCAGAGTCGTACCAGATGGGGGCATGCGCGTACGTCGGGTGGCACGCGAAGAGGTAGCGCCCGAAGAGCGACTCGCGGCGCCTCGTTGCCGAGCGCATGCGGTTGAGGCTCACGCCGCCGCCGATGACCGAGAAGGTGTCCCGCGTGAAGTAGACGTTGGGGATGGGGTCGACCAGGATGGGGCTCTCGTCTCCGCCGCCCGCCTCCATCACGTCGGCGAGCGACGCATCCTGCACCGAGGCAAGGTCAACCTCGTCGGCGCGCACGCCGGTGATGGCCTTCTCGACCAGCTCCCACGTGCTGTCGATGGCCTCCAGGCGCCCGCGCACCGCCTCGCGCACGCCCGGCCCGTCAAGGCCGCACTCCGCCACGTAGTCGCGGATGAACGCGCTGCGTGCCGGGGGGTCTGCCGCAAGGGCCTCGGCCACGAGCTGGTCAAGGTAGAGAACCTCCACGCCCTCGTCGCGGAGCATTTGGGCAAAGCGGTCGTGCTCGGCCTGCGCCGCCTCCAGAAACGGGATGTCGTCAAAGAGGAGGCGCCCGATGTTGTCGGGCGAAAGGTTGAGGAGCTCGTCCCCGGGCCTGTGGAGCATGACCTTGCGAAGCTCGCCGATCTCAGAGCGAATGTTGAGGCCCGTCGTCATCGCACCCTCCGTAATGCTTTCGTAAGTATCCCCCCATCATCAAGACGATACCCCATGAGAGCCCGATGCGTCGTTTTGCGCCTGCTAGAATCAAGACCAGAACAACATCCATTCGCGCGGGGCTGCGCACGGGGAAGGAATGGCCATGTCAGACCAACAGACGACGACGTCGGAGGACGCCAAGCCCCAAAAGGCCGCGGCACGCAAAGACGCGCTCGAGAAGGCCGCCGCGACGTTCGCCGACGACGCAACCGAGAGGGACGAGACGGGCACCCGCCGCAAGCGCGACTTCTCCTACACGCAGAACCGGGAGCTTAGCTGGCTGCGCTTCGACAGCCGCGTGCTCGACGAGGCCTTTGACGAGACGGTCCCGCTCTTCGAGCGCCTCAAGTTCTGCGCCATCTTTGGCTCGAACCTCGACGAGTGGTTCATGATACGCATCGGCGGGCTCTCCGACCTCGCGTCGCTCAAGAACCAGCCGCGCGACAACAAGTCCAACAGGACGCCGGCCGAGCAGCTCGACGACGTCTTTGCGGCCCTTCCGGCAGGCGTCGAGCGCCAGCAGGAGGCGCTCGCCCTCGTCGAGGGGGAGTTTTCCGGCCATGGCCTCGCGCGCGTAACGCCGGATGCGTACACGCCCGAGGACCGCACGGCCCTCTCCAAGTACTTCGACGTCCGCCTCGCGCCCATCATCTCACCCATGGTCGTGGACCCGCGCCACCCCTTCCCCAACCTGAGGAACGGCCGCCTCTTCGTGGCATGCACGCTCAACGGCCCCGATGAGTCGGGCGTCCTGGGCATCATCGAGGTCCCCGCGTCCGAGTCGCGCGTGGTGGCGCTGCCGTCCGGCGCCAGGACCTCCCGCTACACCCTCATCGAGGACGTCATGCGCACCTTCCTCGACCGCAGCTTTGGCGACTACGTCCCCAAGAAGTCCGCCGTGCTGCGCGTGACGCGCAACGCCGACATCGACCCCGACGGCGAGGGCGTCGAGGAGGAAGAGGACTACCGCCAGCACATGAAGAAGGTCCTCAAGCTGCGCCAGCGCCTACAGCCCGTGCGGCTTGAGGTCTCCGGCGAGCTGGGCCGCAAGTGGGAGTCCCTCATCACCGAGGAGCTTGGCCTCGAGAAGCGCCGCGTCTTCCACGTGAGCATGCCGCTCGACCTCGGCTACGTCTATGGCCTCGAGGCAAAGATCCCCGACTGGGCCCACGCCGACGTGGTCTTCCCCCCCTTCGAGCCCCAGCCCTCCCCCATGGTCGACCCCGAGCTCCCCATGCGCGACCAGGTCGAGGACCACGACATCCTCCTCACCTACCCATACGAGAGCATGTCTCCCCTGCTGTGCCTCGTCCGCGAGGCCTCCGCGGACGACCACTGCATCTCCGTCAAGATCACGCTCTACCGCGTGGCCAAGAGCAGCCACCTCTGCGAGAGCCTCATCGCCGCGGCCGAGGCCGGCAAGGACGTCACCGTCCTCATGGAGTTGCGCGCGCGCTTCGACGAGGAGAACAACATCGCCTGGGCCGAGCGCCTCGAGGACGCCGGCTGCACCGTCATCTATGGATCCGAGGGCTTCAAGTGCCACTCGAAGATCTGCCAGATCACCTACCACGACGCCTCCGGCATCAATCGCATCACCTGCCTGGGCACGGGCAACTTCAACGAGAAGACCGCCAGGCTCTACTCGGACTTCATGCTCATGACCGCCGACCCCACCATCGGCGCTGACGGCAACACGTTCTTCCGGAACCTCTCTCTGGGCAACCTCCGCGGCTCCTACCAGCTGCTGGGCGTTGCGCCGGCAAGCCTCAAGCCGCTCGTCATGCGCGGGCTCGACCGCGAGATCGAGCGCGCCCGCACCGGGGCGCCGGCCCAGGTCTTCCTCAAGATGAACTCCCTCACCGACCGAGACGTGATCGACAAGATCGCCGAGGCCTGCGAGGCCGGCGTGCGCGTCCTCATGATCGTGCGGGGCATCTGCTGCATCCGCGCCAACGTCCCCGGCAAGACCGATGGCCTGGTGGTGCGCCAGATCGTGGGCCGCTTCCTCGAGCACGCCCGCGTCTATGCCTTTGGCGCCGAGTCCGACACGATCTACCTCTCCAGCGCCGACATGATGACGAGAAACACCGAGCGCCGCGTCGAGATAGCCTACCCCGTGCTCGACCCCGTCTGCCGCGCGCTGGTGTTGACCTTCGTGAACCTCCAGCTCGCCGACAACGTGAAGGCGCGCCAGCTCACCGCCGAGGGGACGTGGGAGAGGGTTCCCCGCGAGAGGGACGAGCCGCCCATCAACAGCCAGGAGGTCCTGCGCGCGCTCGCCCGCGTGCGCGCGCACTCCAAGCACCCGAAGGCCGACGAGCTCACCCCGTTCGCGCGCATCGAGAGGATCCCGCGCGGCCTGGCCCAGGCGCTCTCGTCGCTGCCGGCGACGGGCGGCTATGATCACCCCCACACCGTCGAGAAGCTGGTCGCCTCCATCGACCCCGCCCCCGAGGCGGCCGCGCGCGTCGCCGAGCGCGAGCTGCGCCGCGAGGAGGCGAGGCAGCGCGAGGAGCAGCGCGCGGCCCAGGTCGCCGAGCGCGTGCTTACCGCAGCGGAGAGCGCCGAGGTGGCGGATGGCGGCCACGCGGATGCCGCGTTGGCTGACGCCGGGACGGCGGCGGGGCGGGAAGGCGCAGCGGCGGCCGGACAAGGACCTGTGGCGGCCCCCGCGGTCGGGCAAGGCCCCGAGCCAAGGCGTGCGGCCGAAACTGCGCCCGCCTCGACAGGATCGGCCCCCACGGGCAGGAAGCGCGGACGCCTCGCCATCGCCCTCTCGCTCATCGGCCGCGGTTTTGGCGTACTCTTTGGCGGACCGATCGATGACAACTAACGCAGGGGCAGGGACATGACGACAAGGCTAAAGGTAGAGCGCATGGGCTACGGCCCGGAGGCAATCGCGCACGATGCCGACGGAAAGACCGTGTTCGTGACGGGAGCCGTCCCGGGCGACACCGTCGAGGCCAAGACGGACGCCGAGGAGGCGCGCTTCTCTCGCGCGCACGTCACCAAGGTCCTCGAAGCCTCTCCGGACCGCGTGAGCCCCCTCTGCCCCTTTGTGGACGTCTGCGGCGGCTGCCCCTGGGCGCACCTTTCCTACGAGGCCCAGCTTGCCGCCAAGCGAGCTGGCGTCGTGGACGCGCTCACGCGCCTGGGGCGCTTCTCGCCCGAGGAAGCCGAGGCCCTGGTGGCGCCTATCGTTGCCCCCGGGGAGCCATGGGGGTATCGCAACAAGGTCGAGCTTGCGGTGGACGTCCAGCGCGGGCGCGCCGTGGTGGGCATGCACGCCGCGGGTTCCGCCGGCGTGGTGAAGGTCCCGTCCTGCCCGCTGCTCGACTCCAAATTCAAGGGAGTCGTGAAAGCCGTGCAGGGGGCCATGAACTACCTTGCTGGCTCGCGCGACCTTGGGCTCGAGCGCGTGGGCATCCGCGCCTCTCGGCGCACGGGGGAGCTCGAGGTGGCCCTCTGGGGCGCACCCGGGCCCTTCCCGCGCCCGCAGGTTGCCAAGGTGCTGGGCGACGCCGCGAAGGTGACCTCGGTCGTGCGCGTCATGCAGAAGGGCCCCGCCAAGGCGCGCCGGATCGCAGGCGTGGAGCGGCTCTCCGGCAAGGGCTCCTGGGGCGAGCTCGTGGGCGGCGAGACCATGCGCGTCTCGGCGCCGTCGTTCTTCCAGGTGAACACGAGGGGCGCCGACAAGCTCGTCTCGCTTGTGGTGGAGGGGCTCTCCCCCGCCGTCGACGACGAGGCCATGGACCTCTACTGCGGGGCGGGAACCTTCACGCTGCCCCTGGCCAGGAAGGCCGGCTTTGTCTCGGCCGTCGAGTCCTACGGGCCCGCGGTGCGAGACCTGCGGCACAACCTTGACGCGGCGAACGTCACGAACGTCGATCCCATCGGCGGCGACGCGGGCATCGAGTTTCCCGACGTCGACGCAGATGTCATCGTGGTCGACCCGCCACGCGCGGGGCTGGCGGCAGACGTTGTGGCGCAACTCTCCGACCAGCCCGCGCGCGCCATCGCCTACGTCTCCTGCGACCCGGCGACGCTTGCCCGTGACCTCGCGCGCTTCCGCGACGAGGGCGTGTTCGAGCCCGTGAGCGTGACCCCCGTCGACCTCTTCCCCCAGACGTTCCACGTGGAGAACGTGGCATTGATGTCGCGGGGTCGGGGGACAGGGAAATAAGGTGTCGAATCGCATGGGCGAATACAAGTCGCCGTTTCACATGACGGACAGGATCACGAACCTGGTCGCTGCCATCAGCGAGCAGATCGGACGGATCAGGGTGCTGTCCCACGGCAATCTGAACCCTCATCTGAGAAAGGAAAACCGGATACGCACGATCCACTCGTCGCTTGCGATCGAGCGTAACTCACTTTCCCTCGAACAGGTCACCGCCATCGTGGACGACAGGATGTGGCACAGCCTTCTTCTGGGTGCGTGGAACGAGATTTTCTATTGGCTTCCGATAGAGGAGTTCTTCCGTTCGCGGCAGCAGGAGTATTACGACGCCCTCGGTACATCGGACAGGGAAGCCGACAGCAGCGCGTTTGTCGAGCTCATGTTGGAGATCATTCTCGACACCCTTAAGGGGACCACGGTCGTGGGAAGCGCAGAGGAGACGTCGAATGGGACCATGGGCCCGTCCGTGCGCAAGCTGCTGGATGTCCTCGGCGACGGAGCATTGTCGGCCGCCCAGATCATGGGCGGCTCGGGCTATCCCACAGGCCTGCGTTCCGGAAAAACTACCTGGCCCCGGCGTTAGAGCAGGGGCTTGTCGAGATGACCATTCCCGACAAGCCCAACAGTCGGAACCAGAAGTACAGGAGAAGGCGACTTGATCGCTGACCGATTAAGAAAAGCGATCAAGATACCGACCAAGTGACGGGACATGACGAGACCGACGGCCGGGACCGACTTGACGATCCGGCGAATTGAGGAGGAACGGCATTGATGTCGCGGGCCAAGGGCTGAGCGGACGTCGCAAACGATGATCTGTCAGGGGTTTTGGGAGCGTCAGGCCAGGCGCGAGGAGGCCATCATGCGAGCCTACAAGGACAAGGAAGAGCTCAAGACGGAGATCGGGAAGGCCTTTGAGAGGTATATATCTGAGTTCGATCCGATTCCAGAGGAGCTGAAAGACCGGCGGGTGGATGCGGTGGATCGAACGCCAGCAGAAAACCTTGCCTATCAGGTGGGGTGGACAAGCCTGGTCCTGAAATGGGAGGAAGACGAGAAAAAGGGGCTTCCCGTCAGGACGCCATCGGATGACTTCAGGTGGAACCAGCTTGGCGAATTGTATCAGTGGTTCACGGATACCTATGCCGGCTTGTCCCTTCAGGAGTTGAAGGCCAGGCTAAACGAGAACATCGAGTCCCTCTATGCCATGATCGATTCCCTGAGCGAGGAAGAGCTGTTCAAGCCGCACATGAGAAAGTGGGCTGACGAGGCGACCAAGACGGCGGCGTGGGAAGTCTATAAGTTCATCCATGTGAATACGGTCGCTCCCTTTGGGACGTTTAGGACCAAAATCAGAAAGTGGAAGAGGGCTGCGCTATAGGCAAGGGCCACCCGTTCGCATGGACAGCCAGGCTACGGCCTGCTTCAGAAGGTGCTTGACTTGCTTTCTCCTCTGTAATAATTTCTTATTAGAAACTATTACAGAGGAGAGGCACTCATGGACCTGAAGGCGTCTTTGATCAATTTACAGTGCGAGCTGGTTGCGGAGCGGGCCTTAGCCAACCCAAAAAACATCTCCTGGCTGCAATACGACATCTTATTCCAGCTTACGAGGGAAAAGGACGTCTTGCCTTCAAGGCTAAGCACGGTCCTGGGAATATCGCGAGCAAAACTATCTAAAGCGTTGAGGGGTTTGAAACTTGCGGGTTATATCTCCCAATCGCCAAATCAGTCAGACGGAAGGGAGCTTCGCACATCCATTACCGAGGATGGCAAACGCCTGCTGTCTGACATTTCAGCCAAGCATACCGCCTTGCATCAAGCTGCCTTACGGGTGCTGGCGCGAGAGGAGCAGGAGGAATTTGCCCGCCTGTCTGACAAACTATCCTCCGCTCTGAAAGAGGCGCGGCTTGCAAGCCGCGCCGAAGGGGGTGCTCGGCCTTGAGCGCTGCGGATGCAATCAAGATAACCGGCGCCAAGACAAACAACTTGCGTGACGTATCGGTATCCATCCCCAAGCACCTGCTCGTCGGGATAGCCGGAGTTTCGGGATCGGGGAAAACCTCCCTGATATCCACCTTCGCATCCGGCGCACAGCAGGCGGTGGCGTCCCTGTTCCCCCCGTTCTTGCAGGCAAGGATGAAGACGCTGGAGCCCGGTACCGTTGAGGGGCTGGAAGGCCTGACGTTCACCGCGATCGTCGGGCAGAAGAAATACAGCAAGAATGTACGCTCGTCCGTTGGCACAGCCGTTGGCATTGCTCCGTACCTGCGCCTCTTGTTTTCTCGTTCGGCGAGGCCCTCTGCGGGTTTTTCACCATCCTACTCGCCCAATGATCCGCGCGGCATGTGCGAGGCATGCTCCGGGTTGGGGTATGTCGACAACATAGACCTTGCGGAACTGATTGATCAGAACAGGAGCCTGAATGAGGGCGCCATCCGTTTCCCGTCCTTTGAGCCAGGCACCTATCGGTGGAAGAGGCTCGTGTGTTCCGGCATAGCCGACGCAGACGTAGCTTGGAAAGATTTGCCAGACGGCGCGCGGAGGCTTCTGCTGTACGGCAAAGACGTCCCCTTGGAGCATCCGCTGCCCGGCTACCCAAAGCACGGCAAATTCGACGGTGTGATCCCAAGGCTCAGGGCGTCATATCTGGAAAAGGCCGGGGCCAAGACGACGAAAAGAGGAGACGCCGCGATACAAAGGGTCATCAGGCGAGTCGTGTGCCCAGAATGCCAGGGCCAACGCATCAATGGGGCCGCACGCGCCAGCCGTCTCAACGGACTCAACATTGCCGAGGCATCGCGCTTGGGCATTGGTGAGCTTGTTTCCTATCTCGAGGAGATCCAGGACAGGGCGGTGGAAGGGCCGCGTCAAAGCATCTTGACCCGGTGCAGGTATCTATGCGAGATCGGCTTGGGCTACCTTTCGCTGGATCGCCCCACAGACTCCCTATCGGGGGGCGAAGCGCAACGGTTGCGTATCGTCGGGCTGCTGGGGGCGCCGATCACAGATGCGACCTTTGTGATGGATGAGCCGTCAAGCGGACTGCACCCCGCGGATGTCGAGCGCCTGCTGCGGGCGCTTGAGCAACTGCGAGACACCGGAAACACGGTCATCGTTGTGGAGCACAACGCTCAGATTTTAAGTGCCTGTGACCATGTGATTGAACTTGGGCCCGGAGCGGGCGCAGACGGCGGTGAGATCATATTTACAGGCAGCCCCCAACGTTTGGCGCATGGCACGACACCCACGGGGGAGGCCCTGCGTGGCGGAATTCAGCTCCACGGCAAGGGGCTTCCCTCGCCAAGCATGATTGACGTATCGCATGCCCGACTTCACAATTTGCGAGATGTGTCGGTTGGGTTTCCCTCCCACGCGCTAACGGTTGTTTCCGGTGTTGCCGGTTCAGGAAAGAGCTCCTTGGTTTCCGTTTTAGCCGAACAGCATCCCGAAGTGACCATGATTGAGCAAGTGCCGCTGCCGGCGAGCAGCCGCTCGTCTCTTTTGACTGTGCTGGAGCTGGCCGATCCGGTTCGCACGGCATTCTCAAAAGCCTCCGGGCTAGATCCAAGCTGGTTCAGCGAGAATGGCAGAGGCGCGTGTTCCGCATGCAGGGGACGTGGGACCATTCGCGTTGACATGGCCTTTATGGACGACGTGGAAACGGAATGCGAGCAGTGCGGTGGCAAAAGGTTTAACGATGTCGCCCTGTCCGTTCGGCTGCCCTTCGGCGCGCGCGACGTTTCCATTGCGGATGTTCTCGATGCGAGTTTAGATGATGTGGCCGCAATCTTCGCCAGCCAGCCCGAGGTGAGAAGGGTCGTGACGTTGCTTCAAGGCGTCGGGCTTGGCTATTTAAGGCTGGGTCAGGCACTCAGCACCCTCTCCGGCGGGGAGCTTCAGCGCGTGAAGCTCGTCGGCTTTCTAAAGCGCCGCCCCCGGGACAGAGACAGCGTGCTTGTGCTGGATGAAATCACCACGGGGTTGCATCCTCATGATGTAGGGCAACTGGTCAAGTTTCTTCGCCGGCTCACCGCCAAAGGGCTTACCGTCATCGCTGTTGACCACAACCTGCAATTCATCGCCCAAGCAGATTACAACGTCGATATGGGTCCGGGAGCGGGGGACGAAGGCGGAGACGTGATCTTCAGCGGGACTGCGCAGGGGCTGGCAGATTGCATGGCGTCCCGGACGGGAGAATGGCTTCGCAAATTCAAGTGCTGATGGCCAAGCCGATGGCGTCGATGCGCGGGGATGCGGAAGCGCCCTCTCCGATACCGGACGGGCGCCCGAGGCCCCGCCAGGGCGCGATCGCTGCGAATGGGCCCACATGACCATGGAGACGAGCCTTGGCATGACCGAAAAGGCAGGCTTTCCCTTGGCGGCGATGCAACCAGAGAAAATCCCAGGAAAATCAGGCACGTAAAAGCGTCTTGACAGGCATATGGGGCCGATTGTAAAAGCCTTTTGATGGATGTGGCGTCCAGGCAGACGATCTCTAACTGGGAAAACGATAAGGGCTATCCAGACGTCCACAGCTTGATTCTTCTGCGTGACGCCTTCAACGTATCACTGGATCAACTCATCAAAGGCGATGCCATCATCATGAGGGAACAGATCAGTGGGCGCAGTCGGATGGAGCTTGGTCATCTGGCCAGGCTGTTTTCCGCACTTTTCTTCCCACTCATCGTCACGCCGCTTCCGCTGTATCGCTATCTGAAAGCCATAGGGGTCGGCGTCTAGTGCGTCATTGCAATCGCGACAGCGACAGTCATGGTACAGGCAGAGCGTTACAAGAAGAGATCCGACATGCAGACCTACAAGTAGCGCTTGTGAACGTGGCAATCGGCTTCCCCCTCAAGTAGTCTGCCGCGCTGGCACGGCCGGCACCAGCAATGACACGCGGCCTCTGCTGATTTTGGGCAGGGGCCGCGTCTGGTCCAGTGACCATGTTGGATAATACCGCTCGACCGGACTCAGCACTTCTCCTTAAACTCATGGATCTTCTCGACAAGTGCGGGGGCATTATCGTGAAGCTTAAGGATTGTTGAACCTACAAAGATTCCGTCACCGCCAGCCTCTTTCACCATCTGCGCGTCCTCCGGAGTATGTACTCCAACTCCGCAGTAGATTGGGCTCTTCAATCCACGCTCGCGCAAATAGTCAACGCAAGACTTGAGCGTTGGATGTTGAGAGGTCGCCTGCCCGGGGGCAGGCACGGCTTGCATGTACGTGAACCCATTTGATTCCAACGCTTGCCGAACTTCCTCTTCCGGAAGATCAAACTGCACGTAGCAGCTAATCTTTAGGCCAGAGCTAATGAGCTCGTTCCTAATCGTATTCCCATCAGGCCCAACCAAGATAATGTCTTCAAACCCGTTTTCTTTACAAAATGCCACGAATCGGGAAACGCCAATTTCAAGGACGGTATTCTCGTAGGCCATGATTATGAACTTGGTGTCAGGGAGCAAAGCGCGTGCTCGAGCCATGCCATCCATGTACTTGTCGTAATTGGACTCATTTTCGAGGGCAGCCGCCATCCTGTTGGCAATGAAGTCCCCCTCTAGAAAGGGGTTGCGACTGGGAAAATCCATCTCAATCATGTCGCAGCCCGCATCCACATACGTCTTTGCCATCTTAATGCTGCTCTCAATGGTCGGATACCCATTGGAGAGATAGAGAATGAGGTTCATTTGGTACGCCTCCTCCGTAGTGGACACAACTCTCATCCCAGTTCCGTTACGCTCCGTAGTATGCCTTCTTGAGAAGATCGGCGAATTCGGAGACTGTTGGAATGACAGGATTCGTCTTTGTGCATCCGTCATGGAGCGAGGTCTCCGCCATCTCTTGGAGGTTGTTCAGGTAAGCCTCTTCGTCAATCCCCGCATCTCTCACCGTATTGGGTATACCCAGTTGTGTGTTGAGGTCGAGAACGAGCTGCGCCAGGTCTGTTGCGCTCATCTTATTCGCAAGGGTCGCATAGCGCTTCCTTGCCCATTCATCCCTACTGTTCCATTCAATGGTATAGGGCAGCAGGATTGCACAGATACGCCCATGCGCAATCGGGAAGAAGCCACCGATGGTCTGGGCCATAGAGTGATCAATCCCAAGCGAGACGTTCGTGAAGGCAAGTCCAGCAGTCATAGATGCATCGCACATCATCTCGCGTGCTTGCATGTCATCGCCGTTTGCATATGCCTTGGGCAGCCACGTAACGATATCAACCGCCGCTGCGGTGGCGAGAATATCGGCAACATAGTTGATCCTATTGGAGACGAGGGCCTCAACGGCATGGGTGAGCGCGTCCATTCCGGTTTCTGCAGTAACGCGTTGCGGCATGCTTCTGGTCACGTCGGGATCACAGATGGCGATGTCCGGCATCATTTCCATGTCTCCGAGACCATGCTTGCGCCCCTTCTCGTCATCGGTAATGACAACGGAGCGCGATACCTCAGATGCCGTACCAGATGTGGTGGGAATGCACATAAAACGGGCTTTTGTACGAAGTTTGGGCAGCGGCTTGGTGTGTAGGATCTGGTCGAGCTTCTTAAGCTCTGGATGCTCATATATCACCCACATGGTCTTGGCGGCATCCATCACAGAGCCGCCGCCCAACGCGCAAATCAGGTCAGGTTTTTGCTCAAGCATACTTTGTGCGCCACGGTAAACGGTAGAGAAATGAGGGTCAGGTTCAACTCCCTTGAATACGAAGGTCTCTGCCCCCCCTTGATGAAAGCACTCTTCGACCTTTTCCAGGGAGCCGTTGCGCTCGACCGCATGACCGCCAATAACAATAAAAGCCTTCTTGCAGCGAACGGATGTCCTGACGTACTCAAGGCTCCCCCTACCAAACATCAACTCGCTACCCGCAAGCTTCATCGGTCTCATCATCGTTGTCAGACCACCTTTCTTTCCAACAGAATTTCGTCGGAGCGAACAGTCGAATCTGGATCTTAGTCATCTTCCGAGCGGCGCGAGAAGCTTCCTTACCAGCTCGTAGTCAACTGGATTAGTCGTGAGGCCACCCTTCTTGAATGTGGATCCCACGATGGCACCGTCGGCAATCTTGAACTGTTCAGCAATGTCGTTCGGATTAATACCGGAACCAGCCATTACCGGAATGCCAACGACGTCCTTAACCCGCCGAATCATATCGATCGGCGTCTCCTCGCCCGTCGTCGTACCAGTAACGACAATTGCATCAGCACCGGCAGCCACGGCATTTTTCGCGCTCTCCTCAATGGGAATCTGGGGAAGAAGCATATTGCTGTGCTTCACTTGGATGTCGCAGAGCAGCATAACATTCCCGGCGTTTAGGCGCTTGCGCAGATCAATCACCTTGTATGCACATGGGGTAACGATGCCGCACCAATTCACCACCGCATCGACAAACGCCGGCACACGAATAAAGTCACAGTCATTTGCGACGGCGATGCTTAGGCTGGCCTCGCAATCGTTGAAGGAGGCATCCACGCCCACGGGGATCTTCACCTCTTTCTTCACAAGTGCCGTCGCTGCAGAGAGGGCAGCGACCTGAGCCTTCGAAATGAGTTCGGTAAACGGGCTGTCGTTGGTGTTCTCAACTATCACCGCGTCAACGCCCCCACGCTCAAGCGTTTTCGCATCTTCGACAGCCTGCTCCATAACCTTGTTGATGTCGCCTCGATATGACGGCGATCCCGGAAGCGGAAGGCAGTGTACCATACCGATTACAAATCCCCCGCAGACTTTAATTACGCCATCAATGCCCTTCATCTCTCATCCTTTCCGCTGGTCCCTAATTAGCGAAATCAGGCTGCCACAAATCGTGCAAGCCCCTCGAGAGTCACCCGGCAGAGCAAGTCTTCCGCTGATGTCCTTTCATCCCCTTTGAGGCTGTCCTTGAGGTTTTCCAGTACCGTGGCGACAGTAACCACGCATGCCCTTACCTCCATGAGGCCCGCAACCGTGAGAATGCAGCTCGACTCCATATCAATCGCACAGACATGGAGTTTCTTCATCTCGTCAAAGGTCGACGAGATGTCCCTGCCCTGCTCTTGGGACAGTCGCGAGTCGTGCATCTGGGTATAGAAGCCGTCCATGCTGCAAGTTATCCCGTTAAGGTACCTGCGACCATGGTCCACGACCGTCCTGTTCATGGCATTTACGAGCTCGATGTCGGCAACTGCGGGATACCCGCGCTCGACATACGTGTCACTTGTGCCATCGCGCCTCATTACCGCTGCCGGAATGATGAAGTTGCCCAGCATGTCATCCAAAAGTGACATCGAGGTTCCCATCCTTACGGCAACTTTCATCCCCGCCTCGTACATTTCCTCCAAGGCAATTGCCGCAGACGATGCGCCAATCCCCGTAGAACTCACCGTAATCGGAACACCCCGGTAGCTCCCCGTATACGTATTGAACTCCCGATTAAACGCAACGTGGGTCGGGTTATCCAAATAGCGCTTCAGGACTTCGACGCGCCAAGGATCGCCCGAAAAGATGACATATGGCGCGATCGTTGTTTTCTCTGCGTTCAGATAGAGCGTCACCATACTAGTCACGCATCCTTCCAATTGAGCCTCGGTTCTTCTCGAGCCTCCCGAGAAGCTCGGCTTCGTTAGGAACGGAATTGCAGCAGCCATACTGTTCAAGGACAAAAGATGAGAGTGTCGCGCCAAGCCGGCAGCACTCCGCAAGGCCCTTCCCCTGCATCCAGCCATACAGGAAGCCACTCATATACGCATCTCCCCCGCCCGTTGCATCCACGACGTTGGAGCATGGGACGACGCCTACCGAACCACGTTCGACGCTACCGTCTGGCAACCGATGGGACCAAGAGGAACCCCTCGGGCCGAAAGTCGTAACAATCGTGTTGACTTCATCGGAGAGAATTTCCTCCATGGTCTCAAGGCCGAACATCCTCTCAATGCATCGACGCTCCGATTCATTGGTAAACACAATTGTCGAATGGCATAGCAGCTTCTCAAGGAAACCCACGGGAAACGCTGTCTCGTCGGCTTTCATCCCAAATGCGATGGGGATATCATGTGACCTGCACCTCTCAAAGAACTCCTCGTTATCCCGCTGCGAGGCGACGGTAATGATCCCAAGCCCGACATCTTCAAATAAATCGTCGGACACGGGCGCAAAATACTCCGGAGCCATCGGGCCAGGGTAATAGCAGGTAATATGCCGCCCATTCGCGTCCTGGATAAGGTAGCTTGCTGAGGTAGCCTCACCTGGAATTACGGTAATCGCATCCGTGCCCACACCGGCATCCTCGAGAAAAGCGTGGAATCCGTTCTCTTCCCAGTCATCTCCAACTCTCAGAACCGGCTTCGTAGGAACGCCCAGCTTACTAAGCGCATATGCAATATTGACTGAGCAGCCACCGTAATACGTCTTCGTACAGGTGCTGTTGGTAATGATGGATGTATATCCCACGCGAGCCGGAGTCGAAATCTCAATCATATGATCCATGCTCACATACCCAGACGTCAGCACGACTCGCCCGCCCATCAAAGCACCCCTTCCTTAATCCGAGCAAACAGCTCGTCCATACCAATGACTTCGCCAAGATACTTTCGAATGTCCTCAAGATGCACTTGGTTGACAACGTCAGAGTTGGTTGCCACGCACTCACGGACCACGATGGGCTGGTAGTCAAGGTAAAACGCATCGGTAATCGTTGCGCGGACACAACAATTTGTCTTCGTACCTACGACAATGACGTTGCGTACGTGGTTCTCTCGCAGGACAAGGTCGAGATCAGTGCCAAAGAATCCTGAGTATCGACGTTTCTTAATGACATAGTCCCTTGTGGGGTCCACATCTAGCATCGGATCAATTTCATCGCCCCACGTATCTTCAATACAATTTGGCCTCATGGAAGAGGACTTCTCGTCAACCTTGCCTACCCTGTTGAAGTGTTTCAGGAAGACGATGAGGATTCCTGCATCCCTGCAGACGCCGATGACCTCCTTAACCCTTGGAAGGATTTCGCGGTTCTGGGGATAGAAGACCGACCCGCCGGGATCTGTAAAATCTCGCAGCATGTCCACGACGAGGAGGGCGCTCCCAGATCTCTGCTCTACGACGCTATCCATTTGCGAACCCCCTCGTGTGTACGTTGCGGCGCTTGGAAATCTGCACGATGAGGAGCACGATGACCATCACGACATATGGAATTACGTCGAAGAGTCCTGAGGTAGGCCCTGCATAGATGGCCAGGTTGATCGAGAGCGACCGAGCGAAGCCGAAGAGGATTGCATACAGTGAGGACTTGAGTGGGTCCCCTCGTCCACAGTAGATGGCAGCGATTGCGACAAACCCTCTACCCGCGGTCATGCCATTGGTATAGAGTCCCAGACGCTCTGTCGAGAGGTTAATTCCCGCAAGTCCGCAGGTCATGGCACCTATTAGAATCGCAGTGATCTTATAAAAGCCAGTCTTGAGACCGAGTGACTTCGCAGCATCCTCATTCTCGCCAACTACTTGCACGTACGTGCCGAACTTCGTTCGATAGGAGAGCATCCACATCAACCATATTCCAATAAAGGCAACATATGTGAGGGCAGGATGTCCAGAAACAATTGGTCCCAAGATGGGGATCGTGTCGATGCCGGGAATGGTGATCTGTAGATCAGATACGTTCAGGCTTGACAGAGAGATGTTGGCGACACCCATCCTCACCATGACAAATCCCGCTATCGCGGTCACGAGGAGGTTGAGGGCAACGCCAATAATGATTACGTTCCCCTTGAACGTGACGCTCGTCACTGAGAAGATGGCACCGAAGATCAGAGCCGCAACAACGCCGGCAAAAAGTCCCAGAGCGAGGCTGCTTGTGAAATAAACCATTAGGGTTGACGCAAGCGCACCAATCCCCATCATCCCTTCGAGAGCAATGTTAAGGACATTGGCCTGATAAGCAAACACGCCTCCAATGACGCAGAGGATGATGGGGGCCGCATGGTAAACGGTGTCGTAAAGAATGCTTGCAAGCAGGTCCATCTCTATGCCTCCCCAGCGTTATCGTCGGACGCTGCGCCAGCCGATGCCTGAACTGCCAAATACCTATGAGAGATATGCTTCCGCGCACGATCCCCCAGCCCAAAGCGTTCATCAAGAAGCTTCACAGCAAGGAACAGGATGATGAGTCCCTGGATAACCGTGACTATCTCCTTGGGAACCGAGGAATAGAGGTTGATGTTGTCTGCACCAGTCTTAAGGGCGGCGTAGAAAACAGCCGCGATAAGGATCCCGACGGGAGAGTGGCTGCCGAGCAAAGCGATGAGCATGCCATCCCAGCCGAGACCGGGGTCGCCAGAGAACGAAAGGGTGTAGTGATACTGGTCAGAAAGCATGTATCCTGCTCCAGCAAGCCCGGCAAGCGCACCGGAAATGAGCATGAGCGCAATGATTTTCCGACGGACTCTCATGCCCATGGCATCGGCAAACTCAACGTTTTTGCCCATTGCAGTTATCTCAAAGCCAAGCTTGGAGCAGTTCATTACGAAGAACATGGTGGCAAAAGCAGCAAGCGCTATGAAGAAGAACGGCGTGAGCTTCGCACTGGTAATTCGTTGGAACATTGCGCCATCGCCAATGGTGGGCGTACAGACATATCCTGCGCCCTGATCGCGAAATACTCCCGTTGAGAGAAACTCGAGGACTTTGGCGAGGGCATAGTTGAGCATGAGGGTAACAACCATCTCGTCAACATGGAAATACGCCTTGAGTACGGCGGGAACCATCACGTAGAGCATGCCGCAGGCTATACCGACCAGAAGGCACGCCAGCTTGAGCACGGTAGGGTCAAGCGTGGCGGGAAGACATGCTCCGGCGATGCCGGCAAAGAAGCCACCCAGCAGCACAGACCCCTCAACGCCCATGTTATAGATGCCCGCTTTGAAGTTCACTGCTATCGCTAGACCAGTGAGGATAAGCGGCGCCGCATAGTGCAAGGTAGTGAGGAAGCCCTTTGGGGTTAATAGAGACTTGCTGATGAGAATCCAATAGGTATCGAGGGGATTCTCCCCAATGGATGCAATTACAATGCCGCCCACGACAAACGCCAGAAGGACGGGGATGAGCGAGTTGAGAACGCGTACCCCTACAGTCCTAACCCTCAACTTTCTCGCCTTCCTTCTGCTTAACTCCTGCCATGAGCAGGCCGAGTTCTGTACTCGTCGTGTCCCCAGGTGATACCTCGCCGGTGATTTGCCCCTTGCACATGACGATGATTCGGTCTGAAAGGCCAAGGACCTCTGTCAACTCGCTTGAAATCAGAAGGACGGAGTTGCCATTGTTGCGGAAGCGAAGAATCTCCTCGTGAATTGATTCGGTGGCCCCAATGTCAACGCCCCTGGTCGGCTGACACGCAATAAGAAGCTTGGCAGAAGATTCCAGCTCTCGCGCAATGATGACTTTCTGGGCGTTGCCTCCAGATAGAGCGCCAACCGGCCCATCGACATCGCCAACGCGAATGTCGTACTTTGAAAGCAAGGCATCTCTTCTTGCCAGTATGGCTTTGCGCTTGAGAAGGCCGCGCTTACACGCCGCAGGGCTGCTGAGGTGGCCGGCGACGCAGTTGTCGGCAACGCTCATTGTTGAGCAGAGCCCATCTTCAAAGCGATCTTCCGGAATGATCGCGATCCCCTCGGAACGCAGTGAGTCAGGCCACTGGTTTGTAATGTCTCTGCTATCAAGCATGACGCTGCCAGAAGTGGTGGTCATGAGCCCCGTGAGCACCTTTACGAGCTCTGTCTGGCCGTTGCCCTCAACACCTGCAATGCCAAGGATCTCTCCTTTATGCACATCGAAGGAGACGCCATGGAGGACTTCTTTGCCATACTCGTTAATAGTGGATAGGTTTTTGACCGATAGGCAGACGGCCTTTGATGGTGATGTTGTCACGTCATTATGAACAGTAAGCATCACCTCACGGCCAACCATCATCTGTGCGAGCTGCTCCTGCGAGGTGACCTTGGTTGCTACAGAGCCAACGACTTTGCCGTGCTTAATAACGGTAACGGAATCGGAGATTTCCATGACCTCGCGAAGCTTATGCGTAATGACGATGATTGTCTTGCCCTGCCTCTGCAACTCTCGCAGGTTATCGAAGAGCTTGTCCACCTCCTGGGGCGTCAACACGGCAGTGGGCTCATCCATGATGAGTGCATCAACGTTTCTGTAGAGCATCTTGAGAATCTCGACGCACTGCCTAGACCCAACGGAGATGTCTTCGACTTTTGCGCAGGCATCCAAGTCGAACTTGTAGTTCTCTATGAGATTCGAGACAACCTTGATTTCCTCTTGCGTGTCGATGAGACAGGTTCCCTTCCGCAGAATCTCTGCCCCGAGAAGCACGTTTTCATAAACTGCCAGGCTTGGCACGAGCTTAAAGTGCTGATGGACCATACCCAGGCCATGGGAGATGGCGTCCGCCGGCGACTTAAAGTGGGTTTCCTCGCCCCTCAGAATTATTTTCCCGCTGGTAGGCTGCAACATGCCATAGAACATGTTCATGAGAGTAGACTTACCGGCACCATTTTCTCCAACGATGCACTTGATTTCGTTTTTCTTGACGGCAAGGTCAATGTGATCGTTGGCAACAAAGTCCCCGAACGTCTTTGTGAGGCCAACCGCCTCGATAACGTTTCCCACGAGCGCACCACCAATCTGGGGAATAGCGCGTGGGGCGGACGCCTAGGCGGCATACCGCCCCGCAGCGTGTCTTTATTTGATGTTCACATTCGGACATGCAGAGGGATCGAAAGTCTCGCCGTTCTGTGCATTGACAACCTTGATTTCGCTGCCAACCCTGCCCTTCAGGTCCTCAATCTCCGTCCAAATCTCTTCCCACTTCGCCTTGCCCTCGTCGGTGGTGATTGCTTTCTGAATTTCCGCGCAGTCAGTAAGCCCCGTCGCACCAGAGGAGAGCGAGTAATCCTGCAGGTTATCCATAGAGGAGAGCAGACCATCGTCAAGAGCGTCACAGATGGCCTGAACTGGGACGTTCGTATTCTTGAGCACGGAGGTCAGAACGTAGCCGGGCTGCTGATTGTCCTTGTTGCCGTCAACCTGAATCGCAAGCCTGCCAACTTCCTTGGCCTTGGACGTGATGCCATCACCTACGCTGCCGGCGCAGCCAAATACGACGTTTGCTCCATTGCCGTAGTATGTACCGGCAACAGTGGCACCGCTAGCAGAGTCGGTGAAGCCCGCGTCGTACTTGGCGTAGTAGTCGTACATAACGCCAAGCCTCTCCGCCTCGTAATTGATGCCCGTGATATATCCATAGGAGAAGACAACGATACCGGCAGAGTTGGTGCCGCCAATGAACCCGCAGGCACGTGCGGTGTTGGGGTCGGTAAAGCTGTAGTTTCCACCCTTGAACAGGGTCTCGGCATTCTCATTCACGAGAACAGAAAGCGCACCTGCAAGGAAGGAGGACTCATTGAGGTCATAAAGCACTGCGACG
This sequence comes from Coriobacteriaceae bacterium, assembly GCA_004557505.1. GTDB lineage: Bacteria > Actinomycetota > Coriobacteriia > Coriobacteriales > Atopobiaceae > Tractidigestivibacter. The sequence goes on along the minus strand of SFGZ01000003.1, from coordinate 81,705 downwards.
ACATTCTTGTGCTTCACTGAGCCGTCGTCATTCTTATTTGGGTTGTCGTTGAAAATAACCCACTCGGTGTCAGGATACTGACTTGCGAGCGGCTCCACACCGCCAACGCCGTTAATCAACGCCTCGAAGTCGTATGCCATATTGAATACGATGTCATAGCCATCCTCGCCAAGCGACTCGAGAGCATCGGGAACACCATTGGCAGGCTCAACGATTTTGACTTCCCAGCCCTTGTCCTTGCCGACCTTCTGGGCGCCCTCAACGGCTGCCTGGTTGTACCCATTGTCATTCTTGCCAGCGTCGTCGCAAAGGACCGCAATACGCTTGGCTTTGGCTTCATCGCCAGAACCGTCAGAGCTTGAATCCGAGACGCTCGAGTTGCCACAGGCAGCGAGGCCCAAAATGGTGGTCACTGCAGCTGAGGTACCGAAGAACGAACGGCGCGACATTTTCTTGTTTATAAAGTCTTGCATGACCTTCCCCTCTTCCTCTTGCCACTGCAATTGTCAAACCCCACGTACTTCCATAAACGCGTTACACGCTCCCCCTATCCCCCTCGCCTCCATCCATTACTTGGTTGATGTAGAACTTGAATTTGTCGCTTCGATAGCAGCATTTGAAGTACTCGATGGGACACTCTCGCCCACGAATCTTTCCCCTGGTGACACACTCAAAATGGAGAATTGGGGTCCCAGAACACACCTCTAGGTAGCGCGCAATCTCCCCCTCTGCCAAGACCGCCTCTATCGTCCTTGTTGCCGTGGTAATCTGGCAGCCATACTGCGAATAAAGTACGGAATAGAGGGATTCGCGCGAGAAATCATGGGCGTCAATCCCGGGAAAGAGCTTATACGGGAGATAGGTAGCCGTGTGGTTTAAGGGGTCATCGTCTGCAAAGTAGATGCGCTCGAGCCTAAACACCCGCTCATGGTCACCCAGCTCCAAGAGACGCCGACGCTTCTGGTCGGCAATCTCCGTCGATGCAGATATAACATATCTTCTGGGAGTCATTCCAAGGTTTATGACGTCTTGGGTACAGCTGGTAATCGAAATCAAGTTTTGTTGAATCTTGTCCGACTTAACATACGTTCCCTTACCTTGGATTCTGTAGAGATAGTTTTCACCTACAAGCTCATCAATTGCCCGACGTACCGTTATCCTGCTAACTCCAAACATCTTCGTAAGCTCGCGCTCGGAGGGAATCAGCTCGTTTTCCTTGTACTCTTCTTTCTCAATTTTCCTGATAATTGCACGCTTGACGATGTAGTACTTGGGAGCCATGGACTGGTCAGCTGCCCGTAGTCGCATATCAAGTGGCAATTCAATTGACTGTGTCACCGACGGCTCCCTAACATCATGTTGTCATATCCAATTTAAAATGCTATCAACACCATCTTGTCAGCACGGCATTTGCGCCGCGATGAGCCAGCTTTGCTCCGTGAGTGGTAATACCAGTGAATCTACCTGCGGAGATACTTCCAAGGCATCGATGCAAATGGTACTTGGTAGCTTGAAATGACTTCGAAAAGGTCAACTGCGTTCTGCGTAGGCAGCAACGGCCGTGGCCATGAAATCTTCCATGACAAGCAGCCGGTATGCGCCTGAAGGTCACGCCCTCCACGCAGGCGGAGGACAGCTTGAAGCGCGCCTCGCGAACAGGCTTGACAACCTTCCGGTCACGCCTGGCAGCCAAGTCGGTGCCGAGAGACGTCTTCATCCTCGCGGAGAGGACGACGCGTGGAGAAGGACGTCCCGAGGTCCCGCCCCTGCTGCCGGGATGGCCCCAAGGCCACATGACGCAACCGGGCTCCGGGCTCCATCTCCCCGCGTCGCGTGCTACCCGGCCCACCCGCAGCGCCTCCCAAGGCCCTCGAAGCCCCTCTGCTTGCATCGAACTGCCCTAAGTTACACAACTCCGCCTCTTTTTGCGTCGAACTGCTTTACGTTACACGCGATCTGGCGGCCACCCAAGGCATCGGCCTCTAAGATATTCATTAATATTGTTGTTTTATGAATATATATTCAACAATAGCGAAGGCGATACCCAAGACGCCTCGAACGGCATGTGTAACGAGGGGCAGTTCGGCGCAAAAGCTTCCGGAAATGTGTGACGAGGGCGGTTTCGATGCATGCGCCAACGGGGCGTGCCGGCCTCGATGCGCCCACGTCACAAGAAGAGATCCGACATGCAGGCCTTATGCACAGGCAACAGTGGACACAATCGACGCGAACGAGCCCTGAGGCACGGGCTCCAGAGGCGAGCCCGTGGCGCGCGACACCGCCGGGCTCTTCCTCAGGTATTCCACGTTGAGAGCATGGCGTTGATGCCGCGGCTTGACGAAGCGACGCGATCCCGGACGCGCAACGCATTCTATGGCCGCGCTCGGCATAAAAAGATTTCCGTACACGTGGCGGCGGACCTAATATCCTGTAGTGACGCTGGCTGCCGAGGAGGGCTTTATGACAAAGTCAAGGCTGCTCTCTTTCTGTATGTCTCATTCTGGTTTTCACAACCCCCTTCTCTATGACCTCCTTTTCTCCGCCAGTTTTCAGATGCCCTTTCTCCAAGGTGGCTTTTCGGCTAACGAGTACTATGCCGATGCGGTGGTTACCTCACTGTCTCTCGTCCTATACCTGCTCCTGTGAAAGCTTTCGCTTCGAGGAAGCCCCCTCCCCTGCTCTCTGGAATTCTCCAAAAAAACGGATTGTGGCCTCTGCCCTCTGTTCCTTGGGGCTTTCGGGCATCTCCCTTCTCGTTCTCCTCTTTGCGGAGCACGCCCTTGTGCCAATGGGAATTTTGGCGGAAGCCTATGAGGACTTCTCCACCATGTGGAACGGGGCCGAGGAGGCAGGCTATTCCTGGGTCTGCCTCTCTACTGTGGCTATCGGTCCGATTTTTGAGGAAGTGCTGTTCCGCGGGCTTGTCTATTCCGTGGCGGAGAGGGGGGTTTGGCGGATACGCACCGGCGATTTTGTCGAGCGTCCTTTTCGGCCTTTGGCATGGGCAGCCTGTGCAGATGATCTATGCGACGGTCGTCGGCGTGGCGCTGGGGCTGGTGTACATGAAGACGAAGAATCTCCTCTACCCCATCCTCCTCCATATGCTGATCAACCTTTACAGCACCTTGCCGCCGCCATGCACATCAGAGGGCCTTTTTCTGCAAGCCGCCATCCCCCTGCGGGCCTTCATCGCCTTGGCGTCCATTCGGGCGCGTGCGCAAAGAACACTCGCCTTGGGTGAAAAGAGAAGACGTGCTCCCAGTCGCTCTTTAGCGGCGCATTTTGTGATCCGGATGGTAGTGCGTAGCCAACACATATGCTATGTCTTTAACTCTGATGCCCTTACATTTTAAGGCTTTGTAGAACGATCGGAGCGTTCCCGCGTAGCCGGTGTCAACAAGCAAGTTTCCCTGTGCCCCACGAACGAGAAACGTATTGGTGCTTCCATACTTTAGCCTGACCATTTCCACCTTTGCAGATCCTGGCTTGCCTGAGTCCCCATCAGTAACTGTATCCTTGCAATGGGCGTCACTGTTGCGAGCACGGCCTCGGGTACCGCCAACGGCAGAGGGCGGCGCATCGGCGAGCCCGCCTGATGGCGAGCCCCGCCGCCTCCCTGCATGCCGGCCTCACCCCCTCCGCTGGGGACACGCCTCGGCCCGAGGGGCCTTCCCATGCCTCACAGCTCTTTTTGGACCACAGGCAGAATAACGTTGCGCACCGCAGCGGAAACGTGTAAAAAGAGTACGACCTTGGGTAAGGGGCCCAGGGACGGGAAGTTCAAGTGAGAGGAACGCAACATGAAGGCTTCTGTCAACGAGGATTGCATCGGCTGCGGTCTTTGCGAGGGCACCTGCCCCGACGTCTTCACCATCGGCGACGACGGCATTGCGCAGGCCGTCGAGGGTGACATGCCCGAGGATGCCGAGGACAGCGCCCAGGAGGCGGCGGACAACTGCCCCGTCTCCGCCATCACCATCGAGTAGCCCGCGCGGCTCATACGGCGTTGGCACAGGCGAGGGGCCGCAGCTGCGGCCCCTCGCCTTGTCATGCCCGCCCCTTTCGACCAACCGTCCCGGAACGGCTATGCTACGTACGGACACCGGAACCCAGTGATTGGAATCGCATGTACCTGGCATCGCAGTCCCCCAGAAGGCGGCAGCTCCTTGAGGAGGCCGGCTTCTCGCTCACCGTTGTGCCCGCGGGCATTGACGAGACCCGCCGGGACGACGAGACCCCAACGCATCTGGTGGAGCGCCTTGCCTGCCAGAAGGCCGAGGCGACGCGAGCCTCCCTTGAGGGAACGGCGGCCGAGGGCGTCCTTCTCGCCGCAGACACCATCGTGTGGACCGAGGATGGCGACATGTTGGGAAAGCCGGAAGACGAGTCGGCGGCGCGCGCGATGCTCCACGAGCTGTCCGGCCGCACGCACCACGTCTCCACAGGCGTCTGCCTCATGCAGCTGGGCCCAGCCGCAGCGGCACGTGGCAGCCGCTCCTTTGTGGAGACCACGCGCGTCTCGTTCTTTGCCCTCACGGACGAGCAGATCGACGCCTACGTGGCCTCTGGCGAGCCAATGGACAAGGCGGGGGCATATGGTATCCAGGGACGCGGCAGGATCCTCGTGAGCGGCATAGAGGGCGACTGGGCAAACGTCGTGGGCCTGCCCATCGCGCGCGTCGTACGAGAGCTCGAGGCGCTCCTTGGGACGCAAGGCCTCGTTGCCCTCTGCCTGGGCACCGCGGGCTAGCGAGATACTGCAAACGGCATTGCACACGTTCTAGACGATGGGAGGACCATGGCGCGCATCGAGAGCATCACCCAGATTCCCGGCATCTTCGCCGCGCACGCAACCAACACCGAGGCGGGCACGGGCTGCACGGTCATCATCTGCCCCAAGGGGGCGACGGGTGGCGTCGACGTGCGCGGGGGCGCCCCCGCGACGCGCGAGACCGACCTTCTCCGCCCCGAGGAGACCGTCCAGACCCTGAACGCCGTGGTGCTCTCGGGGGGCTCCGCCTACGGCCTCGCGGCGTCCTGCGGCGTCGCCGAGGAGCTGGAGCGACATGGGATCGGCCTTGACGTGGGCGTGGGCGTTGTGCCCATCGTCTCCGGCGCCTGCGTCTTTGACCTGGCCTGCGGGGACCCGCACGTCCGGCCCACCGCGGCGGATGGGGCCCAGGCGACGCGCCTCGCGCTCGAGGGCGGCGGGGAGCCGCTCGGCTGCGGCAACGCAGGCGCTGGCACCGGCTGCACCGTGGGAAAGGTCGGAGGCCCCGCGCGGGCCATGAAGAGCGGCCTCGGCGAGGACGTCGAGACGATCGGCGCGCTTGTCTGCGGTGCCGTGGCGGCCGTGAACGCCTGCGGTGACGTCGTCGACCCCACCTCCGGCGCGCCGATCGCGGGCCTTCGCACTGCGGACGGCTCGGCCCTCGCAAGCACCGAGGAGGAGGTCCTTTCGCTGGCGGCGCAGATGCCGCTCGAGCGCAGGACCAACACGACCATCTCGTGCGTGGTCACCAACGTGCGGCTCACCAAGGCGCAGGCCACGAAGGTGGCCCAGATGGCCGCCGACGCCTATGCCCACACCATCAGACCCACGCACACCACCAACGACGGCGACACGATCTTCGTCATGGCAACGGGCGTGGTCGAGGCCCAGGTGGACGTTGTGGGGGTTCTCGCCACGCGGGCGCTCGAGCAGGCGATCGCGGCCGGGGCCAGAAGTGCCACGGGGGCGTACGGCTTCCCCGCCGCTCGAGACCTGGTGTAGCGGGCGATCCCGGCGTAGCGCCCGGGCCGCAGCACGGCGCCGACGCGCCGCCGCCTCCTCAGAGCTGGTTGCGCAGGGCAACGGTCGTGAACGACAGGTGTTTCGGGTGATGGCGAGACTGGGTGTACTCGAACATGATGCCGTCGTCGTTGAAGGTGTGGTTGACCACGACGGCGACAAAGTCGTAGTCCCCCAGGTCGAGCAGCTCGCGGTCCGCCTTCCTGGCCTTCTCGGCGAGGAAGGTGCGCCTGCTCGTCGTGACGCGCATCCCGAGGGCCCCCTCGATGTAGGCGTAGATGGAGTCCGCCGCTATCTCCTCCGTTATCCCAGGCACGAGCTCCGTGAGATACCAGTTGCGGTCCAGGATCCGCGCCTGCCCGTCCATGTAGCGCACCCGCTCCACATGGGTGACCTCCGAGCCCTCCGGAAAACCGCTCTCCTGCGAGAAGCCCTCGGACACCGTCGTCTGCCCCAGCGCGACGACTTTCGTCTCCACCTCGAAGCCGTTGCGGCGCGCCGCCTCCTTGAAGGTCTCGATCCCCCCTATCGAGAAGGTCTCCCTCTTTTCGGGCAGATAGATCACCCGTACGCCCTTGCCGTTGATGGGCTGGACGTAGCCCTCCTGGGCGAGCAGCCTGATGGCGCGCCGCACCGTGTTGTGGGAGCAGGCATACTGGTCGCAGAGCTCGGCCTCCGAGGGAATGAACCCCTTATACGGATAGCTGCCGTCCTCGACCTTCTCAAGAAGGCCCTCGTAGACCTGATCGTATACCGCTCGCATGCGCTCCACTCCCATCTGGATAGCCCTTACCCTCCCGATGGTAGCGGAACAGGAGGCGGCAAGGCTCCTCCCCATGAGGAAGCGTGGAGTTGCCGGCACCATCCGAGTCAGCCGTAGGAGAGGTTCCGCTCGCCGTCCGATTCCTGCCGTCTGTGGACGCCCCGGCCCTTGCATACCTATCTGAATAGGTATGGCGTATGCTTTCAGCATACCTATTCAGATAGGTTTACCAGACAGGGAGGGCCAGTGCCCCAGAGCAATGGAGGAAGCATGGGAAGGTATCAGGAAGATGCTGCGAGGCTCCTGCATCTCGTTGGCGGCAAGGCAAACATCGCCGCCGTGACCCACTGCATAACGCGCATGAGATTCGCGCTGGCAGACCCAGGCAAGGCGGACGTGCCCGCCATCGAGGCGCTGGAGTCCGTGAAGGGAAGCTTCACGCAGGCAGGCCAGTTCCAGGTCATCATCGGCAACGACGTGGATGACTTCTATAACGACTTCGTGGCCGTCTCCGGCGTCGGCGAGGCCTCGAAGGCCGATGTGAAGGCGGCGGCGGTTAGCAACCAGAACCCCGTACAGAGGGCCATGGGCGCCATCGCCGAGGTCTTCGCACCCCTGATCCCCGCCATCGTCACAGGCGGCCTCATCCTCGGGTTCCGCAACGTCCTGGGCGACATGCCCTACTTCGGGCCAGACGGGACCCAGACCCTTGCCAGCCTCTCCCAGTTCTGGACTGGCGTCTACAACTTCCTCTGGCTCATCGGCGAGGCGGTCTTCCACCTGGGCATCCCTGTGGGCATCTGCTGGTCCATCACAAAGAAGATGGGCGGCACCCCCATGCTCGGCATCGTCCTCGGCCTCACGCTCGTCTCAGGCCAGCTCATGAACGCCTACGCGGTGCCGGGCGCCACGGAAGCCGACTGGGCCACGCACACCTGGGACTTCGGCTTTGCCCAGGTCCACATGATCGGCTACCAGTCCCAGGTCCTTCCTGCCATCCTCGCCGCTGTCTGCTTCAACTACTACGAGCGCTTCTTCAAGAAGATCTGCCCCACCATCATCCAGATGATCGTCGTCCCCTTCTGCTCGCTGCTCCTTGGCGTCATGACCGCCCACTTCATCGTCGGCCCCATCGGCTGGGCCATCGGATCTTGGATCGGCGATGTGGTGTGGGCTGGCATCTCCGGCGGCTTCCGCGTTATCTTCGGCGCCATATTCGGTGCCGTCTACGCTCCCCTCGTAATCACGGGCCTGCATCACATGACCAACGCCGTCGACCTCCAGCTTATCTCCCAGACCGGCGGCACAATGCTCTGGCCCATGATCGCCCTTTCCAACATTGCCCAGGGCTCCTCCGTCCTCGCCATGTGCGTGCTCCAGAGGAAGAACGAGAGGGCACAGCAGGTCAACATCCCCGCCTGCCTCTCCTGCTACCTCGGCGTGACCGAGCCCGCCATGTTCGGCGTCAACCTCAAGTACACCTTCCCGTTCGTCTGCAGCATGATCGGCAGCTCCTGCGCCGCCATCCTCTGCACGGTCACCTCCTGCACGGCCAACGCGATCGGCGTCGGCGGCCTGCCCGGCATCCTCTCGATGCAGCCCCCGTACATCCCGATGTACGCCCTCTGCATGCTGCTCGCCGTCGCGATCCCCTTCGCACTCACCCTCATCATCGGCAAGCGCAAGGGCATCGACCGTGGCGTCGGCACTTCCGCTGCACTCGAGTCGTAGCCGAGGGCCAGGGTGGAGAGGCGTCCACCGCCCGCCACCAACCACATGAATCCGTCGGGGCTGGGAACCCCGCCTTCCCAGCCCCTCGTGCCGAGAGGGGCGCTGTCATGCAGGACCGCGCGGAACAGCTTGGGGACAAGGTCGTCTACCAGATCTACATCAGGAGCTTCAACGATTCCAACGGAGATGGGATCGGCGATATCAGGGGCATCACGCAGCGCCTCGACTACCTGAAGGGGCTTGGCGTGGACTACCTCTGGATCACGCCGTTCTTCTCATCCCCCCAGGTCGACAACGGCTACGACGTGGCGGACTACCGCACGATCGAGCCGATGTATGGGACCATGGCGGACTTCGACGAGCTGGCGCGCGAGGCCGGGGCGCGTGGCATTGGCCTCATGCTCGACATGGTCTTCAACCACACCTCCACGAGCCATGCGTGGTTTCAGCGCGCGCTGGCAGGAGACCCCAAGTACCTGGCCTACTACAAGTTCGTCGATGCGGCACCGGGCGCTTCCGCCAAAGATCCCGGCGAGCCGCCCACAAACTGGCTCTCGAAGTTCGGCGGCAGCGCCTGGGAGTACGTCCCCTCCCTTAACAAGTGGTATCTCCATCTGTTCGACACGAGCCAGGCAGACCTCAACTGGGACAACCCCGAGGTGCGCCGCGAGCTTGTCGACGTCGTCCGCTTCTGGAAGGACAGGGGCGTCTCCGGCTTCCGCTTCGATGTCGTGAACCTCATCTCCAAGCCAGACCACCTCGAGGACGACGACGAGGGGGACGGGCGCAGGTTCTACACGGACGGGCCGCACGTACACGAGTACATCCGCGAGCTTGTGCGCGAGGGGGGCCTCGACGGGATGGTGACGGTCGGCGAGATGAGCTCCACGTCGATCGAGAACTGCATCCGCTACTCCGCCCCCCGCTACCACGAGCTCTCCCAGACCTTCTCGTTCCATCACCTGAAGGTCGACTACCGGGACGGCGACAAATGGGCCCTGGCAGAGCCCAATATCGCGGCCCTTCGGGACACCCTCGCCAGCTGGCAGGAGGGAATGACGGCGGGCGGCGGCTGGAACGCCCTCTTCTGGTCCAACCACGACCAGCCGCGGCCCAACTCCCGCTTTGGCGACTGCTCGAGCGAGGAGGCCTGGCGCCGCTCGAGCGAGCTTGTCGGCACGATCAACCACCTGATGCGCGGCACGCCCTACATCTACCAGGGCGAGGAGCTCGGCATGACCGACCCGGGCTTTGCCTCCATAGACGAGTACCGCGACGTCGAGTCACTGAACTACTACCAGATCCTCCAGGACGAGGGGAAGACCCCCGGCGAGGCCCTGCGCATCATCGGCAGACGCTCCCGCGACAACGGCCGCACGCCCATGCAGTGGGATGAGAGCAAGCATGCAGGCTTTACGACCGGCACCCCCTGGATCGGCATCCCCTCGAACCACACGACGGTCAACGCGAAGGCGGAGGTCCGTGACCCCGAGTCGGTCTGGTCCTACTACCGCCGACTGATCTCCCTGCGCAAGGAGACGCCTGTCATCCAGAGGGGCAGCGTCCATTTCCTCGATGCGCTCTCCGACAAGGTGATCGCCTTCGAGCGCACGCTCGATGACGCACCATCCGGCCCCGCCCGCCTTGTGGTTCTCTGCAACTTCTCCGGCACGCGCCAGCCGGCCATAGCCTCGGATGGCCTTGCCGAAGGCTCGCTTCTCATCGCCAATGCCCGCGACATGCATGAGGAGGAGGGCACCCTCGTGCTCGGCCCCTGGGTGGCCGCCGTCTTCGCCTGGTAGCGGACGGCGGGTGGCGTTGCGGGCGGCGCGGCGCTCGCAGGCTGCGGTGGCAGCGGAGGCCGCAGAGACGGATCCATCGCCTTCTCTTAAAAGCGGCCCGCGTTTCCCCAGGTCGCTTTCTTTGCGATTAAGAAAAGGCGATATTCTCCGGGAGAGGGGCACCGGGGCAGGGACCGGCCGAGAGGGCACCGGCCGTGCGCGAGGCGCGCGCGGCGCGCAAGGGACGCGCCGGCCCAGGCCTAGTTGAACTTCACGTGCTTCTGGGCCATGCGATAGCCCCAGAGCGTGACGTCTCTGCCCACCGACCCGGGAAGGTTGGTCACGATGCCCACCACGCCGTGGCGCGCCCTGCGGTACATCCTGAGGTCGTAGTCCTTGAGGTCTTCCCAGAGCCTCTGCTGCTGCTCCTCGGCATCCGGCCTGTCGGACTTCTTCGAGAAGACCGAGCAGATCGCCATGATGATGGTGAAGTAGCTCATCATGTACTCGCGGAGCTTGCGGGGCTGCACGTCGTCGTAGAGGTGGTAGGCCTCCCACATCACGCGGGCGACGCGCCAGTAATGGTCCACGCGGCTCGTGAGCACCGCGTCGTTCACGGACTGGTCATCGCGGCCAATGAAGTAGCGATAGAGGTCGACGTCGAGGTAGTACAGGTTGTGGCACTTGGGGAACGGCACGTAGGCATAGATGTTGTCCACGTAGAACGTGTGGGCGGGCATCTGGAGGTTTGCCGCGCGCAGGGTCTTGGTGCGATACGTGAGCGCATGCATGAGAAGGTACTGCGTCTTCTTGAAGTGGCCGATCTCGTCCCACGTAAAGACGCGCCCCGAAGGCAGCACGTGGCGGTAGTCGACCACGTTCTGCGTGCCATCCTCAACGTGCTCGTACACGTAGTTCGAAATCACGAGGTCAACCGTGTCGCCAAGCTCGTCGAAGCGGCGGAGTGCGGCGAGGAGGCGCTGGAGGGCGTCGGCGTCGAACCAGTCGTCGGAGTCGATGTTCTTGAAGTACGCGCCCTGAGCCACGCCCACGGCGGCCATCACGGCCTTGCCGTGGCCGCCGTTGGCCTGGTGGACCGCACGGATGATGCTGGGGTGGCGCGCGGCCCACTCGTCCGCCTTCTGCGGCGTCTCGTCCTTGGCGGAGCCGTCGTCCACGATCACGATCTCGACGTCCTCGGCATAGCCGGTTCCCTCGAGGATCGAAGTGATGCACGTGTCCATGTAGGCTGCCGCGTTAAAGCACGGGATGCCAAAGGTGATGGTCTTCTCCATGTGTGTCTGCCGTCCTGGGTCGTGGGTGCGTGGGAGCGGGCGGGCGCGGGGGCGATGGCCACGCGCCTTTGAGGCAAAGGGCGGGCGGGGCGCCGTGCCCCGCCCGAAGCCCCTGCTAGTTGTGTGCCTGGATGAGCTCGTCGGAGAGGTTGAGCGCCGAGGCAACCACGCCGTCCATGTCGTAGTAGCGGTACTCCGCAAGCCGGCCCACGCAGTGGAAGTTGAGGATGCCGGCGACGCGCTCGCGGTAGCGGCGGTATAGCTCGAGGTTCTCGTCCTCGAGGATCGCATAGTACGGCGTCTGGCCGCTCTCGGGAACATAGGCCCCGGAGTACTCGCGCATGATGGTGGTGCGCCCGGGCGCCACCTGGCCGGTCAGGTTCTTGAACTCGGTGATGCGCGTGAAGTCCTCGGACGTGGTGTAGTTGACGGTGCCCACGGGCTGGAACTGGTCGATGGGCAGCGTCTCGAACTGCATGTCGAGGGTGCGATACGGAAGCGCCCCAAGATCGAGCCCAAAGAGCTCGTCGAGGGGGCCCGAGTAGACGATCTCGCCACCGTAGGGACGCCCGCAGATGAGGACGTTGGAGGTGCTCACCTTGAGGATGTCGCGCACGTCCACGCCCAGGAAGACGGAGACCAGGTCGTGGTTGAGCATGTTCTCGAAGAGCCTGGTGTAGCCTTCGGCGGGCATGCCCTGGTACTTCGCCGTGGGGAAGTAGCGGTCATCGTCGCCCACGAATACGGGAACGCGCCCGGTGATGGAGGGGTCTATCTGGTCGGGCGTCTTGCCCCACTGCTTCATGGTGTAGTGGAGGAAGACGTTCTCATAGACGTAGTCGGCGACCTCGGAGAGCTCGGGGTCGTTCTTCTCGCGCAGCTCCATGATGGGGACCTTCTTGTTCTCACCGAAGGTCGCCACGAGCTTCTGGTAGAGCGCCTCTCCCCTCTCGTCGCCAAAGGCGAGCCTTAGGGAGGCGTGGTTGAAGGGGACGGGCATGAGCGCGCCGTGGATGTTGGCGAGGACCTTGTGCTGATAGCCCGTCCACTCCGTGAAGCGCGAGAGATACTGGTCCACGCGGTCGTTCATGGTGTGGTAGATGTGCGGGCCGTACTTGTGTACCAGGATGCCAGCGTCATCCACGTAGTCGTAGGCATTGCCGGCAATGTGGTCGCGTCGCTCGATGACGGCGACCTTCATGCCGCATGCCTCCGCAAGGCGACGGGCGCACACCGCGCCCGCATAGCCCGTGCCAACGACGATGGCGTCGTATGCATCTGGGTTAAAGCCAGCAGGCAGTCCGTTTCCGATTCCCATGAAAGTCCTTCCCAAGCGCCCGTAGGGCCCCAATACCTCGGACCGCACCGCGCGGCCAAAAAAGAACCGAGTATGTGCGCAGGGTGCAACGCATCTCGATCTGGCTGTTGATTCTAACACTCGCACCTATAATGGGTGGTGAACCTCGTGGCGAGTCGGGCGCGGCCTCACAATCTACAGGCCAGGGCCCGTGAACGGCCTGCACGGGGGACGCAAGCGGCACAGCACACGACGAGAGGGAGCGGGTATCGATGAGTGAGTTTCTTGACCGAATGAAGGCCGCCGCCAAGGCCGACAGGAAGAGGATCGTCCTTCCCGAGGGCGAGGACCAGCGCACCATCGCGGCTGCGCGCCAGATCGTGGACGAGGGCATCGCCGATCTCGTCATCCTGGGCGACCCCGCGAAGATCGACGTCCCCGGCGTCACCGTGATCGACCCGCGTCACGCCGAGAAGCACGACGAGTACGCCGCCGCCTTCGCCGAGCTGCGCAAGAAGAAGGGCGTCACGCTGCCCCAGGCCATGGAGCAGATGAACGACGCCACCTACTTTGGCACCATGATGGTCAAGATGGGCGACGCCGACGGCCTGGTCTCCGGTGCCTATCACTCCACCGCCAACACGCTGCGCCCCGCGCTCCAGATCCTGAAGACCGCCCCCGGCACCAAGCTCGTCTCGGCATTCTTCATCATGTGCACCGACAAGGCCGAGTACGGCGAGAACGGCACCCTGCTCTTTGCCGACTGCGGCCTCAACATCAACCCCACGGCCGACGAGCTCTCCGAGATTGCGATTGCCTCGGCGAGCTCCTGGAAGAAGTACATGAGCGCCGAGCCCAAGGTTGCCATGCTCTCCTTCTCCACGATGGGCTCCGCCAAGGGCGACGTGCCCACCAAGGTCCAGGAGGCGACCGCCCTGGCGCACGAGAAGGCCCCCGAGCTTGCCGTCGATGGCGACTTGCAGCTTGACGCCGCCCTGGTGCCGAGCGTCGCAGAGCTCAAGGCCCCCGGCTCCGCCGTGGCCGGCCACGCCAACGTGCTCGTCTTCCCCGACCTCGAGGCCGGCAACATCGGCTACAAGCTGGTCCAGCGCTTCGCCGACGCCGAGGCGTACGGCCCGGTGCTCCAGGGCATCGCCAAGCCCGTCAACGACCTGTCCCGCGGCTGCTCCGCCGAGGACATCGTGGGCGTCGTCGCAATCACCGCCGTTCAGGCGCAGATGAGCGAGTAGGCCCCGGGCAAGGCCTTGTAGCCTACGCACTACGAACTCCTCAAGATACGCGACGCCGGCAGAGCGCAATCCCATCTGCCGGCGTCGCGCTACTCGATGCGCAATGGCGGCAAGCCACGAGGGGATGGGTCTCTCTCCACACGATCGAGCACCGAATGTGTAGCGGGTCGCGCCGGAGGAGGGGCCTCTCGCCACACATTCGCACCCGAATGTGTGACCCGCGCAGGTCGATACACAATCGGATGCCGAACGTGTTGCGGGCCGCCACAGAATCGGGGTCGAAGCTGTGACCCGCGCTGGCCGCAACACAATCGCACACCGAATGTGTTGCGGCCTGCTGCGGCGTAGCGGCCAGCCACGAGGGGAGACGCATCCAGGTCCGGCCGCCTGGCTGCGCCTCCACTGCGTGGCAAGCCCCTTACTTCCCCAGCGGGTGCGGCCCTGCGGCGCGAACCTCGGGGGTCATCGACTGAAGGCGCTTCTCGGCGTTCTCGACGAACATCTGCGCAAGCCTCTCGGCGGTGGCGTCGTAGGCATCCTTGTCGGCCCAGGTGCCGCGCGGGTCGAGAAGTTCGTCGGGCACGCCCGGGCAGCTCGTGGGCACGTCGAGGTTGAAGCGCTCGTCATGCACGAACTCGGAGTCGTCGACGATGCCGGACTGCACGGCCTCGACCATCTTGCGCGTGTACTTGAGCTTGATGCGGCTGCCGGTGCCGTAGGAGCCGCCGGACCAGCCGGTGTTGATGAGGTAGACGCGCGTCCCGTTATTCTCGATCTTCTCGCCAAGCATCTTGGCATAGACCATGGGGTCAAGCGGCATGAACGGCTCGCCAAAGAGCGAGGAGAACGTGGGCGTGGGCTCCTTGATGCCCCGCTCGGTGCCGGCGACCTTGGAGGTGAAGCCGGTCATGAAGTGGTACATGGCGGCGTTCTCGTCCAGCTTGGAGATGGGGGGCAGCACGCCGAAGGCGTCGGCCGTGAGGAAGACAACCACGTCGGGCGTGCGCTTGGCGCGACCATGCACCACGGCGTTGTCAATGAACTCCACGGGATAGGCGACGCGACCGTTCTCAGTGAGAGAATCATCGTCGTAGTCGGCGACGCGGCTCTTGGGGTCGAGCACCGCGTTCTCGCACAGGGCGCCAAAGCGGATGGCATGCCAGATCTGGGGCTCGGTCTCCTCGGAGATGCGGATGGTCTTGGCATAGCAGCCGCCCTCGATGTTGAAGACGGAGTCCTTTGACCAGCCGTGCTCGTCATCGCCAATGAGCAGGCGTCCCTCGGCGGCGGAGAGCGTGGTCTTGCCGGTGCCGGACAGGCCAAAGAAGACCGTGGTGCCGTGCGACTGCGGGTTCATGTTGCAGGAGCAGTGCATGGTGAGCACGTTCTCCTCAACGGGGAGCAGGTAGTTCATAACGGAGAAGATGGACTTCTTGATCTCGCCGGAGTACTGCGTGCCGGCGATGAGGACCACGCGCTCCTTGAAGTTGATGATGACGGCGGCCTCGGAGTGGGTGTGATGCACGGCCGGGTCGAGCTTGAGGCCCGGGCAGGCCATCACAACGAAGTCCGCGCGGCCATAGTTGGCAAGCTCCTCCTCGGTTGGGCGCACGAGCATCTGGTGCGCGAAGAGCGCCTGGCTGGCCAGCTCGGTGAGGACCAGGATCTTGCGAGAGTAGCGCCTGTCGGCGCCGGCGATGCCGTGGACCATGAAGATGCGGCGCTCGGAGAGATACGAGATGACCTCGTCGTGGACGAGCTGGTAGTCCTCCTCCGAGAAGGGCACGTTCACCTTGCCCCACGCGATCTTGTCGTGGACGTCGGGGGTGTCCACGATGAAGCGGTCCTTGGGCGAGCGGCCCGTGTACTTGCCGGTGGTGACCGCAAGCGCTCCCGTGCTCGTGAGGATGCCCTCGCCGCGCGAGACCGCCTTCTCGATAAGGCGGGCCGGCGCCGGGTCTATCGCCGTCCTGTCATCCGTGTGGTGAATCCCATACTGCTCAAGCTCCTCAACGACCATGCAGACCTCCTAGGTACAGCTTACGTGCGCCGGACAAAGACAAGCATGCGGGCGGCCGCGCGGAATGGGTGCGCGCGCCGTATGGGATTGGAAGGCGCCGCGGGCCAGCCCCGGCGCCAAACCCCAAGCTCCGATTTTACCCGTACCGTATCCGGGATTTGCATATGTTAACAATCGCGGCACTTTGGAGCATCCTGGCACCGCGGTCCGACGCCGCGATCCGACGCCAGGGCCCTCGCGCCAAAACGATCCCGCCGCCGGATGACCCGCGGCCGTTTTTGGGAATAGAGAGAGCAGAATGGAGGCGGGAGCCTGGGCCGTTCGGGCCAGGCCCCCGCCCGGGACACGCGCGACGTTTGGGGGAAGGATGCCGACCATCACCACGATACGCAAGGGGGCGCTCGAGGCCTCGGTAAGCTCGATGGGCGCACAGCTCATGAGCCTGAGACTCGACGGAGGCGAGTACCTCTGGCAAGGCGACGAGCGATTCTGGCCGAGAAGGGCTCCGATCCTCTTCCCCATCGTAGGCTGCCTTCGCGACGGCTTTGCCAAGAGCGCGGCGGGCGAGGTGCGCCTCGGACGGCATGGCCTCGCCAGAAACCACGAGCATCGCATCGTCGAAAGGACCGAGGACTCCGTGACCTTCCAGCTCGACAGCACCCCGGAGACCATGCGCGCCTACCCCTACGCCTTCCGCCTCAACATGACGTACGCGGTGGATGGGGAGCGCATGCTACAGCGCTTCACCGTCACCAACACTGGCGACGAGACCATGCCCTTCACGCTCGGCGGGCACCCGGCGTTCAACGTGCCGGCGCCGGGTGCCGACGGCGAGGCGTTCGACGACTACGAGCTGCGCTTCGCGCGCCCCTGGACGGCCACCTCGCCCACGCTCGACGCGGGCGGCCTCTGCGACTTCGACCGGCCCCTCTCGGTCCTCGAGGACGCGGACTCCCTGCCCCTCTCGCACGAGCTCTTCGACACGTACCTCACGCTCACGCTCCAGGACGTTCCAGGCCGCACGGTCACCCTTCTGGGCACCAAGGGCGGGCATGGCGTCAAGCTCGACTTCGACGACTTCCCCTACCTGGGGGTCTGGTCGGCACCAGGTGCGCCCTTCGTGGCCATCGAGCCGTGGCGCGGCGTCGCGACCTGCCGAGACGAACCCGACATCCTCGAGGAGAAGCGCGGCATGGAGTCGCTCGGCCGTGGCGAGAAGGCGTCCTACGAGTTCTCGGTGTCCCCGTTCTAGGGGCATGGCCTGTGGCCATGCCCCGGTCGGCGCACGTCGCCGCGCCGGCATCGCCTGAAGGCAGGGACCGCCTCGGGAACCAGTCCCGTGACGGTCCCTTCGCCATGTCAAGGCGTCCGCGAGGCGCTGCGCTACTTGGAGAGCAGCTCCTCGACGTCGAGGGCAATCATGTACTCCTCGTTCGTGGGGACGACGAGCACCTTCACCTTGGAGTCCGGCGTGGAGATGACGCGCGGCTCGTCGGAGCGGACCTCGTTGGCCCCCTCGTCGATCTGGACGCCGAGCCACTCGAGCTCCTTGGCCACGCCCAGGCGCATCTCGGCGGAGTTCTCGCCAATGCCCGCGGAGAAGGCCATGGCGTCGAAGCCGTGCATGGACTGCGCCATCTCGGCGATGAGCTGCGAGGTGCGGTAGTAGAACATCTCAAGCGCCATCCGGCAGTTCGCGTCGCCCCTCTCGGCCCCGGCCTCGATGTCGCGGGAGTCGGAGGAGACGCCAGAGAGGGCGAGCAGGCCGGCCTGCTTGTTCATCATGGTGTCGACCTCGTCGATGGTGTAGCCGCCCTCGCGAACCAGGTAGCAGACGGTCGCGGGGTCGATGGTGCCGCAACGGGTCCCCATGATGAGGCCGTCGAGCGGCGTGAGGCCCATGGTGGTGTCCATGTCGCGGCCGTCCTGGATGGCCGCGAGCGAGGCGCCCGAGCCGAGGTGGCAGGAGACCAGCTTGTGTACGCCACCGTTGAGGAACTGGCTGGTGGTTCGCCAGATGTAGCGATGAGAGGTGCCGTGCGCGCCGTACTTGCGGATGTGCAACCTGTCCACCACGTCGCGGGGCAGGGCATAGCGCCAGGCCTTCTCGGGGATGTTGTAGTGGAACGAGGTGTCGGCCACGATCACGTTGCCGATGGAGGGGAACATGTCACGGCAGATCTCGATGACGTCTGCCTCGGCGTAGTTGTGGAGCGGCGCGAGCGGGGCGACCTCGCGGACCCAGCCAAGCGTCTCGTCGGTGACGACCTTTGACTCGGGGAAGTACCAGCCGCCCTGGACGACGCGATGGCCGATGCCCTCGATCTTTGAGGTGTCGAAGCCGGCCTCGTCGAGGATCTGGAAGACGTGCTTCACGGCCGTCTTGTGGTCGGGCAGGGCCACCTCGAGCTTCTGCTTCTCGCCGCCACGCTCCTCATGGCCGACGAATGAGCCGTCGATGCCGATGCGCTCGCAGTTGCCCTTGGCGTAGACCTCGCGGGTCCTGGTGTCGAGCAACTGGTACTTGAGAGACGAGCTGCCGGCATTGATGACAAGAACGTTCATGGATCTCCTCTCGAAGGGTGCGCTGTCCCAAATGCACACGCAACAAGGGCCATGATAGCGCTGTGCGGGCACATTGGCACCCAGATGGCCGCGAGAGGCGCGCGGAAGGCCCGGAATAGCCGATGGGAGAGCGCTGCGGGCGCCGGACGCCTACCGATGCGTCATCGCGCGGCGCCGCCCTCCCCCGCAGCGGGGTCGAGCTTGCGACCGCCGAGGACGTGGACGTGCAGGTGGCGCACGGACTGCCCGCCGTCGTCACCTGTGTTGGTGATGCAGCGGAAGCCGGTCTTGTCGATGCCCGCCTGCTCGGTGACGACCTTCACCGCATGCGCGATGGCGGCGAGCGTCTCGGCGGGAACGTTGTCGGTGATGTTCTCGTAGTGCCTCTTGGGGACCACGAGCACGTGCGTGGGCGTAAGGGGGTTGATGTCGGGAAAGGCGACCACGAGGTCGTCCTCGTACAGGAAGTTGGTTGGCATCTCGCCATTGGCGATCTTGCAGAAGAGGCAGCCTGGCATGGGTTCTCCTATCACTCGTGATCTGGGGGCGGGTGACGCGGGGCGGCCTCCCCCCCGCTGCGGGAGCCTACTCGTCGAGGTAGGCCGTGGAGGGCGCGGCGGCGGTGTCGGTGACGGGGGCGTCCTCGTCGGTGGCGTCGAGCAGCACGCGCACCCTCTGCTCCGCGTTGGCCAGGCGCTCGCGCAGGCTCTTCAGGAGCTCGACCCCCCTGCCGTAGCGCTCGAGGGACTCCTCAAGCTCGAGGTCTCCCGCCTCGAGCGAGCGCACGATCTGCTCGAGCTCGACGGAGGCCTCCTTGAAGCTCAGGTCCCCTACCTTCCTCGTGTCCTTGGTGGCGTCCTCTGCCATCTTTGCCTCCCTTCCCCGCGGCGCAGCCGCGTTGTCGTGGTGTTCGTGTGCGGTGACGGCCTAGGACGCTGCGTCCCCCGCACTGGTGACCGTCGCCCCGAGCCTTCCCTCGCCGAGAAGGACTGAGATGCTGTCTCCAACCTGTACCTGGGACGCGCTGGACAGCACGTGTCCCTCGGCGTCGCGCGCCAGCGCATATCCGCGCCCGAGCACCCTGAGCGGCGAGAGCGCGTCGAGCGTGGCGGCATGCCTTGCGACAGACGTCTGGTACGGGCGAAGGAGCCCATTGCCGGCAAGAAAGAGATGCCGCGCCTCGTCGTCCACGCGATCGCGGGAGCGCGCGAGCGACTTGGGGATGGAGGCGTGGAGGCGCTCCCCGGTGAGGTCGAGGGTACGCCTGCGGTCCTCCAACGTGCTCATGGGGCTGGTGAGGCAGCGGCGCGACGCCAGCGAGTCCACGAAGACCGCGAGGCGGGAGAGGCGCGCCTCCATCGAGCGGGCGGCCCTCGCGCCCAGGGCGTCGACGGCGGCGGCATCCGTCTGGATCAGGGCCGCCATGGCGTTTCCCAGGCGGACGCCACGCTGGCTGATAAGGGTCTCTATCTCGTTCATGGCAGGTGCCGCCGACTCCGCCGCCGCCGTGGGCGTGGAGCAGCGCCGGTCGGAGACCATGTCGCAGATGGAGGTGTCAGGCTCGTGCCCGATGCCCGTGATGACGGGAACGGGGCAGGAGGCGACGGCGCGGGCAAGGGCCTCGTCGTTGAAGCACATGAGGTCCTCGAAGGAGCCGCCGCCGCGCACGAGCAGGATGGCGTCGGGGCCAGACGCCGCCGCAACGCCCAGGGCGCGGATGATGGTCGCCGGCGCGTGCTTGCCCTGCACGGCGCAGCCCACCGCGTCAACCTGGACCAGCGGGTTCCTTCTCCGCAGCGTGCGCTTGACGTCCTCGATGACGCTCCCCGAGAGCGACGTGACCACGCAGACGCGCGTGCAGAACGCCGGGATGCGGCGCTTCCTCGCCGGATCCATGAGGCCCTCGCGCTCGAGCTTGCGTGCGAGCTCGGCCACCTGCTGGCGCAGAAGCCCCTCCCCCGCCACCGTGATGCGCTTGGCGACGAAGGAGAGCTTGCCCGTGTTCTGGTAGACGTCGAAGGCGCCCACCATCTGGATCTGGAGGCCGTCGCGCAGCTGTGCTCCGGCGGCCTCGACGAAGTCTTGGTAGACGCCGCGCCAGGCGATGGTCGCCATGGACGCGGTGGCGTCCTTGACCTCGAAGTAGCAGTGGCCAGAGCGGGCGTTGGGACCGCGGAACCCGCTCACCTCGCCCATGACGACCATGGTGGGGATCTGCGCCACCTGGCCCTTTGCCACCTGCACCGCCTCGGTCACCGAGAGCGGCTCGTCCTTGGCACCTACCATGGGCTAGTCCCTACTGCTATTGCCGCGGCCGATGAGGTAGAGCAGCTGCACCACCGAGACGAGCGCCGCAGCCACGTAGGTGAGCGCGGCCGCGGTAAGCACCTCCTTGGCGCCCTGCCGATCTATCCCCTGGCCGTGCGTCTCGAGGAACTGGACGGCGCGGCTGGACGCATCTATCTCCACCGGGAGCGTGACCAGATGGAAGATGACGGAGAATGCAAAGAGGGCGATGGCGGCCCGCACAAGCCCGGCGGCGTTCAGGAAGACGCCCGCGAGAAACACGAGCATCCACGTGTTCTGCGAGAAGCTCACGACCGGCACAAGCGCCGTGCGCACGCGCATGGGGGCGTAGCCCTTGGCGCGCTGCACCGCATGCCCCGCCTCGTGGCATGCCACGGCAACGGAGGCGACGGAGCCGCCGCGCATGTTCTCGTTCGAGAGGTGCAGGTTGTTGTCGCGCGGGTCATAGTGGTCGGTGAGGTGACCGGCGACCGAGACGATGCCCACGCCGGAGGCACCGCCCTCGACGAGCATCTGGCGCGCCACGTCTGCGCCGGTGCCGGAAAACGAGGCGTCGACCTTGGACCAGCGCTCGTACTTGCGCTTGATGTAGGCCTGGGTGACGAGCCCCAGGACGAGGGAGAGGATGACGATGCCGTAGTAGGCTAGGTCGATCCCATGCCCGTAGTAGTGAATGCCCATGCGAAAAGCTCCAATCGTTGGGGGCCATGTGGCATATGTACCCAAGCCGTCCGGTAGCAACGATGATACAGGGGCCACGCGACACAAATAGCACCGACTCGAGGGGGCTCGGGCGGCGGAGCGGCCTCGCTAGATGAGCTCGATGCGCCCGTCGCGCACCGTGAGGCCCACCGAGCCCTCGAGCAGGCTCTCGAGCTGCCGGCCGGCGAGCTCGTGCCGCCAACCGGAGGCGAGGCGCGACCTCGAGCGGTCCTGGGCGAACTCCGCGAGGTCATCCCTCGTGGCGATGAGCTGCGTCGCTATGCCGGACCTCTCGGAGACGATCCTTACCAGCGCGACCATGAGGTCGACGACGCTCTCGACGTCAGGCGAGGGGTGCGCATGGCGCTCCTGCTGCGGGCACTCTGGACCCGGGACCCCTGCGCCCACGCGCACCGCGTCGAGAAGGGCGCGCACATCCTTCTCGCCGAGCTGGTCCGTGCCGCGGATCTTGCGCAGGCGCTCGCGGGTCCGGGGCGCACGCTTGCAGACCTCGATGACTACCTCGTCCGAGAGCACCCACCTGCGGGGGATGTCGTGGCTTGCCGCCGTCTTCTCGCGCCAGGCGCAGACCTCGCGCGCAATGGCAAGCTGCCGCCGCGTGAGGGAGCTCGAGCGCTTGAGCCTGAGGTAGGCCTCGCGGGGATCCCGCCGCAGGTGGGAGGGGTCCGTGACCTCGTCCATCTCGGGCTGCACCCAAGCGAGGCGGTCCCTCTCGACAAGCTGCTCCATCATGCGGTCGTAGATGGCGGGCAGGTAGCGCACATCGTCCTCCGCATACGTGAGCTGCTCGGGGTCCAGGGGGCGGCGCGACCAGTCCGTGAGGGATTCGGCCTTGGGAAGCCTCACCCCGGCATAGGCCTCGACGAGGGAGGCGTAGCTCACCTGCTGGCGCATGCCCAGGAATGCGGCCGCCACCTGCGTGTCGAAGACCGATGAGCAGGTCACGCCCATGCCGTCGAGAATGACCTCGAGGTCCTGGCCGCAGGCATGGAACACCTTGGTGACCCTCTCGTCGGCAAAGACGCGCGCCAAAGGCGAGAGGTCCCCTATGAGGATGGGATCGATGGCGCCGATCTCGGAGGGGGTTCCAACCTGCACGAGGCAGAGCTTGGGATAATAGGTCCTCTCGCGGAGAAACTCGGTGTCCACGGCTATGACAGGTTCCTTGGCAATGCGCTCGCAGAAGGCGTTCAGTTCGTCGCTCGTGGATATGTACACTCGGCTCTCCCAGCTCAAAGGTGTCATCAAAGGCCATGGCGATGGTCTACCATGTGGCTGTGGCCCGGCGGGGGCCGGTGCCCGGAACATAATACATGCTATCCCCTGTCGGGGGTGCCTGAGAGGACCATCATGCGCAGCGTCATCATCCACAACCCCCTGTCGGGATTCGGCTCGGATGCCATCTTCGAGTTCGAGCGCGCGCTCGTCCACGCCGGCGATGAGTGTACGTTTCGCGCGCTCGCCCCGGACTTTGCGCCACGGGACGTCATCGGCGACGTCGATGACTTCGACGTCTGCGTGCTGTCAGGTGGCGACGGCTCGGTGGCGGGGCTGCTCTACGCCCTTCGCAACCGCGCGGTCCCCATCTGCGTCTTCCCCTCGGGCACGGCGAACCTGCTCTTCGCGAACATCGGGAACGCGCCGGAACCCGCAGCGCTCGCACGGGCATGCCGCGTCGGCCACACCGCAACCATCGACCTCGGCGAGATCTCGTGGGACGACGAGCAGGGCAACAAACAGGTGCGGGGCTTTGGCCTTATGTCGGGCACGGGCTTTGACGCCCAGCTCATGGAGGCGGCGCTGCCCAACAAGGCCGCCATGGGGCAGGCCGCCTACTTTGCCGCGGCATTTGCCAACCCGCGCCCGACCGTCGAGGAGTTCACCATCGTCGTCGACGGGCAAACGTACCGCCGCCGCGGCATCTCCTGCATGGTGGCGAACAACGCCATGATCCAGGGAGACATCCAGATTGTGCCCGACTGTCGGATGGACGACGGGCTTCTCGACGTCATCGTCGTAGAGACGCAGGACGCGGCGCAGGTGCTCCGCCCGCTCTTCTCGGGCATCTTTGACAGGGAGGGCAAGTCGATTGGCCGCCCGCACCTTGAGGCCTTCCGTGGCCGCGAGATCGTGGTGAGCACCGAGAGGCCCGTGCCGCTCGAGATAGATGGCGACGTGGCAAGCCCCGGCATCACCGAGTACCGCGCGCGGGCCCTTCCCGCGGTATGCAACATCGTGGTCGACAGCATGAGCCCGTACAAGCCAAGCTCGGACGCCCCCGCGCGCTTCACGGAGGCCGATGAGATAGCGTTTCCCAAGGAGTAGCGGCAGCCCCCTGGCCGCGGCCTAGCCCTTCCCCCGGCCCTCGTCGTCCGCGGGGAACCGGACGCCCGCCTGGGCACGGGCCTCGTCCATCACCTCGAGCGACGCCAGGGTGACGTCCGCCCACATGCGCGCATGCTCGAGCGCCGCCGCGTCCCCGCGCACGGCGTCGCAGAAGTCCGCCAGCTCGCAGGCCATGTCGTTCTCGGGGTTCTCGACGGGCACCACACGCTCGGTGCCGCCCGTGGTGCCCCAGGTCATGCCGCGGTCGACGTGCTCGACCACGCGGAGGTCGCGGGGCTTGGTGACGTCCTGGTAGATGAGGGTCGCGCGCTCGCCCTCCACCTGGCAGGGCGCGAGGTCGTCCGAGACCTTGCCGAACGAGAGCGTGACGGCCTTGTCGCCATACCCAAGGAGCATGGCGCCGGCGAGGTCCACCGTGCGGTACGGGGAGCCCGCCGGCTCGCCCGGCACCGGCGTCGTGACGAGCGAGGCGTCCACACAGGCGGGACGCCCAAAGAGCGCGATGGCCGGCTCGACGCAGTAGATGCCTATGTCCATGAGGCTCCCGCCGGCAAGGCGCGGGTCGAAGACGTTGAGGCGCTCCCCCGCCCTCAGGCGGGCGATGCGTGACGTGACCTTGGAGAAGCCCATCTGGGCGAGGCGCACCTCGCCGAGCTGCGGGAGCGTCTCAACAACGGCGCGAAACCCCGGCGTGTGGATGGAGCGCATGGCCTCCATGGCAACGACGCCCCTATCCGAGGCCGCATCGAACACCCGTGCGGCCTCGCGCGAGCAGGAGGCAAAGGCCTTCTCGACCAGCACGTGCTTTCCGGCGCGCACGCACGCGAGCGCCTGGGAGGCGTGGACGGCGTTGGGCGAGCTTACGTAGACGGCGTCGACGTCGGGGCAGGCGCACAGCTCGTCGAGGGAGCCGAAGGCGAGGCCGCCGCCGTGCTCATGCGCAAACTGGCGGGCGCGGGAGAGGTCCCTCGAATAGGCGCCCGCATAGACGGCGCCCCCGTAGCCGGCAAGCGCATCGAGAAAGCGCTCGGCTATCGCGCTTGTGCCGATGCTTGCGATACGGACCCTGTGACCGTCCCCCATGGCACGTTCCCTCCCCGTGGATTGCGGCTATGCGCGGCCGGTGTCGCCGGCACGCCCCGACGCGAGGCGAACGGGGCCGAGGCACGACCGCACGGACTGGATGACCGTCTGCGAGAGATCCTCCTCGCTCATGGCGCGCCCGCCGAAGAGCCAGCTTGCCAGCAGCGAGACGATGCCGCCCGCGGCAAAGTCGACGGCGCAGGAGACCCGCGAGGAGAGCGAGGCCGAGAGCTGCAACGACACGGCGGAAAGGCCGCCCAGGCGCGCGGAGAGCTCGCGTCGCAGGCGCTCCGACAAAAGCGTGCAGGCGGGGGTGCGGGCCAGCGAGCCAAACGCCGTGGCGCCATCGGATGCCAGGGCCTTGAGCTGCGAGAGCACCTGAGACAGACCCGCGGGCGTGCTCACATCACCGGACTCGACAATGCCGGAGACCTCCACGACGGCGTCGTTCTCGATCTCCTGGAGGACCGCCTTCACGCTTGGGTAGTGGGCGTAGAACGTCTTCTTGTTGATGAGGGCGCGATCGGCGACGTCCTTCGCGGTGATGTCCTGGGTTGACATCTCGGAAAGCAGCGAGACG
This sequence comes from Coriobacteriaceae bacterium, assembly GCA_004557505.1. Lineage (GTDB taxonomy): Bacteria > Actinomycetota > Coriobacteriia > Coriobacteriales > Atopobiaceae > Tractidigestivibacter. The sequence goes on along the minus strand of SFGZ01000003.1, from coordinate 56,173 downwards.
ACCGCGGCGCGTATGGCGGCCTGCGAGCGCCTTACCCGAAGGTCGATGTGTCCGGTGCGCCTGGTGCCCATGTCCGTCACCCCTGAGGAGAAGATTGCGGCGTAAGCTTGCAGAAGTCATCTTCAATAGTATACTTATTTCCATTATTGTAAATAAGTCGATTCTCTCGACTAGGGAGCCTATGTGAATTCTACCCCGGACAAGATACGTCGGCGCTACGAGGAGCTGGCGGCGCCCACGCTTGCCGCCCCGCGCGTAAGGCTCATGGCAGGCTACGTGCAGCACGGCCAGACCAGCACGCTCGAGCACGTCGCCGCCGTCGCCTACCTGAGCCTTGCCCTCGTGCGGAGGCTCGGCCTACGCTGCGACGAGAGCGCCCTGGTCCGCGGGGCGCTCCTGCATGACTACTACCTCTACGACTGGCACGACCACGATGCGGCGCCGGACGCATGGCACGGGTTCACCCATCCCCGTCACGCGCTGAGAAACGCGGAGCGGGACTTCCCCGACCTCACCGACCTGGAGCGGGACATCATCTCCCACCACATGTTCCCGCTCGTGCCGTCGCCTCCGCGCCACGTCGAGGCGCTCGTCGTCTCCCTCGTCGACAAGGCGTGCTCGACCGTCGAGGTCTTCGCGCGCCAGCCGTGGGCCCGCAGGCGGGAGGGGGGCGCGGCATGCTAGCCCACGCCGTTCCAGCCATCACCGCGCTCGCGGCAACGCCCGCGCCGGACCTCTCGCCCCGGGGCCTCTCGGCTCTCATGCTCTCGATGACGGTCATCTCCGTTGGCGGGTGGGTGTGGGAGACCGCCTACTGCTCCATCACGGAGCGCCACCTGGTGCGCCGGGGCTTCCTCTTCGGACCGAGCTGCCCCATCTACGGGACGGGCGCGGTCATCGTATACGTGCTTCTCGGCCACCTCGAGGACCCCTTTGCCGTCTTTGTGGCGGGAGCCGCGCTTGCAACGGCCATCGAGTACGCCACCGGGCGCGTGCTCGAGGAGCGCTTTGGGAGGCGCTGGTGGGACTACTCGGGCTGGCCCCTCAACTACCGCGGCCTCATCTGCCCCATGGCCTCGGCCGTCTTCGGCGTGTTCTCGGTGCTGGTGGTCTTTGTCATCGGGCCGCGGCTCATGGCCTGCTTCTACTCGTGGGGCGAGCTTGCGTGCGTGTCGGCGGCGGCCGCATGCGCCCTGACGCTTGCCGCGGACACAGCCCTCTCCGTCATGGTTCAGGACGCCGCGAAAAACGGCGGGGGAATCACGCTTAGACGCTAGCGCGGTTTGCTGCTAAGGTGGGGAGCGTTCGACGGCCAAACCGGAGGCGGCATGTACTCATTCGACAGCAGGGTGCGCTACAGCGAGTGCGACGAGAACGGCATGCTCGCTCTGGTCCCCATGATGAACTACCTACAGGACTGCTCCACCTTCCAGAACGAGACGGTGGGCAGGGGCCTGGGGGGGCTCCGTCACAACCACCTGGGGTGGGTCTTGGCGGCGTGGCTCATACAGATAGACTCGCTCCCCCGCTTCTGCGACGCCATCACGACGAGCACCTGGTGCTATGCCATGAGGCGGCTCCAGGCCGAGCGCTGCTTTGAGATCCACGGGGCAGACGGCACCACGCACGTGCGCGCGGACTCCCAGTGGTACATGTACGACTTCTCGCAGAGGCGCGTCGCAGGCATCCCGCAGGCCGAATCGGTGTTCCTGGAGGGAGACGGGCGGCCGGACGACCTCCCGCAGATCCCCCGGCGCCTAAGGCTCCGGGGCGAGGGCACGCAGACGTCTGCCATCGCGATCACCGAGCAGCACCTCGACACCAACCGCCACGTGAACAACGCCGAGTACGTACGCTTCGCCCTTCTCGCCGCCGGCGAGCTTGGGCGCGCCATGGACCCCGCCCGCCTCGACGTGCAGTACCGCGCCATGGCGCTTCTCGGCGACACGCTTCACCCGGTGGTCTATGACGGCGACAATGAGATCACCGTGAGCATCAACGGCGCGGACGGCAAGCCCCGCGCCATCGTGAGGATGGAGGGCCGCGCATGACGGCAGGAAACGACGAGGAGCGCACAACCGTACATGTGGCGGCCGCGATCATCCAGCGCGACGAGCGCATCCTGGCGGCGCGCCGGGCGCATGGCATGGATGGCTGGGAGTTTCCCGGCGGCAAGGTTGAGGCCGGCGAGACGGGCGAGCAGGCCTGCCGCCGCGAGGTCATGGAGGAGATTGGCTGCAAGCTCCAGGTCATGTGGCCCCTCGACACGCTAACCTATGACTACCCCGAGTTCCACCTGGTCATGGACTGCTTCGTGTGTACGCTGGCGCCGGGCGCCGAGCCCCGGGCCAAGGCGGGCGAGCACAGCGAGCTGCGGTGGCTTGGGCGCGGCGAGCTTCTCGACGTGGGCTGGCTCCCCGCAGACCAGGGGCTCATCCAGACGCTGGGACTTGCCTGGGACCAGCTCATGGAGTCGGAGCACCTGTAGGAGAGGGCCTGCCAGCACGTCACGACACGCAAGGAGGAGGACCCATGAGCAAGGCAGACGACATCTTTGTCAATATGTGCTCCGACATCCTCGAGCACGGCACCACCACCGAGGGACAGAGGGTGCGCCCGCACTGGGAGGACGGCACGCCCGCCTACACCATCAAGCGCTTTGGCGTGTGCAACCGCTATGACCTGCGCGAGGAGTTCCCGGCCATCACGCTTCGCCGCACGGCCCTCAAGAGCTGCATGGACGAGGTCCTCTGGATCTACCAGCGCAAGTCGAGCAACGTCCACGACCTTCACAGCCACATCTGGGACGAGTGGGCGGACGAGGCGGGATCCATCGGCAAGGCGTATGGCTACCAGGTGGGCAAGGTCTCCCACTATGCCGACGGCGACTACGACCAGATGGACCGCGTCCTCAAGGACCTGCGCGAGAACCCCTACTCGCGCCGCATCATGACCAACCTCTACACCTTCTCCGACCTCTCCGAGATGCACCTGTATCCCTGCGCCTATAACGCCATCTACAACGTGACGCAGGGGCGCGGGGAGGCGCGCCCCACGCTGAACATGCTCCTCGTCCAGCGCAGCCAGGACGTGCTTGCCGCCAACAACTGGAACGTGTGCCAGTACGCGCTGCTGCTCATGATGGTGGCGCAGGTCTCCGGCATGAACGCGGGCGAGCTGGTGCATATGATCGCCGACGCCCACATCTACGACCGGCACGTGCCCATCATCCGGGAGCTCATCTCGCGGCCCACGCACCCCGCGCCGCGCGTGAGCCTGAGGCCCGACGTCACGGACTTCTACGACTTCACCACCGACGACCTCGTCGTCGAGGGCTACGAGTGCGGCCCGCAGGTGAAGGACATCCCCATCGCCATCTAGGAGGCACCATGAACGCCATCGTCGCCGTCTGCAGCGATTGGGGCATAGGCAACCGGGGCGCGCTTCTCGTCCACGGCAAGGCCGACATGCGCCGCTTTGTGGAGCTCACCATGGGCGGCACGGTCATCATGGGCAGGCGCACGCTCGAGAGCTTCCCGGGGGGGCCCCTCAAGGGGAGAAGGAACGTCGTGATCACGCACGACCCCGCGACGCTTCCCGACGGCGTCGAGGGGGTGGCCTCCCCCGCCGCCGCGCTCGAGGCGGTTGCGACGGACGACCCGGACAGGGTGTGGCTCATCGGCGGCGAGTCGGCCTATCGCGCGCTCCTCCCCCAGTGCGCACGCGCCTACGTCACCAAGTTCGACGTCGAGAAGCCCGCCGACGCCTTCTTCCCCAACCTCGACGGCGACCCGGCGTGGAGCGTCGAGCGCGAGGAGGATGGCGGCGTCACGGCAAGCGGCGTGGCCTTCTCGTTCGTCACCTACGCGAGGCGGATGGACGGCCCCCCTGTCTCATGAGATGTCGGTGCCGCCGTAGAGGGCAGAGAAGAACCCTCCCGGAAGCGGCGTGTCGATGACCCATCTGCCATCGTCGCCCTTCGTGAGCGACAGCGTGGCATCCGCCGTGGCGCACGTCGCGTCCTCCGCGCCAAGCCGCTGGTAGAGGAAGTCGAAGAGCTTGTCGACCAGGGCGGCGCGGCCACCGGAGTCAAGCGTGGCCTGCATCTCGTCCGTGAGCATCCAGGCCTCGAAGTCAGACGCGGCGCCGGCGATTGCGTCCGAGAGCGTCGCGTTGGTCACGCTCACGGTCGCCGTCGCGGTCTTGCCGTCCTCGGCGACGCTCACGTCTCCCATCTGGTACGAGAAGTGCGAGAGCAGGTGCGCGTGATACTCGCCCGCGTCAATCCCAAACTCGTCGAGCCTGGCCGTGGTCGCGTCATCGCCAAACTGCGGGTCGGGCACGCCGCTCTCGGCGGGCTTGCCGGCATCCTTGCCCCCCTCGTCTTCCCCGGGATGCGCAAGGGCGTCGTAGCCGCCCATGAACTGCGTCACGGTCTCCGTGACCTTCTCGGTGTCACTCTTGCAGGCGGCCAGCGAGAGCGACACCGCCGCCGCCAGGACAAGAACGCACAGGCGCGAGAGCGCCCGGGCGACGGGGCGGTGATTGGACGAGAGACCCATGGGCAGCTCCTTGCGATGCGGATGACGTGCTGAAAACGACCATCCAAGCTTAGACGAAACGGGTCTTCCCTGCACAGAGAAAGGCACCCGGCGTGCGCCGGGTGCCTTTCGCAAGCGGGATGGCGCGCAGAGGCTGCGGCCTACTCGTAGTCGCTGGCCACATTGATCCAGTTGTTGAGGAACTCCTCGTTGTCCTTGCGGCCACGGGAGAGCTCGGCGGCGGCCACGACGGGCAGCCAGTAGCTGATCTTCTGCTTGGCGATGTCCGCGGCCTTGGAGTAGAGGTCCAGGTACTTGTCGGCGGCGGCGGGGAACTCGAGCGTGAACAGCATGTAGGTCATGGCCGCGTCGGCGTCGGCCAGGCCAACGGTGACGTGCGTCCAGTCGCAGACGAAGAGGCTGCCGTCGTCGCCCACGACGACGTTGGTGGGGTTGAAATCACCGTGGCAGATGGAGCGGGCGTTGCGAAGGCGGTCGGCACGCATCTGGAGGTCGTAGCGGGCGGAGGGGTCGAGGTCCTTCACGCGGCCGATCATGCGGACGATCTTGTCGCACTGGCTGGTGAGGGCTGCGGGGGCCTTGGTGTTCTGCACCTTGACCTGTAGGTCGACGAAGGTCTGGAGGAGCTCGTCGAACTTTGGCGTGCCCTCCGCCTCCTTCATGAGGTCATGCAGGGTGCGCCCGGGGAAGTACTCGTATGCGAGGGCCCAGGAGCCGCCCTCCACCTGCGAGACCTCGAGCACCTTGGGGGTGCTGAGGCCCTCGGCCTGCTCGATGCGGGCGAGGTTCAGGGCCTCGCGGAAGACGTCTACGGCCGGCTTGGTGCGCACGAAGGACTTGACGATCCTGTCACCGTCCTTGTAGACGACCTTGTTGTGGCGGCGTGCGAGCTCGACGCGCTCGTCAGAAAGCTTCATGGTGATGCCTCCTAGTGACCGGGTTGGGTGTGACTAGTCCTCGTAGGAGCTGGCGGGACGGCCGTAGTAGGCGTCGAGGTAGAGCTCCTTGATCTCGGACACGAGCGGGTAGCGCGGGTTGGCTCCGGTGCACTGGTCGTTGAAGGCCTGCAGGCTCATGTCGTCCAGGGTGTCCAGGAAGCACTGCTCGTCCACGCCGTACTCGGCGATGGTGGACTTGACGCCCACGTGGTCGAAGAGCTCGCCGATCATCGTGATGAAGTTCTCGAAGACCTCGCGGTCGTCCTTGCCCGTGGCGCCGCAGAAGCGGCCGGCCTCGGCGTAGCGGTGCAGCGTCTTGGGGTGGTCATACTGCGGGAAGGTGCCCATCTTGATGGGGCGCTCGGCCGCGTTGTAGCGCATGACGCGGCGCAGGATGACGGCGTTGGCCAGGCCGTGCGGGATGTGGTGGAAGGCGCCGAGCTTGTGGGCCATGGAGTGGTTCACGCCCAGGAACGCGTTTGCGAACGCCAGGCCGCCCAGGCAGGAAGCGTTGGCCATGTGGTCGCGGGCCTCGACGTCGGAGCCGTCGTCGAAGGCGCGCGGCAGGTACTGGAAGACGAGCTTCATGCCGCGCAGCGCGAAGGAGTCCGTGTAATCGGACGCCATCATCGAGACGTAGGCCTCGAGGCAGTGCGTGAGGACGTCGACGCCGGAGGCGCAGGTGAGGCCCTTGGGCTGGGTCATCATGTTGTCGGTGTCGACGATGGCCATGTTGGGCATGAGCTCGTAGTCGGTGATGGGCCACTTGATGCCGGTCTCGGCGTCGGTGATGATGGCGAACGGCGTGACCTCGGAACCGGTGCCCGAGGAGGTGGGGATGGCCACGAAGAAGGCCTTCTTACCCATCTTGGGGAAGGCGTAGACGCGCTTCCTGATGTCCATGAAGTCCATGCTCATGTTGGAGAAGTCCTCGTCGGGGTTCTCGTACATGGACCACATGATCTTGCCGGCGTCCATTGCGGAGCCGCCGCCGATGGCGATGATGGTGTCGGGCTGGAAGGCGCGGAGAAGCTCCTCGCCCTTCTCGGCGTCCTGCAGCTTGGGGTCGGGCGAGATGGACCAGAAGGACTCGTGGGCGATGCCCATCTCGTCGAGGGAGGCCTCGATCCTCTTGGTGAACCCGCTCTCGTACAGGAACTTGTCGGTGACGATGAACGCGCGCTTCTTGCCGTAGACGTCCTTGAGCTCGCGCAGCGCGACGGGCATGCAGCCCTTCTTGAAGTAGACCTTCTCGGGGGTACGGAGCCACAGCATGTTCTCACGCCTCTCAGCCACAGACTTGATGTTCAGAAGGTGCTGGGGTCCGACGTTGCCGGAGACGGAGTTGCCGCCCCAGGAACCGCACCCAAGCGTGAGCGAGGGGGGAAGCATGAAGTTGTAGAGGTCGCCGATGCCACCCATGGCGGCGGGGGTGTTGACGAGGATGCGGCAGGCCTTCATGGCCTCGGCGTGGCGCGCGATCTTCTCCTTCTCGTTGGGGTCGACGAAGAGGGAGGCCGTGTGGCCGTAGCCTCCGTCGGCGACGAGGCGGGAGGCCTTGGCGATGGCGTCATCGTAGTCCGTGGCGCGATACATCCCCAAGATGGTGGTGAGCTTCTCGTGCGCCCAGGGCTCGGAGGGATCGACGGAGCTGACCTCGCCGATGAGGACCTTGGTCGAGGGCGGGACCTCGACGCCGGCGGCTGCGGCGATCTTTGTTGCCGCCTGGCCAACCATCTTGGCGTTGACGCCGCCGTTCACGATGACGGTGTTGCCCACCTTGGCGATGTCGTCGCCCGCGAGGAAGAAGCAGCCGCGCTTCTGGAACTCGGCCTTGACCTTGTCGTAGACCTTGTCGAGCACGATGACGTTCTGCTCGGTGGCGCAGATCATGCCGTTGTCGAAGGTCTTGGAGTGGATGATGGAGTTGACCGAGAGCTCGATGTCGGCGGAATCGTCGATGATGGCGGGGTTGTTGCCGGGGCCGACGCCGAGGGCGGGCTTGCCGGAGCTGTAGGCGGCGTTGACCATGCCGGGGCCGCCGGTGGCGAGGATGCAGTCGACCGAGCCCATGAGGGCGCCGGTGAGCTCGATGGTGGGCGCGGGCACCCAGTCGATGATGCCCTTGGGGCACCCGGCCGCCTCGGCGGCGTCGCGCACGATGCGGGCGGCCTCGATGGTGCAGGCTTTCGCGCGCGGGTGCGGGCTGATGATGATGGCGTTCCTCGTCTTGAGGCAGATCAGCGTCTTGAAGATGGCCGTCGAGGTGGGGTTGGTGGTGGGGATGACGGCGGCGATGATGCCGAGCGGCTCGGCGATCTTCTTGTAGCCAAACGCCGGGTCGTCCTCTATGACGCCGCATGTCTTGAGGTCCTTGTACTTGTTGTAGATGTACTCGGAGGCAAAGTGGTTCTTGATGACCTTGTCCTCCATGATTCCCATGCCGGTCTCCTCGACCGCCATCTTGGCAAGCGGGATGCGGGCCTTGTTCGCGGCCATGGCAGCCGCATAGAAGATCTTATCGACCTGCTCCTGGCTGAACGTGGCGAACTCCGCCTGAGCCGCGCGCATCTCCTGGATGCGCTTGGCCAGCGAGTCGACGTCAGCGATGACCGTTGCCTTGCCAGTGGGTTTCTTTGCCATGCGTTCCTCCTATTTCCTGGACAGGGCCCGCGACCTGCTCGCGGGCCCGGTCGTGCAGAAACCAAGCAAAAACACAGGTGAGGGAGGTGACGCTCTCCCCCAGAGAGCCGTACAGACGCATACGGTGGAAGTATATCATGTGCGATCGTTCGCACATGGAACAAAATGCGTCGCCGCGCGCCGCCCGGGACCCCGCCCGAGGGACGGGCGCGGCGGGTGCCTCACGAGAGCACGCTCAGCACCCAGTCGACGTCGTCGGTGGTCTGTGACGTGACGACGAGCGCCCGCGATAGACACCAAAAGCCAGGCCCGAGGCCAATCCCGGCCCCGGGCCCGTGGGTGATGGAACGATTGGCCCCAACGCCCTAACGCTGCCGATGGACGTGAAGATGCCAGGTCGATGGTGCTGTTAAGGAAGAGCGACCCTGGTTGCGGACAGCAGTTCCATCCGGCAGAATCCTTATGAGCTGCTCTTGAGATACTTCAGGAGAGCGGCACACGCTAGGACGAGAAGGACGAACTTGAGCAGGCCAGACGCCCAATCATACGCCACATACAGAATCACGACCCAATCGTGCATAGCACCTCCTACACAGTCCAGGTGTGTTCAATCTCCAGGTAGTACTTGTCCTGCATTCCGGTGGAGGGGTTGCTGAAGTAGACGTACCCCGTAGCCTTGGCCCAAACGGATGTACTGCTTGTCTTGCGATACTTGAGCGAAAGCTCCTCCCATCGCACAAAATACCTGCTTGCATCGGCCTGGTAGCACCAAACCCCGTTTATTCCCACCACAGAACCATACTGGCCATCAATCGTTACGTCCGCCTTGAGATATATGTACGCAAAGCCGCCTGTCGACGCGCTGCGGGCAGCCTTGCTCGCAGTGAGCGTCTTGGTGTACGGCATCGGCGTGCGACGCATCCTGATAGCAACGGGCTGCGCGCCCTGGGGCAAGACCTCGGCGTGTGCATGCGCGGGTCGTGCAAGCACGAGCGATGTCACAACGAGCGCCGAGACAAGCAGCAGGTACCTTATCTTCTTCTCCATGTCTTCCACCTCCCTCTTCTTTAACGAAAAGAGTAGAGGAAGGACGAAATCCTGTCGTGTCTGAACCCGATATGAACTTATTGCGACAGCTCTAACGGACTGACTTACGGAGAAGCTCCCTCAGGTCCTTAGTACTGTGGATGCCAAGCTTGCGGTAGGCGGTTGCCCTCGCCCCGTTGACAGTCCCTGCAGCAAGATGCAGCCTGGCAGCAATCTGACTCCGGGCATAGCCTTTGGCCACGAGGAGCATGACCTGGGCTTCGGTTTCGCTCAAACCCTGCTCCTCGAATACCTTAAGCGACGATGCATCCGACCAGACGCCTCTTCCTCGCGATACCGTGTGGTATCGATACACCAGAAAGGCGACCGACCCGATCACGCAGGAAAGCCACAGGATAAAGTTTCCCAAACTGAGCAGCCCTACGACAGGCTGCAAGACGACAAAGTACGTGGAGCCAAACGTGGCCGTCTGCTGCAGCAGGATGCTCGAGCCAGCGAGGAGATAAAGGATGGCCAGGTGAGGCTGTGGCACACGCGCATCGCATCCGAGCAGCTTGACCCCTCGCCTCCTGCCCCTCCCGGTGCCAAGGGGGCACCAGCCCAGCCGGGCGACCGTCAGACAGACGAGAAGTTCGAGCCGAGCGAAATCGAAGATGGAGCCGATGCCGACCGACATCGACCACCCCAACGACACAGCCGAGGCGCAGGTGAGCGCATGCTCTACCAAGGCAACGCCCCCAAGTTCGCGACCAGAAAATCCCTTCCCCCCTCTGATCATGGAAGCAAGGGAAAGGGTAACGAGAAGCGCCCCGATCAGCAGCAGGGCACACCCCCGGTAGGGAAACGGCACAGCACCCGCAAGCGGTAGGAAGAGCGCGACGGGCAGTGCCGTAGCGCATCCCTTGCGCGAACGGTCGCAGGCATCCCTGTCGACCACGCGACGGGCAGCCTCCCCGCCGCAAGGATCCTCCAAAGCGGCCGAGAGATCCGCGAGCCCCTCGAACCCCAGGGCGTCCAAAGCACGCCGTTGGAACGTGCTCACTGTGCCGACGGAAATACCAAGCCTGGAGGAGACGTCGACCACCCTCACCCCTTCCAGGCGCAGGAGAAGGACTTCTCGCTGACGATCGCTCAAAGTGTCTGCACCCGGGAGGGCCTTCAGGCGACTCCACACGGGCATCTCGGACACGGCACCCGATGATCGCTCGAACGATTGGCTTTCGTCTCGGGACACGCGGATAAGGAGGACGTCGAGAGCGAGAAACCCCAGCCCGGCCACAACGGCGAGAGCCAACACCCAAGGGGTCGCGTCAGGAGAAAACACCCGACAGCACAGCAGGGCCTCAAAAATAGCACCAGAGTACGCCGAGAAGGCAAGCAGACCGCCCACGAGCGCAAGCTCGCAATCCAGAAGGGCAAAGGTGCCCAAACGTTTGGAGCGAAGAAGCCGAAAGACGCCCCATGCGAAGATGCCCGACACAACGCTGAGCACGAGGGCACCGGGCACGGGCAGAAGCATCGCTATGGCAAGTAGGGCCAGGGGTACCCAGAAGCCTCCACAAAACAGCCTCAGGCGCACGCTCTCCTCCGGAACGCCTTCTTCTTGCGCCCCCTCGCCAGGACCCAGGACAGCCCCATAGAGTGTCCAGCACATGATGGAGGCCGCCAAGGCACCGCTGCCCACAAGCCCGAAGACGGGCAGTCGTCCAAACAGAGCAAAGTCTCCCAGTCGCACGAAAAGCCACCCCACCTCGCATAGGGCGACTACGACCACGCTCGCGCAGGCCACAGCAGGCCCCCACGCACAAAGCAAATGGGCAAGGCAGACGAAGGTCTCATCCCCGAAAAGAGCCCGCAGAAGGACCAGGGCAGTGAAGGCTAAGGCCAAGGGCTCGGTCTGGAACTGCAGAGGGGCCACCAATGCGGATGACTCAGAGAACACACGATAAGCGCAGACCTCATCACGCACGGCAGGGAGGCGAGGGCCACGCCCCAGAAGCACCATATGCCCCATGCATGGGCGCATAAGAGTCCGCCTTCTCCGGAGCCACTCTCACGGCGCGACATGGCCAGCCCCCCACTCACTCAGCGGCGATGGATATGACGCTTACATCCTAGCAGGTCAGGAATGACTCCTTACGAAACTGGCGGCAAACTATCCGATGACCTTCTCAGGTCCTGCGCCGACGCCGAGGTCGAGGTGCTCTAGCGTATGCGAGACGGGTTCCCCCTTGCGCACCTCCCACACGAGCGCGCGCACGGGTCAGCATCGGGCACTGCAAAGCGCGCCACAACCTCGGCACAGAAGCAGCCGAGCGGCATTCCATCCATTGAGGAAAGCGGATAGGAGACTCTCCCGGCTGACATCACAACAAACAATCGGAGCCGTGATGAATAAAACCTGCTGTAACATAATAATTGCAATTGCATCGGGGGATCAGCACTGAAGAACACGCTGACATTACGTCAGCTGATAAGTCTCCCGTTGTCGTGCGACGATAGGAGCGGAGCAGGACAGCACCCCTTCTGACCATCATCCTGGCACCCGTGCCCCCGAGGAGAACGCAGACCACAATTCCGACGAAGAAATTCTCCACCATTTGGCGCCGCCCCTCATGGCGCCACAATCGCACCGTTGTAGTAGACGATGGATCCTGTTATCACCACGGCACCGATAATCAGGAACGCTCCCCCAAGGACAACGGGGAGCATCCCTCTTGCCCATCCGGGAAGGGGTCGTGTCTTAGCCAGGAGGGGCAGAGAGAGCAGGATGATGCCAACCCCCAACATGACCGCTCCCAGGCCGCTCCAGCGGGCGAGTACTGCCAGATCCTGCGGCTGGACGTTCGACCTGTGATAGCTGTGCAGCGGCGTCGCATCGCCGGAGACAACCATGTAGGCGCCTGTCCCCCCCAACCAACGCTCCGACGGCAACGCATGCCAGGAAGCTAAGCAGCGCATTAATCATGTGGATATACACCTTTTGGTAGATAGGGAGAGACTCCGATATCCCCGTTTGCATGAATAGTGACCTGATCTATGAGCATCTTCGGATCATAAAACGAATTACATGGTCAATGGGACTACCCCATCGTACCTTCACCCGCGTTTGTTCGGCTTATAGCTTGCGAATAACCATAGCAAGCTTACGGTACTGTCGATCAGTCGGCCTGATGTCTATATGCCTGCATGCTCGACCAAGCAGCATCAAGGGTTGGACCCTAAGGTCAATGCTGCCATTCATGGACATTCTTCTAGCGGCTGGGAGTGAGTACCGCGTGGCGCTGGGCTACGCGGCCTAGCTGTGGTTCAGAAAAACGTCCGGCCCCCGTCCACCTTCAATTCGATAGGTGCTCAGGCGTAGCGTCACGCGCGCCCCCCAGAGGCACCAGAGGTTCCTTGCGCGCAGCTCGCGGTCATCTCACGGGATTGTCACCTCAAGCTCCATGACCTGCTCGCGGGCGTCGCGCTCGTCAGCCTCCCAGCGGCACCACTCCCCTGCCGGGGCGCCTGTCAGCCGAAACGCCACATACGGCCCGAAGCCGCCAACGAGCTTGCTCGCAGCCCGCGGGAAGTCCGGGTCCGTCTTAAGACCCGGGTAGCGCACGGCCTCCACGCGCGGGTGGCACGCGAGGTAGTTGGCCACAACCTGCGCGGCATCCGACAAGGCACGCCAGCGCTCCCGCCCCATCTGGGACGAGAGCGCTGAGAGCGCGTCAAGGTCGATGTCCTTCTCGCCCACCGCAGCGCCTCGGTCTAGCGGCGCTCGGCTATCTCGGCGGAGAGGCTGGCCACGAAGTCCTCGAGGTCGCGCTGGACCGTCTCGCCAGAGCGATCGCGCACGGAGACGTTGCCGGCCTCGGCCTCCTTCTCGCCCAGTATCAGCATGTAGGGCACGCGATCGACAGAGCGCGCCTCGCGGATCTTGTATCCTATCTTCTCGTCGCGGTCGTCCACCTTCACGCGCACCTTGGCGTCGCGCAGGCGGCGGGCGACCTTGTGGGCGTACTCACGGCTCTTCTCGGAGACGGGCAGTATCTTGACCTGGCAAGGCGAGAGCCAGGTGGGGAACTTGCCGGCATACTGCTCGATGAGCATGCCTATGAAACGCTCGAAGCTCCCGAAGCCCGCGCGGTGGATCATGATGGGCTGCCGCTTGCTGCCATCGGAGGCCGTGTACTCCAGCTGGAAGTTGTGGGGCAGCTGGAAGTCGAGCTGTATGGTGCCGCACTGCCACTCGCGTCCCAGGCAGTCCTCAAGGTGGAAGTCTATCTTGGGCCCGTAGAAGGCGCCGTCACCGGGGTTGAGCTTGTACTCGATGCCCATCGACTCGAGGGCCTCCCTGAGGCCTTCCTCCGCGCGCCCCCAGTCCTCGTCTGAGCCCATGGAGTCCGCCGGGCGCGTGGAGAGCTCCACGCGGTAGGGGAAGCCGAACTGCGCGTAGTAGGCCGTGATGAGCTGAGCGACGTCGGTGACCTGCTCGCTTATCTGGTCCGGGCGGATGAACAGGTGCGCGTCGTCCTGGGTGAACTCGCGGACGCGGAAGAGACCGTGGAGGGCCCCCTTGAGCTCGTGCCTGTGGTCGAGGCCGGCCTCCGCGAGCTTGAGGGGCAGATCGCGGTAGGAGCGCGGGCGACTCTTGTAGACGAGGCAGGCGCCGGGGCAGTTCATGGGCTTGATGGCGTAGTCCTCGTCGTCGATCTTGGTGGTGTACATGTTCTCTTTGTAGTGGTCCCAGTGGCCCGAGGTCTCCCACAGGCTGCGGGACAGGATGATGGGCGTCTGCACCTGCTCGTACCCGTAGGCGTCCTGCATCTCCTGCCAGTACTGCATCAGGGCGTTGCGCACGCGCATGCCGTTGGGCAGCCAGAACGGGAAGCCCGGGCCGGCGTCGCTCATCATGAAGAGCTCCATCTCCTGGCCTATCTTCCTGTGGTCGCGCCGCTCCGCCTCCTCGCGCATGTGCTCCCACTCGGCAAGCTCCTGCTTGGAGCGGAAGGCCACGCCATTCACGCGCGTGAGCATCTTGTTGTCCTTGTCGCCCTTCCAGTAGGCCCCGGAGACGCCCGTGAGCTTGAAGGCCTTGAGGCCCTTGGTGTAGAGGAGATGCGGGCCCACGCACATGTCCACGTACTCGCCCTGCCTGTAGAAGGTGATGCGGGCGTCTGCGGATAGGTCGCCGATATGCTCGACCTTGTACTTCTCGCCACGCTCCCGCATGTGCGCGATGGCCTGCCCGCGGGGCAGCTCGTACGTCTCGAACCTGAGGTTCTCCTTGGCGATCCTGGCCATCTCGGCCTCGATCTTGGGGAAGTCATCCTCGGAGATCTTGGTGCCCGCAGGAAGATCGATGTCGTAGTAGAAGCCGTTCTCGGTGGCGGGGCCAAAGGCGAAGTCCGCCTCGGGGTAGAGGCGCTTTATGGCCTGCGCGAGGATGTGCGCCGCAGAGTGGCGGATGACGTGGAGCTCCTGGTCCTCGGGGCACTCGCCCACGTGGCCGTCGTTGTAGAGAACCTTCATGAGTAAACCTCTTCCTTGGGGTGGCACCCCAGACTCTGTCTGCAGGATGGCGCTCGCGGCCCGCATCCGGCGGTGCCGCGCGTAACGGCGACTGTCACACGGCACGCGGCCGGGTGAGGGACAGCCGCCTAGATAGTCGCCGTCGCGGCCATGGCGGGTGCGGCGAGAGTGGCGTGGACGCCAACCGCCTCTGTGGTCTGAAGGAACGTGTGCATGACGCTCATGTAGTGCATGCCCTAATGACTCCCCCGCGCATTTTCTCTGGCACTTCTACGGGCGCACGTGACGCCACACCCCTCCGGGCGCGTGAGGCCACCTGCGCTGCCTGCGGTTGCGCAGACATTGGTACTTTACACCACAGAGGCGCCTTGTCACAGGGAAGATGGGGGCGCACGCCCAAAGGAAGGTGTTTGGGAGGCTCTGCGGGCGGGGGCGCTGGTTGTCGCGAGCGGCGCCGAGAAGCGCAATGGGATGGCGCCCGCCACCGCAATGGGATGGCGGGCGCCCAAGCGCAGCCAAGGCAGGCGCGCCCGTCAAGCGCGCCTAGACGCGACCGACCTCTCCGAGCGTGGTGCGGTCGTACCGGCCGGCGAAGGCGTATGGAAAGAGCTCGCCCGCGTCGACGTCCGCGAGCCTCTTCTCGCCAAGGACCGTAAGGTCAAGGTCGGAGTACGCGCAGCCAAGGACGGAGAGCACGGGAAGCTCGCCCCATGGGTCATCGGGACTCGACGCCACCTCGATGCTGGTCACGTAGCCCGGCACCCACTGGCGGTAGTCGTACTGCACGAGCGCTGCGTTAATGGCGCCGCTGGTCAGTCCCGCGCCGCCCTGCGGCAGCGCCGATCGGTCGAAGTGATAGTAGAACCCGCAGCCCTTGGTTGTCTTTCCCGCGGCTGGAGACTGGAAGATCGGGTGGCAGAGCGGGCTGTTGTACTCGCCAAGGTCCGCCTCCACGTGTACCAGCCGATGACCGCGGCGGGCAAGGTCGACGCAGAGCGCCGAACCGTCCCTGCGAATCGAGAACTGCGCCCCCAGCTTCTTGGGCATGAATCCGCTGTCTCGGCCGAGCTGCGTCGCCATCTCGGCGCCGTTGCCGCCCAGAAGCAGCGACATCGTGTATTGCCCAAGCTGATCGCCAAGGCGGCAGTACACGCCGAGCATGGCCTCGTAGTAGTCATCGGCGAACGACGGCCGCAGGATGTGATTCACGGAGAGCGTCACCACGGGCATCGAGAAGGGCTTGAGCGGCGCGGGCAGGACGCGCTCGATGGCGGCCGGGTCAGTGGTGTAGGCAAGGTAAAGGCCGCGCTGGTCGGACATCACGGGCGACGCGCCGAACCCCTCGAGGTCGGCGGCGGCCATGCGGAAGCTCGAGCGCGCGGTGGGCGTTGGGAAGAGCGCGCGGGCGGCCTCGTAACCGCCGCGCGTGGCCGGTGCTATGTTGCCGTCGCGCACGGCCGAGCCGACAAGGCAGACCGCGACGCCGCGCTGGCGGAGCCCCTCGGCAAGTGCGGTCGCGGGCCGGTTGCCCAGCGAGAGGACCACGAGGTCCGCCTCGACCTCGGAGCGCCTGCCGCTTTCCACGCCCTCGACAGCAATGCCGTCCGGGCCCACCTCGACGAGCCTCTCGCCCAGCCGGAGCTCGACCTTCTGCGCGTGCAGGCGCCCCATCAGGTCAACGAGGTTGGTCTGGTTGGTGCCCGGGGCCGGCGTGGTCACCATGTCGACGACGGTGACGAGGGCCGCGCCCTTGTCGGCGACGTACTCGGCGGTCTCGAGGCCCGTCATGCCGGCGCCCACGACCGCGACGCGCCTGCCCTCGTAGCTCTCGCGGGAAAGGGCCTCGGGCACGCAGATCACGTTCCCGCCGTGAATCCCCGGAATCGACTCAGGCACGACGGGGTCTCCGCCGGTGGCGCAGATGACGGCGTCGGGGTCGAGCGCCATCACCGAGCCCACCGTCGCCTCCTCCCCAAGGCGCACGTCCACACCAAGCTTGGGCAGCATCGTCTCGTAGTACTGCGGGACGAAGCCCATCTTCTCCTTGCGTGGCGGACGGCCGGCGAGAAGGACCTGTCCGCCAAGGCGGTCGCCCCTCTCAAGCAGCGTCACCATGCAGCCGCGCCGCGCTGCGGTCTCCGCAGCCTGGCAGCCGCCGGGACCGCCGCCGACCACGACCACGCGGTGGTGGTCGACGTCAATCGGAAGCTCACCGTAGCGCAGCTCGTGGGCGCACTCCGGGTTGACGGCGCACTCGAGCGGCATGCACCTCTCGGCGTTCTGCTCCAGCGATTCGAAGCAGCGCAGGCAGCTGATGCACTTGCGCAGCTCGGGAACGCGGCCCTGCTGCACCTTGTTGCCCCACTCCGGGTCGGCGAGCCACGCGCGGCCAAGGCCGGCGAAGTCGATGGTCCCCTCCTCGAGGAAGGCCTCGGGGACGTCGGGGCCGCGATAGGCGGAGACCGCGATCACGGGGACGCTGACGTGCTCCTTTACGGCCCGGATGATGTCATGGCGCCACCCCTCCGGATAGCTCACGGGCTCCACGCAGGTGACGCCGGTCTCGTAGAGGCCAACGGACACGTCGAGGAAATCGACGCCCGCCCCCTCAAGCGCCATGCAGATCCTGACGCCATCGGCAACGTGGATGTAGTCCTCGGTGACGCCCGTCTTATCAAGGAACTCCTCGACGGAGACGCGGCAGCCAAGCGCAAAGCTTGCGGAGCAGCGCTCGCGGATGCCCGCGATGATCTCGGTCACGATGCGCAGGCGACCCTCGAAGCTGCCGCCATACCGGTCGGTACGCTTGTTGGTGTAGGGAGAGAGGAACTGCTGCAGCAGGTAGCCGTGTGCGCAGTGCAGCTCGACGCCATCGAAGCCGGCGCGCTCGGCACGGACCGCGCCGTCGATGAACTCCCGGACTATATGCTGGACCTCCTCGGTCGAGAGGGCGCGGGTCTCCGCCTGCGTCTTCTTGCAGGGAATCGCGGACGCCGAGACGACCGGCTTTCCGCCGAGAAGGGCGTTGGGCGTCTCCCTGCCCGGATGATGCAGCTGTAAAAACGTCTTGGAGCCGTGCCGGTGGATGGCCTGTGCGAGGCGAGCGAGCTGCGGAACGCTGCGGTCGCGCGTGACGGAGATCTGGCGCAGCTCTCCGACGCCCGTCTCGTCGTCGATCCGACAGATCTCCGGGATCACAAGCCCCGCACCGCCTGCGGCGCGCAGCTCGTAGTAACGAATCATCTCTTCCGTTGGAGTCCCGTCCAGATTTGCGAGCCCCACGCCCATGGGCTCCATGACCAGTCGGTTCCTCAGCTCGACCGATCCGATGCGACCAGGTTCGAAAAGCTTGTCGTACATGCGCCTCTCCCTTCGCTGCCGCGCCGGCGCGTGCCGGCGCACGTCATGCTCTAGACACAGCGTAAGGGCGCCGGTGGCGAGAGGCCGTGTGTATTCGGGGAAGGTGCGGCTTGGCCCCGCAGGGCAACGGGCAATCGCGTCCGCATTGTTTCGTAGGAAAGGCCGAGCGGCATCACGCCCTGCGGCGGGGCAGCTCGGAAAGAGACGCGGGCAAGTGCGCCAAAGTGCCATTGGGGTGGCGCATATGGGCGACGGAGAGGAAGCCCGCCTCTCCGCAAGGCCGGTCAATCGAGGTCGTCCCGCCTTTTTAGCGCGTCTGAAACCCCGTCTTTCACAGCCTTCCTAATGACCAGGTACATGGCGAGGCAGACTGCCGCCATGGCCAAGGCGACGTACAGCACTCACAATATGCTCGCGCCGGCCCGAAAAAACGCGCCCCGTGCCGCCGGGCACAGGGCGCGGATGGACAAGGCAGTCGGTGCGCTACTGGATGCGGGTGCGGCAGTACGGGCACACCTTCCAGTCGGCGTTGAGCGGGCGGTGGCAGGTGGGGCAGACGTTCCTCACCTGGGTGTTGCAGATGGGGCACACCACAAAGTCGCGGTCGATGGGGGCACCGCACTTGGGGCAGATGCCGTAGTGCGAGAGCTGGTGCTCGCGCAGGGCGATGTCGAGGTCCTGCTCCTCGCGGTCGATGAGGTAGGAGCTGGGGCGCAGGATGACGTATGCGAGAAGCCCGACGATGGGGATGACCGAGATGATCGCCCACATCCACCAGGGCTCCGCGCCGCGACGCTGGGCGTCGCGGATCACATAGACGATGGAGAGGACGTAGAGCATGACGACGCATACAACCATGAGGTACAGGACCATCCTGACCTCGGGCGTGAGAATTTGGTCGATAAGGTCTTGCATTCTCTGGACTCCTCTTGTTGGCACATGTGTGCGCGGCGCCTCACCATCCCGCGGTTATCGACGCGCGCCCGAGAAAACGCGCTTGACGATTGTATCAGATGTGGCCGAGAATGCCCGCAACCTCGGCCCACAGGCGCCCCTGGGCCGCGCGCGGGGGACGATTCTCCACACAATGAGGATGTGGCCTCGACAACACTCCCATATGTTGGGCACCGTGCGTGCCGGCACCGTGCGAGGGCCGCGCCAACCCGGCTGCTAGCCACGGCTTTGGGCGCCGGGCCGGAAGACCCCCGTCACCTCGCCTGCCGTGGTGATGGACCCGCAGGCGACGAACGGCTCTTCGGCAAGAGCTGCGACCGCCTCCGCAACCGAGCCAAACTCGGCGGCGGGCGCGTTGCCGGCAGCCTCGAACAGCTTGACCAGCTCCTCGGCGGGAAGGGCGCGCGGCGAGGCGGTCTGGGCGCAGACGACGCGCGGGAACTCCGGGGCAAGCAGGCCCACGATGCCCTCGACGTCCTTGTCGGCGAGAACGGCGCAGAGCAGCGTCGGCCGCTCCCCCACGCTGGGCGCCACCGCGCGAACGGCCGTGAGGAAGGCCGCCACGCTCTGCGGGTTGTGGCAGGCGTCCACGAGCGCCACGGGATCGGGGCGCACGACGTCAAAGCGGCCCGGCGTGGGGCAGGTGGCCACGGAGTCGAAGAGCTTCTCGGCGTCGAGCGGGTGGCCCAGGTAGTCCTCGGCGAGCTGCACGGCGCACGCCACGTTGGCGGCCTGGTAGGCGGGCTTGAGCGCGCTCACCTCAGGGTACGAGGCCCGCGTGGTGCGCACGTCGAGCACGAGCGAGCCGCCGATGCGGTCGGGCCGCTCGATCACGCGGTACGTGGCGTGCGGGAGGCGCGCGTGCTCGCGGGGCACGCCCGGGTGCATCTCGCCCGCCGCGTCTGCGAGCGCCTCGGGGCGCAGGAGTGTGGGCACCACGCCCTCGCGCGCGCACTGCTCGAGGAAGACGTCCTCCATCGTGTCCGGCGTGGCGGTTCCCACGCCAAGGACGCAGCTGCGGCCGCGCTTGATGATGGCGGCCTTCTCGCCCGCGATCTTCTCGAGCGTATCGCCCAGGATGCGCATGTGGTCCAGGCCGATGCCCGTTATGGCGACGCTTCCGATGGACTTCACGGCGGACGTGGCGTCCCAGCGGCCGCCCATGCCGCACTCGAGCACGGCAACGTCCACGCCCGCCTCGGCAAAGACCACGCACGCCGCAACGGTGAGCAGGTCGAACTCGGTGATGTCGTAGGGCCTCTCGCCCGCCCGGGACCTCCGGGCGTTCACGCGCCCGCCCGCCTCCCGCGCGGCGGCGATACCGCGCGCGAAGGAGCCCTCGGAGACGGGGCGGCCCGCCACCTCCATGCGCTCGGTGTAGCTCACGAGCTCGGGCGAGGTGTAGAGCGCCACGCGCAGCCCCTCGCCGGCAAGGAGCGCCGCCGTGAAGCGCGCCGTGGAGGTCTTGCCGTTGGTCCCCGCTATCTGGACGCTCCGGAAGGAGAGGTCGGGGTCGCCCAGCTCGGCGAGCATGTCCTCGACGCTCTCGAGCATGGGGCATATGCCAAAGCGCAGCGCGGAGCGAAGGATGCCCAGCGCCTCATCATAGCTTGGCTGGGGAACGTCGAACGGAAGCTGGTAGGTCATGGCGAGGCCTCATATCCCTTCTTGTGGTACGACTCGTGACGAGGAGCCCGGCCGATGGCCTAGAGGCCAAGCAGCCTCAGAGCCTCGGCGCGGCTCTTCGAGTCACTCCTGAGGCAGCCCCGGACGGCAGAGGTCACGGTCTTTGCCCCGGGGGTACGGATGCCGCGGATGGTCATGCAGGTGTGCTCGGCCTCGATGACGACAAGGGCCCCCAAAGGGTCGAGCTCGCGGACCATGGCGTCGGCGATCTGGCCGGTGAGGCGCTCCTGTAGCTGCGGCCGCCGGGCAAAGCCCGAGACGCAGCGGGCTATCTTCGAGAGGCCCGTTATGCGCCCGTCCCGCGGGATGTAGCAGACGTGCGCGTGTCCCACGAAGGGCAGGAGGTGGTGCTCGCACATCGAGGAGAACGGGATGTCGCGCACGACGACCATCTCCTCGTTGCCCGGCTCGCAAAACTGCTTGCGCAGGTAGGCGGCGGGGTCCTCCTGCATGCCGCCGAAGATCTCCTCGCAGGCCCTGGCCACACGGTCCGGCGTGCCCAGAAGCCCCGCCCTATCGGGATCCTCGCCAATGGCGAGGAGGAACTCACGAACCGCCGCCTCGACGCGGGGCTTGTCGAGGCTGCCATACGCTGTCTGAGCGTCTCTCTCCACCGCTACCCCACCATCCTCTGGGCCGCCTCGACCACGTGCTTTGCCAGCACCGCCGTGGTGACGGAGCCGACTCCGCCCGGAACGGGCGTGATGGCGCGCACGATGGGCTCGACGGCATCGAAGTCCACGTCCCCCACCAGCCTGCCGGCCCCCTCGTCCCAGTTGACGCCCACGTCGACCACGACCTGCTGGGGGGCGGCGCACGCAACCCCAACCGTGCCGATGTGGCCCGCCGCCGCAACCACGACGTCGGCGTCACGGCAGGCGGCCGCGAGGTCGCGCGTGCGGGTGTGGCACATGGTCACGGTGGCGTCTCTCGCCTGGAGCATCATCGAGACGGGCTTGCCTATGACGAGCGAGCGGCCCACCACGGTGGCCCTGGCGCCCTCGAGGGGAACCTGGTAGTAGTCGAGAAGCTCGACCACGGCCTCAGCCGTACAGGGCGGGAATCCCAGCTGGCGGCCAGTAAACACGCCGTAGAGCGACCCCGGCGTGATGCCGTCCACATCCTTGGCGGAATCGAGCATGGCGCAGGCGGCCGCCTCGTCCAGGGACTTGGGCAGCGGCCGGAAGAGGAGGCAGCCGTGGATGGACTTGTCCTCGTTGACCTCGCGAATAACGTCTTCCAGCCACTCCTGCGAGCAGTCTGCGGGAAGCGCGAACTTGCGCAGGCCCAGGCCCAGCTTCTCCGCACGCTTGGTTGCGCCGCGCTCGTAGGAGAGATCGTCCTCGCGCTCCCCCACCCGCACGATGGCGAGCGTGGGGCGCATGCCGCGCGCGGCCAGGGCCTCGACCTGGGGCGCGAGCCGCTCTGCGAGCGCCTTTGCGACCGGCGCGCCCCTCATCACCTGCTGGGCCAACGGATACCCCTCTCAACACGCAGGAAGGTATTGTCGGCCTTCTCGCATCCCTCGTCGAGCATCTCCTGCGTGCGAGACAGGAGGACCTCGGCATACTCACGGTCAGCCATCGACTTGGCGTTGATGAAGATGGTGAGGCTTGCCGCTTTGAGCGCGGCCGAGAGGATCGCGGCGCCGGCGCCGGCGTCGCTGATCGCGATCCTCGTGCCAATGCGGCTCACCTCGTCCACCAGGTCGATGGCCGCGCAGGCCTTCGCCATGATCTTGAACGGCGGCTCGCACGCCGAGCGCAGGGCCGACTCCATGATCTCGGCCCTGTGCGCCCGCTCCCCCTCGGTCCCTTTGGGGAGCCCGTAGGCGCGCGAGAGCGGCTCGAAGGCCCGCGCGTCCTCGTCGGCCAGGGCGAGCAGCTCCGCGCGGGCGGCCTCGAGGCGCGGGACGATGTCCTCGATGCGCCCTTGGACGCCCACGTACCTCTCCTTGCCCAGGGTGAGGCTCGCGACCATCTGCCCGAGCGAGGCACCCACGGCAGCGGCCACCGCCGAGGCCCCTCCGCCACCGGGAACGGGCGCCTCGGACGAAAGCACGTCCGAGAACTCGCCCAGCCGCATGTCAGCGACAGTATCCATCCATCCTCCAAACAGGGAAAGCGTGCGAAGAAAAATAGAAGTGCGCCCCTGGGCCTCCCCAAGGTGCCGCCGAGAAGATCGCCAGACAGACAGGCGCAATCTCGTCTGTCTGTCTGGAACTTCTGATAGCGGCCCCGGAAATCTAAGCGAAGGTTTCTGAGCGCGAAGCGCGAAGCACCTTCGCGTGATTTCCAGGGCCGCCTTCAGACAGGCTGCTAGAACAGCCCGACGATCCTGCCGTCAGGCGTCACGTCGATCTTCTCGGCGGCAGGCACCTTGGGGAGTCCGGGCATCGTCATGATGTCGCCCGTGAGCGCCACGATGAAGCCGGCACCGGCGGAGACCTTCACGCTGCGCACCGTGATGCGGAAGCCCTCGGGCGCACCGAGCCTGTGCTGGTCGTCGGTGAAGGAGTACTGCGTCTTGGCGACGCAGATGGGAAGTCCGCCAAAGCCCTGCTCCTCAAGCTCCTTGAGCTGCTTGGCGGCCTTCGTGGTGTAGTCCACGCCGTCGGCGTGATAGACCTTGGTCGCAATGGCATCGAGCTTGTTGGCGATGGTGTCGTCCACGTCGTAGGCAAACTGGAAGTCATTGGGCTGGTCGCAGAGGCGCACGACCTGCTCGGCAAGCGCCAGGCCGCCCTCGCCACCCTTCGCCCAGACCTCGGAGAGGGCGACGCTCACGCCGAGCTTGTTGCACTCGTCCTCGACGAGCCCGAGCTCGGCGGCGGTGTCTGTGGGGAATGCGTTGATGGCGACGACGACCGGAAGCCCAAAGACGTCCTTGATGTTGGAGACGTGGCGGAGCAGGTTGGGAAGACCCGCCTTGACGGCATCAAGGTTCTCCTCGGCAAGCCCGCCATTGGGCACGCCGCCGTTGTACTTGAGGGCGCGGACCGTGGCCACAAGCACAACGGCGTCGGGGTGCAGGCCGGCATAGCGGCTCTTGATGTCCAGGAACTTCTCGGCACCAAGGTCCGCCCCGAAGCCGGCCTCGGTCACCACGTAGTCCGCGAGCTTGAGCGCCGTGGTTGTGGCCTCGACGGAGTTGCAGCCGTGGGCGATGTTGGCAAACGGACCGCCATGCACGAATGCGGGGTTGTTCTCGAGCGTCTGCACGAGGTTGGGCTTGATGGCATCCTTGAGCAGCGCCGTCATGGCCCCCTCGGCGCGGATGTCGTGGACCGTGACCGGCTTTCTGTCATGGGTGTAGGCAATGACCATGCGGCCGAGGCGAGCCTTGAGGTCCATGAGGTCGGTGGCCAGGCAGAAGCAGGCCATGACCTCGGAGGCAACGGTGATGTCGAAGCCGTCCTCGCGCGGCATGCCGTCGGCAACGCCGCCCAGGCCGTCGACGATGCTTCTGAGCTGGCGGTCGTTCATGTCGACGCAGCGCTTCCACACGATGCGGCGCGGGTCGATGCCAAGGGCGTTGCCCTGCTTGATGTGGTTGTCGAGCATGGCGGCGCAGAGGTTGTTGGCGGCGCCGATGGCGTGGAAGTCGCCGGTGAAGTGCAGGTTGATGTCCTCCATGGGGACCACCTGGGCGTATCCGCCGCCCGCGGCGCCGCCCTTGATGCCAAAGACGGGGCCGAGGGAGGGCTCGCGCAGGCAGAGCATGGCGTTCTTGCCCATCTTGCAGAGCGCGTCCTCGAGGCCCACGGACGTGGTGGTCTTGCCCTCGCCGGCGGGCGTGGGGTTGATGGCCGTCACGAGAACGAGCTTGCCCCTCATGGGCGCGTTTGCGAAGGCGTGAATGTCGACCTTTGCCTTGTGGGTGCCAAAGAGCTCGAGCTGCTCGGGCCTGAGGCCCACCCTTTTGCCGACCTCGATGATCGGGAGCATCTGTGCCTCTTGGGCAATCTCGATATCGGACTTTGCCATCTCCAGACTTCCCTTCGCTTTATGGCGCTGGTCGACGCCAACGGTTACCGAGTCTCACGGGACGAACTGACCGTCTTCTATTGTGCCGCTCCAAGCATGCCGCCCTGGGAAGAATTTGTCCATTCACCGTGATTATCGATTCGCCCGCCGGGCGAGGCCGGGGTCGCGATTCGGGGACGGCATGCCGCCGACCTAAAGTAAGCATGAGGTTACTTAGAGGCAAGGGGGCAGCCCCTTGCCTCCGGAATCCCCTGCCTCAGCGGACGGTCTGGCGCTCGATGAGCGTGCCCGGAATCCTTATGTGCTGGACGCGGTAGTTGGGGCTCGCGCCGAGAAGCGCCTGCTCGAACGCGCGGCGGCCGCGCGAGAACAGGTCGAATCGGACGGTCGTGAGCCGGTTGTGCGGCACCGAGGCGGTGAGGGAGTCGTCCACCCCCACCACGCTCACGTCATCGGGCACGCTTCTGCCGGCATCCTCCAACGCCGCGATGACCCCGAGCGCCATCTGGTCGTTGGCGACGTACACGGCGGTTGCGGCCTTGTCGGCGGCGAGCGCCGCCCCTGCGTCGTAGCCGCTGTCGGCCGTCCAGTCCCCGCGCAGCGGCTCGACCACATCGAGCCCGCGCGCCTCGAGAGCATCCCGCCATCCCCGCTCGCGGAAGTTGGAGTCGACGGAATACGGGGGGCCGGCCACGAAGCGGACCTGGCGGTGCCCACGCGAGAGCAGGTGGTCCATCACGAGCGTTGAGCAGCCATACTGGTCGGAGTCAACCGTGGTGCAGTGGGGATGCTCGTACATGGTGAGCAAAACCGTGCCAAGCCCGGGGCTCGGCCGGAAGCTGTCGAAGTCCTCGGCCTTGATGCTCATGCTCATGATCATGGCGTCGACCGGAAGCGAGAGCATGCGCTTGGTCATGCGCGCGAGGGAGACCGGGTCGTTGCTGCCCATCTCCATCATGGTGATGGCGTCGCCATGCTCGCGCGACGCCGTCATGATGCCGTCGAGCGTCGAGAGGTTGCCAAACTCGGTGATGTTGTAGATGCAGAGGCCAACGGAGCGGTAGCGGCCGCTCCTCAGCGACCTTCCCGCGAAGTTGGGCCTGAAGCCAAGCTCGTCCATGGCCCTCTGGACCGCCCTGCGCGTTGGCTCGCTCACGTTTGGCTGGTTGTTCGCAACGCGAGAGACCGTCTGCTGAGACACACCGGCCCTCTCGGCAACATCCGCCATCGAGATGAAGCGATGGGAGCCATCCTGGCGCGCCGTGCCCATTTCACGTCTCCTTCTGCCCGCAGCGGCCCAGTTGGGCCCTGCCGATAACCGTCTGCCGGACAAGCCCGGGAATCCATGGGATTCTCGGTGCCCGACCTTGTTGGGTACGTTAACATAACCTTACTTGCAACTATGCGATGTCGCGCGATTCGCTGCTTACTGGGCAATTATCGCACGCGAGAGGAGATCCCATGGTCAGCTCGAAGGCCCTTGGGCGCACGCCATCGGGAGAGCAGGTCCGCGTCTTCACCATAACAACCCCCCGCGCGCGCCTTCGGCTCATGGAATACGGGGCCGCGCTCCTCTCGCTCGAGGTTCCGGATGCCTCCGGGACAATGGGGGACGTGCTTCTCGGCATGGCGTCGCTCGAGGACTACTTTGACAACCCCGCGTGTCACGGCTCGACCGTGGGCCCGATAGCAAACCGCACGGACAAGGCGTCGATGAGCATCGGTTCCGTGGCGTGCCACCTTGAGGGAAACGATGGGCCCGGCCTGAAAAACAACCTCCACACAAGCCTTTCCGCCGGCCTCCACAAGCGCGTGTGGCAGGCGCGCGCCGCCGAGGGGCGCGACGCCGTGCGCCTTACCTGCCGCCTTCGCGAGGGCGAGCTTGGACTGCCCGGCAACCGGACCTTCACTTCCGAGGTCTCGCTCGCCGACCTTGCCGACGGCACCACGCGCCTGGCCATCTCGTACGCCTGCACCACCGACGCCCCCACCTTTGTCAATATGACAAACCACAGCTACTTCAACCTGGCAGGGCACGACGCTGGCACTGCCATGGGAACGGTCATGCGCCTCGAGGCGGACGAGTTCCTCCCCATACGGGGGGACTCGGTGTCCACCGGCGAGATACGCCCCGTCGATGGCACGCCCTTCGACTTCCGCACGCCAAAGCCCATCGGCCGCGACATCGATGCGGACGACGAGCAGCTGCGGCGCGCCCGCGGATACGACCACTGCTTCTGCATCCGCGGCTGGAGGCCGGGCACCCCGCCTCGCAAGGCGCTCTCGGCGCGCGACCCCGAAAGCGGCCGCACGCTCGAGATTCGCATCACCACGCCGGGAGCGCACCTCTACACGGCCAACTGGCTCGACGACGCCCACGCGAAGGGCGGCGGGGCCTACCCGCCGCGCGTCGGCTTTGCCTTCGAGCCCGAGTTCTATCCGGACTGCGCACACCACCCCTCGTGGCCGCAGCCCGTCTGCACGCCATCCCAACCGTACACCCAATCGATAGTCTGCCTGTTGGGCACCTCCGCGCACTAAGCGGTAATATTGGAAGACGAGACGGGTGCCGCCCTCTCATGCAACGACGCTTTGCCCGGCACGCCGGGAGGAAGGAGAACGCGATGGACGAGACCTGCCCCAGCCGTCAGGACGGCATCGAGCGGGCACGGCAGCTCTTCTGCCAGGAGTTTGGCGAGCCTCCTGCCGGCGGGCGCCTGCTCAGGGTGCATGCGCCCGGCCGATCGGAGATAGCCGGCAACCACACCGACCACGAGGGGGGCCACGTCATCGCGGGCGCCCTCGACGTTGCCGTGTACGCGCTTGCGCGCCCCAACGGCACGGGCGTCGTTCGTCTGGCAAGTGACGGCTACCCCGCCATCGAGGTCTCGCTCGCCACGCTCGACCCCCGCGAAGACGAGAAGAACACCACCGCCGCGCTGGTGCGGGGCATGGCGTCCAGGATGGCGGCCGACGGCAGGGTCCCCGCGGGCTTTGACCTCGCCATGACGAGCACCATCCCCGTGGGCGGCGGCCTCTCCTCGTCCGCTGCCGTCGAGGCGGCCCTGGGGCGTGCGATGGAGGCCCTCTGGGAGGGGCGCGGCTACGATGCTCTCGAGATGGCGCGCATGAGCCAGTTTGCCGAGAACGCCTACTTTGGCAAGCCCTGCGGCCTCATGGACCAAGCGTCCGTCTGCCTGGGCGGCCTCGCCTTCATCGACTTTGCTGTTGCCGATCAGCCCGTGGCCAAGCACCTGGAGTTCGACTTCGAGGACCACGGCTACGCCCTCTGCCTGGTAGACGTCGGCTCGAGCCACGCCGACCTCACCGATGCGTATGCCGCCATGCCGCAGGAGATGCAGGCGGTCGCCTCCGCCTTCGGGAAGAGCCGTCTGTGCGAGGTCGACGAGGCCGAGTTCGACCTCCGCGTGCCCGAGCTGAGGCGCGACCTCGGCGACCGCGCCGTGCTGCGCGCCATACACTACTGGCACGAGAACGCGCTGGTCGACAAGCGCTGGGGCGCGCTCAACGCCCCCGACATCGACGCCTTCCTCAGGTGTACGCGCACCTCGGGCGCAAGCTCGGCGATGTTCCTCCAGAACGTCTCGTGCGGGGGCGAGAGCCAGCCCGCCATGGTCGCGCTTGGCCTTGCCGAGCGCGTGCTCGACGGCCGGGGTGCCACGAGGATCCACGGTGGCGGCTTTGGCGGCACCATCCAGTGCTTTGTCCCGCTCGACCTGGCCGAAGAGTTCTCAGCCCGCATGGACGCATGGCTGGGTGCCGGCTCTTGCAGGCGCTACCGCATCTCAAACAGGGGGGCGTACGCAGAATGGGAGTAGGAAGCGGGCGCACATCAACGGGCGACGTCTCTCTCATCGACGCCGCAACGGGAATCGTGGACTACGCGGCCGTCCATGGGCTCATCGGCTGGGCAGATCGCGTCTGGGCGGCAAACGCCGTGCTCGAGTCGGTTTGGGCAACCGGCCCCGGCCCCAGCAAGGAGTGGGTCCTCGCCGAGGGGCCGGCCTCCCCTGCCGTGACGCCCGGGGCGACGGCCGAGGCGCCCGACGAGCTTCTCGCCTCGCTTGCCGAGGTCGCCGTGGCCAACGGCTGCACCGCAGACACCGCAAGCGGCCGCGACCGCATCGCCATGCGGGTGATGGGCCTTCTCATGCCCAAGCCCTCCGAGGTGAAGGCCCGCTTCAAGGGGCTTGCCGAGGAGGATGGGCCCAAGGCGGCGACCGACTGGTTCTACCGCACCTGCTGCGATGCCGGCTACGTGCGCCGCACCGCCATCGCAAGAAACGTCAGCTGGGACACGCAGACGGACTGGGGTTCGCTGGAGATCACCATCAACCTCTCCAAGCCAGAGAAGGATCCCCGGGAGATCGCGGCAGCAGGCAAGGCACCTGCGGGCGAGAAATACCCCGCCTGTCAGCTCTGCATTGAGAACGAGGGCTACCCCGGTCGCGCTGCTACAGACGCCATGGGTGCTCATCCTGCCAGGCAGAACCTGCGCATCATCCCCATACGCCTTGGCGGCGAGCGCTGGGGACTTCAGTACAGCCCCTATGCCTACTTCAGCGAGCATTGCATTGCCATGAGCGCGATCCACCGACCCATGCACGTGGACCGTGACGCACTCACGTGCCTCCTCGACTTTGTCGACCTACTCCCGCACTACTTCATTGGGTCCAACGCCGACCTGCCCGTCGTCGGGGGTTCCATCCTCTCGCACGATCACTTCCAGGGCGGCGCGCACGTGTTCCCCATGATGCGCGCGAGCACGGCCGAGCGGTTCTCGCTTCCCGGCTTCTCCGACGTCTCCGGCGAGGTGCTGCACTGGCCCCTCTCGGTCCTCCGCCTCACGTCCTCGAATCGCAACCAGCTGCTCGATGCCTGTGACCACGTTATTCGAGCGTGGCGCTCGTGGTCTGACGAGTCCGTGGGTGTTGTCGCTCACGACCCCGACGGCACACCGCACAACACCGTAACCCCCATCGTAAGGCGCGTGGATGCCGAGGGTAACACGGGTGGCGACGCCTATGAGGCCTATCTCGCCCTTCGCTGCAACGTCACGAGTCCCGAGCATCCGCTGGGCGTCTTCCATCCGCACGAGGAGTGGCACCATATCAAGCGCGAGAACATCGGCCTCATCGAGGTCATGGGTCTTGCCATCCTGCCGCCACGCCTGGTGGGCGAGCTTGGCCGCGTGGAGGAGCTGCTCCTCTCGGGAGCGAGCGAGGCGCAGATGGCCGCGGACCCGCTAGCGGCCTCGCATGCCTCGTGGGCTGCCAAATTGGCCGAAGAGAATCCCGAGCTGAGCGCCGACAGCGTGCATCGGGTGGTGCGCGATGGCGTAGGTCTTGTCTTCTCGCACGTCCTCGAGGACGCCGGCGTCTTCAAGTGGGACGACGCCGGCCGCGCCGCGCAGATGCGCTTCGTGGCCTCGCTGTAGCGGCCGCCACATCGAGTAGTTGGGGCCACCCCGGCAGCGCTGGGGTGGCCCTTCTCGTTGGCGGTTGCCCGGGCGTCACGCAGGCCGGATAATCCTCGTAGACAATGGGCTGGGCGATGGCCGAGGGGGAGATTCGCATGGATGCCGAGGCGGGCTTGGGCCAGGCCGCACGGGATATCAACACGCTTGCGGGGTTCCTGGGCATGCGCGACGTGCCCGCCCTTACCCGCGACGCCCTTGCCGCGCGCTACGGCTTCGAGCGGGCGGACGTGATGGCGCTCTTTGGCGGCTCCATCCTCGCTGGCGGGGACGTGCTGGCAGACGCGATGCGCTCCGGCGTCGCACGCACCTACGTGATCGTGGGCGGCGCGGGTCACACCACGGAGACGTTCAGGTCGAGGACCCGCGCGCTGTGTCCGGGACTCGCGTTTGGGGACGACGCCACGGAGGCGCAGATCCTCTCGTCATACGTCTCCCGCGTCCACGGCCTTGGCGTGGACCTGCTCGAGACCCGCTCGACCAACTGCGGCAACAACATCACCTACCTGCGCGACCTCCTTGCTGAGAGGGGGATTGCCTGCAAGAGCCTCATCCTCTCGCAGGATGCCACGATGCAGCGACGCATGGTTGCCGAGGCTGAGCAGGAGATGCCTGGCGTGCCGCCCATAGCGTTTGCGACCTATGCGGTGCGCGTTGTCGCACGTGGGGACGGGCTTTCGCACGGAGGCGGGCTCGCCTATGACCGCTCCCCGCTTGGCATGTGGGACATGCGCCGCTACCTGACCCTGCTCATGGGCGAGATCCCCCGCCTGAGCGATGACGAGAACGGCTACGGCCCCCGCGGCCGCGGCTTCCTTGCGCATGTGGACATACCCGACGAGGTGAGGGCCGCCTGGGAGCGCCTTCTCACACGCTACCCCTGGTCGATGAGAAAGGCGGACCCTCGCTTTGCGGGGTAGCGGCTCCGCCGATTCCGGACGTTTAGCAATTATCCGGACGGTTAGGCCGGCCCACAGACGACAACGGCCCGCCCCAGCGCAGCTTCTGCGTCTGGGACGGGCCATCAGGGATGGGCGCCGCCCGGAGGGGGTTCCGGACGGCGAGGGAGGGTGTGCCTACTTCTTCTGGACGTACTTCAGGCAGTCGAGGGTGACGGCGGTGATGATGATCACGCCGGAGAACACGAACTGGAGGTTGGTGTCGATGCCCAGAATGGTGAGGGAGTACGTGAGGGCGGTGAAGATGAGGACGCCCACCGTGACGCCGGAGATCTTGCCGATGCCGCCGGTGAACGAGATGCCGCCGACCACGCAGGCCGCGATCGCGTCCATCTCCCAGCCCTGGCCGTAGGCCGCCGAGCCGGAGCCGACCATGCGGATGCACTCGAGCCAGGAGCCGAAGCCGTACAGGATGCCGGCGAGCAGGAAGGCACCGATCGACACGGCGAACACGTTGATGCCCGACACGGACGCGGCCTCGGGGTTGCCGCCCACCGCATACATGTTCTTACCGAAGGTGGTCTTGTTCCAGATGAACCACACGATCGCAATCGCGGCGACGGCCCAGAGGATGATGGTCGGGAACCCGTTGATGCGCGGGGTCACGATATTCGGGATCGTCGGGTCAATGGCACCGAATGAGACGCCCTTGGTGGCGTAGGTCACGATGCCGAAGATGACAAGCATGTTGGCCATCGTCGAGACGAACCAGTGCATCTTGAACCGCGCGGTGAAGAAGCCCGCAATCGCGGAGAACGCCGTGCAGAGGAACACGCAGACGGCAAGCGCGAGCACGATGCGGCCAATCACGGGCATGCCCGAGAAATCGAACGCGATGCCGAAGAAGGTGCCGGTGTTCGGGCCCTGGTGCATGATGATCGTCGAGGCGACCATGCTCATGCCTACCATGCGGCCAATCGAGAGGTCGGTGCCGGTCTGGAGGATCAGGCCTGCGACGCCGAGCGCCAGGAACATGCGGGGCGAGGCCTGCTGCAGGATGTTCAGGATGTTCTGCGGGGTGAGCAGCTGCGAGCCCTTCACGACGGGCGTGATGACGCAGAGCATCGCGAACACGAGCAGGATCGCGATGTACAGGCCGTTGTTCAGGAGGAAGTCGCGCAGGCTGAACGTGTAGCAGTAGGCCTCCCAGCGCTGCGCCATCTTCTCGGCGAAGGTGAAGCGCGACATGCGGAGAAGGTCGATGAGGTGGTAGCGGTAGCTGAACGCCTCGTGCTCGCGGTCCTTGATGCGCTGGAGCTCCTGCTGATAGGAGACCTTCGCGTCGAACTGCTTGTTCTTGTGGACGTACTTCTCCTCTTTGATCTCCTGCGAATCGGAGAGGGAGCCGATCAGCTTCTTGTGCTCCGCGTCGATCTCGGCCAGGCGCCTTTGGTAGTCAGCCTTGGCCTGCTCGCGTTCGGCGTCGCAGCTTGCCTTGACCGGGTTCAGGTACTCGGCGTCGAAGTGCTGCTTGAGGTAGCCCGTGGCGTCGGCGATCAGCTTGGCCACCTCGCCCTTGTTGGCGGCCTCGACCTGCTTTGCCTCGGCCATCTCGGCCTGGTAGCCCGCAACCTGCTCGTCGCGCTCGGCGCGGCTGAGGATGCGGTCGCTCTTCACGGCGTCAATGCCCGACTGCAGAGACACAATCTTGGTGGTCCCGTCGGCGCGCAGCTCATCGACCTTGGCCTGGATGCCGCTGACGTAGGAGTCTATCGGCTGGAGAAGCGCTGCCTGCTCCTCGGCGGTCAGAATGCTATTTGACATAGGTTCCATCCCCTCGCTTATAGATGCTTGGCGCTCAGCCGCAGGAGCTCTTCCTGGTTGGTCGCCTTGGTCTCGACAATGCCCGACAGGCACCCGTTCGACATGACGCCTATGCGGTTGGTGATGCCGAGAATCTCAGGCATCTCGGAGGAGACCACGATGATCGTCGTGCCCTTCTTCGCCATGTCGATGATGAGCTCGTAAATCTCGTACTTCGCGCCCACGTCGATGCCGCGGGTGGGCTCGTCCATGAGGAAGACCTGCGGGAAGCGCTCGAGCCACTTGCCGAAGATGACCTTCTGCTGGTTGCCGCCGGAGAGGCTCGAGATCATGTCGTCGGGGCCCATGGCCTTGGTCCTCATGCGCTTGATCTCCCGGTTGGTGGCGCGGACCATCTTGTCCGTCGAGAGGGCGGGGCCGCTCTTGTACTGCTCGAGGTTCGCGATCGTGGTGTTGAAGGTAAGGTCGCCCTTCAGGAAGAGGCCGTTGGCCTTGCGCTCCTCGGTGATGAGGGCGAAGCCGTGGTCCATTGCGTCGCGCGCCGAGCTGAAGTTCATGAGGTGGTCGCGGAAGTACACGCGGCCGGCGGCGCGGGTGCGAATGCCGAAGATGGTCTCGAGCAGCTCGGTGCGGCCGGCGCCCACGAGGCCGTAGAGGCCAAAGATCTCGCCGCGGCGCACCTCGAATGAGATGTCTTGCAGATGTGGCTCGAACTTGGTGGAGAGGTGCTGAATCTTGAGGACCGGCTCTGAGGGCTCGTTGTCGACCGGCGGGAAGCGCTGGGAGAGCGAGCGTCCCACCATGGCGGAGACGAGCTCGTTCATGTTCGTCTCGCTAACGCGCTTGGTCATCACGAGGTTTCCGTCGCGCAGCACCGAGACCTCGTCGCAGATCTCGAAGACCTCGTCCATCTTGTGCGAGATGTAGATCAGCGAGATGCCCTCGTCGCGGAGCATGCGCATCATCTGGAAGAGCTTGTCGACCTCCTGGGCCATGAGCGAGGAGGTTGGCTCGTCGAGGACGATGACCTTGGCGTTGTACGAGATTGCCTTGGCGATCTCGACCATCTGACGCTGCGAGACCGACATGGCACGCATGGGCTGCGTCAGGTTGACGGTCATGCCGAGACGGCGAAAGAGGTCGTTTGCCTCCTTGCGCATGCGCCCCTCGTCGACGACGCCAAGGGCGTTGACCGGGTAGCGCCCGAGGAAGAGGTTGTCCACCACGTTGCGCTCCAGGCACTGGTTGAGTTCCTGATGCACCATGGCGATGCCGTTCTCAAGGGCGTCCTTGGGACCCGAGAAGCTCACCTCCCGGCCATCCAGGATGATGGTCCCCTCGTCCTTCTGGTAGGTGCCGAAGAGGCATTTCATCATCGTGGACTTGCCGGCGCCGTTCTCGCCCATGAGGCCCATGACCGTGCCGCGCTTGAGGTCGAGGTCGATGTGGTCGAGGACGCGGTTGCGGCCGAAGGATTTGCACATCCCGCTAATTGACAGCACTACGTCGTTCTGGCCGTCTGCCATGCTCCCCAATCCTTCCTACTAGTCGCCCGCAAAAGGTGCGGGGGGAACTCCCCTCCCCCCGCACCGGGCGCGTGTCGCGAACAAGACTACGGGAACGCCCTAGCTCAAAAGGGAGGTGTAGGAGGACGCGTTGTCGGTCTTCACCATGTTGATGGCAAAGGCGTCGTACTCGCCCGGGTTGCCGAGGCGGTTGGTGATGTTGGACTCGGTCTGGCCGTCGCCGCCGATGTAGTCGACCGTGAGGTTGAGGAGCTTGTCGTACTGCTGGAGCAGCGGCTGGTAGGTGGAGCTCAGGAAGTTGTCGGACGCGTTGTAGATGTCGAGCCACACCTTCTTGGACGGGGACTTCGAGGAATCGAGCTGCTTGGAGACACCGTCGTAGATCTTGGTGGAGTCCATGAAGTCCTTGTAGTTGTCGGTGGTCACCGGGACGTTCATCGCGTAGTAGGAGCGGTCCGCCTCGACGTACTTGTAGGTGTCCTCGGCAAGCACGTTGCCGGCGTCGTCCGCCGTGGAGATGCCGGTGTTGATGTCCAGGCCGTCGAGGGAGTTGCGCAGCAGGCGCAGCGTGAGATAGGCCTGGATGTCGGCGTGCTGGCTGATGGTTCCGCCGTAGCCCTCGGCGATGGCCGCGACGGCGTCCTTGTTGGCGTCATAGCCAAAGGTCGGGACCTTGTTGTCCTTGGACCAGGCGTTGAACATCGACATGCCCATGCCGTCGTTGTTGGAGACGATGAGGTCGATCTGCTCGCCGAAGGAGGAGGCCCAGGTGCCGATGGCGTTGCCGGCCGTGGGGGCGTCCCAAGTGGATCCGGAGGAGTTCTTCATCTCCTGGGAGGCGAGCTCGCGCACGGTGTAGGTCTTGCCGCCGATCTCCATCGTGGCATCCTTGACCAGCGAGGAGGAGCCGTCGGTGTTGGTGCCGATCGGATCGGAGATGACCTTTCCGTCCTTCTCGACGCCGGTGCCGAGCGTGCTGCGCACGCCGCGGGTGCGGGCGATGGAGTCGTTGTGGCCCACGTCGCCGATGGCGAGGACGTAGCCGATGATGCCGTCGCCATTGCGGTCAAGCGTGGCGATGTTCTTCTCGATGTACTCCTTGACCATCTTGCCCTGTGCCTCGGCGCCCTGGTTGGCATCGAAGCCGACGTAATAGGTCTTGTCATTGAAGTTGAGAGCGGCAGAGTCAAGCTCACCGGTGGAGCTGTTGGACGGCTGGCGGTTGAACCACACCAGCGGCTTATCCTTGTTAGCGACGGCGTCGGTTCCGCCGGAGGGGGTGGTCGAACTATCGGTGCCGCCACCGCAACCCGCGAGCACGCCCACGCTTGCAAGGCTCATGGCGCCCAGGCCACACACCTCAAGGAACCTACGACGAGACATTTCCATGGGTTTCTCCCTTTCCCCGCGGTCCGCACCCCGTTGCGCGAACCTTCGTTGTGAGTACGTTAACTCCACTTTGAACTGCAAATGTTAACGTTCTCATTTGTTCGACCAGCGGTTGTGGTATGGGGGGCAGACGGCCCCTCAAAAGAGTCCTGCTGGGTCCGATGGCGAGAAACACGGCCCTGCGGACCGCGCGCAGGGACGCTCTTGGGACCACGTCTGAGGATGCACCTGGGACCGCTCATGGGACCACTGGGACCACACTTGGGACCACTGGGGCCACCAGGGTTGCATTTGGAACCTCCGGGGCCACCGGGATCGCGCCCGGGGCCATTCTCGGAGTCTCCAAGGCCGCGTTTGGGACCACCAGGGTTGCATTTGGAACCACCGGGGCCACCGGGGTCGCGTCCGGGCTGCTCGCCGCCGTTTTCAGACGTTTAGGAATAATTTGGACGGTTAAGGCCACCTAAACGGCGAGAAGCCGCGTCATCCCAAAGACGCCGCCGTTTTCAGACGGTTAGACCCGCTTAAACGTCCCAAGAATTCCTAACCGGCGTAATACCGCGGCTTAGGATGGCACCCCCGGCCTTCTCCGCCGTTTCCAGACGTTTAGGAATATCCCGGACGTTTAGGAATTGTCCGGACGGTTAGCCGCCCCTAAACGGCGAAATCCGGCGGAAATGCGGTCCAATCCTTCGAGAAGAAAGGGCCCGCGACGGACAAGCCGCCGCAGGCCCACCAAGACATGGGAGCGAGAAGAGCGCCCCGGCCGGCCCCGCGGGGACCGCGCCGACCTCACGGGGGCCCCGGCCCTACGAGAGGTCGGCCACCTGGGCACGGAGCTGCTCGATGGCCTGCTCCAGCTGGTCGGCGCGGTCGCGCTTCTTCTGTATGACCTCGGGTGCGGCCTTGGCAACGAAGCCCTCGTTGGAGAGGGTGCGCCTCGTGCCGTCGAGCTCCTTCTGGGCGCGCGCCAGCTCCTTCTCCAAGCGCTTGCCCTCGGCGGCAAGGTCAACCAGGCCGCCAAGCACCACGAAGATCTCGAGCGCGCCGTCGGCAACGCTCACGGAGCCCGCGGGCTTGTCCTGCTGGGCGCCAAGCGCCAGCTGGTCGACGTGGCCCACGCTACAGATGAAGTCGCGCTGGGACTCGAGAACGGCAACGTCCTCGGCGGCGGCGCGCACGCACACGTCAAGCTCGGCCTTGGGCGACAGGCGGTAGCGGGCGCGCGTGGAGCGCACGGCCGAGACCACTCGGCGCGCAAGCTCGAAGTCGTGCTCGGCCCTGTCGTTCACAAAGCCGGCGAGGTCTTTGGGCTCGGGCCATGCGGCGGTCATGAGGAACCGCGCGGAGTGGTCGTCGAGGCCGCTGGCGGGCAGCGCGTCCCACACGCTCTCGGTGACGAAGGGCGTCGCGGGGTGCAGCAGGCGCATGGAGACGTCGAGCACGTAGACGAGGTTGCGCTGCACCTGGAGGCGCTCCTCGGGCGTCCCGTGGAGCAGGCGGCCCTTGCACAGCTCGATGTACCAGTCACACACCTCGCCCCAGAAGAACGACTGCAGGCTGCGGGCGTAGTCGCCGAACTCGTAGCCCTCGAGCTGGCGCGTGGCCGCGTCGACGGTGCGGGCAAGGCGCGAGAGCATCCACGCATCCTCGGCCGTCTCGGCCTTGGGCGCACCGGGCTCGTAGCCGTCGAGGTTCATCTGGACGAAGCGGCTGGCGTTCCAGATCTTGGTCACGAAGGAGCGCGCCTGCTCGGTGCGCGGGCTGTCAACGAGCTCGCGCGTCTTCTTGTCGAGGTTGGCGTCGAACTTGACGTCCTGGTTGGTGGTGATGAGCGTAAGCAGGTTGTAACGCATGGCGTCCGCGCCGTACTTGTCCATAAGCGCCATGGGGTCGACGCCGTTGCCCTTGGACTTGGACATGCGGCTGCCGTCCTTGGCGAGGATGGTGGCGTAGATGTACACGTCGCGGAAGGGCACCTCGTGCGTGAAGTAGAGCGAGCTCATGATCATGCGGGCGACCCAGAGGGCGATGATGTCGCGCGCGGTCACGAGGACCGTGGTGGGGTGATGGCCCTCCATCTCCTCCGGCCGGTCCGGCCAGCCCTGCGTGGCGAAGGTCCACAGCTGCGAGGAGAACCAGGTGTCCAACACGTCGGGGTCCTGGTGTACGTGGTGGCCGCCGCACTTGGGGCACACGTCGACGTCCTCCATGAGGGCGTCCTCCCAGCCGCAGTCCTCGCAGTAGAAGACGGGGATGCGATGGCCCCACCACAGCTGGCGCGAGATGCACCAGTCCTTGAGGTTGTCCATCCAGGTGAGGTAGGTCTGCGTCCAGCGCTCGGGATAGAACCTTACCTCGCCGTCCCTGACGACCTTGGTCGCGGGCCCCTTGAGCTTGTCGACGGCGACGAACCACTGCTCAGAGAGCCAGGGCTCGAGCGCGGTGTCGCAGCGGTAGCAGTGCATGACCGAGTGCTCGAGGTCCTCCACGTGGTCGAGAAGGCCGTGCTCGTCGAACCACGCCACGATGGCCTCGCGCGCCTCGTCGCGGTCCATGCCGGAGAACTCGCCGTAGCCGTCCACGATGCGCGCGTGCTCGTCCAGGATGTTGATCTGCTCCAGGCCGTGGGTCTGGCCCATGGCGAAGTCGTTGGGGTCGTGCGCGGGCGTGACCTTCACGAAGCCGGTTCCAAAGTTCCTGTCGACGTGCCAGTCGGAGAAGATGGGGATCTCACGGTTCACGATGGGCAGCATCACGGCCTTGCCCACCAGCTTGGCCTTCTCCGGGTCCTCCGGCGAGACGGCAACGCCCGTATCGCCCAGCATGGTCTCGGGGCGCGTGGTGGCCACGGTGATGTACTCGATGCCGTCGACGGGCTCGGCGAGCGGGTAGCGCAGGAACCACAGGTGGCCCTTCTCGTCGTGGTACTCGGCCTCGTCGTCCGAGATGGCGGTGCCGCACACGGGGCACCAGTTGACGATGCGCTTGCCGCGGTAGATGAGGCCGTCGTGGTACCAGTCGCAGAAGACCTTGCGCACGGCGCGGCTGAACTCGGGGCTCATGGTGAACTTCTCGTCATCGAAGTCGATCGAGCAGCCCATGCGCTTGATCTGCGAGACGATCGTGCCGCCATACTCGCGCGTCCAGTCCCAACAGGCGTCGAGGAACCTCTCGCGCCCCATCTTGAGGCGGGACTTGCCCTCGCCCTTGAGCTTCTTGTCCACCTTGGTCTGCGTGGCGATGCCGGCGTGATCGGTGCCCAGGATCCAGCGGGTGGAGCGGCCGCGCATGCGATTGTAGCGGACGAAGGTGTCCTGGATGGAGTCGTCCATGGCGTGGCCCATGTGCAGGATGCCGGTCACGTTGGGCGGCGGGATGACGACGGTGCAGTCCCCCGCGCCCTTGCTGCGACGGTAGCAGCCGGCGTCAACCCACTTCTGGATGAGCTGGGGCTCGGCCTCTTGCGGATTGTAGGTCTTGGGCATCTCTTCCACGATACGGTCCTCTCGAACACAGCCATGTGGGGCGCAGGCAGCGCCCAAATTGCAGCTTCCCAGCTTAGCACGTCGGCGCGGCGGGCCCATCCCACACGTTCGGCTATTATCGAACGGTGGAAGATGGGCAAGCGCGGGGATCACGGAGGGGCACATGGCGGACACCCTTGAGACGCCCACGTCCAGGCTCGAGCTGGTCATGGGGACGGATGCCGTGAGGAGGCTCGCGGGCTCCTGCGTGGCAGTGCTCGGGCTTGGCGGCGTGGGCTCCAACTGCGCCGAGGCGCTGGCCCGCGGCGGCGTGGGGTCGCTCGTGCTCGTGGACCGCGACGCGGTGGAGCCGAGCAACATCAACCGGCAGGCAGTGGCGTACGCAAGCACCGTGGGGCAGCGCAAGGCCAACGTGATGGCCCGCATCGTGGCCGACATCAACCCCCACGCCAGCATTACCCCCATCGACGTCTTTCTCACGCGCGACAACATTGGGCAGATCCTGGGCGGGCTTGAGCGGCGCCCGGACTTTGTGGTGGACGCCATCGACAACGTGACGGCCAAGCTTGCGGTGGCGCGCTGGTGCCAGGAGGAGGGCATGCCCCTTGTCTCCAGCATGGGTGGCGCCAACAAGCTGCACCCCGAGCTCCTGCGCTTCGCAGACGTCTCTCAGACGCACGGATGCCCGCTCGCACGCATCATGCGCAAGGAGTGCCGCAGGCGCGGCATCCACGGGCTGAGGGTGCTCTACTCCCCCGAGGAGCCCGTGCGCCCCCAGGCGCCAGACGGCGCCAGCGGCAAGGCGGCGACGCTGGGGACCATGTCGTACTTCCCACCCATCATGGGCCAGATGATCGCCGGCGACGTGATCTTGTCGCTCTCGGGGATCGACGGGCGCAGGGCCGGGGGCGTCGGACTATGAGGCTCTTCGACGCCCACGCACACCTGGACTTCTATGCAAACGCGCCGCAGGTGGCGGCCCAGGCGCAGGCGTGCGGCCTCTCGCTTCTCGCATGCACCGTGACACCGGGGGGCTATCTCGACGCCGCGCGGGACCTTGCGGGCGCCCCGGGCGTCCACCTCGCCGCCGGCGCCCACCCCTGGTGGGTCGCGGACGGCCGCGTGACCGAGAGGGACGTTGACGCGCTGGTCGCCATGCTGCCGGGGCTGCGCTTTGTCGGCGAGGTCGGCCTTGACTTCTCCCTCGCCCACGTTGGGGAGGGGACTGAGGGCAGGCAGACCGCGGCCTTCGAGCGCATCATGCGCGCCTGCGCCGAGACGAGCGAGCCCGCACGCCCCAAGGTCGTCTCCATCCACTCCGTGCGCTCGGCTGACGTGGTGCTCGACGTGCTGGAGCGCACGGGTGCCGGCAAGGCCTGCCACTGCGTCTTCCACTGGTTTTCCGGCAGGCCCGAGGAGCTGTGGCGCGCGGCGCGCATGGGGTGCCGATTCTCGTTTGGCGAGCGGTCGCTTGCCACGAGGCGCGGCCGCGAGTACGTGCGCGAGGTCCCCGCCGAGCTGCTGCTCACCGAGACCGACCTCCCCGAGGGCGAGGCGGTTCAAGGAGACGCCCGGGAGATCGCCTCGTCGCTCGAGCGAGCCGTCCGCGAGGCATCCGAGCTGCGCGACGAGGACGTGGGCGCACTCGCGCTCTCGAACGCCCATGCGCTCCTCGGGGACGGGGAAGGCGGGGGGACGGCCTGAGACGGGGAGGGCGCCCCCCTGTCTCAGGCACGAGGCAAGGGGGCGCCCCGCCTACCGTCTCTGTCTCTTTGGCGTGGAACGCGGCGGGGAACGCGCGTCATGGTAGAGTCGATACCGGTGCTGTTTGCCCGCCAAGAAGGGCATCCTACAGGGAGCAAGCCAGACGATGATCTCACAGAGCAGAACACCTACCGCACAGCAGGCGCAGAGGGGGACCATGCTGGCCGCCTCGTCACGCGAGCTGCCGCTTGACCTCGACGACGTCGTCCTCGTCTTTGCCTGCAACGAGCTCTTTGTCCCCTACCTCTCGGTGGCGCTCCAGTCCATCCTGGTGAACGCCTCCCCCAAGCGCCACTACGACATCGTGGTGCTCACGCGCGACATCACCCCCAAGAGCATGATCACGCTCACCCAGCAGGCCTCCAAGTACGGCGTGGGCCTGGGCTTCCTGGACGTTGACGCCGCGCTGGGCGACATCAAGCTCCCCCACCACGGGCACTTCAGGCCCGAGACGTACTTCCGCCTCCTTGCGCCCACGCTCCTCGACAACGTCGACAAGGCAATCTACCTCGACTCGGACATCGTGGTGTGCGCGGACGTGGCCGAGCTTTTCGACACGGACGTCACGGGGCACCTGCTTGCCGCCACACGCGACGCCGACACCATCGGCCAGATAGACGGCTACGACCCCACGGTCTACTCGTACCTCAAGGACCAGCTCGGCATGACCGAACCGCACGACTACTTCCAGGCGGGCGTGCTCCTCATGAACCTAGGGGGGTTCCGCCAGACCATCACGGCCGAGGAGCTGCTCGACATTGCCACCGAGCGCACGTGGCGCTGGCTCGACCAGGACGTCCTCAACAAGGTGGTCGACGGCCACTATCGACGGGTACACATGAAGTGGAACTACCTCGTGGACTGGCAGTACATGCGCAGGACCCACATCGTGGCCCAGGCGCCCGAGGACGTCCAGGAGGAATACGACGAGGCCAGGCGAGACTATCGCATCGTACACTACGCCGGCCCAGACAACCGGCCCTGGCTCTACCCAGACTCGGACCTCGCGGGCCTCTTCTGGCAGTACGCGGCGGGCTCGCCCTACCTGGAGTACCTGCGCGACCAGCTTGAGAAGTCCCGCAGGACCGTTGACGGCATGGCGCGACGCATCAAGGCCGTGGCAATCTACCGTGGCATCATGCATGCGTTCGACTACACCTGCCCCGCGGGAACCAAGCGGCGCCAGAAGTTCATCGAGTACTACGAGCGCCTCGGCGGGTCGGTGGGCTAAGGGCTGCCGCAGGCGATGCCGAGGCGAGAGGAGCCGGGCAGAGGGGCCTCAGAGCCCGGCTGCCTGCGCGCCGTGCCGCAAACGCAAAGAGGTCCGCTACATCGAAGGCGGCTTGCAGTCCTTGCAAGGGGCGTATCCCTTGCTAACCGCGTCTGCAAGCGTCATCGAGCGCGTTCGCTTTCCCGAAGTCGCGGGACAGCTTTGACGGTGATAGCGCTTGCCGTGGGCCGTTACGTACACGATGTAGGTATTCGGATCAACCTCGCCGGGGCCGGTTCCGGGACTGGCGGAGCCACCGCTTCCAGGGTTGGGACCTGCGGGGCTGGGATCGGTTTCGGGAATGGCGCCCTCGCCCGAGCCGGCACGGATGGCGAAGAACGCCGCGCCCTCCTGCTGCCAACCGATGATCCCAAGGCTGTCATACTCGCCCCGGGAAGTCGAAAAGAGGTGCGTTCCACAGGTTAGCCAGGGATTGAACAGCCGATACACCGGGGCGCCGCCATCCTTGAGCGAGCAGAATATCGGACCCTCGCCTCGCCAACCGAGGTCCTGCAGGCGCTCGTACTCCGAGAGGTCCTTCGTATAGTGGTGATCACCCGAATATGGGTTATACAGACGATACACTGGGTCTCCGTCTGTTGGCGACACCCATGCCTCGCCCTCGCCCCTCCAACCAATGGTGGGCAGGTGGCGGTACTCATCCAGGTTGGTGGTGTAAAGATGCTCGCCGCTCCACTTGTTGTAAAGCCGGTAAACGGAGAGCTCCCCCGCAAAAGCCGTGACGGGCACACATATCAATGCGGCGACGAAAAGCGCGGACACCCACGCGAACGAAGGCCTTGCCCGTCCCCTTTGCTTAATAACCCGCATGGAACCACTTCCAATCCCATCATCGAACTTACGACCGCGCTCTACGCAACCGCTAGCCAACAGACTAGGTTCAGGTTGACCAACATCGCCGAAAGATTCGACGAATGGTCGATCCAAGCCAGCGGGGTGCGCCCCTTAGACACAGACCCATCCCGCCTTCTCGACGTTCCACCCAAGAACGAGTCGCGGCGGCGTCGGAATTCCCGACGCGGCCGCGACGCCAATCGACCGAGGGGCAGTTGCGGGCCTAGCTCGCACGATGCTTGGGCAGAAGCGGCTCCTGGCGCACCACCTCGGGCTTCTCGGCGCCGCCCACGCACTCCTTGGTAACGATGACCTTGGTGATGTCGAGGTCGCTCGGGAGGTCGAACATCGTGGACTGGAGCGTGGACTCGCATATGGCGCGCAGACCGCGGGCGCCCGTGCCGCGGGCGATGGCCTGGCGGGCGATCTCGCCCAGGGCGTCGGGCGTGAACTCCAGGACCACGCCCTCGATCTCGAAGAGGCGACGGTACTGCTTGACCAGCGCGTTCTTGGGACCGGTGAGAATGTCGACGAGGTCTGCCTCGCTGAGCTCGCCCGTGGAGGTGATCACCGGGATGCGGCCGATGAACTCGGGGATCATGCCGAACTTGTGCAGGTCCTGGGGCATGACCTGCCCCATGAGCTCATCTGCGCTCTGCTCGACGTTCTTGCCAAGCTCGGCGTTGAAGCCGATGCCCTTCTTGCCGATGCGGTCGGCCACGATCTTGTCCAGGCCCACGAAGGCGCCGCCGCAGATGAACAGGATGTTGGTGGTGTCGATGTGTATGAGCTCCTGCTGGGGGTGCTTGCGCCCGCCTTGCGGTGGGACGCTCGCCTCGGTGCCCTCGAGGATCTTGAGGAGGGCCTGCTGCACGCCCTCGCCGGAGACGTCGCGCGTGGTGGAGAGGTTCTCGGCCTTGCGCGCGATCTTGTCGATCTCGTCGATGTAAACGATGCCCAGCTCGGCGCGGGAGACGTCGCCGTCGGCCGCGGTGATGAGCTTGAGGAGGATGTTCTCGACGTCCTCGCCCACGTAACCCGCCTCGGTGAGGGTGGTTGCGTCCGCGATGGCGAAGGGCACCTCCAGGAAGCGCGCCAGGGTCTGGGCGAGCAGGGTCTTGCCCGTGCCGGTGGGGCCGAGGAGCAGGATGTTGCTCTTGGCTATCTCCACCTCCTCCTCGCCCTCGGGCACCTCGTCGTTGCCCGAGAGGATGCGACGGTAGTGGTTGTAGACGGCGACGCTCATCGCTCGCTTCGCCGCCTCCTGGCCGATCACGTACTGCGAGAGCTCGTCGTAGATCTCGTGCGGGGTGGGCAGCTCCCTGAGCGGCAGGGGCGGCTCCTCGCCCTGCTCGCCGCCACGCGCGGCGGTGCCGTCCGCCTCCTCGATCATCTGCGAGCACGCACGCACGCATTCGTCGCAGATGTAGACCCCGCCGGGGCCCTGGATGAGCTTGCTCACCTGGCTGCGGCTCTTGCCGCAGAACGAGCAGTGCATCTCGTTGTCGCCGTACGGGCGCGCGTTTCCGTTGTCGCGGTCCTGAGACATGCGCTACTCCTGCTTACCCTGGTCGTTGCGGCTGGCGATGACCTTGTCGACAAGGCCGTAGGCCTGGGCCTCGTCAGCCCTCATGTAGTTGTCGCGCTCGGTGTCGGCGTTGATC
Source organism: Coriobacteriaceae bacterium (assembly GCA_004557505.1). GTDB lineage: Bacteria > Actinomycetota > Coriobacteriia > Coriobacteriales > Atopobiaceae > Tractidigestivibacter. The sequence goes on along the minus strand of SFGZ01000003.1, from coordinate 11,301 downwards.
CTCTCGACGGGCTGGCCGGTGGCCTCGGCGAGCATCTCGTTCAGGTGCTGACGGATCCGCTTGGTCTCGTCGGCCACGATCTGGATGTCGGTCTGCTGGCCCTGGACGCCAGAGCTGGGCTGGTGGATGAGGATCATCGAGTTGGGCAGCGCCAGGCGCTTGCCCTTGGTGCCGCTGGCGAGAATGGCCGCGCCCATGGAGGCTGCCATGCCCACGCAGATGGTGGAGACGTCGGGCTTGATGAACTTCATCGTGTCGATGATGCCCAGGCCGGCATAGACGTCGCCGCCGGGGGAGTCGATGTAGAGCGAGATGTCCTTGTCGGGGTCCTGGCTCTCGAGGTGGAGGAGCTGGGCGATGACGAGGTTGGCGGAGTCGCGCGTGACCTCCTCGCCGAGAAAGACGATGCGGTCGTTGAGCAGGCGGGAGTAGATGTCGTAGCTGCGCTCGCCGCGCGGCGTCTGCTCCACGACATACGGAATGAGCGGAATGTTCGTTGGGTTGTGCATGATGCTCCCTTCATGAATAGCTCGTGTCCTGTTCCAATGTGCCCCGAACGGCTTGCGCCATCCGGGGCACGGCGTCAGTTCACATGGTCTGCACCATTGGTTCTGGCGGCAGGGCTACTCGGCGCCCTCGGAGGCGGCGGGGGCGTCCTCGGGCTTCTCGGCGGCAGCGGCGGCCTCGTCCACGATGGTCACCTGGGCGTTCTCGACCAGCCAGTCGAGGGCCTTGGTGCGCTTGATGGAGTCGCGAATGGCCGGGAGACGGCCCTCGGAGCGCCACTGCTCGATAGCCTTGTCGACGTCCTCGACGTTGGCCTTCTCGAACTCGTTGCGGACGTCCTCGTCGGTGGCCTCAAGCCCAAGCTTGCGGGCAACGGCATCAAGCGCCAGGGACTGGCGAGCGCGGCCTGCTGCCTGGGAGCGGAGGTCGGCGACGAAGGCGTCGGGAGAGATGCCGCGGGCCTTGAGGTACATGTCAAGCGAGATGCCGGAGCGCTGCATCTGGCCGAGAACCTCCTGGCCAAGCTCGTTGAAGACCTCCTCCTGGTAGTCGGCGGGGACCTCGTCGAGCTGCAGGCGCTCGCCCACGGCCTCGACGACGCGGTCCTCCTTGAGGCTGGGGAGGTTGGCCTTCTTGTCCTCGGCGATCTCGTCGCGCACGGCGCTCTTGAACTCGTCGACGGTGTCGTAGCCAAAGCCCGTCTTGGCGAACTCGTCGTCAAGCTCGGGCGTGGTGGGGCGTTGGATGCCCCTGACCGTGGCCTTGGCCCTGTAGGAGTGCTCGTGGGTCTCGTCGCCCTCCTCGTGCTTGATGGTCCAGGCGAGTTCGACGACGTCACCGACCTTGGCGCCGGTGAGGGCCTGCTTGACCTCCTCGGGAACCTGGCCGTCGACGAGCGCGAGGGTCTGGCCCTCTCCGGCGAGCTTCTCGGCGCCCTCGACGTCCTCGATGTCGGCCTTCACGATGTCGCCCTCCTGGGCGCCCTCGCCCTCGGGGACGTCCTCGTGGGAGGTGCGGTAGCTCAGGTAGCGCCTGATCTGGGCCTCGACCTCGGCGTCGGTGACCTCCTCGGGCGGCATGTTGATCTGGGGCGCGTCGTAGGAGTCAAGCTCGGCTGCGGGGCGCACGCCTATGGTGACGTCGATGGCGTAGTCCTTGCCCTCGGCGGCGAGGTCCGCGTCCTGGGCAAAGTCGGGGCGGCCGACGGGGACGATGTTGAGCTCCTCCAGCATGAGGGGCTCGGCGGCGTTGAGGAGGTCGTTGGTGGCCTGGGCGCGCACCGACTCCTTGCCCATGATGCCGTCGATCACCGGACGGGGGGCGTGACCGCGACGGAAGCCCTGGAAGTTGTACTTGTGCGCGAAGTCCTTGTAGGTCTTGGCGACGGCCGCGTTGACGTCGGCGGCGGGAATGGTGAGCTTTGCGGCAACCTTGTTGTCCTTGGGCTCCTCAGCGGTGACGGTGATCTTCAACGTTCCTCCAGTGTCTCGTCCTCGGCGGGCGGGCGCCCGACGCGGTTTCTCCTGCGCATGCGGCTCATGTGGTGCGGGCGAAAGGACTCGAACCTTCACGGGGTCTCCCCCACTGGAACCTAAATCCAGCGCGTCTACCAGTTCCGCCACGCCCGCAAGGTCACATAGCCTTGCCATAATAGCAAATGCACAGGTCTTGGCCTAGAAAACGAGAAAGAAATCGACGCACGCACACGTGGGCGGCACGTTGGCGTCGGAAGCGAGGCCAACGTGCCTGCGTCGCCGCGGCCACACGCTCGTCTCCGGTCGCGCGGCCGGGTGGCAGGACGTCGACGCAAGCCTGCGCCACCGCACCTTCGGCGGGGCAGGCGGCTAAATTCGGCGGGACAAGCGCGCGGGGGGTGCCGCTGTCACACAAACGCACTCGAAGCTGTGACGCGACCTGGTCGTCACACGATCGCACCCCGAATGTGTTGCGACCCGTCACACGTTCGCACTCGAAGCTGTGACCCGCGCAGGTCGTCACACGTTCGCACCCCGAATGTGTGACGGCAGGGCGGGCGCTGCCGGGGGCGGGCGCTGCCGGGGGCGGGCACGGCGAGACGTGCGCCGCGGCGGACGCCGCAACAAAAGCCGCCCCCGGCTCCCTATGCGCCGGCGGGCAGGGGCTCCCAGTCGCAGAGGCCCAGGCGCTGGCGGCGCTTGGCCTCCTCGAGCGATATGGTGGGGACGTCCTCCTCCAAGTACGCCCTGAGTTCGGGAATCCCCTCCCCCGTGGCGTTGTCCACGAGGAAGATTCGCTCGCAGCAGCAGCTCTGCAGCCACTGCCTCACCATGGGGATGTTGGCATTGGGGGCGTTGATCTTGGTGATGACCCCAATGAGGGGCCTGTTGAGGAAGGCGTCGCAGTTGGGGGCGAAGACCGTGAACGGCTCGTTCGCCGCAATGAGGATCGCGACCACGTCGGACTCGAAGGAGAAGCATGCCAGGCCGACGCCCGCCTGCTTGGACTCGGAGTACTCGCCCGGGGTGTCGATGGTCTCGCCGCCGGCGTAGGTGTACTGCGTCTTGTGGTAGTGGAGCCTCTCGCCCCTGAGCGCCTGGGTGAGGGAGGTCTTGCCGGCCTCGCTGCGCCCCATGAGGAACAGTCGCTTCATGCCTCCCCCTATCTATGCGTCATCTGGCACACGTGGAAGTCGAGCTCGTTGTCAAAGTAATCGAGGATTTCTCGCTCGGCGCTTTCGATCTCGGCGATCCCGCCGATGAGGATGAGAGACCCGTTGAACCGGTCCATGAAGCCGATCTCGACGGAGCCGTGCTTCACCGCGAGGTCCGCGGCAACCACCACGGCCTCCCACGGCGTGAACCTCATGAAGCCGATGGCCTCGCCGGCGTGGTCCTCGCCCTCGTGGACGCCGATGTCCAGGCCCAGGGTCTCGCACACCTGGCGCCGCGAGGTGCCCATAACGTGCGCAAGGTCAACCTCGCGGCCTGGCACGCGCACGCGGGTGATGCGCAGCTCGCCATTCTCGTCGCGCCGGAGGTCCCCCTGGAACACCCGCTCGAAGAACTCCTTCCGTGTGATCCTCTCACCCACCTGCGGCCCCTATCGCTTCGTGACCTTGCAGGTGACGTAGCCGAGCACGTCGTGGAAGAACTCGACCGCCTGGGTGATGGCGGTGGTGACGTCGGCGATCTCGCCGGTGATGATCATGGTGCCGGTGAAGCGGTCGGCGAAGCCCAGGTACACGTCGGCGCTCTTGATGGCGATGTCCGACGCGATGACCGCCGACTCGGGCGGCGTGATGTTCATGATGCCGAGGGCGCTCGAGCCATAGTCCACCGACGGGTTGAGGCCGAGCTTGGTGTAGATGATCGGCTCCGGCCCGCCGATGACGTGGGCGAGGGTGATCTCCTTGCCCGAGACCGTCTCTTGTACGACGCGAATCTGGTCCTGGCCGTTCTCCACGCTCGCGACCTCCGTTCATTCTGGTTTTGGAACGAGTTCCGTGTTACCTGCTTACGTTCCGTTAGTGTCAAGCCATCCGCCGCCCGATGGCATGGGCCGCCCTCCCAGTGATACGGGGGCGGCCCGCCCAGGGGAGGAGAGAGTGCGGGCGGTCACGCCCAGCCGTGCGGCGACCCAGGGAAGGCTCCGCACGGCCGGACGACGCCCCTAGCCGTTGTAGGCATCGCGATAGAGATTCACGAGGTCCTGCTTCGACACCGGGCGCGGGTTAGTGGGGGTGCAGCGGTCATGGGACGCGGCCTCGGCCATGTCGCCCACGTGCTCCTCGAAGCTCGCGGCGTCGATGGTGCCCAGGTCGGCGAGGCGATCCTCGACGCCAAGCCCGTGGCGCAGGTCGATGACGCGCTGCAGCAGCTCGTCGGCGTCCGCCATGCCCAGCTCGCGAGCGAGGCGCTCATAGGGCTCGCGGTACTTGGCCTCGGACATGTGGAAGCGCATCACATAGGGAAGGAGGATGGCGTTGAGGCGTCCGTGGGCGACGTGGAAGCGGCCGCCCAGCGCGTGGGCCAGGCTGTGGTTGATGCCCAGGCCGGCGTTGGTGAAGGCGATGCCGGCGACGCAGGAGGCCTCTGCCATGCGGCCGCGCGCCCTCATGGCGTCGCCGTCGTGGAAGACCACGGGAAGGTCCTTAAGGACGATGCGGAGCGCCTTGACGGCCATGGCGTCGGTGAAGGTGGTGGCCTTGTTGCTCACGTAGGCCTCGAGGGCGTGGGTGAGGACGTCCATGCCGGTGTCCGCGGTGATCTTGGGGGGCACGGAGCGGGTGAAGCTGGCGTCGAGGAGGGCGCCGTCGGGCGCGAGGGCGTCGTCGATCAGGGCGACCTTGGTGGTGCCGCGCGTGATGACCGCAAAGTTGGTGACCTCGGAGCCGGTCCCTGCCGTGGTGGGGATGGCCAGGAAGTACGGGCGCTCCATGCCCTTCTCGGCAGCGAAGTACAGAATGGCCTTGGTCGCGTCGATGCACGAGCCGCCGCCGAAGGCGATCACCAGGTCGGGCTTGACGTCGAAGATCATCTCGACGCCGGCGTCCACCAGCTCCTGGCTGGGGTCGGGCTTGACGTTGGAGTACACCCTCACGCGCGCGGCCGACGGCAGGTGCTGCGTCATCTTGCTCACCATGCCGGACTCCTGGAGGAACCCGTCAGTGACCACGAGCACGTTGGAGCAGTCGAGCGACTGCAGGTGCTCGACCGCCTGCGGACCAAAGAACAGCTTTGCCTTGAGATAGAACTCGTTCATCTTTACTCCGTTTCTGTTGGTAGCAGGATTTCGGCAACGAAGAGCTCGGGGTTGTTGGTAGTCCAGAAGTCGGTGACAAAGCGCTCGAGCGCCATGTCGATGACCTTGTAGCCGTTGTCGCGCGCGAACGTGAGGAGCCTCTGGTAGGCCGAGCCCATCTCCTCGAAGGCGCCGATGTGGTAGGTGGAGAGGTACATGCCGCCGGGCATGGCCCATGAGTTCTCCTTGGCGAAGGGGCGGACGGCCTTCTGCAGCAGGCGCACGTCGCACTCGCGACCCTGCGAGGCGGCGCGGACGGCGTCCTCGACCGAGTCGAAGCCCAGGATGACGGGTCCCGTGATGGCGTTGTCGACGCTGCTCACGTACGAGGCGAAGTCCAGGCTCACGATCGACTCGGCGAAGGAGCCGGTGAAGCGGGAGCAAAGGCACAGCAGGTCGCGCGGGGCGAGGTACCTCACGCTCACCGCGGTGGGGCGCACGCGAAGGACCACGTTCGCCTCGTCCACCAGATCCGCCCAGTCGAGGATGGCCTCGCGCCTCTCGGCGAGCAGGCGCGCCTCCTCGTCGCAGGTGGAGAGGTGCTTGGCAAAGAGCTCCTTCGCCTCGAACAGGTCGGAGTGCTGCTGCATGGAGGCGATCTCGTCGAGCGAGAAGCCCATCATCCTGAGGTAATGGATCACGGGGATCTTGAGCATCGTCTGACGGCTGTAGTAGCGGTAGCCGTTGTCGGCCACGACGTCGGGCTCCATGAGGCCGAGCTCGTCGTAGTACCTCAGCGTGCGCTGGGAGATCCCGCCGATCCTGCTGGCCTCCCCTATCTGGTAGAGGTCGCAGCGCTCCTGCCTTCCGCGCGAGCTCAAGACATCGCCTCCGTCGCCTTGTCGAGACGGGCCGCCAGGACGTAGCTCAGGGCAATCGGGTTGGCGTGTGCCAGCTGCTCCCCCAGCGCGTCCCTGAGGGCGAACAGCGTCCCCAGCGAGTAGCCCGCCACCTCGGCCTCGAAGTAGTCGAGCGCCGAGACCCTTCCGGGGGCCGACTCGTCGGGCCGGGCGTGACGGTGGGACTGCGGGAGCTCGCGCGCCGCCTCCTCGAGGGCGGGCGAGAGGAGCGCGCGGATCTGGCGCAGCGCCGCCGCCCTCACGGGCGATGGCGCAGCGAGCCTCTGGGCCCAGCCACGCCGATACCCGTCGGGATCGGTCACGGCCATCATGCGGGCGTACTTCTCCTCCACGAGGTTTCTCCCCATGCGCTCGGCCTCCTCGTACTCCCCCAGCACCAGCGGAATGAGGTGGTGCGGGAAGGCGAGGTACTGGGCGCAGCGGTACGAGAAGAACGAGCGGAGGTCGTCCTGGCAGCCAGCGCGGCCGTTCATGCCCAGGACGGCATCGAAGTGCTCCCACTCCAGGCCGACGAGCTGCTGGAGGTCGGCGCGGGCGGCCTTGCCCAGCCCCGCGCCCTCCATCACGCCCACGACGGCAGGGGCGGCGAAGAGCGCGTCCATCGCCCTGCGACGCCCGAGCCGGCGGCCGTAGGAGTCGGATGCCTCGCGGTGGCTGCAAGCGCAGGCGCCCATCAGCGATACGCCCCCTCGTTGAGCGGCAGCCCCCTGAGATAGTCGTTGGGGATGCCCCGCCACGCGGCGGTGGCGGCGTCGAGCAGGAAGTTCGAGTCGCCGGCGGCCCAGCCCAGCGCCCGCACGGTCGCGAGGACCGCGCCGCACAGCGCCTCGACGTCGGCTGGGGACACGTCCGCCACCGGGGCGGCCGCGATGCGGGAGACGAGCGCGCAGATGGGCGCGGGGACGTGGGCGCGCTCTGAGAGCGAGCGGAACGACCACTTGTAGAACGGCATGTAGGTCTCCGAGAGCAGGTGCAGCGCCGCCATGGACGCCTGCAGGAACTCGGCGCGGGCGGCACCGGCGGCGACGAGGTCGCCTCGGCGCAGGCAGCGCCCGAGGTTGTACTGACCGGCCTGGGCCATGACCGCCATGTCTGCGGCAACCTTCTTCCTCACCACGTCCTGGGGATAGAAGCCCTGGAGCGCGCGGCGAGGGCGGGAGAACTGCCCACTGGGGTCGCTGAAGACCTCGCCGCCGGTAACGGTGGCGAGGAGCTGCTCGGGGATGCGGAGCCACTCCGCGACGCCCTGGGGCTCGCGCTCGAGGCCGGTGAAGGCGCGGTAGAACGACTCGGTCTCGAACACCCCGACGCGCTGGCCCGCGAGGGCGGTCTCGACGCGCCTCTCGCCCATGAACTCCTTGGGGAGCGCCTCGTAGCGGCGCGAGAGCTCCTCGCCCCAGTCGGCGTAGAGCTCGCGGGGGACCCACACGCAGAAACCGGGGCCAAAGTCGTGGTCGCGCGAGGCCTCGTCGTCAAAGCCCAGGCACTCCGAGCCAGGGCCCACGAGGCCGAAGGCCAGGCGGCGCGCGACGGAGCGCGGGAGCCCGGACACGAGGGTGGGCTCGCAGGCCCCGAAGTACCGCCTTGACAGCTCCATGCCCCTCATGCCACACCTCCCGATCGTTCTCACCGTCCCACGCAGACCCGTGGGGATCCCTTACGTGCCGGCGGAGGCCAGCCCCTCCATGCGCGCCGCGGAGGCTTCCAGGGCGCGGACGTTGGGGGCGTCGCCGAGCTTGTCGCGCATCACGCCCGCGGCCCCGCGGTAGAGCTGCGCCGCCCCCACATAGTCGCCGCGCAGGTAGGCGATCTGCGCCGCAGTCGCCAGGGCGTGAGGCCTGTGGACGTCGCGACCCCCGCTCAGGGTGCGGTACGCCTCCAGCGCGGGCTCGATGGCCTCGGCGGCCTCCTCCACGCGGCCCTCGTCCGCGAGGACCTGCGCGAGGTTGATCGCGTTGGTCGCGCGCCTTCCCTCCGAGCCCGGGACGCGCTCGAGGAGCCGCCCCGCCCGCCTGAGGTCCAAGCGCGCCTCGGAGAAGCGCCCGAGCCCTCGGTACGCACCGCTGCGGTTGTTGCAGATCGCGCTCACCTCGTAGGGGTGGGCGTCTCCGCTCCCCAGGAGCGCCTCGGCGCGGTCGAAGGCGTCGACCGCGGCGGCGTGGCGCCCCTGGGCAACGTAGACGTCTCCGAGGTTGATGAGGGCGCGCGCCCTCTCGTCGTCCCCGGCGCCCTCGCGCCCCAGCGCGCGAAGGACCTCCTCGCACAGCGCCTCGGCCTCGTCCAGCTCGCCGCGGAGGCGCAGGACGCTCTCGAGCTCGTTGGCCGCAGCCGCGACCCCCCGCCCGTCCCCGGCGAGCCGGGCGTGCCGCAGGGCCTCCCTAAGGAAGCCCGCGACATCCGCGCCCGGCTCGCTGTACAGACGGTCAAGCTCAGTATAGAAGGTCGGGAGGTCCAAGACCCTAGGCGTCCAGGTGCGGGATGATCAGCTCGACGTCGGAGTGCGGGCGCGGGATCACGTGGACGGAGCGGAGCTCGCCCACGCGCTGGGCCGCCGCCGCGCCGGCGTCCGTGGCGGCCTTGACCGCGGCGACGTCACCGCGCACGAAGGTGGTCACGATGCCACCCCCAACGTTGACCTTACCCACGAGGGTGACCTCGGCGGCCTTCACCATGGCATCGGAGGCCTCGACTGCGCCCACGCAGCCCAAGGTCTCGACCATTCCCAGTGCCTCGTTCATAGTTCAGCTCCTTGCCTCTTGGCAGACGTTTCCCGGTAGATCGTTGCCCTACTCGCCGCGGAACGCGGCGACGAGCTCGTTGACCATCTTCTTGAGCTCCGCGGCGTCGATGGTGTCGTTGGAGTGCTGTAGGTCCTCCTGCGTGACGGTCTGGCCGCCGCAGCAGTTGCAGCCCACGGAGTAGCTGATGCCGCTCGTGCCGTGGCCCACGGGCATCTCGATGCCCACGTCGTGGGTCTCGTACGCAGGCTCGCGGTGGGTGTCCGGGCAGCCGCAGCCGCCATCGGCGTGGGGGGCGCAGCCGTACTGCGCGGCGAGCTCGGGGTGCCACTTGGCGAAGGTCTCGTCCTTCGCGGCGACCTCGTCGGGCTCGACCAGGCCGTTGACCACGCGCTTGGTGTTGATGAGGTGCTGAGGCCCGACGTTCTCGGAGACCGAGCTGCCGCCCCAGGTGCCGCAACCCAGCGTGAGCGCGACCTCGAGGCCGGTGGTAAGGCCCGTGCCGCCCTGGGTCCCGCCGGTGTTGATGAGGATGCGGGAGGCCGGCTTGATGGAGAACTTGCGGACGATCTCCTTGTCCTCGGTATGGATGTTCATGGTGTGGCCGATGCCGTTCTGGAGCAGCGCTATTGAGAGGTCGCAGGCCTCGTGCCAGTCGGCGACGGTGTAGAACGCAAGGACGGTGGTGAGCTTCTCGTAGGAGAGGGGCCACTCGGGACCGACGCCATGCTGCTCGCCGATGAGGATCTTGGTGTCGGCGGGGACGCTGATGCCGGCCGCCCTGGCGATGTCGAGGGCGGCGTGGCCCACGAAGTTGGGGCTCATGGAGTGGCCGTTGCGGAACAGGATCTTGCAGACCTTGGCGCACTCCTCCTCGGACATGAAGTAGCCGCCCTGCCTCTTGAACTCGGCGATGACCTCGTCGCGGTTGCAGGTCTCGCAGATAACGCTCTGCTCGGACGCGCATATCGTGCCGTTGTCGAAGGTCTTGGAGGCGACGATCTGGTGAACCGCCCGCCTCACGTCTGCGGTGCGCTCGATGTAGGAGGGCGAGTTGCCGGCACCGACGCCCAGGGCGGGCTTGCCCGAGCTGTAGGCGGCCTTGACCATGCCGGGACCACCCGTGGCGATGATCATCTTGACCTCGGGGGCGTGCATGAGCTCGTTGGTGGCGACGATGGTCGCCATGGAGATGCCCTGGATCACGTTCTCGGGCGCGCCGGCGGCGACGGCGGCGTCGTTCATGAGCTTGATGGCGAGGTTGGTACACTTTGCCGCCTTGGGGTGCGGGGAGAAGACGATGGCGTTGCGCGACTTGATCGCGATCATCGACTTGTAGAGCACCGTGGAGGTCGGGTTGGTGGAGGGCACGATGCCCATGACCAGGCCGACGGGCTCGGCGATGGTGATGACCTGGTTCTTCTCGTCCACGTCGATGACGCCGATGGTCTTCTTGTCCTTGATCTGCTCGTAGAGCAGGCCAGAGGCCATGTGGTTCTTGTAGACCTTGTCGTGAACGTTACCGAACGTGGTCTCCTCGACGGCCATCTGCGCGAGCTTCTCGGCATTCTTCTCGGCGACCTCGACCATGGCGCGGAGGATGCGGTCGATCTGCTCGACGCTGTAGTTGGCGATCTGGTTGGCGGCGACCTGCCCCTTGCGGGCAAGGTCGCGCACAGCCTGGATGCTCTGGAGATCGTAATCGAATTCCTGCATCATGCCTCTTTCCAGCTAACTGACGGTTGGTACTGGGACGGCGACGCTACTCCGCGTGGGGCAGGATCGACTCGACCATGCCGTCCGGGCGCGGCTCCTTGCCCACGAGCCTGACGTTGGCCGCCTTGACCATCGCGTCGGCCGCCTCGACGGCGCCGACCATGCCCTTGGTCTCGATCATCCCGAGTGCCTCGATGGCGTTTGCCATTGTGGTTACCTCCTTGGTTGGGTGGGGCTCCGCCTTGGTGGGCTCGGCCTCTGTCTTGGGTGCCTCGGGAGCCTTCTGCCCCTGGGGCTCTGGTGTTGCCTTGGGCTTTGGCGCCGACTTGGGCTCGGCGGCCGCCTTCGCCTTGGGAGCGGGGACGACCTCGGCCTCAGGCTTGGCGACCACTGCCGACGCGGGCTTTGCCGCCTTGCCGGCTGCGGGCGCCTGATCCCCGCGGGGGGCGGAGGGGCGGCTCGCGTCCCCCCTGGACGGGACGGTCTTGGGGGCATCCGCAGATTGCTTGCCCGCCTCGGCCGCCCGGCCCGTCCCCCTGAGAGAGGAGACGCGCTTGGGAGCGCCCTCCTGCCCGGACTTCTGCGCAGTCATCTACCTATGCCTCCGCGTGGGGCAGGATCGACTCGACCATGCCGTCCGGGCGCGGGATCACGTGGACGCTCAGGAGCTCGCCCACGCGCTGCGCGGCCGCCGCGCCGGC
>SFGZ01000037.1 GCA_004557505.1 Coriobacteriaceae bacterium | reverse complement strand
TACCGTGAACGAGGTCATGCGTGTCCTCGGCATGAAGAAGCGGGATGTCGTCTACATCGGCGACTCCGAGGTCGATATCGAGACTGCCGCCAATGCCCAGTGCGACTGCATTGCCGTGACCTGGGGCTTCCGCGTCCGCGAGTTCCTCGAGGACAAGGGGGCGCCCGTGCTTGCCGAGACGCCGGAGCAGCTCGAGCACCTCATCACCGGAGAGGGGCTCGACGGCACGGCCGCTGCCTGATCTGGCCGCATCCATTCAGATTCTCTTGCACTTCGCGTAGCGCCTTTGGCGATTATCAAAAGCGCCGTAAAACCCCTGTCTTTAGGCATGGGGATATAAGGCGCATCGCCGCAGACGATATTAGATAGGGATCCATGGTATAATCCTTCCATGGACTACAAGAGCAACAACAACGTCGTCTACAGCTGCAGGTACCACGTGGTCTTCTGCCCGAAGTACCGCCGCCCCGTGCTCGTGGACGGCGTGGACGAGCGCTTCAGGCAGATAGCGCGGCAGGTCGCGGACGAGCTCTCCTTCGAGATCATAGAGATGGAGGTCATGCCCGACCACGTCCACATGCTCCTTGAGGTGGACCCGCAGCTCGGCATCCACAGGGCCGTGAAGCGCCTCAAGGGCAGGACCAGCCACGACCTGAGGGAGGAGTTCCCCTGGCTCAGGAAGAGGCTGCCCTCGCTCTGGACGAGCAGCTACTTCGTCTCCACCGTGGGCGGCGCCCCGCTTGCGGCCGTCAGGCGGTACATCGAGAGCCAGAAGAACGTGTGACCCATCATGGACATGACGTTTGAATACAGGATCTACCCGAGCGCTGCCCAACGCGTGCAGCTTGCCAGGACCTTCGGATGCTGCCGGTGGGTCTACAACCGAGTGCTCCAGATGCGGAAAGAGGAATACGAGCGGGACAAGAAGACCCGATCCATCAATTCCTATATCACGCAGATACCCATCTGGAAGAAGGACGAGGCCCCTTGGCTTGCCGAAGCGGACTCCATGGCCCTGCAGCAATCCCTGCGCGATCTCGACAAGGCGTACAAGAACTTCTTCAGAAGCCCTGGAAGGGTAGGGTTCCCCCGGTTCAAGTCGAAATCAGGTGCAAGACAGAGCTACCGCACCAACAGCATCTCGATCGTGGACGCCCGCCATGTGAAGCTTCCGAAACTGGGGAGCGTCAGGGCGAGAATCACCCGGCCCGTCCGGGGGCGGATCCTCTCCGCAACCGTCAAGAAGGTACCCTCCGGCGAATATTTCGTGGCCGTCTGCTGCACGGACTGCCCAGAACCGGATATGCCGCAGGGTGACGTCGAGGTCATGGGCATAGACGCCGGCATCCGCTGCCTGATGGCCCGCTCGGACGGCGAGGTGGTTGCCAGCCCCAAGAGCCTCACCAAGTCAGAGAAGAGATTGGCCCGCGAGCAGAGGAGGCTCTCCAGGAAGAAGAAGGGTTCGAAGAGGCGGAGCAGGCAGCGGGTCCGGGTGGCCCGCATCCATGAGAAGATCGCGAACCAGAGGAAGGACGCCATCCACAAGGCCACGACGGAAGCGGTGCGCGAGAGCCAAGCCATCGCCGTCGAGGACCTGAACGTGAAGGGCATGGAGAAGAACCGCCGCCTTGCCAGGGCCGTGGCGGACGCAAGCATGTCAGAGATAATCCGCCAGCTCCAGTACAAGTGCGCCTGGTACGGGCGTGCCTTCGTGAAGGTGGGGAGGTTCTACCCGTCCAGCAAGACGTGCTCGTGCTGCGGCTACGTGAACAAGAACGTCGTGCTTGGGGTCGAGAGCTGGACATGCCCCGAGTGCGGGGCCCGCCACGACCGAGACCTCAACGCGGCGAAGAACATCGCCGCCGAGGGCGCGAGGCTGCTGGCGGAAGGAAACGGTACCGCAGGGCTTGCGGGAACCGGGGGCGCGCAAGCGCCCCGAACGCTCGTGGAGCAGGCGTAAGACCCGCCCCCGCGCATGCGGGGAAAGGCTATCTGCTGTGAAGCGAGAATCCCCTGGCTTTAGCCATGGGGAGTGTCAATCGGTGAGGGCGCTATTTCCGTCACTGGCCCAAGCGGATGTATGAGTTTGTTCAAGGAACGGTATAGTGAGTGCAAGCACGTTGGGTCTGGCCCTTCGACGAAAGGACATGCCATGGG
>SFGZ01000036.1 GCA_004557505.1 Coriobacteriaceae bacterium | reverse complement strand
CCTCGAGACCATGCCGCCCCCGCTCATGACGCCGCCCCCCATCGCGGCCCCGGGCGCCCGGTCGGCCCCGGCGCCTCCCCGCCGACCCGGGCCAGGCCCAACCAACCTACGACGCGCCCCATGCCCGCCACCCACGACGTCACGCCGGGAAGAGCGTCGCCGTTTCCGCGGCGAGCTCGCCCAGCCTATCGCCAATGGCATCAATCTTGACCGACGTCTCGCGGTCCAAGGTGCGCATTGCGTCGTTCACCCCATCGAAGCGGTGGAGGTTGTCACCGGCGGTATCTATAAGCTCAGAGAGCGCTCGCATGATGGCAGCCTGCTCGTCCAGGATGGAGAGCCGATCGTACCACCCCTCCCCCTCGTACTCGCATGCCCACTTGTAGGATCCCATCGAGAACTCCTTCATGAGCATCGCTCCGGCTGCCTCCACCTCGTTGACCGTCTCGTCCGAGAAGTCGTGGACAAGACCCTCGCCGAGGGAGGACGCACCCGCAAACTCCCGGGTGAAGGCCGGATCGCCGGCGGCCTCCCATGCCGCCTGGAAGAAAGAGACCCAACTTGGGTAGCCGATGAGGGCGAACGACGTGAATGCAAGTCCCCCTGGGTCGATAGCACCTAGCAGAGCATTGAGGTAGTCCCCGTGGCCCAGAACTGCGTCGAGGATGGGTGCCAGATATGCCGAAACCTCCTGCCTTGTCTTGGGATCAAGCTCACAAAGCCATGCGCTAAGCCGCCGGATTTCCCAGTTGAGACGGGACTGCCCACCCGGCTCAAGGAGCATGGACTGGTTGAGAAATGATACGGGGCTGTGGACGGCACCGAAGTCTTTCCCTTCATAGCGCTGGCCCAGCACCCAGTGAATGCGGGAGGGGGCTACGGGCGTGAGCAGGAGCGCACTCACGAAGTCGTCGCCGACCGCGTAGTAGTTGATGAGGTGCGCATGCTCGTCGACCAGCTGCCCGTACTTCTCGAAGAACTCGGGAGGGAAGCCCTGGCCGTCAAAGGCGTAGGCCATGGCTCCCCGGAGAATGGCGACATACATCGCCTTGTTCGCGCCGTTCGAGTGGCCGATGGCGACGACGTTCCCCGAGAACTCGGCATCAATCTTGTCGTAGTACCGGAGCGCCTCCTGCTCGGGCTCCGTGTCGGGGTTGCAGAGGCCCTCGACGTCGGTGTCCCACTCGTTGTGCCCCGTCCCCCGGTAGGCGATGTAGGCGTTCTGCCCGTCGGCGAAGGTGATGCTGCGGGTACCATCCGCCTCCACGTTCGGGTCTCTGTCGTGGATCTCCAGGCTACTGAGGGCCGGGTCGCTCTGGGCCATCTCGATGATGTCCGCCCAGTCATCGCCGCTCATGCGGAGGCCGTCGATCCCGTCCACGCCGCGCAACTGCTCAAGCTGCGCGGGGGTCACCACTCGCAACAATCCACCAAGGGTCTCATTGCCATTATTGCCAGCGCTCTTCCAAATATCCTCGAACATCGAGGCCATCGTCCCATCCCCAACCTCGACGCTACTGAGCACGCCGCTGCTGCCGTCAGCGTAGACGAGGGTGGCGAGGGCGGCGGCCTCCTCCGGCGTCAGCGCCATCGCTAGCTGCCCTCCCTCCAGTCGAGGTATGTGGTGTGGGTGCCGTCGGCACTCACGAGGCAGTCGAAGGTCCAGCGCTCGTCGGCCGGGACGAAGAGGTTCCAGTGCGTGCCCTCCCCCAGGGACTCGACGCCCTCGGGGAGCGCGGCGTAGTCCCCTATGATGAGCCTACAGCACAGCCCGGACGCCTCCAGGGAGGAGACGGTCTCGTCCGCGAGCGCGGCGTAGTCCCCCTCGGTCACGGCGTCGCCCACGACGGTTATTCTTATCCGACCGCGGAAGGCACCCTTGTTCTCCTGGAAGCCGTCCGCCTCCCCGAGGGTGAGGTCCAGCCCGGAGCCGTCCTTGTTCTCTATCGCCGCCCCGCTGTTGTAGGCGATGTAGTAGGCGTCGGCGGGCTGCCCGGCCCACACGGGGCCCACGGCCGCGCGGGCGGCGTCGAGCCACTCCTGGGAGTGCAGCTTCGCCCACAGCGAGTCCTCGTAGGTCGACGGGTCCTCGCCGTCGTAGCGCGCCTGGAGCCTGAGGCCGTCGCGCTCGCCGCCCGCCACCGCGGCCGTGAGCTC
>SFGZ01000035.1 GCA_004557505.1 Coriobacteriaceae bacterium | reverse complement strand
GGAAGGGCCTCAGGTGCCAGCCCCCGCCCGGGGCCCGCACCACGCCGCAGGCCCCGGCCGCCCCCATCGTCACGCCCATGGTGCGGTCCTGGGGGGCGAAGCCGTCGGCGATCGAGACGCCCATCTGCCCGAGGGCCGCCAGGGCGCGGGCGAGCTCTGGGTTGGGGTTGGCCTCGCCGTCGACCCAGCCCGACGGGGCGTAGCGCTCCACCACGGCGCGCCTCCACTCGTTGCGCTCCGGCTTCCTCTCCTCAACGAGGTCGAGCCTGAGCTTGAAGGGGTTCACCACGACGGCGCAGCCGTCGAAGCCGTTGAGGAGCACGAACAGGTCCTCCGTTGAGAAGCGCAGCTCCTCGAGGGGGAGCCGCGCGAGGTCCATCCTCTTCCTTCTGCCGAACAGCATGCGAGTCTCCTTTTGTCGGCCGCACCCGCGGGGCGGCCCCGCCCCTACACGAGGGCGACGTGGCTCCCGTCCACAAGCGTGCCCTGCTCAACGAGGGCGCGCACCGTCTCGTTTGGGTTGAGCTGGCCACCTGCGCCCCCGTCGTCCAGAAGCATGAGGTCCACCGCATCGGACGGCTCGTAGCGCGAGGGCTCGCGCCTACCGAGCACCTGCGAGATGAGCCGCGACGCCTGGTCCACCGTGAGGTCAAACGGCACCCTGAACTCGTAGAGCCCGCCCGTTGCGGGAAGCTTCACAGAGAGAAGGACCTTGTCGTGCATGGAGCATCGCCTCCGTTACGTTAGCCATCCACCGCCGCCTCGCGCGAATCCGCCTTCGCGGCGGCGAGCTTGCCCTGGGTCGGCCTGGGGGCCCGCCATGCGCGCCCGGTCAAAGCCCCGGCTTCCATCGGTCACCCTCGCGCGCCTTGCCCGTCAATCCTCGCATCGCACCAGGGGCACTTCTCGGTGCCGGGGTTCACGGGCCTGCCGCACGACGGGCATGTCGCCACGGCGCCGCCCGCGTCTGCCATCGGTGCGGGGGCCCTTCCCCGGCCCGCAGACCCCTCCTCCCGCCCATGGCGCCCGTCCCGCTCCGCGCTCCTCGCGGCGAGATGCCCTATGGCGAACCCGCCCACGACGATGATGACGGCAGCAAGCACGACGGTGAGAACGGCGATCAAGAGAAATGTTCTGGCATCCAACGTAGTCCTCCGAGGTTGAAAGGAAAGCGAGCAAAACGCGGCTGCGCGCCGCTCATCCAAGGCACGCTTCCAGGCAAGCCCAACGGCACCTAGGCCTCCTGACTCCCGCCCGCCGCCGATGCTTCGGCGGCTGCCTCGCGCTTCGCCTTGAGGAAGGAGGGCTCGGTCTTCTTGAGGAGGTCGTTCATGCGCTCCCAATCGAAGTCCTGGTAGCCCACGTATGCCACCCCGTCTATCGCGTCCCGGTCGAACATCAGGTCGTTGCCTGGCTCGGCGAAGCCAACGGGATGCGCCAGTCCAAAGTAGTCCCACAGCAGCCCCGTGCCCACGTCCTGCTGCATGTAGCCGAGGATGGTAACGAGTCCGTCGTTGCCCTCCAGGTGTACGACGGAACCCAGGGGGAGCCATTGGTCAGTGGTAAGCATGTTGGGCGTCCTTCCCATCTCGCGCTCGGCTAGTTGTCCTCGCGGTAGTTGTTGATCGCCCTCCGCGTGGAGGAGATGCGGTCATCGTAGTAGCGCACTCGGCTGTCAGAGTAGCTCTTGCCTTCCCTCGCAGTATTCAGGCTGCCCTGGAAGCCACTTAGCTCGGACTCGAGGCGCTCGATGAGCTGCCCGAGCGCAGACTTCGCTTCGTCGATGTGCGCCTCATTTGAGTCCGCGATCTTGGGCACGGTGGAGGAGACGTCATGTGCGCCGGTACAGCTGTCAAGCGTGGTGCCAACCTTCCCGAGGTCGCTCTTGACCGTAGAGTTCGCCTCTGGGAGGACCTCCACCTTTAACTCCGCGTCTCGCGCTATCCTGAGCTGCTCCTCCCGGTCGCTCACGAGGCTGGAGTACTCCTCTATCCTCCGGGCGTATTCATCGGCGCTTCCTTGCCAGTAGTTTCGCCGGCCTCGACAGTAGCTGAGTTCGCCGTACAGAGCGTTGAGGCTCATGTGATGGTCTCCTTTCGATGCGGAGCATCGGGCAGCTAGGCCTTGGTGCCCCCCGGGTAGTCGGGTATGTCGAGGAGCGCGGAGAAGAGGTCGCCGGACGGGTAGAAGTCGACCGTGGCGAAGGAGGTCTTCCTGCCCCAGTCCCCGTCCGG
>SFGZ01000018.1 GCA_004557505.1 Coriobacteriaceae bacterium | reverse complement strand
TATTGCGGGGTGGAGCAGTTGGTAGCTCGCCGGGCTCATAACCCGGAGGTCGGTGGTTCAAGTCCGCCCCCCGCGACCAAAAGCTCGCAGCTCAGGGAATCAATTCCCTGAGTTGTTTTCATTTGCAGATTCTTTCTGGGTCAAATTTTGGGTCAAATTATTAAAATGGATTTTTCGTGAAGTAAAGTAAGCAGATAATCTTATATGTAGCTACATGTTTGGACACTGGAATGCGTCTGCAGTTTATGTCTCCAAGAGGCATTCAAAGCATATGTTGCTATTGATGTTCCGCTGAATCTAAATCTCGAGAAAAGCTTTTCCTACCGGCGTTCTTCCGGGTCTGTCTCCGATTGCTTAGGCGTGATCATATAGTCATACTGGGGTAATCGATATTAGTTAGGACTCGAAGTGCAACATCGATAAATAACTCAGACAATCGGCGCTAAGTACATGACTGCAAATATCGAAGAGGATGAATGGTCTTATGCTAAGGAAACACTGAATAAATGGTGCCGATGGAGCGGGCTTCCCGCTTACGACAGCGTGCGCGAGATGGTTGCTAGCTGTGGAAGGCGTGCACCTCAAGCGTCATGCATACA
The DNA here is from genome assembly GCA_004557505.1 of Coriobacteriaceae bacterium. GTDB lineage: Bacteria > Actinomycetota > Coriobacteriia > Coriobacteriales > Atopobiaceae > Tractidigestivibacter. The sequence continues at coordinate 17,612 of SFGZ01000018.1, read as the reverse complement.
TGTATGGGGCACTGAGCAGGGGGTTGTCGTCGGCGAGTCCGTCCCCCGCTGTGGGAAGCTGAGCCACGACGCAAGCGGGCATACGGCTTTCAGCGGCCGCTCTCTTCGGATGGTAGAATCTGTTACATATTGATTCTTTTCGCCGCATATGGTTGTGGGCTAGGTTGTAGCCCATGGACCAAGCATTCGACTTTGGCAATGCAAACGACGAGCAGCGCCGTGCCATCACCACGACCGAAGGGCCGGTGCTCATCACGGCCGGACTCGGCACGGGTAAGACCTTCACGCTCGTCAAGCGTGTGGCATACCTCATCCTCAAGAAGCACGTGAAGCCTTCGACTATCCTCGTAGCGATCTTCACGGAGAAGGCCGCCAAGGAGCTTGCCACGCGCATCTCTACCCAGCATGAGGAGGGCCCCAACCATACCCGTGCCATGATGATTTGCATGGGCAGCCTCAAGTACACCATGCGCCCCTACGAGCGCGACACCCTGTATGACCTGGACCTTGACCCGCATGAGCAGGTCAAACCGCATTAATGATCTGGCCTACGCCGAGAAGGTCGCACAGATGCGTGAGCGCCTGCTCACCTGGTACCAGGAGACCGCCGACTGGGTACCCAACCGCAAGGACATGCGCTAACCTGCGCCTTTGTGCACCTGCTTGGGCTTTTCGCCAGCGGGTGCACACTTCTCCTTGAAAGAGGCTTTCCATGCTCAATCTCATCTATGCCTTGGTCATCATTGTGGCAACCTCGCTTGAGGCGGTGGCGGGCCTCGACGGCTGCGGAGCTGGAGAGGCCGCCGCCAGAGGGGATGGTGGAGGTCATTGCGAGGTCGAATCCTGTGGGCGTCCCGCCGCGAACGGCGACCTCGTACGCCATGCCTCGGACAAGGGCGGCGGTTGAGCCCTTTTCGTCGTCGCGTGAATCGAGCGAGTCCAGGTCAACCTCAATCTGCGGGTAGCCTTCGGATGCTACCCGTACGGTAGCGGTACCGTTGTTCGCCGCGATGCAGTCGACGGCGACGTCGAGCGCTGCTGCTATTACGCGCCCGCCCTCGTGATCGGTGTGATTGCCGGCGATTTCGGAACGGCCGGGCGCATGCACGGACAACAGGTTGCGGACGCCCACCGTGCCAAAGCTCTCCTCAAAGAGTCTGACGAGCTTGTCTTTGTTCATGATATTCACCTCTTGGGCAAGAAGACGGCTACCAAAGGTGCTTTTCCAGGTGTCTCTTTTTATTAAAGTTGCGCATAAGGAAAAAGGCGGCGAAAACAATCGATGCCGCCGCCTCTTCCTTTGTGGTCTGTTTGATTTTAATTAGGTTGGCTAAGCCGTCTTGGCCTCGAGCGCCGCGATCCGCTTGTACTCATCAATCATGAACTTGGCCTGCTTCTCGAGCATCATGGTGGTCATGAGCGTATCCTGCGCGTGCACCATGATAAAGGTCACATCCATCTCGGAGCCGCCCGCTTCTTTGGAAAGGATACCGGTCTGGATGTTGTGTGCCTCGATGAGAGTATCGTAGGCGCTCTTCTGAAGCTCCTCCGCCTTGGAGAAGTTGCCCTCGCGCGCGGCGTCCAGGGCATGGAGCAGGTCGGTCATGGCATCGCCCGCGGTCGCGACAATCTCGAAGCCAATCATTGAGATTTCTTCTTTGGTGGCCATTTTGGGCCCCTTTCTGTTAGCGGCGCCTTTGCGCCTGTGTGCGCTTCGGGCTCGCGGGGCGTCCGGGCAGCCGCCCTCTGAGCTTCTTGCTGATATAACAATACTTCCCGAACAAAGAAGAACAACAACAAACATAACGAACAACTTCGAACGGTCGTAAACTGGCGGTGAACGGCAAATCGTCGTCTTTTTTAAATTTTCACGTTCGTTTCTGTTCGAAAGTGTTCTAATATAACTGTAAATAACAGCGGCAAGTAATCGAGCCAGAGGAGGCGGGTGCCATGATCAAAGTGGAGCGACATGAGCGCGTGAAGGCGCTCCTGGATGCTCATGGGACCGTCTCGGTCAAAGAGATCTCCGACGCGCTTGATGTCTCGGAGATGACGGTTCGACGCGACCTCGAGGAGCTTAGCGCTGCTGGAGACATCGAGCGCGTGCGCGGTGGCGCCCGCCGGTGTGCCTCTCCTGTTCATTCAATGCTGCGCCGCGAGTACACTCATATCGAGAAGCGAGACAAGAACGTCGCCGAGAAAGCCGAGGCGGCGCGCCTTGCTGCAGGTCACATCGAGGAGGGTTCGACGGTCTTCCTCGGCACCGGCACCACCGTTGAGCAGATGATTCCCTTTCTGCCGTCAGGTCGTCTGCGCGTGGTCACGAACTCGATCAATGTATTCAACCTGCTCGCCTCTCGCGAGAACTGCGAGCTCTTTCTCATCGGTGGGGCTTTCCGTGAGCGTACTGGCGCTTTCGTAGGCCCTCTCGCCGAGAGTGCCATCTCCCAAGTGGGCATTGATGCCGCATTCATCGGCGTCAACGGCCTGCTCGGCAATGATGTCTATACCTCGAACATGGAAGAAGGTTACTTCCAAAAGAAGGCCCTCGACCAGGCAGATTCCCGTTATATCGTTGCGGATGCGAGTAAGATCGCCGTTCGCGACTTCTATTCGTTCTATAACCTCTCGGATATCGATGCCCTGATCTGCGATGGCGGAATCACGCCCAATCAACGTACGAGCGTCGAGGAGTTCACGCGAGTGATTTGTCCCACGTGAGGCTCCGCTATTACCTTGTTCCATCCACGCTGTGCCCGGCGGCGTGTGAGGATTTGCGCGTATAGGTCACTGTCAAGCCACAACACAATCGCATCTTTTGCGTGACAAGAGCTGATCGTAGACATCGCTATAACGACATCTGTCAACGGTGTCTAGGAACCGTCTTGTCGAATTTCCAAGGAGGAAGCATGAGAGTCGTTATTGGTTCCGACGCGGAGGGCATGTCCCTCAAGAACATCGTCAAGGAAGCCCTCGTTGAGGACGGCCACGAGGTCGTCGATCTCTCCGTCGAGCCCGCTGCCGATTTCGTAGATTCCGCGCTCGCCGTGGCGGCGGACGTCCAAGCCAACGACGGGACGCTCGGGTTCTGCTTCGACGGATACGGTGTGGGCAGCTACATGGTCTGCACCCGCGTAAAGGGTATGGTCTGCGCGAACATTTCCGACGAGCGCAGCGCGTACATGACCCGCGAACACAACAACTCCCGCATTGTCTGCATGGGCCCGAACGTCGTGGGCTCTGAGGTCGCCAAGAAGATTGCCCGTGAGTTCCTCGCGGCAGACTACGCCGGCGGTCGCCACCAGGTTCGTGTCGACATGCTCAACAAGCTCGCTTAATAAGACATAAGGACAACCCCCCCTGTCTTATACGAGAAATGATATAAGGAGATAAATTATGATCATCGCGCTTGGCTGCGACCACATCGTTACTGACGAAAAGACCTATCTGCACGACCGCCTCGAGGAGGCAGGATACGAGGTCCTCGACGTTGGAACCTACAGCCACACACGTACTCATTACCCGATTTATGGCAAGGCCGTTGGCGAGGCCGTTGCTTCCGGACGTGCTGACCTCGGTGTAGCTTTGTGCGGCACGGGCATTGGCATCACTAACGCAGTGAACAAGGTCCCCGGTGCCCGCTGTGCGCTTGTCCGTGACATGACTTCTGCGCTCTACGCCCGCCGCTGCCTCAATGCCAACGTCGTCGGGTTCGGTGGAAAGATCACCGGGGAGTTCCTCATGGCTGACATTATGCTTGCCTTCCTAAAGGAAAGCTACGAGAAGACGCCGGAGCACGATGCGCTTGTGGCGAAGATCGATGCCGTGAACAAGGCCGACGCCGCCGCTCAGGCCGACCCCCACTATCTCGATGAGTTCATCGAGAAGTGGAACCAGGGCTACTACCACGATTAACAGCGACGTGGGGCGCCCGCTTTGTGTGGCGAGGCACCCCGCTCGAGGAGGCGCGGCATGCAGACCATAATTGAGAACAAGTACCTGAGCGTTGGCGTGACGACCGCAGGTGGGACGCTCACCTCGATAAAAAGAGACGGGCGTGAGTACCTTTGGCAGCCCAATCCCGAAATCTGGACGGGCCAGGCCCCCATTTGCTTCCCCATCTGCGGCGGTCTGCGCGAAGGCAAGGCCGTGACGGAGTCCGGAAAACAGATTGAGCTCCCTCGCCATGGGTTTGCACGTAAGATGGAGTTCGAGCCGCTTAACGCCTCTGAAGAAAAAGTCGAGCTGCGACTTTGCTCAAATTCCGAGACCCTAGCCAAGTATCCCTTCGATTTTGAGCTTGTTGCACGCTATGAACTCGAAGGGCAATCTTTACGCATTACCTATGCGGTCACAAATACAGGCCTCGAGTCGATGCCTTTCTTCATAGGCGGGCACCCGGCGTTTCGTTGTCCAATTATGCCGGGCGAGAGATACACAGATTACTCCGTGCGCTTTGAGAAGCCTGAGGGGGATGTGTGCCGAGCTGTGCCCTCGACGGGCCTAATCGACGTCGAGAATCGCGACCCGGCGCCGCAAGACGGACTCGAACTGTGCCTTTCTCACCAGCTGTTTGACTTTGCCGAGACAATATACGATCGTCTCAAGAGTCGTGAGGTTGTACTCGAGGGATTAAGCGGTCACGGCGTTAAGGTTAAGTTCCCGGACTTTGACTACCTGGTCGTATGGAGCAAGCCGGCTGGAGACTTTGTCGCGCTTGAGCCGTGGGGCGGACTTTCGACATGCTCAGATGAGGACGATGTTTTTGAGCGCAAACGCGGATGTATCGTGGCGGCTCCCGGCCAGACAGTTGAGCGCAGCTTCACGGTTCAGCCATTCTAGGTTGCATATTCGCTATATCTGAACAAACGTCCTGTTAAAGCATTTGTTCTGATGCTTGGCGGGAAGTAAACGAAATTATCCTGTATGTCCAGATGACACATGTGTTCTGGGCATGCCATACCAAAAAAGGAGAACCAAATGCTCGTCACCACCAAGGAGATGCTGCTCGACGCCCAGGCGGGGCACTACGCCGTCGGCGCCTTCAACGTCGAGAGCCTCGAGTTCGTCATGGCCGTCATTAAGGCCGCCGAGGACAAGAAGAGCCCGGTCATCATGCAGACCACCCCGGGCACCGTCAAGTACGCCAACCTCGACTACTTCGCCGCCATGTGCAAGGTGGCCGCCGACGCCGCGAGCGTCCCCGTGGCCATCCACCTCGACCACGGCGACGGCTTCGACCGCTGCGTCCAGGCCATGCACGCCGGCTACACCTCCGTCATGATCGACGGCTCCCACGTGCCGTTCGAGGACAACATCGCGCTGACCGCGAGCGTGACCAAGGTCGCGGCGCCCCTGGGCATCCCCGTCGAGGCCGAGCTCGGCAAGGTCGGCGGCAAGGAGGACGACGGCCCGGCGGTCGAGGGCGAGAACCCCTACACCGACCCGGACGAGGCCGAGGAGTTCGTCGCGCGCACCGGCTGCGGCTCGCTGGCCGTCGGCGTGGGCACCGCCCACGGCGTCTACAAGGGCACTCCGCACATCGAGCAGGGCGTCCTGAAGGAGATCCGCTCCCGCCTCGAGATCCCGCTGGTGCTCCACGGCACCTCCGGCGTGCCCGACGACCAGGTCGCCGAGGCCATCCGCAACGGCATTTGCAAGGTCAACTACGCCACCGAGCTGCGCCAGGCCTTCACCAAGGGCTTCATGGGCTACATGGCCGACAACCCCGGCTGCTTCGACCCGAAGAAGCCCAGCAAGCCCGGCATGCAGGAGATCTACGACGTCGTGGCCTCCCACATGGACAACCTCGGCTCCACCAACAAGGCCTAGGTGCCCGCGATGATCCTCACCGTCACCATGAACCCGTCGATCGACATTGCCTACCCGCTCGCGGGGCCCCTCAAGGTCGACGACGTGAACCGCGTCGAGCCCATCAAGACCGCGGGCGGCAAGGGGCTCAACGTCTCGCGCGTGCTCGGGCAGCTCGGCGACGACGTGCTCGCCACCGGCCTTCTGGGTGGGCGCATGGGCGACTTCATCGCCGACCGCCTCGACGAGTGCGGGGTCGCCCACGACTTCGCGCGCATCGCCGGCGAGAGCCGCGTCTGCATCGCGGTGCTCCACGAGGGCAACCAGACCGAGTTCCTCGAGGCGGGACCCGAGGTCTCCGGCGACGAGCTCGCCGGCTTCGGGGAGAAGTTCCGCGGCCTCGCGGGGCGCGCCGACGTCGTGACGATGTCGGGCAGCCTGCCGCGCGGCGTGGACGCCGGCTACTACGCCGAGCTCGCGGGCGTCGCCGCCGGCGCGGGGGCCAAGGTGCTCCTCGACACCTCGGGCGCCTCGCTCGACGCCGCGCTCGCGGCGAAGGCCAAGCCCTACCTCGTGAAGCCCAACCTCACCGAGCTCGGCGGCCTCCTCGGGCGCGAGTTCTCGCCCGAGCGCCTGGACGAGGTCCGGGACGCCGTCGCCTCCGACGAGCGCTTCGCCGGCGTCGAGTGGGTCGTCGTCTCGATGGGCGCCGCCGGCTCGGCGGCCTTCCACCAGGGCCGCGCCTGGCGCGTCCGCGCGCCGCGCATCGAGTGCGTGAACGCCACCGGCTCGGGCGACTCGACGATCGCGGGCTTCGCCCACGGCATCGCCGCCGGCGCCGACCCCGCCGAGGTCCTGCGCCTGGGCAACACCTGCGGCACGCTGAACGCCATGGACCCCGCCACCGGCCACCTGCCGATGGACCGCTGGGACGACGTCTACTCGGCTGTCGAGGTCGAGCAAGTCTAATGTGTCGCGGTTGCACTAGTGAATAGGAATAGGCGTCTCTCGCTGGGCGAGCTTCCGACGAGAGACGCCTATCATTGATAGAGCGGCGCTTTATGTTGGGCCGCCGCGATGTGTCGCAGCCGATTCATACGCCTTTTCCGTACATCTTCTGGCGCGATGTCCGCGTCATCTGTTCTCGTGATGGCATTCCTCGCGGTGTACGCGAGGGAGAAAAAACCGGGGTTCTTGAGTCGTTTCCATGGTCCTGGATTAATGATGGCGGAGGGGCCGATGCGCGCTTACGCCGTTCGCAAACCAGACGTCAATCTCACGATTGTTTATCGCCGTCGTCGGATATAGGGCTGATCGTTTTGAAATCACTCGGCTCCGCTATTCTTGTCCCCCTAACGAAGAAGGCCCACTATCGTTTCATCTTTGTGGTTTTGCTCCTATGATCTGGGCCGTATGCTGCCTCGCTCGATGAGCGCGCCAGGGATGAGAATGCGGTGCTTCTCATCAGAAGCGTCGAGGACCTCTTCGAAGGCCCTTGCGCCGAGTTTCTGATGGTCGAAGCGGATGGAGGAGAGGATTGTGTGCGGAACAGAGTCTGTGAGCGAGTCATCGAACCCGATGATGCTCACGTCGTCTGGCACTCTGCGTCCGGCATCATTCAGTGCCTGCATCGCGCCGTTCGCCATGTTATCGTTGCACGCCAGAATCGCCGTGCACTTCTGATCTTGGGCAAGAATTGCGCCCGCCTCATACCCTGAGTCAGCGCTCCAATCCCCGTGCAGGGGGTCCGCAGCAGCAAGTCCCGCCTCGTCGAGCGCGAGACGCCAGCCGCGCTCGCGGTTTTTGCTCGCGAGCGAGTCCGACGGTCCCGCAATAAAGCGAATATGCCGATGCCCGAGCTCGATTAGTCGTCTGCAGGCCGCTCTTGCTGCGCCTTCCTGATCGTCCGAGACTGTTGAGCAGGTCGCGTGTTCAAAAGGCGTGATAATCACAGTCCTTAGGCCGACGGGAGAGCGATATTCTGCGAAATCGTCGACCATCTGAGCCAGATTGAAGATCATGCCATCAACTGGCAGTTGGCCCATCCTGCGGGCCGCCTCGCTCAAAGAGAGCTCCTCTTTGCTCATGCGCTTGATTAGTGTAATCGCATAGCCTTGATCTGCTGCAGCAGAAGCAATGCCGTTGAGCACGCTGAGGTTCCCGCCAAAGAGGTCGAAGATAACAAGACCTATGGACTTATAGGCGCCGAGCTTGAGCGATCGGGCGGCGTAGTTGGTGCGGAATCCGAGTCGTTCCATAGCCTCATTGACTGCATTACGGGTCGCGGGCCGGACAGTATCGGGCTCATTGACCACGCGCGAGACGGTTTTGAACGAGACCCCGGCCTCGTGGGCGACATCCACCATCGACACTCCTCGGCGCTCATGTGGTGCCATTCAAACTCCTTCGAACAATAATGAACAAAACCGCTCACCGGTAATTCAATGCCACTCGGGTGAGTGACTCAACTTCGGCTCAATATTCCCGCAGGAAATGTCTACTATTGTCACCAAGTCGAATGACAACGTTGTCATTTACAAAAACGCACAACTATACGTTCGAATTCGATTAGTCGAGGGCCACCGGGCGGTCCGAGGCGGGCCATCCCCACCGGGCGGGGAAGGCTGTTTCGTAAAGCGTTTCTTCCTGGCACAAATAAAGAACAAGACCACTGCAAAGGAGCGCCATGGACGCAATCATCAAGCTGCTCGAGAAGCAGCAGCCCCTCTTTGAGAAGATTGGTAGAAACCCCTACCTCCAGGCGATTAAGGATGGATTCCTCGGCTGCATGCCCATCGTCCTCACCTCGTCAATTTTTCTTCTCATCGCTACCTTGCCGAGCGTCGTTGGCATAGCGCTGCCCCAACCGCTGATCGATTGGTGCAACAAGCTTTACAACTTCACTATGGGCGTTATGGGCATCATGTGCGCTGGTACTACTGCCAAGAACTTTACCGCCTCGATGAATCGCAAGATGCCGGACGGCAAGGTCCTGAACGACGGTTCCACCATGATCGCGGCCCAGTGCTCGATGCTGCTGCTCGCCGTCACGCAGTTCCCCGTCATGCTCGACGGCTCGGAGGTCAGCGTCTTTGACTGCACTTCTATGGGCACTCGCGGTTTGTATTCTGCCTTCATCGCCGCGTTCATTACCGTTGGCGTGTACAAGTTCTGCGTTAGCCGTGACCTCACCATTAAGTTGCCCAAAGAGGTCCCCGGCGCCATCGCCCAGAACTTCCGCGACATCATCCCCTTCGCTGGTTCGGTCGTTATCTGCGCGCTCATCGACGTCGCTATCCGTGCAATCGCCGGCGTGCCTTTCTCCGAGATTCTGATTAAGCTGCTTTCGCCGCTTTTCACTGCCGCCGAGACTTATCCCGGTCTGATCATCATCCAGTTCTTCACCGCGTTCTTCTGGTTCATCGGTATCCATGGCCCCTCGATTGTCCAGCCGGCCATCGACCCTATCCGCCTCGCCAACCAGGCAGAGAACCTTCAGGTGCTCATGGCCGGCGGTCACCCTGCGCACTCCCTGTGCTTCAACCTCTCCCTCGTCGGTGAGTTCGGTGGCACCGGCGCCACGTTCATCGTTCCTCTTCTGCTCATCCTCTTCATGAAGTCGAAGCAGCTCAAGGCGGTTGGTAAGGCCTCTATTGTTCCTGTCGCTTTCGCCGTCAACGAGCCGCTGCTTTTCGGCGCCCCGATGATTCTAAACCCCTATATGTTCATACCCTTTACGCTTGCAGGCTGCGTCAACGTGTGCCTTGCCAAGTTCTTCATCGACGATGTGGGCATGAACGGCTTCAGCTTTGTTGTGCCTTGGGCCACGCCTGCCCCGATCGGCATCTTCATCTCTACCGGCTTCCAGCTCATATCGCTGCTCTTTGTTGCTGCGCTTTTGATAGTCGATGCCGTCATCTACATGCCGTTCCTTAAGGCATACGATAAGATGCTCTGCGATCAGGAGGCCGAGCGTGCGGGCGAACTCGAGGCAGAGGGTGACGGTTCCGCCGCAATTTCTGCGCCCGTTGTGGCCGAAGCGTCTGTTTCCACGCCGGCTACGGATGCCGAGCCTGTTTCCGTGCCTGCCGTCACAGAGCCCGCTGGTGACGCAAAGAAGTCCGTCGACGGCTTGAAGGTTCTCGTGCTCTGCGCCGGCGCCGGTACCTCCGCGATGCTTGCCAACGCCATCAAGGAGGGAGCCGCAGCCACGGGCGAGAACATTGCCTCCGCTGCCGGTGCCTATGGCCAGCACACCGCAATCATGAACCAATACGACGTCATTGTGCTTGCTCCGCAGGTCCGTAGCTATTATGAGGATATGAAGGCTGATACTGACCGTCTGGGCATTAAGCTTCTTGCGCCTCGTGGTCAGGAATACATCAAACTCACCCGCGATCCCGAGGGTGCCATCAAATGGCTCCGTCAGAACATGGCAGAGTAGCGAAGCAGCCCTCCTTCCCTTGCCGTCGGGCGTACCTTCCCTTTGCGCCCGGCGGCACATCTCTTGCATAGAAGCGCGGGGCGATGCCTCGCGATCATGTCGAAAGGATTGAACATGAGCAGACAGTTCCCTGAGGGTTTCGTCTACGGCGGCGCTACCGCCGCCTATCAGGTCGAGGGTGAGACCCGCACTCACGGTAAGGGCAAAGTGCCTTGGGACGACTTCCTCGCCGCGCAGGGGCGTTTTTCTCCCGATCCGGCAAGCGACTTCTATAACAGGTATCCTGTCGACCTGGAGCTTTGTCAGCGCTTTGGCGTGAACGGCATCCGCGTCTCAATTGCCTGGACGCGTATCTTCCCTGCAGGGACTGGCGCGCTTAACCAGGAGGGTGTGGACTTCTACCACGCGCTCTTTGCCGAATGCGAGCGCCGCGGTGTCGTGCCCTACGTCACGCTCGATCACTTCGACACTCCCGAAGCGTTCTATGAGAACGGCGGCGAAGGTTTCCTCACCCGCTCTACCATCGATGCCTTCGTCGATTATGCGACCTTCTGCTTTGGCGAGTTCACTGAGGTTAAACACTGGTTCACCTTTAACGAGATCCCGGCAACCGCTGAGGGCAGTTTCATCGTGGGCAACTGGCCCCATGGCGAGAAGTATCGCTTGGACAAGGCGTTCCAGCTCATGCACAACATGATGGTGGCTCACGCCCGTGCCGTCGTCGCTTTCCACGACGGTGGTTATGAGGGCGAGATTGGCATCGTGCAGAACCTTGAGCCTAAGTATCCTCTCGATCCGAACTCCGCTGCCGATGCTGAGGCCGCTCGAATGGCTGACGTTATCAACAACCGCTGGGTGCTCGATGCCACGTTCCGCGGACACTACGCTCCCGATACGCTTGAGGCGGCCACGAGGCTCGCGCACATCGCGGGAGGCGAACTCGATATCCGCGATGAGGACATCGAAGCTCTGACCGCGGCTCTGCCGTACTGCGACTGCCTCGGCGTGAACACCTACAAGTGCCAGTTCCTGCGCGCCGCCGAAGGCGAGAACGACATTCACCACAACGGCACGGGCGACAAGGGCTCAAGCCGCTGGTTCCTCAAGGGCGTTGGCGAGTCCTGTGTGCGCGAAGGCGTCCCAACGACTGACTGGGATTGGATCATCTATCCCGAGGGCCTCTACGATCTCCTCATGCGAATTAAGAACGACTACCCCAACTACAAGAAAATCTATGTGACCGAGAACGGCATGGGGTACAAGGACGACTTCGAGGACGGTTTCATCGACGATGCCCCGCGCATTGACTATCTGCGCCAGCATCTCACCTGGATTCATCGCGCCATCGAGGGCGGCGTAAACGTTGCGGGCTACTTTGTTTGGTCGCTTCAGGACCAGTTCAGCTGGACCAACGGCTACAATAAGCGCTACGGCCTGTTCTACGTTGATTTCGAGACCCAGAAGCGCTACCCGAAGGCTAGCGCGTACTGGTTCAAGAACCTCGCTGAGACCGGCATGTTCGAGTCGTAAGACTTAGGTTTTATCGGACAATTGCGCCGCGACGGGTTTCAGCCCGTCGCGGCGCAATTTGATATGCGCGATTATTATTCGGGAATTGCGGACGAGATGGCAATCGCCCTGAGGAATGTGTATGCGCATTCTGATGAACTCGTGTATTGCTATGGGTTCTGGATTGCTTTCACAACCAGACAGCCGCGCCGGGTCCTTTCCTAGGCATATTGTCTCCCTCTTTTCGGGAGCTAGCTTATTTGAGACTCTGCTTCGTGTGAGTTCTAAAGTTGCCGGGGGTTTGCTCTGCATTTTATTGCTTGAGATCCCTTAACTTGCTTTACTGAAGAATTATCTCTTATAACGCCGGTAACATACTGATCTGAACGATAACGTGGGGAGAAGCGCATGGCAAACGCAAAGAAGCTCGGCTGCACCTGGCCCGAGGCCCGCCTGGAGCCGCGGCGCCTGCGCGTGGCCGACGACTATCTGCAGGGCGTCCTCGACGGAAAGAACTTCCTTGTGTTCGACGGCGCCATGGGCACGCAGCTGCAGGCGCGCGGCCTTGCCGCCGGCGAGCTGCCGGAGCTTCTGTGCCTTACCAACCCCGGCGAGATCTCCGAGGTTCACGCCGCCTATGTCGCCGCCGGCGCGGACGTCGTGACCACGAACACCTTCGGCGCGAACCGCGATAAGCTCGGCGACGCCGCGACGGTGGAGCAGATCTTCGACGCCGCCGTCTCGTGCGCACGCGCCTCGGGGGGCGCTACGTCGCCGCCGACATCGGCCCGTCGGGGCAGCTCCTCGAGCCTATGGGGACCCTTCCCTTTGACGAGGCGTACGCGCTCTTCGCCGAGCAGGCGCGGGCCGCGACCGCCGCGGGCGCCGACCTCTTTATTATCGAGACCATGGCCGACCTCGCGGAGGCCAAGGCGGCGCTTCTTGCCGTCGTCGAGAACTCGGACCTGCCCGTCTTCGTCACGATGACGTTCGCCGAGGACGGCCGCACCTTCCTCGGCACCACGCCCGAGGTCGCTGCCGTGACCTTGAGCTCGATGGGCGCCGACGCCGTGGGCATCAACTGCTCGCTCGGCCCTGACGACCTCGTGCCGCTCGTCGAGCGCATGTTGCCGTGGGCCAAGTGCCCCGTCATGGTCCAGGCCAACGCCGGGCTTCCGTGCGTCGAGGACGGCCGCACCGTGTTCGACGTCCACGCTCCCGAGTACTGCCGCGCCGTCGCGCGCATGCTCGACGCGGGCGTGACCATCGTGGGCGGCTGCTGCGGCACCGCGCCCGAGTACACGGCGGGGGAGCGGGCGCTTCTTGCCGGGCGCGAGCCGCAGGAGCGCTCTGTGCGCGACTGGTTCTGCGTCGCCGGCCCCCAGCAGATCACGAGCCTGCGCGCGGGCCATGTGGGCGTCATCGGCGAGCGCATCAACCCCACGGGCAAGAAAAAGATGAAGGAAGCCCTGCGCAGCGCCGTCAGCGACGCTATGTGCCAGGTCGGCCAGAGGGACGCGTCCCCGTACAGCTTGTCAGTACCCTCGCAGTAGGAGAGAATCAGGCCGACGGTGAGGCCGACGAGGCCGCCGAGGTCGGTGCGGTAGATGCCGTAGACGTCGGCGCCGGGGTTGGCGTCAGCGAGGTTGGCCACGGACCTCTTCAGGATGCGCCTGTGGCCAGAGTCGTAGGGTATGGTGGCGCGGTGCTTCCAGTCCAGGTTGACGTGGCAGCCTGAGAAGATGCCGGCGTGCTCCCCCTCCGCGATGTCGAAGGTCAGCTCGACGCGCTGCAGGGTCTGGTTGGCGTAGGCGGTCGTGATGGTGCCGACGTAGCCGCCCGCAGGCAGCTCGTCGTCATCGGGCTCGTCGAGTGCCGTGGCCCACTCGGGGACTGCGCCGGATACGCCGGCGGACAGCCCCACGGGGGAGCCGGGCTCTCGATGGGGTTGATGCTGGGCGCGGTCTTGCATTGCGTGGGTTGCGTGCTGGGAGTAGAGTCAGTCATGACGACGACCTCCAATTAAAACGGGTGGACGGGTTCTCGTTGGCGCCCTGAGGATTCCGGCCTCGGGGCGCAGCTTATGCGGAAGGTTCCTTATTGTTGATGTTCACTGGAAAGTGACGCAGATGGTCATCGGGCAGCGAGCGCCGTGGTCATCAGGAATTGAGCAGACTGGTCGAGGAATGGCCGTGCCCCAGGCGTCAGGGGCACGACGTGCGCCTCTCCGTGGGCCGCACGGGCTCCTGCCACGACAACGCCGTGGCGGAGTCCTTATGTGCTTGAGCACATAAGCCCTCTAATGCGCTGGATGCGATTATGTGCCGAGTGGGTGCCGGACGGCAGGCGGAGGGGCCCGGCCATCCGGCGCCCAGCACATAATGCATCGCGCTACAGGGATTCGAGGAAGCTGAGGATGTCCCCCTGGGCTCTGTAGCGCCTGCAGCCGGATTCCTGCCGGCTGTCCGGATGCACCCTCGCCAGCGCATCTTCCTTCCTGGACATGCTTGCGACCATGTATCTGTGCGTCGTCTGCACGCTCTCATGCCCCAGCCATATGGCGATCGTCGAGAGGTCGACTCCGGATTCCAGCATGGCCATCGCGCAGGAATGGCGGAACACGTGGGGCGTGATCCGCTTTCCAGCGAGGGCAGGATGGAGCTCCGACGCCCGGCGAACGGCTGCATCGATCCGCGACCTTGCGCCCGACCTGCTCAGATGCTCGACATTCCTCCCGGGGAAGACGAAGTCGTCGGCTCCGAGCTGCCTCTCCTCGGCGAATGCCGTGACCTCGCCGGCAACCTCTGGCCAAAGGGGCAGCGTGCGCTCCTTGCGCCCCTTTCCCGCAAGACGCACCGAGAGCCTGCCCCCGCGCCTCTCGAAGCTGCGCATCCTGAGGGCGACGGCCTCGCTTATCCTCGCTCCCGTGCTGAAGAGCAGCGACAGCAGGAGATGGTCCTCCTGTCCGTGCCGCGAGGCGGCATCGCATGCATCGAGGAGCCAGCCGACCTCCTCCTGCGTCAGATAGCCGACCTCGCGCCTCTTCTCCGTGCGGCGGGGGATGTCCGAGATCCGCTTCATCTCGGCAAGCCGCTCCGGAGCCCTGTATGCCGCATATGAGCAGAACGCCTTTATGGCCGCGAGCCTGCAGTTCACGGTCTGCGCCGAATTGCCGCGCCTCTCGGCGAGGTACAGCAGGAATTCCTCGACGTTCTCTGCCGTGAGGTCGTCCATGCCCACCTCCGATGCATCTGTGCCCCTCTCGTCGCGGAACCATCTGAGCATGAGCGAGAACGCATCGCGGTAGGAGGCGACGGTCTCCGGCGAGAGCTGCCTTCCGGCAGCCATCCACTGGAGGAAGAACCCCTTCAGGAGCTGTGGGAGGATGTCCTTCATGCCCGGTCCGCCTCCATCCGCATCGCGCGGCGGAACGAGTCTGCCGCCACTGCCATGAGCTCGGGGACGCCTGTCAGATACCAGTAGGTATCCGAGAGCCTGCGGTGCCCGACATAGGCCGAGAGGTAGGGCATCATCGCGTTCACATCCTCGCCTTCCGCATGCCAGCGCAGCAGGGTCGACACGCAGAACGAATGGCGCAGGTCGTGCAGGCGCGGCCTCCTTCCTGAGAAGGCCTCGCCCCTCCCGATGAGCGTCCAGCGGATCTCCGAGAACATGCCTTCCGCAGAGTCCCTGCTGAGCGGCCTTCCGCCGGCCGAGACGATCATCCGGGCCGGAGCCCTGCCGCCTGCCTTCCCGCTGCGCCCCTCGACGTATCCTGCGATGCGCTCTGCGGTGCCCGGCGATACCGGGATCGTCCTGGACGATCCGAACTTGGAATCCCTTACAGCAAGGGTCCCGGCATGCGCATCGAAGTCGGCATCCTCGAGACCGAGCGCCTCGCCTATGCGGAGCCCGCATGACCACATGAGCCCGATCAGGAACGAGAGGCCCTTGCCCCTGAGGCCGTCTGGCGAGCCTTCCGAGAGCGCAGCGCGCATGAGCAGGCAGACATCCTCCTCGCCGTAGATGTACGGGACGACCCGGTCGGATGTGCGTCCGAGGAGCCCGGGCCGCATTGCGGGAAAGGCAGGGGCGAGCGCATGGGCGAATCCCGAGAAGCGCCTGACCGTCTCGTACCGCTGTGCCTGGTACGACCTCGGATGGCCGGCGCCGCTGCATGCCCAGGCGAGCGCCGACTCCTCGGTCGCATCGTCGCCGCCGAGGAAGGCTGCGAAGGCGCGCAGCCTCTGGGCCTCTCCGGCGAAGTCGAACCCGAGCGCCTGCTTGTACTCTATGTATCTGCTGGCCATCTCCTCGATCCCGCTCATCGCAGCCCCTCTCCGGGCCACGGCGCCGCAACCCTGCGGAGGTTCTCCGTGCTGACCTTCACGTATCCCATCGTCGTGTCCACGCGCTCGTGCCCCAGCACGTCCGCGATAGTCTTCGCGTCGATCCCCGCATTGGCCATGTTCGTGGCCACCATCCTGCGCAGCCCATGCGTCCCGTGGTACGCCTCGATTCCCGCACGGCCGGCAGCCAGCGACATCGCCGTCTGGACCTGGTGCGACCGCATGGGCGTTCCGGCCGTGCTCAGGAAGAGGGAGCGGGTTCCTTCGGCCTTCCCCCGCATCGTGGCATAGCGCTCCAGCGCCGCTCCTGTCCGCTCGTCCAGGGGCAGTACCCTCCCTGTCCTGCTCTTCGACCCGCGCACGGCAATCGTGCCGTCTGCCCATGAGATGTCGTCCAGGGCCAGGTTCGCGACATCGCATGCCCTGAGTCCGAGCATGCCCATGCACAGGGCCATCGCCGCATCCCTCGCCCCGCGCACCGTGCCGGAATCGCAGGATGCCAGAAGGGCCTCGAAATCCTCCTCGGAAAGCCGCCCGGGAACCGTGTGCTCGCGGCGCGCAGGGCCGTTCAGCGACACCGCATCGAGTGGCACGCACTCCATGCCCTTCCATCTCAGGAAGCGGATGTACGATCTCAGGTCGCTTCCCTGGAGGGCGCGCATCGACGCGCCTTCGGCCGTGGCTGCGGCCGTATGGTAGTCGACGAAGTCATGCAGAGTGATCGCCCTGCGCTCGAAGGTGCCATCGGGAAAGACGGCGTGCAGGAACAGCTTTATGGAGGCGATCCTGTTCCTGATGGTCACGGGCTTTATGTTGCCGTGGATGGAGAGATACTTCCCGAATTCCGCAAGCTCCGCATCGATGGCTGCATCCGGCCGGAGCTCCGACGGGACGATGCGCTCGCGGTAGGGCTTCCCGAACCTGTAGGTCCACCATCTCCTCACAGCCGCTGCAGGGATGGTCGACGCCGTGTTGCGCGGCAGCTCCGAGATGTAGCCCTCGACGATCCTCCTGGCCTCGTCCTCTCCCGCTCCGAGCGCTTCCGGCCTCCTCTTCAGGAACGTGCTGACCCGGAAGCGGTAGTTCTTCGATGCAGTCCCCGAGTAGCCGTTGTCGAGCAGATGCCTGTGGAAGCCTTCAAGCTGCTGTATCCTGTCCATTCCGTCTCCTCTCTGCAGGATGCAGTCCCGACAGGGAAGACGTTACAGCGTTATGTGCTCAGCGGATTGCCGATATGCCCCTCCGCCTGCCGTCCGGCACTCACTCGGCACATAATCGCATCCAGCGCATTAGAGGGCTTCTTCGGAAGATTGAAGATAGAATTCTTCCACGGCTGCGGCTGGGCCGGGGTTACGATCGAGGAGTTCATGGGGATGCTCGACGCCTACCTCAGATGGTACAGGGATGTCAGGACAAAGGGCGATCTGGATTACAGGAGCCCCATGCAGTACCGCAGGGACTTGGGCCTGCTGGCAGCGTAGGATGGATTCGGTCCAGGA
>SFGZ01000011.1 GCA_004557505.1 Coriobacteriaceae bacterium | reverse complement strand
GCCGTACTCGGACATGCCGAGCGCGCGCGTGGGGTGTACCAGGTGGAAGAAGCCGAACCAGAGCTTGTTGAGGAAGAGCCCCGGGACGTACCAGCCCAGATAGAGGTTCCAGCTCACCACGTCGCTCACGAACGCGGTGCGGTTGAAGGGGCCGCACATGGCGTAGCAGGCAAGCGTGGTGAAGCGGGTCTCGTCCATCTTGTGCGCGAGCTCGCAGGCTGGCGTCCCGCCCACCGTCACCGATCTTGGGGGTCACGGCAATCCCCGGCCCCCCGCTGCAATCAAGCGAGAAGTGCGTGGCGTCCGCGAGCACGAGGCGGACGCTGCGATAGATGCCCCCATAGAAGGTGAAGTCCGCCTTCTGGGGATAGACGCGGTCGTTCACGGAGTTGTCCACCGCGACGCTCAGGCTGTTGTCCTCTCCCGCCGGAGCGAGCTCAGACGTCACGTCGACGCGGAAGCGGGCGTAGCCCCCGTCGTGGTGGAAGGGCGCGCTCCCGTTCACCGTCACGTCCGCGGATGCGTTCACGCCATCGAACTCGAGATAGGCAACGCAACGCGAGGGGTCGAAGCCCTCGGGCGTGCGGAAGTCCCGGCTGTAACCGCAGGTGCCACGCCAGTAGTCGTTGCCACCATCCTGCCCGTCTTCGGCGTTCCAGGTGTGGGGCACGTCGACCCGCGTGACGTCTCCCCCTGGCCCGCGGAAGCTCCAGCCCTTGTCAAGGCTTACATATCTGCGCACAACCCCTCCCCTCCCCGTTGCAGACGGTAATACTAGTATATTAGTTTGCCGCGGTCGGCCCCAACCGTGCCAAGCCCGCATTTCATCGGCGAGCGGTTGGATGGTGCCAATAAGCGGCGCATTTGAGGCGGCAGCGGCAGATTGCACCGCAAACTCACGGCCATGCCCCCCGCAGACGGAGGGCGATGCAACCGAGAATCCAATCGCATCGCCCAATCCGACCATTCCGTGCCGCCGATCTTGTGTATCAATTTTCGCCTGGCTTCAGGCGTCAGCCCCGCTCAAAGAAGCCAAAGTAGTCTCGGGCGTTGCGATAGCACACGTCCTCGACGACGCCCCCAAGCCAGTCCTCGTCTGCGGGGATGCGTCCGTCCTCGACCCATTGCCCCAGCGTGCGGCAGAGAACGCGCCGGAAGTACTCGTGGCGGGGATAGCTCAGGAAGCTCCGGGAGTCCGTGAGCATGCCCGTGAAGTTGGCCAGCAGACTCTCCTGCGCAAACACGGTGAGCTGGCGCTCCATGCCCGCAAGGGAATCCGAGAACCACCACGCACAGCCCAGCTGGAGCCTCTGGCGGACGCCTCCCTGGAACGACTGCATGAGCGTCGCGAGCGCCATCCACTGGGACTCGTCGAGCGAGTAGAGGATCGTGCGCGGCAGCGCGGCCGTCTCGCTTGCCGCGTCGAGCAGGCGGGCGACCTCGGACACGAGTCCGGGCTGGTCGCCGACGGAGTCGAACCCGGCGTCCGCCCCAAGCAGGCGAAACCCGCGCGCGTTGGCGTTGCGAAGGACGTTCATGTGCAGCTGGAGGGTCCAGCCGCGCTTCTCGTACTCACCCATGAGGAAGAGCGAGAGCGCGCTGCGATAGGCGTCGGCGGCCTTTGCGGAAACGGCCTCCCCGAGAAGGGCCCGCGCGACGACTGCCGCGATCTCATCGTCTGCCGAGGGCACGAACTTGAACGAATTGAGCCCGTGGTCGGCCAGACGGCCGCCGGCCTCGTGAAATGCCTGGACGCGCTGGGAGGCGGCGGCCTTGAGCGACGCCCAGTCCACGACCTCGATTCCCGATGCCTGGGAGAGCCGTTTTGCATAGGCGGCGAAGCCCAAGGCGTCTATGGCCATGAGCGCGTCCGGCCGGAAGGTCGGGAGCATCCTGAACCCGGGGCCCTCCTCCGCCGCAAGCTTCCGGTGCCAGGCGAGGTCGCTCACCGGGTCATCCGTGGTACACACGCAACGCACCCCAAACGAGCGGATGAGGCCTCGCGCCGAGAAGTCCGGCTGCCCGATGCGCTCGTTGGCGCGCCGCCAGATCTCCGGCGCGTTCCCCTCGCAGATGGTGAGATCTATCCCAAAGGCGCGGCGAAGCTCCAGGTGGCTCCACTCGTAGAGGGGGTTGCCCAGCGCGCGCTCCATGGTGCGCACGTAGGCCAGGAACTTCTCGTACGGGGCCCCGTCGCCCGTGATGAGCTCTTCCGGAACGCCGTTCGCCCGCATGAGCCTCCACTTGTAGTGGTCGCCGGCGCCATGGTCGCATATCCAAAGCTGCGTGAGGTCCTCGAAGCGGGCGTCCTCGAAGACCTGACGCGGGTCAAGGTGGCAGTGATAGTCGATGACGGGCTGGCCCTCGGCGTGCCCGTGGTATAACTTGCGCGCCCACTCGGTAGAAAGCAGAAAGTCCTTGTCCATGAACATTTCCCTACGCCTCCCTCGAAGCGGTTGCGGCATCCTTCTCGGACGTCTCCCAGATGCCATTGACACGGGTGCATCCCAGGGTGCGGTCGTAGAGGCCATAGCCGGGACGACCCGTCTCACCCCAGATCATACGCCCGTGATCGGGGCGAATGTAGCCATAGGGGGATCCACGAAGGCCGCTCCCCGCCTGCCGCTCTGACGGCACCGGCATCGCCGACGGGCAGGGAGGCCGCCGCCTCCTCGAGCTGGCCGCGCTGGTTCTCCCATTGCTTGAGGCTCAACGTGGGGACCTCCTGACTAACCTGGCGCCTTCTGGATGTCAGAGCCTGTTAGCGAGCATTAGTATACTAGTTTGTCACAATTGGACGCAATGCCATTCTCGGGTATTATTTGTATGCATACCATAAGAGAAGGCGACGGCCGTCATGAGTGATGGCCGTGCCTGCCCTTGAGTTTCTCGTATACTACGTATCCCTATACCACAGATGTCGCAAGTCAACTGTTGATGTTTCCGAGGGGGAGACGCCATGGAGCACGCGCAGGAGGCCGGATCCGAAGAGAGCCTCCAATTCCAGGCCTACGAGACCATTCGAGAGGGGATCCTCTACGCGAGGTACGCCCCCGGCGACCGCCTACAGGTTAAGGATCTCTGCTCGGACCTTGACATGGGAAGAACGCCGGTGCGAGAGTCGCTCGTGCGTCTTCGCCAGGAGGGGCTGGTGCAGACCATCCCCCAGAGCGGCACATATGTGAACAGGATCAGCCTGCGCTCCGTGGAGTGCGCGCGCTACGTCCGCGAGAACCTCGAGCGCCAGATTGCGATCGAATGCTGCGTGCGCATCGACGCCGAGGGCGAGAAGGCCCTCTCCAATATCATGAGGCGCGCGCAGGATGCCTACGAGAGTCGCGAAACTCGCCTCTTCTTCGACACGGACAACCTCTTTCACCAGGCAATCTACCAGATTGCCGAGCGCGAGCGCATCTGGGGCTGGCTTGAGTCCATCAACATGGACCTACAGCGCTACCGCTGGCTGCGCGTTCTGACCGAGGAGCTTGACTGGGACGCCATCATGCACCAGCACGGCGCCATCTTCGACGCAATCACCCATCGCGATGTCGACGAGACCGGCTTTTTGGTGAGCAACCACCTGCATCTGCTCTTCGAGGAATCCGGAACCGTCACCAAGCGCTTCTCGGACTACTTCCTGTTCGACCTTCCCAAGGAGTAGCCGCGGGGAGACCGGCCCGTGCGACGCGGGGGTGGTCATTCTCGCGGCCCTAGCGGGGGGAGGCCCGCCTTCAGGCTCTTCGCCCGGCATCCGCTTGGGCGCCTATGACGCAAAGCCCGACCGCCCCGCTTGAACAAAAGCGACAGGGATGCAAGTCATCTCGACGCCGCGCAACGAGAAGCGAGGGCGCCCCTCGCCCAGCGATGTTCCCGCAGAAAGGCGCGCCATGTTCTTCCTTTTGGCAGACGGTCTCACGCTTCACCTGCTGTTCTTTCTCGTCCTGGCGATTGGGCCGGCCGTCGCCCTCATGCGCTACGCCTACTGCCGTGCTGTTCGGCGTGATGTACGGAGAGGCAAAATACCTTGCGGTCAGGAGGCATCGCATTGGGTCTGCGCTGTGCGTTGCCGTTGGCTTTGCGCTCTCGGCCCTGTTGCATGGGCTCTATGACGCGACCGCCATGCTCGCAGGTTACGGGGACGGAACGTTTCTGCTTGTGGTCGCCGTGATCTATGCGATTGTGTTCCCGGTGGTGCGCGCGGCGGCCAAGCATGACAGGCGTTTTGCGTAGGGTGCGCCCCCCGGCACCAAAGCGACGCCGATGGTTCGCCTCTCCGTTCACACCTGTTTTTGAGCCATTTACGAACTCGTTAATAATTGCGATGAGCAGTCGATTTAACCGGATTTTTAGGGTTGGCGCGGTAACAACCCGTTTGTTTCTACAATCGCGTTGTTACTAACGCATGGTTGACTCCATTTTCGCCTGTATGGGGCAGTCCGAAGCGTTAGCGGAAGTCACCATGTTTTGAGGAGGGAATTGATGAAGGAGAAATTCCAATCGTTCGGAAAGGCAATGCTGGTGCCAATCACCCTCATCGCTATTTCGGGCCTCTTTTTGGGTATCGGCAGCGTTTTTACTACCGAGTTGACACTTACATCTCTTGGCGTTAACTGGGACTGGTACTCCTCTTCGTCCATCTTTGCCTTCTTTTCCGTGTTTAAGGGCCTTGGAGAGGTAATCATCGGCAATCTCGGGGCGCTGTTTGCCGTCGGATGCGCTTTTTCTCTGTCGCGCAAGGAGAAGGGCTGGGCTGCTTTCTCCGCGCTCGTCTGCTATTTGACCATGCTGAAGACCGTCGAGATCTTGCTCGGCGCCGCTGGCCTCACGGCCGACAACACGACGGTCGAGGCGCTGCAGAATGCTGGGCTGACTTCCATTCAGGCAAGCGAGGAGTCCGCGCTCTACACCACGTCTCTCGGCTTCTTCGGATACAGCTCCGGTGTTTTCGGAGGCATCATCGTTGGTTGTCTGGTTGCTTGGATTACCGGCAAATTCTATAAGACCAAGCTTCCCACCGCTCTGGCCTTTTTTGCCGGTAGTCGAACTGTGCCTATTGTTTCTCTGGTCGCCGGCGGCGTTTTAGGCGGAATCATGTACTTCGTCTGGCCCGTTATCGGTGGATGCTTTTCCGGCATAGCGACCTTTGTAAAGGGGTCCGGTTTATTCGGGACCTTCGTTTATCGCTGGGTTCTCGAAAGCCTTGTCCCGTTTGGCCTGCACCCGCTGCTCGAAACCCCCATGTATTGGACCGAGCTGGGCGGCTCCCTGATTGTTGACGGCACTCGCTTTGTCGGCAATAGCGCCATTCAGCTTGCGCAGCTTGCCTCGCCGAGCAGTGACAAGTTGCTCGTAAGGGCCTTCATGGCAGGATATGGGATCAACGATTATGCGCTTTTCCCGGGTATCGCATTGGCCATGTGGTCTTGCGCCAAGCCCGAGAATCGAAAAAAGGTCGCCGGCCTCCTGATTCCGACGGTGATTTCGACTGTGTTCTTTGGCGTGACGGAGCCCATCCTCTTTACCTTCCTCTTTGCCGCGCCCTGGCTGTATTTTGCGGTGTATGCGCCGCTTTCCGGCCTCGGCGAAGTCCTCTCGGAAGCCATGGGCGTATCCGTCTATCAGGGCAACATCAAGGATTTGATTCCATTCCTGTTCCGTCCTGAAAAGCTGAACCTGCTTCCGTATCTGATTCTGTTGCCCGCCTTCTTCTTGGCTGCGTTCTTCCTTTTCCGCTTCTTTATCAAGAAGTTCGACATTAAGACACCCGGGCGCGATGATGGCGATGACATAGAGCTGATCAGCAGCAGGGCCGAGTTTGAGGCCAGGGCCGCCGAGGCAAAGGGCGCATCCAATCAGATTGCCGCCCAGGCCTCCGAAGGACATGGGATACAGGACGACACCCTTGCCGCGGGAATCGTCGAAGCCCTCGGAGGAGCCGACAACATCGACGATCTCGACAATTGCATCTCTCGTCTTCGCGTAATCGTGAAAGATGGAAGCAAAGTCGCGGATGACGAGGTCTTTACGAAGCGTCTCGAGGCCATGGGCGTGATTCGTTTGAGTGACAAGGCCATCCAGATTGTTTATGGTCCGCGAGTTGGTGAAGTTGCCTCTGAGGTACACGATGTTCTTGGGGACGAGTGAAGTCGCATAGAGGTCTTCTCGTAAGGCAAGCCACAACAAAGGGCCTGGCCTCCTGCACAAGGTCGTTAGGAGGTCAGGCCTTCTTGTTTGAGGTTATCGAGACACATGCTCAGTAGTTCTTCGAATGCGAGGATGCAATTGCCCGTAAAACAATTCGGCCTGAAGTTCTTGAGGTCCATGGGATAGTCATCATGAACGGTGAAAACGGCATCTGCGATTTTAGCCAACTCGCTGTCGTTATTGCCAGTGAACGTAAGGGTTGTTATCCCGGATTCACGGCATGCCCTGGCGGTTTCCAGGATCGCCTCTGTCTGCCCGGATTTGGAAACGAGCATCATGCAGCCAAGCGTGCTTTGGTTTGCCCCAACGAATTGGTCGGTTTCCAAGAAGTCTTGAAGCACCGCTATGAAGCTGAGGCCAATCAGCTTGGTTGTCATATATTGCGCGACAATTCGGGAGAAGCCCTCGCCGTTGATCCCTATGATTCTGTTTTGGTGCAGGGCGGCGATAAAAATATCAACGCCTTCATCGCGGCAGGCGAAATGAACGTCGCTTCCTCGCAGGGATTGGCTAATTCCGCGTGAGGCGCGCTGGAGGTGCCTCAGGTCATACATCATCTCGCGGTAGCCTTTGTATCCGAGCTTCTTCGATAGACGGATCACCGTTGTCATGCTTGTGAAGCAGGCGGCGGCGACGGCCTTGATTCCCGCATCGCCAAGCGTGCCGATATTGTTTAAAAGATACTCTAATACGCTTCGCTCGGCATCCGATAGTCTTGCGGCTGAGTAGAGCTTGGAGACCTGCTTCTTATCAATCATGGACGCTCCCTCAGATCAAGAAGAGGACCTGCCGGTTCCGAGCGCGTAAATAATAACTCCTTCTGGGATTCCTTTTCCTGATGGGTCCCCTATCGGTACATGGCTGGATTGAGTAGATACAATTTAAGGCACAGGCGAGTGGCTGAATGTTCATTAGACCCATGGAGGTTTCGGTATGAAGCTTACGGTCATAGGCGGCGGTGGCGTTCGCTCCATGTTTTTGGCGAAGAGCATCGCGCAGCAAGCATCGGCGCTTGGAATCGATGAGCTCGTATTTATGGATAACGACCCTGAGAAACTGCGCATTTACGGCGGGCTTGCCGCGCACGTTTCGCACATGCTTTGCCCCGAGCTGACGTTCACTCTTACGGGTGACGCCGTTGATGCCGTCAGAGGCGCAGACTATGTGATTACAACCATTCGGGTTGGCGGTGATCACATGCGCGTGCGCGACGAGCGGATTGCGCTTGCCCACGGCGTGCTTGGGCAGGAAACCACGGGCGCTGCCGGTGTATCGTTCGCCATGCGTTCCGTTCCAGCGCTTGCCTCGTATTGCGAGCTAATCAAGAGGCACTCAAAGCCCGGCGTGAGGGTCTTTAACTTCACCAACCCGGCCGGCGTGGTATCTCAGGCATTGCGCGACATGGGCTATGACTTTACGTATGGCATCTGCGATGCGCCATCGGGCATGCTGCATCAGTTCGCCGAGTACAAAGGCGTTGACCCCGCTTCCGTCATGGGAGAGTGCTACGGGCTCAACCACCTCTCCTTCTTTCGCAGCATCACTGTTGATGGGCAGGAGATCATGCCCGAGCTGATGCACGACGATGGTGCATATGCTCACACGGATTTAAGGTTCTTCGATAAAGACCTCGTTCTTGACCGCGAGAGCGTGCCCAATGAGTACCTGTATTACTTCTACTATCGTGAGCGCGCTGTAGCGAATGTTCTGGGATCGTCTCAGACGCGCGGCGAGCTTATCGAAGAAATCAATCGAGAGATGACTCGCGAGCTCTCTGGGATTGATATCGAGAAGAACTTCGACGAGGGCCTTGCCTGTTTTGAGAAATGGTACGGCAAGCGAGAGAATAATTACATGGCGGCGGAGACCGGCATCCATCGCGATAGGCCGTGGGCGTTTGACGTAAACGGGAAAGACGCCGGAGGATACGCTGGTGTTGCGTTGCGTTTTATGGAGATAGCAAAGTCAGGCAAAACGCAGCAGATGATCCTGTGCTCTCCCAATAACGGTGCCATTCCCGGGCTTCTCGACACAGATGTCGTCGAGTCCACGTGCGATATCTCTGTGAATAGTTGCGTGCCTCACCATATAGACGCCGATTCCGTTCCCGCCGGGAACTTGGAGCTCATTCGCCGCGTGAAATACTATGAGCGCACGGTTGCCCGTGGCATCGTCAATCGCTGCAAGAAGGACGTAGTGGAGAGCCTTGCCATGCATCCTCTTGTCAATTCCTATTCCCTGGCAAGGGACATCGCTGAACAGTACTTCGAGCTCAACCGCGATTACATTGACGGGTGGGCCGGCTGAATTGATGCAGGGCAATGCCTGCCATTCCACGCAATTTGGCTGTGCCGGAACGAAGCTGTTCGCGAAAACCGACGGCCCCATAGATTGGAGGGGTGCAGGTATGAACGCTCGAGAAAGGTTCGATGCTTTTTTGGAATCGGGCGATAGGGCGAGGGAGTGCCGGCGTGACCGTTCGGCATCGCTCTGGGGCGTTCTGTTTATCTCTTGCGTGATCCAGTTTGTTTCATCGACCTTGGCTTCCGAGATGTCGTATGCGCAGCCGACGGCAACGAGGCTCTGGACCCCGGTTGCGCTCCTATTGAACTTGCTTATCTCCAATGCTGCCTTCTCGTTCTTTATCGTCAGCGAATCTGACGGGGAGAAATCGCCTTCGTTGAGGTGTCCGGCACACCTTATGGCCTCGACGCTTCCCCTGCAGATCGCGGGGGCTCTCCTCATCTATCTGATTCAACTGGCTTTATCGATCCCCGCCTCTTTCGCTGCGATGGTTAGCGGCCGGCTTGGATTGTTGTGCTCGTTGGCCGCATCGATAATCGCAACCCTTCTTTCGGCGACATTCGTCTTTGTGACTATCGGCAACGCGGATGCTGGGCATCGGGGGTTTCGCGGCCTGCGTTGCTTGAGACGTTGTCTCAGCGACACTGTCGCCATTGCGGCGTCCTCTGCAAAAGATGTTGCTCGTCCTGCGGCGGTGCTTGTCGTTTGGAACTTCATTGCAAGCTGCTCTATGACGCCTTTTGTCAGTTGGGTGGTTTCAGACGGGTCTCTTCCCTCGGTGCTTTCTGTTACGACGCTCCTGCACTCCGGACTTCTCCCCGGGGCAATCGCTTACATACTGTTCTCCCTAGTGTATTATGCGGTCGCCAGCTGGCTTGAGATCGACGTAGTGCTTGGTGCGGCGCTGAGCTTCGATGGACGAAAAAATAGAGGATAGGGGTAACGGCGAACAGCGTCAGCCTGATGAAGTCCACCCAAGTCGCGAGCACCGGACCTGTCAATCGCCTGGGTTCTTGAACGTTAGAAAACCATGCTTCGGAAGGCGCGGACTCATGACCGGGATACAGCGAGAGGGCATGACGTCTAGGCAGTGGCTACCGCTATTGGGGCTTACGTGCTGCGCGTTTGTGTTCAACACGTCGGAGTTTATACCCATCGGCCTTTTGACCGATATCGCCAGGTCCTTTTCGCTTACCGAGGCCCAGGCGGGCATGATGATCACCGTCTGCGCTTGGGGCGTGATGATCCTGTCTCTGCCGCCCACGGTCTTTGCCTCGCGGTTTGAGTTCAAGCGCCTTCTGCTCGGCGTGGTCGCTTTGTTCTCTGTGGGTCAGTTCCTTTCGGCTATCACGCCCACGTTTTTGATCCTCATCTGCGCGCGCCTCTTTATCGCCTGTGCCCACGCGATCTTTTGGTCGGTCGCGGCGATCATGGCCTCACGCCCGGTGGAACCAAAGCTTGGTGCCCTCGCCATCTCCATGATCGCGGCCGGCTCCTCCATCGCGCAGGTCTTAGGCCCACCCTTGGGGCGCGCCATCGGCCTCGCCATGGGCTGGCGCATGACGTTTGCCGTGGTGGGTGTCTTTTCAGCCGCGGCCGCAGTCTAGCTTACGACGGTATTTCCGCACATGCCGGCGGGAGAGCGCTTTAGCGTGTCCAAGCTGCCGGCTCTTCTCAAGAATCCGGCTCTTATCGCCCTCTACGTGGTGACCGTTTGCATGGCGACGGGATATTACACGGGTTACAGCTATATCGAGCCCTTCATGCAACAGGTAGGTGGGGTCGAGTCCAGCGTCGTCACGCTGTCCCTCGCGGTATTTGGCGTGATGGGCCTGATGGGCAGCTGGCTTTTTGGCCGCCCGTTCGATGGGCACCGCCTGTCCTTTCTGACCGTGACGCTCGCGGGCGTGGCGGTGGCGCTCCTGCCCATGCAGGCGAGCGCGGCGACAATCGCGACCGTCTTTGCCATGTGCGCCCTCTGGGGCTGCTGCGGCACGGCTTTTAACGTGGCGTTTCAGGCGGAGCTCATCAAGTACACGAGTGAGTATGAGTCAACTGTTGCCATGTCGATCTTCTCGGGACTCTTCAACCTCGGAATCGGCACCGGATCAGCTGTCGGCGGCGTCGTGGTCTCGAGCATCGGCATTGCCTGCGTGGCTACGTGGGTGGCGCCATCGCCGCCGTTGGCGCGGCGGTGGCGGTGACGCTGCTTTTCGGAGCGATTCGTCGGACGGTGGCGCGCGCCGAATAGGCGTTCAGCCGCACTTTGCGTACCCACTGCTTCTTGCGGCGGAGGGGCCCCGGTGATGGAGGGTCCCCCGGCGGAGAATATCGCATTTTCTTAAACGTCGGCCGCGTTTCCGCAGGTCGGCGTCATCGAGATTAAGAAAAGGCGATATTCTCTGTGAGGGATGCCGAGAGGGGGCGCTAGCGTGACAGGCGCACCATCACTGCGGGGGCGAGCTCCCCGACGGGAACCTGGGTCTGCTCGTGCGTCTCCATGTCGCGCAGGGTCACGACGTTGGCCGCGACCTCGTCGGGACCGATGACGACGCAGATGCGGGCGCCGAGCTTGTCGGCCTGCTTGAACTGGCTCTTGAGCGAGCGGCCCTGGTAGTCCGCCTCGGTGCGCACGCCCGCCTGACGCAGCGCGAGCGTGGCCGAGAAGACCGCCTCACGCTCGCCCGCCGAGGTCCCCGCCACATAGACGCAGCCAGGCCGGGGCGTCTCGAGCGACCCGCCCTGTGCGGCGAGCGCAAGGACGATGCGCTCGAAGCCCACCGCAAAGCCAATGCCCGGCGTGGGCTTGCCCCCCTCGAGCTCCATGAGCCCGTCGTAACGGCCGCCACCGCCGATGGCGCCAACGCCACCATCCACGGCTTCCACCTCGAAGACCGTGCGCGTGTAGTAGTCGAGGCCGCGCACGAGCGTGGGATCCTCTGCGTAAGAGACGCCCGCCTCATCGAGATAGCGCTTGACCTGCGCGTAATGCTCGGCGCAGTCATCACAGAGGTTGTCCTTGGCAAGCGGCGCCGCGCGCATGACCTCGCGGCAGCGCTCGTTCTTGCAGTCAAAGCTGCGCAAGGGGTTGATCTCGGCGCGCTCGAGGCAGTCCTCGCACATCTCGCCGGCGTGGCCGAGGATGAACTGGCGGACCTTCTCGCGATAGGCGGGACGGCATGCGGCGTCACCCATCGAGTTGATTGAGAGGCGCAGCCGAGAGGGATCGAAGCCAAGGCGCTTGTAGTACTCCATGAGCATGATGATGCACTCGGCATCAGACGCCGGATCCGCAGCGCCAAGCCACTCGACGCCCACCTGGTGAAACTGGCGCAGACGCCCCTTCTGGGGGCGCTCGCCGCGGAACATCGCCTCGGCGTACCATAGCTTTGCGGGCGCGGCGCCCGGTGGCACCATGTTGTTCTCCACTGCGGCGCGCACCACGCCGGCGGTGCCCTCGGGACGCATGGCGAGCCGCTGCCTGGGCTTGAGGCCCGCCTCAGAGCCCTGCTCAAGCAGGCTCTCGAAGAGCGCGCCGGAGACCACGCGGAACATCTCCTTGCGCACGACGTCCGTCGACTCGCCGATGCCGTGAACGAAGGTGTCCACCTGCTCGATCGCAGGAGTCTCGACCATGTCGAAGCCGTAGGCGCCAAAGAGGTCGCGCGCCACGTCCTGCATGCGCTGCCATGCGCGCATGTAGCCGCCGAAGAGGTCCTCGGTTCCCTGAACCCGCTGTGCCATGTGATGCTCCTTCCGCGCCGCCCGGGACGCCTCTGGTCGCGGCCACGAGCGGCACGCCCCGCGCGCCGCCTTCCGCGACCATGTTCGGGTTGAAAGTATAGCGCCGAGGGCCCAGGCGACGTTCGCGGCGGAGGGGCCGCGGTGCGGTCGGCCCGTAAGCCCCCTACTTCTTCTGGTCGTGCCAGAGTCCCGCCGCCTGGAGCACCTCGAGCGCGGTGTGCTGCGGCTGCTCCGCCGCGGGGGCGGGGCTGCGGTACTGGGCCATCATCTGCTTGAACAGGATGGCCGGGGCAGGCGGGGTATACGTGACGGCGTTCGCGCCGGCCTCTACCGTGACGCGCGTCGACTCCTCGGTGCCGCCGCTCGATGCGATGATGGGCACGTCGGGGAACCTCTCGCGAATCTTGCTCACGATGCCTGGCGTGTCCTTGCCGCCGGCGACGTTGATGATGGCCGCGCCGGCATCGATGCGCGCGGCAATGTCGGCGTCGGCGCTCACCACGGTGATGACCGTGGGGATGTCGACGGCGAGCGAGACGGCGCGAAGGTTGACGTTCGAGACGGGCGAGTTGAGAACCACGCCCATGGCCCCCTGGCACTCCACGTCGTGGGCCAGGGTCACCGTGCGCACGCCGCGCGTGGTGCCGCCGCCGATGCCGCAGAACACGGGAACGCTCGAGGCATCGATGATGGCCTCGGAGATAGACTGCTGCGGCGTGAAGGGATAGACGGCAAAGACCGCATCTGCGTCGCAGTTCTTGATGACCGCGAGGTCGGTGGTGTAGACGAGCGAGCGGATCTTGCGGCCAAAGATCCTGATGCCGCTCGCCTTCCAGGACTCCTCCGGCATCTTGAGGATCTTGTGCCGCAGCCTGGCCTGAATGATCGGAGCCTCCTTCTTCGCAGTCGCTGGGACCACGATGGGCTCTGGGATGTTGTCTTCCATGGATGCTACCCTCTCGTGAGGCATGCGCGGGCACCATGCACGACGTCATGCATCCGGATGGTACCCATCGGACGCGCCTGCCGTTCACGGCCCATTGCTTTTTCTCCGCGTCCACGTAGATGCGCGATTCGCTCCCCATCCTCGCTGCCGAGACCCTCGGCGGGATAGGTCCCCGCTGGCCCCCGGCCGGCCCCACTGGGACACGGCCCCGCGCGCCCAACGGCTGCGCCCGCGCGAGGACAAGCAGGCGGGCGCGCGGGCGGGCGGCCCCGGGAACCACCCTCCCGCATCGCTTTTGTCCCGCTGCGCCATCCGCGCGCCCTACAAGACGTCCCCCATCGGGGCCTTGCCGTTGACCATGGCCCCCGTGAGCCCCCGCTCTTGGAGCATCCTTGCAACGGCATAGATGGGATCTGGGTCAACCCCCATGCTGACAGGCGGCTTTGCGTTGATCCCATAGACAACCTCAGCGAAGCGGATGCGTGGGTCGGTCTCGTCTCTGGCCCAGACCTTCGCGACGTTGGCGAGGTAGTCCTTCCAGTTCACATATGAGCGTTGGGCGAGGCAGCCGTCCTCGTCCCAGGAAGAGCGCACCGCCTCCTCGTCCACGGGTACGAGATAGGACTTGTAGTCCTCATGCACGGCATCCGCAATGCCGTCGAGGTAGAACCACCTCCCGCTGCAACACTGGTAGGGATGGCGGTCTCCGCACAGCACCGCAAACAGGTCACCCGTCCTCATGGGAATGCGAGGCAGGCAGAGCATGTCGCCGTCCCTTGATGGGAGGTTCGGGCTCACGTCCCTTATCGCCCTCTCTACCCCATGCATGCGGAAGAAGGGGTTCTCCCACTCGTCGAACGCCCTGCGCATGCCAGCCGCCTCTGCCATGCAGCCGACCCTCACCAAACTCTCCTGGTATCCAGACATCTGATTGCCCCCACACCTTAAGCGACCGACAGGAGGCCGACCGTCGCCGGCCACGCTCGAGCGTTGCTCGCAAGGGAGACGTGCTCCGCCCTCGTGCCAGTGGGGGCCTCCGAGGCGGCTTCTTCCCTTGCAGGGACATCGTACCATAGATGAGAACACTTGTTCCCGTCAAATTCCTGACAGATTCGCGCAAGGCAGGGCGGGCATGTCACATCCGGGCGCGTCCGGCCACGAGAGCACGCGCGCGAGCATGCCCTCGACATCAAGCACGCCATACGCGAATCCCTTGCGCACCAGCTCGTCCGGCACGAAGCCATCGTACTTGTCGAAGCGCGGGACCTCACCCGGCCAGACCAGCTCCATGGGGTCAAGCGGACGGGAGGCCTCCTCCCTGGTCACGCGGTAGAAGGTCCGGGCGTCGGCACTCATGGTGAACTGCATGAAGTAGGGGCGAGATGAGTCGAGCCCCTTGAGGCCAAGCTTCTCGGCGCAGCGGATCTTGAGGAAGCGCTCGAGGGCGAGGAAGGCGTAGCTCCCCAGCCAGGGCAGAAGGCACCACGAGGTCCCACCCACGCATACCAGCGGCTCGGCGGCAAGGTGGGCGAGCGAGGCCACGCGGCGGGCCTGTGCCAGCCGTGCGCGCGCGTTCGCACGCAGATAGGGATAGTCGCGCGTCTCGCGAAGGACGTCCCGCATGCGTTCGAGCACACGGGTGTTCACGTCTCCCGCACACATGCCGAAGTAGGCGGGGACCCTGCCCCTCACCTGCGTACACTCGATGAGGTGGCGCCTGTGGTCGATCTCCTCGACCACCCAGACTGCGCCCGCGATGGCAATGCGCTCCCCCACCGGCGGCGGCTGCACGATGGTCCCCAGCTCCTGGGACTCGGAGCGCACGGTGTACTCCTCGTCCTCGGCGAAGGTGGCGTAGAAGCGGAAGTCATTCGTCACGCGCTCGCCCGCGAGGCCCACGATGAGCCCGCCCGTCTCGGTGCGCTCGACCTGATCCGTATCTACGAGGTGGCGCAGGAGGATGCGGTAGTCGTCCGTCGCCACGCGATGGAAGGGCGGGAGGGTGAGCACGCGGCGCGCCAGGCTTGCAGGCGAGAGCTCGCCCGTCGAGGCAAGCGTCGCCATGGTCTGGTGATAGAGGAGGCTGTAGGGCAGGCCGTCCAGCTGCGGCGGCTCGACCCAGCGCTCCTCCACGTAGAGCTGCACGAGCGCAATGCCCTGTAGGAGCTTCCAGGGCACGGTCTCGGGCAGAAGCGCCCTGGCCTCCGGCTCGTCCTCGCGCATCACGAACCACATCTCGCTGGGCTGCCCTCGCCGACCGGTGCGACCCATGCGCTGTAGAAACGAGCTCACCGTGAAGGGGGCGTCTATCTGGAATGCCCGCTCGAGGCGCCCGATGTCGATGCCAAGCTCGAGCGTCGAGGTGGTCACCGTGGTGAGGCCCGCATCCTCGTCACGCATGAGCTCCTCGGCCGTCTGCCTGAAGCTTGCCGAGAGGTTGCCGTGGTGGATGAGGAAGCGATCGGGCTCGCCTGTGGCCTCGCAGTACTGGCGAAGCGTCGTGGTGACGGCCTCGCACTCCTCGCGTGAGTTGGCGAAGACCAGGCATTTGCGGCCGCGCGTGTGCTCGAAGACGTAGGCGAGGCCTGGGTCCGCAAAGACCGGCGCCCTATCCGTGGGGGGCTCGGACGCGGGATCGAACGCGGGCCCAGTCGCGGGTTCGGGGCCGGTCCCGGGCTGCCCCGCCCGGGGCACAGC
This sequence comes from Coriobacteriaceae bacterium, assembly GCA_004557505.1. Taxonomy (GTDB): domain Bacteria; phylum Actinomycetota; class Coriobacteriia; order Coriobacteriales; family Atopobiaceae; genus Tractidigestivibacter. Next base: position 90,979 of record SFGZ01000011.1, on the reverse strand, counting down.
AGCCGCGGTACCCGGGACAACGTCCTCGACGCGCTCCTCTCGGCCGGGGACGCGCCCCTCCCCCACGGCGCGCTGGGGCGTCTCGTACGTTGCGTCCTCAGGCGCCAAGCCCTCGCCGTGGCCGAGCCCGTCCGCGCCACGCCCCGGGGCCTGCGGTCCGCTCACGTAGAAGTGCTCCATCGAGAGCCGCCAGCGCTCCCGCGGGGCGTCCAGCCTGGGGATGACGCACCCGCGCCCCGTACCCGCCGAGAGGTAGGCGCCCGTTGCGGCGGGGTCGCCGATGGTTGCGGAGAGGCCGATGCGGCGCGGCACCACGCCTGCCAGGCGCGAGAGTCGCTCGAGGCAGCAGAGCGTCTGGCCGCCGCGGTCGCCGCGCAGGAGAGAATGCACCTCGTCGATCACGACGAAGCGAAGGTCGCTAAAGATGCGCGGGATGGCGTTGTGGCGGTGCAGGAGCATGGACTCGAGCGATTCGGGCGTGATCTGCAGGATGCCCGAGGGGTGCTTGAGCATCTTGGCCTTGTGCGATTGCGAGACGTCGCCGTGCCAGTGCCACACGGGTATGCCAGCTTCGGCGCAGAGGTCCTCGAGACGCAGGAACTGGTCGTTTATCAGCGCCTTGAGCGGGCCGACGTAGACGCACCCCACTGAGGCCGGCGGGTTCTCCCAGAGCTCCGTCAGGATGGGAAAGAAGGCGGCCTCGGTCTTGCCCGAGGCGGTGGAGGCCGTGAGCAGGACGTTCTCGTCCGTGTTGAAGATGGCGTCTGCGGCGGCGACCTGCACGGCCCTCAGGCTCTGCCAGTCGTGCTCGTAGATGAAGTCCTGGATGAATGGCGCGTAGCGGTCGAAGGCGTCCATGGCGGCCTAGATGTCGAACTCGGCAAACTCGTCCTGCCCAGCCGACGCCTCCGCGGCGCCGGGAACGGCAGGGGACGCCGCGCCGGGGCTTGACAGCGGCGGCGCGTCCCGCTCCGCCGGCGCTCTCACCGGCGACGCGAACTGCCCGTTGCCAAGAAGGCCCTCGACCGTGACGCCGGGGTTCTGGGACAGGATGTCGAGCATCTCGATGAAGTCACGGATGACCTCGCGCGGGGTGAGGTGGGTGTCCGCGCCCACGCGACCGTATTCGGTCTCCAGGAAGCGCACAAGCTCGTCCTGGGTGACGGTGCGCGCGTAGCCAAAGAGCCCCGCGTGGATGTCGGCAAGCTTCTCGACCAGCACCAGCAGCTCCTCGTGGGTGAGCGGCTCAAGCCGGATGACCGGGGCCAGCATGTCAACCAGGCCGTCCCGCGAGAAGCGCCCCTGCGTGAGGCGGCTCCGCAGGGCCTCGTAGGAATAGAGGCCGCGGCGCCTGTCCTCCACCGCCTGGGGCGTGCCGCTCACGATGACGCCGAGGTGGTGCGCCTTCCCCTGGAGCGTGTCGTTGTACATGGTGAGCACCTTCTCGTAGTTGTACTGCCTGCTCACCGCATTGGGGATCTTGTAGAGGTTCACCAGCTCGTCGATAAGGACGACGAGGCCCTTGTAGCCGGCCCCCACGAGGAAGGTCGCGAGGACCTTGAGGTAGTCGTACCAGTCATCGTCACCGATCACGATACCCACGCCCAGCTCGCGCCTGGCCTCGGTCTTGTTGCGATACTCGCCGCGGAACCACCTGGTGACGTTGGCCTTGGTGTCATCGTCTCCCTCAAGGTGGGCGCGCCAGTACATGGTGAGAAGGCGCGCGAAGTCGTAGCCGTGGACCAGCTCCTGCACCGATACCATGGTGCCCATGATTCGCCGCTCCATGGCGTCCGCGAACGCAGGGTCCTCCGGCGCGACGCCATCCTCGAGCGTCACCTGCGCCTGCACGCTTGAGACCCAGCGGTCGAGCACCAGGTTGAGGGCACCGCCCTCGGGCCTGGTCTTTGTACTGAGGTTGCGGATGAGCTCCCGGTAGGTGGCAAGGCCCTGGCCGCCCGTGCCCTGGAGGCGGCGCTCGGGCGAGAGGTCGGCGTCTGCCACCACGAAGCCCCTGCCCATGGCGTGGTTGCGGATGGTCTGGAGCAAAAAGCTCTTGCCGCTGCCGTAGCGACCCACCAGGAACCGGAAACTGGCCCCGCCGTCGGCGACGAGCTCGAGGTCGTGCAGGAGCGCGGCCACCTCGCGATCGCGGCCCACGGTGATGTAGGGCAGGCCCACGCGCGGGACGACGCCGCCCTTCAGGGAGTTGACGATCACCTGCGCGATGCGCCGGGGCACGCGCGGCGCCCGCTCTGGGGTTGCTTGCGTCATTGCTGTAGGTATCCTCTCAGATCTTGCTCGTAATCCTCGACAAGGGCAGGCCCGGCATCGCCAAACTCCAGCATCGTGTCTCCCACGAGATCGAAGAGCTTCTCGTTGATCGAGTCGACAAGCATGTCGACGGACGTGCCCACGGCGGCAGGCACGTCCGCGTGAGCGAGGAGCGCGTCGAGAAACGCCTGCTCCTGTGCGGTAAGGTCGCAGTCCGGCCGGCCCGCCCCGGGCGTCGGGGCGGGCGCAGGCGCTGGCTTGGGCCGCGTTGCGGGCGATGGCTCTGGCGTCGGGGCGACCACGGCGGACCTCAGCCCCGCGACGGCGACGGGCGCCGGCCCCGCGATGACATCGCCGGGCGCGTATCCCTCGCGCTCCTCGTCCACCAGGAGCGCCTCGCGCGTGAGCGCCGCCGCGCTGCGAATGCCACCCAGCTTGGAGAGGTCGACCCTAAAGCGACGCCTCTCGGCCTCATCCTCGCGGGCACGCTGCGCCCGACTCTCCTCGACGACCATCCTCTCGAGATAGCGTGGCAGCCCCTGCTCCTTGAGGGGATGACCGAAGCCCCAGTCGATGCGCATCTGGCGGTCGATGGCGCGCAGGAGTCGGGCCAAGTCGCGGCTGCGCTCGGTGGTGGAGTAGGAGCGCCGCTCCGTCCAGCGCCCAAAGCGGTAGCTCACCGTCTGGCCCGGGCACACGCGAACGGTGCGCTCCCGGCCCTCCCAGCCGTGCTCGAGCGGGACCCCGGCAAGGGGCGTGAACGGCCAGGACGTTCGGTAGCCCACCAGGCCGTCGACCCATCCCGTCTTCCTGCGACGATTGCAGTGAGCGGCCATGCGCCGCGCCACGGCCGCGGCAACGGCAGCGAACGAGCTGCGGTGCGCCCGAACGAACGGCGAGCGCGAGATGTCCGTGGTGGAGACGCTGCCCATGGCAACCGTGATCTCGTCGTCCGTGGGGACGGCGGCGTCCTCGGCCGGCTGGCCCCCGAGAGGCCCTCGGGCCGAGAGCTCGGCCCGCTCCATGGCGCGAAGCGTCTCGACGCCCGCGCCAAACGCGCGCTCCGACTCCGTGACGGCCTGGCTCACGTCGAGCCCCATGCAGATGGCATAGTCGCGCTCCCAGCGCCTGAGGTCCATGGTCACGCTGGGACCGATGCCGCGCGCGTCCTGCTCGGCGCAACGCCGCTCGAGCTGACGCAGGCAGATGAGCGCCTCGGCGCCCGGAGCGGCACCAACGCCGTTGATGAGCTCGAACGCAAGGATGGTGACGTAGGTTGCCGGCGCGCAGGTGGCCGCACCCCGGCGCCACGAGGCGCGCCACGTGAAGTATCCGCGCAGTTCCCGGTTACCGAGGTCCTTGTAGGTTGGGAGGTAGCGGTAGGGATGGAACCCCTCAAAGGGGAGATGGTCCTCGAACGCCGCGGCGAGGCGGGCCTGCCGACAGAAGAGCTCGCCTTGGCGCAGGCCACGCCCCTCCAGCAGGCGCAGCTCACGCAGCACGGGAGGGAGCTCGGAGTCTGCGAGCTCCGTGTTTTCCTGCTCGGGAAGGGGAGGCGCCACACATGGGAGCGACGGCCCTATGGGAGGGGCGGGCTCGGAGCCGATGGGCGTCCCCGGCCTTGGCACGGGGGCGCGCCCCCGCTGGCGACGCCTCTCGACGAGCTGACCACGGACCGTGCGCGCGGCCTCGCACCCCTCCTGGCGCCTCTTCGCGCGCTCACGCACAAAGTCTGCGCCGGTACGAAGGATTGGCTGTTCAGAGTAGGTACGTTGGCTCATGCTGACGAGTGCGCCGGCCTCCCTCGAAGCGAGGATCTGCTTGAGGACCTCCTCCGCACGCGAGCAATCGCGACCCCCCGAGCGACTCATTTCCCCCTCGTCCAAGCTGCACCTCCCCGCGTACCGCCGCCTCCGTAATCAGTCATTCTACTCTCATGAACGTAAAATGAGAACATGTGTACGTAAATACATGCCTCGCGTGCGCTACGTGCGACCTCGGCCTCAAGGCCGTGCCGATCAAGCGCCTCGCCGCGCATCGCGTTGGCGCGAATTGCCGGTTGGGCAACGGTTTTTCGGGGGTGCCCCAAGTACAAGATGGTTTGATGCTTGTTGATTAGCAGGTCAGGAAATTGCCATGTTGCCTATGATATATAAATTATGTAATAAAAACTGCTGCCAACCGGAGGCTGCCTCTCGTGCCGCCGCCTTCGAGTGCCCCAGCGGCCAAGCAACGGCCACGGCTCGTCCGGGAGGCGTGGCTCCCGCCCTCTGCGGAGGGTGGGAGCCAGCCCATGAACTCGTTTTCCGGTTGGCAGCGGTTTTGATTGAGTCTCTTATGTGTATGCTCTCTGGTGGCAAATCGCTTACCTGCGGATTGGCCGAAGTCGAATTCATGTGTACGTGGGGCACCCCCGAAAAACCGTTGCCCAACCGTCAATCTATGCCATGCGACCGACATCTCGCCCCCGCGCGCCATCGACCGGCGTTGTCATCCCGTCTTTGGGGCACAAGAGACAGCAGGGGCAGGTTGTGCAGAAGGGGCGAGACGGGAAGCCGAGGTGCGGCAATGGCCGAGATAGACAACGCCGCTGGGGGCACAGGTTGGGCGCGCCGGGGTGTCGCGGCGCTCAAGCGCGCCCTGGACGTGCGCGAGGGCCGAGCGTCACGGCCGCAGATACGCAAGCGCTTCGTGGGCGGCTCGAAGCTCGACGGAACGCACATGTGCATCCTCATCGTTGCCATGCTCATCGCGTCGATTGGCCTCAACACGGACTCCGCCGAGGCCATCGTCGGCGCCATGCTCATCTGCCCGCTCATGGGTTCGGTGCTGGCCATCTCGTACGCCGTCGCCACGGCCGACATGCGCCTCCTGCGCCACGCGACCGCCGGGCTCGCGCTCCAGATGGTCATCTGCCTTGCGACCTCCACCATCTACTTCCTCCTCACGCCAATCCCCTATGAGACCAACACGCTCCTTGATAACTCGACGCCAACCATCTGGGACCTGCTCATCGCGCTTGCCGGCGGCTTTGCGGGCGGGCTGGGCAACTCGCGCAAGCAAGAGCCCTCGACCCTCATCGCCGGCGTTGCCGTGGCAACCGCCCTCATGCCACCCCTGTGCTCGGCTGGCTACGGCATCGCGCGCCAAAGCCTCCCGCGCTTCGCGGGCGCGCTCTACGAGTTTGGCGTCAACGTGGTCTTCATCGCGCTCGCCGCAGAGGTCGTCCTGCTTCTTTTGCACGTGCCGCTTCATCGGGACGTCAACGACGACGGCGTGGTGACTCCCCAGGAAAGCGAGGAGGCGGTGGCCATCTCGCGTCGTCTTCGCAGAAACGTCATCATAGGAACGCTGGTCTTCGCGATCCCCTGCCTCGTGGTGACCACGGGCGTGGTCCAAGAGACAGTCCAGCAGCGCGCCATGGACGCGGCGGAGGCGCCCTCCCAGGCCTCGGACCAATACGAGACGGCTCTCACAACGCAAGAGCTCAAGGCAGTCCAACCCGAGGTCGAGCGATACTCCGTGGGTGCCGAGTACAGTTACGCCGCGAACTCCTCGCAGCCAGTCGAGCGCATCGTGGCAACCGTGGCAAGCAGCCGCGAGCTTTCCGCAGACGAGCGCGTCCGCGCGACGGCGCTGGTGCGCATACACGTCCCCGGCGTGGACGAGGTCCGCTTCACAGCGGACGGCAGCTGCCCAGGCACCGAGTGAGGCGGGGGGCAAGGCGGGTGACCGCGCCCTGCATGGGGAGCGCGCTCCCCATGCGCCGGCGAGAGGCCCCGCCGCCCGCGCTACTTGAACGTGACCTTGATGCCCCCGGATCCCTTGCCGCCCCCGCCGCGCGAGAACAGCCTGCGCAGGCGCGCGCCATAGCGCCTGAAGCGGTGATTGATGCTCTCGCCGCTGGTCGAGCGCAGGCCCAGGAGCGGCGCCACGCACAGCGTGGGCAGAAAGTACTCGACGGCGCGCCAGAGCACGAAGCCTGCGGAGGCCTGCATCCCGAACATGCCGCCAAAGAGCAGCGCGAACCCGCCTTCGGCGCCACCGGTGCCACCGGGCAGCGGGATGGCCGAGGTGAGCAGCTCGAGCATCGAGCCGGACGCCAGGCAGGTGACGAGGTCGGCCTGCTTGCCAAAGGCGTTGAGCACGAACCACGGCAGCGCGTAGAGGCACCCCAGTTGCAGCAGGGTGAGCACCAGCACGCCGACGAGGTCGCCCTTGTTTTTGGCAGCGGACCTGAAGCCGTCGGAGAACTCCATGATCTGGTGGTTCACGACCTGGTACCAGTGGTCGTAGTCCTTCACCCAGCCGCGCTTGTTGGCAAAGCGCAGCACCCAGTTGCCCGCGCTCGAGAAGAACTTTGGGTACGCGCATATGGCGAAGAGGACCACGCACTCGAGGACCTTGAGGGCAAAGAGCAGGATGCCGATGATGATGAAGTCGCCAAAGGCGTCCAGGAAGTAGTCGAGCCGGAAGGCGAGCATGATTGCGGCGAAGATGCCCTCCCCCGCCTCGTACATGATGAAGCGCGTGGAGTGAAGCGCGCCGGCGCCGCCCACCGAGAGGCCCGCGCGCGTGAGCCGGTAGATCTGCGCGGGCGCGGCACCCATGCCGTTGGGCGTGAGGTTCATGAAGAAGATGCCGGCCGCCTCGACGCTCATGAGGTCGCGCACGCCCACGGGAGAGTTGGGGTCCATGATCACCGAGAGCACGTACGCCGAGACGCCGATGACGTAGTAGACCAGGTAGCAGATGGCGCCGCGCACGATCCAGGTGTTGTCGACCTGCGAGAGGCTGCTGATAAACACGCCCATCTGGCCGGAGAGTATGAGATAGGCCAGGTAGGCCAGCGTGACGCCGCCGAGGAAGACAAGACTCTTGCGCACCTGGCCCATGCTCTGCTTGTCGGCCTCGCGGTCCTGGGCAGAGACGGCCTTCACGGCGTTGACGCGGAACTTCACCTTGGCGCCCGTGCCCGCGGCGGCCACCTTGGGAGAGCCGCCGGTGGCGTGCCTGGGCCTGGGGGAGCTCGCCCTGGCGCCAACGACCTGTGGCTTGGGTGCCCGGGGACGCCTCTGGGCCGGCGGTGCCGCCGGCGCGGAGGCGGGCCCTGCGGATGCCGTCGGGCCGGCCGATGCGGGCGCGACGTGCCCCCCCTTGGCGTCGTAGCGCCGGGCGCCCCCGTCCACGGGGGCCTTATCCTCGGCGTCCTCTGCCACAAGCACCTCCGACCCACCCCGTCCCAGGCAAGGGCCCGCCGGGATATCGACCAGTTACGCCACCAGAACTAGCTTATCGATTATAGGCCACCTCATCTGGTTCCACGATTCCTCCGCCCAGGCAGACGAGACCCCCATAGATGACGGCGGACTGCCCCGGCGCCACCGTGCGCACGGGCTCGGGAAAGCTCACGCGGGCGCGGGCGCCGTCGAACGCCTCCACGCGGGCCCGTCGGAGCGCGCCCGTGTGCCTCGTCCTCACCAGGTACTCGCCGTCGGCGGGCGGCTCGCCGGAAACCCAACGCACGTCGGAGAGGTCGAGCCGCGTACACCAGAGGCCCGGGCACGCAGGGTCTGCGGTCACGTAGACGACGTCTCTCTCGACGTCCGTCGAGACGACGTAACGGGCGGGGCCGCCGCCCAGGTCGAGCCCTCGCCGCTGGCCAACCGTGAACAGGAACGCGCCGTCGTGGTGTCCCAGGACGCGGCCCGTCTCCCACTCGACGACGTCGCCGGCCCGGCGCTCCAACGTGTCCAAGAGGAAGGTCCGTATGCCCACCGGCCCCACGAAGCAGATGCCGTCAGAGTCCGGCTTTGACTCCACGCCAAGCCCCCTCTCGGCGCACATGCGGCGCACCTCGGCCTTGTCGCGCAGGTCGCCCACGGGAAAGAGCGCGCGCGAGAAGGCGCCCTCGCCCACGCGCCAGAGGAAGTAGGTCTGGTCCTTGTGCTCGTCCACGGCCCGCAGGAGCCGGGTGGCGCCCGTCGCGGGATCGCGGCGCACGCGGGCGTAGTGCCCCGTGGCGATGAGGTCTGCCCCGCGAGCGAAGGCGCGCTCGGCAAAGGTGCCAAACTTGACCGTCTGGTTGCACATCACGTCGGGGTTGGGCGTGAGGCCGCGCGCGTAGGCGTCGACGAGGTAGTCGACGACGGTGCGCCGGTACTCCTCCTCGCAGTCCCAGACCTCAAGGCCGATGCCCAGGGTCACGGCGACGCGCTCGGCGTCGGCGAGGTCGTCTGCCCAGGGGCAGCGGTATCCCGGCAGGTCGCGGGACCAGTTGCGCATGTAGACGGCCGTGACGTCGTAGCCCTGCTCCACGAGGAGCGCGGCCGAGAGCGCCGAGTCCACGCCTCCGGAGAGGCCGAGGAAGACCTTCTCGCCCATCAGCGACGCCTCCCCGCCGCAAGGCCGCCCGCGCGGTCGAGCATGCCCTCGGGGGTGAGGCCCATGCGCCGCATCTCCGCACGCACGGCGTCGGCGATCTGCCCTGCGGCATAGTCGATGTCGTCCACGCTGGTGGGCCGGCCCATCGTGATGCGCAGGCTCCCCGACGAGACCTCGGGCGGAAGCCCCATGGCGTTGAGGACGTGGCTCTCGCGCATGTGGCTGGCCGCGCAGGCGCTGCCCGTCCCCACCGAGACCCCGCGGCGCTCGAGGAGCACCACGAGGCGCCTGGCCTCGAGTCCGGGGAAGCTCACGTGGAGAAGCCCGGGAAGGCGGCGTTTGGGGCTTCTCGGCCCCGAGACCACCATCCCGGCAAACTCGGCCGCGAGGGCGGCCTCGAGCCGCGAGCGCAGCGCCTCCTCGCGGCGGCCCTCCTCGGCGCGACCGGCCTGGGCGAGCGCCAGCGCGACGGCAAACCCCACCGCGCCGGCCACGTTCTCGGTGCCGGAGCGCACGCCGCCCTCCTGCCCGCCGCCGCGGACCAGCGGGCGCAGGCGCACGCCCTCGCCCGCCCAGAGGACCCCCACCTGCTTGGGGCCGTAGACCTTGGCCGCCGAGAGCGTGACCATGTCAGCCCCCAGCGAGGTCACGTTGCAGGAGAGCGAGCCTGCGGCCTGCGAGGCGTCCGCGTGCAGCCAGAGGGGCACGCGACTCCCCCCGGCAAGGCGGCGCGCGCGCACCGCGGCCACCATCCGCGCGATCTCGCGCACGGGCTGCACGGTGCCCACCTCGCCGTTTGCGAGCTCCACCGAGACCAGCTGCGTCGAGGGGCCGATCGCCGCGCGCAGGCGCTCCGGGTCCACGCGCCCGTCGGCGCCCACGCCCACCACCGCGCCGCCGCGCGCCTTGGCGCAGGCGAGGACGGACTCGTGCTCGGCGGCGTCGGTCACCACCCCGCCGTCCGTCGCGGCGAAGGCGAGGTTGTTCGCCTCGGTGGCGCCGGCGGTGAAGGTGATGCCGTCGGGCTTGGCGCCCATGAGGTGCGCGATGTCCGCCCGCGCCCGCTCCAGGGCGTCACGGGCCGCGCGGGCCCGGGCGTACGGGGCCGAGGGGTTCTCGAAGCAGCGCGTGAGGTAGGGCTCCATCGCCGAGAGGACCCTGGGGTCGAGGGGCGTGGCCGCCGCGTAGTCGAGGTAGACCTCGCGGACGGGCGCGGGCGCGCCGCCTGCGACCCGCTCCGCGGCGGCGAAGCCCGATGCCATGCCGGCAGACGTCATTGCCCATCGCCCCCAATGACGAGGTTCTGGAAGCGGTTTGCTATGAACTCGTCCGAGTAGTGCTCGTCAACCCACTGCTCGAAGGCGTTGGCCGCGGGCGCGCCGGCGTCGCGGGCGGTCTTGCGGTTGAAGCAGGCGAGCGTCATCCAGATATCGGCCACGAGGTAGGCGCTCACCAGGATCACGAAGAGCAGCTGGCGGTGGGACGTGGGCATGCCAATGCGGTACAGCAGGGACGGCATGACCACGCGGCACCACGCGAGGCCAAGCAGGCCCCAGAAGAACAGGAAGCGCCAGGCGACCCACTGGGTGATGTGGTCGGGCAGGTACTCGTAGGTCCACGACTCCGCGTTGAAGAGGGCGTCCATGGACCAGCCGGTGACCTGCTCGAGAACGCCCCCCACGGCCATGGAGATGAGGAAGATCTGCCAGCCCCTCGCATGGTGGCGGCGCATCTCGAAGCAGATGAGGGTGAGGAAGGTGGCCCCAAAGCCGTAGAGCGGCGAGAAGGGCCCCCATACCAGGCCCACACGGCTCTGCGTGAGGCCGGCCGTGACGAACATCCAGACCTCCTCGACGAAGAGGCCGCCGATGCACCCCAGGAAGAAGACGATGATGACCTGGTAGAAGCCGAGGTGCATCTCGTCGAGATACGCCTCTGTCGCATCGCGCTCCATGCGCCTGGCGATGGCGCGCCGCCGGGAGGCGGCCCCGCCGCCCGCGCCTCCGGGGTCACGCTCGGCGACCCTCTCGGCCGCCTCCTCGGCCCTGCGGGCCTCAAAGACCTCCTCCGTGCCGAGCTCCCTGCCCTGGCGCAACCAGTCCGCGAAGTAGCGGACCACCCGGACGAAGCCCTCCACGATGAGGACCACGAGCAGAAGCGTGAGCAAGCTGAGAATCATTGGGCGTCTCTCTGGTAGGCGGTTACCTGTCGGCGGCCGGCGGCCGCGTGCCCCTCTAGCATACGACACGGGCGCCGCTACCCGCCCCCGAGTTTCTTCTCGCCTCTTTGCGGCTTCTACCTGCGACGTTTATGAGAAGCACAAAAAACTTATCCCCTGCGTCGCGGGCTTAGCGCAGTTGGTAGCGCGCCACCTTGCCAAGGTGGAGGTCGCGGGTTCGAACCCCGTAGCCCGCTCCATGCATTTCCCGGCCGGTGCAAATCGGCTTTTTTCATATGGCGAAGTGGCCAAGCGGTAAGGCACGGGCCTGCAAAGCCCTTACCCCCGGTTCGAATCCGGGCTTCGCCTCCAGACGAGATCGGGCACCCGTGAGAGCGGGTGCCTTTTTTGATGTCAGGGCGTCTCTCGGCGAACGGCCGCCGAGCCGCCGGCGACGCCGATCCTTCCACAGGCCGGCACCAGCTTCACCAGTCGCACCACGGTCCCCTTCCCAGAGGGCTTCCGCTTGATCGAGACGGCGTCGGTGAGCAGGCGCATGAGGCGAATCCCCCGGCCGCGCTCGGCACCGGGGCCCGTCTCGGGCGGCTCCTCGTCGGCGCCAAGCTCGAAGCCCTCGCCGCAGTCCGTCACGTCGACCTCGATGCGGTCGTCGTATGCCGTGACGGTTGCCAGCACGCCCATGGCGCACGTGTGGTCGACCGCGTTGCCCAGGGCCTCCCCGCACGCAAGCGTCATGTCGAAGACCTCGTCCTCGGAGAAGGGCATGCCGCGCATGAGCTCGCCCACGTGGTCGCGGGCCTCGGCCAGGAGGGTGGCGTCCACGGGAAAGGTCGTGCGCCACAGCGGCAAAGCCGAGAGGTCCAGCTCTGAGACGGCGCGCCTGCTCCCGGCGCGCGAGACGGGCATGTAGTCAACGATGCGCATGAGCGCCAGGCACATGTATACGCGCGGCCGCACGTTGGTGAGCGAGAGCAGCCCGCCCAAGGACCTCATGCGCCTGAGCTCCGAGAGCACCAGCCCCAGCCCGGTGGAGTCCGCATAGGACGCGCCGTCCATGTTGAGCACGATGCGGCGGCAGCCGTCGGCGATGAGCGCGTCGATGGTCCTTCTCAGCGCGCCCACGCTCGTCACGTCCAGGTCTCCCGCGACGTTCACGACGGCTATGTCAGGCATCCTCTCCATACGAGAATGCTTCCCACAACCACGCGGGGGTATGCCGAGAAAGTGCGCGGGCGACCTGGCGGCGGACAAGCCCTGCCCCAGCTCGTCGAGGGCGCGGGCGTTGGCGGCGCCCCAGGCGGGCACGTCCCTATCCCAGCTCGTCGAAGCGCACCGCGACCATCGAGACGTCATCGTTGAGGTTGCGGCCCGTGAAGTCGTCCAGACACGCCAGGCAGCGGTCGAGAAGCCCGTCGAAGTCCCCCGCGGTCTCGACGGACACCATGTCGCGCAGGCCGTCGTCGCCAAAGAACGCGCCCGAGGGCGAGCGCGCCTCGGTGGTGCCGTCAGTGTAGAGGAAGAGGATGTCCCCCTCGGAAAGCGCAGCCACGCCGTCGCGGTACTCCATGTCGTGGAAGGCCCCCACGACGCCAGACTGCACGTCGAGCAGGTCTATCTGGCGCGTCGAGGCACGCACGAGCACCGAGGGTGGGTGGCCCGCCGAGCAGTACGTGAGCGTTGCCGCCGCAAGGTCCACGATGCCCACGAAGAGCGTCGCGAAGGTCTCGATGCGCGAGAAGCCGAGGAGGAACTCGTTGAGCGAGCGCACCATGCGTGCCGGCGCGAGCCCCTCCCACGAGTATGCGCCCAGCGCCGTCTTGACGGCGGCCGAGACCGAGGCGGCCTCGACGCCCTTGCCCGAGACGTCACCCATGATCACGCAGGCGCGCCGCCCCGGCAGGCGGATGAGGTCGTAGAAGTCACCGCCCACGAAGGCGGACTCGGTGGCGGAGGAGTAGATGCCCCGGGCCGTGAGGCCGTCCACGCGCTGCAGCACGTTGCGCATGCCCGTCTGGAGCGCCTGGGAGATGCGCTTGTCCTTCTCGCGCCTCTCCTCGCCCAAGAAGATGTCACGCACGTCACGCGCGAGCGTAGCGAGAAACGCCAGCTCGCCGGCATCGAGGGGCTCGGCACCGTCGGGGCGCAGCACGAGGCAGCAGCGCCTCTCGCCCGCAAGCCTCCCCACGTCCACGAGGGCCCCCACGCAGGGCTCGCCCAGGTCGCGCAGGGCCGCGAAGACGTCCGTGCCAGAGAGCACCGGCACCACGGCCACGCCGTCCTCCACGTGGCCATCCTCCGCAGCGTCAAGGTCGATGGGCACGGCGCACATGCCCGCAACGGGCAGCTCCGCCACCAGGACGCCCTGGTGGACGTTCTCCTCGAGCCGCACGTACACGGCATCGAGCTCCTCGGCCGCCTGAACGAAGGCCCGCGCGGAGCGGGAGGCGGGGCCATCGTCACCCCCGGAGGCATCCAGGAGCTCTTCGCGCAGCTCGGAGCCGCGCTGGGCGAGGCGTTCCGCGCGTTGCTGGCGCATGGTCGAGAAGGCCCCCATAAGCTGCACCGAGAGGTAGTGCGCGACGGAGTCGAGGAGGCGCGCGTCATCCACGCCCAGAGGGCGCGGGCGAGACCATCCCACCTCGATGATTGATATCACATGGCCGCCAAACCACACCGGCACGGCGAAGAAGCTCGCGAAGGGCGGCAAAAGACTCCTGCTGATGCGCAGGATCTCGCGGGTCTCCTCGTTCACGACCTCGCTCACGCGGATCTTCCCCTGGCGCAGCGCCTGGGACTGCGGGGGCTTCACGCGCAGGCGCAGGGCGTGGCCGGCGCGTGTGGCGAGCGCCTCGACCGACTCTCCGTACGCCATGAAGTGCGGGACGTGGGTGCCCTCGAGCGACTTCGAGATGCCGCGCAGGTGAAAGCCATCGGACTCCGCCAGGTAGACGATCGTGGCGTCCGCGTCCATGGTCTGCGTGATCTCCTCGAGCACGCGCGAGAAGAGCGTCTCGACGTCAGACGAGTCCAGCGTGTCGAGGACAATGCGCAGGGCGCCCGCCAGGCGCTTGTTCGCCCGGCGCAGGTCGTCGAGGTCCCTCTCGCCCTGGCGCTCCTCGAGGCTCGCGCTCTCGGCCGGGAGCGCGACCGCCACGTACGTCTCGCCCGCCGCCTGCACGCGGTCGCAGCGGACCCGCAGGCGCATGGGCGTGCCCGTAAGCGAGGCCATGGCCACAACGGCGGGTGTGCCGTCGACGGGAAACGGCAGCGCGCCCGTCGAGAAGGGCGCCTCTGGGTCAAAGCGCCCGGCGGGCGGGAAGAGGGCGCGCACGTCGGCGCCGACCATGCCCCCGCCCTCCCCGTGTGGCAGCAGCGATGACGCCTGGTCGTTGGCGAGAAGGACCCTGCCCGCCCCGTCGAAGGCCACCACGGCCTCGGAGGAGAGCTGTAGGAGCCGCGCGAAGGTTGCGGCGAGGCTCCCCTCGCCGACGCCCTCCACGCGCCGTTTGCTGAGTGCGTTCTTTGCCACGTGCCGCCCTTCCCCCGACGCCTGGGACAGGTGTAAGCGTACCCCACGTTGGGGTCGGCCGCGAGCGCGCGGTCGAGGGGAGGCCCGGGGCCGCCGGGTGCCGGAACTGTCCGCGAACGCTCGTGGTGTCGGAGGCGGGACTTGAACCCGCACGACCTTTTAGTCAGTCACTAGCACCTCAAGCTAGCGCGTCTGCCAATTCCGCCACTCCGACAAGCGCTTTAAACGCGAGGAGTATCTTATCACACGCCCGCGCGGCGGCAAGCGCGAATCGCAAGTTTTTCTCGCCGGCCGCGAACCTCGGCGGAAAAACCAGCCGGGCACCACGCGGAAATCGTCCTTCCGGCGGCACCGCCGCCGGAAGGCACTTCCCTACTTCTGCCAGCCCATGTCCTCGGGACGGACGGAATCGGTGTGGTAGAGGGCGGGGCCGACGTTGGCCAGGCCCTTCTTGACCACCACGACGCCGGGGCCGACGTACAGGGGGATGAAGGCATACGAGGCGAGGGCCTCCTTCTCGGCCTTGTTCAGGGCCTCCATCTGCTCGGCGTGCGTCGCCTTCGTGATGGGCACCGCGAGCTTCTCGTCAAGCTCGGCGCTTCCGGCATGCGTGAAGTTGGAGTCGGAGTCGGAACCGTAGATCTGCGGGGTGTTCCAGAAGGAGGTCGCGTTGCCGTTCCAGCCAAAGAGCACGGTGTCCCACTCGCCGCTCGCGAGCGTCTTGGAGAACTCCGAGGAGGGCTTGGCGTCCTGCTCGACGTTCATTCCCGCGCTCTTGGCCAGCTGGATGACGGCGGCGGCGCGGTTCTTGACCATGTTGGAGTCGCCGAAGGTGGTGAAGGTGAAGGCCGCCTGCTTGCCGTCCTTCTCGTAGTAGTCGCCGTTCAGGGTGTATCCCGCGGCCTCGAGCGTCTTCTTGGCGGCGGCGGTGCGCTCCTCGGCGCTCTTGAGGCTCTTGACGTCATCGGGACGGTTGTCCTCGTAGCCGTCCGCCCAGGACGGATACATGAGCGAGCCGGCGTCGTCCTCCTCCCAGTTCACGCCGTTGAAGACGACGGAGCGGATGGTGGGGAGGTCGAGGCACTGCATGAAGGCCTTGCGGACCTCGATGTCGGTCAGGGCGTCACGGGTGGTGTTGACCTCGATGCAGACAACGCTGGTGGAGTTGGCGCGACGGATCTCGGCGTCCTCCATCGTGTTGAAGTTGGAGAGCATCTCCTGCGAGCCGGACGCGGGGACACCGGTGGTGTCTATCTCGCCGTTGCGGAAGGCGTTGAAGAGCGCCTGGGAGTCCATCTGCTTGACCGTGATCTTCTCGAGCTTGGGAGCGTCACCCCACCAGCTGGGGTTGGGCTCGAAGACGGCCTCGGTCTCGGAGACGGTGGTGGGCACGAACGGGCCGTATCCCCACTCGGCGTGCGGCTCGATGTTCCAGCCGGTGTTGAAGACCGTGGGATCGGCGGCGCTGGGGTGGAGGACCTGCGTGAAGAGGGCCTCGGGAGGATAGACGAGGCTCGAGGTGGTGATGACGACCTGGAAGTCGTTGTCGCCGCGCTCGACCGACGAGATGCGGTCGTACCCGTCGGTGGCGGCGGGGGTGAACTCGGGGTTGGTGCCGTTCATGACGGTCCACAGGGCGTTGTACGCGCGCCAGTCGATGGGCGTGCCGTCGTTGAACTTGGCGTCACGGTTGAGGTCGAACGTGATGGTCTGCGATCCGCCGTTCTCCGTGATGCTGACGTTGGTGATGAAGTCGGGGTTGGGATCCCACTTGGAGCCAACCTCGTCGCAGATGAAGACGTCCTGCGGCATGTAGAGCATCCAGAGGTTCTTCATCTCGACGGTGTTGCCCTCGACGGAGAGGAGGTTCCAGTTGGGGCCGATCTCACCGGACGGGATGGTGAGCTCGCCGCCGTCCTTGATGTTGTCACGATCCTGCGGGTTGTTGTAGGCCTTGCCCTTCTCGGGCAGCGGCAGCTGGTCAAGGGGGGTGGTGGCAGGCGAGCCGTTCTGGGGCTCGACGCCGGTGGCGTCGGTGCCGTTGGCGGAGCCGGTGCCGTTGGCACCGGAGCTGGACGAGGCGTCGGAGCCGCAGGCCGCGAGGCCCAGCCCGGCGAGCGCGACGGCGCTGCCGCCCATGCCCAGGAAGGCACGGCGCGAAAGGTTGGAAACAGACATGTTTTTTTCTCCCGTTCTCTCGGATAATGCCGGTTCGTTATGAACCATTAAGGATGGTATCAGACGAGCCGCAGTTAATGAAATCGCAATTGGCGTGGAGGGCATCCGGGCCCCCTTGCGACCGGCGCGCCGCAAACGCCAGGCGCCGTCCGCGCCGGGGTGGGCCCGGGCCTCCGGACCCGCGGCCTTTCGCGCCGGCAGCGGCCGGGCCGCCCTCGCGCCGTCGCTACGTCAGCGATATGGGAAGCAGGCTCGAGGCGGGGACGAGCTTCCCGTCGCTGTAGACAAGGCGCTCGCGCGTGCGCTCGACCCTGGGGTCGGGGATGGGAATGGCGGAGAGGAGCGCCTTGGTGTAGGGGTCCTGGGGGTTGGTGAAGACCTCCTCGGTGTCGCCGTACTCCACGATCTTGCCCAGGTGCATGACGGCCACGGCGTCCGAGATGTGACGGATCACGGCAAGGTCGTGCGCGACGAAGAGGTAGGAGATCTTGAGCTGCACCTGTAGGTCCTCGAGCAGGTTGATGATGCCCGCCTGGATGGAGACGTCAAGCGACGCGATGGGCTCGTCCAGAAGCAGCAGCCTGGGCCTCGTGGCCAGGGCGCGGGCGATGGCGATGCGCTGGCGCTGGCCGCCCGAGAACTGCGACGGGAAGCGGTCGACGTAGTCGGGGTTGATGCCCACGAGGTACATGAGCTCGCCTATCCGCTTGTTGATCTTGGCCTTGTCCCAGCCCTGGGCCTCAAGGGGCTCGGCCAGCACGTCGTAGATGGGCATGCGGGGGTCGAGCGAGCTCATGGGGTCCTGGAAGATGATCTGGAGGTTGCGGCGCAGCTCGCGACGGGCACGGGCGCTCTTCAGCTCAGAGGTGTCCTTGCCCAGGACGATGATCGAGCCCTCCTCGGGCACCACGAGATCCATGATCTGCATGAGCGTCGTTGACTTGCCCGAGCCAGACTCGCCGACGAGCGCGAGCGTCTCGCCCTCGTGGATGGTGAAGGAGGCGTGGTCGACGGCCGTCATGGTCCCCTTGCGCCTGCGGATGAGGCCCTTGCCCTGGATGGGGAAGGTCTTCACCAGGTCCTTGACCTCCAGCACCACGGGCCGCTGGTCGCGCGGGACGTCCGCCCACTTGGGGAGCAGCGGCTCAAGCGCCGGGTAGACGTCGGCGTAGGAGAGGTGCCCGTCGCGGATCTTGTCGATGTGGTGGCATGAGACCAGGTGCCCCTCCCCCGCCTCGACGGGCGTGAGGCCCGGCTCGGTCACATGGCACTCGTCGGTTGCCATGGGGCAGCGCGGCGAGAAGGGGCAGCCGGAGGGGATGGCGGCCAGCGATGGCGGGTTGCCCTTGATGGGGACGAGGCGGTGCTCGGCGGGCATGTGCGGCTTGGGCACGG
Source organism: Coriobacteriaceae bacterium (assembly GCA_004557505.1). Taxonomy (GTDB): domain Bacteria; phylum Actinomycetota; class Coriobacteriia; order Coriobacteriales; family Atopobiaceae; genus Tractidigestivibacter. The sequence continues at coordinate 73,040 of SFGZ01000011.1, read as the reverse complement.
CGCCGAGGAGGCCCATGGTATAGGGCTGCGAGGGGCACTCGAACAGCGTGTCGATGCTCGCGCGCTCCACCGCTCGGCCGGCGTACATGACCATCACGTCGTCTGCCGTGCCGGCGACAACGCCCAGGTCGTGGGTGATGAGCACGACGGCGGCGCCGGTCTCTTTCTGCGCGACCTTCAGGATGTCCAGGATCTGTGCCTGGATGGTCACGTCGAGGGCCGTGGTGGGCTCGTCGGCGATGATGATGTCGGGGTTGTTGGCGATGGCGATGGCAATGACCACGCGCTGGCGCATGCCGCCGGAGAACTCATGCGGGTATGCGTCGAGGCGGCTCTCGGGGTTGGTGATGCCCACCAGGGTGAGCAGCTCGATGCAGCGCTTGCGCACCTCGCCCTTGGGCATGCCGGGGTTGTGGATGAGCAGCGCCTCGGCGAGCTGGTCGCCAATGGAGAACATGGGCGTGAGGGCCGAGAGGGGGTCCTGGAAGATCATCGAGATGCGAGCGCCGCGGATCTTTGACATATCCTCGTCGCTCTTGCCGATGAGCTCCTCGCCGCCGAGCCTCACCGAGCCCGTGACGTGCGCGTTGTCATCGAGAAGCCCGATGAGCGAGAGCGCGGTGACCGACTTTCCCGAGCCGGACTCGCCGACGATGCCCAGGGTGCGGCCGCCCCAGAGGTCGAAGCTCACGTCGCGCACGGCGTGGACCACGCCGGCCTCGGTGTTGAAGGAGACGCACAGGTTGCGGACGCTCATGACGGGGTCGCCGGTGGGCGCCCCCTTGGGGCCGTTGGACTCGAGCAGCTCGTAGCGGAGCGTGTCATCCATGGTTGTGGTGCTGATGGTGTCAGACATGCGTGCGTCCCCGTCTACTCGTGGTCGGATCCGCCCGCGGCGCCAGCGGCGGCCGCGGCGGACTTCTCAGCCTCGTCCCTCTCCGACTCCTCGTCGGCCACCTCGCCCGCGGCGCGGGAGTAGGGGTCGAAGGCGTCCCTCAGCCCGTCGCCGATGAGCTGCATGCTCACGCACAGGATGATGAGGACGACCGAGGGGATGAGGACGATCCACGGCGAGGAGAGCATGGCCGAGGAACCCTGGGAGAGGATGTAGCCCAGCGAGGTGTCGGGCGCCTTGATGCCAAGGCCCAGGAAGCTGTAGGCCGTCTCGGAGTTGATGCCGCCGATGACGCCGAGAACCGTGTCGATGACGAGGATCGAGCCCAGGTTGGGTATCAGGTGGCGCACGATGATCTTGATCGAGGGGACGCCCATGTACTTGGCGGCGCGCACGTAGTCGCGCTCGCGCAGGGAGAGGGCTATGGTGCGCAGCGTCCTCGCGTAGCCAATCCAGCCAAAGGCCGTGAGGCCCAGGATGAGCATGATCCAGCCCTGGGTGCCGGAGGCGGCGCGCACGACCATGGCCACCAAAAGGAAGCTCGGGATGACGAGCAGCATGTCGAGAAGCCACATGCCAACCTTCTCGCCCCATCCGCGCGCATAGGCGATGGCCGTGCCCACGACGGCCGAGATGACGGTCGTGAGGATGGCGTAGGTGAGGCCGATCACCAGCGAGCGGCCCAAGCCGTGTACCACGCAGGCGAAGAGGTCGAAGCCGCCGCCGTCGGTGCCAAACCAGTGGCGCGCGTTGGGCGCAGCGTTGATGGACGCGAAGTCCGGCACGGTGTAGTCGTACTTGCAGATGATGGGCCCAAAGATGGCGAGGAGCACCAGGAGGGCCAGGATGGTGAGGCCCACCACGGCGCTCCTCTGCCTGAAGAACCTGCGCGCGATGAGGCCCGCGTAGCTGATGCGCTTGACCTCGCCGGGACCGGCCGCGTCGGCCTGGAGCTCGAGCTGGGCGTTGGTGAGCTGCGCGTCCCTGTTGTTCTGCTCTTCCATTGCCTCTCCTAGCTCATCTTGATGCGGGGGTCCAGGGCCGCGGCGAACAGGTCCGCGAGGAGGGCTCCCACGAGCGTGCAGGCGCCCGAGAAGGCGGCGACTGCGACGGCACCGTTGATGTTGTTGTTATTGATGCAGTTGATGAAGTACTCGCCAAGGCCGTGGATGGCGAAGATCTTCTCGGTCATGACGGCGCCGGTGAAGATGCTCGCGATGGAGAACGCGACGTTGACCGAGGTGGGAATGAGGCTGGCGCGCAGGGCGTGCTTGCGGATCGCCTGCTTCTTGGTGAGGCCCTTGGAGCGTGCCGTGCGCACGTAGTCCGCGTGCATCTCGTCCAGAAGGTAGGTGCGCTGGTTGAGGTGGTAGCCCACGGAGCTGATGATGGTGAGGACGATCGTGGGCAGAAGGATGTGCTGTAGGAAGTCGACGAACGCGATGAGGGGGTTGCCCCCGCCATAGCTGGAGAGGCCCGTGACGTAGAAGATGCGCTGTCCCGTCTGCTGGTTTATCTCGATGGCAAAGAACACGATGAGGATGGCGAGGACGACCGTGGGGATGACGAGGAAGACCGAGGCCAGGCCACTCCAGAACCTGTCCTGCCACTGGTACTGCCGTTGCGCCGTGTAGACGCCCAGGCTCACGCCGATGGCGATGGAGAGCACCGTGGAGAGGAGCATGAGCCTGACCGAGGCCCCGATGCGGCTGGAGACCTCGTTGTTCACCAGGTCGCCCGCGGGAGAGAGGCCCCAGTTCCACTCGGACACGACGTTGGTGAGCCAGCGCTGGTAGCGCTCCGTGACTGGCGTCTTGTCGTTGAGGTTGGCCTTGTCCAGGGAGGCCTCGATGGACTCCTGGGAGGGCCGGGGCGTGCGCGACTCGTAGTTCGAGCGCGGGCTCATGAAGGCGCACGCGAGAAAGTAGGTAAGCGAGGTCGCGACGAAGATCATCACAATGTAGTTGACGATCCTCTTGGCCAGGTACCCTAGAAATCGTGCCATCGAGACTCCTTTGTGCCGTTCGCGCAACCAAAGGGAAGGCGCGGGCATCCAGCTCCCGCACACCCCCTGGGGGTTCCGCTCGCCCGGGCCATGCGCAGCGCAGCCCCCCCTGGCACAACTGGGGGGGACGGAATTCCGCCACACGGCCACCCACGTGTCGCGTGCCACGCAACGCCATGTGGGCGAAGCGCGGCACGACACAACATGAGGTAGTCTAGCACCACGGCTTGGCTACACAATAGAAAACAGTATGCTAACCAAACGACCAAAACGCCCCGTGCCAGTGACCTTGGGTCGCCACACGGGGCTAAAAGCATTGAAAGTTGATGTTTATCTACAGCTCGATAGATGAATCTTTGATGGGAAACGGCTGCCCGTAGTGACAGGCGCAGAAGTGCTGCCCGCCAAGGTCGCGGAAGGCCGGGCGCTCCTTGGAGCACTTCTCCGTGGCGAGCGGGCAGCGCGTGTGGAAGCGGCAGCCGGAGGGCGGGTCGATGGGCGACGGCGGGTCGCCGGCAAGGATGATGCGCTTGCGCGAGTGCTGGATGTCGGGGTCGGGCACGGGCACGGCCGAGAGGAGCGACTGCGAGTACGGGTGGCAGGGCCTCTCGTAGAGCTCCTTCCAATCCGCGTACTCCATGAGGTTGCCCAGATACATCACGGCCACGTGGTCGGAGACGTGCTGGACCACCGAGAGGTCGTGCGCGATGAAGAGGTAGGCCGTCCCAAACTCCTGCTGGAGGTCGGAGAGGAGGTTCAGGACCTGGGCCTGGATGGAGACGTCGAGCGCCGAGACGGGCTCGTCGCAGATGATGAGCTTGGGCTTTAAGGCAAAGGCGCGCGCGATGCCCACGCGCTGGCGCTGGCCGCCGGAGAACTCGTGCGGGTAGCGGTTGATGTGCTCGGGGTTCAAGCCCACCATGTCGAGAAGGGACGCCACGTACTTTGTGCGCTCGGCCTTGTCGGCCATCACGTTGTGGATGACGAGCGGCTCGGAGACGATCTCGCCGATGGTCATGCGCGGGTTGAGGCTCGCATAGGGGTCCTGGAAGATGAATTGCATGTCGCGCCGCATGGCCTTGAGCTCCCTGCGGCTCATCTTCATGACGTCCCTGCCGTCGAAGGTGATCCTGCCAGAGGTGGGCTCGATGAGGCGCATGATGCAGCGGCCCGTGGTGGACTTGCCGCAGCCTGACTCGCCGACCAGGCCCAGCGTCTTGCCGGGGCAGATCTCGAAGCTCACGTCGCTGACGGCGAATACCTTGCGCTTCTCGCGGGAGAAGACGCTGGAGTCCACCGGGAACTCCTTGGTGAGGTGCTCGACCTTGAGGAGGGGCTCCGTCATGAGGCATCGCCTCCCCTCTCGGCCTCCGTGGGCGCCGCGGCCGCGCTCCTGCTCGTCCTGGGGGCGTTTGCGGCAACGAAGTCCCTGTCGAGCGCGTAATGGCAGCAGGAGTAGTGGCCGGGGCCCACCGCGATGCGACCGGGGCGCTCGGCGTGGCACTTGTCCGTGGCATATGGGCAGCGCGGCGAGAACGCGCAGCCGGGAGGAAGCGTCACGAGCGAGGGCGGGTTGCCCTTGATGGGCGTGAGCGGGTGCTTCTCGGTCATGACGGGGTCTGGGATCGAGCGGATGAGGCCCCAGGTGTAGGGGTGCGTGGAGTTGTAGAAGATCTCCTCCGCCGCGCCGAACTCCACGGGGTGCCCGGCGTACATGACCATGATCTTGTCGGCCACGTCCGCGACGACGCCCAGGTCGTGCGTGATCATCACGATGGCGTTGCCGTTCTTTCTCTGCATCTCGCGCATGAGCTCGATGATCTGCGCCTGGATGGTCACGTCGAGGGCCGTGGTGGGCTCGTCGGCGATGAGGATGTCGGGGTCGCAGGCGAGGGCCATGGCAATCATGACGCGCTGGCGCATGCCGCCGGAGAACTGGTGCGGGTAGTCCTTCACGCGCTGCTCGGGGTTGGGGATGCCCACCATGTCGAGGAGCTCGACCGAGCGCTTGAGGGCCTCCCCCTTGGGGTAGCCGCGGTGCAGGCGCAGGCCCTCCCCCAGCTGGCGGCCGATGGTGTAGACCGGGTTGAGCGAGGTCATGGGGTCCTGGAAGATCATCGCGATGTCGTTGCCGCGGATGTCCTGCATCTGCTCCTCGCTCATCTTGAGCAGGGACTGGCCGCGGTAGCGCACGTCGCCGCCCTCGATGCGTCCCGGGGGCATGTCGATGAGGCCCATGACGGTGAGGTGCGTGACGGACTTGCCGGAGCCGGACTCGCCCACCACGCCGAGCGTCTCGCCGCGGTCGAGGGTGTACGAGACGCCGTCCACGGCCCTGACCACGCCGTCCTGCGTGTGGAAGTACATCTTGAGGTCATCGACCTCGAGGAGGTGCTCGCCCGCGGGGACGGGCTGGTCCTTGAGGTGCATCTGCACCCTGGTCTTCTTCTTGAGCATGGCTTATGCATCCTTCATCTTGACGTCAAGGGCATCGCGCAGACCGTCGCCCAGAAGGGTGAAGGCGAGCACCGTGGTGAGGATCGCGAGGCCGGGCATGATCATGAGCCAGGGCTGGGTGGCCAGGTAGGTGGCGCCATCCTGAATCATGATGCCCCAGGACGGGTTGGGCGCCTGGACGCCCATGCCCAGGAAGGAGAGGGCCGCCTCGGTGAGGATGGCGGAGCCTATGTTCATCGTGGCGTAGACCACGATGACCGCCACGGAGTTGGGGAAGATGTGGCGGGCTATGATGCGCGCATCGGAGGCGCCCATCGCGCGCGCCGCGTCAACGTAGTCGTTCTCCTTGACGGTGAGGATTGCCGAGCGGAACACGCGGGCGATGGACGGCCAGCCCAGGATGCCGATGGCGATGAACACGTTCTGGATGCCCGGCCCGATGACCGCGAGCATGGCAATGACGAAGAGCGTGTAGGGGAAGGCCAAGAAGATGTCGGCCAGCCTCATGATGATGGTGTCCCAGACGCCCCCGTAGTAGGCGGCGAGCGCGCCCATGACAAGGCCGAGCGCGGTTGAGATGGCCGTCGCGAGGACGCCGACGGCAAGCGAGATCCTCGAGCCGTAGATGACGCGGCAGAGGACGTCGCGCCCAAGCGTGTCGGTGCCAAAGGGGTGCTCGAGGGAGGGCGCGAGCCTGGAGTTCTGCGCCATGGTGGCCGAGTCGGTCTCGGTGGGGCTGCCAAGCGTGCCCGGGACCCAGAGGTCTGCCGTCAGGGCGACGACGATGACGAAGCCGATCCAGACCATGCCGATCATGGCCAGCTTGTTGCGCTTCAGCCTCTTCCAGGCGTCGCCCCACATGGTGCGGGACGAGGTCTGCGCGCCGGCGGCTGCGGCGGCGGCCTTTGCCGAGAAGATTCCCAGGATGTCCTCGCCCTTGGCTTCCCCCGACGTCTGTGTGGTGTCGTCTGCCATGCCTGCCTACCTCTCGTTCTTGGGTGCGCCAAAGCGGATGCGCGGGTCAAGGAAGGCATAGCTCACGTCGACGATCAGGTTGATGACCATGACCACGACCACGATGACCGTGACCGAGCCAAGCACCAGGGGCCAGTCGCGCTGGGTGATGGCGCGATAGGTCTCGTAGCCAACGCCCGGCCAGTTGAAGACCGTCTCGGTGAGGATGGCGCCGGCAAGCAGGCCGCCGAAGTCCATGCCAATGTAGGTGACGACGGGGATGAGCGCGTTCTTGAGGGCGTGGTGGATGACTACGTCCCTCCGCGAGAGGCCCTTGGCCTTGGCCGTGCGGATGTAGTCCTGGTTCATGACCTCAAGCAGCTGGGAGCGCATGATGCGCGCCGTGTAGGCCATCGAGATCGCCGCCAGGGTGAACGCGGGGAGTATGTAGTACACCCAGTCCTGGAATTCGGCATAGGGGCCACCGGCGCCCGAGATGGGCAGGTAAAAGGCAGTGCCGGTCGCATCCTTGAGGAACACGCCAAAGAACAGCTGCAAGAGCATGCCCAGCCAGAAGGCGGGCATGGAGACGAACAGCGCCGAGAGGAACGTGACGAATATGTCCCAGAAGGAATAGCGTTTGAGCGCGCTCACTATGCCGGCGCCTATGCCGAGCACCGCCTCCAGGATGATGGCCACGATGGCGAGCCTCACGGTGTAGGGGTACTTGTCGGCCAGGATGCCCGAGACGGTCTGACCTGACTTCTGGTAGCTCACTCCCAGATCGCCGTGGAGAAGGCCGCCGACATACAGGACATACCTCTCCCACATGGGGGTCTCGATGGTGTTGCCGCTCTCGTCGTACTTGATGGTGCCGTCATCGTTCGTCTCGATGAGGTGGAACGAGGCGCGCAGGTTGTTCTCGGTGACGGGGTCGAGCTTCTTGTCACCGGCAATCAGCCTGATGGGGTCTCCCGGGACGATGTTCTCGAGGGAGAACAGTATCAGCGTGACCCCCAGAAACACCGGGATGAACTGCAAGACGCGCTTGATGATGTACTTTCCCATGGTCACTCCCCTGCCGCCACATGGGACGAACGAATGGATGTCGAGAAGACAGGGCGGGGCATCGGACGTCCGATGCCCCGCGCGAGCTTGTGGGGACTAGGCCTGGATGCTTGCCTCGCCCAGGTGGGCGATGCCTGCCGGGTCAAAGTACAGGCTCTGGATCTTCTCGGAGCCAACGTGGTCGTGCGCGTAGAACATGATGGGGATGACGGGCATGTCGTCGCCCAGGAGCTTGCAGGCCTTGCGGTACTCGGCCTTGCGCTCGTCCTCGTCGGTGATCTTGCGGGCATCCTCGACGAGCTTGTCGAATTCGGGGTTGGCGTACTTGCCGTAGTTGTTCGACGAGGTGCTGTAGAAGTTGGGGTACAGGAAGTTGTCCATGTTGGGGTAGTCGGCGATCCAGCCCATGCGCGCAAGCTGGAAGCCGCCGTCGTCGAGCGCGGTGAGGTAGGCCGCCCACTCCTGGGAGTTCTGCTCGACGGTCACGCCAATGGCCTCGAAGTCGCCCTGGATGATGGACATGATGTCCTCGTGGCCGCCACCGGAGTTGTAGGAGAGCTTCACCGTGAGGTTGCGCTTGCCGTCCGCATCCGCGGCGTAGCCGGCGGCCTCGAGGATCTCCTTGGCCTTGTCCGGGTTGTAGTCGCAGTACTCCCAGGTGGACTCGGGGGAGTCGTCGATGAGCGGCGGGAAGCAGCTCGTGGCGGGCTTGCGGGAGCCCTCGAAGAGCGTGTCGCAGATGTTCTGGCGGTTGATGGCGAGGCTGAGCGCCTGGCGAACCTCCTTCTTGCCGAGGGTCTCGTCGGCCATCTCGCAGATGATCCAGTAGGTCGCGGCCTGGGCGCCCGTGAGGACCTGCTTCTTGGGCGTCACGGTGTAGCCGTCATCGGAGGTGCCGTACTGCTGCTCGACCTCGGCAAGGCGGCCGGCGGGCACGGAGCAGAAGTCGATGTTGCCGGCCTGGAACTCCTTGAAGGCGGTGTCGGGGTCCTTCTGGATGGAGAAGTTCACGGCATCGAGCTTCGCGGGGGTGCCGTAGTAGCCGTCGAACTTCTTGACGTTGATGTACTGGCCGGAGACCCAGGTGCCGTCCATCTGGAAGGGGCCGTTGCCGATGGGGGCGACGAGGAAGCTGTCGGGATCGTCGAGCGCGGCCTGGGGGACGGGCACGAGAGCCTGGTGGGCGCAGACGAGCGGCCATTCGGACATGGGCGTGGCGAGCTCGATGACGAGCGTGTTGTCATCGGGACACGTGATGCCGGAGATCTCGCTGGCCTTGCCCGCCTGCATCTCCTTGGCGCCCTTGACCGGGTCGAGGTGGTAGGCGACGTCGGAGGGGGTCTTCATCGAGGGGTCGCAGATGCGCTCGAACCCACGCTTGAAGTCCCCCGCCTTCACGGTGTCGCCGTTGTGGAACTTGCAGTCCTTGCGGATGTGGAAGGTCCACGTGGTTGCGTCGTCATTGGACTCCCAGGACTCGGCGGCCGCGGGCTCGAGCTCCTTGGTGGTGTAGTTGTACTTGACGAGCGAGTCGAACAGGCACTTGGCGACCTGGGTGCCCTCGGTCTCCTGCGTGTTGTAGGGGTCGATGGCAACGGGATCGTTGATGTAGTACTTCAGCACGCCGCCCTTGCCGGAACCCGCCTCAGAAGGCGAGCCGCCGGAACTCGCGCCGCCCGCGTTGTTCTTGCCGCATCCCGCCAGACCGGCAAGCGCGGCCGCGGCGGCGCCGCCCTTGATGAAGCCCCGGCGCGAGACGCCGCCAAACTTGTCTTCCATGTGATCCTCCTCTTCCCACCAATCTGCTTATCATGGCACCAGTTCCCACCTTGGTGCTGCGTCAAGCGTAACAGGCCAATGTTTCCAATCGACGCTCGTTGGGCCCGAACAGACCCTCTGTAACGTTGGGAACGCAATTGGCAACATCCCCGTAAGATTGTGGTAACGCGCAGGCAACATGCGCCCAGGCGCGCCACGCCGCCGCTGCCGCTAGAAGGCGCGGACGTCATCGGGCGTCATGCGCCCCGCCACGGCAACCGCGACCTCCGCCGTCATCTTGATGTCGTAGAGCGTACACATGGCGGTCCCGGAGTGTACGTAGCGGCTGGGGACCCCCGCAACCACGCAGGGGACGTCGAGCATGTGGACGGGACCGCCGTCGGTGCCGCCGCCCTCCCGCACGCTCGTCTGGCAGGCAAGCCCCGCCTCCGCCGCGCACCTGAGGACAAAGCGCTGGTAGCGCGGGTTCGTGATCATGCAGCAGTCGAAGTAGCGAAACATCGGGCCATGGCGGAGGGCGGTCTGGGCGTCATCGGGGATCGTGAAGGTGTCATCTGCCGGGCACCCCTCGAACATGAAGGCGACCATGGGGTCGAAGTGCCGCGCCGCAGCCAGCACGCCGCGCTCCCCCACCTCCTCCATGGAGCTCACGGACGCCACGACGTCGAAGGGCAGGCCGTCTCGGCCCGCGAGCTCGCGCAGGGCCAAAAGCTCGGCGGCGACTCCCGCCCGGCAGTCGAATGCCTTCCCCACCGCCACGTCGGTCGCCTCGTCGTACTCGAACCGCGTGGCGGGGACGAAGGGCTCGCCCATGCCCATGTTAAAGGCGCCCACGGCCTCCTCCTTGGAGGTGGCGCCAACGTCCAGGATGAGCTGGGGCTCGCCGGACGCGCGCTCCGCCGGGCTCATGAAATGGGGCGGCCTCACGCCGATGACGCCATGCACCCACTCGCCGAGCGTGTTTCTCACCAGCACGTCCTGCCCGGCGAGAACGTTGGGGGAGAAACGCCCCAGCTCGACGAAGGTCATCGTGCCGTTGGAGCGAATGGACCTGACCATGCCCCCAACCTCGTCGCCGTGCGCGTCGAGCATGAGCACGGGCTTCTCGCCGGTGAAGCCCCTGGGGGTGATGAGCGCGTCTCGCACGGTGTTGGTCTCCACCCGCGCCCATCCGCCGCAGAAGTCGCGAACGACGTCTATGGTCTCGTCCTCGAAGCCCGAGGGGGACTTTGCGTTGGAGAGCCTGCCGAGGAGGTCCGCGACCTCGCTGTCATTGAAATCCATGGCCAAACGCCTTTCTCCCGGTGCCTGCTGCCGTGCGGTTGCGGGTGTCACGTGTCGCTGCCGCCGCCATATGCCTTGGTCGTTCGGACGGGCATGGGCTCGGGGAGCGGCGCGCGCCTGAGGGCGGCGATGAGGTCGACGAGGTAGCCGGCAACGGCGTCCATCATCCGGCCTCCCCACTCCGGGTCGGCGAGCGCCGGGTCGTCGGGGCCAATCCAGCCGTTGCCCGCGTAACGGCAGGCGTCGCGGGGGATGGCCACGTGGGCGCCCCTGAACTCCACGTTGCCCCAGCCTGAGGTGGGAAGCTCGTCCGAGACGTCGTTCGCGAGCGCCATGGGGCCGAGCTCGGAGGCGTCCACGAGCGAGGGATCGACGGCCATGACGGCCGCGGTCTCCTCTGCCCCGCCATGGCCCCCGCCCCACGCGGGGTCAAGCTCGCCGGCCACAAGCCACCAGTCCGCCCTGGCGGCGAGGCACCCGCGTCGGTTGAGCTCCTCGCACACGCTGGAGATTGGCTTGATGTTGGGCCCGTGGCCGTTGATGAACAGGAACCTTCGGGCGCCGTAGTCGTAGAGCTGCACGCTGAGCGTCCTGACCAGCGAGCGGAGAAGGTCGTAGCCTATCGAGAGCGTCCCCGGAAACCCCAGGAGGTCATCGGCATTGCCGAAGGGGATCGTGGGGGCGATGAGGACGTCGTTGCCAAGGGCGGCGTCGATCTTGTCGAGCAGCAGGTTGGGGGCAAGCGTGTCCGTCCCCAGCGGGTTGTGCCTCCCGTGCTCCTCCGTGCTCCCTATCGCCATGACAACCAGGTCATGCCCCCGGCCGAAGTAGTCCCCCACGGCAGGCCAGGTGCTCAGCTCGATGCGCATGTCTCCTCCTTGTCACCCGTCTGTCCCGTCTTGGGGCGGAGGGGTCCGGCCTGGGCCTGGGCATGCGCCGGGCCCGGCCGTTGGTCGAGGTGCCCCGTCGCACGGGAGAGGTCCATTGGCTCGGGGAGCCCCTCACCCTCAAGCGCATGCGTGAAGTCCTGGAGCCATGCCGCCATGCCCTCGAGCATGGCCCTCCCAAGCTCGGCGCTCGCCGCGCGGGGATGGTCATCGTGGCCTTCGGCAACCCACCCGGAGCCCGCGAAGCGTGCGAGCCTGCGCGGGAACTCGACCTCGGCGCCGCCAAAGCCCACGCTGCTCCAGCCGGTGGACGGCATGTCCCTCCCGATGTCGGGAAGCAGGCCCTCGTCCGTCACCTGCGACATGTCGACGGACGCGGGATCTATGGCGAGGTTGGCGCTCGTCTCCATGGCGCCGCCATGCCCGCCTCCCCACGAGGGGTCGAGCTGCGGGACCACCTTCCACCAGTTGACCACCGCCGCAAGGCAGCCCGCGTCATTGAGGCCCATCGACACCATGGAGAGGGGCTTCGCGTTGCCGCCGTGCCCGTTCAGGAAGACGAAGCGGCGCGCGCCATAGGCGCAAAGCTGCCGCGTGATGCTTGACAGGACGTCATAGAGCCCCTGCACACCGATGCTCACCGTGCCCGGGTATCCAACGAGGTCGTCGGTCGCGCCATAGGGTAGGGCCGGCGCCACGAGATACGTTCCGTCACGCTGCTCCAGCAGCTCCAGTATCCTGTCCGGCGCCATGGTGTCAGTGCCCAGCGGATTGTGCCTGCCGTGGCACTCCGTCGAGCCGACGCCCATGATCACCAGGTCGTGCCTCTGGAAGTAGTCACGAACCTGCGTCCAGGTGCTTCTCGCCATGAACATGCGGCATCCTCCTCGCGACAAGCCCGCATGCCACCAGCATAGGCGCGCGGGCGACGGGGGCGCCAAGGCGGCGGCCCAACGTTAACACCTGTTAACCAAACCAGGGGGGCACATGAAAGCGGGACGGGGCATGCGCCGCTCCGTCCCGTGGAATCCGCTGTGCGCGAGGGGGCTAGCCGGCCAGCCCGATGGTTCCCGTGGGGAAGCTGACCGCCATCACGATGACGCACGCGGCGAAGACGACGGAGGTGATGACCGTGAGCCTGTCGAGGTTCTTCTCCCAGATGCCAGAGCCGGCCGAGGCGTTGTAGAGCGACGCGGCGATCATGTCGGAGACGCCGGTGCCCTTGCCCGAGTGCATGAGGACGAGAGCCACGGTGAGCAGGCCGGAGATGAACAGGAGGACGAGGAGGATGACGTTGAGGACGTTCACGGATGCTGGCTCCTTCGAGAGCGGGTGGGCTGGACGCAGTTCGATTGAGCATAGCATACGGGGATGCGTGCGTTCAATGAGATAAAGGGACCGTCCCCTTGCCTCAGGCTGGGTGATACAGTCTTCTCCGAAGGACCATGGCTGCCGCCGCGCGCCCCGGGGGCGCACCACAAGCGGGCGGCATCCCGGCCGCGGCGCGCTGGCTCGACCAAGGGCCAGGGAAGGGAGCACGAGTGGAGAGGCCAAACGCCTGGAAGGGCTACGACGAGGCGGAGCTGTCAAGGCTCACGGAGTTCTGCGAGGGATATCGGAGGTTCATCTCGGAGAACAAGACCGAACGCGAGTGTTGCGCCGCCGCGATCGAGCTAGCCCGCGAGCATGGGTACCGCCCCCTGAAGGAGGCCGCCGGGGCGGGCGGGCGCCTTACGGCTGGCGACAAGGTCTATGCGTCGGTCCGCGGCAAGAGCCTCATGCTCGTCGAGCTGGGCACCGAACCCCTCGAGCGGGGCGTCAACATCCTGGGCGCGCACATAGACTCGCCCCGCCTGGACGTCAAGCAGAACCCGCTCGAGGAGCGAAACGGCCTCGTCACGCTCGACACCCGCTACTACGGTGGCGTGAAGACCTACCAATGGGCGACCCTGCCCCTGGCAATCCATGGCGTCGTCGCCAAGAAGGACGGGGGCGTCGTCAGGGTCGTCATCGGCGAGGACCCGGCAGACCCCGTCTTCTGCGTCTCGGACCTCCTCCCCCACCTTGCCCGCGGGCAGATGCAGAAGAAGGCGTCCGAGCTCGTCGAGGGCGAGCTTCTCGACGTCATCGTGGGCAACCGGCCCAAGGCGGGCGCGGAGGGGGACCAGGGCGAGGACGCCGTGACGGCGACCGTCCTCGACGCCCTCGCCGAGAAGTACGGCATCACGGAGGAGGACCTGCTCTCCGCCGAGCTCGAGGTCGTCCCCGCCGGCCAGGCGCGGGACATGGGCCTCGACCGCTCGATGATCCTTGGCTACGGGCAGGACGACCGCTCCTGCGCGTACCCCTCGCTCCTCGCCCAGCTCGAATGCGAGGCGCCCAAGCGCACCGCCGTCACGATCCTCGTCGACAAGGAGGAGATAGGCAGCCGTGGCGCCACCTCCATGAGCAGCCGCTTCTTCGAGAACATCATGGCCGAGCTCATCGAGGCGGCCGGGCAGGGCGCCCCCCTGGCGCTGCGTCGCTGCCTCGCGCGGTCCCGCATGCTCTCGAGCGACGTCTCCGCGGCGTTCGACCCCAACTACCCCTCGGTCTTCGAGGCGAAGAACTCCTGCTTTCTGGGCCGTGGCCTCACGTTCAACAAGTACACCGGCGGCACGGGCAAGTCCGGCTCCAACGATGCCGACGCCGAATACGTCGCCCTCATCCGTCACGTCATGGACGATGCGAACGTCCGCTTCCAGACCGCCGAGCTGGGCCGCGTCGACGCCGGCGGAGGCGGCACCATCGCATACATCCTGGCCGCCTACGGCATGGACGTGATCGACTCCGGCATCGGCGTGCTCTCGATGCACGCCCCGTGGGAGGTCACCAGCAAGGCGGACATCTGGGAGGCCCATAAGGGCTATCGCGCCTTCCTCGCCCTGGTGTAGGGACCGGCCCCGGGGCGGAGGCGCCCGTCAGGCGGCTCGGCGCCGTGCGTCTCGCATGGGTGCGGGTCATCTCGTCCGCACCCCTTTTTCGGTCTCGCGGCACATCGCGGGTTGCCTGGCATCCGCGCCGCAGCCGGCGAACGGTAGGCAAAGCTGGGCGAGGGCGTCCATCGGGCGGGCATTTGCGTCAGATCTGTTTCAGATTGGCGGCGGTGCCCGCCAATGGGAGAGCATCTTGCTCGGACGGCGGGCACCATCCCCACGCTGTGCCCGCAAGGGGACGAACGATGGGAGGAAGACATGGGCCATTCGATGGATCGCCGCACCTTCATAAGGGGCGGGGCAGCCGCGGTGGCGGCCGCGGGACTCGGCGCGTGCGGACAGCGCTCATCCGACGGCGGGAAGCCTCGGGACGGGGAGCCGGGCGCGGGAGGGACCATCAGCTACGCGATCACCAACCCCACGTCGATCGACCCCTTCGACATCGAGGAGTTCAACGGGGCGGCGGTTGCCTCCCAGCTCTTCGACCAGCTCACGGCCTACGACTACAAGGCGCAGGCGCTCAGGCCCAGCGTGGCCGAGTCCTGGGAGTCGTCTGACGAGGCCACGACGTGGACCTTCCACATCAGGCAGGGCCTCAAGTTCCACGACGGCTCTGACGTGACGGCAAGGTCGTTCCAGTATGCGTGGAACCGCATCTGCAACCCCAACACCACCACGACGCCGTCGGTGGTCTCGTACCACCTCGCCATGGTCAAGGGCTACGACGACGTGACCAACGGGCGGGCGGAGGAGCTCGAGGGGCTTTCCTGCCCCGACCACCACACCCTCAGGGTAGAGCTCACCGCCCCCTACGCGGACTTCCCCTTCGTGGTATGCTGCACGCCCCTCTCGCCCATCCCGGATTGCGCCAAGGACGACTTTGACGCCTATGCCAAGGCGCCCGTCGGCAACGGCCCCTTCCAGATGGACGGTGCCTGGAACGACGGCCAGTACATCAACATGAGGCGCTTCGAGGGCTACGGCGGCGACAACCCCGCCAAAGTCGACGCGGTCCACTTCAACATCTACAAGGACACCGACACGGCGTTCCGCGAGTTCGAGGCGGGCAACCTCGACCTCTGCGACATCCCCGCCGGGCGCGTCAAGGAGACCGTCGAGAGGTACGGGAAGTCGGACGACGGATATACCGGCAGCCCCAACAGGCAGACGATGGTCGGCGAGGTCCTGTACACGGAATACCTCGCATACAACGTGAACGACCCCATCCTCTCGGACAAGCGGGTTCGCCAGGCCATGTCGCTCGCCATCAACCGGCAGAACCTCTGCGACACGCTCTATGAGGGATTCGCCCAGCCGGCCGGCGACATCGTCCCGCCGGGAATCAGCGGCAACGACGAGGCGACGTGGCAGTACTGCGCCTACGACGCCGAGAGGGCCGGCCGGCTCCTCGACGAGGCGGGCTATCCGGCTGGCCCCGACGGCATGCGCGGAATCGACCTCACCATCATGGTGTCCTCCTCCAACAAGACGAACGAGTTCGAGGTGCTGCAGGGCGACTGGAAGTCCGTGGGGATCAACGTGACCATCGACCAGAAGGAATACGCGTCGATGCTCGACGACTACATTGCCGGCACCTTCCAGCTTGGCTCCCGCGGCTGGACGGCGGACTACCCCATCATGGACAACTTCCTACAGCCGCTCATGTACACGGGCGTGGGCGACAACGTCTCCCACTACTCCAGCGCGGAGTTCGACGCCAAGCTGGACGAGGCGAGGAAGACCGTCGACGAGGGCAGACGCATCGAGCTCATGCACGAGGCGGACGCCATCGCGGCGGAGGACATGCCGATCATCCCCATGCTCCACAAGGCCCTGAACAAGGTGACCTCGGACAGGTTCGCCGGCATCGTGGTCGACGCGGCGCGCCTGCCCGAGCTGAGGGACGCGACGCCCGCGCGGTAGCGGCCGTGCCGCGCCCCTCTCGCCCAGCCGCGCCCCTCGTCTAGCGCTCCACCTGCCCCGGGAGCGATGACGCCGCGAAGGCGTCCAGGAACCTCACGGCCCAGTCGGCGAAGGCGGCGAGCATCTGCTCTCCCCACTGTGCGGACGCCCGCCTGGGGTCGTCCTTCCCTATCCACCCGTTTGCGGCATACCTGCGCGCGCGGCGGAGGAGCGAGGGATGGGCGCCCTCGAACTCGACCACGTCGAACCCCTGCGTCTTGATGGCGCTGCCGCCATCGTCCACGAGGCCCATGGGGCCAAGCGACGCCTCGTCAACCGAACCCGGGTCTATCCATAGGTTTGCCGAGGTCTCCTGTGCGCCGCCGTGGCCGCCGCCCCACGCGGGGTCAAGCTCGCCCGCGAGCCTCCACCAGTTGAGGAGGGCCACCTGGCAGCCGCGGTCGTTGAGGTCATACCCGGTCATGGTGAGCGCCCGGGTGTTGCCGCCGTGGCCGTTGACAAAGCAGAAGTGGCGCGCGCCGTAATGGAAGAGCTGGCCACAGATCCGGGCGGTCACCTGGTGGAGAAGGTCGTCTCCCAGGGAGAGCGTGCCGGGGTAGTCGATGAAGTGGTCCGCGGACCCAAGGCGAAGCGTTGGCCCAAAGAGCGCCTTGGGTCGGCGCTCCTCCATGAGCTCGAGTATCCTCTGGGGGGCCATCCAGTCCGTGCCCAAAGGGTTGTGCCTGCCGTGGTTCTCCGTGCTGCCAAACCCAAGGACCACGAGGTCGTTGCCCGCGAAGTAGGTCTCGACGGCAGGCCATGTGGACTTCTCGAGAAGCAATTTCCGCCACCTTTCCCGTGTACGAACAAGCCCCGGCGCGAAACCGCGCCGGGGCCAGATGAGACAAAGGGGGGTCCCTTTGTCTCACGCCATGGCGCTCCTCACCATGGCGGCAAAGCTGTCGGCCTTGAGCGAGGCGCCGCCGACGAGCGCGCCGTCGACGTCCTCCTTCTCGAGGAACCCACCCACGTTCTCGGGCTTGGCGGAGCCTCCGTAGAGGATGCGGATGCCATCGGCCGTCTCCTGGCCAAAGACCTCGGCCAGGGTCTTGCGGATGGCGCCGCAGACCTCCTCGGCGTCGTCGGCCGTGGCGGTCTTGCCGGTGCCGATGGCCCAGATGGGCTCGTAGGCAACGACGTACTTGGAGGGGTCGTCTATCGTGAGGCCCTCGGTATCCTTCTTGATCTGCCCGACCACGAACTCGACGTGCCTGCCGGCCTCGCGGACCTCGAGGGACTCGCCGCAGCAGGAGATGGGCACGATGCCGTGGGCCATCAGGGCCTTGGCCTTCCTGTTGATGTCCTCGTCCGTCTCGCCAAAGTAGCCGCGACGCTCGGAGTGGCCGATGATGCAGTAGGTGGCACCCACGGCGGCGATCATGTTGGGAGCGGTCTCGCCCGTGTAGGCGCCCTTCTCCTCCCAGTAGACGTTCTGGACGCCCACGGCGATGGGGGCGGCAGCCTGCCGGATGACCTCTGCGACGCCCTTGACGTCGATGGCGGGCGGGCAGACGACGACGTCCACCGAACCGGTGCCGTCGCCAAGCTCGTCGACCAGGCCCTGTGCGAGGACGACGCCCTCGTCGTAGGTCTTGTTCATCTTCCAGTTGCCGGCGATCATCCTGTTACGCATCGAGCAGCGCCTCCACTCCGGGAAGGGCCTTGCCCTCGACGAGCTCCATCGAGGCGCCGCCGCCCGTGGAGATCCAGCTCATCTTGTCGGCCAGGCCAAACTTGTTGATGGCGGCAACGGAGTCGCCGCCGCCGATGATGGATGTGCCGCCGGCGGCCTTGACCTCGGCGACCGCGCGAGCGACGGCCTCGGTGCCCTTGGCGAACTGGTCGAACTCGAAGACGCCCATGGGGCCGTTCCAGAAGACGGTCTTGGCGCCCCTGATGGCCTCGGCGTAGTTGGCGACGGTCTTGGGACCGACGTCCATGCCCATGCGGTCATCGGGGATCGTGTCGGAATCAACGGCCTCGCCGGTGGCGTCCTCGCCGAAGTGGTCGGCGACGACGTTGTCGACGGGGAGCAGGACCTTGCAGCCCTTGGCCTCGGCCTTCTTGAGCATCTCGCCTGCGCGCTCAATCCAATCGGGCTCCTGGAGGGAGGTGCCCACCGTGCAGCCCCTGGCCAGGAAGAAGGTGTAGGCCATGCCGCCGCCGATGATCAGGGTGTCGGCGGAGTCGATGAGGTGGTCGAGCACGCCTATCTTGCTGGAGACCTTGGAGCCGCCCACGATGGCGACGAAGGGGCGCGCGGGGTCGGCGAAGATCGACGTGAGGGTGTCGACCTCCTTCTCGAGCAGGAAACCGGCGTAGGCGGGCAGGAACTGGGCCGGGCCCACCACGGAGCCCTGGGCGCGGTGCGCGGTGCCGAAGGCGTCGAGCACGAAGACGTCGCCGTAGGAGGCGAGGGTCTTGGCGATCTCGGGGTCGTTCTTCTTCTCGCGCTTGTCGAAGCGGACGTTCTCGAGAAGCGCGACGTCGCCGGGCTGCATGGCGGCGACGGCATCGGCGGCAACCTGGCCGTAGGTGTCGGGGACGAAGGTCACCGCGTAGCCGGTGAGCTCGGCGAGCTTGGCGGCGACGGACTTCAGGGAGAACTCCTCCTGGTAACCGGTGCCATCGGGGCGGCCGAGGTGGCTCATGAGGATGACCCTGGCGTTGTGCTCCTTGAGGTAGGTGATGGTGGGGATGGCCGCGCGGACGCGCGTGTCGTCGGTGACGACGCCGTCCTTCAGGGGCACGTTGAAGTCGACTCGGACGAGGACGCGCTTGCCGTCGACGTCGGCGTCGCGAACGGTCTTCTTGGTAAAGGCCATGTGAGCTTCCTCCTTGCATGCGGACGACATGGGAGGGGCGCGGCCGCAGCCCTGGGGCCTGCGGCCGCGCCCCCAACGAACGAGCAGGGCGTCGAGTTAGTCGACGAACTTCTCGAAGTACTTGATGGTGCGGACCATCTGGGAGGTGTAGGAGTTCTCGTTGTCGTACCACGAGGTGACCTGCACCAGGGACTGGCCGTTGCCGAGGTCCTGGACCATGGTCTGGGTGGCGTCGAAGATGGAACCGTGGGTCTCGCCGACGATGTCGCGGGAGACGATGTCATCGACGTTATAGCCGAAGGTCTCGGGGATGGTGTCGGCGTAGGCCTTCATGGCAGCGTTGACCTCGTCGACCGTGACCTTCTTGTCCACCACGGCGTAGAGGTTGGTGAGGGAGCCGGTGGGCGTGGGGACGCGCTGGGCGGCACCGATGAGCTTGCCGTTGAGCTCGGGAAGGACGAGGCCGATGGCCTTGGCGGCACCGGTGGAGTTGGGGACGATGTTCTCGGAGGCGGCGCGGCTGCGGCGCTTGTTGCCCTTGCGCTGCGGGCCGTCGAGCGTCATCTGGTCGCCGGTGAAGGCGTGGATGGTGGTCATGATGCCGGAGACGATGGGGGCGAAGTCGTTGAGGCCCTTGGCCAGCGGGGCCAGGCAGTTGGTGGTGCAGGAGGCCGCGGAGATGATGTTGTCGTCGGCGGTCAGCGTCTCGTGGTTGACGTTGTAGACGATGGTGGGGAGGTCATTGCCCGCGGGAGCGGAGATGACGACCTTCTTGGCGCCGGCATCGATGTGGGCCTGCGCCTTGGCCTTGGAGGTGTAGAAGCCGGTGCACTCGAGGACGACGTCGACGCCGAGCTCGCCCCAGGGGAGGTCGGCCGCGTTCGGCTCCTTGTAGATGGTGATCTTCTTGCCGTCGACGGTGATGTGGTCCTCGCCGAAGCCGACTTCGTGATCGCGGGAGTAGTTGCCCTGCGTGGAGTCGTACTTGAGAAGGTAGGCGAGCATCTCGGGGGAGGTGAGGTCGTTGATGGCGACGATCTCGGTGCCCTCGTGAGAGAACATCTGGCGGAACGCCAGGCGACCGATGCGACCAAAGCCGTTGATTGCAACCTTAACTGCCATGCTTTCTCCTTTCGAGTGGCCGACGGGGCCTCCCCCCGACTGGCCATGTAACAACGTCGAAACGTCATTGCTAGAAGTCATTCTACCGCACGAGTGCCAATCTAGAGCGAGCAATCCGCAACGCCCGCATAATTGTCGGTGCCATCTCGCGCAAAATGTAGTATGTGGTGCGCCTTCGTGCGCCCCCATGCGTGGCATAGTCAATTTTTGATATGGGGCACCCTCAGCCCCCCTTGGGCGCGCCCTCGTCGCCCACGATCTGCTCCAGCCTGAGCAGGCGGTGGTACATGGCGGACTTTGATGCCGGCGGGTCGAAGGTCTCGCCCAGCGCCGCAAGCGAGAGCTCGGGGTGATCCCTCCGCGCGAGGCAGAACTCGCGCACGGCAGGCGGGAGCTGCGAGATGCCCACGAGCTCGTCCGCGCGGTCGATGAGGTCGAGCTGGGCCGCCGCCGCCGAGGACGAGCGCGCCTGGTTGGCGACCTCGGCGTTGACGCGGCGGTTGACGTCGTTCTTGACCGACTTCCTCGCGCGCGCGGCCTCGACCACGCGCGCCATGCGCTGCGCCCCCATGACGCGAAGGAGGCACAGCACGTCGTCGAAGCTCTTGAGGTAGAGCGCGTATGCGCCGCGGCGGCGGTTGATGCGCGCGGAGGCGCCCAGGGTTGAGATGACGTCGGCGAGCCCTCGGGCGAAGTCCTCCCCCGTCACCGCGATCTCGAGGTGGAAGTCTCCGCGCGGGTCGGCGATGAAGCCGCCCGCCATGAAGGCGCCTCGCACGAAGGCGCAGCGCGCCTCCCGCGTCTTGAGAAGCCCCTCGGGGACCCCGAGGGCGATGCCGTGACCGGGGACGAGGATCCCCAGGCCGGCGAGATCGTCTGCCAAGCGGTCCTGCTCGGGCATCTCGATGAGGTAGTTTCTCGTCTTGTGGAGCACGGAGCGGCGCACGGTGAGCGAGGTCTCGAGGTCGAACACGCGGTGCGTGAGCTTGATGACGGTGCGCGCCACGGCGCCGGTCTCGGTGGCGATGCGGATGGAGTAGCGCCCCGAGCCATGGAAGCTCATGGTGCCGCAGACGCGGACGAGCGCCGAGAGCTGCGCGAGGTCGGCCATGCGCGTGGCCGGCTCGATGCGCGAGAGCTCGTCTTTTACCTGGGCGGTGAAGGACATGGCTACCCCTCGCCCGCCGCGGCGTCCCGCGCGGCCGCGGCGACGGCCTCCGAGAGGTCGCGGTGGGAGAGGTTCACGCGGTAGCCCTGGGCCTTGAGGTGGGCGGCCGTCGCATTGGCGATGGCGACGCTCCTGTGCTGGCCGCCGGTGCAGCCCACGGCTATGGACAGGCGGGCCTTGCCCTCGGCGACGTAGCCCGGCATGGCCACGTCGAGCAGTCGCAGCCACGCGCCCATGAACTCGCACGTGGTCTTGTTGCCCATGACGAAGCGCGCGACCCTCTCGTCGTTGCCCGTGAGGCGGCGCATCTCGGGGTCGTAGAAGGGGTTGGGCAAAAAGCGCACGTCGATCATGAGGTCTGCCTCGGAGGGCATACCGCGCTTGAAGCCAAACGAGAAGACGTTCACATCGAGGAGCTGCTGCTCGGTGAGCTCCGAGAAGGCGGCCTTGAGGCGGCCCCGCAGGGCCGACGTGCGCATGCGGCTGGTGTCGATGACGAGGTCGGCCATCGCGCGCGCGTCCCTGAGCTGCCCGCGCTCACGCTTGATGGCTTGCTCGACGGACTCGCCGGGGACGGCGATCGGGTGGCGGCGGCGGTTCTCGTCGTAGCGGCGCATGAGGACCTCGTCGGAGGCGTCCAGGAAGAGGAGCTTGCACGAGAGCTCGTGCTCGCCAAGCTGGCGGACGGTGTCCGTGAGCTCGTCGAAGAGGCCCTGGCTTCGCAGGTCGCAGGTGACGGCCAGATGGCGGCCCACGCCCGAGTTGATGCCCACGAGGTCTGCAAGCTGCGGCACCAGGCGCGGCGGGAGGTTGTCAATGCAGAAGTAGCCCATGTCCTCAAAGCAGTGCAGGGCCTGCGTGCGACCAGAGCCGGACATGCCGGTGATCACCACCACGTCGGGCACGCGCGAGGCGAGCTCTGCGGCGCGCATCTGCTGGCCGTTCGTCCC
This sequence comes from Coriobacteriaceae bacterium, assembly GCA_004557505.1. GTDB lineage: Bacteria > Actinomycetota > Coriobacteriia > Coriobacteriales > Atopobiaceae > Tractidigestivibacter. The sequence continues at coordinate 50,709 of SFGZ01000011.1, read as the reverse complement.
CATGGCACTCCCCTTCCCTCACAGCCACGGACACCAGCATACTTCAAGCGCGACGAGGGGGGCGGGGAGGCTGGGGGCGCCAAGGCCCTGCGCCCGCCAGGCGAGGACGCCGCACGGAGGCGGGTCCGCGCGGCGTCGGGGCAAGCCTTGGTGCGGGGCTATCCCGCAAGCCCGTTTTGCTCGGGCGGAAGGGGCCTTTTGAGGAGCGACAGCACGAGCGCGCCCACGACGGTGCCCGCGGCGAGCGCGATGAGGTACTGCACGGGGTTGGCGATCACGGCGATCACCCACGCGCCACCGTGAGGGGCCGGGGAGGCGCACCCAAAGAGCATCGAGAGGCCGCCGGCGACGGCGGAGCCGGCAATGCAGGCGGGGAGCACGCGCAGGGGGTCGGCGGCCGCAAAGGGGATGGCGCCCTCGGTGATGTAGGAGAGGCCCATGATCCAGTTGACCACGCCCGCCTTGCGGTCGGCCTCGGTCCAGCGGTTCTTGAACAGCGTTGTGGAGAGGGCGATGGCCAGCGGCGGGACCATGCCGCCCGCCATGACGGCGGCCATGATCATGTTGCCGGTGACGGTCTGCTCGGCAAGCGCGGCGGTGCCAAAGACGTAGGCCGCCTTGTTGATGGGGCCACCCATGTCGGTGGCCTGCATGCCGGCCACGATGATGCCGAGAAGCACCATCGAGCTGCCGGAGAGGCCGTTCAAGAAGCCGGAGAGCGCGGAGCTGATGGCGCCCATGACGGGGTTCACGGCCATCATGACGAGGCTCGTGGCAAAGACGCCGAGCACCGGGTAGATGAGGATGGGCTTCACGCCCTCGACCGAGGAGGGGAGCTTATCGCAGAGCCTCTCGATGCCGCGCACGAGGTAGCCCGCCGCAAAGCCGGCGAAAAGGGCGCCGAGGAAGCCGGCGGACACGAGGGCACCGGTGGCCTCGGCTCCCATGTCGGTTGCGAGGTAGCCCAGGGTGTAGCCCTCCTTGGCTATCCAGCCGCCCACGAAGCCCGCCGCAAGGCCCGGGCGGTCGGCGATGGACATGGCGATGTAGCCCGAAAGTATTGGCAGCATGAAGTTGAAGGCCTGGTTGCCCGCCAGGTTGAAGAAGGCCGCAAGTGGCGTGGAGTGGCCGTAGGCGCCCGTGCCCAGGCCCGGCTGGTCGAGCAGGAACGAGAGGGCCATGAGGATACCGCCGCCCACCACGAAGGGAAGCATGTGGGAGACGCCGTTCATGAGGTCCTTGTAGAGCTTGCGACCAACGCCCTCCGACTCGCCTGCCTCGGCGACCGCAACGTTTGCACCGGCGCCGGCGTGGTAGACGGCCGCCTTGCCCTCGATGATGAGGCTGATGAGCGCGCCGGGGTCGTTGATGCCGCGCGTGACCGAGCAGGAGTAGAGGGGCTTGCCGTCAAAGCGCGAGAGGTCCACGTTCTTGTCGGCGGCGATGATGACGCCCCTAGCACCCGCCACGTCGGCCTGGGTGAGCACGTTCTTGGCGCCGCCCTGGCCCTGGGTCTCCACCTTGATCTTGAGGCCCATCTCGGCGGCCTTCTTCTCCAGGGCCTCGGCGGCCATGAAGGTATGGGCGATGCCGGTGGGGCAGGCCGTGACGGCCACGACGTCGTAGCCCTCTCGGTCGCGCTCGGCGGCGCCGGCGGCCTTGGCGGCCTCCTCGGAGAGGCGCGCCGTCTCCTGCTCGTCCACGAGGTGGCGGAACTCCTCGGGGGTCTTGGCGGCGCGAAGGCGCGCGCAGAACTTTTGGTCGAGGAGGAGCGTGGAGAGGCGGCTCAGCACCTCAAGGTGTACGTCGGAGCCGCCCTCGGGTGCCGCGATCAGGAAGAACAGCGTGGTGGGCTCGCCGTCGAGCGACTCGTAGTCCACGCCGGCGGGAACCGTCATGGCCGCGAGGCCCGGCGCGGATACGGCCGCGGTCTTGGCGTGCGGGATGGCGATGCCGTCGCCGAGGCCGGTGGAGAACTCCGCCTCGCGGGCGCACGGGGCCTTTGCGTATTCCTCCTCGTCGACCACGTTTCCACCGCGCACCATGAGCCCCACGAGCTCGTCGATGGCCTCGTCCTTGGTCGCTGCCGCACCCCCGATCCTGATGGACTCGACGTTGAGCAGGTCGTTGATTCTCATGCCTGGTCCTTCCTTTTCTTGCCCCTTGCGTTCCCGATGTACGCAGGACAGTCCCCACACCCCGCCCAAGCAGGGTGGCATTGCCGGTTAGGTTGTGCGATCGCGCAGCCCGGCCGTCGCAGGCTTGAGGTCTGGCGCGAGTTCCGCAGCCGCGCTCTATGCGGCGAGGCTGTCTGAGCGTCAGGCCTCAAGCCTGCGGCGCCTGACCGGGCGGCAGCTCACCCCATCTGGGCGAGCAGCGCCTCGACCTCGGGCCGGGTGGCCAGCAGCTCGGAAAACGCGCTGGCAGAGCCGGTGGCCAAGGCCATCTTGAAGGCCCTCTCGTAGGAACCCGTCTCCATGAGGCCTGCGAGGAAGCCCGCCACCGATGAGTCGCCGGCGCCCACGGAGTTCACCACGGTGCCGCGTGCGGCCGGGCTCTGGAAGACCTCCCCGGTCTTGGCCACGAAGACGCCGCCCTCCCCCGCCATAGAGACGAACACGTTGGCCGCGCCCCGCTCGCGGAGCCTCTGCGCGTAGGGGATGACATCGTCGCGGGTCTCAAGCGTCACGCCGAACATGTCCCCCAGCTCGATGTTGTTGGGCTTCACGAGGAAGGGGCCGTAGGGCAGCACGCGCAGGAGCAGGTCGCGCTCGGCGTCCACCACAATCCGGACGCCCCGGCCGGACAGGCGCGCCATGATGCGCTCGTACATGTCGGAGGGAAGGCAGCTCGGCACCGACCCTGAGACCACGAGGGTGTCGCCCTCCCCCAGCGCGTCGAGCTTGGCGAGAAGGGCCTCCACATGCGCCTCGGTCACGCGCGGGCCCTGGCCGTTGAGCTCGGTCTCCTCATGGGCCTTGACCTTGACGTTGATGCGGGTCATGCCCTCGTCCACGTGGATGAAGTCGCAGGTGACGCCCGCGTCGGCGCACAGGCGGCAGAGCTCTGCGCCCGTGAAGCCGGCCACAAAACCCAGGGCCGTGCTCCCGTGCCCGAGGTTGCCCAAGACGATGGAGACGTTCACGCCCTTGCCACCGGGGAGCACCTGCTCGAAGGTGGTGCGGTTGACGGCGCCAAGCCTGAGGTCGTCCGTGCGGGCGATGTAGTCGAGCGACGGGTTGAACGTGACGGTTGCGATCATTGGGATACCTCCACGACGTTTTCCAGGGTCCGATAGCCCTCCGGGACCGGCCCAGCCGTAAGGAAGGTGGCCGAGTCGAAGGCGGCAAAGGTAACGAGGCTCGTGGCACCGAGCTTGCTCGCGTCGGAGAGCACGTAGCGGCGATCGGTGTGCTCCATGGAGAGCTGCTTCACCATGGCCTCGTTGCGGTCCGGCGTGGTGTAGCCCGCCTCGGGCGTGGCGCCGTTGGTGCCCCAGAAGCCGATCGTGAAGTGGTAGCGCCCGATCGCCGAGAGGGCGTCCGGCCCCACGAGGGCCTCCGTGGCGCTCTTGAGCTCGCCGCCGAGCACCGTGACGCGACAGCCCCTCGCGGCAAGCGCCATGGCGTGGGAGACGGAGTCCGTGGCAAAGAGGGCGCGCGTCTCCGTGAGCTGGGAGATAAGCTCCTCGACGGTTGAGCCGGCGTCCAGGTAGACGAAGTCGTCCGGGCCTATGAACGCTGCCGCGCGGGCGGCGATGACGCGCTTCTCGTCGGCGTGGAGGCAGTAGCGCTCCGGCAGCGTGAGATCGCGAGTGAGGTGGGCGCTCTCGAGGGTGGTGGCCCCGCCATGGACCTTGACGAGGCGGTGGGCCTGGTCGAGCTTGTCGAGGTCGCGGCGGATGGTGGACTCGGAGGTCTCCAGGATGGACGCGAGCTCTGCCACCGTGGCGGTGCCGCGCGTGGCCACGAGCTCGCAGATCCTGGAGAGGCGCTCCTCGGCGAGCATGGCTAGCGCTCCTCGGGGTAGGTGACGCCCCAAGCGCGGCGGAGGTCCGTCATGAGGTCCATGACGTCAGACGCCGTGTCGAGGAGGGCGCGGGCGGCCTTGTCGCCGGCCACGGCGCGCTCGAGGTCGGCCACCTCGTAGCAGAGGGCGTAGGCCTCGGTGCCGGCGCTCACGGTCTCGCGCCGTCCGTCGGAGGTCCAGGTGATGGTGGCCGCGTCGGCGCGGGGGTACTCCGCCACCTCCACGTAGCAGCGGTCGAACGAGATGACCGCGCGTTTGGGCTGCTTGGAGTGAAGGGTGAGCGAGATCACGCCGAGCTGGCCCTCGGCGTTGCGGCAGACGATGCCGCCCGCCTCGTCCACACCCGTGGAGGCGAGGTTGCCGAGCGAGACCACCTCCGTGGGCTGGCCCGCCATGAAGAGGCGCATGATCGAGAGCGCGTAGACGCCTATGTCGAGAAGGGCCCCGCCGGCCAGCGCGGGGTTGTAGAAGCGGTTCGTGAGGTCGCCGTACTCCTTGTAGCTGCCAAAGCTCACCTGGGCGAGGTTCATGCGGCCGAACTCCCCTGCGGACGCGCGTCGGGCAAGCTCCCGGTAGAGCGGCATGTGGAGGATCGTGGTGGCGTCCATGAGCACGACGCCGTTGGCCTCGGCGAGTCCGCGGGCCTCGGCGAGCTCGGCCGAGTTCAGGGTGATGGACTTCTCGCAGAGGACGTGCTTCCCGGCCGCGAGGGCGGCGCGGAGGTAGCGGATGTGCGTGTTGTGGGGCGTGGTCACGTAGACGGCGTCGATCGTGGGGTCTTGGCACAGCTCCTCGAAGCTGTCGTAGACGCGCGCGACGCCGTAGGCCGCAGCAAAGGCATGGGCCTTGGCGAGGGTGCGGTTCTGCACGCCCGAGAGCGTGCGGCCGGCGAGGGCCAGCGACTGCGCCATCTGGTTGGCGATGACGCCCGTGCCCACGACGGCCCAGCAGAGCCTGGGCGCGGTGAAGACGTCCTCCGGGAAGGGCTTGCCCTCGACGGCGGCAAAGGCGGCCTTGGCGGCGGCCGCGGCGTCGAGCGGGGCTGTGCTGCCCTGGGTGGTGCCGCCCATGTGTGGCTCCTCTCGTCGTACTCTGCTGGTTGTCATTTTTGCGCAATTTCAGTCAAAAGTGAGCAAAAGCAAGCAAACTTCCGGCAAACGGTAGGTGAATGCCGATAAACGGTCATTTTTTGCCACTTTCACTCAAATATACGCAGAAATGCGCACACAACGCCGAGGCTACTCGATCGCGGCCTTGAACCAGCTCGTGAGGCTCGTGGGGTGCGTGATCGCGGTGCCCACGACCACGGCCCAGGCGCCGGCGTCCATTGCCGCGCGGGCATCGGAGGGGGTGTGGACGTGGCCCTCGCAGATGACGGGGAGGTCCGGGAACTCCTTGGCGGCCTGCCCGAGCAGGGCGATGTCGGGGCCGTCCTCGAGCGTGGTGTCGATGGCGGCCTTGTTGTGCGAGAGCGTGGTGGACACGATGTCACAGCCGCAGGCGACGCCGCGGCGGATGTCCTCGATGGTCATGCAGTCGGCCATGACGAGCGTGTCGCAGCGGGCGCGCAGCTCCCGGACGGTCTGCTCGAAGCTGCGGCCGTCGGGGCGGGGGCGGTCGGTGGCGTCGAGGGCCACCACGTCGGCGCCGGCGTTCACGCAGGCAATCGCGTGGCGCAGCGTGGGCGTGATGTAGACGCCCTCATGCCCCTCCTTCCAGAGGCCGATGACGGGAATCTCCACGCGGCCCTTGATGGCGGCGATGTCAGAGAGTCCCTGGCAGCGGATGGCGGCGGCCCCGCCAAGCTCGCAGGCGCGGGCCATCTGCGCCATGGTCTCGGGGTGGCGCAGGGGCTCGCCCGGGTAGGCCTGGACGCTCACGACGAGCTTTCCCTTGAGGGACTGAACGAGCGGTGAGACGGACATGGCAGCCTCCTTGGCTGGTTGCGCGCGGCGAGGGCCCGCCGCGCCTGGCTCATTGACTACGCGATCTCCACGTAGGCGGACTGGACGATGTTCTCGGCCGCACCTATGAGCGGTGCGTCACCGCCGAGGTCACCCGAGACGATCGGGGTGCCAGCGCAGGGCGGCATGACGGCCTCTGCCCAGCCGGCGGCCATGGCGTCGTGCCAGTGGGGGCCGCACTGCGCGACGGACCCCGAGAGGATGATGCAGGTGGGGTCGAGCATGTTGGTGAGGCTCCCCAGCACCTCGCCGATGGCGTGTCCGCTCCGGGCCTCGGCGGCCTGGGCGGCCTCGTCACCGTCGGCGGCGCGCCGGTCGATGACGGCGCCGTCCACGGGCGTGCCGTCGGGAAGCGTGGGCTCGCCCCCCAGCTCCACGTAGCGCTCGATGATGCCGGGGCCGCACGCGATGGTCTCGAGGTGCCCGGTGGCGCCGCACTGGCAAGGCACGCCGGCGGCGTCGGAGCAGCTCACGTGGCCGATGTGGCCGGCCTCGTTGTGCGCGCCCAGCATGATGTGGCCGCGCTCCACGAAGGCGCCGCCGATGCCCGTGCCCACCGCCACCACCAGGCAGCTCTGGGCGTCGCGTCCGGCGCCCCAGCGGGCCTCGCCGAGGGCATGGGCATGCACGTCGTTGAGCACGCGAGAGGGAAGGCCCGTGGCGGCCGCGAGCTCGGCGCCGAGGTGGGTGCCGCCCCAGCCGGGCATCATGTCGTTGGCGTAGGTCACGTCACCCGTCGCCGGGTCGATGACGCCGCCGGAGGAGACGCCGATGCCGGACACGCCCTCCCCCGCGAGCCCCATCACGCGCTTCGCCGAGGCGACGGCCTTGGCAAGGACCGCCTCGCCGCCGCGCTTGGCCTCGGTGGGGACCTTGTCGAAGAACTCCACGCGGGGCCTCCCGCCCGGGGCGAGCGTCACGAGCGCGGACGCGATCTTGGTGCCGCCAATGTCGATGGCGACGACCTTCTTCTCTGTCTGGCACATGTCATATCCTCTCACGGAGTCGGCCGCGGCACGGAGGGGCACCCGGCGGGGCCCCGCCGGGTGCCCGGAAGGGGGGCAGGCGCCTCGCCGGCCCTAGGCCTCGAGCAGGCCGTTGTCCACGAGAACCTTACGGATGGCCTCGACATTCTCGCCCGTGAGCGGCTTTACCGGGCGCGGCATCTGCGGGGAGTCAAAGATGCCCATGAGGTGCAGGGCGCACTTGAAGGAGCCCACGCCGCCGGCATAGCCCTGGACACCCTTGGTCACGTCAAAGATGTGGCTGATCTCGTTCAGGCGGTCCTGCTCGGCCTTCACCGTGGCCCAGTCACCCGCGCAGGCAGCCCTCCACTGCCGGACGTAGCCCGCGGGCTCCACGTTGGCGAGGCCTGGCACCGAGCCGTCCGCGCCGGAGAGGTAGGCGCCGTCCACCACGACCTCGTGGCCGGTGAGCAGCGTCATCGGGTGGCCGAGCTTCTCGTTCTCCTGGCAGAGGTAGCGGAAGGAGACGTCGTCGCCCGAGGAGTCCTTGACGCCCGCGAGCACGCCCTCGGCACCGAGCTTGGCGAGGAGCTTCCAGGGGAGCTTGATGTGAACGCACACGGGGATGTCGTAGGCGAAGATGGGCAGGTCGAGCTCGTCGTGGAGGATGCGGAAGTGCTCCTCGACCTCGGCCATGCCGCCGAGGGCGTAGAAGGGCGCGGTCGCCACGAGCACGTCGGCACCAAGCTCCTGGGCAACGCGACCGTGCTCGAGCACGCGCTCGACCTCGGTGTCGATGATGCCCACGAAGACCGGCACGCGGTGGTTCACGATGCGTATGGCCTCCTCGATGACCTGGAGGCGGCGGTTGTCGGTGGAGAAGACCACCTCGCCAGAGGAGCCCAGGAAGAACAGGCCGTTCACGCCTGCGTCGATCATGCGGTTGATAGAGCGCTCGAAGGAGACGACGTCGAGCTTGTGGTCGTCGGTATCGGGAACCACCACGGGGGGGATAACGCCCTTGTAGATCTTGGTTGACATGGGTGACTCCTTAGTCGTTCGTCGTTGTGCGCCAGGCCCGCGCTCGGCGCGCGGGCGAATGCATCGGTTACATCCTAGCCACTTAGCTGAGGCGAAGGAACCTCAGGGCCTCGTTCTCAAACTCATTGATGCGCTCGTGCGCGTGCTCTGGGTAGAAGACCAGCCGCGCGGGACCGGCGGCGGCGTTGGCAAGGGCCGCCTGCCCCTCTGCGGGCGCCAGCTCGTCGCGCAGGCCGCAGCCCACGAGGAGCTCGGACGTCACGCGCCGCGCGAGGACCGCCGCGTCAAGCCAGGCGGGCACGTCCGCGCGGTCGGCCGGAAGCGGGTTGCACACGGCGCAGCGCGCCACCCGCGGGCCCAGGGCCGCGGTCACGAGGACCGCGAGGCCGCCGCCCAGCCCCTCGCCCCATGCGCACACGCGATCGGGGTCGACGCCGGGAAGCGAGAGCCCCGCCCGCGCGAGGGCAAGCGCGTCGGCCGCCAGGCCCGGCAGCGCGTCCGCGACGGCGTCGGGGGCGACCCGGCCCCCATCGAGGGCGATGACGGCATACCCGAGCGCACAGAAGCGCGTCATGTGGTGCCACCCGCGGACGGGACGCCCCGCATCGTGGAACATGAGCACGAGCGGCACGCGCTCAGAGGGACGGCAGACGCCCTCGGGCACGATGAGCCGGCCCGCGACCACGCGGCCGCCGGCGCGGGGCACGCGCAGCTCGGAGTAGCGGGCGCATGGGTTCTCCTCCCCCACCGGGGCAGGCGTGAGCACGGCCTCCCCCATCGGCACCGCGCTGGCAAGGAGTCCCTCGAACTCGGCCTCCCACCCCGCCGGCACCGGACGCGCGCACGACCGCTCGCGCAGGGCCTCGAGTCGCGCCGACACGGTACCCGGAAAGTCCCGAAGGGCGGGAAGGGCCAGAAGGTCGATGTTGGACGTCGCGCTCACGAGAGCCTCCCCTCTCCGCAGAAGAAGTCGATGATGAGGTCGTCAAACTCCTGGATCTCCTCGTGCGCGAAGCCGGGATAGGCGTGGTGTGCCTTCGGGCAGGTGAGGTTGTTGTAGACCGCGAACTGCGTGGGGGGCGGCACCACCCTGTCGTCGAGCCCCGTGCCAAAGAGCACCGGGCATCGGACCAGGTGCGCGAAGCTCTTGGTATCCACGTAGGCGAGCTTGGAGAAGGCCTCCTCCTGGCGTTCCCCAGACGCGGAGAACCACCGGGAGAAGTGCCCGATGCCGTCATAGGCCACAACGTCCAAGCCCAGCTCCCAGACCAGGCGGAAGTCCGAAAGGAACGGATAGAGGATGGCCGCGCGGCTCACGAGGTCCGGATTGAGCGCGCAGGTGGCAAGCCCGAGCCCGCCTCCCTGGGAGGCGCCGTTCACGAAGACGCGCGAAAGGTCGATGCCGGAGAGCTCGCGCACCACCCGGCAGAGGACGCGGATGTGCTGGTGGAGCCTCGTGTAGTAGAGGCCGCTGGGGTCCCCGTCAAGCCCGGCCACGATGTGGCCGGCCACCGTGGTGCCCATGAAGCCGCCCAGGTCCTGGGACGGGCCTCCCTGGCCGGGGCAGTCGAGCGCCACGAGCGCCATCCCCATGCCGACGAAGGAGCACTGCTCGAGCCAGCTTCGGGACGAGCCGGGGTACCCGTGGAACTGGAGCACGAGCGGGACGGGGTCCTTGGTGCGCGGGCGCAGGTACTTGGCGTGGATGCGCGCGCCGCCCATACCGGTATACCAAAGGTCCAAAAACTCGCAGGTCGGATATGCGGGCACGTCCGAGGGCACGAGTTCGAAGGAGAGCGGGACGGCATCGGCCTCGGCCATGCGCGCCGCCCAGAAGTCATCGAAGTCCGCAGGAACGGGGGTACACCCCCGGTAACTCTCAAGCGCCGTGCGCATCTCTGTTGGCATGGGCACGGGCAACACCTCCATCGTGAGCGGCGGGGACGTCCGGATGCCGGGCGTCCCCGCCAAGACGGCGTCCTATTGACCGATCTTGGGATGCAGGAGCGACGGGGCCGCACCGAGGAGCGTCTTGGTGTAGACGTCCTGCGGGTCCTCGAAGACCTGCTTGGCAGGGCCCTGCTCGATGATCTCGCCGTGGTTCATGACGATGATCCGGTCGGAGATGTAGCGCACCGTCTGGATGTCGTGGCTGATGAAGATCATGGAGAGGCCGAAGTCCTTCTTGAGGTCCATGAGCAGGTTCAGGATCTGCGCCCGGACGGACACGTCGAGGGCCGAGGTGGGTTCGTCGGCGATGATGGCCGAGGGGCTGAGCGACATGGCGCGGGCGATGGCCACGCGCTGGCGCTGGCCGCCCGAGAGCTGGCCGGGAAGCGCGCGCAGGGCGCTCTTGGGGAGCCCCACGAGGCCTATGAGCTCGTCGATGCGCCTCTCCTGCTCCTCGGGCGCACCCACCTTATGGACGAGCAGCGGATCCAGGAGCTGGTCGTGGACGATCATTCGGGGGTTCAGGGCCGTGGCGGGGTCTTGGAACACGACCGAGACCACGCGCCCGATCTTCTTGCGAAGCTCGGGCGTGCGCCTGGTCACGTCATCGCCCTTGAAGAAGACCTTGCCCGAGGTTGGCGACTGGAGGCCGCACATGACGTTGGCCGTCGTGGACTTGCCGCAGCCGGACTCGCCGACGATTCCGATGACCTCTCCCGGCATGAGCCTGATGGTGACGTGGCTGACGGCATGGACCAGGTTGGGATGAAGAATCGACCCCGTGCGCGTCTTGAACGTGACCGAGATGTCATCAAGGAAAATGATGGGCTCCCGGGCGGGGGCATTCGACTCGCCCATCTACCTCACCTCCGATGCGCTGGCAGGGTCAAGGGTCTCGAGGTACGGCGTGAGGCCGTGCTCCTTGAGGTAGTCGTCGGGCAGCTCGGAGAACTTGTGGTGGGCGTCGCCGGGAAGCTCCTTGATGACCGGATGCACGTCCAGGCCCAGCGTGGGGTGGCTCGAGCGCGGCGAGAAGCGGTCGCCCTTGGGGAAGTCCTCGGGAGAGGGCACCGAGCCCGGAACCTGGTGCAGGCGGGAACCGTCCTTGGCACCCTCCTCTATGGAGAGGACGGAGCCGAGCAGGCCGCGCGTATACTCGTGGATTGGGTTGGTGACCAGCTCCTTGGTGGGTGCCTGCTCCACGACCTGGCCGGCGTACATGACCGTGATCTCGGAGGCCACCTCGGCCACGAGGGCCAGGTCGTGCGAGACGAAGATCATGGCGAAGCCGAGCTTGGCCTGGAGGTCGTTCAGGAGCTTGATGACCTGCTTCTGAATCGTCACGTCGAGGGCCGTGGTGGGCTCGTCGCAGATGACGAGCGACGGGTCCCGCGTAAGGGCCATGGCGATGAGGACGCGCTGGCGCTGGCCGCCGGAGAGCTCGTGCGGATAGGACTCGAGCGTGCGCTTGGGGTCGAGGCCCACCAGCTCCAGCAGCTCCTCGGCCGAGCGGGTTCCGCCGCGGCTCGTGAGCTGCTTCATCTGGGCCGAGATGAGCATCGAGGGGTTGAGCGAGGACAGGGCGTCCTGGTAGACCATCGCAAGCTCGTGGCCGAGGAGCTTCCTGTGCTCCTCGCGTGAGAGCTTGAGGAGGTCCCTGCCCTTGTAGAGCACCTCCCCGGTGACGGTCTCGTTGGCGTCGGTAAGGTTCATGATCACCTTGGTGGTGATTGACTTGCCGCAGCCGGACTCGCCGACGAGCGCCATGCACTGGCCGGGAAGCACGTCAAAGGAGACGTCATCCACGACATGCACGCTTCCGTGGCTCTCGAAGCTTATGGAGAGGTTCTTGACCTGGAGAAGCGGCTTCACCGAGAAGTCCGGCACATGGCGGTCGTTGCGCCTGAGCTCGACGTCGCGCAGCGCGGAGAGGCGGCGCTCCAGGGAGGCCGCCTGCACCTCGTAGGCGCGCACCGGGTCGGAGGCCAGGATGTCGTCGGCGCGGCGGGACTCGGAGCCGTCCGCGTCCACCGGGGCGCCGGGCTTGGCGGCCATGGCGTCGGTGAGGCCCTCGGAGAGGATGTTGAGCGCAAGGCACGTGATCATGATGGCGAGGCCCGGGAACAGCGCCTGCCACCAGCGGCCCGCGAGGACGCCGCCACGGGCATCGGCCAGGATGTTGCCCCAGGTGGGGGTCGGCTCGGCGATGCCGGCGCCGATGAAGGTGAGCGAGGCCTCGAAAATGATGGCGTCGGCCACGAGGGTCACCGTGAAGACCATGATCGGCGCGATGCAGTTGCGCAGCACGTGCCTCGCCAGGATCCAGGGCGCGCGGGCGCCGGAGACGATGGCGGCGCGGACGTAGTCCTCGCCGTACTCGGACACTATGTTGGCCCGGACGATGCGTGCGATCTGCGGCGTATACATGAAGCCGATGGAGACGACGATGGCCGGCACGGAGTTGCCGAGGACCGAGACGAGGACCGCCGCGAGGGCGATACCGGGGATTGACATGACGACGTCCAGGATGCGCATGATGACCTCGGAGACCACCTTGCGCGAGACGGCCGCCACGGCGCCGACGATGGTGCCGAGCACGAGCGCGAAGAGCGTGGCGCCGAAGCCGATGATGAGCGAGTACTGCCCGCCATAGAGCATGCGGGAGAGGATGTCGCGGCCCTTGTCGTCGGTGCCGAAGAGGAAGCCCTCGACCGGCGCCTGGCGCGCGGTGAAGATCTCCAGGGGGTCGTGCGGGGCGATGACGGGGGCCAGGATGGCTGACAGGGCCACGAACACCAAGACCACGAGGGCGACCCGCGAGGAGAGCTTCATGTTCTTGAGCCCGCTGAGGCGCGAGCCCCTGGCGGCTGCCCGCTCGAGCTTGTCGGCCTGATTCTCTCTAACCTTAACCATGGCCCTACACCGTCCTGATGCGAGGGTTGATCAGCAGGTAGAGCATGTCAACCACGATGTTTATGATGATGAAGGCGAGGGCGACGACGATGACGACGCCCATGACGAGGAAGGTCTCGTTGCCCTGGACGCCCTGAAGGATGGCCGTGCCCATGCCGGGCAGGTTGAAGATGACCTCAATGACCACGGCGCCCCCCATGAGGTAGCCGATCTTGAGGCCAAGCGTGGTGACGGGCGTGATGAGGGCGTTGCGGAGCACGTTGCGCCCAATGACGACCTTCTCGGGGAGACCGGCCCCCCGAGCCGTCTTCACGTAGTCCTTGTCAAGCTCCTCGACCATTGCGGTGCGCACGATGCGGGTCATCTGCCCCGTGAGCGGGAAGGCCAGGGCGATGGCCGGCATGATCATGCGGGCAAAGTAGCCGCCGGGGTTCGAGAGGAAGTCCGGGAGCGGGCCCGACGAGGGCAGGACGCCCAGATAGGACGAGAAGACCAGGATGAGCAGGACGGCGAGCCAGAACGAGGGCGTGGCGAGGCCGGCGATCGAGAAGACCCGGATGAGCTGGTCGGGCCACCTGTCCCGGTAGAGGGCCGCGATGACGCCGAGCAAAAACGAGACGATGGCACCGATGATGAGACCCATGAAGGTGAGCTGCATCGTGACGGGCAGGGCCGAGGAGATGCGGTCGGCGACGGAGTTGCGCGCGGCACCGTAGGTGCCGAGCTCGCCGTGGCAGAGGTCGCCCATGTAGCGCACATAGCGGATGGGCCAGGGGTCGTCCAGGCCGTAGCGCTCGTGGTACTCGGCGACCGCCTCGGGAGAGGCGCCGTCTCCAAGGGCCGTGTAGGCCGGGTCCGCCTTTGAGAACGACATGAGGAAGAACACGAGAAGCGTGACGCCGATGGCCATGATTGGCAGCGCTATGAGGCGTCTTCCGATGAGGCGCAGGAGATTGTTCACGATTTCCTCCTTACTGTGTTTCAGCGGACAGGATCAAGCCGGAGAGGCCCCGGTAACGCCCGTCGCCAGGGCCTCTCCTTGCTTCCGGTTCGCTTGGCACGTAGACCAAGAGCGGGCTCGGTTTACGCGGAGACCGTCTTGGCGCCGAGGAACGTCATGCCGGTGGTGCCGATGCCCTTGAAGCCGTCGATCGCGACGCCGTTGGGCGCGGCCTTGGGATCGGCCCACGAGGCGGTCACGGTCTTGACATGCACGACCGGGTAGAGGACCACGTTCTCGGCAAGAATGTCGAAGCACTCGTTCCAGGTCTGCTGCTGCTCGTCGCCGGACTGGCCGAGGGCGGTGTGCATGAGCTCGCTGAGGTGCTTCCACTCGTCGGAGGTGCTCCACGGGCAGCGCGTCTGCATCCAAACGTTGTCGCCGAACCACCAGTTGAGGAGCAGGTCGGTGTCGCCGCCAAAGCAGGATGGGTCACCGGGGGCGAGCAGGAGGTCATAGGCCTCGCCGCCGTCGATGGCGGCGTAGGTGGCGGGCGAGGTGTCGGTCTGGATCGTCACGCTGAAGCCAATGGCGTCGAGGTCGTTCTTGACCTGCGTTGCCATGGCCTTCACCTGCTCGTTGTCCGTGGTGCGCAGCGTGATGGCACCGGGGGTGATGCCGGCGTCCTTGATGAGGGACTTGGCCTTGTCCTGGTCATAGGTGTAGACCGTGGAGGCCTTGTGGTAGTTGGCGAAGGAGTCGGGCAGGTAGCATGTGGCCGGGGAGGCGAGGCCGGCGAAGGCGTTGGAGACCATCTGGTCGACGTTCAGGGCGTACATGACGGCCTGGCGGGCCTTGACGTTGTCCCACGGCGCCTTGGCGACGTTGAACATGAGGAAGCGGGTGCCAAAGCCCTGAACGTTGTCGACCTTGCAGCCGGCGGCCTCGACCTGCTCGACGGCGTCGGCGGTGACCATCTCCATGACGAGCGTGGAGCCCTCGCGCTGGGCGTTCACGCGCGCGGTGGCGTCGGTCAGGATGTCGATGTGGATCTTGGTGTCGGACGGCTTCAGCTCGCCGTTGTAGTTGGGGTTGGGGACAAGCTCCAGGGTCGTGTCCGAGGTGGACTCATACATCCAGGGGCCGGAGCCGACGGGCCGCTTCGCGAGCTCTTCGATGCTCATGGACGCCGGGCAGACGCGGATGATTGCCAGGCGATCCTTGAGCAGGCCGAAGTTGGGGATGGCGGTGGTGATGGTGACGGTCTTCTTGTCCTTGGCCTCGATGGATGCGATGGGGTTCATGAACGAGGTGTAGGTGCCGCCGTCCTTGGCGCGCTGGAACGCGGTCGCGACGTCCTCGGCCACCACGTCGGTGCCGTCGGAGTACTTGGCGCCGTCGCGGATGGTGACCTCGAAGGTGGTGTCGTCTATCTGCTTGGGGTCGCCGGTGGCGAGCTCGTTGAAGGTGCTGTAGTCGTGGTAGTCGATGCCGTAGAGGCCCTCGATGACATGCCAGTTGGTGCCCAGGAGCACGGCGGATCCGGTGCTGTAGGGGTCATAGCTCGAGGGGGCATAGGCGGAGCCGGCCGTGATGACGCCACCACCCGTAGCGCCCCCGGACTCCTTGCCATCCTTGCCAGAGGAAGCGGTGGAGGCACCGCCGCCGCATGCGACAAGGCCGAGGGCGGCGGCGACGGCCGTCCCGCCAAGGAACGCGCGACGAGAGACGGCACTGTCAGTTAGGTTCTTCATGGTCATCTTCCTTATCTCCTCCTAGGAACGCCTTCGAGAAAGTACTCGAATCTTTACTCATTATATAGAGTGAGGTATGGCTCTCTCCCAACCGGCCGTCGCCGGTGCCAATCATTCCATCAACGGTCGACTCCGCCGGAGCCCAGGCGCGCCCGACGCCCCAATCTTTCGGAACCTTCTTCTTTTTTGCCGACAATACCAACTAATTTGCAGGCCAATGGCATCATTCGCCCGAGGCGGCATCCGATGCGCCGCCGACGGCCCCCTCATCCGCCGAGGCCCGGAGGGCCTCCCAGACGGCCTGGGCCACCTCTGGTGGGATTCCCGGCACTGCGGCGATCTGCTCCGCGCCCGCCGCCCGGAGGCGCTTGAGCGAGCCGAAGCGGCGCATGAGGGCGCGCTTGCGCTTGGGGCCTATGCCCGGGATGTCGTCGAGGACCGAGACGGTCATGGCCTTGTCGCGCAGCTCGCGATGGAAAGCGATGGCAAAGCGGTGCGACTCGTCGCGCACCCGCTTGATGAGGTAGAGCGAGGCCGAGCCCGAGGGGAGCACCACGGGCGTCTCGTCCCAGGGAACGAAGACCTCCTCGTCCGACTTGGCGAGGCCGCACACCGGGATGTCGAGACCCAGCGCGGAGAGCTGCTCCATGGCGGCCGTGAGCTGGGGCTTACCGCCATCGACCACGAGCAGGTCGGGACGCGAGCCAAAGCGCTCGTCGGCCATGCGCCCGGGCGCGTAGCGACGTGCGAGGACCTCGGACATGCTCGCGAAGTCGTTCGCCTCGGTGAGCGGCGTCCGGATCTTGAAGCGCCGGTATTGGGCCTTGTCGGGACGGCCGTTGGTAAAGACGACCATGGACGCCACCGTGAAGTGGCCGTGGAGCGTCGAGATGTCGAAGCACTCGATGCGCATGGGCGGCGCGTCGAGCGCGAGCGCGCTCTCGAGCTGAAGCAGCGCCTGGTTGGTACGGTCGTCCGCGTAGCCCGTGCGCACCATGTAGCGCATGAGCGCGTGACGGGCGTTGGCCGCCGCCATGTCGAGCAGGTGGCGCTTCTCGCCCCGCTGCGGGCGATGTATGCGGCAGGCACGGCCGCGCTTCTCGGCAAGCCACCCCGAGAGCAGCTCGGCGTCCGGCAGGTCCACGTCGACGTCGACCTCGGAGGGGATGTCGGCCGTCTCGTCGTAGTAGCGCTTGAGGAAGCCGCCCTGGAGCTCTATCTCGCCCACGTCGGCGCCCTTGTCGAGGATGAACTCGACCGTGCGCACCGTGCGTCCCTCGCGCACCACGAAGACGCAGGCGGCGCTGATGGTCTCCTCGCGGTAGAAGCCGATGAGGTCGAGCGAGACGCCCGTGGAGAACATGACCTGCTGGCGGTCGTCGAGGGCGCTGAGGTTCTCGAGGCGCGCCTTGAGGCGGCCCGCCCGCTCGAAGTCGAGGTCCGCGGCGGCAGCATGCATCTGCTCCTCCACGGCCGAGACCACGTGCGAGCGCCGCCCGGCGAGGAAGTCCTCCACCTGGCGCACGTGCCTGGCGTACTCGACGGTGTCGATGGCGCCCATGCAGACGCCCGGGCCCTTGCCCACGTGGTAGTCGAAGCAGGGGCGTCCCGTGCGGGCCAGGGCCAGGTTTGCCACGGCCGCCTCGCCCGGGCGTCGCTCGAGCTCGCGGCGGCAGCGCTTCCACTCCACGCAGCCGGCCGTGCAGATGGGCACGACCTTGCGCAGGGTGTCGATGGTGTCGCGCGCGGCGTGGGCGTCGGTGTAGGGGCCAAAGTAGCGCGTGCCCTTGCGGTGGCGCTCGCGGGTGTACTTGATGGCCGGGAAGACGTCCGACTCGGTGATGGCTATGTAGGGGTAGCTCTTGTCGTCCTTGAAGTCTACGTTGAAGTACGGGTGGTACTGTGCTATGAGGTTGCGCTCGAGTACGAGGGCCTCATGCTCGGAGCCGACCACGATGTAGTCGAACGACCTTACCACCTGCATCATGAGGGGGATCTTGTCGCGGTCGTCCTGGAGCGTCACGTACTGGCGCAGGCGGGCGCGCAGGTTTTTGGCCTTGCCCACGTAGACGACCTGGCCGCGGGCGTCTCGCCAGAGGTAGCAGCCGGGGTCTGCGGGCGCGTCGTCCACCTGGCGGCGCAGCTCGGGCAGGCCCTCCTCGAGGGGCCGCGCGTCATCGAAGTCGGGGTGGGCCCCGGGGTCGCGGATTGTCATGGGGCACAGCGCCTTCCCGCACTGGGACGTCTGGCCGTCACGGCTGGTCCGGCTCGGGGAGGTAGCGCTTGAACTTTGAGACCTGGTGCATGAAGTTGACCCTCGCCCAGAAGCGCTGGGAAAGCGAGTCGGCCGGCCAGTCGAGCGCAAAGCTGGCGGTGCGGTTGTCGTATGCCTTGAGCACGCGCCCCCTCACCGGCACGTCAGGCATGCAGCGCTCGATCACGGCCTTGGGGACGCCCACGTAGGCCCAGCCTCCCCGAGGCTTTACGGGGTCGGGAGACACGCCGAGCACGACGTCCTCCACCTGGATCCGGGCGTAGTTGATGCCCGAGAGGAGCACGAGCCAGGAGCTGCGGCCTGGGCGGGCGTTCATCTCGAGGAAGCGGTAGCTCCCGTCGCGCGCGTCGTATTTTGCGTCGAAGCAGCACATGCCGTGGTAGCCGACCTTCTTGAGGAAGCGCGCGACGGCGGAGGCCATCTCCTCGTTTGGCTCGGGCACGATGGCGACCGCGTTGCCGATGGCGCCGGGGTGATGGTCCTCGAGGCCCACGTGGCCACAGACCGTGAAGACCGGGTTGGAGTCCCTGTCCGCGTAGCAGTAGAGCGCGTACATGTGGGAGTCCCCGCCCGGAACGAACTCCTGGACGATGAGGCTGTCGTCATAGCACGAGTCCTGGAGGGCCGCGTAGACCCGCCGCAGCTCCTCCGGCGTCTGGATCACGAAGACCTTCCTCTTGCCCTCGAACTCGGCGTAGTGGTAGTGGGCGGAGTTGGATGGCTTCGCCACCAACGGATACGCGAAGCCCTCGTCGTCGGGGGCTGCGCCCTTAAGCGAGCAGTCGAGGAAGCGCGTCTTGGGATAGGCCATGCCCACCTGCTCGCACACCTCGTAGAAGTTCTGCTTCTGGGTTACGAAGTCAAGGACGTCGAAGTCCACGACCGGCGTGTAGTACCAGCGCTCAAGCTCCGGCTTGTGCTTGGAGACGATGCGCGCGTAGAAGTCTCCGCAGGTCACGAGGAACGGCACGCGACCCTCCGCGCAGAGCCGGTCGCCCATGCGCCCGAGCAGCGGGATGAGGACCTCCTCGGAGTCGACGCCCTCCTCCACGTGGTAGTCGGCGAACCTGGTGCGCGAGATGGACTTGATGTCAGAGCCCGCGTAGATCATCGAACGGACCCGGTAGGCCTCCCAGAAGGCGCGGACGTACGCATAGCAGGAGTAGTCGGCCCCCAGGATGACTGGCTGGATCCTCCGGGAGAGCTCGTCGGTGCCGATGTTTCTGGGCCTTGTCGCCATGCCTGGGCTGCCTCCGCCTCTGCCTACTTGCGGCGGGCGTCAAGCTCGCCCGCCAGCTCGTCGAGCGTGATGCCGTGCTTCTCGGCAACCACGAGCATGTGGTAGAGGAGGTCTGCCATCTCGTAGCGGATGTGGTCGTGGTCCCCGTCCTTGCAGGCCATGATGACCTCCGAGGACTCCTCGGCAAGCTTGGAGAGGAGCTTGTCGCCCTTCTCGGGCGCAAGGAGGAACGCGGTATAGGACGTGTCCGGCAAGGCCGAGCCTGCCCGCTCGTGGATGACGGCGGCAAGCCCCTCCAGGGTCTCCCCTATGTTTCCGTCCCTCACGTCTGCGGTTCTGACGCCCATCTCGTCTCCTTTGGCATCGGCAAGCCGATCGACATCAATGCGTGCGGGTGGCACGGCGCGCGCGGCAGCGCTCACGCCAGGGGCACCTCGCGGAAGAAGCAGCTGCGGTGACCGGTGTGGCAGGCGGGGCCGGGCGAGTCAACCACGTAGACGATGGTGTCTGCGTCGCAGTCGACGAGCACGTGGCGCACCTGCTGCACGTTTCCGCTGGTGGCGCCCTTGTTCCAGAGCTCATTGCGCGAGCGGGACCAGAACCAGCTGGTGCGCGTCCTGATGGTGCGCTCGAGCGCCTCCCGGTTTGACCAGGCGACCATGAGCACCTCGCCCGTACCCGATTGCTGCACCACCACGGGCACCAGGCCCCGTTCGTCAAAGCGGATGCGGGCGTCAGGCAGGCTGACGGGCGAGGGGCGCTCGCCGGAGTAGGTATACTGTGCGTCACTGTGGGACATGTGGCCTCCAAGGTCCTAGCCCTTTTACTTTAGCACGTAAGGAGGATCGCCATGGCAGGCGAGGTTGACTCCCTGGGCTGCGACGTACTCGTTGTGGGGGCGGGGCTGGCCGGGACGACGGCGGCGCTCGCGGCCGCCCGGGACGGGGCGCGGGTGGCCCTGGCCTGCTCCGGCCCGGTCTTCTCGGGATCGAGCTTCTTCCCCGGAACCTGGGGGCTTGGCCTTGTGGGTCCTGACGGGCCCGGGGACGGGGCCGATTTGCTCGCATCGGTGCTGGAGGTCGGTCGCGGGGTCGCAATCGAGAGGCTGTCCCGCACCCTCGTGGACGGCATAGACGGGGCCGTGGCGTGGCTGGACGCCCTCGGCGTTGGGCTGAGGAGGGCCGAGGCGCCCGACGAGCGGGACTTCATCCCCTGCTTTGACCACAAGCGCCGCAGCTGGCACGGGTTGGGTCGCGGGCCCTTTCGGGAGGCCATGGGCCCGGCCCTTTATGGGGCAGCCGTCAGCGAGCTGCCCTTTCACGACCTGGTTGACCTCGTCGGGGGGCCAGGCGGCGTGGGAGGGGCCCTTCTCGCCAACCGGAAGTCCGCCAGGCTCCTTCGCGTGGACGCCGGGGCCGTCATCCTTGCCACGGGCGGCTTTGGCGGCCTCTACGGGCGAACGCTCACCATGCCCGATGCAAGCGGAACCGCCGCCGCCGTCGCCCTGGCCCATGGGGCGCGCCTTGTCAATATTGAGTTTATCCAGATCATGCCCGGCCTTGTCTCGCCCGTGGGCGGAGTCGTCTTCAACGAGAGGACCTTCCGGTTCGCACGCCTCGAAGGCTTCTCGGCACCCCATGAACGGTCGCTTTTGGAGTCCCGCGCCGGCCACGGCCCCTTCACCGCCAGCCTGCCCGACCATATTGTTGACCTGGCGTTGGCACAGGCGGGACCGCGCGGGGCGGCCGTCACCTACGCCCTCCCCGCGCGCATGCCCGAGTTCATGAGGACCTACTTCGACTGGTTCGAGAGCGCCTTTGGCACAAGCCCGTCCAGGGACGTCCGCATACTGCCCTACGCCCATGCCTCCAACGGCGGGATCCTCATCGGTCCAGACGCCTCCACCGGGGTGCCCGGGCTCTTTGCCTGCGGGGAGGCCACGGGGGGCATGCACGGAGCCGACCGCATAGGCGGGCTCTCGAGCGCCAACGCCCTGGTGTTCGGCCGCATTGCCGGGCAGTCGGCGGCGTGGGCGGGGCGGGGACACCGCGCTGGCGCCTGTGGCGAGGCGCCCCTGCCGGCGCTGGCGGCAGCCCCCTGCGCGCGCGAGGTCATGCGCGACCTCCGCCGTCTCATGGACGGGCGGTGCCTCATCCTCCGCAGCGAGGAGGGGCTCGGGAGCGCCCGGGAGCGCCTCGGTGGGCTGGCGGAGCGCCTCGCGCGCGAGTCGAGGCCGACAAAGGACGTGCTGGCGGCAAGCGCCACGACACGAGCCCGGCAGGCGGCCTTGTCGGCCTCGGCGCTGGTCTGCGCCATGTTGGAGCGGCGGGAGAGCCGCGGCGCCCACTTTCGCTGCGACTACCCCCAGCCAGACCCAGCCCAAGCCCGGCCCCTCGTGATAGCCCTCGAGGACGGGGTCCCCGTGGCGCGGCGTCGCGGGACGCCCCGCGGCTAGAAGTCGAGGCGCACGGGGATGTTCTGGCTCGCCATGTACTCCTTCACCTGGCGCACCGTATACGTGCCGAAGTGGAAGACGCTCGCGGCGAGGACGGCGTCGGCCTCTGCCTCGATGATCCCCTCGGCGAAGTGCTCGAGCGTGCCCACGCCGCCCGAGGCGATGACGGGTATGCCCACGGCACGCGACACGGCGCGGGTGAGCGGGATGTCGAAGCCGTCCTTGGTGCCGTCGCGGTCCATGCTCGTGAGGAGGATCTCGCCGGCACCACGGCGGGCGGCCTCCTCGGCCCACCGGACGGCGTCGACGCCCGTGGGGATGCGTCCGCCGGCGAGGTAGACCTCCCACGTGTCGCCAGGCCCCACCCGCTTGGCATCGATGGCCACGACGACGGCCTGACTCCCGAAGGCGCTTGCGGCGCGCGTGATGAGCGCGGGATCGCGCACGGCCGCCGAGTTGATGGAGACCTTGTCGGCACCCGCCGAGACCATCACCCGACACCCCTCGACGTCGCGGAAGCCGCCGCCTACGGTATAGGGGATGTGCAGCTGGCCTGCCGCGCGCGAGGCAAGCCCGACCGTGGTGGAGCGGTCGTCCGAGGTCGCGGTGATGTCGAGGAAGACCACCTCGTCCGCGCCCTCGCGGTCGTACTTGGCCGCAAGCTCCACGGGATCGCCGGCGTCGCGCAGGTCGACGAAGTTGACGCCCTTGACGACGCGGCCGTCCTTGACGTCCAGGCAGGGGATGACCCTCTTTGTGAGCATGGCTACTTCCCTTCGGTGGGGGCCGCCGTGCTTGTCGAGGCGCTCGGCGCCCGCCGTCGTTGGCGGCTCGCTCGCTTCGCGACTCGCGCCGTGACAAGCACGGTTGCCCACAGTCGAAACCAACACGTTCAAGCGGTCATCCCCTGACTGGAGCCTGTGACCAGGGCCTGACCTTCTAGAAGAACAAACAGCGCAGAGAGAATAGAGCTACAACCACAACCAGAAGCCAAGCGACGCTGTGCGAGGGCGCGCTGCCTGCGGTGGGTCGCCCCGAGGGCGTGCCTTGCTTCTTGCGGGGCGAGTCGCGCAGCGAGCGAGCGCCGAGTCCTGCAAGAAGCAAGGCACGCCCCCACCCGCCTACCCGCACGCGGCGAGGGCGTCCTCGAGCGTGAGCGCACCCTCGTACAGCGCGCGCCCCACTATGCAGCCCTCGACCACATCCGGCCCCAGCGACGCGAGCGAGCGGACGTCGCCCGAGCTGGCAATGCCGCCGGAAGCCACCACGGGAAAGCCCGCGGCCTTGGCGACGCGGCGGTACGCCGAGGCGTCGACGCCCGCCTGCATGCCGTCGCGCGCTATGTCGGTGAAGACGAGGTGCCGGAAGCCCATCTCGGCAAGGCCGGAGACGAGGGCGTCCACCCTAAGCCCACCGCCCTCGCGCCAGCCGTTCACCCGCACCACGCCATCCTTCGCGGCAACGTCTGCCACCGCCATGTCGCCAAACTCGCGCGCCGCCTGACGGGCGAGGGCGGCGTCGCGCACGAGCGCGGTGCCGATGGCGATGCGCCGCACGCCGAGATCCGCAAGGCGGCGCATGGCCTCGATCGAGCGCACGCCGCCGCCCGCATCGACCGAAAGCCCCTCCACCTGGCAGATGGCACGCATCGCCCGGGCGTTTGCCTCGCGCGCGGCCTCATCCTCCCCAAGCGCGCTCGAGAGGTCGACCACGTGTACCCAGCTGGCGCCGCGCGCGAGAAAGTCGCGTGCGACGGAGGCGGGGTCGTTTGAGTAGACGTCCATGCGCGAGCGGTCCCCGTTCGCAAGGCGCACGACACGACCCCCCACGAGGTCGATTGCCGGGAAGAGCGTCATCGGATGCCCCCCGCGCGCACGACGTCCACGAAGTTCGAGAGCGTCACGAGGCCCATGGCCGAGGACTTCTCGGGGTGGAACTGCACGCCAAAGACCGAGTCCCGAACAATGACGGACCCAAAGCTGCGCGCATAGTGCGTGCGGGCCGCCACCAGCACGGGGTCGACGTCGTCCGCGAGGGCATAGGAGTGCGTGAAGTAGAAGTTGGCACCAGAGGGCACGCCGCGCAGGAGCCTCGACCCCCCGCCCGCCTCGGTGGGATAGGCCTGGTCCCATCCCACGTGCGGCACCTTGAGCCTCCCGGAGCGCAGTCGCGTGACCGAGCCCGAGAAGAAGCCCAGGCCGGCAACCCAGCGATCGTCCCCGGGCGTGCCGGCGGCGACGGGCTCTTCGTTCTCGTGCGGGAGGCCCCTCTCGCCGGAGCGCTCCTCGCCGCGCGAGAAGAGGAGGTGGAGCCCTAGGCAGATGCCCAGGAAGGGAACGCCGCGGCCAAGGGCGTCGAGGATGGCGTCGCCCTGGCCGGAGGCGCTGACGTACTCCATGGCGCTCTCGAAGCTCCCCACGCCGGGAAGCACCAGACCCGAGGCTGCGGAGACGTCGGCCGGCGCGTCCGAGATGACCGCCTCGCCGCCCACGGCCGCCAGGCCGTGCTGGACGGAGAGGAGGTTGCCCTTGTGGTAGTCGATGACGACGATCTTCGCCGATGCCATCAGAGCGCCCCCTTCGTGGACGGGATGCCCTCCACGCGCGGGTCCGGCTCGACGGCCGCCCGAAGCGCGCGGGCAAACGACTTGAACGTTGCCTCCAGGATGTGATGCGCGTTCTCGCCGGCGACCTCGCGCAGGTGGACGGTCATGCCGGCGTCTCGCGCCAGGCCGCAGAAGAACTCGCGGCCAAGCTCGGTGTCGAAGCTGCCCACCTTCTGGGGGCCAATGGGCACGTCCCAAAAGAGCTCGCCGCGCCCGGAGATGTCGACGGCCGCCATGACCAGGGCCTCGTCGAGCGGGACCAGGGCGTCGCCAAAGCGGCGTATGCCGCGCTTGTCGCCAAGCGCCTGGCGCAGCGCCTGTCCCAGCACGATGCCCGCGTCCTCGACGGTGTGATGGTCGTCCACCCAGGTGTCGCCCTTCACGTGTACCGCGAGGTCCACGAGCGAGTGCCGCGAGAGCGCGCAGAGCATGTGGTCGAAGAACCCCACGCCCGTCGAGATGTCGGAGACCCCGGTGCCATCGAGGTTCACCGAGACCTCGATGGAGGTCTCGGCCGTCCGCCGAGAGACGCCTGCCGCGCGTGCCATGGTCATTCCCCCTTGAGGATAGTATCGAGGGCCGCCGCCACGAGGTCAATCTCCCCGGGCTTGCCCACGGTGATGCGCAGGCAGCCCTCAAGGCCGGGCGTGGACGAGAAGTCCCTCACCAGTATCGAGTGCTCGTCGCGCAGGCGGCGCCACACGTCATGGGCGTGCGGCACGCGGGCGCAGACGAAGTTCGCCTGGCTGGGCCACACGCGCACCCCCAGGGACGCAAGGCCGCCGAGCATGGCCGACAGGCGCCCGCGACCAAGGCGTATGGCCTCGATGGCCGGCCGGAACGCCTCGCGATGCGTGACGGCGGCGAGGGCGGCGGCCTGGTCGGGCGCGCTCACCGAGTAGGGCTGTCGAACGGCGGCGAGCGCCGCCACCACCGGCGCGTCCGCAAGCACGTAGCCCACGCGGGCGCCCGCCAGCGCGAAGGCCTTGGAGAAGGTGTGCAGCACGGCCAGGTTCTCGTACTCGCCGAGCAGGTCGTCGACGCTAGACCCGGGGTCGGAGAACTCGATGTAGGCCTCGTCCACGAGCACGATGCCAGGGCACGCCTCGCAGAGCCTGCGCACGCCCTCGCGCGGGAAGAGGTCGCCTGTGGGGTTGTTGGGCGAGGTCACCACGACGAGCGTCGCCGTGCGCACAGCCTCGGCCAGCGCGTCCACGTTGGGCGCAAAGTCCCTCCCGCGGAAGACCTCGGCCACGGGCGTCTCGACCATGGAGGCGTAGAGGCCGTAGACCGAGAAGGTGGGCGGGCAGCTCACGAGGGTGTGGCCGGCCCCGCCAAACGCCAGGAAGAGGTTGAAGAGCAGCTCGTCTCCGCCGTTGCCAATGATGACCTGCTCGGGTGCCACGCCATGCCATGCGGCGAGCCGGGCGCGAAGCCGGCCGCCAAGGGGCGCCGGATAGCGGTTCCATGCTGCGCCGGCCACGGCCTCGGCCAGGATTGGGGCCACCTCGGGCGGGATGCCGTAGTTGTTCTCGTTTGCCGAGAGGATCACGTCGACGGGCGAGAAGGCCGGGTCATAGGGCTCCAGCGCCGCCGCAGACGGCCTCATGAGCGCGCGGACCTCCGGTGTGATGCCTGCCATCTCTCCCCTACCCCTCGTATCCCGGAAGCCTGAGCGCGCCCGGCGCGTCAAGCGTGCGCGGCCATGCGATGCGCGTGGCGTCCTCACAGGCGGCGGGCGCGCCCGCGAAGCCCTGCTCGCCGCGCTTGGCCAGCCGCACGCGCAGGCCCGCCGAGAGGGCGTGCGCCCAGAGGCCCTCCGCCTGGGCCATGGCCTGGACGGCGGGGGCGTCGGCGAGAAGCCCCTGCGGCGTGTACGAGATGACGCTCGAGTGCTTCTGGAAGTCGTAGACGCCCAGGGGGTTGGAGAAGCGCGCGGTGCCGCCGGTGGGAAGCGTGTGGTCGGGGCCGGCCACGTAGTCGCCCAGGGGCTCCGAGCTCCAGGCGCCCACGAAGATGGCGCCCGCGTTGCGCACCGAGCCGAGAAGCGACATGGCGTCGGCGCAGTGCAGCTCGAGGTGCTCCGGCGCCACAGCGTTCACGGCCCCGACGGCCTCCGCCAGCGTTGCCGTCACCACCACCACGCCGCGGTCGTCGAGAGAGGCGCGCGTGATCTTCTCGCGCGGGCTCTGCGAGACCAGGCGCTCGACTGCCGCAAGGACGCGGTCCGGAAGCGAGGGATCGCAGGTCACGAGGTAGCAGGAGGCCATGGGGTCGTGCTCGGCCTGCGCCATGAGGTCTGCGGCCACCACGACCGGATCGGCAGAGGCGTCCGCCAGGACGCAGACCTCGGAGGGGCCGGCGATCATGTCTGTGCCCACGTCACCGGAGACGTGGCGCTTTGCGGCGGCCACGTAGGCGTTGCCGGGGCCCACGACCTTGTCGACGCGGGGGATGGACTCGGTGCCGTAGGCCACGGCGGCTACCGCCTGCGCGCCGCCGACGGCGTAGACCTCGTCGACGCCCGCCACCGAGGCGGCTGCCAGTGTGTAGGCCGAGAGCGTCCCGTCATGCTGGGGCGGCGTCACCATGGCCACGCGGCGGACGCCCGCCACCTTGGCGGGGATGGCGTCCATGAGCACCGTGGAGGGGTACTGCGCGCGGCCTCCGGGCACGTAGATGGCCACGGAGTCGAGTGGCGTCACCTTGACGCCCAGGATGGTGCCGTCCGGGCGCGCCTCGAACCAGGAGTTCTCGCGCTGGCGCTCGTGGAACTCGCGGATCTGGCGGTGCGCCCGGCGCAGGGACGAGAGGAACTCCCCGTCCACCATGCCGGGGGCGGCGTCCAACAGCTCCCGCGGGACGCGGAAGTCGCTCGGGCAGGCGCCGTCGAAGCGCCGGCAGTACTCACGGACGGCGACGTCACCCCGCTCGCGCACGTCGTCCACGATTGCGGCGGCGCTCTTCATGACCTCGCGGGGAAGGGCCCCCGAGCGGTTGAGGTCTGCCTGGGTGAGCGCCTGGCCGGCGGCAAGCATGATCCTTCTCAAGGCTACTCCCCTCCCACGACCCCGGCGAGGCGCGTCGCCAGGTCGCAAATCCTCTTGTCGCAGCGGTATGCGGCCGGCCCCGCGAAGAAGCGGGCGCTGCACTCCATGACCTCGTCAACGACAACGAGGTCGTTCTCTCCAAGCGTCGTGCCCGTGGCCGTGATGTCGACGATGCGGTCGGTCATGCCCACGATGGGCCCGAGCTCTATGTTGCCGTGCAGGGTCACGATGTCCACCTGCTGGCCGATGGAGTCGTAGTAGGCCTGCGTGATGCGCGGGTACTTGGTGGCCACGCGCACGGTGCCGCGCCAGGCGTAGCTGCGCTCGGCGAGGCCGGCCTTGGCGCGGGGCTCGGCCACCACGAAGCGGCAGCCGCCAAAGCCGAGGTCGACCAGCTGGAGCACGTCCATGTTGGCCTCCACGAGCGAGTCGCGCCCGCAGATGCCGCAGTCGCAGCCGCCGTGGCCCACGAAGGCCGGCGCGTCCTGGGCGCGCACGATCACGTACTCCACGTCACCCTCGCGCACCGTGAGCTGGCGGCCGGGGTCGCGCAGGCCCTCCACCGGCAGCCCCGCCGCCTCGAGGACGCGGATGGCACCTTCGAGGAGCGACCCCTTGGGGACGGCGATGCGCAGGGGCCTCTCGGCGAGCCTCACGCCAGGCGTGACCACGCCCGACTCGCCCGGCTCGCCCAGGATCTCCTGCAGGCGCTCCAGCGAGAGGGCAAAACCGCAGGCCGCGGTGCCCTCGCGGCCCAGGTTGGCGAGGACCGCGTCATAGCGGCCCCCAGAGGCCAGCGACGCCGCAATGCCCTCGGCGTAGCCCTTGAAGATAATGCCCGTGTAGTAGTCGAAGGAGTTGATGATCGAGAAGTCGAGGGACGCGCGGCCGTCGGAGAAGAGCCCCGAGAGCGAGCCGACGAGGCGCGCGAGCTCCGCGGTGCCGCGGGCCTCCCGCGCAACGCCCGCCTCGTCGAGCAGCGCGTCGAGCGCGGAGACCACCTCGGCGCCGCCCACCAGGCGCGGTATGCGGCGGATGGCGCGCGCGGCGCCGGCCTCGAGCTCGCCTGCTGCGACGGCCCCCTCGACCAGCTCGTCCAGGGAGACGAGGTCCGAGTCGTGGACCAGGGCGAGTGCCTCCCTGCGGAAGCGCTCGCTGGGAGCGCGGGCGTCGAGCAGGGCCTTGAGCGGCGTGACCGACCCCAGCACGATGCGCCACGCCGGCACGTCGAGCGCCTCGAACGCCTCGGCGAGGAGGCCCACGGCCTCTCGCTCGGCGGCGGCGCCGTCACCGCCCACAAGCTCCACGCCCAGTTGCGTGAACTGGCGCGGCTGGCCCTTGAGCGACGACTCCTCGCGCACGACCGGCGCCTCGTAGCGAAGGCGCGCGGGCAGGCGGTCCGGGCTCACGCGGGTGGCGACCATGCGCGCGATGGGCAGCGTGAGGTCCGGGCGCAGGGTGAGAAGGGCGCCGTCCACGTCGAAGAGCTGGAAGGGCAGGCCCTTGATGCGCCCCGCGCGCTCGAGGGCGTCGCGCGACTCCAGAAGCGGCGTCTCCACCGGCAGGTACCCATGCGACGAGAAGACCTCGCGCGTGATGCCGGAGATGCGCTCGCGCGCAAGCGCCTCCTGAGGAAGGATGTCACGGAACCCGCTTGGTGTGCCTGCTATCACGCCTGCCCCTCTCCCCTTCTGCTGCGTAGAGCATACCGCTCCGTCGCGACGGAAATCGCCGCGCGCGCCGCGCGGCGCGCATCTCTCGTGCGTAGCTCGCATCTCGCGCGTTGTCACTTTATCATACTAAAGTGCATGGGGCTAGAGACGGGAGGACGGCCTCTTTGCCCCCTTGTCTCACCGGCGGCGCACGAGGCGCGCGAGGACGGCCTGGATGAAGCGGGCCTCCGGCACCTTGAGGAGCACGGCGAGCCCATAGGTAACCAGCACGGAGGGGATGCCCGCCGCCACGCAGTACGCCAGCGCAAGAAGGGTGTGGCCCTCGCAGCTGCCCGCCACGGCCGTGAGCGCCCAGAGGACGCCGGCGCCGGCGAGCGCTCCGAGAAGCCCGAAAAGGACCGACTTCGCGAACGACCTCAGCACCGCGCCAAAGCCCATGCTCCCCAGCGAGGAGCGCAGGTTCGCAATGGTCACGGCGTCGACCAGCAGGAAGAAGACGAACGACGTCAGGGCGATCACGAACATCGAGCCGGACTCGCCAAACCAGGAGGGGTCGAGCAGGAGGAGCATGGCCACCTGCCCGGCGCCGCCCACGACGTTGGCCAGCGCATAGACGCGCATCCGGCGCATGGACGAGGTCACCTTCTGGAAGTACATGCCAATGCCGTAGAACGGCAGCGCGCACGCAAGCCCGCAGATGTAGGCCGCGGTCATGCCAAGCTGGTCGGCGGTGAACTTGCCGGCGGCCACCAGCGACGCGAGCGGCATCGAGAAGGCGATGAGGTACATGCCGAAGGGCACCATGAAGAAGAGGATCTGGCTCATGCCGGAGGCGACGCCGCGCTTGAAGCCCTTGATGTCGTCGTGCGCAAAGCGGTCGGAGAGCTCGGTGAACATGGCCGTGGTGATGGGGACGGCGAGGATGGCGTAGGGCAGCGTATACCACAGCCGCGCGTAGTAGATGACCGACGCGCCGGAGACGGAGACGGAAAGCGAGGTGCTCTGCTGCACGGACGTGGTGACAAACGAGGTGATCATGACCACGAGCGAGGGGATGCCGATGGAGAGCGTGTCCTTAAGCGCCGGGTCACGCCAGTCCACGTGCCAGGTGAGGCGAATGCCATGCTTGCGCAGCGACGGCATCTGGACCAGCACCTGCGCGGCCACGCCGGCGGGGTTGCCGATGGCCAGGACCAACGTCGCCAGCGTGGGGTTCACGTTCACCAGCGCCGCATACAGCAGAAACGACGCCGTGATGACAAAGTTGTTGAAGATCGAGCTCGCGCTGCTCCAGAAGTAGTCCCTCTCGGCGTTGAGGACGCCCGAGAAGATCGAGGAGAGCGAGTAGAGCACGACCTCCACCACAAAGAACCTAAAGAGGTAGGTGGCGAGACCCGCGTCGAAGTCGCTTGTGGCCGAGAAGGACTGCGTCCACACGAGCTGCGCGGCAAAGACAAAGCCGAGGATGGCCACGGCACCCATGAGCAGGGTAACGATGGAGGCGAGGTTCGACGTGTAGCGGCTGGCGCCCTCGGCGCCCTCGCGCTGCTTCACCGACATGTAGACCGGCAGGAACGCCGTGACGAGCATGCCGCCCACGACGATCTCGTACAGCTGGTTGGGCAGGTTGTTGGCGACGGAGTAGCAGCTGGCCACCATGCCGGCGCCAAGGGCGAAGCTCTGCCCCCACGTGCGGAAGAAGCCGGTGATACGGCTCACGACCACGAGGGCGCTCATGAGGGCGGCGTTGCGGCCAACCTGGGCCGCGGTGGACTCCGCCTGCTTGGCGGGCGAGCCAAGGCCACCCTCACTGGCTGGGGTGGCAAACCGCTTCCCCACCTTGCGCTTGCGCGTCGGCGCCATATGCTTGGGCTGCCAGCCTGGCGTGTGGCTCACCGGGTCTCCTCTCGGCAGATGTCGGCATAGGTGGCACCGCAGAACGACACGAGGTCGTCGGGGGCAAGACGCAGCGAGAGCCCGCGCCTGCCACCGGAGATGCCTATGGCCGCAAAGAGCTGGGCGGTCTCGTCAATGAGCGTAGGCAGACGCCTCTTCATACCCACGGGAGAGCAGCCCCCGCGAACATAGCCCGTAAGGGGTTCCAACTCCTTGGTGGGAAGCATCGAGAGGCTCTTCTCGCCTGCGGCCGCAGCGGCCTTCTTGAAGTCAAGCTCCTCGCCTACGGGTATGCAGCACACCACGCAGGAACCCGAGGGCGCCACCGTCACCAGCGTCTTGAACGAAGACGCGGGGTCGACGCCGGCCTCGAGCGCCATGCGCAGGCCAAGGCCGCGCGCGAGGTCGCCCTCCTCGACCTCGCGGTAGGTGAAGGGGATGCCCGAGCGCTCCAGCTCGCGCATGGCGTTGGTCTTCTGGAACTTCTCGCGCCTCGCCATGCCCTACGCCTCCCCGGCTGACAGCCGTGCGCGGTCGCGCTCGAGAATGCGGGCCAGATAGCGGCCAGTGTAGCTCTCGGGAACCTTGGCAACCTGCTCGGGCGTGCCGTAGGCGACGACGCTGCCGCCGCCGTCCCCGCCCTCGGGCCCCAGGTCGAGCACGCGGTCGGCCATCTTGATGACGTCGAGGTTGTGCTCGATGACAAGGACGGTGTTGCCGGCGTCGACCAGGCGCTCGAGCACGTCGACGAGCTGGCGGACGTCCTCAAAGTGCAGGCCCGTCGTGGGCTCGTCGAGGATGTAGAAGGTCTTGCCCGTCTGCTGGCGGTGGAGCTCCTTGGCCAGCTTCACGCGCTGGGCCTCTCCGCCGGAAAGCGTGGTGGCACTCTGGCCCAGGTGGATGTAGCCCAGGCCCACGTCGTGCAGGGTCTGCAGCTTGTTCTTGATGCGCGGGATGTTGACGAAGAAGGACAGAGCCTCGCTCACGGTCATGTCCAGCACGTCCGAGATGGACTTGCCGTGGTAGGTGACCTCGAGCGTCTCCCTGTTGTAGCGCTTGCCGTGGCAGACCTCGCAGGGCACGTAGACGTCGGGCAGGAAGTTCATTTCGATCTTAATCTGTCCGTCGCCCTTGCACGCCTCGCAGCGGCCGCCGGGCACGTTGAACGAGAAACGACCGGGGCTATAGCCGCGCGCACGGCTCTCGGGCGTGGAGGCGAAAAGCGCGCGCAGGTCATCCCAGAGGCCGATGTAGGTTGCGGGGTTGGAGCGCGGGGTGCGGCCGATGGGGCTCTGGTCGATGTCGATGACCTTGTCGACGAGCTCCACCCCCTCGAGCCTCTTGTAGGGGCCGACGGGCCGCTTGGAGCGCTGGACCGCGTTGGTGAGGGCAGGCGCCAGGGTGTCCGTGACGAGCGAGCTCTTCCCCGAACCCGAGACGCCCGTGACCACGGTGAGCGTGCCCAGCTCGATCTTGGCCCTCACGCCCTTGAGGTTGTTTGCCGTGGCGCCCGTTACCTTGATGGCGCCGCGCCCGGGGTTGCGGCGCGCCTTGGGCAGGCGGATCTGGCGCCGGCCGGTGAGGTAGGCGCCGGTGAGGGATTCGGGGCTCTCCTCTATCTCCTGCGGCGTGCCGGCCGCGACCACGTGCCCGCCCTGCTCGCCCGCGCCGGGTCCCATGTCGATGACGTAGTCGGCCGAAAGGATGGTGTCCTCGTCGTGCTCGACCACAATCACGG
This sequence comes from Coriobacteriaceae bacterium, assembly GCA_004557505.1. GTDB lineage: Bacteria > Actinomycetota > Coriobacteriia > Coriobacteriales > Atopobiaceae > Tractidigestivibacter. The sequence continues at coordinate 18,221 of SFGZ01000011.1, read as the reverse complement.
TGTTGCCCATGTCGCGCAGGTTCTTGAGCGTTGCGATGAGGCGGTCGTTGTCACGCTGGTGAAGGCCGATGGAGGGCTCGTCCAGGATGTAGAGCACGCCCATGAGCCCGGCGCCTATCTGTGTGGCAAGGCGGATGCGTTGCGCCTCTCCGCCAGAGAGCGTGGCCGCCGCCCGGCTGAGCGTGAGGTAGTCGAGGCCCACATCCACCATGAAGCGCAGGCGCGCCCTGACCTCCTTCACGATGGGCACCGCTATGGCCCGTCGGCGCTCGGGGATCTCGAGCGCCTCGAAGAAGGCCAGGCAGTCGCGGCACGAGAGGTCGCAGACCTCGTTGATGTTCTTGCCGCCCACCGTGACGGCCAGGATCTCGGGCTTCAGGCGCGCGCCATGGCAGGTTGGGCAGGGCACCTCGTGGATGTAGCGCTCGAGGTGCGTCTTCATGGTCTCGGAGGCGGTCTCCTGGTACTTGTCGAAGAGGATCTTGCGCACGCCCGAGTACGTGGTGAACCAGTGCGTGTTGCGGCCGTCGCGCGTGCGGTAGTCCACGCGGATCTTGGCGGTGCCCAGGCCGTCGAGGAGCGCCTTCTGAACCTTCTTGGGCAGGTCCTTCCAGGGCGTCTGGTCCGAGGCCCCCAGATGCGCGCAGACGGCGGAGAGTATCTGCGGATAGTAGTTGGAATGGCCGAAGATCGACCCAAAGACGCCCTCGGAGACGGAGAGCGACGGGTCTTCTATCAGGGCCTCGGCATCCACGACCTTGCGGAATCCCAGGCCATCGCAGTCGGGGCAGGCGCCGTAGGGGGCGTTGAACGAGAAGTCGCGCGGCTGTAGGTCGTCGATCGAGTGGCCGTGAATGGGGCAGGCCAATGCAAGCGAGTACTGCAGAAGCTCGCCGGGCATCGCCTCGGGATCGTCGCGGTCGGGCAGGAGATAGACGCCCGCCTTGCCAGCCGCCAGCTTGGTGGCCTGCTCGATGGCCTCCACGATGCGGTTCAGCGAGTTCTCGCGAATCACGATGCGGTCCACCACGACCTCGACCGTGTGCTTGAGCTTCTTCTCCAGGCGCATCTCGCCGTCGAGCTCGCGCACCTCGCCGTCGATGCGCACGCGGCTGAAGCCCTCGCGGCGCAGGTCCTCGAAGAGCTTGGTGTACTCGCCCTTTCGGCCGAGTACGACGGGGGCCAGCACCAGCGCGCGGCGGCCCTGCCCCTGGGCCAGGACCTTGTCGGCAACCTGGTCGGTGGTCTGGCGCTCGATCACGCGCCCGCACTCCGGGCAGTGGGGCACGCCCACGCGCGCAAAGAGGAGGCGCAGGTAGTCGTAGATCTCTGTGACGGTACCTACCGTCGAGCGGGGGTTTCTCGAGGTGGTCTTCTGGTCAATCGAGACGGCCGGAGAGAGGCCGTCGATGGAGTCGAGGTCGGGCTTGTCCATCTGCCCCAGGAACTGCCGGGCGTAGCTGGAGAGGCTCTCGACGTAGCGTCGCTGGCCCTCGGCGTAGATGGTGTCGAAGGCAAGGCTCGACTTGCCCGAGCCGGAGAGGCCGGTGATGACCGTGAGCCTGTCGCGCGGGATGCGCACGTCGACGTTCTGCAGGTTGTGCTCGCGGGCCCCGCGTATGACTATGGAGTTGGATGCCATGTGAGGCGGCTCCCCTCGTCGTTGCTTGCGTTGTTGGTGGCCGGTGCCTGCGTGACTGGCGGCTGACGCTAGCTCCGCGGGCACTTTTAGCCAGCCTTTAAGTTTAGCCAAGCGGGGCACCAGAGCGCAGGCGAGACCTGCTCGCACACGTTGCGGCAACAATTCGTACGGTTGCTATGCTCAGACCCCATTCGGCGAGACGCATCCGCGCCGAAGCGAGGCCGGCTGGAGCCGAAAGGCGTAATCCATCGCATAAAAAGGCTCTGTCGAACGGAGAACATGGACTCGCTGCATAAAAGTGCCCTATCGAACATGACCCTCCGGCGATCGAGATCAAAAATTCAACCATAATTGCATGATTATGCATATTTTATTAACAGTATTCACTTAACTGAAAATACTGTTGCATCTTTGATCGCACGCTTCAAATGAGGGCGTTCGATAGAGCACTTTTATGCGACACAAGAGAAAACGCTGCTTGATGGAGCGCTTTTGTGCTAAGGCACTCGCTCCGGTCTCGAGTCGCCGCACCTCCTTAGTCTCAATCCGCTTGTCCTTGGAGTTGGGCATGATCCAGAACTTGAGTAGCGGAAAGCTCACAATGATCCGTTGCCGGCCGAGGAATACGCCCTAGAGTCCCAGCTCGCTGGCAACCTCGCCAGCGCAGGCAAGGCCGTCGGAGATGGCAGTGACCACAAGCGACGAGCCGGAGCGTGCGTCGCCGGCGGCAAAGACCGGCACCCTGCCCTCGCCCACGGTGCGGTGCGAGTCAGCCGCGACGAGCCTTGGCCTCACGCCGCCGCGCAGCTCCTCGGTCTTGACGCCAAGCGCCTCGTAGACCGATGCCTCGGGACCCGTGAAGCCCATGGCGAGAAGGACCAGCTGCGCCGGGATCTCGCGCTCGGAGCCCTTGATGTGCTCGGGCTTTCCATGGGACCAGTCAAGGGAGACCACGCGCAGGCCGCGGATGCCGCCCCTCTCGTCCCCGAGCACCTCGAGCGTGTCGGTTGCCCAGGTGCGCGGGTCTGCTCCCTGCACAAACTCCGCCTCAAGCTGGCCGTAGTCCGTCTTCTTGACGTTGGGCCACTCGGGCCACCGGTTGGAGGCGGCGCGCGCCTCCGGGGGAGCCGGCAGGAATTCCAGCTGGCTGACGCTCCTGGCATGCTGGCGCAGCGCCGTGGCCACGCAGTCGGTGCCGGTGTCGCCGCCGCCGATGACCACCACGTCCTTACCCCGGGCGCTCAGCGCGGGCGTGTCGGCGTGGCCGTCGAGCAGGGCCTTTGTCTGCGCCGTGAGGTAGTCGACGGCAAAGGCCACGTTGGGGTTGTCCGCGCCGGGGACGCGCAGCCCGCGCGCCTGGGCGGCGCCTGTGGCGACGATCACGGCGTCGAAGCCGGCGAGCTCGGCCGCAACCTCGGGTGTGGCGGCATCCGCGCCGCAGCGGATCTCGATGCCGCTTCTCTCCATGAGCCCAAGCCTGCGCTCGACGACCTCCTTGGGGAGCTTCATGTTGGGGATGCCGTACATGAGCAGGCCGCCCGCGCGGTCGTGGCGCTCGAAGAGCGTCACGCGCACGCCGCTGCGGGCAAGCTCCCACGAGGCGGCAAGCCCCGCTGGGCCGGACCCGACCACGGCAACGCGGGGCGCGTCCCCGGTGGCCGGCGCGAGCGGCGCGGGGCCGCCCTCGGCCCACTCGTGGTCGGAGATGGCACGCTCGTCGTCCTTGATGGTGGTGGGCTCGTCAGCGAGTCCCAGGTTGCACGCGGCCTCGCAGGGAGCGGGGCACACGCGGCTCGTGAACTCGGGCAGCGGGTTGGTAAGCGCGAGGCGCTCCGCGGCGTCGGTCCAAAGGCCGCGCCACATGAGGTCGTTCCACTCGGGGATCAGGTTGTGCAGCGGGCATCCCGAGCTGCGCGCCTTGCCAAACGGGAAGCCCGTCTGGCAGAACGCCACGCCGCAGTACATGCAGCGGCTCGCCTGCGAGCGCTGGCCCCTCTCGTCCAGCGGCACCGCGAGCTCGTCGAAGTCCCCGAGCGTCTCGGCAGCGGGCCTCTCGCCGTGGACGACCCTTCCGAGGTCGATGTACGCCCCAACTTTGCCCATGGCGCTACCTCCCGTTCCTCATGGTCTCGAAGGCGGTCTCGACCGCCTCGTCGTGGGTCTTGCCCGCCGCCTCGGCGGCCTCGGTGAGCTCGAGGGCCACCTCGTACTCGTGCGAGACGACCTTCACGAACCTGTCCCTGATGTCGTCGAACATGTAGAGCATCTTGATGCCGCGCGGGCTCTTGGTCCTTCTCGCGTGCTCCTCGATGAGGGCGTGGATGGTCTGGAAGTCGCGCTCGTCGGGCCGCTTGAGCTCGACCATGTCGGTGTTGCAGCGACTGGACAGCGTTCCGTACTCGTCGTAGACGAATGCCACGCCGCCGCTCATGCCCGCTGCGAAGTTGATGCCAACCTCTCCGAGGATGAGCGCCGTGCCACCCGTCATGTACTCGCAGCCGTGGTTGCCCACGCCCTCGCACACGATGGTGGCGCCGGAGTTGCGCACGCCAAAGCGCTGGCCGGCCAGGCCGTTGATGAAGCCCCTGCCGCCCGTGGCGCCGTAGAAGGCCACGTTGCCGATGGAGGTGTTCTCGTCGAACTTATAGGTGGCGCCAGGCGCCGGGGACACCGTGAGGATGCCGCCGGAGAGGCCCTTGCCAAAGTAGTCGTTGGCATCGCCGAGGATGTTGATCGTGATGCCGGCCGGCAGGAAGGCGCCAAAGCTCTGGCCGCCGGAGCCAGCGCAGTCGATGGTGATCGAGCCCTCGGGGAGCCCCTCCGGGTGCGCACGGGTGACCTCGGAGCCGAGTATGGTGCCCACGCAGCGGTTCACGTTGGCGATGTCGGCATGGAAGCGCACCGGGGTGAGCGTGCGGCGGGCCGCCTCGGTGTAGGGAACGAAGAGCGTGGCGTCCAGCGTGCCCGAAAGCTCGTCGGCCGGACCCATCTCAGGCAGGTAGTGGCGGGCGGCGGCGCCGGGGACGCTCTTGCCGTACTCGTTGGTGACGCATGCGAGGACGGGCGAGAGGTCGATGGAGTTGGCCTTCCAGTTGCCCGGGACCTCCACCTGGCGCAGGCACTCGGGATGGCCGACCATCTCCCGGACCGTGCGGAAGCCAAGCTCGGACATGATGCGGCGCAGCTGCTCGGCCGCGAGGTACATGAAGTTGACAACGTGCTCGGGCTTGCCGCCGAAGCGACGGCGCAGCTCGCAGTTCTGCGTGGCAATGCCCATGGGGCAGGTGTCCGTCTGGCAGTCGCGCTGCATGAGGCAGCCGAGCGAGAGCAGGGCGGCCGTGCCAAAGTCGAAGGCCTCGGCGCCGAGAAGTGCCGCCACGGCCACGTCGCGGCCATCCATGAGCTTGCCATCGGCCTCGAGCTCCACGCGCGAGCGCAGGCCGTTCTTGAGCAGGGTCTGCTGGGTCTCGGCGAGGCCGAGCTCGAGCGGCAGGCCCGTGTGGTAGATGGAGTCGCGCGGTGCCGCACCGGTGCCGCCGTTGGCGCCCGAGATCAGGATCTTGTTCGCGCCGCCCTTGGCGACGCCGGTGGCGATGGTGCCAACGCCCACCTCGGAGACGAGCTTCACCGAGACCCTGGCGTTGGGGTTGGCGTTCTTGAGGTCGAAGATGAGCTCGGCCAGGTCCTCGATGGAGTAGATGTCGTGGTGCGGCGGGGGCGAGACGAGGCCCACGCCGGGCGTGGAGTTGCGCACCTTGGCGATCCACGGCCAGACCTTGGTGCCGGGCAGGTGCCCGCCCTCGCCGGGCTTGGCGCCCTGGGCCATCTTGATCTGGATCTCCTCGCCGGAGACCAGATAGCGGCTCGTCACGCCAAAGCGCGCGGAGGCGACCTGCTTGATCCTCGAGTTTGCGGAATCGCCGTTGGTAAGCGTGGTCTCGCGATCGGGGTCCTCGCCGCCCTCGCCCGTGTTGGACTTGGCGCCGATGCGGTTCATCGCGATGGCGAGGGCGCGGTGCGCCTCGTCGGAGATGGCGCCAAAGCTCATGGCGCTGGTCGCGAAGCGCCTCACGATGGAGTCGGCGGCCTCGACCTCGCCCAGGGGCACGGGGCCGGAGGCCAGCGGCACAAACTCGAGGAGGTCGCGCAGCATGATGGCGCGGCCCTTGGGGTGCAGCGCCCGGGAGTACTCCGAGAAGAGCTCGGGGCTGTTCTCGCGCACGGCACGGCGCAGAAGGTAGATGACCTGCGGCGTGATGATGTGCTCCTCGCCGCCGAGCGGGCGCCACTTGGTGATGCCGGAGCTGGCCAGCTGCGTGGGCGCGGGGGTCTTGAGCAGGGCCAGCGCCTCGTCGTAGCGCTCGTTGCACTCTCGCTCGACGCCATCCTCGTCGAGGCCGCCCACGCGCGAGACGGTGCCCGTGAAGCAGCGGTCGACAAAGCCCTGGTCGAATCCGACGATCTCGAAGACCTGCGCGGAGTGGTAGCCCTGCATCGTGGAGATGCCCATCTTGGACATGATCGAGGTGATGCCCGCGTTGACAGCGCGGTCGTAGTTGGCGATGCCCTCCTCGGCGCCCACGCCCAGAGAGCCGTGCTCCGCCAGGGCGCGGATGCACTCGTGGGCCATGTAGGGGTAGACGCCCGAGGCGGAGTAGCCCACGAGCGCGGCGTAGTCGTGCGGGGTGATGGCGTCGCCGCACTCGACCACGATGTCGGCCCTCATGCGGATGCCAACGCGGATCAGGTGGTTGTGGACGGCCGAGACCGAGAGCAGGGACGGGATGGGCACCTGGCCCTCGCCCGCGCGGTCGGAGACGGCCACCACATTGGCCCCGGCGCGCACGGCCTGCTCGACGTCCTCGCACAGCGATTCGAGCGCCGCCCTGAGCGCGCCTGCCTTCGCCTCGCGCGGATACGCGGCCGAGAAGCACGCGGCGCGGAACCCCTGGCGGTCGAGCGTGGCGATGCGCTCGAACTCGTCCCCGGTGAGGATGGGGTCGTCCAGGCGGAGCAGCTGGCAGTTCTTGCGGGAGTCCTCGAGCATGTTGCCGTGGTTGCCCAGGTAGAGCACGGAGGACGTCACGAAGCTCTCGCGCAGTGCGTCGATGGGCGGATTGGTGACCTGCGCGAAGAGCTGGTTGAAGTAGTCGAAGAACGAGCGCGGGCGGCCGGAGAGCACGGCGAGGGGGACGTCCGCGCCCATCGAGGCCAGAGGGGGCCTGCCCGTGTCGGCCATGGGGCGCACGGCCTCCTCGACGTCATCAAAGTGGTAACCGTGGCGGGCGAGGCGCTGGGTGAGGGGGACCTTGGCATCGATGTCGCCGAAGGGGTTGCGCTCGCCCTCGGCGAGGTCGGCCACCGAGAGGGTCTCCTCGTCGATCCAGTCACGGAAGGGCTTCTGCGCGGCAAAGTGCGCCTTGACCTCATCGTCCCAGATGATGCGGGCCTGCGAGGGGTCGACGACGAACATCTGGCCGGGGCCGAGCGAGCCGGCCTGTAGGATCTCGTCGGGCTCGACGCTCAGGGCGCCCGCCTCGGAGGCAAGGATCATGCGGTCGTCGTGGGTGACGTAGTAGCGAGCGGGGCGCAGGCCGTTCCTGTCGAGCGCGGCGCCGGTGATGCGGCCGTCCGAGAAGGCGATGGCGGCGGGGCCGTCCCAGCTCTCGGTGAGCATGGACTGGTAGCAGTCGTAGGCGCGGCGTGCGTCGGAGAGCTGCCTGTTCTTGTCCCAGGGCTCGGGGAGCAGCATCGTGACGGCGCGCGAGAGGGGCCTGCCGTTCATGGTGAGGAACTCGAGGACGTTGTCGAGGATGGCGGAGTCGGAGCCCTCGCGGTTGATGACGGGCATCACGCGGCCGAGGTCCGCGCCGAGCACGGGCGAGTAGAACTCGGACTCGCGGGCGCGGATCCAGTTGACGTTGCCGCGCAGGGTGTTGATCTCGCCGTTGTGGACGATGTATCGGTTGGGGTGCGCGCGCTCCCAGCTGGGCGTGGTGTTGGTGGAATAGCGGGAATGCACGAGGGCGAGCGCCGACTCGGCAGCGGCGTCGTTCAGATCCAGGTAGAAGTCGCGCATCTGGGTGGCGACGAGCATGCCCTTGTACACGATGGTGCGCGAGCTCATGGAGCATACGTAGAAGATCTTGCCCGCAAGCGCGTGGCAGGCGCCGGCAGACTTCTCGATGGAGCGACGGCACACGTAGAGCCTGCGCTCGAACTCGTCGCCCGCGGGGACGTCCGCCGGACGGCCAAGAAACGCCTGGTATATGGTGGGCATGCAGGCACGGGCCGTCTCTCCCAGGTCATGCTGGTCGATGGGCACCTCGCGCCAGAAGAACAGGGGGACGCCCTGCTCGGCGCAGACCTCCTCGAAGACGCGACGAGCCGCCTGGGCGCCCTCCTCGTCCTGCGGGAAGAAGACCATGGCCACGCCGTACTCCCCCTCGTCCGGGAGCAGGTGGCCGTACTTCTGGGCCTCCTTGCGGAAGAAGCGGTGCGGCATCTGGAACAGGATGCCGGCACCGTCGCCGGTGTTCCTCTCCAAGCCCTTGCCGCCTCGGTGCTCCAGGTTCACGAGCAGCGTGAGCGCGTCGTCGAGCAGCTGGTGCGACTTCTGGCCCTTGAGGTGAGCGATCGCGCCGATGCCGCAGGCGTCGTGCTCGAATTCCTCCCGATACAGCCCCTGGCCGGTGCCGGCGCCTTTGGCCGCCTGGTTGGATGCCATGTGTTCCCCTCTCCAAGCGCCCGCGCGGGCGGGCGTGCCATGCGGGCGCCCGCCACACTCCACGGGGCCCTACGTACCGAGGGAAGTCTATGCGGGGTGTGTTTCGTCAAGAAAAACGGGGGCGACTCGCTGCCCAACATACACACGCCTGAAACGCGCTCGAAAAATGGGCGGGCGAGGGCCGAGGGGCATGCCCCGGCGCATGGTCATCCCACCCGATTCGACCGCACGCCGAAGAGGCGGCGCCGACCCCTCCCCGGCGGGGGATGCTTGGGCCACGAAGCGGTCTCGTGGAGAGGGGTTGCCATGTCCGAGCATCGCATCACCGGAACCGGCAGGCTTCTTGACGAGGAGGGCCGCCTTCGAGAGCCGGGATGGGCGTCGCGCCCGCCCTTCTCCTACGATCACGCGGACATCCGGGCCCCCTTGTGGCGCATCAAGGATTGGGACTACTACCTCGTGAACGACGAGCGCTACGCCGTGGCGCTCACCTTCGGCGACCTGGGGTACCTGGGGCTTGTCTCGGCCTCTGTGATGGACTTCTCAGCACGCACGTTCAAGACCACCTCCGAGACGGTGCCGCTGCCGCTGGGTTCGATGGGGCTTCCGGCCAGTTCGGACGTGGGCGACATCCACTGGGCGAACGGGCGTTGCAGCGTGGACTGGCGCCATGTTGGTCCCGGCCGGCGCCTCTCGTTTTCCATGCGCGGCTTTGACGGAAAGGACGACCTTGAGGTCGAGGTCCTGCTCGACCAGCAGCCGCGGGACTCGATGGTCATCTGCACGCCGTGGGACGAGGACCCCCACGCCTTCTACTACAACCGCAAGATCATCGGCATGCGCGCATGGGGAGGCTTCCGCCGCGGCGCACTCTTCCACAGGTTCTCGCGGGATGACTCGTTTGGCCTGCTCGATTGGGGCCGTGGCGTCTGGACGTATGAGAACACCTGGTACTGGGCGGTGGCGCAGGGACGCCAGGGCGGGCACGTGGTGGGGCTCAACCTTGGGTACGGCTTTGGTAACACGCGCGCGGCCAGCGAGAACATGGCGTTTGTGGACGGCGTGGCCCACAAGCTGGGGCGCGTCGACTTTGGCATCCCCGTTGGCGAGAGAGGCTATGCGTACCTCTCGCCCTGGCACGTGACCGATGACGAGGGCCGCCTCGACCTGGCCTTTAATCCGCGGATCGACCGCACCGACAACATCGATGTTGCCGGCGTGATCGTAAGCCGGCAGCACCAGGTGTTTGGAACGTTCAGCGGCACCGTGGTGCTCGACGACGGAAGCACACTCTGCGTCACGGGCCTGCGCGGCTCCGCCGAGCACATCTACAACAAGTACTAGCGCCGCGAACGGCGAACACCGACGGCCGCGGCGCCTGCGATGCGTCTACCTGAAGGCCGTCATCAGGAGCGTCGACGCCACGATGGCCGCCAGGCCCGCAAGGGAGCGCCTGGTGTAGGTCTCCTTGAAGACCGCCGCCGAGAAGGCCATGGACACCACGATCGACAGCTTGTCGATGGGCACCACGACCGAGACCGCGCCGGCCTGGATGGCATAGTAGTAGCAGAGCCACGAAGCGCCCGTGGCCACGCCGGACAGGCATATGAAAATCAGCTCGCGCCGGTCGATGCCGCAGGCCTCGCCCAGCTTGCCGCGCATGGCGACCACGACCCACGCCATGACCAGCACGAAGCAGATGCGGATGGCCGTCGCGAGGTTTGACTCCACGCCGTCGAGGCCCACCTTGGCGAGGACCGACGTGAGCGCCGCGAAGACGGCCGAGCCCACGGCGTACCACGCCCACGAGCGCCCCTGGACGTCATCTCCCTGCGGCCTGCGCTCGACCATCATGAGGGTGCCCGCGAGGATGCCCGCGCAGCCCACGAGCTTTGCGGCGAGATTCTCGGTCTCGCCGAACAGCGCGATGGCGAGAAGCACCGTGAGCACTGTCGAGCATTTGTCGATGGGTACGACCTTGTTGACGTCACCCACCGAGAGTGCCTTGAAGTAGCAGATCCAGCTCGCGCCGGTGGCAAGGCCGGAGAGCGCCAGGAAGAGGAGCGAGCCTGGCGCAACCTGACCTATGGTGGGAATCGAGCCCACCACGCCTGCCATGATCCATGCGAACGCCAGGACGACGATGGTGCGCACCGCCGTCGCGACGTCAGAGTCGGTGTGCCGGATGCCGCACTTGGCGAGAATGGCGGTGACGCCCGCAAAGACCGCCGACCCGACCGCAGCCAGAACCCACATGCGCTTCCCCTCCCGTCGCGCCGCGCGCACCGCTCCATGCCAGCCGCCCACGCTCGGCCCCGTCGCGCTTGTGGCGCGGCCGGGGCGCAGGGGGGACGCTCCCGCCCGCCGCCACGTCGACCAGGCGACGCCGGCGGGGCGACTGCGCGCCGGGACGCGCGGCGAGAGCGCTACCTCGAGGCGCCGGCCATCTCCCTCTCCCCCTCGGGCTGCCCCTCTATCTGGGAGTCGAGCTTGGCGTCCCTCTCGGCAAGCATCTTGGCCTTCTCGCTGACATCCATCATGGAGATGTCATCCTCGTAGACCTTCTTGCCGGTGGGGTGCTCCTCGACCCAGATGCGGTCGCCCTCGGGCGCCCACCTCTCAGCATACTCGGCCGTGCGGGAGCACAGGTGGCCGACGTCCTCGGGCGAGGCGTATTCCGTGGACTTGGCGTCCGCGTCGCGGACCATCTCGGGAAGGACCTGCGGGTTCTCGAGCATGGGGCAGGGGCGCAGCATGTTGTCGTTCCAGGGCCAGTGGGAGCGGTACTCCTGGAAGATGGGCTGCCGCAGGCACTCAAGCCAGCTCTTCTCGTGGATGTTTGCGTTGGAGTAGTGGATGAAGACGCAGGGCTCGACGTCGCCGCGGGCGTTCACGTGGCAGAACACGCGGCCGCCGGCGATGCAGCCGCCCACGAACTCGCCGTCGTTCTGGAAGTCCATGGCCATGATGGGCTTGCCGCCCTCGTAGTCGCGGATCTTGCGGATGCGGTCGATCATGTACCTGCGCTGCTCGACGGTGGGCATGAGGTCGGCGTTGGCGCCCGCCCCCACGGGCATGTAGTGGAAGTACCACTGCCACAGCGCCCCGTGCCCGATGATGAAGTCGTAGTACTCGTCGGAGGTGACGTCCTCGACGTTGTCGCGCGTGTAGCAGGTGGAGATGCCAAAGGGCACGCCGTTCCCGGTCATGAGGTCCATGGCGCGGACGACCTCGTCGAAGGAGCCGTCGCCGCGGCGGCCGTCGTTGGCGGCCTCGAAGCCCTCGAGCGACATCGAGAACACGATGTTGCCCAGGCGCTTGCAGTCGTCACAGAGCCGCTGGTCGATGAGCGAGCCGTTGGTGAAGAGGCCAAAGATGCAGTCGCGGTGCTTCTCGGCAAGGCGAACGACGTCCTTCTTGCGCACCAGGGGCTCGCCGCCGGTCATCATGAAGAAGTGGGTGCCCAGCGCCTTGGCCTCGCTGACCAGGCGGTCCATGTCATCGAAGGAGAGGTTGAGGCTGTTGCCGTAGTCGGCGGCCCAGCAGCCGATGCAGTGCTTGTTGCACGCGCTGGTGGGGTCGAAGATGATGATCCAGGGCACGTTGCACTGGTATCTCTCGGCAGACTGGGTGGTCTCGCGCAGGCCGCGGAAGGCCGACTCGTAGGCGCCGTTCAGGACGGCGGTCTTCAAGATGTTGGGGTCAACGCGGTCCCTCACCAGCTCGATGAGGAAATCCTCCCACTTGGAGCCGGGGTAGAACGCGCGACCGAGGGAGTTTGCCATGTCGGGTGCGGTGTCGGCGAGGAGCTTGCCGCCCATGGCCAGGAACCTGTTGATGGCCTCCTCGGGATGGTCGCTCCTGACGCCCCTGATGGCCTGGTCGATTGCGATGCCAAAGGCCTTTCGCTCGGCTGCGTGCGCGATTTTCGACTGCATGGCTGTTCCTTTCGCCCGGCGGCGGTGGCCGAACCGCCTTCCACCGATTGCTGGCATCTTTGCTTGGACGGTCAAGTATTTTGACTCAGATTTGAAAAAAATCAACCCCGTATAGAAAAAGTCTGAAGGGGCGCTGGCGCAGGGGGACGAGAAGGCGGGGACGACAAGGGCTTGACGCAAGCCGCACGGGGTGCGCCCCCCGGCGTCATTGGCATGCGATGGTGCCGGCAATCGCCCGGTCAAAGACAGCCGAGGCACTGCTCCGCTGATCCCAGACGTTTAGGGATCTCTCGGACGTTTAGAGCCCCTTAAACGGCGAAAAAGCGCGTCATTCCGGCGGCTCCGCCGATTTCAGACGGTTAGGACGGCCTAGACGTCCGGGAGATCCCTAAACGTCGAAATCCCGCGGCATATCCCACGCCGGGGCCGCTCTCGCCATTCGCTCGCCGTTTGCGCGGCGGGAAACCGCGCGGCCGTCTAGAATTATGAGAGCTGCTGGCACGCGCCCGCAGCCACCGCCAGGTACTTCCCGCAAAGCCACCGGGCCATTTGGAGACACCGTGACCATCGTCGACATGCTGCGCAAGAACGCCGAACTCTACCCCAGCGAGGTCGCGCTCGTAGAGGTGAACCCGCAGCGCCACGAGAACCGCCACATCACCTGGCGCGAGTACGAGCTTGTCGAGACCACGGACGACGAGCCCTTCCGCCGCGAGATGAGCTGGCGGGTCTTCGACGAGAAGGCCAACCGCTTCGCCAACCTGCTGCTCTCGCGTGGCATCCGCAGGGACGACAGGGTGGCCATCCTGCTCTACAACTGCATCGAGTGGCTCCCCATCTACTTTGGCGCGCTCAAGAGCGGTGCCACCGTGGTGCCCCTCAACTTCCGCTACTCCTCCGACGAGATCCGCTACTGCGTCGAGAAGTCCGATGCCGACATCCTGGTCTTTGGCCCCGAGTTCATCGGCCGCGTCGAGGGAATCGTGCCGCAGGTCCAGAAGGGGCGCCTGCTCTTCTACGTGGGCGACGACTGCCCCACCTGGGCCGAGTCCTACCAGGAGCTTGTGGGGCTGTGCTCCTCGGCAGACCCCATGGTCCCGCTCTCGGCAGACGAGGACGCCGCCATCTACTTCAGCTCGGGCACCACGGGCTTCCCCAAGGCCATACTCCACCACCACGAGAGCCTCACCCAGGCCGCCATCATGGAGCAGAAGCACCACGGCCAGACCCACGACGACGTCTTTCTCTGCATCCCACCCCTCTACCACACCGGCGCCATCATGCACTGGATGGGGTCGCTTGCCGTGGGCGGCCGCGGCATCCTCCTGCGCGGCGTGTGCCCCAAAACCATCCTCGAGACCGTCTCGAGCGAGCGCTGCACCATCGTGTGGCTGCTCGTCCCGTGGGCGCAGGACATCCTGCTCGCCATCGAGCAGGGCACGGTCACGCTGTCCGACTACCGCCTCGGCCAGTGGCGCCTCATGCACATCGGCGCCCAGCCCGTGCCCAAGAGCCTGGTGCGCCGCTGGCTCAAGGTCTTCCCCAACCAGCGGTACGACACCAACTACGGCCTCTCGGAGTCCTGCGGGCCCGGCTGCGTCCACCTGGGCGTGGAGAACGTGGGCCACGTGGGCGCCATCGGCGTGCCCGGCTACCGCTGGGCGTGCAAGGTCGTGGACGAGACGGGCGCAAAGGTCGCGCGCGGCGAGGTGGGCGAGCTCTGCGTCAAGGGGCCGGGCCTCATGGAGTGCTACTACAAAGATCCCGAGGCCACGGCCGAGATCCTGGTTGACGGCTGGCTCCACACCGGCGACATGGCGCGCCAGGACGAGGACGGTTTCTACTGGCTGGTCGACCGCAAGAAGGACGTCATCGTGATGGGTGGCGAGAACCTCTACCCCGTGCAGATAGAGGACTTCCTCGCCTCGAACCCCGCCATCCAGGACGTGGCCGTGATCGGCCTTCCCGACGAGCGCCTGGGCGAGATACCCGCGGCAATCATCGAGCTCAAGCCCGGCCACGAGGGGACCGCCGAGAAGGACATCGACGAGTTCTGCCTGGCGCTCCCCCGCTACAAGCGGCCACGCAGGGTGATCTTCGCCGAGGTGCCGAGAAACCCCACGGGCAAGATCGAGAAGCCGCTGCTGCGCGAGAGGTATGGGGCGGCGCACCTGGTAGACCGGGAGAACAGGGCTTAGGGCGCCCGTCAAGGGAGGAACCAAGGCGGGCAGACCGCCGGGAGAGGAGAACACATGGGAAAGCAACTTCTGTCGGGCAACGAGGCCATCGCCGAGGGGGCATGGTCGGCCGGCACGGGCGTGGGAACGGGATACCCCGGAACCCCCTCCACCGAGACCCTCGAGAACCTCGTGCAGCACGGTGACGTCTACTGCGAGTGGTCGCCCAACGAGAAGGTCGCCCTCGAGGTGGGCATCGGCTCTGCCATGGGTGGCGTGCGCACGCTCGTCACCATGAAGCACGTGGGCTTGAACGTTGCGGCCGACCCCTTCATGTCGCTTGCCAACACCGGCGTCAACGCCGGCCTGGTGCTGCTCGTGGCCGACGACCCCTCCATGTACAGCTCCCAGAACGAGCAGGACACGAGGAACTACGCCGCGTTCGCCCGCGTGCCGTGCCTCGACCCCTCGGACTCCCAGGAGGCCTACGACTTCGCGCGCAGGGCGTTCGACATCTCCGAGCGTTTCGACGTCCCGGTCATCCTGCACGAGACCATGCGCATCGCCCACACGAGGACCATGGTCGAGTGCGTCCACGGGCGCGACCCTAAGGCCGGGGCCCCGCGCGACTACCAGAGCCAGCCCAGCAAGTACGTCATGATGCCCGCCTACGCCGTGGCGCGCACCCGCGCGACCAACGCGCGCGAAGACGCCCTGGTGGAGTTTGCCGAGACAACCGACCTCAACCGCGTCGAGATGCGCGACGCCGGGGTCGGCGTCATCGTCGCCGGCGCCCTCTATAACCACGTGCGCGAGGCGCTGCCCGAAGCGTCCACGCTCAAGCTCGGCCTCACCTGGCCGCTGCCGCCCAAGCTCCTCGCGAGCTTCGCCGCCTCGGTCGAGAGGGTCTACGTGGTGGAGGAGTCCTGCCGCTACTTCCGCGACCATGTGGCCGCGCTGGGCGTTCGCTGCGAGGAGCCGCCTGCGGCGCCGCTGCCCCGCTCCGGCGAGATCTTCCCCGCGGACATCCTGAGGAGCTTCGGCAAGGGCGCGCCCGCGCATCTCGAGGCCGCCAGCGACCTCCCCCCGCGCCCACCCGCGTTCTGCGCCGGCTGCCCGCACCGCCTCGTCTTCAACGAGCTGCGCCGCATGAAGGCCATCGTGACGGGCGACATCGGCTGCTACACGCTGGGCGCCGTCGCGCCCTTCCGCGCCGTCGACTCGGTGATCGACATGGGCGCGTCTCTCAGCATGAGCCACGGGATGGAGCTCGCCGGCGTCCCCGGGCGCGCCAAGCGTCCCGTTGTGGGCGTCATCGGCGACTCCACCTTCGCGCACTCCGGCATCACGTCGCTTCTCGGCACGGCCTACAACGGCGGCAAGGGGACGCTTCTCATCCTTGACAACCGCACCACGGCCATGACCGGCACCCAGGGCAACCCCGTGAACGGCCTCACCCTCTCCGAGCAGGGCGCGCGCATCAGCCCGCTCGTGGACGCGGACGAGAAGCCCTCAGTCCTCGACCGCCCCGCGGGCCGTCCCCTCGACCTGCCCGCGCTCTGCCGCGCCATCGGCGTCGACGAGGTCGTCGAGGCGGACGCGCAGGACCTCCCCGCCGTGCGGGCCGCGCTCAAGGAGGCCGTGTCCCATGAGGACCGGCTCTCGGTGGTCATCTTCCGCGCCCCGTGCCGCCTGGTCGACCGCACGCACCGACCCGCGCCCGTCATCCGCGACTGCCGCCGCTGCGGCACCTGCGTCCAGATCGGCTGCCCGGCGCTGGGCAAGGACGAGACCAACTACGCCATCATCGACCCCACGCAGTGCGTGGGCTGCGGCCAGTGCGAGCAGGTGTGCCCCTTCGGGTGCATCGAGTCCGAGTAGGCCCGGCCCCACGCAAGGGAGGTAGACACACATGCCACACACAACAGCATCGGCGGCGAGCTCGACCGTCCACATGGGCCAGCGCGTTCGCCTTGACCACACCACGACCGTCCTTCTCGCCGGGGTTGGCGGGCAGGGCACGATCCTTGCCGGCAACATCCTCGCCATGACCGCCTCCGAGGCGGGCCTGGACGTGAAGGTCTCCGAGATACACGGCATGAGCCAGCGGGGCGGATCCGTCTCCACGGTCATCCGCATGGGCGAGAGGGTCGACACGATGGTCTGCGACCCCGGCTGCGCGGACGTGCTGGTGGCCTTCGAGGCCATCGAGGCCCTGCGCAACCAGCAGTTCCTGAGAGAGGGGGGACGTCTCTTTGTGAACGACGAGACCATCGTCCCCGTGCCCGTCAACATCGGCAACGCCCAGATGCCCCGGAGGGTGGGCGCGCGCCTGGACGAGATCGGTGCCGTGCGCATAGACGCCGGCGAGATCGCCCGCAGCGTGGGAAGCCCCCGCTCGACCAACGTGGTGCTGGTCGGCGCGCTCTCCACCGCGCTCCCCTTCGCGGTGGGCGAGTGGCGCGACGCCATCGGCCGCCGCGTGCCGCCAAAGACCGTCGAGGCGAACCTCGCCGCGTTCGACGCCGGACGCGAGGCGGCGGGGCGGTAGGGAATCTCTCGGCACCCAGCTTTCTCGCGCACCGCAAAGTTACCTCGGGATTACCATGGTCATGCGCTGCGGTGGCCGAACCGGCATGGGGAGGCTGGCGCCGCCATAACTTTTCGGCCGCGCGGGAGAGGACGTTCGCATGGCACGTCACCATGGACATACACGAGAGGACGCCCCGCGCGTCGCCCATTTGCGGCAAGGGGCGTCGCAGGGCCATGGGCACGCGCGAAGAGGCGCGCCGGCCGTCGTGTCCGTCGGCGTCGTCCTCGCCATAGCGGTCTGCGTCGTTGCGGCGTGGGCGCTGTCGTGCTCGTGGGGCGCGGGGGGCACCCCCACCACGGACAGCGCGCAGCAGGGGGCGCAGCCCGACGGCCCGTCCGACGACGGCGCGGGCGCGGCGGCAGAGCCGGCCCAGGGCGGCGAGGGCGGCGCGTCCTCCGAAGACCCGCGCGCGGCCGAGTTCGCCGTGGACCCCGACGCGCACACGGAGTGGAACTACAAGAACAACGGCGAGAAGGTCGTCTACCTCACCTTCGACGACGGCCCCTCGAAAAACACGCAGCGCGTGCTCGACATCCTCGACCGATACGGCGCCAAGGCGACGTTCTTCGTGGTGGGGCATGACCCCGACCACTACGGCATGATCAAGAAGGCCCACGACGACGGCAACACCATCGGCCTGCACTCCTACACCCACGACTACGCGCGGGTCTACTCGTCCGAGGGCGCCTTCTTCGACGACCTCGACCAGATCGCCCAGGTGGTCAAAGACCAGATCGGCTACGTGCCCTGCTTCATCCGCTTCCCGGGCGGCTCGTCCAACACCATCTCCGAGAGGTACAGCGCGGGCATCATGGACGTCCTGGTGGACGACGTGCAGCGGCGCGGCTACCAGTACTACGACTGGAACGCCTCGAGCGGCGACGGCGCGGTGTGTACGACCGAGCAGATCGTCGAGAACTCCTACGCCTACGACGACTACCCCAACATCATCCTGCTCTGCCACGACGCCGCCACCAAGGACACCACCGTCGAGGCCCTGCCCGCGATCATCGAGCACTACCAGGCGCTGGGCTACCGGTTCTGCGCCATCGACCGCAGCACGATGGTCCCGCACCACAAGGTGGCCAACTAGGCCAGCCACATGCCCCGCTTCCGGCGACCGCGGCACGCCACCGCCGATTCC
>SFGZ01000034.1 GCA_004557505.1 Coriobacteriaceae bacterium | reverse complement strand
GGAGGGCAAGCCCTTCATGGACGAGCGCTACGAGGCGCTCGTGGAGGCGCGCAACCACCCGGACGAGCAGCTGGCGAAGCTGCGCGAGGACGTGGACGCAGCAAGGCGCGAGTTTTATGCCTCCAAGGAGGCACGCGACACCCTGCAAAGCCCGTGCCCGGGGCTTCTGGCCGGCATGCACGTGTTCGCCAAGGCGGGGCGCAACGCCAAGGACCCCGTGTCCCGCATGATGGCCGACATGACCGCCCTGATGCTGCGCATGATGATTCAGCAGGTGCTCGCGGAGGAGCGCCGCAGGCAGCGCGAGGAGGCGGAGAGGCGCGTCTACGAGTCCCGCAGGAGCATGTGGGACGCCGAGAAGCGCCTCAAGGCAGCGGAGAAGGCGCTGTCCAACGAGGACGAGCGTGAGACCAAGGCACATGCCAAGACCATGCAGGCGCGCTATGCCAGGGCGCGAAGTGTCAGCCCAAGTACGCCGAGGTCGGCGGACAAGGACGAGCAGTTCGGCGAGTAGCCGAAAAGATGAGGGAGCAGCGTCAAGCTGCTCCCTTTCTCAATGGATTTCAGGTGCCGGCACGTAGTCCCAGCTGGTCCCGAAGTGCGTGATTCCCCACACGTACAGGTCAAGCTCCTCGTCGTGGAACACCGGCTCGTCGGTGTGCTCCATGATAAACGACGGGTCCTGCACGATGTACCACTGGAAAATCTCGTCCCACGGTGCCCAGTCTCCGCTCACGGGTTCGAGCGGGCGGTTGGCAATCTCGTTTGCGAGCACCATCCCGCCGCACGTCTCGGCGAGGTCGGCGTAGGTCTTGATGCCGTAGTCACTCATCGCCTTCCCCCTCCGCTTCCCGCTCCTCGATTCTCTTGAGGTATTCCGCCACGCAGTAGCGCATGGTTCGCAGGGTCTCGCAGTCGATGCTCTCCGCGAGGATGTCCCCGTCGAGGACGACCTCGCCCAGCGCATTCACGAACCGCCACTCCATCACGTTGTCGATGCGCTTGAGGACGTCCTTCAGGGTGCCGCTGTCGCACATGGGGGTGTTCCCGTCCACCTTCGCCATGCGCTCAAGCTCCTTGGCCTTCGCCGAGCAGATGCGGGCGGTGCGCCTGAGCACCTGCGCCCTCCACATGGCCTCCTCCTGCGGGCTGTTGGGTTTGAATCGGTCTCTGTCCATATACGGACCTCCTTTCTCTTCGGATTGGCACCCGACGCCGCAGGCGTCCTGCATGGGTGCAGTCCGCTCGCGGGCTACGAAGAGACCTTCAAAAGGGCTGTTGACGGGCGTACGCGCAAGGGGCGGAAAATCGGGGTTTTCGTCGTCCGCTCATTTATGAGCCGGATTCGGAAAACGCGGCGGAACGGACGGAGCGAAGCGAGGGCGTGAAGCCCGTTTGGAGACCGGCAAAAGCCCAGATGAAGACCCGATAAAGCCCCGAAAGTGGCAGTTGAACATGCGTTTGTCGGCTCATATAATTAAATATGGAAATGCGTAATTGATTAAATATATAGCGAGGTGAGGATATGAAGACGATTCTGGTATGCAATCAGAAAGGCGGCGTTGGCAAGTCCTTGGTCGCCGACGAGATTGCCTTCTCCTTCGAGCGCTCCGGCATCCCCGTGAGCTTTTACGACTTGGACACGCAGGGCGGCACGTTGCACAAGACGCATGAGGCGGACGGCGCGCAGGTCGCCGTGGTGGACACGCCGGGGGCCTTGCAGGAGGGGCTGGCGGACTGGCTGAAGGAGGCGGACGTGGTGGTCATCCCGACCAGAACCACGTCGAGGGACATCGAGCCGCTGATGCGCATGCGCAAGGCGGTGTTCAAGAACGGCCGCGCGAAGATTGTCTACGTGATGAACGGGTGGAACCGCTTCAAGGCGTCCCGCGACTTCATGGAGTGGTTCGAGGGTCTGGCTGGCGACCAGACGGTGGCCAAGCTGCCCCAGTCCGAGGCGTTCGTTCAGGCGGGAGCCGCCGGCAAGTCCGTGGTCGAGTTCGACCGACGCGGCAAGGCCGCGAAGGCGACTCTCGCCCTGGTGGGCACGGTGCGCGAGGCTGCGGGGTTTCCGAAGGAATAACCGCAGGTCAGAGGCGTGTTGCGTATGGACAAATGCGTCCCTATGGTGTATAATTGTACAAATATGTAAATGATTAAAGGAGGTCGAGCCATGGCGAATATGTTCGAGAAATACGCTGCCGACCGCGAGGTCGAGCAGAAGAAGATAGAAAAGGCCGTTGTCGCCGACACGACGGCGGACGAGAAGCGCACGACGCTCTCGCTGTCGCTCACCGTGAGCGACAAGAAGGCGCTCAAGATGATGGCTGCGGAGCGCGAG
>SFGZ01000033.1 GCA_004557505.1 Coriobacteriaceae bacterium | reverse complement strand
TCGGCACAGGTGAGCGTCTGGCGCTCTGAGCAGGGGTAGGGCCGCTCTATCTGGGAAAGCACGCATCTGCAGACGCCTCTGAGCGCCTCACGCCTTCCGACTTCGGCATATGCATCTGTGGTGATATCAAAGCCCCTGTCGCCGATCATGGGTCATCCTTCCAAGAATGATAGGTCCTCTGCCTGCCTATCCATTGTGGGGTAACAATCTGCTAGTCGGTTGGCTTGCGATAGATTGTTTGAATCTGCTATTCTTTGCTCTATGAGAGCCAGGGAATGGGCCGAGCGAGAGGGCCTCAACGAACAAACCGTGTGGAAGTGGTGCCGCGAGGGCAAGATGCCGGTGCCCGTCGAGAAGACGGCGACCGGCGTCTGGCTCGTGCATGACCCGAAGTACGAGCTTGGTTCCACGCCTGCCTCAGCGGGTCGCACCGTCTGCTACGCCCGCGTTAGCTCATCTGACCAGAAGTCCGACCTCGTGAGGCAGGCCGATCGCCTGAAGGCCTTTGCCGTCTCCATGGGAGTGGGGGATCCCGAGGTTGTGTCAGAGATCGGGAGCGGCATGAGCGACAAGAGGCGCAAGCTCAGTCGCCTCCTCGCGGACCCCACCGTCACCACCATCATCGTGGAGCACAGAGACCGCCTCGCCCGCATGAACGCGGGCCTCGTCGAGAGCGCGCTCGCGGCCCAGGGACGGCGCGTCGTCGTGGTGGACGACACGGAGCTCGACGACGACCTTGTGCGCGACATGACCGAGGTGCTCACTTCCTTCTGCGCGAGGCTCTACGGGAGACGTGCCGCCAGGCACCGCGCCGAGAGCGCCCTCGAGGCGGCGAGTCGCGATGATTGAGGCCGTCAAGGTCGCGCTCGACCCCACGCCCAGGCAGGCCCGCATGCTCCTGTCGCATGCGGGTGCCGCCCGGTTCGCATACAACGCAGGCCTTGCCCACGTCAAGGGGCAGCTTGAAGCAAAGGAAAGGCCCGACCTCTCGCACTACGCGCTCAGGCGCTGGTGGAATGCCAGCAAGGACGTCCTTGCCCCCTGGTGGGCCGAGAACTCCAAGGAGGCCTACTCCTACGGCCTCGAGTGCCTGTCCCGCGCGCTCAGGTCCTTCCTCGACTCAAAGCGCGGCAAGCGCAAAGGGAAGGCCGTCGGCTTTCCCAAGTTCAAGAGCAAGGCAAGTTCAACGCCTAAATTCGCCTACACGACCGGCTCGTTCGGCCTCATCGACGGCGACCCCAAGGCCCTCAGACTTCCGAGGATAGGGCGCGTCCACTGCATGGAGGACGTGGCACGCCGGGTCGGAGGTGCCCATGTGACGCGAATGACCGTTTCCTGTCATGCCGGTCGCTGGTTTGCCTCCTTCACGGTCGAGCGGGCGGACGTGACCTCTTCCCAGCCCAAGGGCCCCGCGGTGGGGGTGGACCTCGGCGTCTCCCACCTCGCCACGCTTTCCGACGGCACGGTCATCGGGAATCCCAGGCGCTACCAGGCATCGCTTCGCAGGCTCGCAAGGGCCCAGCGCGACCTCTCGCGCAGGCAGAGGGGGTCAGGGCGTCGCGCCAGGGCGAGGCACCGCGTCCAGCGCATCCAGGCCCGCGTCGCCAACCAGCGCCGCGACGACCTCGAGAAGCTCACGACCCACCTTGCCAGGAGCTACTCGGAAATCTCAATCGAGGACCTCAACGTCGCGGGAATGGTGGCAAGCCACAACCTCGCCCAGGCCGTCGAGGACGCCTCGTTCGGCGAGTTCCGCCGCGAGCTCGAGTACAAGTGCGTACGCACGGGCACCACCATACACGTCATAGACCGTTGGTACCCAAGCAGCAAGACATGCTCGGGATGCGGGGCAGTGAAAGCCAAGCTGCCCCTCTCCGTGCGCACGTACCGCTGTGAGGCCTGCGGTCTCGTCATCGACCGCGACCTGAACGCCGCAATCAACATCATGGTCGCCGGGAGTGCCCCGGAGACCCTAAACGCGCGTGGAGGGGACGTGAGACCGGAGGACCCCATGGTCCCGAGGCAGACCCCAGCGAAGCGCGAACCGGGCGGGCGCACAAGCGCCGCAAGGCCCGGAGCTGGCGGAGGCAACCCCGCCATGCAAGCTGGAACAAACTAGTTTGCAACGGGAAGTCGATGCTGGCATGGCCTACCATCCCGCCAGCGGAAATGCAGAAGATACAGCGATAGTCGTACAAATGCCAGACAGGACTTCTTCTCGGTTTGCGCAGCAAAGGCGCTGGGACCTATCATGTCCCGGTACAGAAACGATTGGGTGCCAGAAGGCATCTTCGGAAGGACCTGAACTTCATGCAGACATTCGACGATCTCTATTACCGGGAGC
>SFGZ01000032.1 GCA_004557505.1 Coriobacteriaceae bacterium | reverse complement strand
CCTCGAGACCATGCCGCCCCCGCTCATGACGCCGCCCCCCATCGCGGCCCCGGGCGCCCGGTCGGCCCCGGCGCCTCCCCGCCGACCCGGGCCAGGCCCCGCGCCAAAGACTCGTCGCCCTCCCTAAACCGCACCCCGCCGGCCTCCACGAGGGAGGCCGTCCTCTCCATCGCGGCCGAGAGCGCAGCAGCGAGCTCGCCCAGCCGGGCCGCGACGCGCTCCATCGCGTCCTTGGTGGCACCCTTGCTTCTCGTGATGCCAAGGTCGATGCTGGCGTTACTCGACGTGGCGCCCGCCAGCTCGCGCAGGGCAGCGACCGCCTTGTCCACGCTATCCAAGTCGACGCAAATCTCCCCGGAACTCATGCTACTCACGCAGCCTCCTATCTAGAGGGATCCAGCTCGTCCGCCGTTAGGATAAACGTCCCCACGGCCTCGATGAGGTCATCCATTATGGTCTGGAGCTCGCCGCCTATGTGCGCCACCGCCTTCGCCCCTGGATTCATTGCCTCGACGATGCGCTCCGAATCGAGGGCCTGCCGACCGACGGCATCGACAATATGCTGGTACTGGGCGCAGGCAGCCGAAAGCTCCCCGGCAGTGCCCATGAGCCTACCCGCTGCAACCGCAAGCTCGCTATCCGCTATGATGACGTCCATCAGCACCTCCTGATCGAGTTCTGTATTGCCGTTGAGGTAGCGCTCATAAGCGAGTGCCTCAGGGCAATCTCGGCGGACACCTCGACCATTGCCCGGACAATGACCGCGTCAACCAACTGGAACTCAGGCCAGATCTTAAGGGCGAGGGTATTGTGCAGCTCGCCTCTCATGGCGTTGGCATAGATTTGGGCGGCACCCGTCTCGGTCTTAGAGAGGATCGTGTCGACGGCGCACTGGCGCTCCCCCACCTCTTCCTCGATGACCGCCCGATCGTGGCACACCTCGGCCCTAAAGGCCTCGAGGCTGGCAAGCTCCGCCTCAAGCCCCCGCAGCTCGGATCGGTATGCTGCCAACTCCCGCTGGAGCGACTCGACATCCATGGGCACCCCTTAGTCTGCATGATTCCATGGCTCGCACCACGTGTCGTAGTCGCAGACATGGTGGGCGCGGCGAGGATGAGCGGATTTCCGCCATTGTAAGGCACGGCTTCCATGCGTACAAGAGAGGCCCTCGCGGTGGTTTCGCAAGCGGTTGGGGGTGGCCGGAGGAGGGTGCAGCGCTCTCTGGTACACTCGTGGCATTGGAAGGCGCCCGACGGGCACCCTGGTTGACGTCGGGCAGAAGGGCGGGGGTGGCCGCATGTCCGAGCTGTCGGCGCTGCGCGCGCAGGAGAGGTCGTGCCGGTCGCGCATAGGCGAGCTCACGCATGTCCTGAGCTCCCTCGCAGACTCCCGCGACCAGGTCCGTCTCTCCCGCATCGGCTTCGAGGACCAGCTGGGCGACAAGGTGAGACTGGCGCGCAGGGCGTCAGGCCTCTCGGGCAAGCTCGCAAAGAGATACGCTGAGATGACGGAGACCTACCTGACGGGCGAGTTCGGCCAGCACATGGCAGACGGCTTCACCGAGGTTGACATGCGGGCGGCGAGCGCTGTGGCGCGCGCCGACGAGGAGCTTGAGGACGAACTCTCCCGCCTTGCCTCCATCAGGGAGCAGATCATGGCGGCGGAGGCCCGCGAGCGGGCCGAGCAGGCCGCCCGCAGAGCCAGGAGGAGGTAGGTGCCATGGATCTCAAGGTCTCCGACGGCGAGCTTGCATACCAGGTTGACATGATACGCGAGAGTGCCAGACGGTTGGACGGCATCGTCGCCGAATACGGCCGTGCGATGCGGGTGCTCCTGGCAACCGGCATCCAGTCGGGCCGCGTCTCGGCAGCCCTGGACGACGTCCCCCCAAGGGCGGCCGGTGCCTGCATAGCCCTCGAAGAGGCGCTCTCCACGCTGGTGCCCAAGACGAGCCAGTTCATACAAGACCTGGACGCAGACGACGAGCTCCTGGACTAGGGAGGCTGTGTTGGCGACCGACGAAGAGATCGGCGTTGTGTACGCGAACGTTGACGAGGTCATCCGCAGGCTGCGCTCGCTTGCGGAGGACGCGGACGGGATCGCACAGACAGACTACGCCCTCACCACCACAACGGGTGCCGGCGGGGCGGCGCTCGAGGACATCGGCACCGCGATGAACGACTTCGCACGCGGGGTCTCCGCCCTAATCACGCGCACGGCAGACCGGATCGAGCAGGCGAGGGCCGAATACGAGGATGCCGACTTCGAACGGGCGTCGAGGATCGCCGACATCGGCAACGCCCCCGCCGCGGGCGCGCGGGGAGGGGGCGGTTCGCGGTGGTGAGCGCGCGCAAGGCGGTCGCGGCGGCGCTCTGCCTCTCGCTGGCCCTCGCGCCCGGGTGCGCCG
>SFGZ01000031.1 GCA_004557505.1 Coriobacteriaceae bacterium | reverse complement strand
CGGCTCCTCGTGACCTTCCGGCACCGGGCAGGCGTCAGACCCTATACGTCGTCTTACGACTTCAGCAGAGTCCTGTGTTTTTGGTAAACAGTCGCTTGGACCTTTTCGCTGCGGCCGGACCGGGCTCGGGGAGCGTGTCCCCCCACCCAGGCCGGCGCCCCTTCTCCCGAGGTTACGGGGCGATTTTGCCGAGTTCCTTGACCATAGTTCTCCCGATCGCCTTGGTATTCTCTACCCACCCACCTGTGTCGGTTTGCGGTACGGGCCCCGTCGGGCTCCCTAGGGGTTTTTCTCGGCAGCATGGGCTCACTGGCTTCGCCTTGCGGCTTCGTCCGGCGCCTCAGGCCCCGTGGCTCCCGCGTTTCACTGGGAGCCGCCCTACGCGCCATCGCGGGGACGTCCAGAACCCCGTCCAGCTACCCTCCTGCGTCGCCCCATCGGTTGTAGCGCCCTTCCGGGGGTGCGGGAATGTCGGCCCGCTGTGCATCGGCTACGCCTTCCGGCCTCGCCTTAGCCCCCGACTGACCCTGGGAGGATTAGCCTCGCCCAGGAAACCTTGGGTTTACGGCGGCGGGGTTTTCCACCCCGCTCTCGTTACTCATGCCAGCATTCTCACTCCCGGGCGCTCCACCGAGGGTCGTCCCTCGGCTTCGCCGCGCACGGGAAGCTCCCCTACCACCGGGACCCTGGGTCCCGGTCCGCCGCTTCGGCGCGATGCTTAGCCCCGTGTATTGTCGGCGCATGTCCACTCGACCAGTGAGCTATTACGCACTCTTTGAATGGGTGGCTGCTTCTAAGCCAACATCCTGGTTGTCTGGGCGGACGCACATCCTTTGCCACTCAACATCGACTTGGGGGCCTTAGCGGGCGGTCTGGGCTGTTTCCCTTTCGAACACACAGCTTAGCCCACATGTTCTGACTCCCGGGCTGTGGACCATGGGTATTCGGAGTTTGGTCTGCGTTGGTAGGCGGTGAGGCCCCCGCGGCAGTCCAGTGCTCTACCCCCCATGGTAAACGCCCGAGGCTAGCCCTAAAGCTATTTCGGGGAGAACGAGATATCTCCGGGTTTGATAGGCCTTTCACTCCTATCCACGGGTCATCCCCCCAGTTTTCAACCTAGGTGGGTTCGGCCCTCCACGGGGTCTTACCCCCGCTTCAGCCTGCCCATGGATAGCTCACCCGGCTTCGCGTCTGCGGCGCGCGACTCGACGCCCTGTTCGGACTCGCTGTCGCTACGGCTCGCTTCGTGGCTTGGCCTCGCCACGCGCCGCAACTCGCTGGCTCATTCTACAAAAGGCACGCCGTCACACCTGCGAGCAGGTGCTCCGACTGCTTGTGGGCAGGCGGTTTCAGGTGCTGTTTCACTCCCCTCCCGGGGTGCTTTTCACCTTTCCCTCGCGGTACTAGTGCGCTATCGGTCACAGGAGAGTATTTAGGCTTGGAGGGTGGACCCCCCTGCTTCCCACCGGGTTTCACGTGTCCGGCGGTACTCGGGCACCGTCAGGCGGGCGTCGCGCTTCGCGTACGGGGCTCTAACCCCCTCCGGCCCGGCTTCCCATCCGGTTCCGCTCGCGCGCCGCTTTGTAACCGCACTGTAGACGGCCCCACGACCCCGGCCCGGCTTTCGCTCGGGCCGGTTTGGCCTCTTCCCCGTTCGCTCGCCACTACTGGGGGAATCTCGCTTGATTTCTCTTCCTCCGGGTACTTAGATGTTTCAGTTCCCCGGGTTGCCCCCTCCGGGCCTATGCGTTCGGCCCGGAGGCGGCGCGCCTCGACGGCGCGCCGGGTTTTCCCATTCGGAGACCCGCGGGTCAAAGGGCGTGTGCCCCTCACCGCGGATTATCGCAGCTTGCCGCGTCCTTCGTCGGCTTCCTGTGCCAAGGCATCCGCCGCCTGCCCTTACCATCTTCCTTCTATCTCAGACGGTATGGTTTCACGACTCATACGGCCCCGCCTCGCGGGGCCCTTGGGTGTCATATTGCATGAGATGCGATCTTCTAGAAGAAAATCTTCGTTGGTCACGCTATGCAGCTCTCAAGGTACGGCCAGGGCGAGCCCCGGGGACCGGACGCCGCGCGGGGAAGTCCCGCGACGACCAGGCGACTGGAAGGGACCCGAGGCATGGCGCCTCGGCCTGACGGGACGGCCCGTCGCCATAATAAAGTCTTCTCTGGAAGAGGTGTGTCTCCCTAGAAAGGAGGTGATCCAGCCGCACCTTCCGGTACGGCTACCTTGTTACGACTTCACCCCCCTTACCAGCCACACCTTCGGCACCTCCCCCCCTTTCGGGTTGGGCCGGCGACTTCGGGTGCAGGCGACTCGGGTGGTGTGACGGGCGGTGTGTACAAGGCCCGGGAACGCATTCACCGCGGCGTGCTGATCCGCGATTACTAGCAACTCCGACTTCGCGGGGGC
>SFGZ01000030.1 GCA_004557505.1 Coriobacteriaceae bacterium | reverse complement strand
CGGCAAGTTCCCGACGTGGCTGTCTCCCTGCCAGGTCAAGATCCTTCCGGTCTCCGAGAAGACG
This sequence comes from Coriobacteriaceae bacterium, assembly GCA_004557505.1. GTDB lineage: Bacteria > Actinomycetota > Coriobacteriia > Coriobacteriales > Atopobiaceae > Tractidigestivibacter. The sequence continues at coordinate 2,425 of SFGZ01000030.1, read as the reverse complement.
CGCGACTATGCTCACCAGGTCGCTGACCGTCTGCGTGCTGCCAAGGTCCGCGTCAAGGTCGATGACCGCGACGAGAAGATCGGCTACAAGATCCGCGAGGCCCGCTCGATCGACCGTGTCCCGTACATGCTGATCATCGGCGAGAAGGAGGCCGAGGCCGGAAACATCTCCGTTCGCGACCGCTCGAACGAGACCGTGCAGCGCGACCTCGACGATTTCATCGCAGACATCACGAAGGAGATCGAGGAGCGCAGGGGCTAGTTCCCGCTGCTCTGGAACAATCCAAGGCATGAGAAAGGGAGGCATCCGGCAGCGCCGGGTGCCTCCCTTCATGTGCATTGGACTTTTGGGCTCTTCGCTGTTTCTAGCAGGTAGCAGATGAGACGGCAACCTGGGCCGGGAAGTCCAGGCAACCGAGCCTGAGGAATATCATCGTCTCGAAGCAGCCGGTGTTCCTGAACTCCCTCGCGGCCCTCCTGGCGGACTGAATCACGGAGCTGAGGCCCTCCAGGATGGCGCTCGTCGAGCCCTACCGCTACAAGTCGAGGACGTCCTCCCGCTCCTTGCGGAGCGTCCTTGCGACTACCTTCATCTCCGGCATGTTCGAGTGCGTCATCCACGGGCACAGCCGCCCGAGCGCCCCTGCCGCGCTCCTCGGACCAGAAGCCGGACACCTCCCGCTCGGGGCCGAGCACCATCGACCTCCCGAAGAGCTGCGCCAGCATCCCGGCCTGTGCGTCCATGCACGGTTCCGATTGTCGCGTCAGCCAGTCGACGGAATCATACCGCCTGCGGGGTCGGCGGTCGGGAGGAGCAATCTGTGCTACCCACCAGAAGTTTCAGAGAGCCCAGAAAGCCGGCGTGCTCGAGAACGTCATCTACAGCTACGCGAGAAGCCTGGGCTACGAGGTGAGCGTGGGGTGGATCGGCATGCTCGAGAACAATTTCATCATGCACTTTTCCGAGATGGGGTGCGCCTGCGTGCAGGTGGCGATGGCCATCATGGTCGACCACGCGACCGAGGGCCACGAGCACTGCCTGCTCGAGCGGATTCGGGACAGCTGGCCTATGTTCGTCATCACCCGCAACGCTACCATCCAGCATCGCAGCGGCATCGCGCATGAGAACGTGACAGTGCCGATTGTGGGCGGACGTTCGGGATGGCGCAGGCGAGCGTTTGAGTGGGAACAGACCAATTGGAAGTTGCTCATATCCACTCCTGTCCATTCAGCCTGAAGGACTGGGCAGATGAGAGCTTCTGGATGGCGCAAGAAAGATGCGGCCGTGGGTACGTGTACCCGCGACCGCCAAAAACCTTGTGTCTTTTCACGCTGCGGCAATCCTATCGCGGATGGCTGAGTGCAGAAGCACGGCAATAACGGTATACAATGTACGACAATGTTTTCATATGTAATAGGAGGTTGTCATGGCTACTACCACCGTCGCATCCGAATCCATCTCCGCAAAGCTACGCAAAGACGAGAAGGACCGCTTCTGCGCCATCTGCGACGAGATCGGCACCTCCCCGAGCAATGCCATCCGCATGTTCGTCTCCGCCTTCAATCGCCGGGGCGGCTTTCCGTTTGACCCCTCGAACCCCTATGGGTTCAGCTCCGAGACGCTTGCCGCGATGGATGACGCGGCTGCGGGCAGGAACCTCTCTGGCCCCTACCGCACCGTCAGGGAGGCCATGGCCGCGCTCGACGAGGAGTAGGCCATGCTGGAGCTGAGGTTCACGGCGAAGTTCAAGAAGGATTACAAGCGCATCAAGAGACAGGGCAGGGACCTCTCCAAGCTCGAGTCGACCCTCGAGGCGCTCGCGCGCGGGGAGGCCCTGCCCGATTCGATGCGTGACCACCCGCTGGGCGGAACGTACCGCGGGCACCGGGAGTGCCACATCGAACCCGACTGGCTGCTCATCTACCTCATCGACGAGGAGGGCCTCGTGCTTGTTGCCACACGCACGGGAAGCCATAGCGAACTGCTGGGCTTATAGGAACTCAGGGAATGAATGTATAGATGGTCCTCAGGTGCGCTCGCGGGCGTCGCAGGTGCCGCAGCGCCTCCCGCACTCGGGGCGCTGTGGCGCTCCTCGGACCAGACGCCGGACACCTCCCGCTCGGGACCGAGCCCCATCGACCTCCCGAAGAGCTGCGCCAGCATCCCGGCCTGTGCGTCCATGCACGGTTCCGATTGTCGCGTCAGCCAGTCGGCGGAATCATACCGCCTCAGGGTCGGTGGTCGGGAGGAGCAACCTGTGCTACCCACCAGAAGCTTCAGAGAGCCTGTTTTGTGCTTCTAGGCTTCGAGCCAGGACGGCTGCTCGGAGGAGATGACACGCGTGCAGGCACGTGCACGGTCGAGCGTCACGACCGAAGAGGCCTGATAGCTTCCGGACGGCATGAGCTCGAGCGAGAGGGCTATA
>SFGZ01000002.1 GCA_004557505.1 Coriobacteriaceae bacterium | reverse complement strand
ATGGGCTTGTCGTAGACCGGCAGCAGCTGCTTGCTGGTGACCGTGGTGAGCGGGTAGAGCCGCGTGCCGGAGCCGCCGGCCAGGATGATGCCCTTCATGTGAAGTCTCTCCCATCGGATGAGCGATAGTCCATGTGCAGATTGTAGGGAGCAGTCCCCCACCCCAGGTCGGAGGTTCCCCCACACCATGTAAATTGCAGGCCAACCCCTCCGCGACGCCGGTCCCCAGCGCGCGAATCGTATACTGGAACGCTGCGAACATGCAGGATTATGCCACAAGGACAACGCAAGGCGGTCAGCTTGAACATCACTACCAAGGGCATCTGCAGGCATGCCGAGAAGATCTACCAGCTCATCTCCCTCGACGGGGTCTCCCAAAGCGCGCTCCTCGACATCCGCGCGCGTGACGACAACGGTAACGGCGTGCCTGCCAAGGTCTTCCGCGACACGCCCACCGAGGCCGTTGTGGTCCTCGTCGACGCGCGCTCCGGCGCCTCGAACGTCTCCTATGCCATCTACGCCTCGGACGGCCCCATCCAGGATGCCAGCGCCTGGTTCGAGGTGGGCACGGTAACCGTGAGCCTCAAGGGGGCCAAGAGGCAGTCGCGCGTGAACTACCGCATCCGCAAGGACCTCACGGACAGGATCCGCGACTACGACTACGGCCACCAGTTCCTCTTCTCGACCGTCTTCATCAAGAAGGCCATTCCCGACAGGGGCTCGGCCATCGTGCGCGTGGCGGTCCGCGTCCCCTGGCGCCAGGACGGCGAGGTCGCCATGCGCGTGTGCGACCAGTCGCTGGCCACCGTCGATCCCGCACCGACCTTCATGGGTTCCCAGGAGTTCGACTCGCGCTTCTCGGCCATGGTCAAGTTCCGCGAGACGGTCTTCTCGGTGGTGCTGCCCCGCGACGGCCGCACCGTCATCTTTGACGCCTGGGACAAGGCCGACCCGCACCAGCACAGCTTCCTCGAGCTTGCGGGGCCCGACCTCGACCGCCTGATCCACGACACCGAGGTCCTCACGATGTCCGCCGATCGCGACCCCTACTACGACGAGTGGTTCCAGGGGCAGCGCGTCCAGCCGTGGGAGCTTCGCCTCCAGCGCGAGGTGCGCTTTGGCGACGAGGTGACGTGGAGCGTCGTGGTCCCGCTCTTCCACACCACGCCCCAGCAGTTCGAGGATCTTGTGGCGGGCGTTGCGGCGCAGTCCTACCCGCACTGGGAGCTTGTGCTGGTAAACGCCTCCCCAAAGGACGGGGGTCTCGCCGGCCAGGTCGAGGCCGCCGTTGCGTCCGACAAGAGGATCCGCTGCGTCACGCTCGAGAAGAACCTGGGCATCACGCTCAACACGGCGGCGGGGATTCGAGCGGCAACCGGCGACTTCGTGGCCTTTGCCGACCATGACGACACGATCGAGCCGGACCTCCTCTTCCACTACACCGAGGCCGTGAACAGGGAGCCCGAGACGGACGTGCTCTACTGCGACGAGGACAAGATCGACCCCAGCGGCGCGCATGTTCAGGCCTTCCTCAAGCCGCAGCCCGAGATTGACCTCCTCACCTGTAAGAACTACATCTGCCACATGCTTGCCGTGCGCAGGGGCCTCCTTTTGGACCTGGAGTTCGACAACCCCGCATACGACGGTGCGCAGGACCACCATCTCACGCTACAGGCCGTCGAGAGGGCGCGCCGCGTGACCCACGTGCCCCGCGTCCTCTACCACTGGCGCATGTGGGAGACCTCCACGGCCTCGAGCGGTGACGCGAAGGGCTATGCGCAGGAGGCGGGCATGGCCGCGGTGCGTGCGCACTTCGAGCGCATCGGCGTGGACGCCGAGGTCGCCGAGGGCGAGCGGCCCTTCTCCTACCACGTGTTCCACAAGCCGCCGGCGTCGCGCCCGCGCGTGTCCATCCTCATCCCCTCGCGCGACCACGTGGGGCTCCTCGAGCGCTGCGTGGCCTCCATACTCGCCAAGACCACCTACGACAACTACGAGGTGGTCGTCATCGAGAACAACAGCGAGCGTGGGGAGACCTTCTCGTACTACAGGCGCGTGCAGGCCGAGAGCCGGGGGCGCGTGCGCGTGGTTGTCTGGCAGGGCAAGGGGGGGGGATTCAACTTTTCCAGCCTCATCAACTTTGGCGCCAGAAAGTCCGACGGCGAGTACCTGCTGCTCCTGAACAACGACATGGAGCTGAGGACCCCGGACTGGCTCGAGCGCATGGTGGGCTTGGCTTCGCGCGAGGACGTCGGCGCGGTTGGGGCGCGCCTCCTCTTTCCTGACAACACGATCCAGCACGCTGGCGTCATCGTGAGCGGGGGCTGTGCCAACCACTTTGGCACCGACCTGCCCGACAGCGACCACGGCTACTGGTCCCTCGTCGAGTGCGAGCAGGACCTCTCCGCCGTGACCGGGGCGTGCCTCATGGTCAGCCGCGCGCTGTTCGACGAGATGGGCGGCCTCGACGAGACCTTCGCCGTGACCTTCAACGACGTCGACTTCTGCCTGCGCCTGCGCGAGCGCGGCCTGCTCGTGGTGTATACGCCCCAGGTGGCGCTCACGCATTTCGAGTCGGTCTCGCGCGGCTCCGACTACTCCGGCGGGCAGCGCGGCCGCTTCGAGCATGAGATAGGCCTCATGCGCGTGAGGTGGCCATCGTATTACGCCGAGGGCGACCCCTCGTACAGCCCGCACCTGAGGACGTATGGGCCGCTCAACTCATACTGGCACTTCTAAAAACGGCGGGCGCCCAGCCGGAAACCCGGCAGGGAGCCCGTTGTCTCTCGGCGCCGCTGCGGCTCAGAGCCTGGAGAGCCTGTCGTACCACCCCTGGGCCTTGGCAACGTACTCGTCGTGCTGCGAGCCGCCAACGGCGAGCGACGCAGGGCACTCCGTCGCCGAGCACTCGTTGTGCCCCACCATGTTGACGCCCCACTGCGGGCGGCCGAGCTTGTACTGGAGGCAGAGGGCGGCGACGAGCCGGGCCCCCGAGTTGATGGTGGCCTCGGTCATGCGCCACTCGTCTCTTGAGACCATATAGTCGGCGTGCTCGACGCCGATGCTCTTGGTGTTGATGGCCCAGTTGCCCGCGTGCCATGCCGTGTTGGAGTCAAGGACCAGCTGGCCCACGGTGCCGTTCGCCTCGACCTGGTAGTGGGCCGACACGGGGTTCGTCTGCCAGGTGCTATAGACGCCCTCGGTCGTGGAGTTGCCGCCGTTGTGGTGGATCACGATCTTTGAGATGGACTGGCCGAAGCGCCCCGTCGAGTAGTGCCTGTCCAAGAGGAGCTCCTTGACCACCCCCGCGCCGGACCAGTAGGGCGAGCCCCTGAGCCAGCAGTGGTCGAGGCCGGAGTTTGGGGCGATGGCCCGCGTGATGGTGCCGTCGCGCGCGGTGACATAGGTGTAGCCGCTGGAGGGAGAGGCCCACGTTGAGTCCTTGGCGACAAACCCGGCGGGGGTGAGGTAGCGCGGCTCGCCGTCTTCGTTTTCGACCACGGCATCGGATCTCACGCCACCGCCGGACACCAGCAGCTCGTCCCCGGCGGGGGCGACGTACCACCCATCGGCGGGCATGCCGGCGCCATGCCAGCCCACCCACTCCTGCCGCCACCCAATGGAGCCCAGGTAGTCGTACTCGCTCTTAGACGTGGTGTAGTGGTGCGTGGCCACCGTCGCATACGGGTTGAAGAGTCGGTAGACCCGGGTTGCCTCTGCCTCATCGGAGTAGAAGCCAACGTCCTCGTCACTCCACCCGAGCCTGATGAGGTTTTGGCGCTCGGAGGCGTCGGTCGTGTAGTGGTGGTCCCCAGAGTACGGGTTGTAGAGGCGCCAGACGGGCTTGCTCGACTTGCCCGGCGTAAACCAGGCGACGGACTCGCCCGTCCAGCCAATCGAGATGAGGTGCTTTGCCTCCGCGGACGAGGAGGAAAAGAGATGCTCGCCGCTGTACCTGTTGTAGAGGCGATACATGGGCGCCTTGTCACCGAGCGCCTCGGCAGCCGCCAGAGCGGGGGTTGCGGCGCCGTCGGACCCCGCGGCGACGGCCGCCCCGGCCGAGGGGGATGGCGCGCTCAAGGCGGTGACGGCTGCGGCGCCGTTAGCCGGCCCTGAGGCTTCTGCCTTGTGGACCGCCTGCGGCCGGGGGTCTCTGGTGTTCCCGTCTCCCGCCCGTGAGGCCACGTCATCACCCGCGGCGGGCGCATCCGCCTTGCCGCCCGTGGGGGCCTGGGGACTGCCCTCGCCTGTCGCAGCCTGGTCCGCCTGGTCCGTCGGATTCGTTGGATCTGCTGCCGGATCCGGCGCTGGTGCAGCATCGGCCTGAGGGGCCGGGGGGGCCTCCGCATTCCGGGCATCGTCCGTGGCGCCCCGGCCCTCCCCCGCATTGCCTAAGGCGCCAAGAGCGCCCGGGGCCTTGTCGCCCGTCACGTCCGACGACCGCGCAGCCTCCGGGGCGGGCGCGGCGGCGGCGACGGTGACTGCGGGCGCGGGGCTCTCCACGGGGCTCTCGTCAGCGTGTGCGATAAGGGGTGTCCCGGAAAGCGCCAGGCCAAGCAGGGCCGCAAGGGCAACGCTGCTCGTCAGACGCCGCGGGCGGTTCTCGTGTTGCACGATGGGAAGTCTCCTCCTATACGGCGGGCGATGGCGCCACCAAGCGATTAGATGCTGTTCAGGACGGCGAGGATCTTGGCGCCGTACCCCGCGTCGGTGGCCCAGGTGCCCGAGAGGCCCTCGATGGTGGTCGCGCGCCCAAAGAGCCAGGCGCCCCAGCGCTGGTCCACGGTGGTCGAGGAGCGGGGGCTGTAGCCGGCGTAGGCGCGCAGGTGCTGGGCCTGGGCGAGAAATCCCTCGTAGACGCTCGAGAACCTGTTTGGCTCGTCGCCTCTGTCGGTCGCGCCGAGTCCGCTGAAGTTGCAGTACTCGGGCTGCACGGCGCCGCCAAAGCCGAGGAAGCCGGTCTCGATCATGGCCTGCGCATAGATGACGTCGGCCCGCACCCCCTCGGCCTCGGCGGCGTCAAAGAGCCGGTCGACGAACTCGTCGACGCTGCCGGCGCCGTAGCGGGCATACACGTCGGACGGGAACTCCCTCCCGCGCGCCTCGAGCGCGGCCGCGAGGTGGGCCTTGACCCGCCCCCTCGAGTGCTCGCTCGCGCCCATGAAGGGCGTGCCGTTCACGACGGTCCCGACAGACGCGGGGGCGAGGCCGTACCACGCCTTGCCTTCCGCATGCCACCCCACGGACACAAGGTGATCGTTCTCGTCAATGGACGTGGTGTAGTTGTGCGTGCCGATGGTGACGTAGGGGTTGTGCTGGCGATAGAGCGGGACGCCTTGGGCATCGTCGGAGTACCAGCCCACGCCCTCGTACTCCCAGCCGATGGCCACCAGCTGGTCGCGCTCGGCGGCGTCTGCCGTGTAGTGGTGGTCTCCCGAGTAGGGGTTGTAGAGGCGATGGACCGGGACGTTCGACGCCAGGGGCGCATACCAGCCAACGCCCTCGTAGCTCCACCCCGCATGATCAAGGCTCGAAAGCTCGCTCGCGCTCGAGGTGTAGAGGTGCTCGCCGGAGTATGGGTTGTAGAGCCTGTGCATTGCCATGGCCTGCTGGCCGCCCTGGGCGAGGGCGGGCGCGGCGGCGGCAGACAGCACGACCGCCGTGACCAGACCGGCCAGCCGGAGCGGCAGGCTCAGATAACCAACGGGGCGCTTCATGACATCCTTCCAAATTTGCAGGCGGAGCAACAGTATACACATCCGAGGGCCTCCGCCAAGGAGCCGTGACGCCACGCACGCGGGCGATCGCAGGCACCGGGCCCACGTGAAGGGCCCACGCACCGGGCCTACACGCCGTACCAGGCAACCCCCTCGTCCTCCCAGCCAAGGGAAATGAGGTTGTCGCGCTCGGCGGCATTGGTGGTGTAGTTGTGCGTGCCCACCCAGGCATAGGGGTTGAACTGCCGATATACGGGAACCCCCGTGCTCTTGGGCGCCGAGTGCCAGCAGACGCCCTCGCCGATCCATCCATGGGTGACAAGAGAGTCGTACTCGCCGCGGCTCATCGTGTAGTGGTGATCGCTCGAGTAGGGGTTATAGAGACGATAGACCTCGCTTCCCGAAACAGGAGCGTTCCAGCCAACCCCCTCATACCTCCACCCCAGCCTCACGAGGTTGTCCCGCTCGCCGGGATCCGCCGTATAGAGGTGCTCGCCGGAGTAGGGATTATAGAGGCGGAGCATATCCCCATGGGAGCCACGGGCAATCCGAAAGTTAATATCGACCGGGCCAGAGATGCCATTCACGCCGCCCGTCGAACTGCACTGCCAATACTCGTACGGGCCCGAGTACGTGCAGGACGAGTTCCACTGCGCCACCCAGCGAACCCAGCTACCAAATCGAGCGTCCGTAAGATAGCTATTCCACCAGTGGAGGTTGGCATAGACCCCCGGCACGTAGCCCGCGCCTGCAATGGCACCGCAGAAGGCGCTGGCGATATCACCCATCTCCGTCGCATCGGCGCGTGGCAGCGAGACGTCCTCGAGGTCGTAGAAGATCGGCAGCGACGGCTTTGCGCGACCCAGCATCGAGAGGAGGTATGCCGCCTCTTTCTCGGCATCAGACGCACACGTGGCATACGAGTAGTGGTAGACCCCGTAGGGAATGCCGGCGCTCTCGCATCCAGCGACGTTTCTCAGGAAGTACGGGTCGCGTTGCTTTGTGTCAGCAGGGTCATTCATCCAGCCATAGCTGGCACGGAGAATGGCAAACCCGACCCCATCCGCCTTGACGGCGGGCCAGTCGATATGCTTTTGCCATTGGGAGACGTCAATCCCCTTGGCGATGGCGCCCTTGATGACGCTCCCGTCGCTCGAGAGGTAGCCCGCATCCGTCTTGGCCCATGCGTCATCCGAGGCGACGGAGAGCCCGGAGGCACCGCCATCGGCCGGCATCCCCGAGGTGAAGCGGAAGCTCTCGGCAAGGTCATTTTGCATGCGATGTCCCAGCTCGCCCATGTCATCCGACGCTGCCGAGGAGGGCTGCCCGGCGCGGGCGACGCTCGGCAGGAGGAGCAGCGGGGCGCAGCCGGCAATTCCGAGAAACGCTCTTCTTGATATGTGGGGCATGCGGACCTCCCGGGGGCAGCCATCGCTTCGCAGGACCACAGCAGCCTACGTCGGGTGGGCTCCGCGTGGCGAATCGGATCCCGATGCATAGAGAAAAAGCTCAACTTCCTAGGCGGCGATGACGAGAGACCTCATGACTTCCAGCGGAGGCTAGTACGTCACGACCTTAGTTCCGCGGGGGATGACGTCGTAGATCCACTTGGCGTTCTCGATCGCGAGGCGCACGCAGCCATGAGAGGCGTTGATGCCGAGCCGACCGTCCATGACCCGGTTGCTGTTCTGGTAGTAGAGCACGGAGTGGAAGAGGTAGTCGCCGTAGAACTGGGTGTAGTAGTAGCAGGTGAAGCCGCGGCCAAACGAGTACCCCTTGAGGTTGGTGGAGAACTCGCCCTTGACGGTGCAGTTGTTCGCACCCGTCGTGCAGGACCATTCCTGCACCGCAAACCAGCCGTTGTCCCACTGGTAGACCGCAACCCTGTTGCTCCAGCAGTCAACGAGGATGAGGTAGCTTGTCGCGCTTTGGTAGCCCTGGGCCTTTGCGGCCATGTCCTGCCAGCTGCCGCACGAGAAGCAGCCGCCCCAGTCAACGGCGCGCCACCACGCCCCGTCTGCGTAGAATACCCCGCTGCGGTTGAGGCGGCCGCTCGACGGGTTGGCGTAGAACCTATTGCCGCCCTCGGTGAAGAAGCCATCGGCACGGGCGCCGACAAGGCCGTTGGGGCCATAGTTGCCCATGCGGTAGAGGCAGGTTGAGGAGTCGTCCGCAGCCCGGAACCAGATGTAGCCGGTGGACTCGTTGAGCCTGCCCTTGGCATCGGTGAGCACGAAGACGTTGCCGACGCGCTCGCGGCCGACCGCCACGTAGCCCCTGCCGGGCACGCCGTAGTAGGCCGAGCCGCCGTCCTCGAACCTGCCCGTCCTCGCGTAAGGCACGCCGCCGGGCCCCATCGCGATCATGTAGCGGCGCGCGGAGCCCGTGGGCGCCGAGCTCTCCCACCAGCCGACGGACGCGGGCAGCGCGCCCGTCGAGGCGTCGGCCACGACGGTGCGCCCGCCGACGACCTCGGCACCCCTCACCACGTGGCCGTTGCCGGCGGTGGCGTATGCGCGCACGCCGGGGGTGCCGTCCTCGCCGGGCTCGATGACGCGCCCGGCCGCGTAGGAGCCGTCGCGCTGGACCCACCAGCGACCCGACGGGCCCGCAGCCCAGAAGGGCCTCACCGGCAGCGGCGCGCGGTCGAGCGAGGACCACGCGACGCCCTCGCGCCTCCAGCCCAGGGAGGCGAGGTGCCCGTCCTCGGAGGCGCTCAGGGTGTAGTTGTGGGTGCCCACCGTGGCGTAGGGGTTGAACTCGCGGAGCACGCCCCTCGGGCCGCCCGAGGACCACGCGGTGCCCTCGCGCCTCCAGCCCAGGGAGGCGAGGCGCGAGGCCTCGCGCTCGGAAAGCGTGTAGAGGTGCTCGCCGTTGTAGGGGTTGTAGAGCCTGAGGACGGGGTCGCCCGAGGAGGTGGGGGACACCCAGCCCACGCCCTCCCAGGCCCAGCCCACGCCCACGAGCCCCCTCGCCTCGGCGAGGTCGGCCGTGTAGAGGTGCTCGCCGGAATAGGGGTTGTAGAGGCGGTAGACGTTCTGGGCGGCCGCGGCGCCGCCGGAGGCCGTCGCCGCGGGGGCGGCGGGAGCGGACCCGGAGTCCCCGGCCTCCGGCGTGGCATCGACGGCGGGGGTGCCGGCGGGGACGGGGGCCGCGGGCGCCAGGGCGTCATCGGCGGCGGGAGGCTCCCCCTCCCTGGCCTCGGGGCCCGCCGCGGCGGGCACGCCCTTGTCGGCCGCGCCCGCATCAGCGGGGGCGGCCTTCTCGCCCTCCGCTACGCCGGGGCCGCCGACCGCCGTGGCGGCCGCGCCCGCATCAGCGGTGGGAGAGGTCAACGAGCCCCGATCCTGGCGCTCGTCGGCAATCGAAGAAGGGTCGGGTGCCGCAGGCTGGTGCCCTGAGGCCTCGCCGTCCGGCGCTTGTGGAGGTTGGGCCTCCCCTGTCTGCGCCAATTCGCCAGCCTCGGCAGGAGGCTCAGTGCCCCTTGCATGGGCTGAAGAAACGGAAGACTGGATCGGCTCGTTCGCGAGAGCCGGTATCGCTCCCGTGGGCGACGCCATCAAGACAGCGGTCAGCAGCGCGGCGGTGACGATGGGCAAAGCGTGGAACCTCATGGGCTCAGGGTCCTTCCATCAAGAAGGGGGGATGTGGCCGGTCGAATTCACCGATCTTAGCCATGCTACATCAGATAAGGTCCAGCATACCGCACAAACACCATGGCCATGATGCGGATGCCGCCGGTTTACGACGTTTAGGGTGGTCTAACCGTCCGAATAATTCTTAAACGTCTGGAATCCGCGGGGGACGGCTATGCGAATGCTCTGACCGCCAAATTACGACGTTTAGACGGCCGTAACCGTCCGAAAACGGCAGAGCCGCGGGGACGCTGCGGAAAGGCGACGTTTAGGGGCAACGAGAAGGGGCGCCGCCCGATCACGAGCGGCGCCCCAAGGCCTGGCCTAGCGCGAGCTATGGGTTTGCAGCGAAGAGCCTATTGGGCCTCGTGGTGACGGCGCGGCTGGCGCCTCTCGCCACCCTCGCCGCCGTTGGCAGCGCGGCCAGAGCCCTCGCCGCGGTCACCGGGGTGGCGGCGGGCACGCACGCGGCGCTCGCCGGAGCGCTCCGGGCGCTCGCGGCCGTCGGGCGCGTCGTGGCCGTTGCGACCGGAACCGGCGGGCGCCTCGGGCTTGTCGAGGCGATCGAGGGAAATCTTGCCCTTCTCGTCCACCTCGAGGACCTTCACGCGGACCTCGTCGCCGATGTTGAGCACGTCCTCGACCTTGTCAACGCGGCCCTTGGCCACGCGCGAGATGTGGAGCAGGCCATCCTTGCCGGGCAGCAGCTCGACGAAGGCACCGAAGGGCTGGATGCCCACGACGCGGCCGGTGTACTCCTCCCCCATCTCGGGGACCTTCACGATGGCCTTGATGCGCTCGGCAGCCGCCTCGCCCGCACCGTTGGTGCCGGCGATGAAGACGGTGCCGTCCTCCTGGATGTCAATCGTGGCGCCCGTGTCCTCCTGGATGCCGCGGATGACCTTGCCGCCGGAGCCGATGACGTCGCGGATCTTGTCCGTGGGGATTTGGAGGCTGATGATCTGGGGCGCGGTGTCCTTGGCGTGCTCGCGAGGCGCGGGGATCTGCTCGAGCATCTTGTCGAGGATGAACATGCGCCCCTCGTGGGCCTGCATGAGTGCCTTGCGCAGGATCTCGGGCGTGAGGCCGGTGGCCTTGTTGTCCATCTGCATGGCCGTGATGCCCTTGGTGGTGCCGCACACCTTGAAGTCCATGTCGCCGAGGAAGTCCTCGAGGCCCTGGATGTCGGTGAGGACGACGGTCTTGCCCTCCTCCTGGATGAGGCCCATGGCCACGCCCGAGACCGGGCGCTTGATGGGCACGCCGGCATCCATGAGGGCCAGCGTGGAGCCGCAGGTCGAGGCCATCGAGCTGGAGCCGTTAGACTCCATCACCTCGGAGACCACGCGGATGGTGTAGGGGAACTCCTCCTCGGAGGGGACCACCGGGAGCAGGGCGCGCTCGGCCAGCGCGCCATGGCCGAGCTCGCGGCGCTTGGGGCTGCCCATGCGGCCTGTCTCGCCGGTGCAATAGGGCGGGAAATTGTAGTGGTGGATGTAGCGCTTGCCGTCGACGGGCTCGATGGTGTCAAGGCGCTGCCACTCGTTGAGCATGCCCAGCGTGCAGATGGAGAGCACCTGGGTCTGGCCGCGCTGGAAGAGGCCTGAGCCGTGGACGAGGGGCAGGTAGTCGGGCTTGACCATGATCGGACGGATCTCGGTGGGCGCACGGCCGTCCACGCGCTCGCCGGTCTCGACGACCATCTTGCGCATGGCGTGCTTCTCGAGGCCCTTGAGCTCGACGGCAAGGGCGCGGCTCCACTGCGCCTGCTCGTCCTCGGAAAACTCGGCCTTGATGGACTCCTTGAGGGCCTCGACCTTGCCCATGCGGGAGAGCTTATCGGCGTCCTTGAGTGCGGCGCTCATCTCGTCGAAGTGCGCGAAGATGCGGTCGTGGACCTCGGGGATGGGCTCGTCGAGGACGTACTCCTTCTTGGCGATTGCGCCGTTGGCCTCCTCCCACTTGGCGAAGAACTTCTTCTCCTCCTCGCAGAAGGCGGCGATGGCCTCCTGGCCAAAGGCCATGGCGGCGAGCATGTCCTCCTCGCTGATCTCCTTGGCACCGGCCTCGAGCATGGAGATGAACGTGGACGAGCCGGCAAGCTCGAGGTCGAGGTCGGAGGCGTCGCGCTCCTCGTAGGTGGGGTTCACGAGGAACTCGCCGGTCTCGGGGTTGCGGCCGATGCGCACGCACGCGAGGGGCCCCTCGAAGGGCACGCCACCCACGGTGAGAGCGACGCTTGCGCCCATCACGCAGATGGTGTCGACCGAGTGGATCTGATCGGCCACGAGCGGGGTGGCCACAACCTGAACCTCGTTGCGGAAGCCGTCGGGGAACGACGGGCGCAGCGGGCGGTCGATCATGCGGGCGGTGAGGGTGGCCTTCTCGGAGGGCCTTGCCTCGCGCTTGAGGTAGCCGCCGGGGATGCGGCCCACGGCGTACATCTTCTCGATGAAGTCGACCGTCAGGGGGAAGAAGTCGTAGTCCTTGCGCTCCTTCGACACCACGGCGGTCACCAGAACGGTGGAGTCGCCACACTTCACCAGGCAGGCACCCGTGGCCTGCTTTGCGAGCTCGCCCGCCTCGAGAGCGTAGTGCTTTCCGTAGAGGTCGAACTCGTGCGTAACCTTTGCCATACGTTTCCTCTTATCTCCGCCTGCCCCATTGCAGGCGGGCCGTCTTGCGGGCCCCCGCGCCGCGCGCGGAGACGAGAAGCGCGTGTGCGACGCATCGCACGCCCGCGGGCGCCCTCGCTTCTCTCGGGCGCACAAGCAAGGGGCGCCCGCAGGCGCCCCCTTGGAACACTTACTGGATGTTGTCGCGGATGCCGAGGCTCTTGATGAGGGAACGGTACCCCTCGATGTCCTGGGCCTTGATGTAGGAGAGCAGGCGGCGGCGCTTGCCGACGAGCATGAGCAGGCCTCGACGGGTGTGGAAGTCCTTCTTGTGGGCCTTCATGTGCTCGGTGAGGCCCTTGATGCGCTCGGTGAGCAGGGCGACCTGGACGGCGGCGGAGCCAGAGTCCTTATCGTCCTTGCCATACTGCTTGATGAGCTCGGCCTTGCGCTCCTTGGTGACTGCCATGTGGAACCCCTTTCGTTCTTTGGATGCGCCCCGGACCGGGACGGTCGCCAGGCAGTTGGCGGGCCGCTAGGTGCGGGGTAATGACCCGTGTATGATAGCACGCGCCCCGTGGCGACGGCAGCGCCCACATAATCGCCGCACACGATCGCCCGGCCCGCATCCCTACTTTGCCGCGTAGAACGCCGTGCCCTCCTGCCTCCAGCCTATCGAGCCGAGGCCGGAGTACTCGGAGTAGCTCGTGGTGAAGAGGTGGGTGCCCGCCGTGAGCCAGGGGTTGTAGAGCCGGAAGATGGGGGCGCCCCCGGAGGAGGGGTCGGCCGAGCGGAACGACTCTCCCTCCTGCCTCCAACCGATCTTGCCCAGTCTGGAGTACTCGGTGGGGTCGGCCGTGTAGAGGTGGTCGCCCGAGTAGGGGTTGTAGAGGCGCCACACAGGCGTGCCGCCAGAGGCCGGGGCGTGCCAGGCAATGTTCTCCTGGGTCCATCCGATGGAGGCGAGGTGGGAGTACTCAGAGTAGCTCGTGGTGAAGAGGTGCTCGCCGGACCACTTGTTGTACAGGCGGTACATGGGGACGGTGCGCGCGGTGGGGGCGGTCGGCCTGCCCTTGTCGGTTGGTGCGGTCGGAGCAGTCGGCTTGCCGGTCGGCTTGCCCTTTCCGGTGGTCTTGTCGGTCGGGGCGGTGGTCTTGTCGGTCGGCTTGCCCTTGCCGGCCGGTGCGGTCTCGGCGGCGGGGGGCTTGGCGATCGTGAAGGTCACGCTCTTGGCGCCCGTGTAGCCCCCGATCCCGGTGATCGTAACCGTCGCGGTGCCCGGTTTCACGTTGTTGGCATATGCCACCGTATAGTCCGCGCCCTCGACAAGCGTGGCCTCACCGAAGGTGACCGTCACGCCGGGCGTGATGGCGGATCCCGTGTACGTCTGGGATGGGATGGCGGCCATGCCCGCCCCCGAGATGTCCTCCGGGGGCGGCGCGGCGGATTCCTTGGCAAGCGAGACGGCTTGGTAGGCGTTGACCAGGCCATACCCCGTCTGGCGGTCCCAACCCGCGTCACCCAGGTCCGTGGCGGACTCGTACAGATAGTCGATTGCCTTCTCGGCGCTCAGGCTGCCGTTGGCGGCAAACTCCATGGCCAGCACGCCGGCGACCCATGGGGAGGCCATCGAGGTGCCGCTCAGGCGGCCGTAGCTGCTGTCACCGGTCCTCAGGGTGCTGAGGATGGAGGCCCCCGGGGCGCAGATGTTCTTGTTCGAGGTATCGCTCGACTGCGTGGGGGTGTTGTAGTTGGAGGAGCGCGAGAGGGCCCACTCGCCGTTGTCGTACGCCACGTTCATGACCGCGACGAAGCGCGCGGGGAGGTCGGCGGGCACCGACAGGAACGGGACCACAAGCTTGGGACCCTGGTTGCCGGCGGCGCACACGGTCACGATGCCCTGGTCGTAGGCCTCCTCGATGTAGCTGGCGAGGATGGCGTCCATGCTGGGGAGCGCGCCGGCAACGCTGAGGTTGACCACGCGGATGTTGTAGCTCGATGCGTTCTGGATGACGTAGTTGTACGCGCACACGAGGTCATCGGTGTAGCAGCCGTCCTTCTTCTTGGTCGTGCCCCCGGGGGTCTCGAACGTGCGCGTCGGGAACACCTTCACGCCCACGATGCCCGCGTTGTGGGAGGTGCCAGCGACCCCCTTTGCGTTGTTTGCCTCGGCCGCGACGATGCCCGCCACATGGGTGCCGTGCCCCTTGACGTCCGTGACGTTGGTGACCTCGCCCGTGAGGCCGTTCGCCTCGTTGGCGACGGTGGCGTCATAGGTCGCCACGACGTTGTCCCTGAGGTCCTCGTGCGAGGTGCGGAAGCCCGTGTCGAGCACGGCCACGGACACGGCCTTGTCCGTCTGCACGAGATCCCAGGCCTCCGCAACCTTCGTGTCCTTGAACCCCTGGTAGTTGGCGCTTCCCAGGCCCGTGGCGCTCAGGTACGGGTCGTTGGTGAGCGACGCGGCCGCGAGCGCCTCCGTCTGGCCGCCCCCGGCCGCCGCCCCCGTTCCGAGCTCCGCAGAGACGAGCGACGCCGGGCCGGAGGCGTCCTGCCCGCCGCCCTCGTCGTCGGCCAGCGCGTAGGCGTAGTTGGGCTGCGAATCCAGGCCGACGTCCCCCAGCTGCACCACGGCGTCCTCCACCGAGACGCCCTCGGACGTGGTGACGCGCACAAAGCCGTTGGAGAGGTCCTGGTCGCTCACGGACCTCGTGCCAACGCAGTCAAGCTGCGCCAGCGCGGCGTCTATGTCCGCCGCGCTCTGGGCGTCCGACACGCGCAAAAGGACGACGCTCTCCTCGTAGCCCGCACCACCCGCGGTGCCATCGCCTCCGGAGGGGGACGATCCCCCATCGCCGGCCGTCGCGTCGTCTTGCGAGGGCCCGCTCGGCCCTCCAGCTGGGGAGGACTTGGTGGCCTCGCCTGTGTCCGCCGGGGCGTCCGAGGGGCCTTGGGCTGCGGCGCCAGCGGGCGCAGGCGCGTCCGAGGCCCCGGCGGAACCACCGTGCCCCGCGACGCCAACCACAACCGCCGCGGCGACGAGCGCAAGGGCGACGAGGAGGACCGGGGCGGCCTTCCTCCAGGCGGGGCGGCCCCCGCCCCCGGCTCGCTTGCGGCCGTCTTCTCGCATTCCCATGCCCCTGCCTTCCATTGGTCCGGGGGTAAAATCAATGTCTGAATCAATTGCGCTATCGGGGAAGCATAGCTCACCTTGGGGAGAAATGCCGGCCCATCCCCCTCACAGCGCGAGCATGAACTCGAACGCCCTGAGGCGCGCGTCAAGGTGCGTCACCGCCCACGTGTGGGCGCATCCCGCGAGCCAGAGCGCGCTCTCGGGCGTGACGTCTGCGGCGAGGAGCCGATCGAAGGTGGAGCCGATGAGCGCTCGCACCCAGGCGAGCTGGGAGGGCGCGATGGGCTCGGCCCCCGGGACATCGCGCGCGCAGCTCTCGCAGAGGACCCCGCCCGCGGCGGCAGAGAACCACATCGGCGAGGGGTCTCCGCAGGCGATGCAACGCGCGAGCTCTGGGCGCCAGCCTCCGTGCGCCAGCACCTTGAACACATAGGCCGCCACCGCCAGGTCGAGGTGCGCCTGGTCGGCGGCCTCCTCGAAGGCCTTGAGCGCGCGCGAGAGCAGCGGGTAGACGAAGGGGTCCTCGGCGTCCTCGAAGGACGTGAGCCGCGCCACCTCGCAGGCGGCCGACGCGGCGCTCACGCGCTCGAGGTCTCCCCGCAACCGCCCGTGCGCGTCGACGAGCGTCGCCTCGGAGACGATGCCGAGGCTCCTCCCGGACGCCAGGAGGAAGTCCGTCTCCGAGAAGAGCTCCACGCGGGCCGCGAGCCGCCCGCCCGGCTTGCGCGCGCCCTTCGCGACGGCGCGCGCCTGGGTGCCGTCGGCCGCGAGCAGCGTCACGATGAGGTCCTGCTCGCCAAGCTTGACGTGGTCGAGCACGATACCGCGCGTGCGGTGGGTGCGGCGGCCGGGCATGCGTCTCCCGCTCCCCTAGTCCTCGGCGCCGTAGCCAAGGCGGCGGATCTCGTTGGCATCGCGGCGCCACTGCGGCCGGACGCGCACGGAGAGGTCGAGATAGACCCTGCGGCCAAGCAGGCGCTCGATGTCGCGGCGGGCCTCGGTGCCCACCAGCTTGATCATGGAGCCGCCCTTGCCCACGACGATGCCCTTCTGGCCCTCGCGCTCCACGAGCACCGTCGCCGTGACGGAGGCGTGCCCGTCCTCGGCGTACTCGATGCCATCGCAGATGACGCCGACCGAGTGCGGCACCTCCTGGCGCAGGTTGAGGAAGAGCTTCTCGCGCACGAACTCGGCGACGAGGTCCTCGGGCGCGGCGTCGGTGTCCATGTCGTCGGGGAACCACTTGGGTCCCTCTGGCAGGTGCGCCGAGACGAGCTTCACAAAGGAGTCGACGTTGAACCCCTCACGTGCGGAGATGACCAGCTCGTCATCGAAGCGGGCGAGCCCGCGGGCGGCGGCGAGCTGGGAGGCCACCTGCTCGGGCGTGGCCTTGTCCGCCTTCGTGACCACGAGGAGCTTGAAGCCTGCCCCGGAGCCGTCGACGTGGCGCGCCACCCAGGCGTCGCCCGTGCCAACCGGCTTGGTCGCATCGACGAGAAACGCCACCGCGTCCGCGTCGGCAAGCTCGGCCAGCGCGGCCTGGTTGAGCTCCTTGCCAAGGCTGTCCTTGGGCTTGTGGAGGCCCGGCGTGTCGATGATCACCAGCTGCGAGCCGGGCGCGTTCACCACGGCGCGCAGGCGCTTGCGGGTGGTCTGCGCCACCGGGCTGGTGATGGCTACCTTCTCGCCCATGCAGGCGTTCACGAGCGTCGACTTGCCCACGTTTGGCCTGCCCACAAGGGCCACGAAGCCACTCCTGAAAGGCGCCCCTGCGCCATTGCTGTCCACGTGCCGCTCCTCCTCGTACAAGACAAGGGATTCCCCCGTGTCCCATTGTATTTTTGATCGAGACGAAGGGAAGCCCCCCTGTCTCCCCCGTCTCAGAAAATCGCGTGCGCAAACACGATGACGCCCACCACGGCCACGAGCACCGCGAGCACCCACACCGCCGCCGCGGCTATGTCCTTGGCGCGGCCCGCCAGCGGGTGGAACTCGGGCGACACCAGGTCGACCACGGTCTCGATGGCGGTGTTGAGCAGTTCCGCCGAGATCACGGCACCGCAGCACACGAGCACGATCGCCCAGCTCATGGGGTCAAGGCCCACCGCAATCCCCATCGCTATGGCGCCGATGCCGCCGGCGATCATCACCTTGATGTTTCGCTCGGTGCGCACCGCCGTCCTGAAGCCCTGGATGGCGAAGAGGAAGCTCTTGCGGAACGACGGGTGGTCGTTGTTCGACCCGGGTATCACTCGTCCACCCCCTCGCGATGCCTGGTGAGCGTGACGGGACGCACGGCGCCGTCGTGCGGGAGCATGGCGAGAAGGGCGTCCTCGCGCGCCTCCATGGCCTCGGCCTCCCCGTCCTCGAGATGGTCGTAGCCGAGCAGGTGGAGGATCCCATGCACGAGGAGCAGGCGGAACTCGTCGGCCGCCGTGGTCCCGAGGCGCGTTGCCTGGCGAGCGATGTAGCCCGGCGCAAGGACGACGTCGCCCAGCTCGCACGGCTCGCCCGGGGCGAGGTCGGCATCGTCCGGGCGCTCGCACTCGAGCGAGATGACGTCCGTCGCCGCGTCGCGGCCGCGCCACTCGGCGTTGAGCTGGCGGATGCGCTCGTCGCCGACGATGGAGATGGAGACCAGGCAGTCGCGCCCCACGCCCTCCTCCGCGAGCACGCGGTCGAGGTCCATGCGGATCTCGTCCTCCGTGATGGGGGCGCCCACGCCTTCCTCCGCCGTGACGTCATACTCGTTGGCCATGGCCGGCCCCCTTCCCACGCGCCCTGGCGTCGCGCGTTGCCTCCGCGCGGTCGTAGGCGTCCACGATGCGAGCGACCAGGGCGTTCCTCACGATGTCATTGCGGCCGAGGTCCACGAACTCGATGCCGTCGATTCCCGCGAGCACCTCGCGGGCCTGGTCGAGGCCGCCCGGCCCCGCCAGGTCGCGCTGCGTGGCGTCGCCCGTGACGACGAACTTGGCGGAAAATCCCATGCGGGTGAGGAACATCTTCATCTGCCGGGGCGTGGTGTTCTGCGCCTCGTCCAGGATCACGAAGGCGTCGCTGAACGTGCGGCCGCGCATGAAGGCGAGAGGGGCTATCTCGATGGTGCCCTGGTCCATGTAGGCGGCGACCCTCTCGGCGTCCGCCATGTCGAGCAGGGCGTCGTAGAGCGGCCTCACGTAGGGGTCGAGCTTCTCCTCGAGCGTGCCGGGGAGAAAGCCCAGGGACTCCCCCGCCTCGACGACCGGGCGCGTGAGCACGATGCGGCTCACCTCGTGGCGCCTGAGCGCCGCCACCGCCATGGCCATGGCCAGATACGTCTTGCCCGTGCCGGCCGGGCCCACGCCAAAGGTGACGGCATTCGAGCGTATTGCCTCGACATAGCGGCGCTGGCCGGCGGTCTTGGGCCTCACGGGGTGCCCGTGGTGGCTGAGGATGGCGTCGGGCGCGTGCGCGCGGTCGCGGCGCATGCCGTGCGCCACCTGGCCCAAAAGGACGTCCACCTCGTCCGTGGTGGGGGTCTCCCCGCCCTCCACGGCCTTGATGAGCTGCGAGAAGACCGATGTGACCTGCTCCACCTGCTCCGCGGGCCCCACGATGAGGACCTGGTTGCCGCGCACCACGACCATCGCCTCGTCAAACGCGCCCTCGATGCGGCGCAGGTGGCTGTCGGCCGGCCCCATCAGGGCCGTGAGGTCAACAGTGTCGGGAATCGTGAGACGGACGCGGGTGGGTTCCATGCTCCTCCGGGCTAGACGCGGGCGTGCGTGCGGTCTGGCGCGGCGCGCCCCCTGAGGCGCTGCCGCAGAAACCAATCATAGCCAAACGGGTGGCGCGGGGCACGTCACGGGACGCGCCCGCCCTGAGGGCACACATGCCCCAGCAGCGTAGCCCCGTCCGGCGCGACGCCCGTCACGCGCACGGGGACGATGGCGTCGACGGGGGCCTCGGCGTCCAGGGCGACGTCGAAGAGGCCGCCGGAGACGCCGCGGAGGGGCGACTGCACGCAGACGAGGTCGTCCGTGCCCACGAGGCGCGCCGCCTCCCTGGCGCGAAGCTCGCGCGCGAGCGCGCGAGCGCGGGCGCTGCGCGCGGCCATCACATGGGGGTCCACCTGGCCGTCCGCGGTGGCCGCCGGCGTGTGCGGGCGCCGGGAGTACCTAAAGACGTGCATGCGCGAGAAGCCCATCTCGCGGCAGAACGAGAGGGACTGCTCGAACTCGTCGTCCGTCTCGCCCGGGAAGCCCACGATGAGGTCCGTGCCCAGCGAGACCCGGGGCAGGGCCTTGCGGGCGCGCTCGACGGCGTCGCGGAAGAGGGACGTGCCATACGCGCGCGCCATGCGGCCGAGCGTGGCGTCGCAGCCGGACTGCAGGCAGACGTGCAGGAAGGGCGCGATGCGGCCCCCGGACGCGGCCATGGCCGAGAGGAGCTCGCCCGTGACGTCCGGCGGCTCGATCGACGAGAGCCGTATGCGGCCGACCGGCGTGGCGTCGAGGAGCCACGCGAGAAGGCCCGCGAGCCCCACCTCGCTGCCATCCGGCAGGGCCGAGCGATAGACGCCCAGGTTGATGCCCGTGAGGACAACCTCGCTGGCGCCGCGCTCGAGCGAGCGGAGCACGAGCTCGCGCACGCGCGCCGCGCCCACCGAGCGCGACGCCCCCCTCGCCTTCCACACGATGCAGTAGCTGCAACGGTTGTCGCAGCCGTCCTGGATCTTGATGCCCGGGCGCGTGCGCCCCGTGGGCGTGGGGGCAGACGGGGGCGCGCCGGAGGCGCCGGCGAGGAGGCCGCCGTCATCCCCCACCGCAAGCGCGCCCGCGCCCAGGCCCTCAAGGACCGCGGCGGGCACGCGGGACTTGTCCCGCTCGACCACCACGTTGGGGGCGAGGGCGGAGAGCTCGTCGGCGAAGAGGCTGGCCACGCAGCCGCAGGCCACGACGAGCGGCGCCTGCGGCAGCGAGGCCGCATGGCGCACGGCCTTCCTGGCCTTGGCCTCGGCCTCGGCCGTGACGGCGCAGGTGTTGATGACCACCGCCCGGGCCTCCTCCTCGGGGGACACCGCGAGGCCTGCGCGCGAGAGCTCGTCGGCGATGAGGTCCGTCTCGACGCGGTTGACGCGGCAGCCGAGGCTCACGTAGGCGACGCCGGACGGCTGGCGGCTCACGCGCGACCGCCCTTGCCGCGCGGGCGCGCCTTGCGCTTGGCGTTCTTGAAGGGGTTCTTGGGGGCGGCCCAGCGCTCTCCGGCGAGGTGGGCGGCCTCCTCGTCCTTGGCGGGCGAGTCTCCCTCCTCTTTCGCGCGCGCCTCGCCTCCCGGGGCCTCGTCGCCGTCGGCGAGCGTGCGCGCGGCGACGATGCCGGCGATGTCGAGCAGCTGGCGCTTGTCGAGGTCTGTGGGGATGACCACCTGGACCACGGCGACGAGGCTCCCGCGCGCGATCATGCCCTGGCGCGGCATGCCGCGGCGCTCGACCCTGATCTGCTGGCCGTGTTGGCAGCCGGCGGGAACCTCGACCTTGACGCGCTCGCCCTGCATGATGCCGTCGACCATCACCGTGGTGCCCACGATGGCCTCGAGGGCGTCCACGCGCACGGTGGTGTAGAGGTCGTCGCCCTGGCGCTCGAAGCGCTCGTCCCGGGCGACCTCGACGCTCACGACAAGGTCGCCGGAGGCGTCGCCGCGCACGCCCGCCTCGCCCTTGCCGGCGACGCGGATGCTCTGGCCCGAGTGGACGCCGGCGGGCACCTTGACCTCCACGGTCTCGCGCGAGGGAGTGCGGCCCTGGCCCCCGCAGGTCTCGCAGGGCCTGTCGACGACCTTGCCCGAGCCGTGGCACACGGGGCAGGTGGCCTGGGTCTGCATCTGGCCGAAGATGGTGCGCTGCACCTCGATGACGCGCCCGGTGCCGTGGCAGCGGTCGCAGGTGCGTTCGTGGCCGCCCTCGCCGACGCCGGTGCCGCCGCAGTCGTCGCAGGGGGCAAGGCGGTCGTAGGCAAGCGTCTTGGTGACGCCGGCGGCGGCCTCGGCCAGGGTCACCGTGAGGCGTATGCCCATGTCGCGCCCGCGCGTGCGCGCGGCGCGGGCGCCCGCGCCGCCAGGGGCGCCGCCGCCGAAGAACGAGTCGAAGATGTCGTTGATGCCAAAGCCCGAACCGTTGAAGATGTCGGACATGTCAACGTAGTCGGAGCCAAAGCCGGAAGGTCCGTTCTCGTCGCCATAGCGGTCGTAGTTCGCGCGCTTGCGCTCGTCGGAGAGGACCGAGTAGGCCTGGTTGACCTCCTTGAACTTCTCCTCTGCGTCGGGGTCGTCGGAGACGTCGGGGTGGAGCACCCGTGCCTTCTTGAGAAACGCCCGCTTGATCGTCCTTGCGTCCGCGTCACGCGGCACGCCAAGGACCTCGTAGTAGTCCCTCTTCGATTCCAATCTCACCAAACTCCCGAAACCGCCCCGACCCCGGGGCCCAACCTGCAAGACGTGGCGCCGCCGCAACGGCGCGCACAAGGATCTTCTCTACCCAAAGGCGTGCCCGGCAAACGCGAGAAGGCCCCGCGCCGCGCGACGCCGGAACCTACCAGAGGAAGCCGCGGTACCTCGCGCCGGGACCCCAGGCGGCACATGAGAACATAGAGGCCATGAGCAGGGCGATGAAGAGTCCGTTTGCGGCCCCGTTGCCCAGCGAGGCGAGGGCGTTTCTCCACCAGCGCGAGTTGGCCTTGAGGCCGCCCCCGCGCACCACGAACGCGATGCCCACGACGGCGATGGCGATGATGAAGGCGAGAAGGCCCAGAAGCGTGTTGGAGAGCACGCCAAAGACGAGGAACGGCAGGCCGAAGCCAAGGGTCTGGAAGCCCCGCGCCTGGTATGGGTTCAGGCGCTCCTCGGGAACCACGACCCTGCAGACGAAGTCGCCGGAGGCAGACCCGTTGGTGCCCGCGTTGCCCATGCCCTTCACGCGGATGAGGTCGCCGTCGTGGGATCCGGCGGGGACGCTCACCACGACCTCGCTCGCCGTGAGCACGCGCCCCGTGCCGCCGCAGGCGTCGCAGGGGTCCGCGACCACGCGGCCCGTGCCCTCGCACTCCGGGCACCCCATGTCCATGACGCCAAAGCCGAAGAGCCCGGTGAGGTCGACCGAGATCCGGCCGGTTCCGTGGCAGGTCGGGCAGGTCTCGGAGCGCTCCGCCTGGACGGTGCCCTTGCCGTGGCACACCTCGCATGCCGCATAGCGCTGGTATGTGACGCCGCGGTTGGTGCCCTTCTCCGCCATCGCCGCGTCGATCGTGAGGTCGAAGACGACGTCGGCGCCCGCGCGCGGATTGTACGAGCGCGAGCGGCCGCGGGCGGGCCCGCGGCGCGGCTGTCCATAGGGGCCAAACGGGAACCCCCAGCCAAAGGGGTCTCCCCCACCATAGCCGCCGGCGTAGGGAGAGCCGGACGAGCCGGTCGAGCCCACGAACGGGGAGCCCGAGCGCATGGCGTCATAGCGGGAGCGCTTCTCGGAGTCGGAGAGGACGGCGTAGGCCTCCGAGACCTCCTTGAACCTCTCTTCCGCGTCCGGCGCCTTGTTGACGTCGGGGTGGAGCTTGCGGGCCTTCTGCTGGAAGGCCTTGCGGATGTCCTCGGTGGAGGCGTCCCTCTCGACACCGAGGATGGCGTAGTAGTCCTTGTCGTTCATCGAAGCCATGCGAAGTCTCCTGCCGATGATCGGGGCGGGCCCCATGGGTCCGACTCCGCACGATTGTAGCCGGAAGGTGGCACTTCTATGCGGGGCGCGCGGCGACCCGACTCATTTACCATGAGAGGGGGGCTCCCCTTGTCTCACCTGCGCGCCGCTGCCGAGAGGTCGATGCCGATGGGGCGATACGCCACGCCGCACTCGTCGAAGACGTGCTTGGAGATGAGGTTGTCCTCGGAGCCGTCGTACTTGTCGTCCAGGTAGACGACCTCGCCGATGCCCGCCTGCACGAGGGTCTTCGCGCACTCGTGGCACGGGAAGAGCGTCACGTAGACGGTGGCGTCGGCCATGTCCTTGAGCGAGCCGCGGTAGTTGAGGATGGCGTTCGCCTCGGCGTGGATGACGTAGCTGTGCTTGTCGTGGAGCGGGTCGCTCGAGGTGCCCCAGGGGAAGTCCGCGTCGGTGAGGGCCGAGGGAGTTCCGTTGTAGCCAACGGAGAGGATCCTGTGGTTTGCGTCTGCGATGCAGGCTCCCACCTGCGTGTTGGGGTCCTTGCTCCTCAGGCTCGCCGCAATGGCGACGCGCATGAAGAACTCGTCCCACGAGATGACGTCGGTTCGCTCACCAGCCATGTTCTCCCTTTCCAGCCCGGCTTCCCCGATGGGCGCGCGGGCACTCGGTTTGGCATAGCATGCCGCGTGAGCCGCGACAAATCAAGGCATGCGTGCGTCGCGTGCCAAGCCCACGCAAAAAACGCCACGGCCGGAGACGAGAACGCCGGCGCGCGCAAGGCCGGGGCCCCGGCGTCAGGGCCCCTTGGCCTCGCTTCGCCTCACGATCGTCTGCGTGTCCCCCGCCAGGCCCCAGAGCCCGGCGTAGAGCTCGTTGCCGAGAAGCCAGCCCCGTTCGGTTGGCGCAAGGGCGTCGTCGAGATATCCCTCCCGGATCATGCGCCCGAGCGTCTCGTCAAGCGAGGGGCCGAAAAGGTCGCGGGCATAGCAGACGAGCCCCGCGTCGAGCCCGCATGCAAGGCGCGCCCCCAGCATGAGGTCCTCCGCCGCCGCCTGGCGCTCGGTGAGGAACTCCTCCTCAAACTCGAGGGACGACAAGCGGGGGTCGGCCGCTATCTCCTCCCTCCCGGAGAGGACCTTGATCCGTGCGCGAGCCATTCCCTCAGGTAGAGGTCCAAGCTGAGGGCAAGCCTCAAGCAACCTAAGGTATCCCTCGACCGTGAGCATCGACGCCGCCCCGGTGCCAAGACCGAGGTACGGCCTGCCGGTCCAGTAGGCCTTGTTGTGCCGGCACTCCCGCTCGGAAGACCGGGCGTAGCTCGCCACCTCGTACCTGCGAAAGCCATGCCCCTCAAGCTCAACCTGAGCCTGCTTCATCCTCGAGGCCTGCGCGTCCGAAGAGTTCCATGGGGGCTGAGCGCCGGCCATCCTCCGGGCCATGGGGGTCCCCTCCTCTATCTGGAGGGGGTAGACGCTCACGTGCCCCACGCCACCAAGCGAGGCCACCCCCTCGAGCGTCGCCCTCCATGAGGCGGGCGTCTGGCGGGGGATGGCGCACATGAGGTCGCATGAGACGTCCAGCCCGCTCGCGGCGGCGGCCTCGACGCGCTCGCGCGCCCGGGCCGCATCATGGATCCTCCCCAGCTCGGCAAGCTCGGGGTCGCTAAGGCTCTGCACGCCTATGGAGAGCCTGGTGCATCCGGCATCGGACACGTCGGCGAGGACCGCGTCGGAGAGCGACTCGGGGTTGGCCTCGCACGTGAGCTCGCGGAGCCTCGGCGCGCCCGCGGCGACGCAACGCACAAGCTCCCCGAGGCCTTCGCCCAGAAGCGTCGGCGTGCCCCCGCCCACATAGGCGGTCCCGCACCCCTCGAGGAGCCCCAGCCGCATGGCCTCCCGCACCTGGCCCCCAAGCGCCTTTGCGTAGGGCATGGGCAGGGCGTCTTCGCGCGGCGAGGGCCATGAGGCAAAGTCGCAGTATGCGCACTTCCGTGCGCAGAAGGGAACGTGCAGGTACAGCGCATCGGCCCCGGGGGCGAGAAGGCGGCGGCACCAGGCGGCGCCCAGGCCGCCCGAGGGGCTATTCGGCATCGTCGAGCATCCGGTCGGCGACGTCCGCCACGGCAAGGTAGTCCTCGAGGGTGAGGCACGAAACGGCCATGCCGCGCAGCCGGGCGGCCTCAGGCATGCCGCGCAGGTACCATCCCGCGAGGCTGCGGGCCCGCTTCAGGTGCGCGGCGGTGGCGTCAAGAAGCCGCACGTGGCAGCGGAATGCCGCGACCCTCTCGCGCGCGGGATGCTCAGCGGGACGCTTGCCTGCGGCTGTGGCCGCGGCGTCCCGGAAGACCCACGGATTCCCATAGCTTCCACGGGCGACCATGACGGCAGAGACGCCGGTCTGAGAGAGCATCCGCGCTGCGGCCCGGGCGCATGAGACGTCCCCCGACCCGATGACCGGCACGCCCACGGCGGCCGCCACCCGGCTCACGCAGCCCCAATCCGCCTCGCCATGGTAGAGCTGGTTGGCGAAGCGTCCGTGTACGGCGACGGCCGAGGCGCCAGCCGCCTCCATGGCCCGGGCGAACTCCGGAGCCACCTCCTCGCCCATGCGCCTGCCGCGTCGGATCTTCACCGTCACCGGCACCCGCGAGGCAACCCCCTCGATGCAGGCCCCCACGAGTCTGGCGGCAAGCTCTGGGCTGTCGAGAAGCGCCGAGCCCTCCCCCTTCTTGGTCACCTTGGGCACGGGGCAGGCCATGTTGATGTCGATCAGGGCAAGGCGGTCTCCCAGGCGCCCCAAGACGCTCGCGGCCGCCTCGCGGAAGAGCTCTGGCTTCGAGCCGAACAGCTGCACCGCGACGTCGGGCTCGGTCTCCGCGGGCTCCACGAGCTTCCAGGTCTTCTCGCCACCGTAGTGAAGGCCCGCGCAGGAGACCATCTCGGTATAGGCGAGGCCCGCCCCGCCGGCGCGTGCTATGCTGCGGTACGCCGCGTCCGAGACGCCGGCCATGGGGGCCATGAGGAAAGGCCTGACCCTGAGTCTCGACGCAAGGTCGAGGGCACCTGTGCTCTCGGGCAAGGGTGCCGGCGTGCTGGAAAGGCCGGCGGCGGGCCCCCACTCGGCCAGGACCTGGGAGGGCGTCATTCGTCGTCGACCTTGAGGACGGCGAGGAAGGCCTCCTGCGGCACCTCGACCGACCCGATGGACTTCATGCGCTTCTTGCCCTCCTTCTGCTTCTCGAGGAGCTTGCGCTTGCGGGAGATGTCGCCGCCATAGCACTTTGCGAGGACGTCCTTGCGCATGGCCTTCACCGTGGAGCGCGCGATGACCTTGTTGCCGACGGCCCCTTGGATGGGCACCTCGAACTGCTGGCGCGGGATGATGCCCTTGAGCTTGTCGCAGAGGCTTCTCGCCATGTTGTAGGTGCGGTCGCGCGGGACGATGAACGAGAGGGCGTCGACCTCCTCGCCCGCAAGGAGTATGTCCAGCTTCACGAGGTCGCTCGTGCGGTAGTCGCCAATCTCGTAGTCGAGCGAGGCATAGCCCTTGGTGCGGCTCTTGAGCTGGTCGAAGAAGTCGAGGATGAGCTCGGCCAGCGGGATGTCGAAGTGGATCTCGACGGACTTCTCCGAGAGATAGACCATGTCGTTGGTCTCGCCGCGGTGGTCGACCACCAGCTGCATAACGGCGCCCATGTAGTCGGGAGGCACGATGACCTTGGCCTTGAGATAGGGCTCCTCGATGTGGTCGATGCGGGTAACGTCGGGCAGGTCCTGGGGACTCGTGATGCTGGACATCTCGCCGTCGGTCGTGAAGACGTGGTAGTCGACCGATGGCGACGTGGCGATGAGGTCGAGGGCGAACTCGCGTTCCAGGCGCTCCTTCACGACCTCCATGTGGAGAAGGCCCAAAAAGCCCACGCGGAAGCCGAAGCCCAAGGCCACGCTCGTCTCGGGCGTCCAGACGAGCGAAGGGTCGTTCACCTTGAGCTTCTCCAGGGCGTCGCGCAGGTTCTCGTACTGCTTGTTGTCGATGGGAAAGAGGCCGGTGAAGACCATGGGCTTTGCCTCGTGGTAGCCGGGGCAGGCCTGCGCGCAGGGACGGTCCTCGTAGGTGATGGTGTCACCGGTCTTGACCAGCGCGGGGTCCTTGAGGCCCGTGACCACGTAGCCAACCTCGCCCACGCCCAGCTCGTCCAGCGGCGTCTCCAGCGGGCGCCTGCAGCCCACGCCGTCGCAGAGGAAGGTGTCGCCGAGCGCCATCATGCGCAGGTGGTCGCCCTTCCTCACGACGCCGTCAAAGACGCGCACCGTGGCCACCACGCCGCGGTACTCGTCGAAGTAGGAGTCCAGGATGAGGGCCTTGAGCGGGGCGGCGGGGTCTCCCGTGGGTGGCGAGATGAGGTAGACGATGGCTTCGAGCAGGGCGTGGATGCCCTCGCCGGTCTTGCCCGAGACCAGCACCGCATCGTCGGCCGGGATGGCGAGGTCCTCTTCGATCTCCTCCTTGACCTCATCGGGGCGCGCCGAGGGGAGGTCGATCTTGTTGATGGCGGGCACGATGTCCAGGTTGGCGTTCATGGCCAGCGTGGCGTTGGAGACGGTCTGCGCCTCCACGCCCTGCGTGGCGTCCACCACGAGCACCGCGCCCTCGCAGGCGGCGAGCGAGCGCGAGACCTCGTAGGTGAAGTCCACGTGGCCCGGGGTGTCGATGAGGTTGAACTGGTATGACTCCCCGTCATCGGCGTCATAGACCACGCGCACGGCGTTCGACTTGATGGTGATGCCGCGCTCGCGCTCGATGTCCATGGTGTCGAGGAGCTGGTCGGCCATGTCCCGCTCGTCCACCGTGTGGGTGAGCTCCAGGATGCGGTCCGAGATGGTCGACTTGCCATGGTCTATGTGCGCAACGATCGAGAAGTTGCGGATGTGTGAGGTGTCTGTCGTCTTCATGCGAGACATCATAGCGCATGCCGCGCGCGTCTCGCCTGCGTCGGCATGTATTATGAAGCCAAATCCTGCGCCAGGCGAGGGGGCTCCATTGGACGCGAGCGACGAGGGCTCACCGGACTTCGAGCGGCTTCTGCGTGAAGCCAGCCTGTCTGACCGAGAGGCGGAAGCGATGCGTACGGTTGCCTTGGGACTGACTGCCGAGAAGGCGGCGCAGCTCATGGGGGTGACTCCGTCGACCGTTGGCACCTATCGGCAGCGAGTATATAAGAAGCTTGGCGTTTCCACACGTTCGGAATTCCAGAGCCTTTCCCAAGTAGGGGCATGGACGGCTGCGGCAATGCTCGTACCGAAGGCTTTCCACGAGGGCAGCGGCTACCTAAACTCCCCCTCCGGCACAATCGATACCGACTATGGCGAACTGCCCAATGTGGCTGGCATGCGCGCCGACGCGACTGCTTCGAAAGTCGCACAGGCAGGGTTCTGCCCCCTCTTCGAGGCGCAGGCAACCGAGCCTCCCTCGGGGAAAGTCATAGAAGTCAAGGACGTGAGGGACGCGGCAGAACTTGGGACGGGGACCTCGGCCTTCTGTTGGGGAGAAGGATCCACCGCCGCCTGCGATTTGAAGGGCGGCTGGAAGGCAGGCGTGGTCTTGGTGGTGGCGACCTAACCGCCCGCCCCACTGTTTGCCCCATCCACGGGTCAGTCTTTGTGGCATTTCCCGCTAATGACAGATTTGCCACAGGCCAACCCAGTATCTTGGGCTGCAAAGCGTTGCCTTGCTGCAATGGTGGCTGTGAGGAGGCAAAACCATGCTAGAGATTGGAGGCGAGCGACCATGACCTATGGGCTTGGGATTCCGGAGCTTATCGTCACGTATGCTGTAGCGCATGCGCCGATCATCATATGCATTGTCGTTGCTGTCATAGCGATCGTATGGCTGCTGAGAAGAGATCGCCAGTAGTCCCCCATGCGTCTGGTCCTCGAGAAGGCCCGTTCCCCCTCGCCAGGACATGTGTAATTTACTCGATGAAAAATCGAAGCGGGTACATCGGCGCAAATAGAGGGTCCCACAGGCGTTTGCTCTGCTATACTGCTCTGGTTGACCTCGCCGTGTCTGGTGCGGAACCCCACTTCCCACCTACAAGCTCCAAGAGGCCTCAGGGACAAGCATTTGAAAGGATCCGCACCGTGGCAAACATCAAGTCTCAGAAGAAGCGCATCATCACCGCCGAGAAGGCCCGCATGCGCAACAGGGCTGTACGCTCCGAGCTGAAGACCTACGTTAAGAAGGTTCACGCCGCCGTCGAGACCGGCGACGCCGACGCCGCCCAGGCTGCCGCCAACGCCGCCTGCCGCAAGCTCGACAGGGCTGCCGCCAAGGGCATCATCCACAAGAACCAGGCCGCCGACCGCAAGTCCGGCGTCCAGAGGCTCGTCAACTCCATGAAGTAGCGTCGCCCCCCTGCGATGACTTTCCTTTCAGGAGTCCGGCCGCGTGCCGGGCTCCTTTTTTCTATGGGCGAGGGAGGCTTGGGGCACCGGGACACAGGCGGGTGCCGCCAGGGATACCGGTTCCAAGGGCACCGGGGCCGCGGGCTCCATGGCGCGGGGCCGGCGCGGCCGGGACCGTCAGGCCCCCTTGCACGGCGACTGCCCGCCGCCCCCGCAGATGATCACGATGAGCGAGAGGAGCGCCGAGTCGGAGTCCGCCGATCCCTTGAGGGCGCGCTCGCAGGCACCGCAGGCCGCAAGGTCGCGCTCCAGCTCGCCCGGGGCGAAGCCACGGGCCCAGCGGACGTGGTTTTTCACCTGCCAGCCCTGCTTGCCAAGCGCCTGGGCAACGCCGCCTCCCTCGCCCCGTGCGTCAAGCGCCCGCGCGCAGACGAGCTCTCGGATGCGAATGGTCACCAGGGTGAGGAGCCCCACCTGCGAGGACCCTCTGAGCAGCGCGTAGAGCTCCAGCGAGCGTCGGACGTCTCGCTCGCTCAGACGGTCCAGGAACTCCCACGGCTTGACCTCCGCGACGCGAGCGACGCTCGCCTCGACGTCCGCGAGCGTCACCTGGCCCCGGCCGCCCTTGAGTGCCGAGAGCGTGCGCAGCTGCGTGTCGAGCATGGTGGTCGACTCCCCCACGCGGTCCACGAGCGCACGGGCCGCGTCCTGGTCCATCGCAAGGCCGTGCGAGCGCGCGAGCTTCTGCACGTAGGAAGGGAGGTCCCTTCTCGCGGCAGGCGTGCAGTCGATGACCGCCTTGGGGCCCACCTTCGCGACCGCCTTGTAGAGGCGCGTCGACTTTGCCAGCGTGGTCGCCGAGAGGAGCAGCGTACAGGCGGGGTTTGGGTCCTTCAGGTAGCCCACGACGGCCTCCGAGACGGGCTTGGGGAGCTTGTCGGCAGGCTCGATGATCACGATGCGCGGAGAGTCGCCCACGGGCATCGTGTTGAGGGACGATATGACGCCCGTTGGGTCCGTGTCTGCCGTCGGCGAGATCTCGTCCAGGTTGAATGCCGCAAGGCCCTCGTCCAGGTAGCCCTTGAGGCGCGTGATCGCGCTCCTGCGCTTGAGCTCGTCCTCGCCCACCACCAGATATGCCGGCAGCAGCCTCGCCATCTTTGCCATGCGTCCCCTCCGTTGTGTCGACCTCCCTACTTTGCCACAAACCAGCCGCCGTCACAGCCCGGATGCCCACGGGGCTGGGGGCGCCTCCGGCGCCGAGCGCTCCGTCGATACGACGGGACCCCTGGCACCGGGCCGGACCGTGACGGTGCCAACGTCCTTGGTGCAGAGGAAGACCGAGCCCGCGCCCTCGAGGGCGTCCACGCACTCCTCCCGTGGGTGGCCGTACCTGTTTGCCTCGCCGGCGCTCGCGACGGAGACCTCTGGGTCGAGCAGGGCCGCCTCGTCGGCCGTTACGGAGACCTCGGAGCCATGGTGCCCCACCTTGAGGACGTCGATGTCGCCCACGTCACCGCGGGCGAGGCAGGCGCCGGTCTCGTCCCTCTCGGCGTCACCCGTGAGGAGCGCCGTGAGCTTGCGGCCGACGCGCTCGTACGAGAGGGCGAGCACGACCGAGTCCGCGTTCTCGTCGCCGGCAACCTCCCCGACCGGCGAGACGACGCGAAGCGCAAACGAGCCGGCGACGATGGTGTCCCCATAGGAGATCTCCTCCACCCCGTGTCCCGTGAGGCGCCGGGTGCTCTCCGAGAGCCCATCCGAAACGTGATCTGCAACGCCCCGGGCCACGAGAACGCGCTCGCAGCCCAGGCGTCCCACGAGGTCATCGACGCCACCCACGTGGTCGTCGTGGAGGTGCGTCAGCACGATGGCGTCCAGGTGGATGATGCCCTGCCTCGCCAGCGCCTGCGCGACCGACCCGTCCGGGCCCGTGTCTACAAGCACGGCAGCCGCGCCGTCGGTCACGAGGATGGCGTCGCCCTGGCCAACGTCCAGGACGCAGACCCGGGGTGGCTGAAGCAGCCGCAGGCAGAGCAGCGTGACGACGGCGCACCCCGCGAGGGCGAGGGAGGCGAGGGCGAGGTGGCGTCGCCTGGGGACGGGCCAGGCGGCGTAGATGGCCGCGCACGCCGCGAAGAGCACCGCAAAGAGGGCCGCCCCGCTCGCCTCCATGGCAAGGCAGGCAAAGGGAAGCCTCGCCAGGGCGCAGAGCAGCGCGCAGAACGCCCGCGAGACGCCCTTTGCCGCAGCAAGGATGGGTGCCTGCAAGGCGGGCAGGGGCGTGAGCGCTGCGGCGCCCAGCCCCAACGAGACCAGCCCGGCAAAGAGCGGGGCCAGCGCGAGGTTCGCGAGCGGCGCGACAAGCGACACCTCGCCGAATGCGGGACAGGTCAGCGGTAGCGTAAAGAGCTGCGCCACCACAGAGACGCCCAGGGCGTCGCAGGAGCTTGCCCTGACGCGGCCAAGCAAGCGCGCCGCCGGCAGCCCGCGCCTCCCGCAGCGTCGCGCGGGCCTGGTGAGCACGTCGAGCGCATGGCCAGCGTATCCCCCAAACAGGCAGATGCCGACCACCGAGGCGACCGAGAGGAGAAACCCTAGCTGCGCGGAGACGCAGGGGTCGAGAAGCGCCATGGCAAGCGCCGCCGCGCATGCCGAGGAGAGCGCATGGGACCTTCTCCCCACAACCGTGCCGCCAAACGAAACGCCGCTCATGATGCCTGCGCGCACGGCAGACGCGGGGGCGCCGCAAAAGACGACGAAGAGGGCGACCACGCCAAGGGCGAGCGACCCGCGGACGGCAGGCCGCAGCCGCGTCCTGCCGAGCAGCAGCGAGAGGGCACCCGCCAGTATGGCGAGGTGGCCTCCCGACACCGCCACGAGATGGGAGACGCCGCAGGTTGAGAAGGCCCTGTCAAGGCCACGCGAGCGTAGCGGCGCACGGTCGCCGCAGACGCTTCCCGCGAGCACCGCCGCGCCGTCTGACTCGTATGGCGAGAAGGACGCGAGCACGGCCCTCCTCATGCGCAGCACGGCTCCAAGCGGACCCTCCGCCTCGCGCGAGGAGGTCACGCATGCGACCGACACCGTGCCCGCGATGCCCTGCATGCGCGAGGAGACCCCGCGCTCGTCATCCCCGTTGGGCTCGAACCTTCCCACGCAGGAGGCCAGAGACCCACGCTCCAGCTGGGTGGGTGAGCTGAGCCAGACCGCACCGATCTCGGAGCCATCCGTCCCAAACACGCTCGCGCGGCCGCGCCATCCGCGCCCGCGCCCAACCATGTCGCCCTCGACCCTGAGCCCCCACGAAGATACCGGGTTTGCCGAGAGCAGCCTCGCCGCCTTTGCCACGCGCCCCAGCGAGAGCCACCCCAGAAGCGCTCCGGAAAGCGCCGCGGCGAAGACAAGCGTGATGGCGATCGGCACCCGGGGCGAACGCTTGCGCCGGCCTCGCCCCCTCATGCGGAGAAGCGCGAAAATGACGGCAAGCGCGCCGATGGCCGCCACGACCCTCGCGGCCACAAGAAGGGAGCCTGGGGAAGGCGGCTGGCCGTAGCGCAGCACGGCATGCTCCGCCAAGACGGTCGCCACCAGGCCCCAGAGCGTCACCGGGATGGATGGCCGCGCGGGCATGCGGACGTCGCTTTGCCCGGTCCCGCCATGCGCCCCTGGGACAGCTACGCCCCTCTCCATGCCCTCAGACACGGATCTTGCCCTTGAGCTTAGCGAACTTCTTCTCGCCTATTCCCGAGACGCGCATGAGGTCCTCGACGCTGGCAAACGCCCCGTTCGCCTCCCGGTCCCGGACGATCTCCGCGGCAGTCGCGTCGCCGACGCCGGGAAGCGCCGTGAGCTCGGCAGCCGTCGCGGTGTTGATGTTCACGATACCTTCGGCGGTCGAGGTTGCGCCGCCGGTGGGTGCCGCCCCTGCGGTTGCGGCCCCCTCGTCGGCGTCCTCCTCCCCCACGGCTGGGACATGCACCTTCTCGCCATCCGAGAGGGGCTCGGCAAGGTTCACACGCGAGGTGTCCGCACCGTCCACGAGCCCGCCCGCCGCCTTAACGGCGTCATCCATGCGCAACGAGTCACCCTGAAGCCGATAGACCCCCGGGCTTGCCACCATGCCATCGACATGCACCACCATAACCGGTGGCACCTCAACGTCCTCGCGTGCCGAGGCATCGTCCCCCTCGCCCTGCGATGGCACCTCCACCCGAGCGGGCTCCGCTGTCGCCGCGCCCTCACCGCGCTCTATGACAAAGGAGCCTCCGGGCTGCCCCGGGAGCAGGCGGATGCAGGCGATCGCCGCAAGCACGGCGACAAGCGTGATACCCGCGACGCCGGCCTTCGCGACGGGAGAGAGCCCCGCCCTTCTCGCCAGGACGCGCGCGCTGCGTCGGACGCGCCTCCCCAAGCCTCCCGGCGAACTTGATGCCTGTGCCATGCCGACCACCCCCATACATCGATGATGGGGACGGGCCCGAGCCTCTGGCCTGTGCTTTTGAAAAAGTCCGGCACGTTCCTGACGGCAGACGGGCACGAATCTGACGGATTACGGCGTTACTGCACTAACAGCCTCATGCGAGGGATGCGAATCCCGTTATCCCCGCGCGCCGTTCGCGGTGTTTCCGCAGGAGCGAACGGTCAGGGCAACCGAGGCGACAGGTACGGCGTCCCAGCGTGTCCCCTGGTGTCGCGCGCAATCGACGAGCGGCGCGCGTCAATATCCGGCACCGCCGTGCCGCAACGGTCACCCCGGTATCACCGTGCCGCAGCGTCGGCCACCGGCGTCACCGCGCGGGCGCGTCGTCTCTCGGTGCAAGTGATGAGTGGTGCGCGCGCAGTGGGCCCTTGGGCGCACGGTAGCTGGGACACTGCGAGAAGTCCTCGTACTCGACGGACTCCACCAGCGCGTTCACCATGGCCTCGTGGTCGAAGAGCTCCCAGGCGTCGAGCACCTCGCGCATGCGCGCGTGCGTCTCGGGACGGCGCGGCATGAACAGCGTGCAGCAGTCGGGGGCCGTCTGCGAGGAGATTTCATAGGTCCCAAGCTCCTGGGAGCGGCGGATGATCTCCTGCTTGTCCGAGCCGACGAGCGGCCTCAGAACGGGGATGGTCACGGCCTGGTTCACGGCGGCGATGTTGTCAAGCGTCTGCGAGGCCACCTGGCCCAGCGACTCGCCGGTGACGATGGCCTTGGCGCCCTCGAGCCGCGCGATCCTCTCGGAGACCTGGTACATGACGCGCCGGTACATGATGATGCGGAGGCTCTGCGGCACCACGAGCGAGATCTGGCGCTGGAACTCCCCAAAGGGCACCACGTACATTCGGCCCACCACGCCGGAGGGTGCCAGCGCGTCGACGATGTCGCGACACAGGTACTCGCTGGTGTCGGACGTCATGGGCCTGCCCGAGAAGTGTACGGGGACGCAGGTGGCGCCGCGGCGCCCCACCATCCAGGTGGCGACCGGGGAGTCGAAGCCGCTCGAGAGGAGCGTCACCACCTTGCCCGCCGTGCCCACGGGAAGCCCGCCCACGCCGGGCATGGACGCCGCGTAGACGAAGGTCGACCCCTGCACCACGTGTACCACCACGGTGACGTCGGGGTCATGCATCCGGACCAGCTTGTCAGGGAAGGCCTCGCAGAGCGCGGACCCCACGATGTGGTTCATGTCGATGCTGTGTACCGGATAGGTGGTCGAGCTGCGGCGCGCGTGTACCTTGAAGGTGGAGAAGTCTCCCGCCTCGCGAAGCGCGCGGATGGCGGCCTCGCTGTACTCGCCCTCGTCGAGCCCGCACTTGTAGGCAAGGGAGACGCGGGCGACGCCAGGCACCCTCGCGATGGCCTGCGCCATCTCCGGCGTGGCCATGTGGTCCTCTGGCTCGGCCACGACATAGCCGGAGATGCGCTGGATGTTCGCGATGGGAAACGCCCTGAGCGCGCGATACAGGTTGGTCACGAGCTGGTTCTCGAAGGTTGAGCGGTTCTTGCCCTTGAGGCCTATCTCGTGGTAGTGGACCAGGCAGAGTCTCTCGGTCATGGCCTACTGTATGCCCGCGTTCTCGCCGCGGATGGCCTCGTCGAAGTCATCCTGGACAAAGCCAAGGGTGCCATCGGCGACCTCGCCCATGGCGATGGAGACCGAGTCCTTGCCGGATGCGACGGTGGTGACGTCGTCGAAGTCCTGGATGGCCGTGACGCGAAGGTGCTGTCCACGAAGCATGTTGTTGATGTCGCAGGCGCGCTTGGACGCGATGGAGCAGAGCAAAAACGGGTTGTGCTCCGTCCTCTCGAGAAGCGTGTCGATCTCGGGCTTAATCACTGACATCTTTGATAGATCCTCCATTTGACTCGTACAGGTCGATGGTGCGCTCCAGCTCTCGCGCGGCGCGATCGAGGTCATCGTTCACGATCCTCGCGTCATAGGACGCAGCCATCTCCATCTCGCGCCGCGCGTTCTCGAGTCGGCACTCGATGGACGCCTCGTCCTCGGTGGCGCGGCCGCGGAGGCGATGCTCGAGCTCGCCCATCGAGGGCGGCTCGATGAACACGAGCACCGCATCAGGATGGATGCGGCGCACGCTGAGGCCACCCTGGACGTCGATCTCCAAGATGAGCGACCTCCCCTCGGAGAGGTTCCTCCTCACCTCGGAGAGAAGCGTGCCGTAGCGGTGCCCATGCACGGTGGCCCACTCGAGGAACTCGCCGCGGCTCACCCGGCGAGAGAACTCGGCGTCATCCATGAAGTGGTACGAGACGCCATCGGCCTCCCCGGGCCTGGGAGGCCTCGTCGTAGCGGAGACCGTCAGGCCAAGCGAGGGACGGTCGCCGCGAACCTTCGCGACCAGCGTTCCCTTGCCCACGCCTGACGGCCCGGATACAACGAAGAGCCTAGCGGAGCGCCCCACTACTTGGAGAGCGCCTCGATGAGCTGCTCGCGCTGACGGGCGCCGAGTCCCTTGACGCGACGGGTGGCGGAGATGCCGAGCTCGTCCATGATCTTGGCGGCCTTGGCCTTGCCATACCCAGGGAGGGACTCGATGAGCGCGGAGACCTTCATGCGGTTGGCGATGGGGTCATCGGAGTCGAGGACCTCCTCGAGGGTCACCTTGCCGCCCTTGATCTTCTCGCGAAGCTCGGCGCGCTCGTGGCGAGCCTTGGCGGCCTTCTCGAGGGCTTCCTTGCGCTGCTCATCGGTAAGCTGGGGTAGAGCCATTGTTCCTCCAAACATCGACACAAACCATTGTGAGGGGCTGGGAGGCAACCATGCGGCCGCCCCAGCGACACAACTAGCTAGTTTGCCAATTCCTCGAACAGTTTACAAGCCTTTTGTGACTACTAACAGCAGGAATGCAGCCTACACACAATCGGGGGGCGCCGCCGGGCGCGATGGCGGCGCGGGGGGCGCATTGGACCGGCGGAGGGAGGGCGCACCGCTACCGGCAGAGCTCCCCCACGATGCCCTCCGCGGCGGCGGCGGGGTCGGCGGCCTGCGTGATGGGCCTGCCCACGACGAGCTTCGAGGCACCGGCCGCGATGGCGGCGGCGGGCGTGGCGACGCGGCGCTGGTCACCCACGGCGGCACCGGCAGGGCGCACCCCGGGCGTCACGATGAGGGCTTCGGGGCCGAGAAGGGCACGCATGTCGGCCGCCTCCTGGGGCGAGCACACGATGCCGTCGGAGCCGGCGCCAACGGCAAGGCTCGCCAGCCGCGCCACCTCCTCCTTAAGCGGACGCTCGATGCCGATCTCGGCGAGCGAGGCCTGGTCCATGCTCGTGAGCACCGAAATGGAGACGAGCTGCGTGCGCCTGCCCCCGCGCTCCCGCGCCGCGGCCTCGGCGCCCTCGCGGGCGGCGGCGACCATGGCGGATGAGCCCAGGGCATGGATGGAGAGGATGTCCGCGCCAGAGAGCGAGGCGGACTCGACGGCACCCCTCACCTGGAACGGGATGTCGAAGACCTTGAGGTCGAGAAAGACCGAGAGGCCGCGCTCCTGCATGGCGCGCACGATGGAGGGCCCCTCACGGAAGAAGAGCGTCATGCCCACCTTGACCCACGAGGCGACCCCCGAGAGGGCGTCCGCAAGCTCGATGGCGCGGCTGCGGTCGCAGTCCAGGGCGACGATGACGGCGTCGCGCGCCTGCCTCTCGCTTAGCATTCGAAGGCTCCTATCAGCTCGTTGACGTCAGACACGCCCTGCTCGACGGCCCACGCCTCGAGGCCGTCGACCACCCTCGCCGCCAGATCGGGGTCGTAGAGGCTCGCCGTGCCCACGCTGACGCTCGTGGCGCCGGCGAGCACCATCTCGGCCGCGTCCTGCCACGACGCCACGCCGCCCATGCCGTTTATGGGGATGCTCACGGCCTGCGACGCCTCCCACACCATGCGGACCGCCATGGGATGGATGGCGGGGCCGGAGAGCCCGCCGGTGGGCCGAGAGAGACGCGAGCGCCGCGTGTGGACGTCGATGGACATGGCGTTCACGGTGTTGACGAGCGACAGCGCGTCGGCGCCGGCCTCCTCGCAGGCGCGCGCGACCTCGGCGACGTCCACGGGGGCGAGCTTCACCAGCAGCGGGCGGCTCGTGAGCGGGCGCACCGCGCGCACCACCTCGGCGGC
Organism: Coriobacteriaceae bacterium; assembly: GCA_004557505.1. Taxonomy (GTDB): domain Bacteria; phylum Actinomycetota; class Coriobacteriia; order Coriobacteriales; family Atopobiaceae; genus Tractidigestivibacter. The sequence goes on along the minus strand of SFGZ01000002.1, from coordinate 162,400 downwards.
GTCGGCGGGCGTGCCGCCGAGGAGCCTGCCGCCGCGCTTGAGGTTGGGGCAGGAGACGTTGATCTCGAAGGCGGCGGCCCAGGGGGCGAGGGAGTCGAGCGCCTCGAGGGCGGCCTGGCACTCCTCCACCGTGTGGCCCACCGCCTGCACGATGACCGCGCAACCCCGCCCGGCAAGCCCGGCAAGGTACTCGCCCGATCCCGCGCAGAACGCCTCGGCGCCGGGGTTCGCCAGGCCGACGGAGTTGAGCATGCCCGAGCGCACCTCGGCGATGCGTGGGGCGGGGTTGCCCGGCCATGGCTTGGCCGAGACGCCCTTGCAGGTCACGGCCCCCAGGCGCGCCACGTCGAAGAAGCCCTCGAACTGCCAGCCGAAGCCAAAGGTGCCCGATGCCGTACACACCGGGTTTTTCATGCGAACGCCGCCGAGGTCGACGGCCATGCTCACCGCGCTCACCACAGAACCTCCTTCGCGTCGAAGACGGGCCCGTCCATGCAGCACGACTTCATGGAGCCGTCGGCCATGGCGACGTTGCAGCCGCCGCAGACGCCGAACCCGCAGGCCATCATGCGCTCCAGCGAGGCCTGGCACGCCACGCCCGCCGCCTGCGCCGCCGCCGAGACGCCCGCCATCATGGGTGCGGGCCCGCAGGTGTAGACGCAGGCGTACGCGCGCTCGCCGAGCAGCTCGGCGGCGGGGGCGCTCGCGAGGGCGCGCACGCCCGCGGAGCCGTCGTCCGTCGCCACCGCGAGCCTGAAGTCGGCGTCCCCCTGCGCGGCGGCGCGCAGCAGCTCGACGTCGGGGCCAACTATCCTCCCGGCGGTCTTGGCGGCCACGACGGCATCGAAGCGCACGCCTGCGGCGGCGAGCATCTCGGCTGCCGCAACCACGGGCGGGATGCCGATGCCGCCGGCAACCACGAGCGCGCGCCCTGCCGCGGCGGGCAGGCGCCAGCCGTGCCCGCAGGGCCCCACGAGCGTGGAGGCGTCACCGGGACGCATCTGCGACAGGCGCCTGGTGCCGTCGCCCACCACGGCGTACTCGATGCGCAGCGTGGAGGCCTCGGCGTCTGCGCGCGAGAACGACAGCGGCACGCGCAGCAGCTGGGAGGCGTCGCCGGGGACGCCCACCTCCACGAACTCGCCCGGCGAGAGCAGCGGCGCGACCTCGCACTCGACGAGCATCGCGAAGCTGTCCTCCGCGACGCGCTCGTTCGACCTCACGGTGAAGTCGAAGAGACGCGCGCGGGACTTGTTGGCACCCATCACGCCACCTCCCCCTCGATCAGTGTGCGCCTGCCGTCCACGAACACGTCGGTGGCGCGGCCCGAAAGCTCCCAGCCCATGAAGGCGGAGTTCTTGGACTTGCCGACAAGGTACTCGGGCGTGACCTTGAACCCTGCGGCGGGATCGATGAGCGTGAGGTCTGCGGCCGAGCCGCGCTCGATGCGCACGGGCGCGAGGCGCAGGATCTGCCGGGGGTTCACGGCCATGACCTCGACCAGGCGCCCCCAGCTCATGCGACCGGTGTTCACGAACTTGGTGAGCATGAGCGGCAGCGAGGTCTCGAGGCCCACGGTGCCGAAGAAGGCGATCTCCCACTCGCAGTCCTTCTCGTGCGGCGCGTGCGGCGCGTGGTCGGTCACCACGCAGTCGATGGAGCCGTCGAGGATGCCCTCGTCGAGCGCCGCCATGTCCTCGGGGGTGCGGAGGGGCGGGTTCATCTTGAGGTTGGTGTCGTAGGCGGGGGTGATGTCATTTTCGTTCAGGAAGAGGTGGTGCGGGGTGACCTCGCAGGTCACGGGCAGGCCCTCTCCCTTTGCCTTGCGCACGAGCTCCAGGCCCTTCGCCGTGGAGATGTGGGCGATGTGCAGCGGGCAGCCGGTGAGGCGGCACAGCTCGATGTCGCGGTAGATCTCGAGCTCCTCGCCAAGCGCGGGCCAGCCGAACATGCCCAGTCGCGTGGAGGCCCTGCCCTCGTTGATCACGCCGTGAGTGGTGAGCGTCTCGATCTCGCAGTGGGCCGAGACCACGCGGTCGAACTGCGAGACGTACTCCATGCAGGTGCGCATCATGCCGGCGCTCTGGACGCCGTGGCCGTCGTCGGAGAAGGCGCAGGCGCCCTCCATGACCATGTCGCCTATCTCGGCGAGCTGCTCGCCCCTCTCGCCAACCGTGAGCGCGCCGATGGGGCGCACATGGCACAGGCCCGCCTGGCGGGCGTGGTCGAGCTGGTAGCGAACCTCGGCGCCGGTGTCGGTGACCGGATCGGTGTTGGGCATGGTCGCGACGTCGGTGAAGCCGCCGTGCGTGGCCGCGCGCGCGCCGGTCTCGATGGTCTCCTTGTACTCGAAGCCGGGGTCGCGGAAGTGTACGTGCATGTCCACGAGGCCGGGCACCAGGTACCTGCCGCGGGCGTCGATGACCTCGCAGCCATCGAAGGGCTCCAGGCCCTCCCCCACGGCAGCAATCTTCCCGTCGTCGATGAGCACGTCGCAGGCGCCGTCGAGATCGACCTGCGGGTCGACCGCGTGCGCGCCCCTAAGCAGAAAGGCCATTGTTCTCTCCTCCCAGAAGCAGGTACATCTCGGCCATGCGCGTGAGTACGCCCGCGTTCACCTGGTCGAGGATGCGCGAGCGGGCGCAGTCGGCCACGTCGGCGTTGATCTCCATGCCCCGGTTCATGGGGCCCGGGTGGCAGATGATGGCGGAGCCCTTCATGCGGTTGACACGAGTCATGTCAAGGCCGTAGAGGCGGTTGTACTCGCGCCGCGACGGGATGGCCGCCCCCTCCATGCGCTCGAGCTGCACGCGAAGCATGTAGATGACGTCCATGTCCTCGATCACGTCGTCGAGGCTGGCCGTCTGGGGGCAGCCGAACCAATCCGGGTCGTTCACCTGGAAGGTGGGCGGGCCCACGAGCGTGACCTCTGCGCCCATGGTCGTAAGCGCGGGCGCCAGCGAGCCGCACACGCGGCTGTGCGCCAGGTCGCCCACGATGGCAACCTTGAGGCCGTCCAGGTGGCCGAAGTTCTTGCGGATGGTGTAGAGGTCGAGCATGGCCTGGGTGGGGTGCTGGTGCTTGCCGTCGCCGGCGTTGATGACCACGGCGTCGGTGTTCTCGGTTATCTTCTGCGGCGTGCCGGCGAGACGCGCGCGGCACACGAACATGTCGACGTTCATCGCGTCGATGGTCTGGATGGTGTCGGCGAGGCTCTCGCCCTTGACCACCGAGGAGGTGGAGCCGCCCATGGAGAGCGAGTCTGCCGAGAGGCGCTTCTCGGCCAGCTCGAAGGAGCTCTTTGTGCGCGTGGAGGGCTCGAGGAACAGGTTCACGATGGTGCGTCCGCGCAGCGCCGGCACCTTCTTGATGGCGCGGTTGTTCACCGACTCGAACGACGCGGCGGTGTCCAGGATCTGGGTGATGTCGTCGGCCGTGAGGCTGTAGGTGTCGATGAGGTGCTTGACCGAGAGCATTACCTCTCCCCTCCCCCGATGGCCCAGATCTCGACGGCGTCGTGGTCGTCGAGCGGGCGGGCGCACACGCGCACGTCCTCCTCGTGCGAGGAGGGGACGTTCTTCCCAACGTAGTCCGCGCGGATGGGCAGCTCGCGATGGCCGCGGTCGACCATCACGGCAAGCTGGACCGACTGCGGGCGGCCGTAGTCCATGAGGGCGTCGAGCGCCGAGCGCACGGTGCGGCCGGTGTAGAGGACGTCGTCGACAAGGATGATGTCCTTGCCGTCGATCTCGAAGGGTATGTGGGTGCCGTGGACCACCGGCTGGATGTGGCGCATGACGTCATCGCGGTAGAAGCTGATGTCGAGCGAGCCCACGGGGGGACGCTTGCCCTCGATCCTCTCGATCTCGCCCGCGAGGCGGTTGGCGAGGGTCTCTCCGCGACGGATGATGCCGATCACCTGGATGTTCTCCGAACCCTCGTTGTGCTCGATGATCTCGTGAGCGATGCGCGTGGTGGCGCGCTCCATGGCCTGCTCGTCCATGATGACGGCCTTGAGCCTTGGCTCTCCCATGGGACTCCCTTCAAGAAAAAAGATGCCCGAACCGACGTAAGCCGGCACGAGACATCCCATGATGGAAGGCCATGTGTCTGGGCTGGCCGCACGCGGTTGCGGGCGGGACCCCGAGCCTTGCGGGCATCTCGTGCGCGCTTAAAGGTCGAGGACACTTTACCACGACCTTCCGGCGCGGGCGCGCACTTTGCCGTTGGCCGCGCGATTCACAGAGCGCACACGCGGATGGGGCGCGGGGCGACCCCCATCAGACGCGGCGCGCGGCTAGCCCCGCTCGAGGGAGCGATACGCCTCGCAGACCTCGTCCGTCTCGCCAATCATGCGCATGCGGCCCTTCTCGATCCAGCACACGCGGTCGCAGATGCGCTCCACCAGGCTGATGTCGTGGCTCACGAGAAGCACGGTCACGTTGTCGGACTCTACAAGCTCCTTAATGCGGCGCTCGCACTTCTGCTGGAAGAGGAAGTCGCCGACCGAGAGCGTCTCGTCGACGATAAGGATGTCAGGCTCGGTCACCGTGGCGATGGCGAAGGCTATGCGCGCGACCATGCCCGAGGAGTAGTTCTTAAGGGGCATGTCCATGAAGCCGTCGAGCTCGGCGAAGTCCACGATGTCTTGGAAGTGCTCGTCAATGAAGTCCTTGCGATAGCCCAAGAGGGCGCCGTTGAGGTAGATGTTCTCCTTGGCCGTGAGCTCCATGTCAAAGCCCGCGCCCAGCTCGATGAGGGGTGCGATGGTGCCGTGGACGCTGACCTTGCCCGAGGAGGGCTCGAGCACGCCCGCGATGATCTTGAGCATGGTCGACTTGCCGGAGCCGTTTGTTCCCACCAGGCCAAACGCCTCGCCGCGCTTGACCTCAAAGGAGATGTGGTCGAGGGCGCGGAACTCCTTGAAGGTGAGCTCGCGCCTGGCCGCGGCGATGAAGTACTCCTTCAGGGAGTTGTACTGCTCGGAGGCGATGTTGAAGATCATCGAGACGTCCTCGGCGAGAACCGCCGTGGGGGCGTCCGCCGGCGGCACGGGCGGGCGGAGGAAGCCGTTCTTGCCCGCGACGATGATCCAGCGCTCCACGTTGCCCTTGAAGCGGCCGTGCGCGTCCTCGATGTCCACGGCGATGCGGTAGCGACCGGGCCTGGAGGGCGCAAACTCCCAGCTGTACTGCGGGATGGTGTGGCCCACGTGCTCGATGGTGGAGTCGAAGTCGCCCTTCTCCCAGCTGCCGTCGAGGTTCCAAACGTAGTTGCAGAGGAAGTCCTCCTTCTCGACCCCGCGGAAGCGCGGCGTGACCACGACCTTGTCGCCCACGCGGACGGAGGTCGAGGAGAGGCCGAGAAAGACGCTGCCGCCGTTGTCCAGTCTGAGCGTGTCCTGCACGTGTGCCACCTGACCTTACGGTTTGGGCCATGCGCGGCCGCGCGAGGCGACCGGCGGCCGGGATGCTAGATGAAGAGGATGAAGCGACGCTCCCGGGTGCGGAAGACCACGTAGCCCAGGGCCAGCGAGACCAGCGCCCACGCGACGCAGCTCACAATTACCTTGATGGGGGGCAGCGTCGCGTAGATGACGGCGTCGCGCATGAAGGTTATGTAGTTGTACATGGGGTTCGTATACATGAGGGCGCGAACGGCGTGGTAGGGCACCTGCTCGATCATCGAGACGGGCCAGAAGATGGGCGTCGCGTACATCCACGCCATGAGCAGCACGCCCCACAGGTGTACGAGGTCACGGAAGAAGACGCCGAGCGCCGAGAGGAGCAGCGAGAGGCCCACGCAGAAGAGCATGAGCAGCACGATGCAGACGGGGGCGAGCAGCATCGTGGGGGTTGGTGCCACGCCCTCCCAGAGCATGACGACGAAGACGGCGATGAGCGAGAAGAGGAAGTTCACCAGTGAGAACAGGACCTTCTCGACCGGGAAGACGAACTTCTTCACGCGAACCTTCTTGAGCAGGGGCGCCGCGTCGATGATCGACATCATGCCCGCGTTGGTGGAGTCCGCGAAGACCTGCCAGGTGATGTTTGCCACGATGAGGTAGAGCGGGTAGTGCTCGATGTTGTCGTAGCGCAGGAAGAACGAGAAGACGAGCGACATGACGAGCATCATGAGCAGTGGGTTGAGCACGCTCCAGATGACGCCGAGGACGCTGCGGCGATACTTGAGCTTAAAGTCCTTCGATACGAGCTCGCGAAGGATGAAGAGGTCACGCTTGCCGGCGGGGTACCATGCGTCGCGCGCCGAGGTGGAGTGCGCTGGGACGGCGCTGGCCGATGCTGCCCTTGCAGCCGGAGCCGCGTCCCTCTCCGCAGGCTCGATGTCTGATGCCAAGGTTCCTCCCGTCCCCGTCGAAGGGGCTTGCGGGCATGCGCCGCCCCGCTTGCGTCGAATATCCCCAGAATGCTAGCACAGGGCCCGCGCACTCACATAAACGGCAGAGGACGCGAGCGGCACGTGGGCCGCGTCACGGCGGGGCGTGGACCGCGGTGGCCGGGGGCCGGCGGCCGCGTCACACATTCGTAGCCGAATCTGTGACCCGTGCAGGTCGATACACAATCGGATGCCAAATGTGTAGCGGGCGGGCACGGCGGAGGGGCTTCTCGCTACACATTCGCACCCGAATGTGTGACGCGCGCAGGTCGCTACACATTCGCACCCCGAATGTGTAGCGGATGGATACACAATCGCACCCGAATGTGTGACCCGCACAGGTCGCTACACATTCGCACCCCGAATGTGTAGCGGCATCCCTCCCACAGGCAGCATTGAAGGCCCTCAGCCACCCAACCTGCGAGAAAAAATCAAAATGAGACTTGCATACTTCGTGCCGATTTGTATACTTATTTCTCGCGTCGAATATTCCCCGGTGGCGCAGTGGTAGCGCAGCTGACTGTTAATCAGCGTGTCGCAGGTTCGAATCCTGCCCGGGGAGCCAGAGAGTCCGCAGGCCAGACGGCAGCTTTGCCGTCTGGCCTGTTTCATTCTTTATGATGCTCACCCGTCTGCGCCCGTCATGGCCGCGCCACAGGCGACAGCCCAATCGCCCACGGCCGACAACCGCGAGCAGCCTCAACCGCGAACCCCCCGTCACGTTGCGGGCGGCCTGGACATCTTGTATCATTCCAGCTGCCGGGCCAACCGCGCCTGGCCGGCACGTGTGTGCCGAACAGCGTGGCTCGGGGCGGTCCGGCCGTGTGCCCAGGGAGACCGCTATGCCTACCACATCCATCTGGAACTGCTCAGACGTCTCGCTCGACCTGTCGCGCCCCCGCGTGATGGGCGTGCTCAACGTCACACCGGACTCATTCTCCGATGGCGGAACGCACGATGCGCCCGAGGCCGCCATCACCACCGCAGCGCAGATGCTCGCGGACGGAGCGGACCTCGTCGACGTGGGCGGCGAGTCCACGCGCCCCGGCTTCACCCCCGTCGAGCCAAGCGAGGAGCTCCGCCGCCTCGGGCCTGTGGTGCGCTGGCTCGCGCGCGAGGGCGCGCTCGTCTCGATTGACACGCGCCATCCTGCGGTCGCACGCCGCTGCGTGGACCTTGGCGCCCAGATCATCAACGACGTGACGGGGTTCTCGGACCCACAGATGGTCGATGTGGCGGCAGAATCGTCCTGCGGGTGCGTGGTCATGCACTCCGGACCGGTGTCCGGCACGGCAACGCGCAGCTCGGCCGTCATGGCGGTCTCCGACCGAGACGACCTCTCCGCGCTCATGAGCAACGCCTCCGCGGGCGATCGCGCGTGGGAGGGCGAGGAGAGCCGCCCTCTCCTGCCTGACTCTGGCCACGTGATGGGCCTGCTGGAGGGCTATCTCGTCGACCGCGCGAAGGACCTTGAGGCACGGGGCGTCGACGCATCGCGCATCTGCCTGGATCCGGGCGTGGGCTTTGGCAAGAGCCCTGAGGACGACATCGTCATTCTTCGGGCCACCCGACGCCTTGCGTCCCTTGGGTACCCCCTCATGTGTGCGGTGTCGCGCAAGCGCTTTGTGGGTACCGTGAGTGGCATTGCGGTGGCGTCGGAGCGAGACGACGTGACGATTGGCATCTCGCTCGCGGCGGCAGCCGGGGGCGCGCGCGTCCTGCGCGTCCACGACGTGGCCGGCATGGCGCAGGCGCTCGATGGCTTCTGGGTGGCATCCGAGCCCTGGACCTCGCACGTCTCCCTCGTGCTCTCCCCCATTGCCGACAAGGACGCGGGACAGCTGTCCCAGGCGGTCGACGGCATGCCCCTCACCCGCGTGAGGGGAACCGAGGTCACAGGGGACGTGCTGCGGCTTGAGGTGGAGACTGGCCTGGATCGCATCCCGTTCCGGCGCGCGCTCGATGCCGCGATCGACGGGGCCGCGACTCTGGCCGGCGACCCGTCCTTCGAGAGATGGGGCGCCTAGTCCACGGGAGGGTGCAGGCTCCAGTCGGGGAAGCAGCTCGCAAAGCCCGACAGGTTCTGTCCCAGCACGTTTGACTCGGACTTCCTCAGCTTCTCATCCTCTTCCGCGAACATGTCGCTGAGCTCGGAGAACGCATCCGCGCCGTCGGCGGCGTCCGGCATCACGCCGTGGCCCGCCGCAGCCCCCGTCGCCTTGTTCGTTTCGGTCATGTCAATCGCCCCTGTTCTGCAAGCGTCGTCAGTGTCCAGGCCAGTGCTACGCAACGCCCTTCATGTCGAGGAGCCCACGCAGCTCCTCGGCCGAAGACCTGGCCCTCTGCCACTGGGTCAGCGCCAGGCCAATCTCAGTCGAGCCCTCATCGAGAAGCTTGGCATACCTCGCCTCAATCTCCTCTGCGGACTTGACGCGATGCCTCTCAGTCTCCTTGCCGTATAGCACGAGAACGCCTCCGGCGACCATCACGATGATGCCGGGCAAGCTCAGGCGCAAGAGGAGCAGCACGATTCCCGCGGCAAGCGCGACAAGTCCGGCCATCTTCATGCTCTTGGGGTTTAGGCCGCTTGTCGCCTGGGCAAGCTCGGCGCTCTTGCGCTGTGCCAGGAACGCAGCGTAGCTCTGCCGAAGCGCCTCGCCCTCGTCGCCCGCGCTGGACGTCCCCGTCCAGCCATTGATCTCCAGCGTGATCTTGTCGGGGAAGGCGGCCGCGTCGTCGCCCTTGAACTTGCTGAACCCCCTGTTGATGTAGGGGCTCAGGAATCGGACGGCCGTCTTCTTCTTGTATACCTCGGTCTTGCCGCTTCCGTCCTTCACGGCGCGCACCATCTGCTCCACGATGTTCATGGTCTGGCGCCTCTTCTCCGTGTCGCGCTCATTCACGATGCGGCGCGCCCGGTCAATGTCACCCTGGCACGCCTTGACCGCAAGGAGGTACTCCTCCTGGGCCCTGAGCTGGCGCTCCTTTGGGTCATCGGAGTTCACCAGGTCCATGAGGTGCCGGTCGACCTGCTCCTCGAGCGATTGGGCGTTGACCTCCGACTTCTGGATGCTCGAGAACTGCCCGGAGATCTGGCTTATGGCGTCCAGCTTCCCCAGGTACTTGTCGATGTAGCCAAACTCCTTGACGACGTCCCGGAGGGCCGGGTACTTCGAGCCCTCGTCCGCATAGTACGTGCGGAAGTACTCCGCCCAGTTATCGACCTGCCTGTCATCGAAATCGGGCGCGGAGCTCTTGATCTGGTCTATCCATTGGGCCATGAAGTCGTCGCAGAGGTGCTTCTCGTCGGCGCCGAAGATCCCATTCACGTAGGCGTCGATGTAGACCATGGAGTCCGAGTCGATGCGCGCGGCGTTCTGCGTCGAGAAGTACCGGGCCAGCCACTCGTAGCAGGTTGCCGTCCGATGGTTTCTGCGGCAGACGAGGGCCATGACAAGCGACGCATGCTCGTTGTCGCGCCTCACCGCCTCGCGGATTGCCCTCTCGGCCAGGTCGCGGTTGTTGTTGATCCACGCGGCAAGCGCCACGAGCACGGGCGCGAGCCAGTAGTCGGGGGTCGAGATCATGAGCTCCTCGGACACCGTGGAGATGGTGGCCTTCCTCACGAGGGCGGCATCCGTTGCCTGGAGGACGCCGACCATCGTGTTTCTCACCACGCCGTAGTTGCCGAACTTCCTCTCCATCTCCTGGCGCACGCTCACGAGCTCAGCGGTTGCCTGCTCCAAGACGGAGGCGCGGCGCTGCTCCTCCATCATGTCGAGAAAGTCGCTGCGCAGCCTCTCGAGATCGCTCTTGACCTCATAGACCTGGCTTGAGACGCTGTCCACCTTGCTGTCTATGGCACTGATCTGGCCGCTCAGCCGGGCAATCGCACTCACGACATCGCTCAGGCTCGCCGATACCACATTGCTGGACATTCGCTATCACCTCTCATACGTTTGAAAGCCTCGCCTTGGCCAAAAGCCGCCACCGCTCCGCAGCGTCGCCGGCCCATACGGGAGAGCGCTGTGGGGCAGGGCGCTATCCGGATGCGGCGCTGGCGTCACTTCGATATTGGTCGGACAACTGCTGGTAGGCCTGCACGAACTTCGCCTTGACCGAGCTGGGCCTCATCTCCTGGATGATGCGCCCAACCGGTTCCACGTAGTGCTCGAGGAAGTACCCCGTGTGGGCGCGCATCCTAAACGACCCCGTTCGGTAGGGCGAGCCCGGGTTTTCCCGTATGCCCTTGAGCAGGGCGAAACAGGTCTTTGGCACATCGCAGTGGCTGGCGATGTCCCGGTAGAGCGCAGCGCGCTCGTCGCTGAGGAAGTCTTCCGAGGCATACCGGGAGATGCAGTACGGGCAGACGGTCTCGATGAAGCCCTCGAGGGTCTGGCGGTCCTCGGCGCCTTGCATGTTCTCGATGACCACGGTGACCATCTGGGCCTCGTAGTCGCGCATGTTGTACAGGGCGCCCTCGAAGAGCTCGATGAGGTCGCGCACCTCGCCGTATTCCAGGGCCATGGGCCCCACCCTGCCGAAGAACTCCTCTACGGCCCCGCTTCGCCCATCTTCGAACTCGTCGCAATAGGCAACGATGAAAAGCGCCGCCGCGTTGTCCTGCATGGTGTTGAGGACGTCGTTGGCGAACGTGCGCGCGCTCGACCAGTTGCCATCCTTGAAGAACTGGATGGCGTTGTCCTTCGCAAAGGCGACCTTGCCCGTCGCGCCCAACTGAGCACGCGAGTAGTACTCCTCGCGCCCGCACTGCCTGCAGTGGATCTTGCGGGTCTTTGGGTCAAAGCCGACGTCTGTGCTTCCGCAGCCATGGCAGGAAAGCCCTTGAACCTCCATTGTCTACACCCCTTGGCTTGCCTACGCGGACATGGCGGCGTTGCGCTTTTTCCAGACTCCCCCGGCCTTCCTCACGAGGGCAAGCGCTGTCTCCGGAGCGTCACCGCGCGCCAGCGAGGCGTCAACGGCGGCGAGCGCGGAGAGAAACTCTTGCTCGACGACCTGCGCGCTGGGCCCAGATACGCTCGGGCTATAGTCGAACTCCTCCTTGAGCTTGCGGAGCTCGGCCTTGACCTCGGGGTTTTCCGCCCGCGCAAGGAGGCGAGAGATCTCCTGGCCTATGGCAGACGTGCCGGCAATGCTTGCGGACACCTTCTCGACGTTTCTCTCGGCGACCCGCTGGTAGGAGTCAACGCCCATCCTGATGACAGCCATCAGGGCGAGCAGGACCACATTCACCACGATGGGGGCGGTCGTGCTCGTCATGGCCGGGGAGCCCACGCAGAAGATGGTGTTGGCAATGAGGGCGGCGGCAAAGTACCCCAGGGAGACCACGACGGGAAGCGATCTCACCTCAACCGGGGCCCCGGACGAGCGCGCATCGCGGTCGTTGACGAGGACCGAGACTGCCGACGCCACAAACGCCAGCACCCCAAACATGATGGAGACGACAAAGACGATGGGGTTCGTGAAGATGCCTATGGCAGTGAGCATGATGATGAACCACGCTACCTCGGCGATTGCCTCACCAATGATGACGCGCTTCGTGGACTCGCTCATGACCATGCCTCCTTACCGAATCTTGGTTCCGCAGTTGGGGCAGAACTTGGTGCCCTCGGGAAGCTGGGCACCGCAGCTGGGGCAGGTGGGGTTTGCAAGCCTCGCGCCGCACTCAAGGCAGAACTTGGCCCCGGAGGGATTGGCCTTGCCGCACGAGGGGCAGACCAGTCCGGCCTCGAGCTTGCCGCCGCACTCCACGCAGAACTTCGCGCCGGCGGGGTTCGCGCGCCCGCACGTGGGGCAGACGGCCTGCGGCCCCTCCGATGGGGCATCGGACCCCCGGACATCGGAGCCGGAACCTGCGCCATTGCCAGAGGGGCCGGAGGCGGCGCCGATGGTCTCGCTGGCAAGGCTGGCGAACCCGACGCCCATGGCGCCGCCCATCCCAACGCCCATGCCAAGCCCCATGCCCGCACCCATGAGCTGAGATGACCCGCCGCCCTCGTTGGATGCGGCGGCCTGCATGACATCCATGCCGCGCTCCTGCTGGTAGGAGTAGCCCTCGCGTGCCCGCTTGCGTGCCAGCGCCTCGGACTCGATATCCATCTGGGCGGCGTTGCCCTGCGCCTCGAGGATGCTCCTCTTGCGCTGGATCTTCATCTCGTTGATGGCGGCAAGGTCATCCTCGAAAGGCTTGATGCTGTTGAAGGAGAAGTTGTCCAGCGTGAGGCCGAAGGCGTCGAAGTAGTCGCCGAGCTTGCCTGCCATGACGGCGGAGAAGTCGCTCAGGTGCGCAGAGATCTTGAGGATGGGAATGCGCTGTTCCGTGATGGCGTTGGCGAGGAGGTCCGGCACGTACTCGAGGATCTTCGCGCGCATGAATGACGTGAGCTCGTCCTGCGAGTACTGCCCGCGTGTACCCACGACCTTCACCAGGAACTTGCGTGCCTGGATTGGCGCGATGCCCGGATCGCTCTGCTCGATGTGCGCGCCAAACAGACCGTATGCGCGAACGTGGACGTTGACCTCTTCCTCGGGATCCTGCACCAGCACGGGGTCGGTTGTCCCCCACCGGAGCTCGTTCATGTAGTTGGTGTTGATGAAGTAGACCACCGAGTGGAACGCAGACGAGCCGCCCGTGAGGGAGTGGGTCACGTTGCGGAAGGGGGCAAAGCGGCTGTCCCCGGTGTCCAGCTTTATCTTGCAGGGCCCAACGAATACGCTCACCTGGGAGCTCTGCCCTGCGGAACCGTCAGAGGAACTGTCCGCGCCAAGGTTGTTGGTGAAGACCGCCATCTGGGACTGGGCCACATGAAGATAGGACCCATTGGGAAAATCCTCGTAGGGATACCGGAAGGCGACAAGAGACGCGCCTGCCACATCCTCCGGCTCCCACTTTATGTTGTCGACCGAGAAGGCGCCAAGGATGCCGCTATGCTGCTCCTCCTTGGGGTTGTCGCTATGAAACAATGACATGGCCAGCACTTCCTTTCCACCAAGGCGGGTTGCCCCGAGCGACGTTCTGCAAAGACGGCGCGGAGCGCGCCGGGCGCCTGGGAGCCGCGAAGGCTCTCCAAGCGCTCATATTATCGCAGACATACGCGACACAAATAAGGCAATTAGGTTGGTGGCGGGCGAAGCCTCGGGCATCCCGTTAAGAATCTCGCGCAAGCCAAGGGGCTGATTCCCGAACGGCCGCTCTTGCGCGCTTAGGGCATCCACCGCGTCGGCCTAGGTATCCACATCCCCTCGGGCGGCGTCACCCACACAGGTCGCCGCCGCCACAATCCCGTGCAGCGTGCTTGTACAGAGCACCAGCCCAACGAAGAGAAGCCCCGCAACGCCAACGGGCAGCCCGGGCAGCAGGTCCACGCCACCGGCCGGAAAGACCCCAAGGGCGAGGCGGATGCAGGTGGATGAGACGAGCACCGTAAGGGCTCCGGCCAGCAGGGCGTTCACCACGTGCATGAGCGACTCCCAGAGACTCACGCCGAGAGCCTCCCTGGGGGTCATCCCCACCAGCATGAGGGACGCGGCGCTCCGGCTGTGCTCTCCCGAGGAGACCAGGGCGCTGGCCATGGCCCCCACGAGGCAGATAGCGATGGGACCGCCAAAGAGGGCAACCTGAGCCGTCTGGTTGAGCGTCGCGTCAAAGCCCAGGGAGTGGGCCGCGTACCACTCCCCCAGAGGCATGAACATCGAGTGGAAGCCCGCGAGCATCCCAAAGCCAATCGTGATGGGGAGCTCTATGGAGGCGCTGCTCGCCAGCGCGTGCTCGGCCCCCCTCCTGGCCAGATCCGGCAGAACAAACCGGCCGAGCGGGACGGACCACAGGCGAAGGCAGCCGGGGAGAACCCAGGGAGCCAGGACGGAGAAGAGCGCGACTGTCACCAGGGTGAAATAGAAGGCACCATTCGTGACCGGTGCCACGTCATCGCTCCGCATCCACGCAAACAGCAGCCCCAAGGTCACGAGGCACAGCACCAAGGCGAGGATGCGCAGCCAGGGCCTCCTTGACATCGGGCGCTCCAGCTCCGAGAGCGCCGCTATGGGGCTCGTCTTCGCGGCCCGCCTGGCAGGCCCAAGCCCACCCAGCACGAACAGCGCCGCCGAGAGGAGGGCGGAGTCAATAACCTTCGGCCAGCTCGGGTATAGTCGGGCGAGCGACTCCAGGCCCGAGAACTGCACCATCTCCGGCAGCAAGACGGGAATCGTTGGCACATACAGGAGCGACGCCACCACGGCGCCGACCGTGGCACCAATGGCCCCGGCCATGCAGAGCTGGACCAGGACCACGTTCCGCACGACGCCCGGAAGCACGCCGACCAACCGCCACATTGCATACGACCTGCGCTGGCGCGCCACCACCGAGCCACCCACCGCAGTGACCACGGGCACGGTTGCCATGCCGGTGAACAGGAGCAGCGAAAAGCCGACGGAGCCGAACATGTGGCCCGCCTGCTCGGCCGAGCCCCTGATGCAGAATCCGTACTGGCTGATAAGGCCGCATGTGACGGCGACCACAAGGGCGCCCAGCCATATCCAGATGCGGCTGAAGAAGTCGGAGACGGCAAGCTTGAACATCTATACCCCCACCAGCTCGAAGAGGCGCTCCGTCGTGGGGCGCGATTCCTCGGCGGCGAGCTTCCCATCGCGAATCACGATCGCGCGATCCGCAAGCGCCGCCGCGGACAGGTCGTGCGTTACCAGGACCACCGTCCTGCCCTGCCTCGTATTGGACTCCTTGAGCAGGCTCAGCACGTTCGCCCCGCTTTTGGAATCGAGCGAGCCGGTGGGCTCGTCGGCAAAGATAACGTCGGAGGTGCCCGCGAGGGCGCGCGCCACGGCGACGCGCTGCTGCTCGCCGCCCGAGAGCGCCTGGACGCGATCAAGGCCGCGGCCCCCAAGGCCCACCTGGTCGAGCAGCTCCTCAACGACCTGGGCGGAGACCTTCTTACCCGCCAGACGGGAGGGAAGGGCGACGTTGTCGGCGACGTTTAGGGAGGGAATCAGGCAGAAGGACTGAAAGACGAAGCCCGCGTGTGCGCGGCGCAGCTTGGCTACCGCCTCCCGACGGAGCGTGGAGAGGTCATTTCCCATAAGGCTCACGGTGCCCGAGGTCGCATCCATGAGGCCGGCCAGACAGTACAGCAGGGTCGACTTGCCCGAGCCACTTGGCCCCACGATGCTCACGAACTCGCCGGCGGGCACGGAGAGGCTTATGTCGTCCAGCACCCGCACGCTCCGCCTCGGGCGGGCGTCTATGTCAAAGCTCTTGCACAGTCCGCATGCGGTTACGACGTCCTTCATTTTTTCTCCATCCGAAGGGCTCTTCCCCTGGAGCCTGTTGGTCTCCAGGGGGCGCTCCCCTCTTTGCGAAGATCACTCAAAGGCAAGCCTCAGATCGTTTCAACTATAACCGCATTATGTCTCGTTTATATTGGTGTTTCAGTTGTCATTCAACGAACAATTGAACGACTGTGGAGACGTTCGGTTTTGAGAGCCACATAGCGCAGGTGTCTCGATGCAAGCGTCTCGAATTTCGCATGAGGCAAGCACCCATGAAAGCCATGTTCAGTCTTATCAGATATGTGCCAAAAGGCAATATCATCGTTATTTCGCTTGCCTTCTTTTAGAGGTAATTATGCAGGCAATCGCCCTCATACAGCGCAAATTGGAGGACGCCTTCTAACTGCCGTTCAAAATGGGGGACATCGCCCCCGTCGTTGGAACACTTATTGGTTTCCCGTCATTTGGAAATACGCCCCGTAGGCATAGTCGCGTCCGACGTAACCTACCCTGCTTTGTTCGCAACACCTCTTAACAGGTTGCACACCATATTGAAGGAGACCGAGTCGAACTCTCGATTGGCACATGCGTAGACGGGGAGTCTCAATCTCGTTTTTCCTGTCTGGGGAAGCACTAGGTGATTAACACTCGGCAGGACCGAATGATCGTTTCCCAAAACCATAACCACGCCGCCTTTTTCAAGAAACGATTTATGTTCTTCGGCATTAAGCCCAACCGATTCAAAACTCACTTCAGAATCGAAGGCCGAAAGCCACCGCTTAAAATATGCCAAGGACCCAGTGTCCAACGGAAGCGCGACCCGCATATCATTTAAATCTTTCGCGCTCAAGCCTCGCTTCATAGCGAGTGGATTCTCGAAGGAGACGGTGAACTGCGGCTCTATGGAAGTAATGTAGCTATATTTTAATGAATTATCCTTGCAAGACGCACCTATTATCACGGCTATCTTTACAAACCCTTCCTGCAAGAGATTTCGGCAACAGGCATTTAAGCCAAACACAATCCGTAAGTTCAAACCAGGATTGCGGTCCGATCTCAAAAGTCGTTTTGGGTACAAGCTACCCCTGCATTCCGCTGTACTCACTGCAAGAGAAATGTCTCTAGGCGTACGGTCAACATTTTTCTCCAATGAGGCAATTGATTTGAGCACCCCACATTCGCCCAGTATGAGCTTCGCCTGATCGCAAAACAACAATCCAAGGGATGTTGGCCGGACCCCACGCCCTTCCCGAACCATAAGGGAGACACCAAACTCGCTTTCCAGCTCTCTGACTGCTCGAGAGATAGCCTGTGTAGTTACGTATTGTCTATGCGCCGCTCGCGCAAAACTACCCTCGGTAACTGCAGCAACATAATATTCAAGCTGTGAGATGTTCATTTTTTAACATGACCCCCTCCCAAGCAGATTGTGCATCCATATTATATAGTTATAAATCACTGTTTATCGGTGATATTTACGTATTGATTGAATGTTACGGCATTCGTAAGCATTCACTTTCAGCACACATGCCGCATCGTTCATACTTTGGGCAGGAGGACACTAATGAACACATGCAATACGAATGTTGAGCACTTCGTTTGTTCGGGCATAAACCTGCTTGGCAACTTCGAAAACGGGTGTCTGGTCGGTCTAACAGAACGGGGAGCGGCACTTTGGGATTCGTATGTAAACGGCACGATTGATGACAAGGGCTTTGCCATCGCTGATCCAGAGTTGTTTTCTGTTTTGTTTCAACATGGATTCTGCAAACAACCCGCTACCATCTCCCTGCCTGCTAGCGCCTATATACACGTAACTGAGCGCTGCAACCTCTCGTGCGTAGGCTGCTATTCAAGAAACGGGACCACAGACCCAGATCCCACAATCGAATCACTGGAAACGATGCTCAGCTTCCTTAAGCATCACCAAATCGATCGTGTCCATGTTTCCGGAGGAGAACCGTTCCTTCGAAAGGACATCGATGCCCTTATCCGCCTTTCGAAGGAGCGCATCGGGATAAAATATATCGACATCGCCACCAACGGCACGGCATGTAAAAAGGAAACGCTTCGCGCTATGGCCCAATACGTAGACCTTATCTGCGTCTCCATTGGTAGCTATCGAACTGAATGCGGAAACTCAATTAAGGGTGTTGGCCTGTTCGAGACAGTGATGGACAACGTGCAGACTATGATTGGGCTTGGCATCAACGTCTGCCTGATTCCAACAATCCATTCGAAGAATTACACTGATATACCCCACTACATTGATTTAGCCCGGAAGATTGGAGCGAGGGTTAGCTTCAGCCTTCTGTCTTGCTCCGCCTGTAATAGAAACCTCGGCCAATACGCCTTCGACGACCAATCACTTAACGGTCTAGCCAATACCCTGTATCATTTAATGCAATCAACTAAACGCATGCCCTGTCTCGTTGCAAAAAAAGGATGTCATGCCGGTGTTAGGCAAATCAGCCTTGATGTTAGAGGAAATATATACCCCTGCCATATGCTGCAAGCTCCTCCTTTTCTGATGGGCAACGCAATAACCGGCGAACTCTGCAGCAAATCGGCTCACTCTCCCGAACTAGAAAAGATTCTTTCTTTTGATGTGGATAGACACGCAGTATGCCGCTCATGTGAATATCGCAATCTGTGTGGGGGCGGATGCCTTGCCCGATCATTCTGCAACGACAGCTCTTTGGACAGAGTTGACCCCTACTGCTCGTTACTGAAATCATTTTTCTTCCATTCTCTTCAACGCGCTCAGCAGTAGAGAGGAGGTATGATGCTTTTCTATAGTGACGCTATTAGCTATAGCACATGCAGCGTTATTGGAGTCAATGATTCTTTCTGCATTAAACTGGGGATATAGTTAAATTGGGATATTAAGGGGGGGGGAGGATACATGGATCCAGAAATCACTGACAGCGACCTCGAGCGTTCTGTCAGCCGTCTTTCTAGACTGTGTCGTCTCTCCTCTCGCCTCCTTTTCATCCTCTCCATCATCGTTATGCTTCCGCTGCTTTTATCTCCCCTGATCTTAGTTGGGGCTTTTCTCGCTATTGGTCCGTTTTCGTATGAGGGGTCAATTAGTGACTTGTTGCTGATGATAGTCCAGAGTGCCCTCGCATCTACCGCACTATGTATCATCACACGCGTCTTCGTTGATATTGCGAAGAAAAAGCCTTCTTATATTGGTCAAGCAAGTCATTTAATGATTGCTGGCATTCTGATGCTTGTATGCACATTCGTGGAGGTTATTCCTTACGATTCAGCAACTCTGTCCTTGACTCTTGGCCCATTATATATTGGGCTTGAGCTGTCTAAATCCCCCGGATGTTTCATTAATCTTGGCTCGCTCCTTTGCTCCATTTCTCTGCTGACGATCTCTGCCGTCTTCAGGTATGGGTACTTACTTCAGCGTATATCCGATGACACTGTTTAGATGGCAGAATTGATATGATTATTGTTAACCTGGATAGGATCCTCTCCGAAAAAAAGATCAAGTCAAAGGATCTTGCGAGCAGGATTAACCTGTCAGAGAACAATCTCTCACGAATTAAAACGGGAAATATTCGTGCCATTCGCTTTTCCACATTGAATAACCTCTGCCGAGAACTTGACTGCAAGCCGGGAGACATACTGGACTATGTTCCGGACGACGGCGACACTCCCTGTTGATTGGCCAGCTTTATACTAGGCAGTTAGCCAGGCTCTACCGAAGCTCTGCCCTACTCCAAACCGCTTGTGTGACCAGGAGAAAAACTGCGGAAAGCCCGACGCAGGAGCACACGACTAGCAGCATCTGTTCCATCGTGGCCCCTGGAAGAACGGCCATCTTGAGCACCACCGCTGGATGCACAAGCATCTGCGGTGGAAGGTTTCGGGCAAGATCCCCAAATGGAGAGATATATGGGTGAACGAGCAGCGCCATACTCCAGAGCTCCGCAAATACCACCAGAACGGATGCGGTGACAGCCCGGAGCACATCTCGAAGCAGCACAATGACCAGGCACGCCGGGGAGGCCATCGCCACGCACGCGCAGGCAAGCGCCGCCACCCTTAAGGACATATTGTCAAGACCCAGGGGTTCGGGACCAACCAGTCCAAGACACGCGAGAGCCGACGAACTCAGGCAGATGAACAGCGCTATCGCAAGAAACTCTACGACATGGACCACAAGCACAAAATGCCTGCTGTTACCAGCGCAAATCTCGGCATCTATCGTCCTTGATTGCAGGCCCTTGCCAAACACATAAGAGCAGGCTGGGACCGAGACGAGAAGGAAGGCCCCTATATAGTCCGGCAGGTTCTCCGCAATTAGCATCAAGCGACCCTCAGACCCATCGTCCGACGGGATAAGGATGGCAGGAACGAGTGCGAGCGCCCAAGACAGTGTGATTGCTGCGGCGTAAACGCGCTCCCGCGCAATTCTCCAGACTGTAGCCCTAACCATTTCCATGTCAGCTCCGACTCACCCAGACACACCCAATCAGTTGCTAGCCGCAGAAGATCCCGACGTTCGCCACGTTGCCGCGACCTTTCCGCTGCATCCCTCCTCATCTAGGGTCGTCCCGAGATACGGCCCACTATTTCATATCAGTCTTTTTCAGGATGGCCGCACAAATCGTATACAGCGCCACCGACCATGCGGCCCCAAGAGCGATTCCGTAAAGTGGAGAGATATCCCCCTTCGCAACGAACCACATCGTCCCAAAAGGAAGGACGTGAGCCGCCACAAGTGCGGACGCCCCGTTGAGGATGGGCACCTGCAGAAGCGTCACGACCAACGACGCGGCAATCGCAGCCGCAGAGCTCCTGGCCGCAACCGAGATCAAGACCGGCACCATTGCCGTCGACGCAGCCAGTACCACCAGAGACGCCGCCGTACCGATAAAGCCGGCCGCCTCCTCCAAGGTGAACGGAGCCCCCCAGCCGTTGGCGAGCGTACACCAGATGATCGCACAAGCGGGGAACAGGATAATTGCAAAAGCCATGAACGCGACAAAGACCAGAACCTTGGACAGGAGCGTCTGCCCCATCGCCCAGCCGCATCGAATTGGATAGGAGAACGTCCCCCGCTCGAAATCGCCACCAAAGCTCAGGCCGGCATAGACGCCGACAACCATCATGGTGGCGATGGACTTCATCATGATCCTCCCCAGCACCTCACGGCCGGGGGCCTCGAGCTGGTGTCCCCCGGTCATGACTACCATGTTCGCCAGGATGACCACAAGGATTGCGATCCAGAATGTCCGATCGTGCAAATATCGCGCGATCTCGGCATGAAGCAACCTCCCCATTATCGCCCACCTCCCATCGCGGCCAGGAAGTAGTCCTCCAGGGACTCGTCCGAGCACATCAGGGTGTCGACCTCCAGGCCGCACGACTCAATCGCCCTCTCCACCTCGGCCGCATCGGGGGCCGGGCGGACGGTCAGGACGATGGCACCCTCGGCATCGTGCCCGATTTCGGCACCCGGGAAACGCTTTGGGAGGAAGAGCGCTGCGGCCGCCTGGTCGCTCGTGATGATGCGGAAGGTCCGCCTCCTCTTGCGGGAGAACTCCTCTCCGCTGAACTGGTCGATCACACAACCTCGGTGCAGGAAGATGTAATCGGTTGCCATATGGGACAGCTCTGCCAGGATATGGCTCGAGATCAGGATCGTCGTCCCTCGCTCGCGGTTCATGGTCTCCAGAAGCCCCCTGATCTCGCGCACCCCGGCGGGGTCGAGGCCATTTATCGGCTCGTCCAGCACCAGGAACTCGGGATCACCCAGCAGGGCTATCGCCAGCCCCAGGCGCTGCTTCATACCGAGTGAGTAGTGCTTGACCGAACGCCTGTCATTGGGACGCAAGCCCACCAGACTAAGCGTCTCCTCGACCCACGGGTCGGCATCGATACCCCGGAGCAGGCACTGGATCTCCAAGTTCTGTGAGGCAGTCATGCCCTCGTAGACCGCCGGGGCCTCTATGAGGAACCCCGTCTTTGCCCGTGCGGAACGCAGTCCACGCTCGTCGCTCGCCCCGAGCAGGGAGATGGTGCCCCCGGTCGGCCTGGAAAGCCCGGCGATAATCCTCATCGTGGTTGTCTTGCCTGCGCCATTCTCGCCGATGAACCCGTAGATCCTCCCACGCCGCAGCTCCATGTCCAACCCATCGAGGGCGGTGAACCCCCCCGTACCTCTTGGTGATTCCTGACGCCCTGAACACGATGTCGCAAGCCCCGGCATCCCCCATTACGTCTCCCTTCCGCCTCCGCTATCTTTTTTGGCCAGGAAGCGCTTCGCGGCCTTGTTGTACCGGTCCGTGTCAAGCGCGCTCGCGCGGACCCAGCTGTTGACGGTCAGCCCAGTCGCGATCGCGATAGCCAGCCAGTATGCAGCGGACGCGTAAGCCGATCTCCCATCCAGGCCAGGAATGAGGCTCGATGCCAGTGCGATGGCGACGACCAGCGAGAGGGAGAGGTAGACGGACCTCTTCCTTTGGCCACGCACCGCCTCCGCCCCACACCCCGGGTCCACAACGCTCTCGTTGTTCGTGATGAAGGCCGTGCGGGCGCGGTGCGCCGCAACCCCCAGGGCTACGGAGAATGCGATACACACCGTCAGCAGGATGGGTCCAAGCTGGTTTATCTCGCCTGTCAGGTCCGCCTGAACCGCCTCCGTGAAAAATTCGGCCGAGAACCCGATGGCGGGGAGGAAGGCGGCGAGCGCAAGCGTACGCGCCCGCGCCATCATAAATGTGTCGTAGTCCGCCCAGGCGCACCCTTCCACAAGTGCTGTGGTCTCCGGTTTACTGCGGGAGGTCTCCAAGGTGGGAGGCTCCGAGACAATGTCGACGCGCTCCGTCCCCTCCTCAACCGCGTCTGACATTGGCGCGGCAAGGTCACCCCTCACGAGGCCGTCCATCGAGCATCCGAATATCTCGCAGATCTTGATGAGCTTCTCCATCTCCGGATAGCTCTTCTCGGCCTCCCACTTCGCCACCGATTGGCGACTCACGTCGAGCCGCGCCGCCAGCTGGGCCTGGCTCATTCCCCTCTGCGCACGAAGATATTGCAGGTTCTCCCTTAGGTGGGACATCGCACACCTCCCCCATGCAGTTGAGCCGCTTTAGTCAAAGCCATTCTTGCCTTGAGGGCAGTACGGGCTCAACCACTTTTCAGTTGCTTTTTTAGGATAGGCTGACAACCACAGGTTGTCATAGCGGTTTAACAGCCATTATTCGGTTCTAAACTGGTCCCGGCATGTGACGTCAGCTTATTGCGCCTGGGGCTGTTTGGCACAGGTGCCCTAGGCCAAGGGCGAGCACTCCCCTAGCCTCGAGAATCACCGAATCGCGCCCGGGCGTTTGACTGGGTTTTTAGTTCAACCGGCTGCCTCTTCTGAGCGCCACCCAAACAAGAGCCACCAACACCACAAGCCAGACCAGTTCTAGGGACAGCGCCAGCGGAAGGGCCACGCTGCTCAGGTCAAATCCAAAAACACAAATGGATTGCTGCTCCCACCCCGTAAGGAAGGAGAGAGTTTGCGCCGTGAGACTATTGGAGTCAAACTGCAGGAAAAGGCCGGAAACCGCCGTGTTTATGAAGCTTGATACAATTGCCACTGCAAATATAGCGAATGCTCCGACAAACCCATTTTTTGAGATATATCCAATCAGGCATCCCAACAGAATGGTGTCAAGTACAGAGATGACGGATATAGCTGCGACGGAGATCAGAGTCTGCATCTCTGTCGACAGGCATAGGGCGGTTATTGAAAACAAAAGAACTATTGAGAGTGTGCAAACGATTGAAAGAAGCGCCAGTCTCGCCCAAACAACCTTCTTTAGCGGCACGCCCATCTGTTCAAGAAACAAATGCTCGCCGTTAGCAGTGACGTTGGCAAAGCAGTACACAGCAAGAACGCCGATTGTAAATACGCTTAGCTGGCAACACAACATTCCCTCAATGTACAGCGCGGCATTCCCCGCAGTAACCCCCGGCCTGGCTGCGGCTTGCGTCAAAAACACCAAGGCGGCAATTCCATAGAGCACGAATGCACCCACGCAGCACGCGATGACTTTGCAACGAACTAGACGCTTTAGCTCAAAACCAATAATATGACCACTTGTAACCATTATCAACTTGCCACCATTTCTGCGCGACGAACCATAAAACGGCGTAGGGAGCGGACGTCTCGCGCTCCTCTGTACTTGAAGAGCTTCTTTTCTATCGGATCGATATACACAATCAACCCATTTAAATCGACAATGTCTTCGAGATTGTGCGAGGTGTTGAAAACCGTGATGTCTGATAGGGAGTTCACCACTCCAAGGCACAGCTCCCGGCTTCGGTAGTCAAGCCCGCTGAACGCCTCATCTAAAATTAAAATCGACCTGCCCGCAGCAAGACAAATGCCGATTTCCAAAAGCCGCCTTTGCCCCAGACTTAAGTGAGAGACACGGCAATCTGCGTTGTTCTTAATGAAGTTGAAGATGCCCGGAGCACGCGTTTTTATCCGGCTATCCCCTATCTCCCCGAGAAGGCCGCAAAGCTCAGCAACCGTACAGTCTGATGGCGGGCGAACGGAGTCGGAGACGATCGAGCAGGATGTCGCCAGGTCATTTGACATCACTCCGTTGAGGGGAGGGATATGCCCGGCAATGGTACGGTATAGCGTGCTTTTACCAGACCCGTTGTCGCCAACGATGCAGAAGCGGTCTCCGATATCAAACGACAGGTTAATCCCTGTGATAAGCGCCTTGTTGCCATATCCAACGCTAAGGTTCTTTAGCACCCACATAGACTTGTCCTTTAATCGCCCTGCTTCAGCTCATCTCCACCCATGCTACCCCATCAAAACTCGTGATTTGCCTGACTGTCCTTCATTCAAGCAATCCATGATTGTCAAGTAACAGGTGGCTTTATATTACCTCAGGGCTTCTCGCAGAACCCTGCGGATATCACTGATGCGTTGGCTATCCGCTGGGTCAGCTCCAACGAAGGACGCACGCCGCCAAGCGCCTGCCGGCGGGACAAAGAGGCGGCCGCCCGGCGGAGCATCGCCTCGCCGAACGGTCGCCTGGCGGCTCTGTCAGCCACCTCGCCCTGTCTGGCCCTATGCACCCAGCCAGTTCTTATCGCCCCTGGACCTCGCTGATCCTGCGGTCGATGATGCGTCCATGCTCCATCACCTTCGCGTTTAAGAGCACGCTTCCAATCTCCCCCTCCACGAGCTGGTCGACGTAGGGATAGATCAGCTTTGAGTTGCTTTTCGAGAATGTCCTGTAGAACAGTGCGGGCGTATGATCCACCGCATAGTGGACAATTCCATCCACCACGTAGGTTGGGTGCTCGATTGTGGTGGGAACGCTTGTCTCAATCCCGCCGCCCCTGTCGCAGCTCACATCAATGATCATCGCCCCCTTCTTCATCTTTGACAGGTCTTCGCGAGAGACGATGTGGTCTTTTCTCGACACGTCCCAAAGCACGCAGTTGACGACAATGCCGTAGTTGCCGATCTCAGACCGCAGTCGTTTTTCGGCCTTTCTGCTGTATTGATACACTTTTGCCCCGAGCATATTTAAGATCTTGATTGCGCCGCGCGCCGCGTTTCCGCGCCCAATCACGGCCACTTTTGTCTCGTAGGGCATGCTCCCGTAGCATAGGAAGGCGTGCATGATTGCGGCCTCCCCGGCAAGCTCGTTGTTCCGCCAGAAGACGTGCCTTTCGCCATCGTACATGTTTTCCCAGGCATAGGCGGTCATGCCCCTGTCAATCAGGGTGTTTGTAATGTCTCGATTCTCGGTGGCATGGACCCACCCAAACACCGTCTTTCCCTTTTCGAGCTGCGGAAGATAGCCCGCATCGCCTACCTTGGGATCGCAGATGATGTCTTGGGCTAGGGCCTCCTCTTTGGATCCGACCCTTGCCCCAGCAGAGACAAACTCATCGTCCCCAATGCCAAGGACCTCTCCGTATCCCCTCTCAAACAAGAGGGCCTCTGGATGCTTGATCAGAGAGGCGTGCTCGGGCAGGAGGGCCCTTCTCTTCTCGTTCTCTTTATCGCTCATCGGAAAACCCACCGTGTTCACATTGGCCTCCTCATATGCTGCTGTTAGTTGGTAGTGCGGTGAAGGCGACTTCTGCTCCCTGCGGGCCTGCGTACGGTCAGGATCATCCGGGGCGTCATGAGTAAGAAAGAATTAACTTCAAGTTGCGGTTACGGCAACGATATGGATGGTCATGATCCGCCCTGCCCATGCAGGGCCTTTATGACGCATGTCGGGACACCCGAGCCATGCGTCTCTTTCAAACCATATCTGTACCAGGCCCTTCGCTTCTGCAACGTCAGCCTTTGAAGCATCAGAGGCGCCGTCAGGTCTTGCCGCTGCCGACGTTCAATTTCAACGAAAGGCGCTTTGGCAGATGGTGCCAGGCCGATGCGCGGCGGGACAGGCTGCCGGGGGC
The DNA here is from genome assembly GCA_004557505.1 of Coriobacteriaceae bacterium. GTDB lineage: Bacteria > Actinomycetota > Coriobacteriia > Coriobacteriales > Atopobiaceae > Tractidigestivibacter. The sequence goes on along the minus strand of SFGZ01000002.1, from coordinate 136,243 downwards.
TCTTTCAACGGACGCCAAGTCTTACTCCTTTCTGTCTCTCCTGATCAATCACCAACCGGGCTTTTTTCGTGCCCGTTGAAGCGTGGAGCCCACGGCAGCATCGCGTGCGGCATGGCAAAGGCGCACGCCCATAGGGCAAAACCAGCCCAACAAAAGACTGGTATGGGCATGGAGGCAACCGCTCCGACCGGCAGAGGAAAGGCGAGGATGGCCAGCCAGACATACGCCCCTCGAAAGAGCTGCCTGTTATCCAAACCACGGTGTATTTTATAAATATAGTCCAAATCTGGAGTTCTCAGCAAGCAAACGACCGTCCGGCGGGGGTCACCTCACCGAACGGTCGCATTGCGGTTCCGTCACATGACAACGGGTATTCTAGCGCTGGCCCTCCTTCTTGCGACCACGCATCAGCGCAAGACCGCAGAGGGCGAGACCGGCTGCCGCCGCGGCCACAGGCATGATGCCGGCGATCGCGTCGCTGGTCGCGGGCACGGCCTTGCCGCCCCTGCCCGAGCCCGAACCGGTGTTGCCCTGGCTGCCAGCGCCGCCCTGGTCGCCGCTGCCTGGCCGCTGCGCGCCGGCATTGCCGTTGTCGGCACCGCTTTGGCCGGTGTCGCCAGGCTGCTGCGCGCTGTTCTGACTGGTGCCACCCATGCCGCCGCCTGGTTGTTGCGTGCTGCCCGTGCTGCCCTGGCTGCCCGTACCGCCGTCCGGCTGCTGCGTGCTGCCCGTACCGCCGCCCGGCTGCTGCGTGCTGCCCGTGCTGCCCTGGTCGGTATCGTCTGGCTTTTCCACTGGCGGGGCCGCAACCTTGGCCAGGCCGTCGTATGCCTTCTGGAGCGCAGCGAGCTGCGAGTCCACTTCGGCCTGCGTTGCGGTTCCCTCGGCGAGCGTGCGCCTGGCGTCGGCGAGGGCAAGCTCGAGCTTTGTCCACGTCTCGGTCGTGAAGTCGTCGGCACCGAGGCGCTCGCTGCCAATCTTGTCCACGAGCTCCCGCAGCCTGGACATGTCCGCCCCAGCCTGCTCCTCGTGCCGCGTGCCGTAGAAGCGCACCTCAGAGAGGGAGGCGTACTGGTCAGTTGCAGCACCGCCGGCGTGGAGCACCTCGAGCTTCACGAAGCGGCCCGTGGCCCCGAACGGCATCTCCTTGAACGTGTCGCGCCCATCAAGCACCGTGCCGTTGTTTTTGAACTTAAAAACGCCGATGCGTGGCGCTGTGGCAAGCCCCTCCGCCGTGTCGGCTACATAGACGGCTGCTTCGAAGACGTCACCGTTGGTCCCACCCTGGCGCGCGAGGAACTTCACGCCGGACAGATCGTAGGCACCCCCAAGGTCAAACGATAGGTGCTGGGGCATTCCCAGGCTGGTCACATAGTTGCTGTGCCAGTAGGTATCATCCTGGTAGTCAAGGACGTTCGTCGCCAGGCCGTCCTCAAGGTCGGCTGGCTCGCACTGGCTGGAGAAATCGACAACCGAGACGGCGTCCTTGTTCTCCTCCGTGTTGATGAGCTCCCCCTCGTCAATCGCCCTGGGCACAAGGCCCTTGATGGCGGTGCGGATGTCGATTGCCGCCCGTGCGACCTGATCGCTGCTGTAGTCGCCACCCCTCAACAGGTCCTCGCCTGCCTTCATGGCCGCCGCGAGCTTGGCATAGGAATCCTGCTCGTAGGAGTCCTTGAGGTAACTGCGGGCCTCGGCCAGGGCGGCGTCGAGCTCGGAGGCGTTCACCCCCTCCCTTACCGTAAGCTCGTAGCTTGCCGACTTGCTCTCATCGAGCGCGGACTTCACCGTGATGGTCGCCTTGCCGGCGGAATTGGCGCGTACGAAGCTCACGACGTTCTCGCCGACCTGCTTGGTCACGATGCTTGCGACCTCGGGATTGGAGCTTTCCACCTTGAGCTGGTTGTAGCCGAGCGATGCGGGCATGACGTCTGCCTTCACCTTGGCAAGCTCGCCCACAAACATGCTCGTGGCGTTCTCCCCCAGCTCGACGGACTCGACCGGCGTGACCCGGTCGGTGTATGTGAAGTTAACCTCGGAGATGGTGAGGAGGTGCGGCCCCCCGTTTGTCTCGAGCACCTCGACGTCCACGCGATCGACCTTCTTGGCCGCGTTCTCGGCGCTTGGGACCAGGGTGTAGACGGGCTGTGCGGTATCGAAGTCCCCGCCCTCGAAGACCTGCGAGCTGCCATCCTCGAAGAGGATCGTCCCCCTCATCCTCTTGATGTAGCCGTTTCCTCCGACAACCCCAGAGGCGTTTTTGCGGTTCACGACCTCCACGGCATCGAGCGCGCGGTTCTGCTTCACGTCAAAGTGAAGCGTCACGGGCACGGAGACCTCAGGGGTCTCGGCCCCCCACTTGAACTCGAAGACGCCGGAGCCGGCATAGCCGTCGTGGTATTCCACGCCGTCGAACAGCGGGGCAAAGCTGCCGCCCTGGCTCATCTTTGCCACGTTACCGCCATCGTCGACGGGCAGGGCGGCGTTGGTGATGGTGGTGGTGACATCGTCCATCGCAAGCTCGCCCGACTGGGGCTGCGGGGCATCCGGATAGGTGACGGTCCCGTCGTCGGCGGCCTCGACAAAGTCGAGGGTGGGACCAACCGCCCAGGCCGTCGACGGCAGCCTGACCGCGCCGTCCCGCTTGGCCCTGAGCTTGAAGGACGCGAGGACGACGGACCCGTTGTACAGATCCTTGTCTCCCCTGTTGAGGATGGCGATGTTGACCGACTGGTTGCCGTCCTCAAAGTTGGTCGTCACCTTGGACTTGTTCTCCATCCCCGCCAGATAGGGGCTTGCCTTTAGGCTGTCGCCCACGAACTCGAACTGATCGTCTGGGAAGTGGACGAGCGCCCCCACGGCGTTGGCGTTCACAAGACCATCGGCATACAGGTCGACGTTCACGGTGTCACCAGCTGCCACCTCGGCCTTGTCGGGGACAACCACGATGCCGCCACCCACCTTGCCGGACCTGGTGGTTCCACCGTCGAGCTTCGACATGGTAAAGGCCATGTCGTAGACGTCGTAGGCATCGTTGAGGTTGAAGTCCGCGCCGTGGGCCGCAATGTGCGCGCTCCAATCCGTGTCGAGCGGCGCGCGGTTCTCGCGGCCCAGGCAGTTGCCACTGAGGTGCTGGTAGTCGGTATCGTTGACCGCCCCGTCTCCCGCGATGGAGCCTATCTCGAAGGGCGTGGAGCCGTCCGCCTTGTACAGCGCCAGCTCGCCGGCGGAGAAGAAGTTGCCTATTGACCCATCGACCGTCAGGCGCAGGTAGCGCGCGAAGGACCCCTTGAGGCTCACGGCCTTGTCATCGACGTTCCCGTTGTCCCATTCGGCGACGCCATGGTCCTGCCAGTGAACGCCGTCAAGGCTCGTCTCCACCTTCATGCGTGACACGTTGCCGTTACCGCCGTCCTGACGCGGCGTGTAGACGAAGCGGTCGAGCTGGTAGCCCCTGCCGTAGTCGATCGTCATCGGCTTGCCCACGGCGTCGCCCGTGGAGTGGAACATCGTGTTCCGGTTGTGGTCGAAGGCGTTCGCGAGGCCGCCCCAGGAATCACCGTGCTTCCAGTCGACGGACTCGGGCTGCGGCACGTTGCGCCACGGATCCTGCAGCGTGACGACGGTCATCTCGTCGCTCCATCTGGAGAAGCCCGTGGCGGTGCGCTGGCGGATCCTCACCTTGTGCGTGCTGTTGTACGCCTGGTCGGTGGCGGTGAAGGAGGTGACGGGGTGCTCGTCCGTGCCGGCGGGGACGCTGTTGAGCGCGCCGTCGATCATGAGCTCGTAGCTGGTGGCCCCGTCCACCTTGTCCCAGGACAGCCTGAAGCTCGTGGGCGTGAGGTCGCCGTCCTCCTCCGTGGGGGTCTTGAGCACGGGCGCCTCGAGGGAGGCGTCCTCGACGTTGGCGTCGAGGACGCCGTCGTTTTTGAAGCCGCCCAGCTCGAGGGTCTGCCTGTTGGCCTGGACGTCGGTCTTGGCGAACTTCACGTACAGCTTTGGTGTGGTGGGGATCTCCTGGCTGGAGAACTTCTCCGCCCTCACGGCATCGGACGCCGCGGAGGATGCGCCGTAGTTGAGGTTGGGGCGCTCGTTGTAGAACACCACGAACTCGCCCTCGGCAGGCACGGCGGCGTCAAACGCGGCCTGGGTGTCGACCTCCCGCTCCTTAAGCTCCTCGTCGCCGTTCTTTGCCACGATGGATGTGGGCTCTTCGGACACGTTCGCGATGAACGTGGTGGTGCGGTCCTTCTCGTAGCCCGCGTACCCGCCCTGGGACTTCTCGGCGGTGAACACGGCCTTGCCGGAGGCGTCGACCTTGGAGGTGTACGTGGTGGACACGTGGCCGCCGTAGCTCACCTTGTTCTCGGTGCCGTATTCCTTGTCGTTTGACTCCTTGAGGTCGGCGTCGATGAAGATGCCGTCATCCTCGTACTGCGTGTAGCTGTTCTCGCCGGCCGTCGCAAAGAACTCGACGTTGCGGATGCTGCGGTCGACGTCGTTGGGGTTGTTGTTCGGCTGGTACATGGGGATGATGGCGTTGGCCTTCACGAACACCGGGAGCTTCCACAGCGGCGCGTCGAAGCTGTTGAGCACCTGGCCGCCACGGTACTGCTTGCCCGTGAAGTAGTCGATCCAGATGCTGTTCGCGTCGCCTGGCAGGTAGATGCCATTGCGGACGTCGTTGCCATCGCCCACGCCGCCGTTGGAGTCGTCGCCTCTGGTGTTCTGCACGATGGGCGCGACGAGGAAGTCCTCGCCGAGGGTGTACTCGTATTGCGTCGCGGTGCTCTGCGCGTAGTCGGAGTCATCGGAGAGCAGGATGGCGCGCACGGTGGGCAGGCCCGCGTCGCCGTTGCCCGTGTCGATGTTGGCCGCGCTCGCCGCCGTGGTGTAGATGTAGGGCATGAGCTGGGACTTGAGCTTGAGGTACATGCGGGAGATGCCCGTGTAGGGGTCGCCGTGCGTCTGCGGGGACTTGACGTAGCTGCCCCACCCGTCCATGTCGAGCATGAGCGGAGCAAAGGACTTCCACTGGTAGTCGCGGGTGGCGATGACCGGGTTGCCGCCGAAGATGCCGTCGTTATCCGAGCCTATGTTCGGGTTGCCGGCGAGCGACTGACCAATGTAGGTGGGCACGTGGAAGCGGATGTACTCCCAGTTCCCACCCGACTGGTCGCCGGTCCAGATGGCGGCATAGCGCTGCGTGCCGGCCCAGCCGTCGAGCGTGATGATGTTCGGGCGCTTGGAGGCCTTGTCGGTCACGGTGTCGTAGGCAGTCTTGGTTCCGTTCAGCGCAAAGGAGTAGCCGGGGCCAACCCAGGCAACGTCGGTCTTGAGCGTGGTAACGCCACCCGTGGTGACCTCCTGATCGAAGTCGCGCAGCAGCTGCCACTCGGTGCCGGGGTCTGAGGTCGGCTTGAGGTCCGACTGCGTCCACAGGCCGGTCGCGACGCCGTGCTCGGCGGCATAGTCGCTGAACTCCTTGAGGTTCTGGACGTTGGCCCTAACGGCGTCGAGGCGCTCCTGGGTGCTTGAGCCATCGGCGTTCACGCCACCGGTCTTCTTGTAGCCGTTCTGGCCGTAGCCCGCGCCGTAGCCGTCGTTCGGCAGGAAGTAGCCAAGGGGCATGTCGTTCGCGACATAGCTGTCCAGGCGCGCACGCGCCGAGAAGTCCCTGGAGTACGTGACGCCCGCGGGGATGTTCTCCGTGCCAACCGTGGGACCGGTGCCGTTGAGCGTCTCGACGAGGCTGTTCCCCTGCATCTCGACGCCGGTGCCGCCGGATTCGTACTTGATGTCGCCGGCGTTGGCGTCCGAGGAATCGGCGCCGCCCTTGATCTGCCACTTCTTGTAGCCGCTCATGGCCGCGCCGGACCACATGTCGCGGTTCCAGGCGTTGAGGTGGCCCACGTAGAACGCATACTCGGGAAGCAGGACCGGATTGCCGGTGACCTTGAAGTAGCCCTTCAGCAGGTCCTGGGCGACCGAGGCGGTGGTGGAGCCGGACGCGGCGTCGGCCACGAAGTAGTACGCATCGAGCTTTGCCTCGTCGTGGCGGGTCGTGATGGTGTCGGGGGCCGTGGCCCCAAAGTCATACGATCCGTCCTGGAAGGTGTTGCGCAGGACGCCGTAGCCCGCGTCGGACCAGTAGAACGGGCTGGGGCTGGCAACGCCCCCGTCGACCCAGTTGCTCTCGTTGGAGATGTCGATGGTGGTGCCCGTGTGGATGAAGCGCCCGTTCTGGGTGCCGCCGCCGAAGAAGTCCTCGCCATCGTGTCTCACGAGCGTCTGGGTGGTCGCCGAATCGCCGATGTCCAGCGGGGACCTCTCCTCCATGACAACCTTGCCGTCGCGCTTGACGGTCATCTTGGCGCTTGCCTTGTCGAACTCGATCGAGGTCGTGCCCGACGCTATGACGATCTTGCCATCGGACTCGGAGACGCTCGCCTGGGGATGCCCGTAGACGTCGGAGGAGTCCGGCTGGGCCTGGATCTTCGCGACATGCTCCGGCTTGCGCGGGGTGGCGTACTCGGAAAACTCGCCCGTCGGGTCGACGCTGTAGCGAAAGATGCCGTCATCCAGGAAGGTGATGCGACCGCGGACGCCATCGTTGAAGGTGATGTTGACGACGTTGCCGCCGGCCGTGTCGAGCGACGCCGCCTCGACCGCCTTGAGCGCGCCGGAGTAGGTGGCGGCCAAGGCCGGTGTGGGGGCGGCGAAGGTCAGCGCCGCCACAAGGATGAGCGTGGAGATGACAAGCGCGCCCTCGAGCGCCGATCCCCCGCCGCCCGATCTGAAGAGGTTGAATTCGCCGAATGCCATATGACCTGCCTTCTCCCGTGCAGCCCCTCCCGGCGTTCGTGTGCGGGGAGAGGCTGCCAATCCGCCTTTACAGGCTGAAACGGACCGTAACCCCTCCCACTTTATTTTCGGCCGGGAGGGCGGAAGGCACGCGGCGGCGGGATTCCGGTCGGCGGCTTTAAGTACTCGTTAAGTGGTATCTAACTGGTATTAAATTATGAGACCAATCGAGCGTGGCCGCGGCTGCGCCCGGCTGGGCATACGCCCGCGTTGGCGCTCCCCCGTCGCGCCTCGGCACCGGGTGCCGCGTGGGCCAGAAGATGGGAGCGCCGGGCGTCTGCTAGCCGGGCGAAGCGCTAGTTCCCCAGTCTCCAGCTCTCTGCCGTGGCCCTCGCCTCGACGAGATCCCTGTACAGCCCGCCGGAGCGCATCAGCTCCTCGTGGTTGCCCCTCTGCTCGATCCTGCCGTCATGCAGGACCAGGATCTGGTCGGCGTTGCGTATGGTCTTCAGGCGGTGGGCGATCATGATGACCGTCTTGTCCTGGGTAAGGCTCTCTATGGCCTTCTGGAGCTTGTCCTCGTTTTCCGGATCGACGTTTGCCGTCGCCTCATCAAAGATGATGAGCGGAGCATTCTTAAGCATGGCGCGGGCGATGGAGATCCGCTGCTTCTCCCCGCCGGAAAGGCTGGAGCCGCCTTCGCCGATGACCGTCTGGTAGCCGTCGGGGAGAGCCATGATGAAGTCGTGGCACTGGGCCTTCTTCGCGGCGGCGATGACGTCCTCCTCGCTCGCCTCGGGCGTGCCGAACTTGATGTTGTTCTCGACCGTATCCGCAAAGAGGTAGACATTCTGGAAGACCATGGAGATGGAGCCCATGAGCCTCTCGATTCGATAGTCCTTGATATCCTTCCCGCCTATCGCAATCTCACCGGAGCTCACGTCCCAGAACCGTGCGATCAAATTGCAGAACGTGGTTTTCCCCGAGCCGGACGGTCCGACGATGGCGGTCAGGCTGTTCTCCCTAATCAGGCAGGAGACGTCGTCCAGGATCTTGCGCTCGTCGTAGGCAAAGGAGACGTGCTTGAACTCGATGTCATGCTGACGCATGGGCTCTTTCACGCTGCCCTCCGCCATGTCGGGAATTTCTTTGACAAAGTCGAGGGAGTCGATGACGTTCTCCGTCGCCCGGAGCACCGCCATGTTGGAGCCCGCCCCTATCAGGCCCTCGAAGATCACAAAGCTTGCCATGATCATCAGGATTGCATCCACTATGGGAAGCCCTCCCGAAAAGTGGAGCTGGATTGACGCAAAGACCATGGCAACGGTCGTCACCCCCATGACGATCCTTTGCAGGACGGTGAAGGGGATCATGCCCGTTTCCATGTTCAGCAGCAGGTCGGAATATGTGGCGATGGACTCTTTGAGCTGCCTGTTGTTCTCGCCGCCAAGGTCGTAGGACTTGATGACCTGCATGCCCTGAACGGTGGAGAGGACATTCTTGGTGAGATCCGCCTGGGTCTCGCTCACCCTCTTGGCGTTGGCCACGGACTTCCTCTCCATGCAGGAGGTGACGATGAAGAACACCAGGACGCCGGCGGCCGCGATGAGGCCAATCCGTACATTAAAGGCGATCGTGCAGAGGACGAATACCAGCGTATTCAGCGTGCCGCCCAAAACCAGGACCAGCAGCATGGGAACCCACTGTTCGGCAAGGCTCAGGCTGCTTGTCGCAATGCTCGTAAGTCTGCCCAGGCTATAATCCGAGAAGAAGCCCATCGGGACCCTCTTGATCTTCTCGCCTATCTCCATCCTGTTGTGGGCCGCCGCAAAGTACCCCGCATGCGTCTGCTTCATCTGCGTGACCTTTTGGGTGAGGATCATCCCGCAAAGCGCAACAAGGAGGATGAGAAAGCTTATCCATACGCTCCGGTAGCTTACGGTGCCCTTGAAAATGGCAAGGAGCATGTAGTAGATAGCGCCAAATTGAACGGCATTGAAGAGTGCGTGCAGAAACCCGGAGATGATTGAGCCTCTGATGTTTCCCCGCTCTTTTGCCGAGAAGTTCCATATCTTTTTGAATACCTTAAGCATTGTCTGTCCCCCTCTGGCTTGCCTCGTACATCTGCCTGTAAAGCGGGGAGCCGTCCAAAAGCTCCTGGTGGGTGCCGCTGTTCTCCACGCGCCCCTCGTGGATGACAAAGATCTTGTCGGCGTCCACCACGGTCTTGAGCCGATGGGCGATGATGATCAAGGTCTTCCCCTTGACGAGATTGCCGATCGCCGCTTGGAGTATGGCCTCGTTTTCCGGATCGACGTATGAGGTGGCCTCGTCCAAAATGATGATGGGGGCGTCTTTGAGCATGGCCCTGGCAATCGAGATCCTCTGCCTTTCGCCGCCTGACAGGTGGCCTCCACCCTCTCCCACAATGGTGTCGTAGCCCTGGGACAGGTTTTGAATGAACTCGTGGCAGGCCGACTTCTTCGCTATCTCCTCCACCTCTTCGTCGGTTGCATCCCTTTTGCCAATCCTGATGTTGTCTCTCACCGAGAGGTCAAAGAGGAAGTTGTCCTGCGAGACATAGGAGACGAGCGAGGACAGCTGCTTGAGCGACAGGTCCCTCGTGTCGACGCCGCCTATGGAGATGGCGCCCTTGTCGACGTTCCAAAATCCCGCAATGAGCTTGGCGAGCGTGGATTTCCCAGATCCGGACGGCCCCACAAGGGCGGATACGCAGCCGGGCTCTATGGTCATGTCGATCCCATCGATGACCTTCTCCCCCTCTTCGTAGGAAAAGTCCACGCCCTCAAGCCTGACCGTGTTGTCTTGTGGGCTTTTGCCTGTGTCGGCGTTATCCAGTTCCCTTGACTGCAGGATTTTGTCGATCTCCCCGGTTATGGTGCCGATCCGGGCCAAGTCATCCACGTAGTTCATCACTTTTATGATACTTGCGACCGTCGAGAAGGACAGGATGGTCAACGTGATGAGGTTGGCTACATCTACGCTGCCGTTGAGGTAGAACAAGATGCCGAAGGGGATCACCGTAAGGATGCCCATGGGCGAGAGCAGCCGGCCAATCGCGACGCGCGTCATGGTGCTGCCCATCCAGTCGTAGTAAAACCGCGCGTTGTCATAGACGGCGTCAGAGAACTTCTTGTACGAGTTCTCTCCCTGGTTGAACGTCTTGATGACCTCTATGCCATTGATGTACTCCACAATCGCGCTGTTCATCCTTTGGCCGATGGCGACCGACTTCTTGTATTGCTCCTGATAGGCGTTGTTCATCACGCTCATCATGACGCCCATGCCAACGACAAGGGGGACCAGGGAAAGAAGGGCGAGCCTCCAGTCGAGCACAAACATGTAGATGAGCAGAAGCAGCGGCCCCACCAAGTTTGCCGTGAACTCCGGGACCACGTGGGCAAGCGAGGTTTCCATGCTGTCCACCTGCTCAACGATGATGTTCTTGAGCTCCCCCGAAGGCCTTGCCAGGATGTCTCCCAAGGGCATATTGAATAGCTTTTGCGAAATATCGCTCCGTATGTCCCCAAGCGCCTTGAACGTCGCCTTGTGGGAGATGGTCGTCGAGGCACCCGACGCCACTTCCTTCGCGACGAGCAGCGCGAGGATCACAAGGCAGTTGGTGCGATAGAAATCGAAGGCCTGCGTGCCCGAAATCAAGCCCACAATGACTTTTGCCATGCAGACATAGGCAAGGAGATTTGCGACGACGCCTGCTATCGCCAGAAGGATCGACGCGAGATAGCTGCCGCTCCTCTTTCTCACATACTGCATTACTAGGTCCACTGAACATACCTCCTTAGGCATCCACGCCCACACCTGAACGGCCGATGTCTCTGTTAACCTAGATAATTAGACCTGGCTAACTTTGTGGTTCAGTTATAGCGACATTATTGTCGGTAGTCAAGAGAACTGCCCTTTTGGAGTCCGCTCAGCCCAGGCGCGGGTGCCGGGAATCGTATCATGCGAAGGACGGCGCAGCTGCCGCTGGGCGTCCGTTGGCTAGACTGTTGGACCTGAGGGTTGGCTTTGGGTGGATCGACCAGAGGAGAGGGGCATGGCAAAGCGGAGAAGGCTGCGGGCGGACGAGCGGAAACGGGAGATTCAGGAAGTCGCGATAAGGCTGTTCAACGAAAAGGGCTATGGGAATTGCACCCTGACGGATATCATTGAGGCGTCCGGCCTTTCTCGCGGCGGGTTTTACCATCACTACCATGACAAGGTGGAGATTCTCTACGACCTTATGATGGCTGGGAACATGTATCGCATCAGCGAGAACAATGGATACATCTCAGAACATGCGGGTGTGGACGCCAAGGAGACGCTCGTCGAGATCACTCTGAACAGGATCCTTGACGAAAATGAGCTGAAGAACATCTACGTCATGCTCTTGCAGGAGATGCGGCAGGACAAGGCCCTTCGCGAGCTCTACGACAAGTTGTATGACGATTCGATAGAGCTGATGAGCAGGCACTTTGAGGAATGCGGCCTCAAGGTGGAAGACACTTGGAAGTCCGACTTCTTCAACGCATTTCTCAACAGCCTGTTTCTGGGCATGTACGCCCTCGACGCAAAGGAGATCTTTGAAAGGGAGAAGGATACGCTGCGAAAGGTCTTTAGGGTCATCCTAGGCGGATGAAAAACTCTCCAGATGCGATCAAGCGCATCCGGAGAGGAGTTCCGTTCGCCAAGGCCCGAGAAAGACCGTCGGGCCGGGTTACATGTTGGTCAGTCCTGCATCGGAGACCATGATCAGGCCGTTGATGTTCGAGGCACGGTCGGAAGCCAGGAACACGATGTTATCGGCTATCTCCTTTGCCGTGGCGCTCATCTTCTTGATGCTCGCTCCCTTGCCGATCACCTCCATGCCTTCGGCGTCGATGCCTGCGTCGGGAGCAGTCAGGCTCGCCACCATCTCTGTTTCAATGCCGCCCGGCGCGACTGCGTTGCAGCGGATGTTCTTGTTGCCATACATGGCAGCCGTATTCTTCACCAGACCGTTGAGGGCGTGCTTAGACATGGTATAGGCAGCGCCGGCCTTACCACCGCGTATGCCCGCGATGGAGGTGGTCGCCACGATGCTGCCGCCGTCTTTCATCAGGGGGATGGCATACTTGAAGAGCCGTGCGTTCCCCTTTACGTTAATGTCGATGATACGGTCAAACGCTTCCTCCGTAAGATCGGTGATCGGCTCGAACTTGTCCATGACGCCCGCGTTGCACACCAGGACGTCGAGCTTCCCGTCGTTGGACTTGATCGTCGCGATGACGTTCTCGACGTCCTCCTTCTTGCTAACGTCGCCTGCCGCCGGGATGATCTGGCCGGGGTTGCCCTCGGACTTGCTCTTCTCAACCAGACCATGCAGCCTCTCCGCCCTTCTGGCGACGGCATACACCTTGGCCCCCTCCGCTGCAAAAAGCAGCGCGGCCTCATAGCCAACGCCCGAGCTAGCCCCCGTTAGAAGGACAACCTTGTCTTTAAACTGCATGTCTCCACCCTTCTCTTTCCATGCGCTATGCTCGTATGGTGCCACTGTCCACCCATGGCGCCCATCACACAGCAGGCCCCCCTAGCACCATGTTTTCCCATGCATGTAGTGTTCCCCTGCCTTGCCCACAATATGCCCCGGGACCATGTCTCCGTAAATAATGCCCATTATGCGGCCCTGTGACCTTCGACAACTCCGGCGTGCAGGGCACGGTCTCGGAGAAGCAGCAGGACATAGCCGAGGTCACGGCGTGACGGATGCTTCCCGGCGAGTACCACGCGAAGCGGCATGGCGTATGGCACCTTACAAAAAGCTGACGGCCGGTAATTGCGTTTACGTACACGAGATGTCACCGCAAGGAGTCTGGCTCTTAGGGCGATGCCCGGACGATGCAGTAGAATGCTCTCCATAGAGTTTTAGGAGATGCCCATGCAACAGCCCATCCTCACCAACGATCCAAGGCTCTTCTCGGAAGAGAAGGAGAACCAGTACTTCGACCGTAAGAGCGCCCGCAAGGACGAGAAGGAGATCGCGAAGCACATCAGCGCGTTCGCCAACGCCTCGGGCGGCAAGCTGGTCATTGGCATCGAAGATGACGGAGAGATAACCGGCTTCAGGCGTGACGGTGCCCGCGACATCGAGGAGTTTGAGCAGGCCGCGCTCACCACATGCACTCCCGGCCCTGTGGTACACCCCGTGCGCGTGCCCGTGACGAACTCCAGGGGCGAGGAGGACCAGATTCTCGTGCTGAACATCGAACTGTCGCCCGACCACGTGGTATCGCGTACCAGTGACAAGGAAGTGTTCCTGCGTCAGAAGGACAAGAGCGTGAAGCTCGACCGTGAACAGGTTCAGGCACTTGAATATGACAAGAATCAACGCAGCTACGAGAACGAGGTGCAGGACCGATCGTCTATCAAGGACGTGGATGCAGAGGTCCTAGCGCGCTATAAGGCCGACATTGGGGCATCCGGACTCTCCGACGAGCATGTGCTTCGGAGCAGGGGCTTCCTGGTGGAGGGTCATCTGACCAACGCGGGTGCCCTCCTGTTCTCGGAGTACCCGGGAAAGTTCATGCCGCAGGCACGGGTGCGCGTGCTGCGCGTGAACGGAACGAAGCTCGCCACCGGGAGCCGTATGAACATCGTGAAGGACCGTACCTTTGACGGCCCGCTGCCCAAGCAAATCGAGGGCGCAAAGGAGCTGATCTCGAGCCTGCTGAGGGAGTTCCAGTTCCTGGGCAAGGGCGGCAGGTTCAAGGTCATACCGGAGTATCCCGAGTTTGCCTGGTTTGAGGGGCTGGTGAACGCCGTCACGCACCGCAGCTACGCCTTCTCGGGCGACTACATCCGCATAGTTATGTACGACGACCGCATGGAGGTGCTCTCGCCGGGCAGGCTCCCCAACATCGTGACCCTGGAGAACATGCGCTACACGCGCTTCTCGCGCAATCCCGTCATCGCGCGAGCGCTGGTGGAGATGGGCTGGGTGCGGGAGCTCAACGAGGGTGTGCAGCGCATCTACGACGAGATGGCTTCCTTCTTCCTGAACGAACCCACCTACTCCGAACCCAACAACGCGTCGGTACTGCTGACGCTGGAGAACAGCGCGACCTCGCGCGTGCTACGACAGCACGACAAACTGGAGACCTCCGTGGGTAAGGACGTGTTGGAGGGACTCAACGAGTACGAGATCGCTGCCATGCAGATTGCGATGTCTCGCAGCCGGGTGACCACGAAAACCTTGGGGAAGGCCCTCGGGAAAGGCCCCACCCTCTGTGCCCGAACGCTCAAGAGGCTCGCAAATGACAGGGGCCTGCTGGACTGGCATGGCAGCAGCACGCATGACCCCTCGCAGTACTACTCCCTTTCCAAGGCGGTCTTCGGAGACAAATGACAGCAGACTCTTGCCGCACTGTCCGACATTCGCACGAAGGAGTAGAACGGAGTAGAACGGAGTAGAACGGAGTAGAACGGTTCTCGCGGACGCAAATGCGTCCGATTTCGATTGTCCACAAGGCCTCTGAACTGTTGATAAAGGAGTAAAACGGAGTAGAACGGAGTAACGGGCGGCCGCGGGCGTGTTTAAGCTCCCCCGGCCCCTGGGTAATGAGTGACCGCAGGGCCGTTCCCGTCCATCCCAACGTCTGAGAAGGGCGCTGATGCCATGCATAGCATTGCGGAGCTTCCGCCATGGGAGAGGCTGTTCAAGAGAGTGGTCTGGAGGCAGATGGGAGGGATAGAGGGGAGGCGAGTGCTTGACTTTGGAAGCGGCGAGGGAGTCACGGCCAATCATTTTGCAGAGAAAAACGAAGTGACTGCGATAGAGCCATCGGAGGCGACGCTTGCAAACGCATGGAGAGATTACAAGTATACGCAGATGGTGGGTGGCGTCGAGACCCTGTCGGCGTTTGATGATGAAGCGTTTGACATCGTCATCTGCCACAACGTGCTCGAATGATGGCAGTCCTGCTTGACGACTTCGAGAGGGCGAACGCACTTCTCGATGGAAAGGACAGCATGGCCTCGAGGTTTGGGGCCATCAGATACTATGACGACGATGATGTCACCAAGTGGGAGCCTGGATTAGCCGTCTCGGACACTTTTGGGATACGGGCATTTTGGGATTTGCAACAGGACCAGCACAAGCACGGGGATGAGGGCTGGCAGGAGAAGATGATCCAGCTTGAGCTGAGGGTGTCACAGATACGGGAGTACAGGGACATCGCGTTCTTTCATCACCTTTTGCTGCAAAGGGCCTAGTTGCCCTGCTTTCGGGTAAAGCGCTCACGCAACCAGTCCTTCACGCTGAAACGGAATTCGCCCCGCGTGGGCTGGCTGGACTCAAGGTTAAAGACGATGACGTCGCCCTCATTCAAAACAACATCCCCCGTAGGGATGACCAGACCGTCATTTCGCTCGATCACCTGAATGCGCCTGCCGTCAGAAAGATCTAAATCTTTGATCGCCTTACCGACCTCGTCGTCATGTGGCAGCAAGGTCCGCTGAGTCAGGGTGATCTGACCGCTGTCCGTGTTATATTGCAACCCGCACATAACCGCTATGTCGCCCGCTTTAAAAAGCGAGTTGCCGTCCGGCACAAATTGGACTCCGTCCCGCTCAATCAGAATCACGCGGATATCCTTTGGCAGGACAATTTCAGACAGGCGGCGGTTGACGAAGGGGCTGTCCTCCCCCACCTCAGTCGTCACATACTGGATCGACCGGTCGGCCTCGAAGTCGTTAAAGGTCATCAGGACGCTTCCGTCCGGCTCATACATGCCCGTCTTCTTGGCCACGGTGGGCAACAGGCCGCCCTGGATAAACAAGGAGAACAGCACGATCGAGAACACATAGTGGAAGAGGTCGTATGTTAGGTTCACACCGGAGGACATGGCCATAATGGCAAAGACGATGCTGGCCGCCCCGCGGATCCCCGCCCAGGAGACGACGGCCTTCTGCCCTGTGCTGGAGGGCTGCGGCCTGCGGCAGAGCGTCAGGAGGCTGAAGACCGCGACCGGGCGGCCGATGACAGTCATGAACAGCATGATGGCCAAGCCTGGCAACATGACCGCAATGACGCCCGAGGGGCTCGCCAACAGGCCCAGCAGGAAGAAGACGGTGATTTGCGCGAGCACATTGAGCCCGTCAAAGAAGCTGACCAGGGATCTCTTGTTTTTGAAATCCTGGTTTCCGATGATAATGCCGATCAGGTAAACGCTCAGGTAGCCGTTTCCTCCCAAAAATTCCGGCAGGGCATATCCCAGCAGGGCCAGGGCCACCAACAGGGCCTCATTCATACCGCTCATGTCAAAGATGTTCAACTTCAGCAGGAAGACCATGAGGCAGGCCAGGACCACTCCGACCAGAAGACCGATTCCGACCTGGACCAAAAGCATGCCGATGGCCGCGCCGGCGGTAATCCCATCCTTCATCAGAGCGATGAAAATCATGGTCATCATGTAGGAAAACGGGTCGTTCGATCCGGATTCCATCTCCAACAGGGAGTCCGTCCGCTCTTTTAGGGACAGGCTTCTGCCGCGCAGGATCGAGAAGACTGAGGCCGCATCGGTCGAGGCGATCACACTGCCCAGCAAAAAGGCCTCCAGCAGGGGGAATTTAAGGACGTAAAAGCAAAAGACGCCGGTCACCAGGGCGGTCAGGATGACACCGAGGGAGGCCAGTACGGCCGCCTTGGCCGCCACCGGCCGGGCGGCCTTCCAGTTGGTGCCGAAGCCGCCATAAAACATGATAAGAATCAGGGCTATGGAACACAGTTTGTTAGCCAGTGAGAAGTTGTCGAAGGCAACCCCGCCCAGCCCCTCCTCCCCAATCAACATGCCCAGGAAAATGAAGGCGAGGAGCATGGGCGCGCCGAGGTGGTCAGATATCTTGCTTGCCACTACGCTGGCAAACACGATAAGCCCGACAAAAATGAGGGCGTGAATCACGAAGACCTCGCTTTCTGCATACATGCTCTTGGTCAGACGGTGAATCGATTGAATAATTGATTCATTATAGCATAGGTCTCTCGGGACGGGCCCGCTCAGGGGCTCAAACAGCGCGGACATACTGTCTGGCGCGGGGTGCCCCCAGGTCGCGCGGGCAAGCAGACGCGCGTGCCCCCAGGTCGCGCGGGCAAGCGGCCGCGCCCTAGTTGGGCCGCCCCCCTCGAAGACACCGCACACCGCGTCTGTCGCTTTGGTCTGTTACTGCTGCACCTTGAATTTGAGCCTTATCGCCCGCTGCCACCTTCGGTTATTTTGGGGTTAAGATCTTGGGCGCGGTAGGCGTCATAGCCCTCATAGGAGTAAGAGGCATCGACGCTGCGCGCGAGGAGCGCAACGCTATGCAATTCACCCGAGAGCGCTTGCCCGAGCAGCGCCTTGATCTCAAGGTCGCGCACGGGGCTGCGCTCCATTGCGAGCAGGTAGTCATCGCGTCCAATGCGGCTCCAGTCTACCGTGAGGCTGAGCTCGCGACGGAACATGTGGTCAAGCCAGATGCGCCCCGAGCGCCCATTACCCTCGCGGAAGGGATGGGCGATGTTGATCTCGACGTACTTCTCGACGATTTGGTCAAAGTCACCCTGCGGCATAGCCTCGATTGACCTGATTGCAGACCTGAGGTAGAGCGCAGAGGCAAAGCGGAAGTTGCCCTTTGCAAGATTCTCTGTGCGGATCTTGCCTGCAAAGTCATAGATGTCACCGAAGAGGGCCTTATGGATGGCCTTGAGCGCGACAAAGGTGCCAGGGGCAAGCGTGTCCAACGTCCCGTCGCGATAGAGCCGGAGGGCAGCCAGCTTCGATATGCGCTCCTCCTCATGGGCAAGCTCAATCTCATCGACAATGCCGAGCTTATTTCTGAGCGCCATCACGCCACCTCGTCGTTAAGCATCTCGCGCGTACTTATCATACCTCATGACGTCACCCATGCTAGATCACCCTCCCGTGGACAGCGGCTACACCTGCATGTAGAAACGGGACCCCGCGCGCCTTTCTCAAGACGCGCGGGGACTCTCAGCGCGCGCTCGCGCGGCGCACATCTTTCTTGCCAAGGCGGAAGACCGAGAGCGACCTCTCGAGAATTCCGTGCAGCTTGGCGATGGCAAGGCCGTAATTCGTGACGCTCATGCCGCCTGTCTCGCAGGCCCTCAGCCTGCCGGACATCTCGCTTGCGTTGAGCATGCAGCCGCCGCAGTGAATCACAAGGTCTATTCCCGAGAGGTCCTCGGGAAACTCGCCGCCGGAGGTGAAGCGGAAGCGAAGCTCTTTGCCCGTGCCTTTTTGCAGCCAGCCTGGGAGCTTGACCGTGCCGATGTCCCCGCACTGGCGGCGATGGGTGCAGCCCTCGCTGATCAGCACCGTGTCGCCGTCTTGCAGGCGCTCGATTGCGCGGGCGCCCCGGATGAGCTGCTCGAAGTTGCCCCGATACCGTGCGAAGAGGATGGAAAACGACGTTAGCGCAATGTCCTCTGGCACCACGGCATCGACAAAGCCAAAGACCTGCGAGTCGCAGATCACCATTCTCGGCGGCGTTTGCAGCAGCCGGAGCGAGGGGGCAAGCTCGTCCGGCTGCACGGTGATGCAGATGCCGCAGACATCGAGAATGTCGCGGATGGTCTGCTGCTGGGGCAGGATGAGCCGCCCCTTCGGGGCGGACTCGTCAATCGGCGTGACGAGGAGGACGACGTCGCCCTTCTGCAGCAAGTCCGAGACGATCCGCTTCTCCGCCTTGGCTGTAGGGACGCTCTCTGCGATGCGTCTTTTCAAAACGTCGAGGTTCTGCCCCGTCTTCGCGCTGACGGAGAGCACGCCTCCCGCCTCCCCTTCTGCGGAAGACTCTGCGAGGTCGCATTTATTCCGGACGACGAGAAAGGGGATCCCCCTTTCCCTGACCTTTTCGATGAAGCGCCCCGTCTCCCCGTCCGGCCCGGCGGCGTCCGTCACGATCACGGCGATGTCGGTTTTCCTCAGCATCTGCATCGTGCGCTCGATGCGGAGCCTCCCGAGCTCCGTCGCGTCGTCGAGGCCCGGCGTGTCGATGATGACGACGGGGCCGAGCGGGAGCAGCTCCATCGCCTTCTGCACGGGGTCCGTCGTGGTCCCCTCGGTATCGGAGACGATGGAGAGCTCCTGGCCCGTCAGCGCGTTGACAAGGCTCGATTTTCCGCTGTTGACCGCGCCGAAGAAGCCGATGTGGAGCCTCTGCGCGCTGACGACCGCATTGAGGTCCGTGGCCGCCCCCATCAGAACCTGAAGTCCCGCTGATTCGAGGCCTTGATCTTCTCGATGTTCTCCGTCGCGATGCGCTGTACCCTCTCGTTTGGAATCTTGGAGAGCTCACGCGCGATCATGGCGTAGCCGAGCCGCTGCGTCGCGGGGCTTGCATAATCGACGAGGTATTCCGCGAGCGTCATGAGCGCGTTGGGGTGGCAGCAGTTGAGGATCTGCCCGTTTTTGCACAGGCTCATGAAGCGGTCGCCCGTTCTTCCGGCCCGGTAGCACGCCGTGCAGAAGGAGGGGATGTGGTCAAGCTCCATCAGCCATGCGACCACCTCGTCCAGCGTGCGCTGGTCAGAGACGTCGAACTGCTCCGAATCGTGGGGGCGCTCTTCTTCCGCATAGCCGCCGACCGAGGTCCTGGAGGCGCCGCTTATCTGGGAGATCCCAAGATCGAGGACCTTGTTGCGGACCTCCTCGCTCTCTCTGGTCGAGATGATCATGCCGGTGTACGGAACGGCTATGCGAATGCAGGCGATGATCCTCTTGAACATCTCGTCTGAGAGGGAGTTGTCAAACACGTCTGGGTCGATGTCGTCGGCGTGCTTGACCCTCGGCACGCTGATCGTGTGCGGCCCCACGCCGTGTACCGCCTCGAGGTGCTCCGCGTGCATGAGAAGCCCCGCGAACTCGTAGTCGTAGCCCTCGAGCCCGAACAGGACGCCCAGGCCGACGTCGTCGATGCCGCCCTCCATCGCGCGGTCCATCGCCTCGGTGTGGTAGTCGTAATCGTGCTTGGGCCCCGTGGGATGGAGCTCCAGGTAACCCTTCTTGTTATAGGTCTCCTGGAAGAGGATGTAGGTGCCGATGCCCGCTTCCTTGAGCTTGCGGTAGTTCTCCACCGTCGTCGCCGCGATATTGACGTTCACCCTGCGGATGTCGCCGTTTTTGTGGTGTACGGAGTAAATCGTGTGGATGCAGTCGAGGATGTACTCGATGGGGTTGTTGACGGGATCCTCGCCCGCCTCGATCGCAAGGCGCTTGTGCCCCATGTCCTGTAGGGCAATGACCTCGTCGCGGACCTCCTGCTGCGTGAGCTTCTTTCTCGCGATGTGCTTGTTCTTGCTGTGATACGGGCAGTACACGCAGCCGTTGATGCAGTAATTGGAGAGGTACAGCGGCGCGAACATGACGATGCGGTTGCCGTAGAAGGCGAGCTTGATCTCGTTTGCGAGCTTGTACATCTCCTCGAGCTTCTCGGGGATGTCGCAGGCGAGAAGCACCGACGCCTCCCGGTGCGTAAGGCCCTGGCAGTGGACGGACTTGCCGTCGGCGGAGCGCCTCGGCCTCGCCTTCTCGAGGAGGCTGTCAATCAGCGCGACGTTGTTCTTGTTTGCCTTGGCGTAGCGGATGGTATCGAGGATTTCCTCATGATTGATGAATTCCTCCGCCTTGAGCGATCTTGGGTCGTACACAGCCATCATTTTTCCCTTTCTTTCCAGTCAGAGCACACTCTTCCTGTCAGATGTTTTTGATGTCGCCCCTGGATACGGCGACAGAAAAACCTATTTCGCGCAGGCTCTTCTTCAGCGCCTCGAGGTTCTGCGCGGATTCGGGGCCCGTCGAGAGCTTGTGGTCGTAGAGGGCGTACTTGCCCCTCACCTCGAAGGGCGACAGGTTCGGCATGACAACATTGGCCCCCGCGAGAATCCCTTTGCGCCTTCCGTCCGCCTCGCGAGAGCCGAGCGCCGTCGTCGATGGAAGCAGGACGTTCGGCTTGATCAGGCGGATGAGTGACAGCAGGAAGCAGGTAAGGTCCGCCGAGCCTGCCGGAAAGCCCCCGAACGGCGTGTCCCTCTGCGGGAGGAACGGGCCGATGCCGCACATTTCGGGAGAGAATTCCTCGATGAACTTGAGGTCCGAGGTGATGGTCTCGGACGTTTGGAAGGGCGATCCGACCATAAAGCCGCAGCCGACGGCAAAGCCCGCCTCGCGGAGGGACTCCAGGCAGCGCATCCTGTGGCGGAAGGACATGGTGGCCGGGTGAAGCTTGTGGTAGTGCGCCTCGTCGGCCGTCTCGTGCCGCAGCAGGTAGCGGTTTGCGCCCGCAGCGATCATCTCCTCGTAGGCAGACGCTTCGTACTCCCCAAGGGAGAGCGTGATTGCGCAGTCGGGAAACTCCCCCCGGATTCCCGCGATGATGGCAAGGATCTGCTCGAGGGGCAGCGTGCCCTCCCCACCCTGCAAGACAAAGGTCCTAAAGCCGATGCCGTACCCCTCTCGGCAGCAGGCCAGAATCTGCTCCTTCGTGAGCGCATACCGCGCGCATCTGCGGTTGGAGGCCCTGATGCCACAGTAATAGCAGTCGTTCCTACAGATGTTGCCAATCTCGATAAGGCCCCGGACGAAGACCGCCGTGCCGTAAACCTCCCTGCGCGCGGCGTCCGCGAGCGCCGCAGCATAAGCGTACTCCTCCGCGCCGGCGCTCTCGAGGAGGGTTCGGTACCCGCTTTTTTCCAAGCGGTGCCCCTGGGCGAGCCTATCGATGAGAGAGGCTGCCTCAGTTCTCATCCTTGATGTTGGAATATGCGGTCTTCACCGTGACGCCGCGGATGTTTCCAATCTTTCCCGCAAGCGCGGAGATCTCGTCCTGCGGGGCGTCGATGGCGATGCAGACGATGTTGATCCCCCTTGCGCGGTAGGGAATGCCCATCCTGCCGATGATGTACCCTCTGTCATCGTGCAGGATGGCATTGAGCGCCTCAACCGCGCCGTCGTCCTCGACGATGATGGACATTACGGCAACCCTCGTGTTCATATTCCAACTCCTTTCATAAGGTCTTTTCATAATAAAAAACGCCGCGCCAACAGGAGGGGCGCGGCGGAGGCATCATACGCGAAAGCACCTTTCAGTCAGGACGCACGGCCTTTTTGTTAGGTAGGGAAATTCTGGCAGAACGGGTTATCGCTGTCAATGACCTGTCGTTAGCGAGGGCGCAAGCTGGCGAGGGCCCGGAGGCCCTTGCGCGGGGCGGCCACCCCCGCAGGCCCAAAAGACCTTTGCGTGCCTTGCGGCCTTGCCGTAGTGTATCCGGAGAGATCATCGCTGAGACTGGCATCATTCGGCCGGCGCAGGCATGGGATTCGTCACGAGGAGGAAAGATGATGGAGAGAACGACAAAGCTCGTGGAGTGGCGCGACAAGGCGAGAAAGGTGTCAATCGGTGCGATCGTGGCGTCTGTGGTGCTGGGCATGGGGTATGCGTGGTTTCTCAGCAGGGTGTCCGAGACGCTTTTAGGGGTCACCGGCGACTCGATAGCCGATTATCCGATCACATATTCCTACCAGAGCGTCCTCATGAACGCACAGGCGGCAATGGTGCTCTTCTATATCTCGATTGGCGTTGCCTTGATAGCTGTGAGCGCGTGGCTGGCGTCGAGCCTGCTTGTTGCCTATAAGGAGTCGTAGCGCATCGTGGCACAGCGCATCATGCGCAATTCTCAGGTCGCCGACGTGAGAGGCGACGATTACGGCCACCCACCCCGACGCCGCCGCGGGGGCGTCCATGGAATTCCTCGCGGAGCTGGTTGACCGCTGGTTCTGATCGGGCACAGTGTGCTTGGATGTCAAAACCCGAGAGGGCTTTATGTGGCGGGGACGCGCGAGCGCCTCCGCCTAATTTTTAATCCCGCTTGCCCCGCTAGCATCGTCAATATTCGCGAAGAAAAGCATCTCGGCGATACTGGAGAACGCCGACCTCTCGTCCGCGCCAAAGGACGTGGCGGATGTCACGATATGCCTCCTCGGGAGGCGCATCAGGGAACTCGCCGAGGCGACCGAGGCGCAAACCCATGCGGCAAGCGACATCCCTGCGCGGTAGGCCCATCCTCACCGCGCGCCGGCCCGGCGCCGCGCCACGCCCGCAAGGACGTGCCGCCCCGCCCCGCGTGCCTTGCCGCTCATTGGGCGAGAGAGGGCAAAGGGGCCTTCCCACGTCCCAGGGGGTCACCATGACCAAAGAAGACCGAAAGGTACTGCGACTGGGAGGACGCGCCAATCGTAGCCACGGACGGCGACAAGACGGTTCTAATAGCCGTAATCTCAGCCTACGAGGGGGGTTCGGCAAAAATACCCGAGCTCAGCGTGGCCACCGCTGAGTTCGCGATAACGCGGTGGACTGAGGACAACTTTCCGAACCTCCAGGTGACCATCGTCTACCACGACGACAACGAGGGTCGCGTCCTCCACGCGCACGCGATCGCGAACAAGACAAGCCTTGCCGCCTACCCTCAGGCCCAGGACGCCATATCGCGCGAGCTCTCCGGTACTTAGCGCGCAGAAAGTAACGAAGCCATGACGGATGATGCCATAAAAGACGAAACAGGCCAGACGAAAACTCACCGTCTGGCCTGCTATTTCTCTGGTCGGGTGGACTGGATTCGAACCAGCGACCCCTTGACCCCCAGTCAAGTGCGCTACCAAGCTGCGCCACCACCCGTTGTGCGAACCATCGCCCGCGCAAGTAAAAACTCTAACACGGAGTCGCCGATGCTTCAACCACAAATTTGGCGAAGCCGAGATTGTGGCCCGTCTGCTCAGCCCCGCGCCCGCTGGCCCGCGCGGCCGGTCCCTCTCAGCCCCACCTGACCAGACCAGTCCCTCTCGGCCTTTCTCGCCATCAGGTCTCCCCACAACCCAGAATTACGCACGGCTGAGATTTGACTCGCTGCTTCCTGCAGTTTTGCGCGGCAGAGACTCACCCGTGCGTAATTCGCGCCCCCGCCCGCGCCGGACGTGCGACAAGGAACCCGACCCCTACAAGCAGGTTGTCCGCTGCCTCGCGCTTGTCTCATTTCATGAGTCTGAACATCACCGCGACGGTGACGATGGTCCCCACGCCCGCGAACGCGCCGCCCACCAGTCCGACCGCGCCGACCCCCAGCTGCGTCACCGTCGCGCCTCCAATGGCCGACCCCGCGCCAATGCCCAGGTTGAAGAGGCCCGAGTAAATCGACATCGCAACGGACGCCTGGTCGCTCTCGGTAATGTGGATGAGAATCGACTGCAACGCCACGCTAAAGCCCATCTGGCACACGCCCCACGCCACGAGCACGGCCACGGTCACGCCGAGAGATGACGCCGCCGGGAGGAGGGCCAGCAGGGCAAGGGTCTCCCCTGCCAGCGACACCGCGATGAACCCCTTCTTATGACCGTCATAGAAGCGTGAGAAGAGATAGCTCCCCAGAAGGCCGGCGACGCCGATCACAGCCAGCGCTACCGTGACGCCCGCAGCGCTCAGGGCAACTGTCTGCGATAGGAACGGCTCGACGTAGCTGTAGGCCACGTACTGTCCGGTGGCGAGAAACACAATGGCCACGTAGAGGGAGACCAGAGGGCCGTTGTGGAGAAGTTCGGGGAGCTTGTCCAGCGTGAAGCGCTCACCCGCGCTCAGCGACGGAAAGACCACCGCGAGGTACGCGAGGCAGGCAACCGCGACCAGCCCCACCACGCCAAAGGTCATGCGCCAGCCCAGCGCAAGCCCAATGGCACGCCCCAACGGCATGCCAAAGATCTGCGCAATCGAGCTGCCCGTGGCAACGATGCCCATGGCCGCCGAGGCGTGACGCGGACCAACCACGCGCGCCGCGATCACCATCACGACGGACCAGAAAACCGCGTGCGCCGTGGCCACCACAAACCGCGAGCAGATGAGCAGCGCATACGTTGGGGAAACTGCCGAGAGGAACTGCCCCGCGGCAAAGACGGCAACAAGTCCGAGCAGCAGCTTGCGGAAGTTGAAGCGAGAGGCAAAGACCATGAGCGGAAGAGACAGCAGCGTCACGCCCCATGCGTAGACCGAGATCATGATGCCCGTCTCGGCCTCGGTGAGCGAGAAGGCCTGACCGATGTCGCTGAGAAGGCCAATGGGGATGAACTCAGACGTGTTGAAGATAAAAGTCGAAACCGCCAGGCCGGCCAGGACCAGCCATTGGCCTCGCGTGACCTTGCCCGCGTTTCCCTGCGTCTTGCTGAGTGAGCCCACGGCGCTTCCAGCCCTTCGGATGTTCGGTTGCCTGCGATCTTCTCGGATGCGAAGCCTCTAGTATGGGTGGTCGCAGACGCCCGGCGGGAGCTAGGGGCGTGTCTGGGCAAAACGACCACAGGCGCACGTCACACATTCGGCGCACGAAGCTGTGACGACCTGCGCGGGTCACACATCCGGATGCGAATGTGTGGCGGCACGCAACACATTCGGCGCACGAAGCTGTGACGACCTGCGCGGGTCACAGGTTCGGAGCCGAATCTGTGACCCGCCGGGCCGCCCCCGGCCCCGATGGGCGTCATGCCGAGCCGAGGCCCAGCCTAGAGGATGCCCTCGTCCTCGCGAAACTTCTGGATCATCCTGATGTGCCCGCGCTCCTCGTCCTTTATCTGCCTGAAGATGGGATCGGGCTGGGCGAGCAGCGTCTCGATCTCGCCGATAAAGATGATCGTGTCTTTTTCCAGCGACAGGGCAAACTGGACGGACGCCCTGAGGTCCTCGACTATGGACTCGTCGAAGTCAAAGCTCTGATTGACGAGCGTCTGCAGGTAGTCGACGTAGTTGTCATCCAAATCCCCAGTGAGCCCCGGCCTCTTTGCATACTCTTGCGCCAGCCCGGTATAGAGCTGCTCGTGCTTTTCTTCCTGATCGGCCAGAAAACGGAAGAAATCCCGTTGCGCACGGTCCTTTGACCGCTCCGCCATCTTGCCGTAGAAGGCGTTGCCGCTGTGCTCCAGTCGCACCAAACTGTTCAAGAGGTCGACTACCTGGAATGTTCCTGCCATGGTTTTCTCCTTGTTGCTCGAAGGTCGCCTGCCGACGCGGGATGCGCCGCACCTCATGGATGTGCCGTCCGCCGCTGCCGCACAGGCGGTTGCCACGACGGCCGCTCATGCGTCCTTCACGGTGACGTGATCGGCCAAGGCTTTCACGTGGATGTTGGAGCGGTACTCCTTCTCGGTCCAGTGAACCTGGTCGGCGATCAGGGCCTCTGGATTGAGCGTGACGCCCTCCAGGATCTTCTCCTTGAACTTGTGGTAGCCGGCTCGGTCAATGAGGTGTCCCCCATGAATGTAGAGCGGCTTGCCTCCCAAGACCCACTCCGAGAACTTCGGCCAGTTCGCGAAGATCTGTAGCACGGTGTCGGTGGTGAGCCAGTTGGCAAACATCTGGCCCATGCGCGGGTACTGCTTGCCCGTGCGGCCGCCGAGAACAATCTTCCAGTACTCCTTGTCGGGACGTCGCCATGCCCCCGTGGGGCAGACCGACACGCATTCGCCGCAACCCACGCAGCAGCAGGCGTCCTTCTCGACCTTGTGGGTCTGCTCGTTGAGCGAAAGCACGCGCGTCGCGGCCTTCTTGCACTTGTTCACGCAGGAAGAGCAGCCGATGCAGCGGTCCTGATCGTAGATCGGCTTGGTGCATCCGATGATGCCAAAGTCAGCGAAATGCGCCTTTGCGCAATCGTTGGGGCAGCCGGCGATGTTGACCTTGATGTGATAGGGGTTGGGGTAGAGGATCCTCTCAAGGGCATGCGCCAGCTTCTGGGTGTTTTGCGCCGCCTTGATGCAGTGGGCGCCGCCGATGCAGGCCACGATATTGCGCGGCGCGATATAGGGGTAGCCCTTGTCGGTCTCCATCTCAACGCCGCACATCTCCTTCTCCACCCTTTCGAGATAGGGCTGGATGTAGGCGTTGACGGCGGGGATGTCCTCGTATTTGATGCCCGTTGCGTTAAGCGTCATGCGGGTACCGATGTGGAATTTCCCATCGCCCCAGGTATTGCACACGTGCTTGATGATGTCGAGAAGGTCGGCGTCGATGAGGCCCCCGGGCACGCGGAGCTGCAGCATGAACTCTCCCGCAACCTTTGATTGCCGGAAGCAGTTGTTTTGGAGCTTTTTGATATTGATGTCCTGCATGGGTGCCTCCCTAGTCAATCAGCTGCTTGGCCTTGGTGTAGTTGAACACCGGCCCGTCGAGGCAGACATAGGTCTCGTCGATGCGGCAGTGCCCGCACTTGCCCACGGCACAGCTCATCTTGCGCTCGAACGACATCCAGATCTTCTCCTCCGGGACGCCTTGCCTCAAAAGGCCCAGTCCTGCAAAGCGCATCATGACGGGCGGGCCCACCACCACGCAGGCGTAGTCGTCGCCGAACTCGGCAAAGGGCACCTGGTCGAGAAACGCGGTGACCATGCCTTCGTGGAATCCCTCGGCAGACATGTGGTCGAGACAGTAGATGCAGTGGAAGCGCGGGTTGGCCCTCCACTTCTCGAGGTCGTCGCGGAACAAGATCGCATGGTCATCCTTAAAGCCCAGGATCAGGTAGACCTGCTTGTCGCCATCGGCGTCATGCAACGCATTGATCATGGACTTCACGGGGCTTACGCCCGTACCGCCGGCGATGATGACGAGGTTTTTGTCCTTGATCTCCTGATACGGCCAGCCGTTGCCGTAGGTGCCGCGCAAGAAGAGATCGTCTCCCGGCTTGAGGTTGAAGAGCTCGTCGGTCACATGCCCCACGCGACGGATGGTGAAGTCCACCGTATCGTCGGTGAAGCCGGATATGGATATGGGGCATTCGCCGACGCGAGGCAAGGAGAGCTGCATGAACTGGCCGTGGTTGACGGGCCCATGGTGCTCCACGCGGAAGGTCCATTCGGTCTCCGTCTGCGGAAGGATCGATACCAGCCTATGTGCCTTGGGAGTCACGACGTTACTCGCCATAGCCGACCTCCTGCTCTCGAATCTCCCGCAGGGCCTGGGATACCTTATTGATCGTCGCCGGGTAGCTGATGAGCTGCGGGCAATGTGCGCTGCAGCGGTTGCAGCCCACGCACATCGGCCCCGTGTGGAAGCGGGCGTCGTGGGCGTAAATCTTGTGCATGATCTTGTAGCGGTAGCGATCCTTGGCTTCCAGACGAATCCCCTTGCTGCCCGCCACGGCGTCAAAGCCGGCGACCATGCAGGAAGACGCGGTGCGGCGCCGCTCGCCAACGTGGTGGTTGAGCGAGTAGACGATGTCGCGCGTCTCAAAGCAGGTGCAGGTGGAGCAGACGATGGTGCAGGCGCCGCAGGAGATGCAGCGCGAGTTGTACTCATCCCACATGGGATGGCTCTTCAGCTCGTTGACCTCTTCGATCGAGCGGAACTCTGGGAACTCGACCTTCAGCTCGTTCTCCGTGGGATTGGAGAATGCCCGATCACTGGGCGTGGCGTCCGCGCAGTCCAGGGAGGGATCCTTCGCCTCGAAGAAGATGCCCTCGTCGTCAAACGCCAGGCGCATGGCGTAGTCGTCGGTGTCATTGGTGCCCAGGCTCACGCAGAAGCAGCCATCGAACTCGTGCGTACACTCCATGAGCGCAAAGTGGACCTTGTCGCGCACGCGGCGGTAGAAGCTATCCTCGTAGCCGCCGTTCTGAAGGAAGATCTCGTCGAGATGCCTGATGGCATGGATGTCGCATGAGCGCGCGAGGATGAGCAGGTCTTTGGCCTGCTTTGGCTTGACCTCGCGGTAGTCATCGCCCGTGAAGGTATACAGCGTTTGCGTGATGGGCAAGATCGCCTCGCGGCTGGAGTAATCGCTGCGCCGATCCCAGACGATGTCCCTCCAGTTAGACACCGGCTTGTACTGCACGGCGTCCTGCCCCTGATACCGACCTCCCGCAGGAATGCAGACAGGTGCCCAGATCTGGAACCTGTCGAGCAGCGTTCCAAAATACCTGTCTAGGGCATCACCCGTGAGGCGTTTGAGTCCCACTTCTTCCATTATCCTCCCCTTTGTCTACCATGTAACCCGTATGCACGCGCATGCATACGGCCGACTGCCACAGAGATAGATTCTTTCCGTCTATGGTACTCCTGCTGACAGGCGCATCTGGATATCAGCAGCCTGAGTACTGGGGCAAAGCGAGAGAAAAGGCGAGAGGGGCCAGGGGCAGATGGGGACGGCTGCGGCCCGGCGGCGCGCGCCTCCGCCCGCTGTTGCCCGCGGGAAAGCCGTCATGCCCCCATGCGCCTTGCGAGGAAGAACGGCCGGCCGGCCTTGGCATCCCATCGCCTGTCAACCACCACGCCCAATGCATGGTGGATCTGATCTGGTGCCAAGACCTCGTCGACAGGGCCCGTCCGCAGGTTGCGCCCATCCGCCATGAGGCAGACGCGATCGGAGTAGCGCGCGGCGAGATTGAGGTCATGGAGCACCATGAGCACGGTGAGCTGACGCTTCTCCTTGAGCCGCTGCACCAGATCCAAGATCTCCAGCTGATAGGCAAGGTCGAGGTAGGTCGTGGGCTCATCCAAGGCCAGAACCTGCGGGCTCTGGCACAGGATGAGGGCGAGCCGGGCGCGCTGGCGCTCCCCGCCCGAAAGGCTCCCGAGCGGTCGTTCGCCCATTGAGCCAAGATCCGTATCCTCGAGTGCCTGCGCAATGAAGCGCTCGTCCTCTCGCGGCGTCGAGCCATGCCGATAGGGATAGCGCCCGTTTGCCACAAGCTCGCGCACCGTCATCGTCTTGGGCAGATGGGCAGACTGCGGCAGGTAGCCCAGCAGGCGGGCGCGCGCCTCGCGGCTAAAAGAGGCAAGGGGCCTGCCGCCAAGCTCGACGAGCCCGGCGGCAGGCTCTGCAATTCCAAAGAGCAGGTTGAGCAGGCTTGACTTGCCGCAGCCGTTTCTTCCGAGAAGCGTCGTGATGGTTCCGTCCAAGACATGGAGCGAGAAGCCGTCCAGCACCGTGTGACGACCATAGCGGATCGTGATGTCGCGAAAATAAATGTCCACGCCGCGACCGGCCTCAGCCCTCGCCGTTTGCCTGGTCCCCATAGAGCGCTTCGGCGAGCGCCTTGTATGCCTCCGCGTATCTGTGGTTCGGGCGGTTGTGGAAGAGCGCGGGGTCGAGCACGTACACATCGTCGTTTTTGACCGCATCCAGGCTGTCCCACAGATCGTCTGCGCCCAGGCGCTCTTTCACCAGGGGCACGACATCCGTGACCGCAGTGTGATGCGAGATGAGGATTTTCTCGGGCTGCTCGCTTACAAGCGTCTCCATGCTGACGTCGAGGCGGTCCACGTTGTGGGCGTTGGGCCACCCGTCAACGATGTTGGTGGCATGCATTTCCTCGAGCATGGCGCCGACGGCGGTGTTCGCGGTTTGCACCTCGAGCGATTTGGGGCCGCACATGAGGGGCAGCGTCCTGGGGCCCTTCTCTGGGCAGGAGAGGACGGTCTGCACGACCTGGTCGAGGGTGTCCTCGGCGATGCCCCTTGCGTCATCGCTGCCGCCCAGCGCCTGAAACACCTTGAACCACTTGAGGTAGTCCTGGAAGTTTTCGTAGTCCACGGCGATGACGGGGATGTCTGCCGCCTCGGCTGGCCCCTTGATGGTTGAGTAGCCCTTTGCCGCCGGCGAGCAGATGATAAGGTCTGGCTTCATGCCGATGATCTTCTCGATATCCCAATGTGTCGCCGAAACTCCATCGGCTACCACATCGACGCCCGCGTCTTGGGTGATGTCTCGCCCGATCTGGTATTTGTATTGCTCGGCAGACGTTTCGCCGCCGATGACGCCAGCCGCAGTGCCACCCGCCTCATACCAGAGCGCGGTGTAGGAGGGATACAAGATCACAACGTCATTGACACCGCGAGCGAGGGTCTTGGTCTCCCCCTTCTCACAGGCGGCATCGGAGAAGGTCACCTCTTTGTCTGTGACCGTTACCTGGTTGGCCTTCTCGAGGTAGTGGTCTCTGAGCGCCTGCTTGCCGCCGGATTGTTGCGCGCCGCTCCCCTGAGGTGCCGGCGGCTCGGCGGCACCCGGGACGCCCTGCGTGCCACCGCAGGCAGCAAGGGCACACGTCACCAGCAACGCGCATAAAGCCAGTCGAAAACGTTTCATCGGGGATCCCCTCCAAGGTATAATGTCACGAAAATCGTAGCAGAGTCTCATACGGAATACGGGAACGAGTGCATTGCGGGGATGCACGGGCTTGAAGGAAGCAGCGCTTGGATGCTGTAAGGGAACAGACGGCACGATTGAGCGGGGTGCCAGCGGTGTTGCTGGCCATCCTTCTCCTGCTTGCCAGCCTGATCTTCAGCGTTTCCGTAGGCTCCAGCCATATCCCGCCCGATCAGGTTATCGCAGCCCTTTTTGGCGGCGGCGCCCCACACAGCACGCTCATCATCACGGGCCTTCGCCTGCCCCGCGCGCTGACCGGGGCAATCGTCGGCATGTGCCTGTCGCTGTCTGGCTGCATCCTGCAGGCCATCATGCGCAATCACCTGGCATCGCCCTCCACGATTGGCGTGACGGCGGGGGCGAGTTTTGCCGGATATCTCTGCTTGGTGGCCGTGCCCGCGCTCGCCCCGCAGCTGCCCCTCTTTGCCTTTTTGGGCGCCTTTGCAACCACCATGCTCGTCTATGTGCTTGCGCGCCGCGGCGGCACTTCGTCCACTCAGCTCATTTTGTCTGGGCTAGCCATCTCGGCTCTCTTTTCGGCCTTTTCCGATCTCATCAGGACCTTCTTCTCTGAGAACCTCCAAAACGCAGCGGGCTTTTTGGTGGGCGGCCTCAACGGGGTGGTCTGGGAGCAGTTTCGCTCTATCGCCCCGTATGCGGCGCTGGGCATCGCGCTCTGTTTTCTGTTGCCTCGCAAGATGAACGTGCTGCTGCTTGGCGAGGAGACGGCGTTGTCCCTCGGCCTTGACGTGCAGCGCTTTCGTTTTTCGCTCATTGTCTGCTCATCGCTGCTCGCCGGCGCTGCCATATCTGTCGTTGGCATGCTCTCATTTGTGGGACTCATCGTCCCGCATATAGCGCGCCTGATAGTCGGCTCCGACCACTATAGGCTGCTACCTCTGTCGGCGCTCTTGGGCGCGACCATCGTGACCTTGTGCGATGGCGTCGGGCGCATCGTTATGGAGCCAGGCGAGATTCCCGTTTCCATCATCATGGGCTGCCTTGGCGCCCCCTTCTTCCTCTACCTGCTGCGGAGCAAAAGGCAGGGGTGAGGAAGGCGTCACACGTTCGGGGCACGAAGCTGTGACGACCTGCGCGGGTCACAGCTTCGGGTACGGATGTGTGACGGCACGCAACACGTTCGGGGCACGATCATGTATCGACCTGCGCGGGTCACAGCTTCGGGTACGGATGTGTGACGGCCCCGCCGGCCCTGCCGCCCTACTCCCCGGGCACGTCCCAGGCAAGGCTCACGGAGCCCACGCCCAGGTGCAGCGAGACCACGGGGCCGCCGTCGCGCACCGAAACCTCCGCCTGAGGGAGCCGCCGCTGGATGCACTCGACCACCGCGCCGGTGGTATCGGAGGCGCCGTAGCCCGTCACGATGAGCAGCCCGTCGCGCGCGCCCTCGGGCACCTGCCTGACCAGCGACCTCGCCACGGCCGTGGTACCGTGCGCCACGTCGACGTCGCGAATGCCGCCCTGGTCAAGCGTCATGATGAGGTGGCGGTCAAGCTTGCCGGCGACGGCGCGGCGCGTTGCGCCCAGACGGCCGGACCTCCTGAGCACGTCAAGCCTGGGGACCGTGAAGGCTATGCCCTGCCGCGCCCGCGCGCCCTCAAGCTGCGAGACGGTCTGTCCAAGCGTGGCGCCGCCCACGACGAGCCGACGCGCCCGCCGGATGAGGAAGTCCAGCCCGCCCGAGGTTGTCCAGGAGTCGAGAAGCGCGATCCTCTCGCCGTCGAAGCCCTCGGCTATAAGCTGCGCCCGCGCCTCCCTGGCGCTTCGGTACGTGCCGGAGAGACGCGACGACATCGTGATGCACAGCGCGTCGGAGCCGCCCTCGAGGAGACGTCGGAACGCCTTGGCCCACGCGGACTGGAAGACCGCCTCGGTGCCCAGGATCTTGGCGTTGCGGTAGAGCGTGTCGTAGTCGTCGTTCTCGCCCTCGTAGACCTCGGCGCGACGCACCCCATCCACCTGGTAGTGCATCGAGACGAGCGTGCAGCCAAGCGCCGCCGCCTCGGCCCGCGTGAGCGGGGCCGAGCTGTCACACAGAATCCCTATGGGCCTTGCGGCCGCGTCCTCGCTCATGCCTCGAACCTCCCCATCCGACGGAACCTCTCGTATCGAGTGGAAACGAGCTCGTCGACACCCATGGCCTCAAGCTCGGCAAGCTCCTCGCGAAGCCGGTCGGCAAGGCGGGCAGCGAACTCGGGAGTCCCCAGGCCCGTCGCGTCGATGTCCCCGTCGACGATGCCAAGCCGCTCCAGCGTGGGTGCCGTGATCCCCAGCGCCTCGGCGGCCTCCGCCGCGCGCTTGGGCGTCTTCCAGAGGATGGACGCGCAGCCCTCGGGGCTCACAACGGAGTAGACGGCGTCCGAGAGCATGAGCACGCGGTCGGCCGTGGCCAGCGCGATCGCGCCGCCGGAGCCGCCCTCCCCCATGATGACGCTCACCTCGGGCACGCGCAGCCCGCTCATGGCCATGATGCCGTCCGCGATGGCGGCTCCCTGGCCTCGCTCCTCGGCCTCCATGCCGGGGTAGGCGCCAGAGGTGTCCACCAGGCAGACCACGGGCCGGCCGAACTTCTCGGCCTGCCTCATGAGGCGCAGCGCCTTGCGGTAGCCCTCGGGCTCCGGCGAGCCAAAGTTCCTCGCCACGCGCTCCTTGGTGGTGCGCCCGCGGTCGGTGCAGATGACGGTCACGGGGCGCCTGCCGAGAAGCGCGATGCCTCCCACCACGGCCGGGTCGTCGCCAAAGAGGTGGTCGCCGTGAAGCTCGATGAGCCCGGAGAAGGCCTGCTCGGCCACCGTGGGGACGCTTGCCCTGTTGGTGTCGCGCACGCGGCGGACCAGGTCGTGGGGCGTGGCGGAATCCGCCTCAAGGGGCGGCTGCGGGTGGCGCGGCGCGGGCCAGCGAGGCTCGGCCGGGAAGGCCGCCGGGCACCGCGGCACCTCGCGCGAGGGGTCGGCCAGAGGCATGAGCGAGGTCGCGCCCTCCTGCATGCGCGCGCCGCCGGAGACCGTGAAGCCGACGACGGGCAGGCCGTCGGCGAGGGCGCGCTCGAAGCAGCGCGTGATCTTCTCGCCCACGGCGCTCCCCATGGACCCCATCATGAAGGCGGAGTTCATCACGAAGAGGGCGCAGCGCTCGCCGCCTATGGTGGCCTGCCCGCACACCACGGCCTCGCGCTCGCGCGAGGCGGCCTCGGCGGCGGAGAGCTTCTCCTGGTAGCCGGGGAAGTTAAGCACGTCGTGGGGTGCAACCCCGGCGTCCCACTCGACGAAGCTCCCGGCGTCCACCGTGAGCCTGATGCGCCGCCTGGCCGAGAGGCGCATGTGGTGGCCGCAGCGCGGGCACACGTCAAGCCCGCGCGAGAGGATCCCCGCCTCGACCACGTGCCGGCAGTGCGGGCAGCGAACCAGCACCATGCGGGGCGGCACGTCTATGGGGACCTCGGTGACCGGACCCTCGAGCTCGTTCTCGCTCTTGTCGCGCGTGCTACTCATAGAGGCGCTCCATCAGGTTGGTGTGGTAGTTCCCGGAGAGGAACTCCCCGTTCGAGAGGAGGTCCAGCTGGAGGTCGGCGTTGCACTCCACGCCATCGATCACGAGCTCGCCCAGGGCCGAGCGCATCTTGCGGATGGCCTCCTCGCGCGTGGGGCTGTAGACCACGAGCTTGCCCAAGAGCGAGTCGTAATAGGGCGGCACCACGCAGCCCACGTAGAGCGAGGAGTCAAAGCGAACCCACGGGCCGCTTGGCACGTGGAGCATCGTGATGCCGCCGCAGGACGGCCTGAAGTCCGCCGTCTCGGCGTTGATGCGGCACTCGATGGCGTGTCCCGCCACGCAAATGTCCTCCTGCGAGGACCCCAGCGGCACGCCGGCGGCCACGCGGAGCTGCCACTTGACCAGGTCCTTGCCCGTCACGAACTCCGTCACGGGGTGCTCGACCTGCAAGCGCGTGTTCATCTCCATAAACCAGAAGCTGCCGCTGTCGTCGAGCAGGAGCTCTATGGTGCCAACGCCCTCGTAGCCCACGGAGCGGGCGAGGTCGCGGGCGCAGGCCTCCATGTGCAGGCGAACGTCATCGGAAAGGGCGGGACATGGGCTTGGGCTCTCCTCGAGGAGCTTCTGATTCCTGCGCTGCACCGAGCACTCGCGCTCGCCGAGTGAGAGCACGTTGCCGTGCTTGTCGCCAA
This sequence comes from Coriobacteriaceae bacterium, assembly GCA_004557505.1. Lineage (GTDB taxonomy): Bacteria > Actinomycetota > Coriobacteriia > Coriobacteriales > Atopobiaceae > Tractidigestivibacter. Next base: position 101,008 of record SFGZ01000002.1, on the reverse strand, counting down.
TAATCTGCACCTCGACGTGGTGCGCGGGAGAGACGAACTTCTCCATGTAGCACTTGCCGTCGCCGAAGGCGGCCTGTGCCTCGGCGCTGGCGGTCTCGAACGCGGCCGGTGCGTCCTCCGGGCTCTCGACCTTGCGGATGCCGCGACCGCCGCCGGCGCGGGCCTTCACCAGCACGGGGCAGCCGATCCTCTCGGCCTCGTCCCGTGCCTGCTCGGCGGACTCGAGCAGGTCGCAGCCGGGAACCACGGGCACGCCGGCCGCCTTGGCCGTGCGGCGCGCCTCGTCCTTGTCGCCCATGCGACGCATGACCTCGGGCGAGGGACCGACGAACACCAGGCCGTGATCGTTGCACTCTTGGGCAAACTCGACGTTCTCGGAGAGGAATCCGTAGCCCGGGTGGATTGCCGAGGCGCCCGACTCAAGCGCCACCGTGAGTATGGCGTCGGTGTTGAGGTAGCTCTCGCTCGCGCGCGGGCCGCCTATGCAGTAGGCCTCGTCGGCAAGCGTGGCGTGCAGGGCCTCGCTGTCGGCCGTCGAGTACACGGCAACGGTCTTGACGCCCATCTCCTTGCAGGCGCGGATCACGCGAACGGCGACCTCTCCCCTGTTTGCGATGAGGACCTTCTGGAACATGGTCATCAGTCCTTTTTGGGCACCAGGGCAAACGACATGTCCGCGACGCAGCAGACGTCCTGGCCCACCTTGGCAACGCCGTGCGCGAAGTGGAACATGCCCCGCGAGCGCGTGACCTCGCAGGTGAGCTCCACGGTGTCACCGAGGCGCACCGGGTGCTTGAAGCGCACCTTGTCGAGGCTCGTGTAGTAGGGCGTGGCGTCCCTTGGCGCGCCGCCCTGGGCGAGGAGCACGCAGCAGCTCTGGGCCAGCATCTCGCAGAGGATCACGCCCGGCACCACGGGGTTGCCGGGAAAGTGCCCCTGCACGAAGAACTCGTCTCCCGCCACGTGGGCATGGCCCACCTGCCGTCGAAGGGCGCCGAGTGGCCTGGGGTGTAGTCCAGGTCGCAGTCCGCATCGGGCACCGTGAGGCCGATGGTGGGCGGCGCCACCGAGTCGCGCAGCGCGCAGGCGCAGGCCATTGCCTCCACGGCGCCGGTGGCGCCCAGCATGTGGCCGGTCATCGACTTGGTGGACGAGACGCGCGCGGCATGCGCGGCCGCGTCGCCCAGCGCCCGCTTGATGCCCATGGTCTCGGTTTTGTCGTTGAGCTTGGTCGAGGTGCCGTGGGCGTTGATGTAGAGGCCCTCGGCCGGGTCCATGCCGGACTCGGCGACGGCCTGCCTGATGGCGCGCGTGATGCCGCCGGCCGTGGGGTCGGGGCTTGTGATGTGGTATGCGTCGGCCGTGTTGCCGTAGCCGCAGACCTCGGCCACGATGCTGGCGCCGCGCGCGAGGGCATGCCCCAGCTCCTCAAGCACCAGGATGCAGGCGCCCTCCCCCATCACGAAGCCGTCGCGGTTGGCGTCGAAGGGACGGCAGGCCGTGGCGGGGTCGGGGTTGGTGGTGAGGGCGCGGCAGTTGGTGAAGCCGGCGATGGAGACGGGCGCGATCGCCGCCTCGGCGCCGCCGGCGAGAATGGCGTCGGCGTAGCCAAAGCGCACGGCGCGGTATGCCTCGCCGATGGCGTTGGTGCTGGTGGCGCATGCCGTGACGACGGGCAGTGTGGGACCGAGCGCATGGTGGCGGATCGAGACCTGCCCCGCCGCCATGTTCGCGATCATCATGGGCACGAAGAACGGCGAGACCTTGCGGGCGCCCGCCTGGTCGTAGCGAGTCACCTGCACCTCGGTGGTGCCGATGCCGCCGACGCCCGAGCCCACGTAGGTGCCCAGGCGCTCGGGGTCGATGGCGCCCTCGGCGTCCAGACCCGAGGACCTCATGGCCTCGTCGGAGGCGACGAGGGCAAACTGGACGTTGCGGTCGTTGTGGAGCGCGTCGGACTTGCCGAGCGCCTCCACCGGGTCGAAGTCCTTGACCTCTGCGGCAACGCTCACGCGGAAGCCGGTGGTGTCGAAGGCCGTGATGGCGCCGATGCCGCTTGTGCCCGCGACAAGGGCGCCCCAGCTCTTCTCGGCCGTATTGCCCACGGGGGTGATGGCCCCCATGCCTGTGATGACTACCCTGCGATCCATCTTTCCCCCTTCTGGCGTGCGGCCCCGCCGCAGCCCCAGGCCCAACGGCAGCGGGCAGGGCCTACATGCACAGCCCGCCGTCGATGCGAATGACCTCGCCCGTCACGTAGCTCGCCGCATCCGAGACGAGAAACGCCACGACGCCTGCGACCTCATCGGCAGAGCCGAGCCTTCCCAGAGGGATGCGGGCTGCGTAGGCGTCGCGCACCTCCTGCGGGAGCTTCTCGGTCATGTCGGTGTCGATGAAGCCGGGCGCGACGGCGTTTGCGGTGACGCCCCGGCCGGCGAGCTCTGCCGCCACCGACTTGGTGAGGCCCACCACCCCCGCCTTGGACGCGGCATAGTTGGCCTGGCCCGCATTGCCGTGCAGGCCCACGACGGAGCTCACGTTCACGATGCGCCCGCCGCGCTGCCTCATGAAGTTTCTCGCAAGCGCGCGGACCATGTTGAAGGTGCCCTTGAGATTCACGTCGAGCACGAGGTCGAAGTCCTCGTCGCGCATGCGGGCGAAGAGCCCGTCGCGCGTGATGCCCGCGCTGTTCACGAGCGCCCACACAGGTCCGAGGTCCTTGGTCACCTGCGCCACCGTGGCCTTGACGGCATCGGCATCGGCGACGTCGCAGCGATACGCCGCGGCCCGCGCGCCCAGCCCCTCGAGGGCGCGCACGCAGCCCTCGGCGGCCTGTTGGTTGCCGGCGTAGATGACGCCCACGTCAAAGCCGTCGCGCGCGAGCCTCTCGGCGCAGGCGCGGCCAATGCCGCGCGAGCCCCCGGTGACAAGCGCGACGCGGCGGGCGGCCCCCTGGCCGGCTCCCGCGATCCTCTCAGCCATGGCTATGCATCCTTCCCGAGCGCCCGGACGACCTCTTCGAGCTGGTCGGGCGTCTCGACGTTGTAGGTGGTCACGTCCTCGAGCGTGCGCCTCACGAGGCCCGTGAGCGTGTGGCCGGGCCCCACCTCCACAAAGGTGTCGATGCCTGCGGCCTTAAGGCCGCAGAGCTCGTCCACCCAGCGGACAGGGTGAGAGACCTGCGCGCAGAGGGTCTTAGAGATCTCTTCCGGCGTGCTCGCATAGGGTGCGCCGGTGAGGTTTGCCCAGCACGTCACGGCCGGTGCCTGCGGCGGGTTTGCCGCCAGGTACGCGGCGAGGCCCTCCGTGGCGGCCGCCATGTACGGGCTGTGGAAGGCGCCCGAGACGGCGACCGCCATCGAGCGGCCGCGGGCCTCGCGAACCAGGGCGTCAAGCCTCTCGCATGCCGCCGGGGACCCCGCGACCACGGTCTGGAGCGGGCTGTTGTAGTTCACCGGCCAGGCCTCTCCGGCCTTGGCAGACAGGGCCTCGACGGTCGCCGCGTCGAGCTTGAGCACGGCCCGCATGGCACCGGGGTGCTCCTCGCAGCACGCAGTCATGAGACGGGCGCGCTCCGAGACCAGGCGCGTTGCGCAGGCCACGTCAAACGCGCCCGCAAAGGCGAGCGCCGCGACCTCGCCGAGCGAGTGGCCCGCCACGGCCGCCGACACGATGCCGCGCTCGCGCAGCGCGCAGGCGCAGGCGAGGTCGACGGCAAAGACGCAGGGCTGCGTGTTTGCAGTAAGCGAAAGCTCCTCTTTGGTGCCCGAGAAGCACTGCTCGCGCGTGCCGGGGCGAACCTCCTCCACCGCGTCAAGGACAGCGCGGGCGGCGGGACTCGCCTCGTAGAGCGCGTGCCCCATGCCGGGCCTCTGGGAGCCCTGGCCCGCAAAGAGGAACGCGACGTTGGGACGCGCGGCGGTGTCTACGAGATCCATGTGGCGGCCTCCCCCAGGCACCTCTCGGCACCGCCCATGAGGTCGTCGACGATCTCCTGGGCCGTCTGCTCCTCGTGGACCATGGCGGCAACCTCGCCGGCCATGAAGGAGCCCTCTCCGTAGTTACCGTCCTTTGCTGCCTTGCGCAGGGAGCCGGCACCAAACTTGCCCAGCTCCTCGGGGGTTGCTCCGGCACGCTCGCGGCGGGCGAACTCCTGCGAGAAGGGCGTCTTGAGGCAGCGCACGGCACCGTTCATGCTGCGTCCGGTCACGATGGTCGAGAGGTCCTTGGCCTTGATGATGCGGTCCTTGTACTCCTGGCTCACCGTACACTCGCTCGCCACGAGGAAGCGGGTCCCCACCTGCACGCCCATGGCGCCCAGCATGAAGGCCGCGGCGACCTGACGTCCGTCTGCGATGCCCCCGGCAGCCAGGACCGGCACCTTAACGGCATCGACCACCTGCGGCACGAGGACCATGGTCGAGAGGTCGCCGATGTGGCCGCCGGACTCGCCCCCCTCGGCCACGAGGGCGTCCGCCCCCGCGCGTTCGAGGAGGCGGGCAAGCGCCACGGAAGAGACCACGGGGATCACCTTCACGCCCGCGTCCTTCCACGCCGCCATGTACGCGCTGGGGTTGCCGGCACCTGTCACCACGACGGGCACGCGCTCCTCGGCCACGACCTTGGCGACGTCCGTCGCAAAGGGGCTCTGGAGCATCACGTTGACGCCAAAGGGCCTCTCCGTGCGCTCTCGGCACTCGCGAACCTGGTCGCGCACCCAGTCGGGGCCGGCGTTCATGGCCGAGATGATGCCGAGGCCGCCGGCCTCGGAGACGGCGGCGGCAAGGCTTGCGTCGGCAATCCATGCCATGCCGCCCTGGAAGATGGGTCTCTCGATGCCCACCAGCTCGCAGAGGGGTGTCTTGATCATGTGAGGTTGGTCCTTAGTCCTGGCTCCGGCTGTCCCGGCTCTCGTGCGTTTCTCCCGCGCCGGCGCGGCCTCGCTACTTGGCGAGCAGCCCGTCGACGAGGTTGACGAACTCGCCGACGGTCTTGGGGTTGGCCTCGGGGTCGATCTCGATGCCAAACTCGTCCTCGCAGGCCATGACGGCCTCGACGGTGGCCATGGAGTCAAGGCCGACGCTCGCGAGGTTGGTGTCGCGGGTGAGCTCGACGTCGTCCAGGCCCTCCTGGTCCTTGAGGATGGTGACGACGCGATCGAAAGTGGACTCTGCCATGGTTCTTCTCCTTCTTCTGGCACCGGTGCTCCGGCGCGGGCGGGGGCGCCTGACGACGCCCGGGATACCGTTATGTAGCTGCCGAAGATGATACAAAGTGGGCGGCGGGACAGCGGTGGCGCGGGTGGGCTTTGTCGCTTGATAACAAGCCAAAACGGCGGTCAGAGTGTTGAAGCACGAGGCAACCGAGTCAGCGACATGCGACAGCCTTCGTCTTCACATAAAACCTCCGCAACGAAAAGTGGCGCAAAAACTGCACGTCCACCTCCCTGCCGCGCAAAAGTTCGCTCTGGCGCGCCAAGGTTGCGTCACCAGTCAAGATCCAGTTTTCACCATCATCGCATTTCGCAAAGCAGGCAAAATGCCGAGTATGATTGCGCCGAAATGTCCTGATTTCACAACTCACACGAATGAAACGTTAAAATCAACACGGCCGACGGAGGATCATACATTTCCGCACAGCATTGATGCCATGAAAACAAGCTACAATGAAGACATTCATAGATGTTCTCCACCTCGACACCGTGAAAACAAACTGCATTTCAAGCAACAGCGAGGGGATAGGGATTAACTATTTAATAAGAAGAGTAGCGATATATGTATCAGCCTGTTCTTTTCCAACTTCATTCAGCGCATGATATTTAGAATATGCTAAATCCAGATTGCTTAGTCTCCGTTTTCCGTCAGCAATCCATTTGCTTAGCTCTTTGAGCTCAGCCTGAGTGAGAGTGTCAAGCAAGGGTTTCAAAGCCTCGAAGGTCTCGGGATCGTCGAGTAGATTTCTTATTGTTTCATTACACCGGGCACACTCGGTTTGTACATTATCCAAAGTCGCTGTACCAAGTCGCTGGTTGGGAACACGATGACCGACGGTCATCCTAGCCTTAACCGAGGGTAAATCTGGGTATGGCTCGCCTGCCACGACTCCGCATATCACGCAGGTGTTATTATCACGAGCGAACACTTCACGCCTAAGCTTGTTCGAGATCACGTCTCTCTCAATCCGCTCTCCAACCCAAAGGCGTTTCCCTCTAGCCTTTAGCCGATACGTATCTCGAGGTAAATCCTTCTCATCTTTGTATCCCGCGACAACCCATCCCTGTTCCCGGAGTTCGCGCATCCTGCGGTCTGACTGAGTTTGTTGCTCAATGTTGGCCGCTTTCCGCACTTCAGCCATCGTGAACAGACTACCAACCTCTACATTGAACCAAAGATAGGCGGCGATGCGCTTTGTAGTGCCACCTACTTGCCACCAAGGCAACCCAGAGGGAGAAATCGATTCAGATTGGTCATTCACATACACTTACAAGGATACCACGCCGCGCACAGTAATCGGTTGGGCAAGCTTAGTGCCGACTCTCAAGCGCCCTTCGAATCTCTAAACCAATACTTCGAGCGACTGGCGGAGGGAATGCATTACCAACTTGTCGGTAAGCTGGGGTTTTCTTACCGGAAAACTCCCAAGATTCGGGGAAACCCTGGATGACGGCTGCCATTTTAACAGTCAGCCTAGGCAGTCCTTCGAAGTCTGAACCTGGCGGGGTATCGGATACGCCTCTTCCATCTACTCCCAAATTCAGCCACGCTGTCTTCGCGCGAGAAGGCCCGAGATCTGCACCCCCGTGTTTCTTCGAACCACCCACTAATGTTGGGGCAATACCTTGCGCATTGGATGCCCATTCAGAAGCTCCACGCCACCCGTTTTCTTTCATCAGCGAAGCTAACGCATCACCGACAGTAACTCGATGGTCTGCTACCGTCGGCCATTGAAAATCAAAAATATGCTCAGATCGAACCAAGACAAGAATCGCTCTTGAACGACTCTGCGGGACACCAAAATCAGCAGCATTAACAAGCTCCCAGCCACAGGACAAGTACCCTATGCTTTCAAACTCTTTTAGAATGCGCTCACGATAGTTATGAAACTTCGTCCCCAATAAGCCACGGACATTTTCAATCATCACCGCTTTTGGCTGTAAAACTCGAGCCAAGCGGATCATCTCAGGGAACAAATCGCGTTCATCTGCTTCGCCAAGCTGATGACCAGCAATCGAAAACGGAGGGCAGGGAACGCCTCCGGCCAACAAATCCACGCCTACCAAACTAGGATCTGGTTCCCAAGTTCTGAGATCCGTCTCAATGACATTCCAATTGGGTCTATTCCTTTTGAGAGTCTTACAAGCATCAGGATCAATCTCAACACAAGCTAAGTGTTCGAATCCCGCCATCTCTAGGCCTAGAGCTTGACCGCCCGCGCCTGCACAAACCTCTACTGAGGTAAGTACATTGCTCATCTTAACCTCTCCTCAATCCGAATAGAAGTTCCAGCCATGAGATGTCGACATGACTCCTCCCTATTTTAGCGAGATGCTCAGCGTGACCTATAGTCGAAAACGCGCTAAGTTTACCATCACGCTTTTGCCGTCCACTAGAGGTAACACAACCCTTCTCAAGTACACGTGCCTCGGTGCCGCTTGAGAACTCCGCTAATCTACCTCACGATTTCTACTATATCGTTTAGTTTACATTCCAATGCTTCGCAAATACGGACAAGAACGTCGGTCGTGACATTGCCTCCTCGTCCGAGCTTGGCGATTGTGGCCGCGCTTAGCCCAGTTGCTTTTTGGAGATCTGTTTTTGTCATCTCACGATCAATCAGCAGTTTCCAGAGGGGCCCGACCCCCGGGCCTGACCCCCGGAAAGTGGACACATCGGGGGCGGTTATGCTGCGTGGGTCATCGTTGGTTTTCGCCGTAGACTTTGAGAACTGCAATCCTAAATCTGTTATTGAGCACTCGTCTGTAGATCGATTATGACTCACTAGGTTGAGGCTCAGCGCCCATCTCAGATAGCCGTCTGCAGTCCAATTGTCAGTCCATCGCTTCCCTGTTGTTTTATGTGACTGAGAGGCAATATCGATACCTGAATCAGGCCGTCTGCGACGGCTTCGCTTCTCTCCGTAGCCGATTTACCAGTAGCGTCTTTCGACGTGCCGACCAATTCCTGGTACTGAAAAGAATTCTTGCCTTCATTGAGTTTTTCAGAAGCAAAGCCCTGAGGTTATCAAATGGTATGAGCTGAGGAACGAGAATGTTCTCTAGCTTTGCATAGTGAACAGAAGTTGGATCAAAAATCTGAACAACGAGTTTTAGATTATCGAAATTTGATGGATTTTGAATCCAGCCATATGTTCTCTTGTACATTCGATTACTCCTCTTATTTGTTTGACGTATAACTTCTGTTCTTATGACCTAATTTTGATTCCACGGTGCTCCGTAGAGTTCTGCTCCGCCTCGGCTCAAGTGCAGGACGGCTCGACTCTCAGCTATTTGCGTTACCTCTGGGGAATAGGAGCCTTGCTTGTCGAAGGCGATGAATACTTGCTTGGTAGCTCGATTGTAGATGCGCATGATGCCTGCAACGGCTTCATCTTCGATGTTCTTGAATAGCAGCGAATCGTGAGCTAGGGCTGGAAGGCCGGTGAGGGCGAATACTGCGAGGTCGTAGAGAACGAGGCCTTTGAAGTTTGCGCCTGTGCCTTTGTCGTTTGGCGTGCAAAAGTTGTAGCTGTTGTAGGTATTGAACGCGAGCACAGGTGCGTTGCGTTTGTCGGCAAATAGCTCATCGTTGAATTGCATCATCTGTTCATTAATTTGATGCTGCAGTTCAGCTAGGATGAGCTCAATAGCTTTCTCCAGGCGTTCCTTGGTGATTCGCTTATAGTCCTCGAGTTCCTTAAGTGTCTTATACGCATCATTTTGTTTGCGGATCGCATCGATCTCACTGGTAAGTTTCCTGTGAGCTTTGAGGAACTCGCGGGAGATGTTTCCTACAAATCCTAAGTCGCGCATCTGTTTATCTAGTGCTTGGGCTTGCTGCTTGAGTTCCTCGAGTTGGCTGGTAATTTCTTGGCTTTCACTCTCAAAGGCGTCGCCTAGGATTTGTGCGAGTTTCTTGTGATAGTTCTCAACTTCGTAGAGCTTGCGCAGGTTAGCGTCGGGGAAGAATTCTTGCAGTGCAGAAAGATCTGCTTCTGTTGGCGCTAGACCGTATTCGAGGCTAAGGTCGTTGAGGATTTTTCGCCTGCGTAGAGCAGCGATTTTATCTTCGAGGACTCGCTTGGCATCTTGCATTTCTGCTTTCTGCTGGCTGCGTTGAATGTCGTCCTCGCTATGCTTTACGGCTTGTGCTTCGGTGAGGCTGGCAAGATCAGCTTCAAGTTCTCCGATGCGGTGAACGTTTTGCTCGTATTGGGTTTTTCCGCCAACCATGGCGGGTATGAAGTTATATGAGCGCGCCTTTTTGAAGGTTGAGAGCTTTTCTGTTTGCTCGTGCAAACGTTCGTGGAGTCGTTCTATTTCCTGATATCTGTTGAACAGCTGGATGAGCAGCGCAATGGACTTCTCTTTGTTTTGCCCTGGAATTCCGCGTAGCGGATGTAGCTCGTCGTAGTTTTCTTTTCCATAGATGCGGAAGAAGCTGCTGCGGGCTTTCCGGAAGGATAAGCCTGGGAAATCGAGCCCGTATTGTTGCTTGAGCCAGTTCACGAATTCTTGGTGGCTCCACACCTCTGGTTGGCGCTCGTATTGGCTATTGGTAACGAAGATCTGCTCCGCGCTTCGGGTATCGCGAGCAAAGTGATAGTCCTGGCCGGCGAAGGTGAAAGTGAAATAGATGGTGTGGTGTCCGACGTGACTTACGCCATCGCTTTTGAGGTAGGAGTCTCCACCGAATACGAAGTCAATGGCTAGGAGCGTTGAGGATTTGCCGATGGAGTTTTTGCCATCAGGTTCACCGAGAACCACGTTAAGACCTTCGTGGAAATGGATCGGCGGACGAATTTGCCCGTGGTCTTTGAATGCTTTTGAGTAGATGCTAGTGAGCACGATAGACCATCCCTTCATCGGTCATGTCGATTGCCCGCAAGGCGTAGAGGCAGTCAATCGCTGCTAGAAAATCCGTGGAGTCGATTAGGTGGCTTCTGGTTTGCATAAATAATTCATGGACGTGGATCTCACCTTGGTCAAGTATGCGCAGGATAGGTGGAAGCAGCGCGAGTGTCGAGCATTGGTATGAGTAGAGTTTGTTAGGCAATTGCATCGAACACCTCGCAGGTTTGAATGAAGTAGCAGACGAAGATTTGACAGTAAATATCCTCTTGCAGTGTTGCTCGGTGGACTTTGGTGTAAATGTTCGTGAAGATTTGAGTTTTTGTGGCTTTGGTTTTTGCGAGCTTTTTGTAGATGGAACGCATCTGGTCTTGCACTTCGTCATACTCGATCTCGCCACCCTTGTCGAGACTAGTGATAATCGTGCGAACCTTGGTGAAATAATCCAGTACGAAGTTCCTCACTGTTATGTAGAGCGCGTACTCGATGTTCTCATCTATCTTGTTGACGAGCTCTTTGGGGTCGAGCCTCGCTTGGGCTAGTTCGCCATGCTTGAGCTTTGAAATGCCACGAACTACTGCGGTGATGCCTTTATCGAGTTCGATGGTATCAAGAATTTCTTCGGCCCTGATTTGATCAGAGAGCATCTTCTTTGCTGCCCGTAACTGGGTGCGGAGTTTCTTTGAGTCATCAAGCTGGTACGTGCCTTGGCATCGCGGGCACATAGCGATCAGGTTTCCCAGCTCAGGATCTAACGTTTTGTCGATAATGGCGACTGCGAAAACTGGCTGAACTTTACCGTTTTTGGAGACATTGAGCAGGTGGTCACAACCCGGCATGGCACAGTGTTGGTGTGCTTCTCGCAGCAAATACTCACCATACTTACCCATAAGATCGGCATTGATTTGTGCTTGGTGTTGCTGCTCCATCTCACTCTGAGTAATCAGCCCGGCTTGGGAACGAATCATCTCTTGTAGCCACTGACAGATTTTCCCAGCGACATTCTTGCCATTAACGGTCGGATCGTAGCCGGATAGATCCTGTGCTATCAGTTCTCTGGGCTCATCATCGAAATCCCAAATTCTGCCCTCGAGCTTTTCTAGGGTTAAGTGGTAGACGATATTTTTCGCTAACTTCTTCGAGAGGCCACGGCTGACATAGCTGCGAATTGTTGAATCTGATAGCCGGTCTACTGGATCTTTGCTTGTTCCCCAATCCGATTCAGGTACATCTGTCACGAGAGCCATGACGGTTCGGAAGAACTCAGGCACATCCTCGTCATTGGCGAGGTACTTGTTGAGCACGCGAAACAACGCTTTGAAAGAGATCATGCGCGTCCTCCTCTCGCGAAGTTTTGCATCATCGTGCATCACGGTGCGTAAAAGTGTCCTCATTTCCGCAGGTGCTGTTTTCTACCGTTAAAAACAAGCAGACCGAAGCTTGGCTGTTGAAGTTATTAACGGCACCAATTCTATCTGAGTTGGCACTCAAAATTGCTCAACTAGGTTCACGCTCAAACGCGGTGGCGGGTCTGCCCAGCTAGATTGCTGATGGTTGCAAACATCGGCGTGTGGCTCCACTGGTGCCGGTGCAAGCTACACGGGCAGATTCCTCTGTAAAACCGAGGGAGCCAATTGAGTGAGCTGACGCTGGCGGGCAATCCGATTATGGGTTGCCCGCCACTTCTCTATCAGCGCTCAAGACGACTTCGGTTTGCAGAAACAAGTGAATAACGGCAGCTCGCTCATGCGGCTCTTTCTGACAAAGAAAGGGCGCTGTCATGAGCACGACCGACAACACGCCAAATCACGTTACTTTCCGCTTCGATTTCGTCACTGACGAGCGCATCGAAGTTCAACTCCCATCCGATAGCCCGATTACGCAGACTCTGCTGGAGCATGATGCGCGGTGGAAGAAAACAAACAGGGCAGACACCCGCCGGGATCGGCACTCATCCCCATTCGAATTCCCCAAGGAAGGTATGCATTTCGCTGCCGACATTGATATCGAGCGCGACCTCCTGAACAAGCAGGCGGTTGCCACCACGTTCGCTGGCCTGTCTGAGCGTCAACGATTCCTGATCGAAGCAGTCGTCTTGGATGGGTATTCGTTCGCTGAACTAGCTCGGGCTGAGCACAAGGACGAGTCAGCTATTCGTCACGCTTACAACAGGGCGATTAAGCGGGCACGAAAGATTCTCGAGGCCGACCGTCCGGAATCGACCTTTGGCGTGGCTTATAGAGCAAAGCAACAAAACCGAACCAAGTGAAGGAGTGATTGCGATGCGACATAAGCGAAACGAAAGCCGGTTGAGCCGCCTGATGCGGCGTATTACCGGACGCACCGAGCGCACCACCATTGGGAAACACTCGATGCGCCGCCCCGTGCCAGAAACGGTCAGCCTTGTGGATAACGATGACGATTTGATGGCTCTGGCACGCGCCCTCTATCCCGAACGCTACAACACCACCAAAGGTAGTGAGCAGGAATGAATATTCGTGAAGCTAACCAGATTATCGGCCTCCTGAACCAGATGGCCGAGGCCGTAACCAGCATGGGAGCGATCGTGGAGCAGATGGCGTGGAACACTATCGAGGATCACGCCGGGATGCCAGGCGAGCGCCCAATCACCGCAGCCAGGCTCGAGAACCCGTATGCGGATGAGGACATACTGGAGACAGAACTCGTCGAAGACGAACCCGCCGAAGAACCACCCCTAGGCGAGCCTGAGCAGGTGCCGGAGTTGTTGCCGATTGAGCAAGTGCGGGCAGTCTTGGCGGATTATGCACGCTCGGGTTTGAATGACTTCATCAAAGCCAAGATTCGCTCGTTTGAGCATACGAAGCTTTCACAGTTGACGGTAGAGCAAGCCAACGCAGTGCTCGCTGCCGCTGAGGCTGAGGCTGGTGGTGCATGATGCCACCGCAAGCACACGCACTCTTGAGCGCCTCGTCGGCGCATCGTTGGTTGCACTGTCCACCATCCGCGAAACTGACGGCTGGGGTGACAGATGCTCCGAGTGAGGCTGCGCTACAGGGCACGGCGGCTCACGCGCTGGCAGAGCACAAGCTGCGCCGCGCATTGAAGCAGCAATCTCGGCGTCCCGTCTCCCAATTCGAGGATGACGAGATGGACGCTTACACGGATGATTACGTCGAGTTTGTGCTCGAGCAATACGAGCAAGCCAAACAGGCAACCCCTAGCACGGTGATCTATATCGAGCAGCGTCTCGACTTCAGCCATCTAGTCCCTGGTGGTTTCGGCACAGGAGACTGCCTCATAGTGACGAACGGCAGCCTACACGTAATCGACCTGAAATACGGCCTAGGCGTGCTGGTAGAAGCTGAGCGAAATCCTCAGATGATGCTCTACGCGCTTGGTGCACTCCAGCTATTCGATGCGCTTTACGACATTGAGCAGGTGGCGCTAACGATCTTTCAGCCCCGCCGAGAAAACGTGAGTACGTGGACGATCAGCGTGACCGAGCTGAACGAGTGGGCGGAACAGACGCTCAAGCCTGCTGCCGAGTTGGCTGCGAACGGTGGCGGCGAGTTTTGTGCCGGTGCCTGGTGTCAGTTCTGCAAGATCGCCTCCACCTGCAGGGCTAGAGCTGAGGCGAATCTTGAGCTGGCAAGGTACGAGTTCGCTCCCCCAGCAGAACTCAACCCAGCCGAGGTGGCTGAGGTACTGGCGAGGATTCCTGAGCTGACCAAGTGGGCATCGGACGTCCAGGACTACGCCCTCAGCCAAGCCCTCTCCGGTGAGCGGTATGCGGGGTTCAAGTTGGTGGCAGGCCGCTCGATCCGCAAATACGCCGATGAAGCTGCAGTGGCTGAAGCAGCCAAGAAAGCTGGCTACCGCGACATCTATCGCCAGCAGCTACTGACGATTACGGCGATGGAAAAGCTCATGGGCAGGAAGCAGTTTGCCGAGGTTCTCGGTGACCTGGTGGTCAAGCCTGAGGGCAAGCCAACACTCGTCCCCTTATCTGACAAACGCCCGGAACTCAGCGTGAGTTCTGCGGTGGAAGATTTCGGAGGTGATGGAAAGTGAAAACTATCCCGCTCACCAAAGGCCTCGTCGCGGTAGTCGATGATGCAGACTACTCGAAGCTATCGCCATACTCCTGGTACGCCGTTGGCCGTCCAGGAAACGAATATGCAGCTCGCTACGGAGGGCATAACAAAGGATCGAGTAGCCATATTCGGATGCACCGTGAACTCCTTAATGCTCCTGCTGGAATCGAAGTCGATCACGCAAATGGCAACCGACTCGATAACCGCCGAGCAAATCTCAGGCTGGCCACGAGAACGCAGAATGCGTGCAACCGAAGCAAATTCCGAGGCAAACACCATTCACGCTTCAAGGGCGTGACGTATCACGTGCGTGATCAATGTTGGCAAGCATCCATACGCCATCACGACAAGCACATCTATCTAGGCAGTTTTGAGTCCGAAGTAGAAGCAGCCGCCGCCTACAACAAGGCAGCAATCAACTACCAAGGCAAATTCGCCAAACTCAACAAATTACAAGGAGAAAACAAATGAACAAGACAATTCAGAACAAGAAGAACCCAACCAAGGTAATCACTGGCGAAGTCCGTCTTTCTTACGCGACGGTCTGGGAACCGAAATCCATCAACGGTGGCAAGGAGAAATACTCTGCCAGCCTCTTGATTCCGAAAGACGATAAGGAAACGCTGGACGCGATTGAGGCGGCGATTGATGCGGCGATCAAGGAAGGTATCGGCAAGTTTGGTGGGAAGATCCCACCACGCGCCTCGCTCAAACTCCCGCTGCGCGACGGCGATACGGAACGCGACGACGAAGCCTACGCCGGGCACTATTTTATCAACGCCAACAGTATTAACCAGCCACAAATCGTGGACGGCAACGTAGCACCAATCCTTGACCGCTCCGAAGTCTATAGCGGCTGCTACGCACGAGTGTCCATCAACTTCTATGCGTTCAACACGAACGGCAATCGCGGAGTCGCCTGCGGGCTGGGCAATATCCAAAAGACTAGGGATGGCGAGCCGCTTGGCGGCCACGTGAGCGCGGCGTCCGAGTTCGGCACCTGGGATGCGGGTGAAGACTTCCTCGCCTGAATGTGCGGATGAGTAGATGGCGGGATGGAGCTAAACACGGTTTCATCCCGCCATTTCGTTGAAGGAGTGAATCATGGCAGTAAAAGAAGAATGGAAAGATATCCCCGGGCATGAAGGTCTCTATCAGGCAAGTAGCCTTGGAAGAATACGAAGTTTAACCCGCGTGGTTTACAGCCGAAACTGGTATGCAAGGCAGCCGTTTCCTCGTACTATCACCGGTCGCATTCTCAAACCTGGACGATACTGCAAAACTGGGCATCTTTCTGTTGTTTTAGGACGAAGAACCGCTGGCAGGCCAGTCCACCAACTCGTTATGGAAGCTTTTGTTGGCCCAGCTCCTGATGGAATGGAAGTCTGCCACATCAATGGCGATCCCGCCGATAATCGGCTTATCAATCTAAGGTACGACACTCGCCGCAACAACATTCTTGATGTTTATCGGCAAGGAAAACGCTGGCGAAAACTTAATCTCAACGATGTTAGCCGAATACGTTTTGCTCTCTTTTGTGGCTGGCGTGGAAGCGACCTAGCCCGTGAATACTATGTCAGCCAATCCTGCATTAGTGCAATAAAAACCGGAAGGAGCTACTCGTGGACAAAATAACATCAATAGCTTGCGATGTGGAGACCTTCTCGCCCGTGAACCTTGCCAAGGCCGGAGTCTACAAATACGCAGATCACCGTGACTTCCAGATTCTCTTGTTCTCCTACGCCATTGATGATAGCGAGGTACAGACGGTGGATCTGGCATTAGGCGAGCAGATACCAGCAGAGATTCTCTCAGCATTGGACGACCCGCAGGTTGTGAAGTGGGCGTATAACGCCAGCTTTGAACGCACCTGCCTCAGCGCCTATTTAGGTCGACGTCTTGATCCGGCTGGGTGGCGTTGCTCGATGGTCTGGGCCGCAACCCTCGGCCTACCACTCTCCCTCAAAGACGTTGGTGCAGTGCTCAATCTCGATGTGCAGAAAATGAGCGAGGGCAAAGACCTCATCAAGTTCTTCTGCATCCCGGACAAACACGGCCACCAACACCAACCCTCCGAGGACCCAGAAAGGTGGAAGCTTTTCGCTGCCTATAATGCCCGCGATGTGGAAGTTGAAACCCTCATCCGGCGCAAACTCTCCAAGTTCCCAGTACCCGAGGATGTGTGGGAGCAGTATGAGGCCGATCAGCGGATCAACGACCGCGGCATCCGCATCGACACCACGCTCGCCACCTCGGCTATCGCGATCGACGACGCCCACCGCACCCAAGCTCTTGCGCGTGCCCAGACGCTCACGGGCCTGGACAACCCTGCCTCGCCACTCCAACTCCAAACATGGCTCACCGAGCACGGGTGTGAGCTGGAGTCGTTGACGAAGACTGCTGTCGATGAAGCCCTCGCGGCCGCGACCGGACCAGTGCGTGAAGCCTTAGAACTTCGCCAAGAGCTCTCGCGCTCGTCGGTGGCCAAGTATCGCAAAATGATGGACGCGACCTGCACCGACAGCCGTGCTCACGGTCTGCTCCAGTTCTATGGCGCGAACCGGACGGGCCGTTGGGCAGGCAGGCTCGTCCAAGTCCAAAACCTGCCCCGAAACTCTCTCCCAGACCTCGCCCAAGCACGCGCCCTGGTGCGCGGCGGTGACGGTGAGATGCTCGCCATACTCTACCCGTCAGTGCCCGACACGCTCTCCCAACTGATCCGCACCGCATTCATCCCCTCCGAGAACTCCCGGCTCATTGTTGCCGACTACTCAGCGATCGAAGCCCGCGTGCTCGCTTGGCTCGCCGGTGAACACACCACCCTCGCCGCATTCGCGAACGGCGAAGACCTCTACTGCGCCACAGCAAGTGCGATGTTCGGTGTCCCAGTCGAAAAACATGGAGCCAACAGCGACCTACGCCAGAAAGGGAAGATCGCAGTTTTGGCTTGCGGTTATTCTGGCTCCGTCGGTGCGCTGAAAGCCATGGGAGCGCTCAAAATGGGGCTTACTGAAGATGAGTTGCAGCCGATCGTGGACGCATGGAGGGATGCAAACCCGAACATTGTCCAGTTCTGGCGCGACGTCGACCAGGCCGCGATCACCACAATCACCACCGGCACCCCAGTGAGCTTACGCAACTTGAGGTTTGAGAAGCGCTCTGGCCTGTTGCTGATCACTTTGCCTTCTGGGCGTCGGCTGTCCTATGTGAAGCCAAGTATCGGGGTGAATCGTTTCGGAGGCACCTCGATTACTTATTGGGGTCAGGGTGTGGCTCGGAAGTGGCAGAAGCTCGAAACATATGGTGGTAAACTCGTGGAGAACATTGTCCAAGCAACCGCGAGGGACCTGCTCGCCGAAGCGATAACCCGCATCGAGAAAACCGGGCGCCGCATCGTCATGCACATCCATGATGAGGTCGTCATCGACGAACCCACAGATTCGCGAATCAGCGTGGACGATATTTGCGCTCTCATGAACACGCTCCCCACCTGGGCTGAGGGTCTGCCGATCGACGCGGCCGGATACGAGTGCAGTTTCTATCAGAAGGATTGAGTGTGCGGCTTACGATCTAGTAGCAGGTGGCGTAGTTGCCCAGGAATTTCGGATAGAGATCTTTCGTAGTACTGCTTGCGGCGCGTATCTTGGAGTGTTCACTCGTAATGAGCGCCAAGCGGTCTCCAAAATACTTGAGCGCCCACTTGTATTCAGCGAAATCCGGATCGTATTTGTATGCGGAGATGCGCCCAAGGAGTGCGCAAATCCAATCGGCGCATTGAACCGTCTGGTACAGGTGGCTCTCCACCTCCATCGGCGGCTCGACAAGTTTCGTGGCATCCTCACTGCTGAACATAAACGCTGCCGCGCCAGCGAAAATCTCCAGTCGCTCCTTTTCACCCTGCTTATCAAGCACCATTAGCAGGTCTTCACCATCAGGCAAATCCCAATTCACTCGTTGAATCAGCTGCTTCATCGCATGGTCGTAACGCTCAGCATTCGTCTCAGAAACCTCACTCGGAGTGCCGCGCAGTTTTTCCTGCCCATAAAACACCACGCGAGCATCTAACGATTTCAACGTATCCAAAACCCTAAAAATCAAGCGGCGAGTTTCCCGATACTTCTCAATGTTCTTCGTGGAGAGGAGCGCTGAGCCTTTCTTCTCCCAATGCTCCACGCGCTTACCAGCTGAGATTACTTTCGCTTCAATCTCTTCACGCAGCCCATGCTCCTTAATGAAACGGAAGGCACCAGAAAGCTTACGAATGTTCTGGGCCGGAATCACGAAACCACCCAAACCGAACACCGGGTGAGTCTTATAGGACGGGTCGAATCGGCTCACGTATGCGCCGTTGTGCCCAAACTCATCGAAATAGCCGACGTACACGTCACCTCCCGCTACAAACACGAAAGCCCGCGATTTCGCGGGCTTCGGAAGTGGAGCACCGAAGTGCGTCCATAGATAAATATACCAGAGCTAGACCGTCACCAGCAATAGCGAATACTACCGCTTCGAAACGGTCCATTTTTCTTTTCCTCCACCCGTCCGGTTTCGGGTCTTGCCGTGGGCGTATTGCGCCATTGCAGGAAAACAGTTCAGGCACGCACCGTCCGGATTGGGCTCCTGCCGTGGCTTACAGCGAGAGCCAACACATCGGCTCTCACCGACAAGCCAATGAGGAAAGGAGAGCTGATGACCGGCTCCACACTACAAGTGTTTACCAACAGCCAGTTCGGCCAAATCCGCACGATTACCGAGCATGGTGTGACCATCTTCTGTGCCAAAGACATAGCTACTGCTTTAGGGTACGAAAATCCTACAAAAGCAGTGCGCGATCATTGCAGGCAGGATGGGGGTCCAAAACGTTACCCCATCGTCGATAGTCTTGGGCGCACCCAGCAAGCCCGCTTCATTAGCGAGGGTGATGTTTATCGGCTGGTTGTCTCTAGCCACCTGCCAGCGGCAGAGAAATTCGAAGCCTGGGTGTTTGATGAGGTGCTGCCATCGATTCGTCGCCACGGCCTGTACGCGATCGACGAACTACTCGAAAACGATGACCTGCTCGAACAGGCACTCACGCATCTGCGTGCCGAACGCGCCAAACGCCTCGCCGCCGAGCAGGCTTTGCTCGAGGCAGCACCGAAGCTCTCGTATTACGACATCGTGCTGCAATCACCATCGTTGATGCCGATTACTGCTATCGCTAAAGATTACGGGCTGAGTGCGAAGAAACTCAACCGACTGTTAGCTGATGAACATATCCAGTTCAAGCAGTCAGGCATCTGGTACCTGTATGCCGAGTATGCGAAATGCGGCTACACCCAATCCAAAACCCACCTGCTGGAGAGCGGCAAGACGGTGATGCACACGTATTGGACGCAGAAAGGCCGCCTGTTCATCTATGACCTTTTGAAGAACCGCTGCCAGATCCTGCCGGTTATCGAACGTCAGGCAGGTGATGTGAAATGAGTGCACTCCTTGATGACCGCCCTTTGGCTAGCGACCTGACGCCGTGGCGCAACTCCAAAGGCTATGCGGACCCGACTGCTTTTAAGGCGTTGCGGGCGGTGGAGATGTCCGAATTCGGCTACCGGCCACTCACATATATTTGCTCGCCGTATTCGGGTGATGTGGGAGCGAACGTGGAGTTGGCAAGGGATCTTTCGGCTTATGCGGTGCGCTGCAGGCGTATCCCACTCGCACCCCATCTGTTGTTCCCGCAATTCATGGACGACACCGACCCGTGGGATCGGGAACTCGCCATGTTCATGGGCCGCGTGCTGCTCTCCAAGTGCGAGGCCATGTGGGTGTATACGCCGCGCATCTCGCCCGGGATGAAAGCCGAAATCGGCTGGGCTCACCAGCTCGAACTCCCGATCACCTATTTCGACCACAACTTCGCGGAGGTGAACCTCGATGACTGACTTCGTTCTATGTACGACTGATTTGGTGGGTGCGCAACGGAATCTGCACTACCCGAACCACCAACACATCGCGAGCGCGGCAGAGCTCAAAACCGCCGTGACGCATGACCATGTGGCGGCCGAATATCAGGGTGATATTCGCTCCACCGACAACTACCTGCAATCCACGTGCGTGGTGATGGACGTCGATAACGACCACGCCAACAGCCCGTCTGACTGGGTCACCCCAGAGTCCTTGGCGCTCATCTTCCCGGGCGTCGCGTTGGCGACCGCGACCTCGCGTAATCATTTGAAGCCGAAGGGTGAAAAGACCGCCAGGCCACGCTTCCACGCCTACTTCCCAATAGCCGCAGTCACGGACGCCGGGACTTACACAGCGATCAAGAAGAAGCTGGCTTCGTATACGGGGATTTTCGACCGGAACGCGCTCGATGCCGCCCGCTTCATTTACGGCAACCCTCATGCCGAGGTGACTTGGGTGGATGGCACCATGTCCATCACGGATTTTCTTGATGCTGATGCTTTCGCCGCGCTCGAGATGAGCACTGGCGAAATTCGAGAAGGCACACGCAACGCGACGATGAGTGGTTTTGCTGGGCGGGTGATTGTGCGTTTCGGCAACACCGAGCAGGCCCGTCAGCTTTTCGAGGCCAAGGCTGCGACCTGTGTGCCGCCTCTCCCCGATAGCGAGTTGGAGGCGATTTGGAGCTCGGCGCTCAAGTTCGGTGCGAAAGTCGCTGCGACACCGGGCTATATTCCGCCCGAGCGTTACGCCGAAATCCAAGGCCTACGCCCCACCGACTTCACCGACGTCGGCCAAGCCACCGTACTCGCAGACGAATACGCCCAAAAACTCGCCTACAGCGAGGCAACCGATTGGCTGGTGTACAACGGCTCGTTCTGGGAAGAAACCAGACCTGGCTCACGCGCCATCGCTCAAGAACTCACCACGCGCCAGTTAGAGCAAGCAGCAGAGCTACTTGAGAAAGCACGCGAGGCGTGCGATACCACCGGGGTCACCCAGCTGTTGGCGGCGATGAGCCTGACCAAAGCGAAAAACCTCTTCACCGAAGCCCAGTGGAACGCTTACGAGCAACTGCAAGACGCGCAAGCCTACGAGAAATACGTGCTCAAACGCCGGGACAGCAAGGCGATTACGGCCTCGTTGAAGGAGGCGGCTCCGATGCTGCAAGTCACCCAAGCAGACCTCGATGCCGACCCCTTCGCCCTCAACACCCCAGGCGGCATCATCGACCTCACCACAGGGCAGATGCACGAGCACGACTACGGGGACTTCATCACCAAACAAACCACCATCGACCCCAGTCCAGACGGCACAGATATCTGGCTTGCCGCATTGGAGGTGTTCTTCCAAAGCGATCAAGAACTTATTGACTATGTGCAGCGGATCGTGGGACTCACCGCGATCGGCAAAGTCTACGTCGAGGCACTCATCATCGCCTACGGTGACGGCCGCAACGGCAAATCCACGTTCTGGAACACGATTGCCAGGGTGCTGGGTTCGTATGCGGGGCATATTTCGGCTGACGTGCTCACTGTCTCCAATCGCAGGAACGTCAAACCCGAACTCGCCGAGGCTAAGGGCAAACGTCTGTTAATTGCGGCGGAGATGGAAGAAGGCATGAGGCTCTCCACCTCGAACGCGAAGCAGCTTTCCTCCACCGACGAAATCTATGCCGAGAAGAAGTTCAAGGCTCCGTTCGCCTATCAGCCGACCCATACACTCGTGCTCTACACCAACCACCTACCCAAGGTCGGTGCTATGGATGCCGGTATTTGGCGGCGGCTCATCGTGATCCCATTTGAAGCGAAAATCGAGGGCTCTTCTGACGTCAAAAACTATTCAGAGTTCTTGTTCCATGATGCTGGCGGCGCGATCTTGCAGTGGGTTGTGGATGGTGCCAAGAATATTATTGCCGAGGATTATCACCTCAATCCGCCTGCGCGGGTGCAGGCAGCTATCGATTCGTACAAGTCATCGAATGATTGGCTGCAGCACTTCCTCGATGAACGCTGCGATATCGGTGACGGGTTTGAGCAGAAGTCTGGTGACCTGTATGCCGACTATCGCGCTTTCGCGCTCTCGATTGGTGAGTATGCCAGATCGACGTCCGATTTCTATACGGCTCTCGAACAGATGGGCTTCAACCGTCGCCGCACCAAGAGCGGGCGCTTCGTTGACGGCCTACAGCTCAAGAGCGAATTCGACCTCTAACAGCCAGCTGGTGACGGTCAATGCCAGTCGTGTACTAGTCCTTACATAGAGAGTAATTTTTTACTACTTCTCTCTAAAAAAGGTTATGTAGACGACCGTCATCGACCGTCACCACGCGAGCAGAAAGCTTTGCGTGATGAAAGAACAACATATAGAACAGCAGCTCGTGAAAGCTGTGGAGGCTCTGGGCGGGGTCTGCTGGAAACTTGTCAGCCCTGGAACTACCGGGGTACCCGACCGGATCATTCTCTTGCCTGATGGCCATGTCGGCTTCGTGGAAGTCAAGGCTCCCGGCGGCAAAGTCCGCGCCATCCAAAAACATCGACTGAGGCAGTTGAAGCATCTGGGCTTCACCGCACTCGTCCTCAATGACCCGGACGATATTGAGGAGGTCTGCCATGCAATACAAGCCGCATGATTATCAGAAGCTAGCAACGGCCTTCATTGGGGAGCACCCGGCTGCAGCGCTCCTGTTAGGTATGGGTCTTGGCAAGACCGTCATCACCCTGACCGCAATACAGGATCTCCTCTTCGACTCCTTTGAAGCCCACCGGGTGCTGGTGATCGCGCCGCTACGCGTAGCGAGGGATACGTGGCCTGCCGAGCAGACAAAGTGGAACCATCTTCGCCAGCTTCGCCTGGCGGTGGCTGTCGGCACCGAACGCGAACGCCGAGCTGCCCTGAACTCGGGCGCGGACGTTGTGGTGGTGAACAGGGAGAACGTTGACTGGCTTATCACCCGCTCGGGTATCAAGTGGCAGTGGGATATGGTCGTCATCGACGAACTCTCCAGCTTCAAGAACCACCGTGCTAAGCGCCACGCTGCGTTGATGAAGATCCGCCCGCAAGTCAAGCGCATCGTTGGGCTGACTGGCACACCGGCGAGCAATGGGTTGATGGACTTGTGGGCTGAGTTTCGCCTGTTGGATATGGGTGAGCGGCTCGGCCGCTACATCTCTAGGTATCGTGACCGCTGGTTTGACCCGGATAAGCGCAACGGAATGCAGGTGTTCACCTACAAGCCCAAACCCGGTGCAGAAGAACGAATCTATCAGGCCATCTCGGATATCACGCTGTCGATGCGAACCAGCGACTACCTGACGCTCCCGCCACTCACCATCACCACCACTGAGGCGACCATGAGCGGCAAAGAGCGCAAGGTCTATGACCTTTTAGCGGCAGAGATGGTCGTCGAGCTGGGCGATGAGGTGATTGACGCGGCGAACGCCGCCGTCCTGGCAGGCAAACTCACCCAACTAGCCTCGGGCGCTATCTACACCGAGGCAGGCGACCCCATCGTGGTACATGACCGGAAACTCGATACCCTCGAAGATTTGGTGGAATCCGCGAATGGGAATCCTGTGTTGGTTGCCTACTGGTGGCAGCACGACCTGCAGCGTATCCGTCAACGCTTCCCAGGGGCGCGCCAGTTGAAAACCAGCGAGGACATTAGCGCCTGGAATGCTGGTGAGATCCAACTCGGGTTGATTCATCCCGCGTCTGCTGGGCATGGGCTCAACCTCCAACAAGGCGGCTCAATCCTGATTTGGTACAGCCTCACGTGGAGTCTCGAGCTGTACCAGCAAACCAACGCTCGTCTCTATCGGCAAGGACAAGCCAAGCCAGTCACCATCACGCATATTGCCACCAAGAACACGATTGATGAACGGATCTTGGCGGCACTCGAATCGAAAAACATGACGCAAGCCGCGCTAATAGACGCGGTGGCCACCACCCTGAAAGGAGAAACGAAATGAGCGTCACGAACCAAACAACCGATATCACGTGGCGGTACATCGACCGTCAGGGTGCCACCATCAAAGCCCTCCGCGACTACGCCACCATGGAAACCATCATCGACAACACGCCCGATGACCTGAAAGCCATCGAAGCCGACCTGCCCGGCCTCTCCTCACCCGTCATGGATGGGAGCAGGCGCGCGTTCAATCCCACCGCTGCCGAGGACAAAATCCTAGGACACCTGGAACGGATCGATAACCGTACCAGGAAATACCTGCAAGCCAAGGACTACATGGCCTGGTTCAACCCCGCCTGGCAAGCGCTCACCGATGAGGAGCGTGACGTGCTAGAGGTGTGCTTCCTCTCCGGATACGAGAGCGCAACCGATGCGATTTGTGAGGTGCAAGATCGGCTGCACGTGGAGCGTTCCACCGCCTACAACCGGCGCAAAACCGCCCTCGACCACCTCACCAGCCTCCTCTACGGACGCTAAACCCGGTTGGACAAAACCCGGACGACATTGCCGAATCAAGTCCGGTATAGTGTAACTAGTTATAAATAGGTCAAAGCCCTGAATCACTGTGGTTCAGGGCTTTGCTTATGCTTTCGGGAGGCTGTGATGCCGCGCAAGCCTGCAACGCCCTGCTCTCATCCCGGATGCCCAAAGCTCTGCCACGGCAGGTACTGCGAGCAGCACGCTAAACTCGCCGAGCACAACTACCGCAAGTACGAGCGCGACCCAGAGATAGACCGCAGGTATGGACGGCGGTGGCGCAGGATTCGTGCCCGCTACGTTGCCGAACATCCGCTGTGTGAGCAGTGCCAGAAAGAAGGCAGGCTTACCCCGACTCAGGAAGTCCACCACATCTTGCCGCTCAGCCGTGGTGGCACACACGACTTCAGCAATTTGATGGCTTTGTGCAAGCCCTGCCACTCGCGGATCTCCGCTCTCGATGGGGATCGCTGGCGTACCTCACGCTCTGAGAAACGTGAGCGTCTTGGGTAGGGGCGGTGAAATCTCTACGAGGTGGGTCACTGGACAGCGGGCTCGGCCAACCGTGCGCAAAAAGACCGAATCAAACGGGGTATTAACCTGTACTGAACCCCAATTCTTGGACAGTGTGATTCTATCCGATGGTGGTTAGTGCGTGTTGCCGGTATTCGTTTGGGGTCATCCCTCCGAGCCGTTCTTGCATACGCTCAGTGTTGTACCACTGTATGTACTCGTCAATCGCTGCGCGTAGCTCGCTGATGGAAGCGAATGAGTCATTGTTGAACATTTCTTCTTTCAAGTGAGAAAAGAAGTTCTCCATCACGGAGTTATCGTAACAATTGCCCTTACGGCTCATGGATTGAACGCACTGATGCTCAACTAGCTGACTGATCCATGACTGGTGCTGATAGTGATAACCCTGATCAGTATGAACAAGAACACCTTCAGGATCACCCGCTACACGAAAAGCCTTTTTCAGGCTCAACGCGGACACTTTCGTTGTAGGAGACACCGAAAGAGTGTGAGCAAGAATCGAATGATCACACAAATCCATCACCGCAGACAAATACAGCTTCTGCCCCGAGATCTGGAACTGGGTAATATCGGAGACCCATTGTTGATTCGGCTTTTCCGTGGCAAACCGCCGATCTAAATGATTATCAGCCCGACGTGACGTTGTACCGCGGTAAGAGTTGTAACACTTACGCTTCCTCGTTTTAGAGCGTAAACCGAGCTGCCTCATCAACTTAGCAACAAGCTTGCGCGACACACACCACCCATCACGCAGCAGCTGAAGCCGAACACGGCGATAACCATAACGCTGATGGCTTTTATCGAAAATCTTGCGAATCGCCTGTTTCACCTTCACATGCCGGTCCTGAGCCTGCATCTGCCCCAGCTGATAATAGAACGTCGATCGCGCCAGATTGGCTACCTGTAACAGTACCGGCAACGGGTATTCAGATCTGAGAGTGGCAACCACACGGGTTTTCAGCCTTGCCCCTGATCCCTCAGATCTCGTAATTTTTTCAAATACGCTACCTCTGCTTTTAACCTCGTATTCTCCTCAATTAACGCAGCATCCGGAACCGTCGCGCTCCTTTCGGGATCAGGGCTAGCAATCAACGTTTTCGGCTTCCTACCAGGCCTTTTCGGGCGTAAGCCCTCATCACCAGCTAAACGCCACACCCGCACCCAGGAATACACGATATCAACCGAAGAAAAATTAAACTCTGCCGCCAACTGCCTCGCACTCTCACCAGCAAGAAAACGAGCAACAACCGAGCGCTTGAACTCCCACGAGTAAACAGCTTTCGTATCACGTGCCACAAGCGCCATTCTCCCATGCAGAACCCACCTGTCATAAAGAAGATTCACCGGCCGAAACGGCAACCCAAGTTTTCTCGCTGTGGCTCGAGAGCCATACCCCGCCTCAAACGAATCAACAGCCGCCTCTCGCTGCTCCACCGACAACGAACTATCAGGACGCATAACACCCCCTACCCTAAAACTGAACAAATAACCGTCCAACTTTCAGGGTTCAGTACAACCTGTAAGTCTTGCAGAGCGGAGTATTACCCGTCTACTAGCTTGTCTATAGCCGTATGAAGTTGTTTTTTCGTCGGGAGAGCATGAACGCGCTCAACCAGACAATGATTCCCAGGAGCATATTCGCCGCGATGAAGAAGAAAGCATTGTTCACTTGATCCCCAAGCCCGATAACAGTGACGGGGAGACTAGCTGAATATAGGTTGACTATCGAGTCGCTCGAGGTCACTCCTAATAGCCATTGAGCCTCTGGCGCAACCTTTTTAAGTATCTGCACACAAGCAATCACCGCGAGCAGTATGGTAACCGAAAAAACAAACCAAGCCGATAACAGATAAGGAAAACGGGTGCGAATATTTTTCAACGTGTACGATACGAGCAGCATCAAACCAAGGCCAGTGAATATCGAGACGATATATCCGAGAAGATTAGCTAACTGCACCATCCCATCAACCGATGAGGACTTTGCTAATGGTAGGAACGTAGCACCATAACTGCATAGGAGGTACAAGGAGAGTATGAGCATATTGCAAACAGCTAAACGCCAGCGCGACAAAGGAGAAAGCAAGAGTAAACGATCATCACAAGCGCCAGTGAGCCGAAGCACAGCATCTAACGCATACAGTGTTATCGCAATTTCGAGAAGCATAACGCCAATACCGTATATTTGCTGCACCACTAGCTCATCCGACACAACCCGAACGATTGCTAGAGCGATAATGACCATGATTAACGGAATCATGACCCGCCCATGTTTGGCTGCCAAAAGACGAAAATCACTCATTCTTAACATGGCCCGATACACTCCTCTTGTAAGCCAGCTCTAAATCACCATCGCCGAAATCTCGCAGATGGCTAGCAGTATCATGAGTCAGCAGTTTCCCATCTGAAACAAGAACAATCTCATCGAAAATAGAATCCACGCCATTGATCAGGTGGGTACTAAGCAACAGCGGAGCGCTAGGAATACGATATTTCTTGATCAGAGCAAGAAGATGATCCCTCGTGAGCGGATCAACCCCTGCCAGCGGCTCGTCCAACACATAAAGCTTAGGAGCCCTAGACATAATCAACGCAAGATGAAGGCGTTCACTCATCCCTTTTGATAGCTCACTCACTTTGGCTAATGACGAGAAAGAAGCCCCCTCAAGAAACTCTTCAAAAGCACCAGTTCTGAAATCATCGTATCGGCTACGAAACAAATCAACGCATTGCGATACTCGCAACCACGGATACAAAAAAGGTTCATCGGGAAGATAGCTCACCGCTACACGATGAGGAGTCACGATTCTCCCCTGAACCCTAGCAATATCCCCCACAATCGTGCGAAGCAACGTGCTTTTACCGGCTCCGTTCGGACCAAAAAGCCCCACCACTCCTGCCTCAGCGCCAATGCGAAAATCATCCAAACGTAGCGCAACATGCTTGCCATAGCTCACAACCAAGTTCTGCGCTTTAACCACAGCATCCATTGACCTCACCCAACTCGAAACAGTAAAAGCAGACTGAGACAAAAACGAAGAACAATTGCCCCAGCAGCAATAATTGATACTACATGAATTGTTTTGAGCAAACTGCCTGCAGATTTAATGTTTTTGGGCTTTTCTACACCAAGAAATGTTGTTACAACTTTTTGTCCATCAGTATTCAATATCGGCAGGAGATTCATAATTAACATTGTGAGAAATATGTATGCGGCAGACGCGAGTGACATTGACGAATATCCGGCATATTCAGCTATGACCACTGCGCAAACAACACAAAGATTACTCCATAGCCCCGCAAGATGGCAGAAAATCCTTTCGCCGCGACTCAATAACAGTACTTGATTCATCCGGACATAAAACGCTGGGAGTACTCCGTAGTTAAATTTGAATCCTAGTTTGTCGATTTTCCTGCCGCATAGACGTAGCGCAGCCACATGCGCTAATTCATGAGCTGCAATATTAAATGCAAGAAAGAGAACTAAAACTACCGTATCAGACATAACGAAACGGAAGTTATTGCTTGAAAAAAACCAAATATAATCAAAAGCTAAAAGACCCCCAAACGAGATGAAAACCAACGCTAGGAGCGGCCTGGGAATCGCCGACTTGTATTCATGCCACCCAGAAATTTTTGAGCGTACGGCATCAGCACTGACATCAAAGTATTTATCAGAAAGGCGGTCGTGCACAACCGCGCGCTCCCTTAAACACAGAATTTCTACAGAATCATCGGAGTATTGAAGTACGGTAGTCAACTTCGCACTCCTTTAGCTGAGATACCTCCGCTCAAATAGCTTTCTCTGTAATACTCTAACGCTGGCTGTAATTTCAAAAGATTCTCATCGTTCTCAAAAATGTGACAGCACAAATCACACGCGTCAACTACTTTGAAAGGCTGCTGAAATTTCTCAATACCAAGGTCTTGGAAATGACGAACAATCCATGAAAACCCTTCATGTAAAATAATGTAGAACAACAAGTTTTTCTCGACACGTTTAGCCGCCTCTTCGATGGTAAGTTCCGAAGCTTTCCCTATCGATAAAGCACTATTCATAATGCCGGTAGAACAGCAGGGATATGCTCTATCGTCACTCGAAAAAAGTAGCGTAAAACCAGGACAATGAAGATCATCTGTAGACATCGCGCGATACACAATTTCCTCATCGGGCAAGTTTGATGCTGCTCCCATAGGCGTGATTGGAAATCTGCTAACAGGAATACCCTCGAGAAGATCACCTAGTTCAGCAACGATGCTATCTGCACTATGGGATTGCGATTCACACATATTCAGATTGACCTGAATGCCTGGAACTTGGGGAACAGTAAGAAGAACATTTCTTATACGGTCAATGGGGACGAACGGAAGATGGAAATCGTCAGCGCTAAGAGTCAACAGAGACAAGCCAGCATCACGAAGTTCCGCAAGTCGCATCAAAGCTGCTCTAGGGTTTACAGCCCAAAACCCGTTTGTGACAAGAGTGGTTCGCTTTCCTCCTTCAGCAACTGTTCGAATAAGATCAAGAATAAAATCTCGCCGAAGCAGAGCTTCTCCACCCGTGAAAGAAACAACCTCCACGCTACTATCAGCAATAGCCTCATCTACTAGTCGGTACACTACCTCGTCGCTTAATTTCCGGTCATCGCGAGGATTAGAAGAGACACAACAGTGCGCACATCTAGCATTGCAACGCATATGAGGTGCGATGATAATTCTTTTCACTTTTTATCTTCTCCTGCAAATAACGAAAACATCGACTGAGCGGCGAACTCGGCAGTATACTATCCTGGTTCGCCGCTTAGTCGACATATCATAATCATCTCGGCCCGGCCAGAACCCAGTTACTGCTAACAAGAACCCACCACAAATCGTCGTTATGATCCAGTTCGACAACATCGTCTTCAACGAGAAGAGTATCCATCAGTTTTTCCATTGCGCACCCCCTTAATTCTTGAATAAGCAATACTTCCGTGACGCTGTCAATACCTCTCCAAGATGAAGCCTGAAAGCAACAAAACCTAGAAAAAATATATAACACTCGCCACAATGGGAGTTTATCATGCGGTTTGCAATCATTCCCAGCCATCGGTCATTGCAAGAGTTGTATGCGCTTTCGACACATAGTCAAGTCACAAATACCGGCTAGGAGGTGAGGATACGTTGGCGAAAGACGGAACCAATCGCGGTGGGCGGCGTGCCGGGGCTGGTGCTAAGCCGATCCCGACGTTTGAGAAGATCACTGAGGGTAAGGATGCACGCATCCTGAACGTGACCCCACTCCACCCAGTCGACCTTGAACCCGACGCTGATTTGGAGGGCTCGGAGATGCCGGAGCCGAGTTCTTATCTTGCGGCTGTGCAGCGCGACGGGAACCCGCTCGGTGCTGACCAGATTTATCGGGAGACGTGGTGGTGGCTGAAAGAGCGTGGCTGTGAGAAGCTTGTGGCACCGCGCCTGATTGAGGCGTACGCCCAAAACTTCGCCAGGTTTATTCAATGCGAGGAAGCGATTTCTAATTTCGGTCTGCTCGGTAAGCATCCGACCACTGGCGCGGCAATAGCTAGCCCATTCGTGGCTATGAGCCAGTCCTTTTCTAAGCAGGCGAATACGTTGTGGTATGAGATTTTCGATGTCGTGAAGCAAAACTCGCTCGTGGACTATAGCGGGCCGACCCCTGCGGATAACGTGATGGAACGCCTGCTTCAATCACGCTCTTAGCTTTCGATTCTGTATATACATTCTCCCGCCCGGATGATCCGTGGTGGGTTTTCTTATGCCCGCTCATGGGCAGGAAAGGATTATCTGCTCATGTTGAAGACCGCTGAATCAGTTCGTGCCGGTCACCCGGACAAGCTGTGTGACTATATCGCTGACTGTATTTTGGATCGTGCCTTGTGTGAGGATCCTGCCGCTCGAGTCGCCGTGGAAGTACTGGCGACGAAAGCCAGGATTTATGTGGCTGGCGAGATAACCTCGAAAGTCAAGGTTGAGATCCCTGCCGTGGCACGACGGGCGTTGACCCAGCGTGGCTATGACCCGAGGGCTTTCCGTATTCGCGTGCGTGTACACCGCCAAAGCCTGGATATTGCTGGTAGCGTTGACCAGTCGTTGGAAGCGCGCCGCGGGCAGCAGGATGCGTATGCGGCAATTGGTGCAGGCGATCAGGGCACGGTTTACGGGTATGCCACCAACGAGACCGAAGAACGCCTGCCGCTCCCACTCGTCTACGCGCAGCGGATTTGCCAGCGTCTCGATGAAGCCTTTGATGATAACAAGCTGCCCGGTCTCGGCATTGACGGGAAAGCTCAGGTCAGCATCGAATATGAGGACGGTGTGGCGAAGCGGGTGGCTAGCGTGGTGGTGTCGGTGCAGCACAAGCCCGGCTGTAATAACGACGAGCTGCACTCCAAGATTGTCTCGCTGATTATCGCGCCAGCCTGTCAAGAACTCCCCATCGATGAGAGCACGGAGATTCTGATTAACCCTTCCGGCCGGTTCATCACCGGTGGCCCTGATGCTGACACTGGCCTGACTGGCCGCAAGCTGATGGTGGATACCTATGGTGGGCTCGCGCCTCATGGCGGCGGAGCCTTCTCCGGTAAGGACGCTAGCAAGGTGGATCGCACGGGTGCTTATATGGCACGCCTGATTGCTCGCACGCTTGTGGATGCGAAGCTCGCTGAAGAAGCCCAGGTGAGCATCTCGTATGCGATTGGTAAAGCCGACCCGGTCGCTTTCACCGTCGATACTTTGGGCACCGGGCGTTTTGATGACTTGCAGCTTGCGGCTGCGTGCGTTGAGGTGTTTCCTTTGCGCCCGGCAGGAATGATTGAAGCCCTCGATTTAGGCAAGCACACGAACTTTCGCGCCTACGCCGCGTATGGGCATTTCGGCCACGGCTATCCGACCTGGGAGCGTGCCTGGGCGTGGGTGGATAAACTCCGCGAGGCTTTGGGGGTGCAATACTGATGCGAATCGAACAACGCTCTATTGCCGAGCTGGCCCCGGCAGACTACAACCCACGCAAAGACCTCAAACCAGGTGACGCTGAGTACGAGAAACTCAAAGCGAGCATCGAGCAGTTCGGCTATGTTGAACCCGCTATCTTTAACGAGCGTACCGGCCGGATCGTGGGCGGCCATCAGCGCTTAAAGGTGATGGCTGACCTCGGCATTGATACTGCTGATGTCGTCATCGTGGATTTGGACGAAACCAAAGAAAAAGCCCTCAACATTGCGCTCAACAAGATCAGCGGTGAGTGGGACGAACCCAAGCTGTCCTTGTTGATTGCTGACCTGCAAGCCGCTGACTTTGACGTCAACCTCACGGGCTTTGACACCGACGAAATCGAAGCACTGCTATCCCTCGGAGCCGAGCGTGAAGTCACCGATGACGGCTTCGACCTAGATACTGCCCTCGAGCAGGCCAGGTTCGTAGAAGAAGGTGACCTGTGGAGCCTCGGTGAGCATCGACTGCTGTGCGGGGACGCTACCAAGGCCGTGGATGTGGAGCGGCTGATGGACGGGAAACAGGCCAACCTGATCTTGACTGACCCGCCTTACAACGCCTCCTACAAGTCGGCTTCTGGTCTGTCAATCAAGAACGACACGATGGAAGACAGTGCGTTCTACCAGTTTCTGCTTAATTCATTCACGAATATGGCGGCCGTGAGCGAGCCAGGCGCGTCCGCCTACATATTCCACGCCGACACTGAAGGCTTGAACTTCCGTAAGGCATTCAAAGAAGCAGGTTTTTATCTGTCTGGCACGTGTATCTGGGTGAAGAATTCGCTGGTGCTGGGTCGCTCGCCGTATCAGTGGCAGCATGAGCCGATCCTGTTCGGCTGGAAAACCGGCGGTAAGCACCGCTGGTTCGCTGACCGGAAACAAACCACGGTGTGGCGTTTTGATAAGCCTTCGAAGAATAGCGAGCATCCCACATCCAAACCACTGGATTTAATGGGCTACCCGATCACGAATTCCACTCCAGTCAACGCGATTGTGCTCGACTGCTTTGGCGGCTCTGGCTCCACGTTGATGGCATCAGCGCAGTTGAACCGGATCTGCTATTGCATGGAGCTTGACCCGAAATACGCCAGTGTCATCTTGCGTCGCTACGCCGAGACCTACGGCGGAGAAAACATCACCTGCAAGCGGGGCAAGAAAACCATCAAATACGTGGACGTGGTGAAAGAGGTGGAGCGTGGCTAACTCACAATGCCTTCACAATAGTTTGGACGCTCAGCAAGAAATGTGGAGATGGATTCCTGGCTACAAGAACGTGTATGCGATCAGTAGTGAAAGTCGCGTGTACAGCACTCGCAGTTGCCGTTGTCTAAAACCAATACTGTCAAGAGCAGGATATTTGAGGGTACATCTTGCCGTTAATGGGATTGTAAGAACTTTTTCTGTTCATCGGCTAGTAGCTCATGCTTTTGTGCCAAATCCAGATGGAAAGCCGACAGTCAACCATCTTAATGAAGTCAAAACAGATAACCGTGCTAAAAATCTGGAATGGGCGACAATACGTGAACAAAATGTTTATGGAACACGAATACAAAGAGCCGTTGCTAATACGGACTGGCAAAAGCGAAGTCGGAAAATGGACTATCACGCTATAGCCAGTAAGCATGACTATGCCACCATGCAAAAGAAACAAATGAAGCCCGTACATCAACTTGATATGCACGGGTCTTTTATTGCCCAATTTCCCAGTCTCGCAGCAGCTGCACGTGCAGTAGGTGTAAGCACTGGCGGTATTTGCAGCTGTTTGAAAAAGCAAAGGAGAAGCGCTGGTGGATTCCGTTGGGCATACGCATAAACCATTAACTCTTTGTTCGCTATTCGACGGCTCGGGCGGATTCCCGTTAGCTGCAAGTCAAGTTGGCATCACCCCAGTAAGTTGTTCGGAAATCGAACCCTTCCCGATACTCGTCACCAGAACCCGATTCCCTGATATGAAGCATCTGGGTGATGTCACCCAAATCCATGGAGCAAACATCGAGCCAGTCAATATTGTCACGTTCGGCTCCCCGTGCCAGGACTTATCGATTGCTGGACGACGTGGCGGTTTAGACGGTGAGCGTTCTGGCTTGTTCTTCCATGCAGTACGGATCATTCGAGAAATGAGGGAGGCAACCAATGGGAGCTATCCAAGATTCGCTGTGTGGGAGAACGTCCACGGAGCATTCTCATCTAACAAAGGCGCAGACTTCCATTCCGTCTTGCAAGCGCTCATCTCAGTTGTTGATGAGCAAGCAGCAACTGACTTACCTCGAATACCGAAATGGGAACGAGCCGGAGTGGTCATGGGTGATGGATGGTCGATTGCGTGGCGAGTATTGGACGCGCAATTTTTCGGAGTGCCCCAACGACGCAAAAGAATCTTCCTTATCGCAGATTTTGCAAGCGGGCGTGCCGGCCACATACTCTTTGAGCCCACGTGCCTGCCAAGGAATCCTCAGACGGGCAGCCAAACGCGGCAAGACCCTCCCACCAATCCTGGAACAAGCACTCACGAGGCAAGCACGTCTCTAGATGTGTTCGCCTTGCGGATGCGGGCTGGTAAACCGGGTGGCGGTAAAGACCCGCTCGTGCAAACAAATCTGTCTGGCACGCTCGGATGCAGTAACGATCAGAGTATTATTGAGCCGCTACTGTTTGACCATCACCCCCAAGACGCGAGAGTTACTGGACCGCGTGATGTCGCCTCAACTGTGACCGCTCGTTACGGAACTGGCGTAGGCAATACTCCCATCATCACTACCGCCTACGGTTTCAATGCGTTACATGAGGGACGCGGAGCGGCAGTGGGCAGGTACGGTTATTCAACCGAGGTATCCAAGACCCTCGATACGTCAGGGATAGCTCCGACCTGTAACCAAGGCGGTATCGCCATCGTCGAACCCGACATTGTGAGCGCCTCGAAGGCAGACTTCTTCTGTAGAGGCAACGTCAATATTGCTGGCGCTCTGTTGGCTTCGGACTCAACTGAGCCACCCCTGGTCACCGATCCTTGCGTGCCCGAATACCGCGTGAGGCGCTTAACCCCAACCGAGTGCGCTCGCTGCAAGGATTCCCTGACGATTGGACAGATAACCTCGCAATCACTGAACCAACACAAGCGCAGGTGGATTACTGGTGGCAGGTCTGGGCCAGGTGGGCAGTAGCGGTGGGTTTGAAGAAGACCAAGACGAGAACGCAGGTGAAGAAATGGCTCACCAATCCCGTCACTGACCGTGCGCTCTACAAGCTGTGGGGAAACGGGATCGCGTTGCCGTGCGCTGAAATGATACTCGCTCGGATAGTGGCCGAGATGTCTAATACTCATTGACAGTACCGCGGGAAACGACTGGATAAGTACAGATAGCTATGGCTATATGGCATGTGAGCCGATAACCAGCCATGAAAGAAGGGGTGCAACCGTGAGTATCACACACGCTGACAACTATGGTTTAGTGATTACGTTGCCAAAGACACTCACTAAAGACGAGCTGGCACGGATACGAGAACTGATTTCCGCCAAAGCAGCCCTGATAGCTAAAGCATTGAATGCAAACCAACTCGACATCACCACCAGTAGCGAGGGGTTGAGTTTTCCGTGGTGGGATCACCTGCCCGAGTGTGAGCACATCACCGCCTACGCTCAGTTCCTCACTAGGCTGGTGGCGTATGCGAAACGTATCGGGCGCACCACCCACCGCGCCACGAGTGACGAGGTGGTGAATGAAAAGTATGAGCTACGCTCCCTGCTCTACCGCATCGGCCTCAAAGGCAGAGAACACGCCCAGGTGCGCAAGATCCTGCTTAAGCCTCTCTCGGGTAACTCGGCATGGAAGAACCCCAAGAAATGAGTGACGATCTTACAGGTAGGCGGGTACGCCTCATCGCAATGAATGACCCTTACGGTCTCGAGCTAGGAAGCCAAGGCACAAGTTGTTCATGTTGATTCTCTAGGCACTCTGCACGTGCGCTGGGATGACAGATCAAGCGTGGGACTCGTCCCTAGTGAGGACGAGTGGGAAACACTCCCACCTCTAAAGACATGGATCTCTATATTTCCTTGATTTTAAGACACGATATGTCTGGATGTCGCCTAGAACGTATGGGTTTATGTACATACCAAAAGCACACCAGCCAAACACGGGATAGGCGGCACAGAAAATGGAAACCAACGAGACCACGGTGACGATGAACGACCTACAGATGCAAACCGATAGTTTCGGCGCGCTCATCCAATACGGCACTCATGTGATCGCAACCAACTGGGTCAACCTAGGCAAAGACAAACAAGGAAACACCGCCAAAGTGTATGTTGCTCTTGAAGAGCCCGTCTTCGGGTTCGGCCCAAACTCCAAAGGCTTTACTGAATGCGCCCTCGGCCTTGTCGCCGAGGCAGACGAATACTTCCAAGACGCCGGCCACGCGATTGCTTGGGCGATGAACCAAATCAAGTAAACAACTAACAATCCAGTATGAAGCCCAACCCGATACAGGTTGGGCTTTTATTCACGCCACGAGGAGGCACGCTGATGGCGATACGCAAACTCGAGAAATACGTGCCCACCAAGTTCGCTGCGCCCACCTCCCACTACAACAAGCAGGCAGCGGATTATGCGGTGGCGTTCATTCAGGCACTCACGCACACAAAAGGCCGCTGGGCTGGCAAGCCCTTCGAGTTGATTGATTGGCAAGAACAAATCATCCGCGACCTGTTCGGCACCCTCAAACCCGACGGATACCGGCAATTCACGCAGGCGTATGTGGAAATACCGAAGAAGCAAGGCAAGCAGGTCGCCCTCGACACTTTGATTCCCACCCCAGCTGGGTTTACGACGATGGGCGCAATCCAGGTGGGTGACACGATCTTTGACGAGACCGGCAAGCCGTGCACCGTGGTCGCAAAATCCCCAGTGGACTTTAGCGAGCAGGCATATCGCATCCGGTTTAAAGACGGTGAAGTGGTTGAGGCTGGTGAGCGTCACCAGTGGGCAGGCCAATACACGCACGGCAAACCCCGCGTGGCGGTGATGACCACCGGTGAACTGTATCGCCTACCTAAAGATGGCTCCTCGTATCGTTTCCGGATCCCTATTGCCGAAGCAATTGATACTCCTGAAGCAGAACTCCCTGTTGATCCGTATGTGATGGGCTACTGGCTCGGTAACGGCACAGCGAACAAGCCGTACATCACGATCCAAACCAGTGACCGGCTCGGCGTACTCGAGCGCGTCTGGCCGTGGAACCACCTGGGTGTGGAATACCCCAACGTGGGTGATTCGGTAGTGATCCGAGTCGATGAACTCACGTCCGTGCTCGTTGATTCGTTCCACGACAAAGTTATCCCCACCGAGTATTTGCGAGCTTCCTACAATCAGCGTCTCGAACTGTTGCAGGGATTAATGGATTCAGATGGGTCGATCTCCAGCCGTAAAGGTCAAGCAATCTACTGCTCCACCGAACCCGCTTTAGCCCAATCGGTGAGCGAGTTACTGTGGAGCTTGGGCATCAAGAACGCGATCACGACCACCGCTTCAACGCAAC
The DNA here is from genome assembly GCA_004557505.1 of Coriobacteriaceae bacterium. GTDB lineage: Bacteria > Actinomycetota > Coriobacteriia > Coriobacteriales > Atopobiaceae > Tractidigestivibacter. The sequence goes on along the minus strand of SFGZ01000002.1, from coordinate 63,400 downwards.
GCACCGATTGGAGCAAGTCCTCAAGCGAGTGTGGACGTGTCGCAACTGGCGAGACTTTGTATTACGTGAAGTTCACGGCTTTTGATGACATCAAGGTGGCTGGATTGGATCGTAAACAATCCCGCGCGATTACAAGGAATCCCCGTTCGCGTTCTCACTACCGTTACATCGACTCCATCGAACCAATCAAAAACCCAGGGATGCAATGTATTCAGGTTGACTCACCTTCACACCTCTACCTGATCGGGCGCAGCTTCCTGCCCACTCACAACAGTGAACTCGCCGCCGCCGTCGCACTACTGCTCACGTGTGCTGACGGTGAAGAGCGCGCTGAGGTGTATGGGTGCGCGGCCGACCGGCAGCAAGCCTCGATTGTGTTCGAGGTGGCAGCGGACATGGTGCGCATGTGCCCACCATTAGCAAAACGCGTGAAAATCCTGCGCTCTCAAAAGAGGATTATTTACACGCCCACGAACTCTTTCTACCAAGTCCTCTCAGCGGAGGCGTACTCGAAGCATGGGTTCAACATTTCCGGAGTGGTATTCGATGAGCTGCACACTCAACCGAACCGCAAGCTGTTTGATGTGATGACGAAAGGCTCTGGTGACGCACGTACCCAGCCGCTCTATTTCCTCATCACCACGGCAGGCTCGGACACCCACTCGATTTGTTTTGAGCAGCATGAGAAAGCCCTCAACATCATCGCCGGCAAGAAACACGACCCCAGGTTCTATCCCGTCATCTACGGGGCCGACATGGACGAAGACTGGACAGACGAAAACGTGTGGCGTAAAGCCAACCCCAGCCTTGGCATCACCGTCACCCTCGACAAGGTACGTGACGCGTGTGAGTCTGCGAAGCAAAACCCTGCCGAAGAAAACACGTTCCGCCAGCTCAGGCTGAACCAGTGGGTGAAGCAGGAAATACGCTGGATGCCCATGAACGTGTGGAACCACAACAACGCACCCGTCGACCCAAAGTGGCTGGAAGGCAGACCGTGCTACGGCGGGCTCGACCTCTCAAGCACCTCAGACATCACCGCCTTCGTGCTCGTATTCCCACCCGAAGAACCCGACGAACCCTACTGGATACTCCCCAAGCTCTGGCTGCCTGAAGACACATTGGATCTGCGCGTGGCAAGGGATCACGTCCCTTATGACCTATGGCACCGGCAAGGCTTCCTCGAAACGACTGAGGGGAACGTCGTGCATTACGACCACATCGAACACGAAATCGAACAACTCGGCCTTAAATACAACATTCGCGAGATCGCCTACGACCGTTGGGGCGCCGTCCAAATGAGCCAAAACCTTGAAAGACTCGGCTTCACCGTCGTGCCCTTCGGGCAAGGCTTCAAAGACATGAGCCCACCATCGAAAGAACTCATGAAACTCGCCCTCGAAGGCCGACTGGCGCATGGTGGGCACCCGGTGCTCGCCTGGATGGCCGACAACATCACCGTGAGGCAAGACCCGGCAGGCAACATCAAACCCGACAAACAAAAGAGTACGGAGAAAATCGACGGCATCGTCGCCCTGATAATGGCGCTCGACCGGGCAATTCGTAACGGCAACAACGAGCCGGTTGAGTCCGTCTACGACGAGCGTGGACTGTTGTTTATTTAGTGTGGTGTGGGTGGAAAAGCGCTCCGATAGCGTTAGCAGCCATGCCGAGCACACTGTAGCTAGCGCCGTATATGAGGGCGGTTTCGTTAAAAAACACGAACATGGGTAGCAGAAAGCAGATCACTGGGGCTAGCACCCACAAAGAGCTGAATCCTTCTTTCACCCCATCCCACGCTGCTATAACGACAGTCGCTAGCGGTAGAGCAATGAACAGCATCAAGATGAACATGAGCATTCCTGCATTTTGCGCCTGCAAGACACGAATCACGCCTAGCGTTATCGCTGGAAACGCTAGATAGGTAGCGAAAAGCGCCGCGATGCGTATCCATGTTGTTTTTACTGCCCATCTCATGGCATCAATTGTCACATAGAAAGAGTGAATACTTATGGGCCTTATCGAGCTTTTCAAGAAACGCCCCGCAGAGAATAAAGCTCTCACAAACGGCGGGTACAGTTTCTTTTTCGGCCCCACGAGCGCGGGTAAGCCGGTGACGGAACGCAGCGCGATGCAGATGACTGCCGTGTATGCGTGTGTGCGAATCCTGAGCGAGGCTATAGCTGGTTTGCCGCTACACGTGTACCGCTATGCGGAGAATGCTTCGCGGGTGAAGGCGTTGGATCATCCACTCTACGTGCTGCTGCATGATGAGCCGAATCCAGAAATGACCTCATTTGTTTTCCGGGAAACTTTGATGACGCATCTGCTGCTGTGGGGTAACGCCTACGCCCAAGTCATTAGGAATGGTAAGGGCGAGGTGCTCGGCTTGTATCCGCTGATGCCCAACCATATTGAGGTTGGCAGGAACAAGCATGGCGAGCTTGAGTACGTCTATACGCGCACGGGCGATGAGCCAGATCAAGATCAGCCACGCAAAGTCACGCTTACTGCTGCTGATGTGTTGCATATTCCTGGGCTGGGTTTTGATGGTTTGGTGGGCTATAGCCCGATTGCGATGGCGAAAAACGCTATCGGATTAGCGATCGCGACCGAGGAATACGGTGCGAGCTTTTTCGCTAATGGCGCGGCCCCTGGCGGCGTGTTGGAGCATCCAGGCACAATCAAAGACCCGGCCCGTGTGCGCGAATCCTGGCAGCAGACCTTCGGTGGAGCTAGGAACAGCAATAAGATTGCGGTGCTTGAGGAGGGCATGACATACACCCCGATCGGGATTAGCCCTGAGCAGGCACAGTTTCTCGAGACACGGAAGTTTCAGATCAACGAGATCGCGAGGATTTTCCGTATCCCGCCGCACATGGTCGGCGATTTAGAGAAAAGCTCTTTTAGCAATATTGAGCAGCAGAGCTTAGAGTTTGTGAAATATACCCTCGAGCCGTGGGTGATCCGCTGGGAACAAGCCATCACCAAGACACTGCTCAGCTCTGATGAGAAGCCGCGCGTGTTCGTGAAATTCAACCTCGAAGGCCTCCTGCGCGGCGATTATGTGTCTCGGATGAATGGGTATGCCACGGCTCGGCAGAACGGGTGGATGAGCGCCAACGACATTAGAGCACTCGAGAATCTGGATTTGATTCCTGAGGATCAGGGTGGGGATTTGTATTTGGTGAATGGCAATATGCTCCCACTCGGCTTGGCTGGAGTCTACGCCAACAAGCAACAAGCCGACCAGCAAACAGAGCCAGAACAGCCTGAGCCGGAACAGCCTAAGCCGGAGCCGCCACCCGACGAACAGCAACAAGCAGATGAATCTATGAATCGTAGGAGGAAGAGATGAAGCGTTTTTGGAACTGGAGCAAACCCCCAACAGACCAAGTAAGTAACCCTGATGCGCCTGATGTTAGGGTTTTGCATTTGGATGGGGTGATTGCTGAGGAAACCTGGTTTGATGATGACATCACTCCAGCTTTGTTCGCCGAGGAACTCAATGCTGATAGTGGCGATATTACGGTGTGGATTAATAGCCCTGGTGGTGATGTGGTTGCTGCAGCGCAAATCTATAACCTGCTCACCGATTACCCGGGCACTGTCACCGTCCGTATCGACGGGCTGGCTGCTTCGGCGGCGAGCGTGATTGCTATGGCAGGCAAAACCGTGATTATGTCGCCGGTGTCGATGCTGATGATTCACAACCCGGCCACTATGGCCATGGGCGATAGTGAGGAACTGGGTCGGGCGATTGAGATGCTCGGCTCGGTGAAGGAATCCATTATTAATGCCTACCAAGCAAAAACAGGGATGAGCCGGGCGAAGCTGGCCAAGCTCATGGATGCCGAAACCTGGATGGACTCCAGAGCCGCGCTCACCATGGGTTTCGCCGATGAGATTGACCCACCGCTGCAAGGCGGCGAGACGAACGTGGAGCCGGTGGTGTTCGACCGCCGCGCTCTGGAAAAACGCATTGTGAACCACTACCAGCCCACCGCACCACCGCCGCGCGTGGTGCAGCCACCCCTAGTGGACATCACCGAACCCAATCCGAATCTTGATTGTGCTGGCCCTGAGCAAACGAGTGCTCGGGGCCGGTTGCTATCTGAGGCCTATATGGCTCTTGGGCAGCGCACCCCTGACCGGTCATAACAACTATCTAGATAGAAGGAGAAACAACTGATGACCACGATGAATGAACTACGCACCAAACGTGCCGACCTGTGGGAGAAAACCAAGGATTTCCTCGACACCCACCAAGGAGACGACGGACGATTGTCTGCCGAGGACGACGCCACCTACAGCGCGATGATGGACGACATGGACGCCCTCGCTTCTGCTATCACCCGCATGGAAAAAGCAGAAGCCATCGATAAGGAAATGGCCAAAGCTACGTCCAAACCGCTCACCGTCATGCCCGGCGCGAACACACCCGCTACTGACGAGAAGCCAGGGCGTGCGTCTGCTGAGTACCGCAAAGCGTTTTGGGATGCGATGCGAATGCACTCGAATCCGTACGAGATCCGCAACGCCCTGTCCGAAGGTGTCGATACCGAGGGCGGCTACCTGGTGCCAGACGAATTCGAAACCCACGTCGTCGCCGCACTCGAGGAAGAAAACTTCGTGCGCACCCTGGCGAACGTGATCCAAACCAGCTCGGGTGATCGCAAGATCCCAGTCGTCGCCACGCATGGGATTGCTTCCTGGTTGGAGGAAGGCAAAGCCTATAGCGAGTCCGACGAAGTCTTCGACCAGATGACCCTAGGGTCTTTCAAGCTCGGCACCTTCCTCAAAATCTCAGAGGAACTCTTGAACGACTCCGCTTTCGATATCGAAAGTTACCTCTCGGGCGAGTTTGGGCGCAGGATTGGTGCCGCTGAGGAAGAAGCCTTCCTCACGGGTGATGGGACGAATAAGCCCACAGGGATCTTCACCACCGCCGAAGAAGGCCTCAAAGCCTCTGCTGCCACCACAGTGAGCGCTGATGAACTCATCGACCTGCACTATTCTCTACGCTCCCCGTATCGCAAGAACGCCGTGTGGATCATGAATGATTCGACCGTGAAAGTGATTCGCAAGCTCAAAGACAACAACGGCCAATACCTGTGGCAACCAGCACTCACGGCTGGCACTCCGGATACGATCTTGAACCGGCCGGTCTACACCAGCCAGTTCGCACCCGAACTCAAAGGCGGAACACGCGGTATTGCCTTCGGAGACTTGTCCTTCTACTGGATCGCGGATCGTCAAGGCCGAGCCTTTAAGCGGCTCAACGAGCTGTTTGCTACCACCGGGCAGGTAGCATTCCTCGCGAGCCAGCGAGTAGACGGCAAACTGATTATCCCCGAGGCCGTGAAAGTCATCACCCAGAAAACCACCACAACCGGTGCCTGATTCTAGATGAGTTGAAGGAATGGATGGGAGGTGTCGATAGATGACTAGCATGCAAGAACTCTTGAGCGCCGTGAAAGCAAACCTGATACTCGAGCACAACCACGACGACCAGCTACTGCTCGCCCTGATTGGCAACGCGGTCGGGTATGCCGAGGACTATCAACACCTCCCACCCAGCCACTACCAGACCAGTGAGATGAGCCCTGCCACCAGGCAGGCCATCATCATGCTCGCCAGCCATTTTTATGAATCCAGGGATGGTTCTACCGCAGGCTTCTGGGGCGACAACCCCGGAGCCGCTGGGGCCGTGTGGGATGCGGTCAACCGGCTGCTCATTCTCGGCCGCGAATGGAAAATCTAGGAACAGGAGGCGCTGATGTCGTTTGGAAAAATGAACCAGACCATCACAATCCTCAAGCCCACCGTCACTACTGATGACGAGGGCTTCCAATCCAAGGAACTGAAGCTGGTGGCCTCGGTGCGGGCGTTTCGTGAAGGACGGCACGGCAGTAGCGCGTGGGCGAACCGCGCCGCATACACGCGCGCCACCGACCTATTCCGCATCCGAGTCCTGCCCGGCGTGGATATCACTGAGGCAATGCTGATTGAAACCGCCGATGATGAACGCTTCGAGATCGACTCGGTAGAGGACGTGCGTGGGCGGGGCAGGTATCTCGAAATCCTCGCCACCAATATCCATGCTGAAGGGAGCGTATGATGGCTCGAACAACGATCACCATGCCAGAAGCGACTCTACGGCAGATCGAGAAGCTCTCCAGGCAAACCGATGAGCTAGCCGATGACGTTTTGAAAGCCGGAGCCGAGATTGTGGAGCCGGTCATGCGCTCCAACCTGCAAGCATCCATCGGACGCGGTGAAGACACTTCCCGTTCCACCGGCCAGCTCGTTAGTGCGCTTGGTATCTCGCCAGTGAAAACCGATGGGAACGGGAACCACAACATTAAAGTCGGCTTCGCTGAAAACCGCACCGACGGTCGCCCTAATGCTTTGCTTGCGGTGATTCTCGAATACGGCAGCTCCAACCGCAGGGCGCACCCGTTTTTGAACAAGACCAGGAACGCCACCAAAACCGGTGTGGTGGAGGCGATGAAAGCCAAACTCGAAGCAGCTATAGGTGGTGGCACATGAGCCTGCTCGCCAAACTCACCGCCATCTGCCACGACCTTAACCTACCTGTGGCAACAGCGGCCTACACCAAATCCCCAGCACCCGATACCTACGCCGTGCTCACACCCTTGGATGAGGTTTTCCGCCTGTACCGGGATAACAAGCCCGGCATCGACGTGGAAGAAGTCCGGCTCTCCCTGTTCTGTAAAATCAACTATCGCACCATCGCAAAACGCCTCACCGACGCCTGCATCGATGCGGGATTGACGGTCACAGCTCGTAGGTATGTGGGTCATGAGGACGATACCGGCTACCACCACTGGGCAATCGACCTTGCCACCTATGAACTGGTCACCATCGGCCAGTAGATGTCCCAGCCGCCAGCCGCCCGCGCGTTTTTCCCTGCCTGCACAATCAACCCATGCAACAGCCCGTATTCACTAACCGTCAGTTCCTCGGTGCGAATCGCGTCATCGCACGCCAGTCGCGCTGCCTTATATGTTGGGTATTCGCCCCATCCGGCAGCGTTCAAAAGTCTGCGACCGTAGGCGTCATAGATGAAGACGCCACGGTTATAGGCGTACAGCAGAATATCGTCAGCGGTTTCTTCACCAACCCCACGAACCTCAAGCAACGACCAGCGCAACTCAGCATCGCTCAAGTCCGGGGCTAGATGGTCGTTGGTGGTGAACCAGTTGGAGATATTGGCAAGATAACGGGTCTTGGCACGCCAATAGCCTGAGGGACGAATCGCTTCCTGCACCAGCTTCTCGTTGCCCTCCCGCAGCGCAGCGGGGTTGAGCAGATTCAGGTCTTTGAGGTTGGTGAGGGCTTTCTCCACGCTCGTCCACGTGGTGTTCTGCGTCAATATCGCGCCAGCGAGGATCTCGAAGCGGCTATCGCCCGGCCACCACACACCAGCATCTGGGATCGCACGCTTGAGTGCCGCGAGAATCTCACGCATCGTCATCACCATAAAGCTTCACCGCCTTCCACAGTTTTCATTTTCTCAAACCACCGCCACCAACAGAAAGGAAAAGAATCATGGCAACGATTGGTTTAGACAAGCTCTACTACGCCACCTTCACCGAGGACGACCAAGGTAACGAGACCTACAACACCCCGAAACCCCTCGCCAAAGCCATCTCCGCAGAACTCTCGGTAGAACTCGCGGAGGCTATCTTGTATGCCGACGATGGGGCATCAGAGATTGTGAAAGAGTTTAAATCCGGCACCATCACTTTGGGCGTGGACGATATTGGTGCCGACGTGGCAGCCGACCTGATCGGCGCACGCGTGGACGGAAACAAAGTCCTCGTGTCCGCTACCGAGGACGGCGGTGCAGGTGTAGCAATCGCGTTCCGTGCCGCCAAGGCGAATGGCACGTACCGGTATTTCTGGCTGTATCGGGTGAAGTTCGCTGTCCCGACCACGAGTCTGACGACGAAGGGAGATTCGATTGAATTCTCCACCCCAGAAATCGAGGGCACGATCCTGCGCCGCACCAAACCAGACGGGGCAGGCAAGCATCCGTGGAAAGCAGAAGCCGACGAAACCACCACCACCGGCGAGGTCATCGGCAATTGGTACACGACCGTGTACGAACCTAGCTTTACCCAGGCAGGAGCATAACCATGAGCAAGAATACGAATCAGAAGCCCGCCTCGGTGATCACAATCAACGACCAGGACTATCAGCTACGCCTCACTACTAGAGCGACCCGTGAGATTGCTGGCCGTTACGGCGGGCTGGATCATTTGGGTGACAAGTTGATGAAGTCAGAGAACTTTGAACAAGCCATTGAAGAAGTCATCTGGCTGATATGTCTGCTCGCTAACCAAGACGTCGCTATTTGGAACCTCCAGCACCCTGATGACAAGCGTGAGGAACTATCGACCGAAGTGGTGGAGCTGCTCACCGTCCCCGCTGACCTGACTAGCTATAAGTCTGCGATTACTGCCGCGCTGGAGGAAGGAACCCGCCGAGCGATTGTTTCCGAGCCAGACCCAAAAGCCGACGCGAAACCAGCGCAGTGAGTGGCGAGTCGGACGAGGCAGCATTCACCCGTCTCGAATACATCGCGCTCGCCCACCTCCACCTCACCCAGGAGGAGGTGGGTCTATTGCGCTTCGGCCACCTCCTCGACCTCATCGAGTGCTGGCGGCAAGAGCAAGGCATCTCTAAACCCCGCCGTCACCTGAGCATCGATGACGTGATCCCCGTAGGTATTTAGGCGGTTAGGTGTCGGGCAACGTGCCGGGCGAATTGCTGTGGCATTTGTGCATGCCATTGATGCTTCGCGCTGGGAACAATCTCGAAGCGGGCAGTCGGTATTGCTGCAGCAATGTGTTGTGCTGCGTTCAGGTTTGCTCGATCTTTCGCCCCGCAGGCCACGGTGGTTGGCACGTTCACTGTTGGTAGCCCGTGTGTGAGGTCAAGGCTGCTCAAGGACTCCATAACCGCGAGTAGTTGTTTCTTGGTCACTTCTGGCGGGCACACCACCTTCTCGGGCAAAAGGCGCATCAGCAGGTTCTGCACCCGCATGAGCAGTACTGGTGGTTTGGCTTGCGGAGCTGAAAGCAACAGCGACGCCACCAGGTGCGGGTAGCAAATCGCGAGATTGAGTGCCACAACCGCGCCGAGGGAAAGCCCCACCAGATGCACTCGCTGCTCGCCAATCTGGGTAGCGAGCAGATCGGTAGCCGTATCAAGCGACCAACCATCAGTTAATAACTCAGGAGTAAAAAGTGCTGGCGTCACACACTCGTAGCTCGCTAGCTCTGGCGCGCTCGTCACGCCGCCCCATACGGTGGGTGATTCGCCAAGGCCGTGGAGGAAAACAATCGTCTGTGCCACGAGCAGCTCACACGGCAGGCATCGAATACGAATCCGGATAGGTGGGTTCAGCGTGTGGTTTCAGGCTCATCAGCCAGCGATAAATCACTACGGTCGCTTTCCACGAAAGCCAACCCAGGCCAAGCAAAAGTGCCCCAACCACGATAGACACGGGCAGTGCAAGCCACGGAGAAAGAGGAATAGTGCCGAGAGCAAACAGGTGACCCTCCCAGCCAGCGAGATGCGCCACGACGTTCCCAATGCCAGCAATCGGAGTGAGCACACCCGAGAGCATCAAGCCAAACGCCAAAGCAAGCGTGCAGGGAAATACAACGAGAAACACGCTGATCGCCAGAATCCACCAGCCCACACTCTTCATCGTCCTCATTGGCTCACCTCGATTCGCTCTGACCTATCTGTACTCATTCTCCCATATCCACACGCAAATATCTGAAAGGAGCATCTTCCCATGGCTGAGGGTTTTGGTTTGAAGATTGCTTTGGAGGGTGAGCGGGAGTTTAAGGCCGCGCTGCGTGATATCAACGCCAGCTTTAAGGTGCTTGGCTCTGAGATGAAACTGGTGGATTCCCAGTTCGCTAAGAATGACAATTCGACCGAGAAGCTCGCGGCTCGTAACCAGGTGTTGGGGCGTGAGATTGAGGCGCAGAAGGCGAAGATCGCGACCCTGCGTGAGGCCCTCGAGAATGCGAGTAACTCGTTTGGGGAGTCGGATCGGCGGACCCAGAATTGGCAGGTTCAGCTCAACCACGCGGGGGCCACACTAAACAACCTTGAACGCGAGGTTGAGGATAACAACGCCGCCCTGGCGAAGTCCGATACGGAGATGGGTCAGGCAGCTAGTGCTGCGAACGAACTGGAACAACAACTGGATCAGGCTGGCGATGAGGCTGCCGATAGTGAGGGCAAGTTCAGCAAGCTCTCGGGTGCGGCGAAGGCGATGGGTGCTGCTTTGGGTGCGGCGTTCGTGGCGGTGGGTACAGCCAGCGTTGCTGCCGCTAAAGGCCTGTCCAGCATGGCCGTCAGTTCTGCGGCGTATGCAGACGATATCCTCACCACCTCCACGGTGACGGGCGTGAGCGCTGAGAAACTGCAGGCGTATACGTATGCGGCTGAGCTGGTGGACGTCTCGGTGGAAACCATGACGAAATCCATGGGTAAGAACATTAAGTCCATGGCTGCAGCCCAAAACGGCACCAAACTCGCGGTGGAGGCATACAAAAAGCTCGGTATCTCCGTCACCGACTCCAGCGGTCAGCTGCGTGATAGCGAAACAGTGTATTGGGAGGCTATCGATGCTCTAGGCAAGATCCCGAACGAAACCGAACGGGACGCTATCGCTTTCCAGTTGTTCGGTAAGTCCGCTCAGGAGTTGAATCCGCTGATCGAGCAAGGCTCGGCGGGTATGGCCGAGCTGACAGGCGAAGCTAAACGCATGGGCGCAGTGCTCTCCGATGAGACGTTGGAGCAGTTGGGTAAGTTTGATGATTCGATTCAGCGGCTAAAGGCTGGTGGTGCGGCGGCGAAACACGCCCTCGGCACCGTCCTCCTCCCACAACTACAACTACTGGCTGACGACGGTGTGGATCTGCTCGGTGAGTTTACTCGCGGCCTGGTAGAGGCTGACGGCGACTGGGAGAAAATCAGTGAGGTCATGTTGACTACGGTGCAAGGCCTCGCTAGTTCCTTATTGTCGACGTTGCCGTCGGTGTTGCAGGCGGTCGAGGGTATCGTGGGCGGTTTGGGTTCTGCGATTATGGCGAACCTGCCACTCTTGGTGGAGTCGGCAACCCAGATCATCGTGTTCCTCGTCCAGGGTCTGATTGCTGCGTTGCCAGGCTTAACCGAGGGCGCAGTGCAGTTGGTGCTCGCCTTGGTGGATGCGATTATTGCCAACCTCCCCATGCTCCTCGAGGCCGCCCTACAAATGATCGCTACGTTGGCGACTGGTCTTGCGCAGGCGTTGCCGAGCCTGATTCCGGCAATCGTGCAACTCGTCATCGATATGTGCACCACGCTCATCGACAACCTCCCATTGATATTGGACGCTGCCTTGCAACTCGTCATGGGGCTAGCGCAAGGCTTGCTCGCCGCGATCCCTGTGCTGGTAGAGGCTTTGCCTGGGCTGATCACGGCAATCATCGATTTCATTATTGTCTCGATCCCGCTGATCATCGAGGCTGGTATCCAACTGTTCACCGCGCTCGTTACCGCGCTACCAGAGATCATTACCGCCATAGTGGAAGCACTCCCGCAGATCATCGACGCAGTGATTACCGGACTGCTGGGCAACCTGCCGTTGTTGATTGATGCGGGTGTGCAGTTGTTCGTGGCGTTGATTGGTGCCCTACCACAGATTATTACGACGATTGTGGCCGCGTTGCCACAGATTATTAGCGCAATCATCGGTGCCGTGCTCGGCGCAATCCCACAAATCATCACCGCTGGTGTACAACTGCTGGTGGCGCTGGTGCGGAACCTTCCTGCGATTATCGGCGCGATTTTGAGTGCAGTGGGCAAGATCTTGGCTGGGATTCTTTCCACGATTGCTGGCGGGGTTGGGTCGATGATCAGCGCGGGCTACAACCTGCTCATGGGGCTGATTCGTAATATCGGCTCGGTTATTTCCTCGATCACCGGTGCTGCGCGCAATATTCTCTCCAGCATCGTGAACGCGATTAGTGGCGGGGTCAGCCAGATGGCGAACGTGGGCGCGAATCTCGTGCGCGGCTTGTGGAACGGCATCCAAGGCTTAGCGGGCTGGTTGTGGAACCGGGTGAGTTCATGGTGTGCCGACTTGTGGGATGGCATTCTTGGCTTCTTCGGTATTCACTCTCCCTCGAAAGAAATGGCGTGGGTGGGACAAATGCTCACCACAGGCCTCGCAGGAGGCATCTCTTCTACTGGTCAGCAGGCTGTGGAGGCAGCTACAGACATGGCGGCTGGGACGCTTTCCGCTTTTGATGAGCTAGCTGCCGGCGTACACGTACCTATCGATATTCGCCCAGGCGCGTTTGACCTACCTGCCCTCGAACCACCAGCCACCACCACAACTGTTGGCAAGACTGATGCTCACCGCAGCCCCGATACTGGCAGCGCCGGTTTGGATGTTCGAGGGTTGATTGATCAGACGGCTCGGGCGATTCTTGGTGGTTTGGATATTCGGGTGGTGCTTGATGATGGCACGCTGGTCGGCAAACTCACCCCAAGTATTGATAAACAACTAGCCCTGCGCTCACGGCGTAGTGGTGCGCTGTTGGGAGGTGTGTATGCGTAGCTTCACGTTAAACAACCAATACGACTCTTACAGCGATTTCGGTATTCGTATTCTCGAGCCACCCGCCATCCCCACCACGCAAAGAAAAGTGGAGGACATTGAGGTCGAGGGACGAGCCGGCACTCTCACGCGCGAGAAGGGTTGGGCTGACCAGAGAATCACCGTCCATTGCGCCATCACAGCCACACAGAGCAATACCGCGCCGCAGATGTTTCGCAGCCTGCGGGCCGTGTGTGCGGGCACGGTGGCTAGCGTGGGACGGATAGAGCGCTTGGAACTGTCCACCAATCCTGGCGTGTTCTACACGGTGAAACATATCGATTTCAGCCACCTCACCAGACTCACAGGTCTTTGGTGGGACTTCACTGTGACGTTTACCTGCCAGCCGTTCAACTACATCATTGAGGCCGAGCCGATTACGCTCACTACCAGTGGGCAGGTGGTCAATCCGTGCTTGGTGGCGGCTGAGCCGGTCATCACTATCTATGGCAGTGGCACCCTCACCATCGCAATCAGCAGTGTCACGCATACGGTGAAGTCTCCTGGCGGGCAAGTCACGATCGACACGCCACGCAAGATCTGTCACGTGGCAGGAAACATCCAAACCGATGCCTTGATCGGTGACTTCCCGATCCTTGCGCCGATGAGCAACCCGATCACCCTCGGCCCGGGCATCACCAAGGTCGTGATTGAACCGAACTGGCGCAACCTCTAATAGAAAGCGAACTACTGATGATTACCCTGCATGATGCTGCCGCTACCCGGTTTGATGCTACTGGTCTCGGCGTTCTCGATGGCCAGATCATCTCCCCGGTGGTGACCGAGGAACTCAACGCAAGTTTCACTCTGGCTTTTGATTATCCAGCCTGGGGCGAGTATGCCGAATACCTGGTGGTTGGCCAGATTGTGGCCTGCCCGGTGCCATGGGCCGAGCAGAAGCAGGCGTTCCGTATCACCGCTATCGACACATCCATTGACCAGGTGCTGCACGTAGAAGCGAATCACGTGTTTTTCGACCTTTCACACAACCTGATTGCCGATACGTTCGTGGTGAACAAAACCCCCACTGCCGCGCTCACCCAACTACTGGGCGCAGCAAACTATCCCCACCCTTTCACTGCAGTATCCTCCGATACGGGCACTATTGCTTCTGCTCGGGTTGTGCGTACTTCGATTGCGGCCGCGATTCTCAATACCGATGAAGATAACTCTTTCGCGAATCGTTGGGGTGGGGAGTTCACGTTCGATAACTGGCAGATCCGCCACGCGCCCCGCCGCGGTTCCCTCACGGGTGTAGTGATACAGGATCGGAAGAACCTCACCGGCTACACATCCAGCATCGACACCGCCTTGCTAGCAACCCGGATACTGCCAGTAGGCTATGACGGGCTACTCCTGCCAGAACTCTACGTCGATTCACCCCGGATTAGTGATTATGCGTATCCGTTCGTCAAGGTGGCCAAGTTTGACCAGGTGAAAGCCGTCAAAGATCCAGACACACCCAAAGAAGACGAGGTTCCACTCGAACAAGCCCACGCCATGCTGCGTGAACTCGCAAAGGCTGAGTACGCCACCGGGGCCGACCTGCCAACCGCCAGCTATGATGTTTCGTTCGTGGATCTGTCCACCACCCTCGAATACGCTGATCTCGCCAAGCTCGAGCACGTGAACCTGGGCGATACCGTCACCGTTAAACACACTGACCTTGGCGTCAACCTCACCGCCCGCGTCATCGCCTACACGTTCAATCCGCTCACCAACAGCTATATCTCGATCCAGCTAGGCAACGCCACGCCATCATTCACCTCCGTAGCAGCAACCATGCGGGGTATGAGCACGGCTGTAGCTGAGGCTAACGAGGTGGCAGCTCTCGCGTTGGCGTCAGCCGATGGGAAAAACACCAACTATTACTCACCCTCCGCGCCTGCTAATCCCCACCTAGGCGATACCTGGTTCAAAGACGAAGGCGAGGCAGGCACCTCAATCTGGTATTGGGGCATCACCGATACTGGTGAGCCGGGCTGGAAACCACTCATGACACCAGTGAACCTGGCACTGTGGCAAGCCGAACTCGACAAGGCACAGCAAGACGTTGCTCAAGCAAAAACTGATGCTCTTAACGCGGTTGAGTTAGCAGACGAAGCCTACCAGCAAGCATTTAACTCGATACAAGAAGCAGACACTGCTCGTGGTCTAGCACAAAACGCTGTGAACGACACCAACGCGCTGTGGGACGAGGTACAAGCCTATAAAACCACTGTCACTGATACGTCTAACAGCTTGCAGTCACAAATCACGCAACTATCGAATGCAGTGAATCTACGGGTAGTAAAAGACGGGATTATCGCTCAAATTAACATCAGCCCGGAAACCATCTTGATTGACGGCAAGCGCGTCCATATTACAGGGCAAACCAGTATCGATAACGCCACCATCACCACCGCCATGATTAAAGACGCGGCAATCACGAACGCGAAGATCGGCTCGCTCTCAGCCGGCAAGATCACCACCGGCACACTCGCGGCAGCCCGTATCGCTGCAGGCTCGATTACCTCCGATAAGCTCACCATCAGCAGCGGGTATATCAAAACAGCGATGATAGCCGACGCCGCCATCACCAACGCGAAAATCTCAGCCATCGATGCAGGGAAGATCACCACTGGATACTTGGCCGCTGCACGTATCAAAGCAGGCTCTATTACGGCCGATAAGTTTGCCTCGAACGCGATCCAGGTCGGGCTTGCCGGATGGACAAGCTCAATCAGGATTACTCCCACTATGATCTCGTGGTACTCCGGCTCCACATTGCAGGGACGTATTAACTCCAATGGGATGGAGTTTTATGACGGGGATCGCTACATCGGAAAAATCGGTGAATCCTATAAAGAAGGCAACACGAACGTTCGTGGCATTACCATGCAACTCAACGGGCAAGGAGACTTCGTCACCTGGTCATACCGTACCGGCACCACAGGCACTTTTAGCTCGTTTTTCACCCTCGATCCGAAAGGCTCATATTACGGGGTGAAAGGCATCCACCTGGGTACGGATCTGCGCACCCACGGGTGGACGTTCTATACGAATGGGAATCGTGGCATCGACCCGCAAGACGCCACACTCACCGGCAAAGGCACGTTCCCCGCCTGGGCGTCCACGAACAACTACTCCAAGATCGTGTTCGGCACCAGCGACCTGTATCTGGTGACGAAAAATACGTTCTACAACATGACCTCAGTCATGGCACGCATCAAAGACCTCATGGGCAGAGTGAACACCCTGATTAATCTCTTGAATCACGGTTGGATCACCTCGATCTCCGGCTCGGGCTCGAACATTAGCTGGCAGTACTACTCAAATACTGGCTATTCCACCATGTCCACCACCCTCACCTAGAAACGAAAGGAAACCTGCTGATGAAACTCACTCTCGCTAACCACTATCTACAGCCCGCCACCAACCTGCTTAATGAGATGAAGCTCGCAGGGGCTGCCTCTCGGGCACGCACCCGACTCATCCGCCTATTGGCTCCGCATTTAGAAGCGGTGCAAGAAGCCGAATACGAGCTCGTCACCGAACACGCCATCAGCGGAGAGGACACTAAACCGGTTATTGCCGATGATGGTTCGTTCACCTTGAAAGACGCCGAGCACGCAGCTACTTACATTGCTGAGCGAGACGCCCTGTTTGCTGAGATCGCTCAGGTGGAGGGTGGCACCTATGAAGGCCACCGCCAAGCCTGTATCGACCTGCTCACCAGCTATGACGGGCAGCTTTCTGGCACGAACGCTGATGCCTACGATGCGTTACTCACTGCACTGGAGGAAGGAGACGGTGATGGTCAATGAGCAATCCCTCCACGCCGCTCCCGGTATCGAGGACATCCCCGCAGCCCTGCCACCAACTGATGACGATATCGAGCAGCCAGTACTACCGCAGATGCACACCGGCTCGCTCATCTTGAACGCCGACGCCGTCGATGCTCCGGCCGTTGCCGAGGCACTCCTGGACTATCTAACCAGCCCAGGCTCAGCCGAATCCACACTCACCGAACTCCACATCACATAACTTACTGTTTCTCTTCTATCACCGTCAGGCACCTCTTGTTGGGTGCCTTTTTCATACCCAAAACACCTGAAAGGACATTTTTTATGAAAACCCTCTGGTTGTTGTTTCAAGGCACATTCACCGCCCTAGGCGGATTCCTCGGCTGGTTCCTCGGCGGGCTCGATGGATTCCTCTACGCCCTCATCGCCTTCGTCGCCGCCGACTATTTGACTGGCGTCCTCGCCGCCATTGCGGAGAAGCGCCTGTCGAGTTCGGTCGGGTTCACAGGCATCGCCCGCAAAATATTGATCTTCACATTGGTCGGTTTAGCGAACCTGCTCGACGTGTACGTGCTCGGTGCTGGTGCGGTGCTGCGTACCGCGACGATCTTCTTCTACCTCTCCAACGAAGGCATCTCCCTCTTGGAGAACACCACCCGCCTCGGTCTGCCCGTACCGGCTCAGCTCCGCGAGACCCTCGCAGCGCTGACGAAGCACGACGCCACTGATGCTGCACCGATTCCCACAGCGGATGACGTCACTGCAGCGCCATCGTCCCAGCCGGAGCTGCCGCTTCCTGAACCCAAGCAATCCAACCAATAGAAAGGAACAATCATCATGAAGGATTGGAACAACCTGACAGCAGACCAGAACCTGCTGATGAACAAGCACTACACCCCAGGCAGGAACGGCCGAAAGATCGATAAGGTCATCATCCACCACAACGCAGGCAACCTCACCATCCGTGGCTGCTGGGACGTGTGGCAAACCCGTCAAGCTTCCGCCCACTACCAAGTCGATGTCAACGGCCGTATCGGCCAGCTCGTGTGGGATCGTGACACTGCATGGCACGCGGGTAACTGGGAAGCTAACTGCACCTCCATTGGTATCGAGCACGCCAACAACCATGTGGGCAACCCCTGGACCATCAGTGACGCTACCTTGGAAAACGGAGCACACCTAGTCGCGGCTTTGTGCCGCTACTATAAGCTTGGCCGCCCAGCGTGGGGTAAGAACGTGTTCGGGCACAAACACTTCGCCGCCACCGGATGCCCAGGCGAAATCGCAGGCACCCAAAACACGCGCTACATGGCACGCGCCCAATACTGGTACGACCACATGACCAGCAGCAAAGCACCGACTCCTGAGGCCAAGTCAGTTTCCAAGCCCGTCACTACTAGCGGCAAGAGCGTTGATGAATTGGCTCGAGAAGTGATCCGTGGGGATTGGGGTAACGGTAATGACCGCTACCAGCGCCTCACCGCTGCCGGATACGACTACGACACGGTGCAAGCCCGCGTCAACCAGCTGCTCGGCCAAAAGCCCAAGCCCGCCGGTAAAAGCATCGACACGCTCGCCCGCGAAGTGATCCGTGGGGATTGGGGTAACGGGCAAGAACGCTACAACCGTCTCACAGCTGCTGGCTACAACTACAACACCGTTCAGGCACGCGTGAACCAAATCCTCAGCTAGCACACACTTCTACCAAGAACACAATGGCCGTCCCACTGCCTTTTCAAGGTGGCGGGGCGGCCATTTTTAGTTTTCTTGGTACTCACCCGTCCGGTTTGAGGCTCTGGGGTGGCTTATAGCGAACCACAACTAGTAGGAGGAGCCACGATGGGTTTTGACGCACGTGAAGAATCAGCTATTACTGCCCTGCATGCTGACCGGCTCTCATATCGGCGTATCGCAGAGTTGCTCGGCTTGCCAGCATCAGCCGTGCGTAGGTACGCCGCGACGTTGCCAGAACCGCAAGCACAAGTTCCTGACACGGTGGTCGGCTGGTGCCCATGGTGCGGCAGCCGCATCTATCAGCGAGATGATGGCAAAACACAAAGGTTTTGCTCCGATCAGCATCGACGTGCCTGGTGGGCACGCCACCCTGAAGCTCGCACTCGCACCGCCACCTACACCTACACTTGTGCGGGGTGTGGGAAACCGTTTAGCGCCTATGGGAACAAGACGCGCAAGTACTGCACCCATGCCTGCTATGTAGCACATCGGAGCAGACCATGACGCGCGCTCAACTTCAATCCGAGACCACGGTTCGCGCTACGCTCACCCACGCCACCGCGCTCGTGAAGGCAGGTATTATCACCCGAGCTGATTATGAACGGATTGAGCGAGTGCTCATCGCCGCACATAATCCGCCGATCAGTCGCCTGACTACGCCTGAAACGACTGGATAAACGGGGCGAACAGAGTGATGTATAGAAACAAGGAAAAACACCGACATTGATACAAAAGGGAGCAAGAATGGAGATACGCAAACTACCCCCACACCCCGCACTCACCAAACGCCTGCGGGTGGCGGCCTACGTGCGGGTCTCACGCGAATCCGAGCGACTCACTCATTCTTTTTCCGCGCAAGTTTCCTACTACAACCAATTGATTAGCTCCACACCTGACTGGGAATACGCCGGCGTCTACAGCGACTACGCCGCCACTGGCACAAGCACCACTGGGCGTGATGAGTTCAAAGAAATGATAACCACCGCCTTGGGTGGTGGTATCGATATCATTTTGACGAAGTCGATTAGCCGTTTTGCCCGCAACACCGTGGATTTATTGAAAACGGTGCGTGAACTTTCTGCTGCTGGGGTGAGCGTGCGTTTTGAGCGAGAACAGATCGATACTGCCACCGCCCAGGGTGAAATCCTGATCACCTTGCTCGCGTCATTCGCGCAAGCAGAATCCGAATCCATATCGGCGAATGCGAAATGGGGCATCCGCAAGAAATACGCCGACGGGCACCTGCACTCACGCCAACCCTACGGATACCACTACACCAACGGTCACCTCAGCATCGTTGAGGAAGAAGCCGCCATAGTGCGACGCATCTTCACCGACTATCTCGCTGGTATTAGCCCCGAAAAGATTGCTACCCGACTCAATAATGAGGGTGTGTGTGCTCGCCATGGCGGGCGATTCCATGCCTCTATGCTGCGCCGCATCCTAGAAAACGAAACCTATACAGGCGACGCGATCTGTCAAAAACAATACCGACCCCGCATAGGCGACAAACGCTGTGAAGCAAACACCGGTCAGCTCACCAAATATTTGATTGAAGACTCCCATCAGCCAATTATCGAGCGCGCTGTTTTTGACGCGGTGCAAGCTGAACTACACAAACGCAGAAACTCAGGAGGCCTCGCAGCTACACCAGGCTGTGGCACCGGCCTCACCCACAAAATACTGTGCACCACCTGCACCCGCCATTATCACCGGCGCACCAAAACCAAAAACGGCCAGTCCTATAAATACTGGTGGTGTGAAACCGCCACCAAAGGCCACGGCAATCCATGCAAAGCCCACCAACTCCGCGAGGAAAAGATACGCGCCATCATCTGCAGCGCTTTGGGCTTGAGTGATTGGGATGATGAAACCATCATCGAACAAATCGCACGCATCGAAGCCACACCTGATTGGCTCCTCACCATACACCACACCGACGGGAGAAGCATGACGATTGATTACCGCACTGGAAGCGAGGTGAACCACTAATGCCACGAATCACCGCAATCCCCGCCACCAAACCGCTCCACAGTACGAGCCACGCCCTACCAAACATCCGCCGCGTCGCAGGCTATGCCCGCGTCTCCACTGACGATGAGGATCAAGCCAACTCTTATGCCGCTCAGGTGGATTATTACGAGCACTATATTCGCTCCCACGACGGCTGGCAGTACGCAGGAATCTACACTGACGAAGGCATTAGCGGCACGAGCATCAAACACCGTGACGGATTCAACCACATGATCGCCGACGCCCTCGCAGGCAAAATCGACCTGATCGTCACCAAAAGCGTCAGCCGGTTTGCTCGCAACACCGTCGACTCCCTCACCACCGTCCGCGCACTCAAGGACAAGGGCGTGGAGGTGTTCTTCGAAAAAGAAAACATCTGGACGCTCGACTCCAAAGGCGAACTATTGATCACCATCATGTCCAGCCTTGCCCAAGAAGAATCACGCAGCATTTCCGAGAATGTGACATGGGGGCAGCGCAAACGCTTCTCCGACGGGAAAGTCAACATGCCCTTCAAAAACTTCCTCGGCTATGACCGCGGCCCAAACGGCCAGCCGATCATCAACCCTGAGCAAGCCGAAACAGTCAGGCGCATCTACCGCCAATACCTTGAAGGCATGAGCATTCCACAAATCGCCGCCGCGCTCGATGCTGACGGTGTGCTCACTCCGCGTGGCAAAACCCGCTGGAGCCACACCACCATCCAGTCCATCCTCACCAACGAAAAATACAAAGGTGACGCGCTCCTGCAAAAGACGTTCACCGTTGACTTCCTCACCAAGACCAAGAAGATCAATGAGGGTGAAGTCCCGCAATACTATGTGACCGGCTCACACGAAGCGATCATTGATCCCGAAACGTGGGAGCTTGCCCAAGCCGAATTCGCTGCACGAGGTAGCGGCAGACGCGAACGCGTCTTTACCGGCAAGATCTTCTGCACCCACTGCGCCCATGCTTATGGGTCTAAGACTTGGCATTCCACCGATGCCTACAAAACTGTGGTCTGGCAATGCAACCACAAATACCGCAGCCCACATCCCGCCCAGATGCCTGTCCTGCGTGATGAGCAACTCGAACATATCTTTCTAACCGCGCTTGCCACCTTGCTTAAACGCCGCGACCTCATCGACTGGAATCTCTTGGAAATTACGCTCACCGACACCACCGAGCTAGAGGCGACCACTATCACACAAGCAGCTGAGATCGAAGTCTGCACCAAACTCATCAGGCAAGCCATCAGCGCCAACGCCACCCAGGCGCAAGACCAGAGCGAATACCAGGCACGCTTCGACCAGCTCGAAGCACGGCAACAATCAGCGATTGATGCCTACAACGCAACCCAGGCTGAGATTGAGCGCCGCAAAGGAATCAAAGCCCAACTCGCCAACTACCGCCGCACCCTCACCGACCTAGATACAGCAGGCGAATTCAACCCCGCCACTTTCCATGCCCTCTGCCAGCGAATCAACATCACCCCTGACGGGCACGCTGCCGTGATGTTTAAAGACGGCACCGAGATTGAAACCTAATAAACCCGCCCGAGCACAGAAGTATTCAAGGCCAGTAGCAACCCTCGCTACTGGCCTTTTTCTATGCCCATATTTGCCCTAGTCAAACCGAACTTTTACGCGCAACCCCGATTTTGGAGCACGCGAGCGATTTTTGGCGCAAGACTGCAAAACAAAACCTGCTGGCGCGAAATTGTATCAACACCAACAGGCAGTTAGTGGTGCGCCACCGCGCCGCACGGCGGGTGGCGTTTGCGCCGAGTGCTAGCTTGGGCCGGCCTCCCAGCGCACGAGGGTCGAGGCGACGTCGAGGCCGGCGCCAAAGCCGACGAGCGCCACCGTCTCGCCTGGGGCGAGCTCGCCGGCGCGGCTCATGCCGTCGAGGGCGAGCGGGATGCATGCGCTCGAGACGTTGCCGGTGGTTGCGAGGTTCACGGCCACGCGCGAACGCTCGAGGCCGAGGTGGGTGCAGACGGCCTCTATGATGCGCTCGTTGGCCTGGTGAAGAACGAAGTGGTCTATGTCCGCAAGGGCGATGCCCGTCTCGTCCTCCATGTCGCGCAGCTCCCGCGAGACCTCGGTGACGGCGAAGCGGTAGACGCTCCTGCCCTTCATCGAGAGCACGCTGGGCGCGGCCGCGGCGGGCGCGGAGGCGAGGGGGCTTGCGCCGTCGACGCCCGGCACGTCCAGCGCGGCCACGTTCGGGATGGTGCGCAGGCGGGTCCAGAGCGGGCTTGCGCCCCCGGCAGAGACCACGACGGCGGCCGCGGCGTCGCCAAAGAGCACGCAGGTGGAGCGGTCGGTCCAATCCATGATGCGCGAGCATTTCTCGGCAGAGAGCACGAGCGCGCGCTGGGCGCGGCCGCGTTCGAGGTAGCCGTCTGCCACGTCGAGCGCGAAGACGAAGCCGGAGCACGCGGCCGAGACGTCGAACGCGGGGCAGCTTGCGCCCAGGCGCTCCGCCACGGCGCAGGCCTCGGCGGGCATGAGGTGGTCGGCCGTGGTGGTAGAGCAGACGATGAGGTCGAGGTCCTTAGGGCCGATGCCCGCGGACGCGAGGGCGCGAAGCGAGGCCTCTTCGGCGAGGTCGTCGAGCGACTCGGCGGTGCAGATGCGGCGCTCGCGTATGCCGGTGCGCGTGCGAATCCACTCGTCGCTCGTGTCGAGGAAATCCGAGAGCTCGCCGTTGGTGACGCGGCGCGCGGGCAGGGCCGAGCCGGTGCCGATGATCGTGTAGGACACTAGGAGATGCCGCCCTTCCTCGCCGGGATGCCCTCGAGCTTCTCGCGCTGGGCCCGCTGCGCCTCCGCGTAGAAGTGCTCGAGGCGGCGGATGCCGTCGAGCAGCACCCGGCGCTCGGGGTTTGTGAGGCCGAGCGAGACCTCCTCGGACATGTGGCGGTTGAAGACCGCATGGAGCCTGAAGACGCGCTCGCCGCAACGGGTGAGGCTCACGTTGACGCGGCGGGCATCCTTGGGGTCGCGCCCCTTCTCGACGAAGCCCTTGCGGACGAGCCTGTTCACGGCCGTCGTGGCCGAGGGGGCCTTGATGTCGAGCGCGCGGGCGATGTCCGAGACGCTGATGGTCTCTGAGGTGTGGAAGGTCGTGCGCCCCACGACCTCGATGAGGTTGAGCTCGGCCACCGAGAGGTCGATGCCATGGGAGCGGCGCATGATGTCCTCGAGCCGGTCGATCGAGTCGTAGGTGTTGCTCAGGAGACGCGAGATCTCGGCGACGAAGGCGGCCTCGTCGTTGATGTCGACGTCCTTGGGATCGCCCGCGGCGGAGAGCCCCGGTTCCTGCGCGTGCCTCTCGTACGACTTGCCCACGCTACCCCCAATCGCGTTGGCGACGACCCTGTGACCGTGCCTCCCGGCGCGCGGGACCGTGACGTGGCCCCGCATTCTGCCGTTGCAGTTAGTTAGTTAGGCTAACTAACTATTTAGAATCTAACGGTTTTCTCGCCAGCGCGCCGCCATGCGCGCGCATTCATGGAATCTGCACGCGAGGGGAGGCCGCTGCCCAGCAGGCTGGCCGCCGAGGGGAGGCCGACGCCCGCGGGCGGCCGCCAAGACGGCTAGATGGCGCGAAGCGAGGCCTGCTCAGAAGAGAACCGCAGCTCACGGCCATCGCTTTGGCGCACGATGGCGCGGCCGAGCGCGTCCACGGCGACAAAGGTACCCCTGTCGAGCGCCTCTCCCGCATGTGACACCGCCTGCACCGCGTGGCCGAGCAGCGCCAGGGCTCCCTGGTAGTCCGCAAGGATCGGGGCGAGGGGGCCGGCCGCTGCCGGCCGAGCGCCAAGCGCCTCTGCCCACGTTTCAACGCGGGAGGCGACGGCGTCGCGGAATGTGGTCGCCAGGGCCTCGAAGCCGCCGGCGACGAAGGCGGCCACGCCGCTCCCGCCTGCCTGGCCGCTGACGCCGGCCGCCATGCGCTCGTCCAGGTAGGCGGGCGGAAGCGCGCCTACCATGCCGTCATGGACCGCTTCCGGGCGAATGGCCTCGCGAGGCGGGCGCGCGAGGTTCACGCCTATGCCGCAGACGGCAAAGGGGCCGTCTGCGGAATCCCCCACCTCGACGAGTATGCCGCCGAGCTTGGAGCCGTCTTTCTCCCCCACGCAGGCGACGATGTCGTTTGGCCACTTGAGGGCGACGCCCTGGGCGCCGAGCGCGCGGCAGGCATCGAGCACGCCAAGCCCGCACGCTGCGGGGATGGCCGAGAAGCTCGTGCGCGGCACCTGGGGGCGAACCAGGACCGAGAGGTAGAGGCCCCCTTTGGGCGAGACCCACACGTGCCCCCTGCGCCCGCGCCCCAAGGTCTGGCGGCGAGCCGCGACGGCGGAGCCGTGCGGCGCGCCCTCTCGCCCAAGGCGCATGACGTCATCGTTGGTCGACTCGGTCACGTCGACAATGGTGACCTGGGGAAGCCCCGTTGCCTGCGACATGCGATCTCCCCTCATCCGCTGCCAGCGATTGCCCGTCACGTCGCTTCTCGCCGGAGTATATCGCCTTTTCGTATTGTCGGCTCCGGAGGCCCATGCGACGCGCCATACTTCGCGGATCCAGTGCTTTGCAGCCGCTGGGAGTGCGCACGGCCAAAACCGTGCGCGAAGGCCGGCGGGTTGCATCGAACTGGCCTTGGTTGCACAGATTTCCGATCCCGTGCATCGAACTGGCCTTGGTTGCACGTGAAATCGGCAAGCGCGCGAGTATGTACGCAGGCATTGCCACAACATGTGGTGGTTATCAAAGTTGCAAAATCAAGATGCAGACCCCATACTTGGTGCCCATCGGAAACCGTGTGCAACGAAGGGCAGTTCGGCGCAAAGGCTTCGAGATTTGTACAGCGAAGGCCAGTTCCTCGAATACTTCGTCGCTGCTTTTGATTGCGTCCACTTCTGGGATACTCAGGACCGGACAGCGCGGAATGGAGCGGCATGGCCTTGATGCTCATGATATCGCCGGCAAAGCGGATGGACGCGGTCGAGGGCCCGCCCCTCGCCGAGACGCGCCCCGCGTTTCTCGCCGACGCCCAGCGCCTCGCGGGCGAGCTCCGCTCCCTGGGTTACCACGGCGCGCGCAGCGTCTGGCGTTGCAGCAACGAGCTGGCGCGCCCAAACTGGGAGCGCCTCGCCACCATGCCCGAGGACATGGCGAGAGACCCGCGCCTGCTCTCCCCCGCCATGCTCGCCTACGTGGGCATACAGTACCAGCACCTTGCGCCGCAGGTCATGACGGGGCGGCAGCTGGCATGGCTCTCCTCCCACCTGCGCGTCCTCTCCGGGATGTACGGGGTCCTCCGCCCGCTTGACGGCGTGGTGCCCTACAGGCTCGAGATGCAGGCGAGGCTGGCCGTGGGCGGGCACCGCGACCTCTACGGGTTCTGGGGAGACAGGCTCCTGGACGCCATCCTCGGCACCGGCGCGGACGCCATTGTGAACGTTGCCTCGCATGAGTACGCGAAGGCCGTGACCCCTTGGGCGAGATGCGCGGGCATACCCGTTGTCACCTGCGTCTTTGGGACGCCTCGCGCGTCTGACGGCCGCCTTGCCCAACGCGCAACCGAGCTGAAGGCGGCCCGCGGGGCGTTCGTGCGGTGGTGCGCCGAGCGGGGCGTCGAGGAGGTCGGGCAGCTCGGGGGGTTCGCGGAGCGCGGGTATGCGCTCGATCGCAGCCGCTCGGGCGCGGGGACGCTCGCGTTCGTGCGCGACGCAAGGTGACGCGGGGCGCCCGGGCGGCGGGATGCCGAGAGGCCCAGGGCACCTGCGCAAACGCGAGACGCCCTACTCCTCCATGTAATCCTTAAGCCTGCCGGACCGGCTGGGATGACGCAGCTTGGCGAGCGTCTTGGACTCGATCTGGCGGATGCGCTCGCGCGTCACGCCAAACTCGCGGCCAACCTCCTCGAGCGTGCGGGGATGGCCGTCCTCGAGGCCGAAGCGGAACTTGATGACCTTGCGCTCGCGGTCGGCAAGCCCGTCGAGCACCTGGTCGAGCTGCTCGCGGAGCATGGAATCGCTTGCCGCCTCGGGCGGCGCGACGGCGGAGGAGTCCTCGATGAAGTCGCCCAGCTGGGAGTCCTCCTCCTCGCCGATGGGCGTCTCCAGCGATACGGGCTCCTGGCTGATCTTCTGGATCTCGCGCACGCGGTCGGGGGACATGCCCATCTCGGCGCCGATCTCCTCCGGGGTTGGGTCGCGGCCCAGATCCTGAAGCAGCTGACGCTGCACGCGGATGAGCTTGTTGATGGTCTCGACCATATGCACGGGGATTCGGATGGTGCGGGCCTGGTCGGCGATGGCGCGGGTGATGGCCTGGCGAATCCACCACGTGGCGTATGTGGAGAACTTGAAGCCCTTGGTGTAGTCGAACTTCTCGACCGCGCGGATGAGGCCGAGGTTGCCCTCCTGGATGAGGTCGAGGAAGAGCATGCCGCGACCCACGTAGCGCTTTGCGATGGAGACCACGAGGCGCAGGTTGGCGGAGATGAGCTGCTGCTTGGCGTCGAGGCCCACCTGCTCGATGCGCATGAGGCGACGCCGCTCGGCGCGCGTGAGGTCGATCTCGCCGCCATCGGCGGCCTCGAGCCTGTCGGAGGCCTCGGTGCCGGCCTCGATCTTCATGGCCAGGTGGACCTCCTCGTCGGCGGTGAGCAGGTCCACCTTGCCGATCTCCTTGAGGTACATGCGCACCGGGTCGCCGGTGAGCATGACGATGGAGGTGTCCTGGCGCCTCGCGCGGGCGCGGCTCGAGCACTTGGGCTTCGAGACCTTGGCCTTGGGCACCGAGCGCAGGGCCTCCTTGATCTCCTTGGCCTCGCTGGCGGCCTCGGACTCCTCGTCGTCCTCGCCGTCGAGGGAGTCCTCGTTGTCGGAGAAGTCATCGTCCGCATCGGAGTCGTCATCGTCGTCGCCGGCGCTGATGGCGCCCACGCCGTAGGCGGGGCTGGCGGCCTCGCCCGACGCGGTGATCTCGACGCCCTTGGAGCGCAGCGCGTCGTAGAGGTCGGAGAGCTCGTCCCCATCGACGTCGACGTCGCGGATGGCCACCTGGATGTCGTCCTCGGATACGCTTCCGCCAGACTTGGCAGACGCACTCACCAACTCCTCGACCACGCGCCCCAACTCGTCGGAGAGCTTGATGTCGTCCTTCGTCCTCTTTGCAGCAGCCAAGTTATTCCCTTCGACGCGGTAACCTTCAAGATGCTACCCGTTTTTACTGCTCGACAACAGCAGAAAGCTTCTTCGTCAACACATTGATACGCTTTTGGAGCGAGGTAGCCCGCTCGAAGAGGGCTTCGGCGTCCCGGTCACCCGCGTCCCCCGCCTGCCTCAGCCGGGCCTTGATCTCGCGCACGCGCCGCTTGCACGAGTAGAGCTCCACGGAGTCGACGAGGAACTCGACCTTCTCGCGCACGTCCATCCCAGGGCTCGAGACCACGCGGCCGGACGAGAGGATCTGCGTGGCATCGGGCTCGACGAGCGCGGCGGCGGCCACGGCGTCTGCGGGCGCGCTGCCCTCCGGCGTGGCGAGCATGGCCCAGGCCATCCCCTCGTGGCGGCCGTCCGCCCACATCACGTCCGCAAGCCGGTCAGCGTAGGGACGCACCTCGTCTGGCATGGCCGCCAGCATCGAGAGGAGCTCGCGCTCCACGGCAACCTGCATGCGCTCGTCGCCCGAGAGCATGCGTGAGAACGAGGGAGGCGCGCCGGGCGCGGGCGCCGCAGCAGCGGGAGTGACGCCCGCGCCCTCGTAGGCGTCCGCCGGCACGTAGTCGTCGGGCACGGGCACGTAGCCGTCCTCGTCAGAGGCAAACGGCACCCCAGCCGCGGGCGCGGCAGGCGCCACCGCGGCCGCGGTGGCGCCCTCGCGCCGCCGCTGCGGCTCCGGCTCGGCCGCCTTCACGGGCTTCTCGCGAATCACGCGCTTGGTCTCCGCCACGTCCATGCCAAGGGCGTCCGCCAGATGCGTGGCGTACTCGTCGAGGAGGACCGAGTGCTTGAGCGGCGCCAGGAGCTGGGCCATCTCGTCCAGCGCCTTGACGCGGCGGCCCGGGGCCGAGAGGTCGTAGCCCGCCAGGCGCTTCGAGAACACGAAGTCCATGAGCGGCACCGCGGCGTCAAGCTGCGCCTGCATGGCAGCCGCATCGTGGGACGACAGGAACTCCATGGGGTCCTGGCCGTCCGGCAGCACCACGCAGAGCATCGAGGCGGAGGTCTTGTCGATGAACTGCACGGCCCGCTCGGCGGCGCGCTGGCCGGCCTCGTCGCCGTCGAACATGCAGATGATGCGAGAGACGCGCTGGCGCTCCATGAGGCGTATGTGGTCGAGGCGGAACGCGGTGCCCAGGGCCGCCACGGCACTGGTGAAGCCGGCCTCGTGCATGGCGATGACGTCGGTGTAGCCCTCGCAGACGACGGCCGTCCCCGTGGCCGCCATGGTCTCCTTGGCGCGGTCGTGGGCAAAGAGGTGCTTGCCCTTGTTGAAGACCGTGGTGTCGCGGGTGTTGAGGTACTTGGGGGCGTTGTTGGCGGGGCGCAGGATGCGGCCGCCGAAGGCGATGGTCCTGCCCCGCTCGTCGTGGATGGGGAACATCGCCCGGTCGTAGAACCAGTCGGCAAGGCGCCCCGAGCGCTCCACGGCCAGGTTGGCGGCCACGAGCTCCTTGGGGCTGTAGCCCTTCCCGCGCAGGTAGGACACGAGCACGCCGCGACCGGGCGCGTAGCCCAGGTGCCAGCGGCGGCACACATCCGAGCCAAAGCCGCGCCCCGCGAGGTAGGCGCGGGCGGCCTCGGGCCCCTCGCCGCGACCGCGCATGAGCATGGTGTGGTAGTAGTCGTCCGCAAGCGTAAGCGCCTCGATGAGGCGGTTCTTGCGCGGCCCGCGGGCGGCGCTCCTGTCCTCGATAAGCTCGATGCCCGCGCGATCGGCCAGGTAGCGTATGGAGTCGGGGAACGAGAGACTCTCGCGCTTCATCACGTACTTGAAGACGTCGCCGCCCTCGCTGCACGCCCCGAAGCAGTGCCAGAGACCCGTTGCGGGGTCGACCTTGAACGAGGGGGTCTTCTCGTGATGGAAGGGACAGCACCCCCAGAACTCGCGGCCGCGCTGGCGCAGCTCGACCGTCTCGCCCACCAGCTGCACGATGTCGGTGGCCTGGCGAACCCGCTCCTTGTCCTCGTCGCTGATCACGCGACCACCCCCACGCACCCATCCCCGACGTTCTCTCGCACCCATTGGATGTTCCCCAACACGGCGGACTCCAGCTCGGCAAGCGAGTCGAATCGGCAAGAAGCGCGAAGGCGACGGAGGAACACCACGCGCGCCCCCTCGCCATAGACGTCGCCCGAAAAGCCCACGAGGTTGGCCTCGAGCATGGGACGGGCCGCCACGTCGAACGAGGGCGGCGCGCCCACGTTGACCGCCGCAGGCCAAACCCGCCCGTCGATGCAGGCGAGGCAGGCGTAGACGCCGTCGGCAGGCAGGCAGTCGCGGCCGTCCAGCTCGACGTTGGCGGTGGGAAAGCCAAAGGAGGTGCCCTTGCCGCGGCCGTGGACGATGCGCCCGCCCAGGAAGTGGTGCCTCAGCAGGAGGCCCGCGGCGCGCTCGACATCGCCATCGCGCAGAAGCCCGCGCACGCGCGTGGCCGAGACGGGACTGCCGTCCGCCGTCACGAGCGCGTGACCAAAGACCGCAAAGCCGCGCTGGTCGCCCAGGCGAGACATGGCGGCGACCGTGCCCGCGCCGCCGGCCCCGAAGCGGAAGTCCTCGCCGACGTGGACGGCGGCGGGCGCGAGGATGGCGCCCAGGACCTCGGTGATGTAGCGGTCGTACGGGAGCCCCGCGAGGGCGGGCGTGAAGCGGTGGGCCACGATGGCGTCCGCCCCCGCAAGCGCAAGCGACCGCACGCGGTCCGCATCCGGGAGCAGGCGCTCGGGCGGGCGCGCCGAGAGGACCTCCGAGGGGTCGGGGTCGAAGGTCACGATGGCAAGCGGCAGGCGGCGCGCGCGGGCGTCGGCGGAGGCCTCGGCGATGAGGGCGCGGTGGCCCGCGTGGAGCCCGTCGAAGGCACCGATCACGCACACGAAGCGCCGGTCGGGCCCAAGCCCGACCCCGGGCGCGAGGTAGGCCGTGGCGGCGGGCATGCGCACGGGCGCGCCAAGAGACGCGCCCGAGAGGGTCGATGCCGCCGCAAGGCGTCGCGCCTCCGCGGGGGCAAGGGGCCACGCGGGCTCATGCCATGCGGGGGCGCCGGAGAAGGGGCCGCCTGTCATGCGCGCACCCCCGTGATGCCCGCGGGGAAGTTCGCCTCGCACGCAAGGCCTCCCTCGCCGCAGACCCACACGCCAACGAGGCGCCGCCCAAAGACCATCGCCACGCGCTCGCCGCCGCGGGGGGCGCGAGTGGCACCGTCCGCGTCGCGCACCGCGCCCGCGCCCACGGCCTTGCCGCAGGCGGCGTCGGCGGCCTCCCGCGCGCTCAGCTGGCGCACCGGCGCGCCTAGGGCGGCGACGGGATCGAGCGCATGGGCGAGGACCTCGGAGGGGTCGCGTGCCGCGTCGACGGTGCCGAGGGGAAGGCAGGCGTCGAGCCCCACCAGGCCCGACCGCGTGCGGCGCAGCGCCGCGAGGTGCGCGGCAGACCCGGCGGCGCGCCCGATGTCGCGCGCGAGGCTCCGCACGTAGGTGCCCTTGGAGACGTCGAAGCCCACGACCCAGCCGAGCCCCCCCTCGACGGAGGAGGTCCCGACAAGCTCCGCCGAGAAGACCGTGACGCGGCGCGGGGCCAGCTCGGGGGCCTTGCCCTCGCGCGCGAGGGCGTAGGAGCGCTGGCCCCCCACCGAGATGGCGGAGTACGCGGGAGGCACCTGGTCCTGCTCGCCCACAAAGCCGGCGAGCACCCTGCGCGCCACGTCCTCGCTGGCCAGGCGCTCGGGCACCTCGGCGGCGACGGTAGGAGCCCCATCGGCGTCGTCCGTGTCGGTCTCGCAGCCGAAGATGATTTCCGCCACATAGCGCTTGCGCTCGGCGGCGAGCAGGCCCATGAGCCGCGTGCCCTGGCCGACGCCGATCACCATGACGCCCGAGGCCGCCGGGTCGAGCGTGCCGGCATGCCCCACGCGACGCTCCCCCAGGGCGCGCCGCACGTGGTTCACCACGTCGTGGCTGGTCATGCCGCAGGGCTTGTCGATGCCGAGGAGGGCGTTCACGCCCGACTCGCCGCGCCTCACCGTGACGCACCTCGCACGTCTGCCGCCGGGGCGCCCGCAGGCGTCGCCCCATCTGCGGCGCCCGCAACGTTCGAGGCGGTGCCGTCGAAGAGGGAGCGCAGCTTGGGAAGCACGATGGCGAGCACCTCGTCAACGGTCCCCGCGGCGGTGAACCCCGCCGCAGCGCGGTGGCCGCCGCCGCCCATCTCGCGCGCGACGCCCGAGACGTCCAGGTCGCACTTGGAACGGAGGTTGCCGCGGACCTTGCCGCCGTCGACCTCCTTCAGGAAGAGCGCCACCTGGGTGCCCTCGATGCAGCGCACGAGGTCGATGAGGCCGTCGAGCTCGTCGAGCGTGACGCCGGCCCTGGCGATGTCCTCGGCGGTGGCAAAGCTGTAGGCGATGCGCCCCTTAGCAAAGACCTGGATGCGCGCGAGCACGCGGGTGGCCAGGCGCACGTAGGCGAGGCGGTCGGACTGGTACACGTTGAGCGCGACCTCGGCGGGCGAGGCGCCGGCGTCGACCAGCATGCTCGCCGTCTCGAAGGCCTCGCTGTCGGCATTCTGGTACTGGAAGCGGCCCGTGTCGGTCACGATGGCGCACAGGAGGTTCTGGGCCATCGTGGGCGTGAGCGCGCCCAGGGAGTGCAGGCCGAACTCCGAGATGATGACCCCCGCGGCAGCGGCGTCGGGACGCACCACGCCCGCATCCCAGAAGCGGTCTCCCGAGGGGTGGTGGTCAAAGACGGCCACGCGGCGCGCGCGGGCGCAGATCTCCTCGGCGTCGGCCAGGCGCGACCTCTGCGAGAGGTCCACGCAGATGAAGAGGTCGGGCGTCACGTCGTAGTCCGCCGCATGCACGAAGGTGTCGGACCTCGGGAGGAAGCGGTAGATCCTCGGGACGGGATCTTTGTCTGCCAGGAGGTTTGTCACGCGCTTGTCCGGCCATGCGGCCCGGATGATCTCGGCGAGCGCGAGGCCGGAGCCGATGGCGTCACCGTCAGGCGAGGTGTGCGCGCAGATCGCGATGGTGTCGGCCTCCTCGATCAGCGCGACAACGCCCCGGAACAGCTCGGCCTGGCCAATGTCCTTGGAAACCCTCATCAGGCCCTTCCCTACTCGCCCTCTACGCCCTCGGCAGCGGGGGCGCCGTCTTGAGGCCCCGCGACCGCTCCGTCGGCGCCGCCCTCGGGATCCGCCGCGATGGGATAGCCGTTCTCGTCCTTCTCGACGCCGAGGGTTGGCGGGACGTTCTCGAGCGCGCGGGAGATGCGCTCGGCCTCGTCGGTCGTGGTGTCGATCTGGAATGCCAGCTCGGGCGTCACGCGCCAGCCCAGCGCATGGCCGAGGAGCGAGCGGATGCGCCCCTTGGCGCGCTCGAGTGCCGTCGAGACCTCCTCGTAGCGAGAGGCGTCGCAGCTCACGTAGGCGCGCATGAAGGACTTGTCGACCGAGACCTCCACGCCCGTGACGGTCACGAGCTGGAGGTCGGGGTCGGAGACCTCGAAGAGCATGATGGTGGCGAGCTTCTCGCGCGCGAGCTCGTTGGTCCGGCGCGAATGCTGGTTCTGCTTCACGTGTGCCTCCCTACTCCGTGCGCGCGACCTCTTCGACGCGGTACGCCTCGATCTGGTCGCCGGGGTGGATGTCCTGGAAGTTCTCCAGGCCTATGCCGCACTCGAAGCCGGCCTTGACGCTCTTGACGTCGTCCTTGTAGCGCCTGAGCGAGGCGATCCTGCCCTCGTAGACCACGATGCCGTCGCGCACGAGACGCACCTGGTCGTCGCGGGAGACCTCGCCCTCGGAGATCATGCAGCCGGCGGCGATGCCGACCTTGGGCACCTTGAAGGTATCGCGGACCTCGGCGACGCCGGTCTGGACCTCCTGCTCGGTGGGCTTGAGCATGCCGATGCGGGCGGCGTCGATGTCCTCGATGGCCTTGTAGATGACGCTGTAGGTGCGGATCTCGACGCCCTCGCGCTCGGCGGCGGTGCGGGCCTTGGCGTCGGGGCGCACCCCGAAGCCGATGATGATTGCGTTGGAGGCGTCGGCGAGCGTGACGTCGGTCTCGGTGAAGCGAGTCCTGGAGCGCCTCGATGGAGCCCTGGACGTCGGCCTTGATGATGAGGTTGAGCTCCTTGACCTCGGCGTCGGCCATGGTGTCGAAGAGGTTCTCGAGCGTGACGTGCTTCACGCGGTTCTGCTCCTCGATGCGGGCCTTGAGGGCGCGCTGGTCGGCCAGGTCGCGGGCGTCGCGGTCGTCCTGGAAGACGCGGAACTCGTCGCCTGCCATGGGGACGCTCTGGAGGCCCAGGATCTCCACCGGGTCGGACGGGCCGGCCGCCTCGACGGGGTTGCCCTTGGGGTCGAGCATGGCGCGCACGCGGCCGTAGGCCATGCCCGCGACGAGGGCGTCTCCCACGTGGAGCGTGCCGCGCGTCACGAGCACCGTGGCCACCGAGCCGCGGCCGCGGTCGAGCTTGGCCTCGAGGACGTTGCCCGAGGCGAAGGTGTCGGGGTTGGCCTTGAGCTCGAGGACGTCGGCCTCGAGCAGGACGGCCTCAAGCAGATTGTCGATGCCGACGTGCTTCTTGGCCGAGATGTCGACGAACATGCTCTGTCCGCCCCACTCCTCGGGGATCACGCCGTACTCGGTGAGCTCCTGGCGCACGCGGGTGGGGTCGGCGCCGGGCTTATCGATCTTGTTCACGGCAACGACGACCGGCACGCCAGCCGCCTTGGCGTGGTTGATGGACTCCACGGTCTGGGGCATGACGCCGTCGTCTGCGGCGACGATGAGGATGACGATGTCGGTCACCTTGGCGCCGCGGGCGCGCATGGCCGTGAAGGTCTCGTGGCCAGGCGTGTCGATGAAGGTGATGGTGCGGCCGTTGATCTTGACCTGTGAGGCGCCGATGGCCTGCGTGATGCCGCCGGCCTCGCCCTCGGCGACGCCGGTGTGGCGGATGGCGTCGAGCAGCGACGTCTTGCCGTGGTCGACGTGGCCCATGACGGTGACCACGGGCGGGCGGGACTTCAGGTCCTTGGGGTCATCGTAGAAGGTGAAGGAGTTCTCCTCCTCCTTGGTCATGATCTTGACGTCGCGGCCGAGGTCGTCCGCGACAAGCTCGACGAGGTCGTCGGACATGGACTCCGTGAGCGTCAGGGGGTTGCCCAGAAGGAAGAGGCGCTTGATGATGTCGTTGACCGGCACGCCGAGGAGCTCGGCGAGCTGCGCCACCGTGGCACCCTGAGGGACCTTCGCGGTGTCGAGCTGCGAGAGGTCCTGGTCGTTGGCGATGGCCTCCTCTATGCGCCTCTCCTCCGCGGCCTCCTCGGCCTGCTTCTGGCGGCGCTCCTTGCGGCGGCGACGCCTGCCCGTGGACTCGCGGGAGGCCTCCTCGACGGCCTCGCGGGCCTCGTCGAGGACGCGGCTCCTGTTGTAGGCCTCGGCCTCGCGGGCCATGCGGCTGTAGCGGTCCTCGCCCTCGTCGCCGCGGCGGGCGCCCTTGCGGCCCTTGCGGCCGGGACGGCCCTCTCCCTGCTCGGCGCCTCCCTGCTCGGCGCGGGGCGCGGCGGAGTGGCCGCGACGCTCGGAGCGGGCATGGTCGGGCTCGCCGCGGCGCTCGCGGCGGCCCTGGCCCTCCGCCTTCTTCTGCGCGGCCTCCTCGGCCTGCTGCTTGAGAACCTGCTCCTGCTGGGCGATCTGATCGAGCAGCGAGGTGAAGGTGGGCATCGACTTGGGGGCGTTGTCATGCACGCGGTTGCGCTCCTCCTCGGCGCGCTCCCTGGCGGCCTTCTCCTCGGCACGCCTCTTCTCCTCCTCAGCGCGCTTCCTCGCGGCCTCGGCGGCGGCGCGCCTCTTCTCCTCCTCGGCGCGCTCGCGCTCGCGGCGCCTCTCGGCGGCGACGCGCTCCTTCTCGGCAGCCTCGTCCTCGGCCTTCTTGGCCTGGGCGGCGGCCTCCTCCTCGGCCTTCTTGGCGGCCTCGATCTGGGCGGCGCGGTCCTCGAGGATGGGCTTGAGCTTCTTGCGCACGATGGAGACGTAGGCGTCCTCGAGCGTCGAGGAGGCGGACTTGGCGGGAATCTTCATGGTGCGGAGATGGCCGAGCATCTCCTTGCTCGTCATCCCGTACTCCTTGGCGAGGTCGTGTACGCGAGTCTTGGCCATGTGACCAACCTTTCATTCACGGGCAGCCGAGCCGCCCGGGTAGTGCCTGCTAACGACGGTCCGCTTGGGGACGCTAGATCAGAGAGTCGGGGTCGTCCGAGACCTCGGCATCCATGAGCTTCTCGTGGATGCCGCAGTAGCGCGAGCCCGGACGGGCCATGTTGCGGCACTGGATGCCGTTCTCGCCCACGTACTCGCAGCGGCGCTGCTCGCCGTCCTCCTCGGCCTCGCCCGCCGCATCCTCGGCGGCGCGGGGAAGGTCGCGCAGGACGCCCGCCGCCAGCGACTCGTTCTTGATGTCGATGTGCATGCCGGTGAGGTGCGCGGCAAGACGGGCGTTCTGCCCCTCCTTGCCGATGGCCAGCGACAGCTGGTCGTCGGGCACGACGACCGTGGCATAGCCGTCCTCGGGGCCAAGGATCACGCGGGACACGCGCGCCGGCGAGAGCGCGTTGGCGACGCAGCGGGCCGGGTCGTCGGACCAGGGCACGACGTCGACGCGCTCGCCGCGGAGCTCGGAGACGACGGTGCGCACGCGGCTGCCCTTGGGGCCAACGCAGGCGCCCACGGGATCGAGGTGGTCGTCCCTGGACGAGACGGCGACCTTCGAGCGGATGCCGGGCTCGCGGGCGATGGAGCGAACCTCGACGACGCCGTCGTAGACCTCCGGGACCTCGAGCTCGAAGAGCCTGCGGATGAGTTCGGGGTGGGTGCGCGAGACCACGATGGGCGGACGCTGGCGCTCGCCGCGAACGGTGGGCTGGTCGTTGTTCGGGTCGCGCACGTCGATGATGATGGCCTTCAGGCGCTGGTTGTGCGAGTAATGCTCGCCCACGGGGCGCTCGTTGCGCTCCTCGGGGAAGCGGCGCTGGTCGAAGTGGGGCAGCTCCGCCTCGACGCCCTCGCGGATCTTGATGATCGTGAAGTCGGGCGTGGTCTGGAGCACCGTGCCGGTGATGATGTCGCCGATGCGCTGCGAGAACTCCTCGTAGATCTGGACGCGGGCCGCCGTGCGCACGATGGCGCGGATCTCGGTCTTGGCGTGCTGGGCCGCGATGCGGGAGGTGTCGGGCGGCGTGACGTCCTTCTCGTCGAAGTCGAGGTACTCGCCGGTCTCCTCGTCGTAGGACTCCTCCTTGGGAATGAGCTCGTAGACGTAGACCTTGCCGGTGGCGTGATCGATGGTGACGCGCGCGCCGAATGGCAGGTGAAGGATGTCGGCGTAGCTCTTGGCCAGCGACTGCTCCAGGCGATCGAGCAGGTACAGCTCGTCGATGTGCTTCTCCTGGCAGAGCGCCATCAGCGCTTCCATCATCTCTGATGCCATGCGAATTCCTTTCTAGCCCTTGGTCCCCTTGGACGGGACATCGAAGTTTGGCTTGATCTTGCAGCTCTTGACCTGGTCGAGGGGGATGCTCACGCGCTCTCCGTCCACGGTGAGAACGACATTCTCGCCCTCAAGCCCCTCGAGTCGGCCGGTGAAGCGACGCCGCCCCTCGGTGGCCGTGGTGCCAAGCGAGACGTCCTCGCCCGCGAAGCGCTCGAAGTCGTGCGGGCGGCGAAGCGGACGCGAGAGGCCCGGTGACGAGACCTCGAGCGTGAAGGGCCCCTCGATGGGATCCAGCTCGTCGATCGCGGCAGAGACCCACCCGGTCTCGGCGGACACCTCGTCAAGCGAGATGGGCGCGGCCTCCTCGCCCGCGTGGTCGATGCGCACGCGGACGCAGGGGTTCCTCCTCGAGCCCACGACCTCGACGTCGACGATGTCGATGCCGTGCTCGGGCGCTGCCGCCTCGAGCGCGTCGAGGATGCGCTGGCGCGTGTCGTGCTCTGGCACTGCGGGCATGTCCCCTCCCTCACACATCACGGGTACATACAGAAAGGAAGCGGGGCGAGAAACTCCACCCCACTTCCCACGAATCACTACTGCATTGCAGGTTGAGTATAGAGACTTATCGGCAGGCGGTCAAGG
This sequence comes from Coriobacteriaceae bacterium, assembly GCA_004557505.1. Taxonomy (GTDB): domain Bacteria; phylum Actinomycetota; class Coriobacteriia; order Coriobacteriales; family Atopobiaceae; genus Tractidigestivibacter. Next base: position 25,807 of record SFGZ01000002.1, on the reverse strand, counting down.
ATCGGCGCGGGCGGCATCACAAGGCCGCCACGACCGCCCGATTGCCTCCTCGGCCACGCTCTCGGTCACCGCGGTTTTCAGCCGTTTAGGCCCACTCCCCTCGGAAAACTACGCACGGCTGAGGGCGAGACGAGCGAAAGCCCAGGATCGCAGGAAGGGTTCGAGCTTCCCGTGGTTTAGCCGCGCCTGCCAGATGCCCTCCTGACGAGAAGCGCGATGCCAAAGACGATCAGCGCGACCACGAGAATGACAACGAGGAGAAAGCCGATGATCTCCCAGGCGCTAAGCCCCAAAATCATGGAGAACGCCCCCATCCTTAGAAGAACCTCCCAGCGCATGCATGGCAAGGCTCGGCGTAGGAGGCCCTGTCTGCGCAGGCCACCCACCCGTCGATCCTCGGCACGCCGGTGCGCATGCCCGCGCGAACCAAAGCCGCCATGCACGTCTGGCTTGCCAAAAGGTACTGGGGCGAGGAGAGGATGTCTGTAGCAAATGAGAAGTTGCCGCAATTGCCACCCGCCGGCGGCACAACCACAGCCGTAAACGCATGTTCAGACGGCAACGTCAATCAAGACGTAGGCCTTCCAATCGCCTGACACGTTATAGCCAGAGGCGCTGCCTCCCTCCCACGCTATGGCAGAGCGTTTCTCGTCAGCGTCCCTCATCCCCCCGATTTCACCCACGCGAAGAGTGGTGCCGGGAGGTTCCGAAGAGGCGCGGGGCAGAAACTCCGGATAGTAGCCTGCGGATGCCAGGGCGGAGGCGGCTGCGTCCGCGCGCATCCCCGTCACATCGGGAATGTCACCGTAATCGGACGAGATGAAGCCGTTTGGTGAGCCAACATACCTGGGCTGAGGTCTCTGGGCCAATGAAAGCAGAACGAAGGCGGACACAATGACGACGCTGGCGAGAAGGCATTTCAAAAAGAGACGCAGGTGGGACGTCTGCGCATTGGCAGGGGCCTCAGGCTCAGACGCCATCTTGGCGGCCTCATCGTCATCTGCATCCTCTTGCGCCAAGGCCTTGTGCCAAAGGGCGCACGAAGGCATTCTCAGGAACTCCGCCCTCGTGGTGACGCCAAGCTTCTGGTAGGCCCGCTGCCGATAGCTGCCAACGGTCGACGCGCCGACGCCCATCAGCGGGGCCGCCTCCGCAGCGGTGAGGCCCATCACGACCGTCCGCGCCGCATCCGCCTCGCGCTCGGAGAGGCCTGCGCTCTGGAGCATGCCCTCAAACGACGAGGGCCCATGTGGTATGGGGTGATGGTCAGACATGGCTTGTCCCCCCGCTTCTTGCAGAGAATATCGCTTTCGCTTAAACGGCCGTCGCGTTTGCCCTGTTGAGCAAGACCGATTTTAAGAAAAGGCGATATTCTCTGCGGTGGAGAGGGGCGAACGGGCGGGGCTGGGAGGACAGGGGCCGGCCGAGGGGGTAGCGCCCCTCTCGGCCACACCGTCTCGCGCTCGCCGCCCGCGGCCCCGCCGCGCCGCTACACGGCCACGATGTTGACGAGACGCCCCTTGATGACGATGACCTTCTTGACGTCCTTGCCCTCGAGCTGGGCGGCGACGGCCGCCTTCGCCGCCTCGGCCATCTCGTCGTCCGATGCGTCGGCGGGAACGGTCACGCGGCCACGCACCTTGCCCTTTATCTGCACCGCAATCTCGACCATGTCGCTCTTGGCCTGCGCGGCATCAAACTTTGGCCACGGCTCGTTGTAGACGGAGCCGGAAAGCCCCAGGGCCTCGTGGAAAAGCTCCTCGGCCCAGTGCGGGCAGATGGGGGCCAGCATGGTCACGATGTCGTGGGCCACGCGCCACGCGAGGGCCGCGTCGCGCGCGCCTGCGGGAACACCGTTCACGTACTTGGACGCGGCGTTCACGAGCTCCATCGAGGCGGAGATGGCCGTGTTGAACTGGCCGCGGTCGAAGTCGTTCGTACACTTGATGCCCAGCTCGTGAAGGGCGCGGTTGAGCTCGGCGTCGGAACCGGAGAGCCTTGCGGGGTCGACCTCGCCCCTCTTGGCGCCTTGGCTGAGCAGCCACACCACGCGCCAGGCGCGCTTGACGAAGCGGTTGGCGCCCGCGACGGCCTCGGGGTCCCAGTCGAAGTCCTTCTCGGGCGGCGCCACGAACAGGATGGCAAGGCGCATCGTATCCGCGCCGTAGGGATCTATCACGCTGGACGGCGGCACCACGTTGCCCTTGGACTTGGACATGGTCTCGCCGTTCTCGTCCTTGACCATGCCCTGGCAGAGCAGGTTGGTGAAAGGCTCGTCGGCGTCGATCATGCCCATGTCGCGCAGGACCTTGGTCCAGAAGCGGCTGTAGAGCAGGTGCAAGATGGCGTGCTCGATGCCGCCGACGTAGTTGTCGACGGGCATCCAGCGGTCCACCGCCTCCTTGGAGAAGGGGGCCCTGTCGTTGTGGGGGTCGGTGTAGCGAAGGTAATACCAGCTGGAGCACGTGAAGGTGTCCATGGTGTCGGTGACGCGCTTGGCCGGCCTGCCGCAGGCGGGGCAGGTGGTCTCGTAGAACTCGGGGCACTCGGCGAGCGTCTCGCCGGCACCCAGGTCCAGGCTCTCGGGCAGGCGCACCGGAAGCTGGTCTTCGGGCACGGGCACGTCACCGCAACAGTCGCAGTGGATCATGGGGATGGGGTTGCCCCAGTAGCGCTGGCGGCTGATGAGCCAGTCGCGCAGGCGGAACTGCACCTTGGCGCGGCCGCAGCCGTGCCCCTCGAGCCAGGCGACGATGGCGTCGACGGCCTCGGAGTGCTTGCCGCCCTTCATGCCCGTGAACTGGCCGGACTGCACGAGGTAGCCCTCGGCGGCCATGGCCTGGCCCCAGTCGACCGAGCGCACGCGGCGCTCGCGGACGTCCCTCAGCTCCTCGTAGAGGGGATCGTCCCTCTCGCAGATGATGGGGACTATGTCCAGGCCGTACTTGCGGGCGAAGTCGAAGTCGCGCTGGTCGCCGCAGGGCACGCCCATGACGGCGCCGGTGCCGTAGTCGAGAAGGACGTAATCCGCCACCCAGATGGGCGCAGGCTCGCCGGTCACGGGGTTTATCACGTAGCGGCCGGTGAAGACGCCGTGCTTCTCGCGCGCGGAGCCTTGGCGGTCGACGGAGGATACCTTCTCGGTGGCCTCCCTGAGGCGCAGGTAGTCGGCCTCGTACTGCGTGCCGGCGACGAGCTCGGCGGCAAGGTCGCTCTCGGGCGGGAGCAGGAAGAACGAGACGCCAAAGATGGTGTCGGCGCGCGTGGTGAAGACGGAGATGATGCGGTCGGTGGGCGTCACGCCGTCCTCTGCGGCCAGCCTGAAGTCTATCTCGGCGCCCTCGGAGCGGCCGATCCAGTTGCGCTGTTGGGCCTTGACGTTCTCGGGCCAGCCCGTGAGCTTGTCGATGTCATCGAGGAGCTCCTGCGCGTAGTCGGTTATCTTGAGGTACCACTGGGACAGCTCGCGCTTCTCGGGGATGGAGCCGCAGCGCCAGCAGCGACCCTCGACGACCTGCTCGTTGGCGAGGACGGTCTCGCACGTGGGGCACCAGTTCACGGGGCTGGTGGCGCGATACGCCAGGCCGCGACGCCACATCTGGATGAACATCCACTGGCCCCAGCGATAGTACTCGGGATCGCAGGTGTTGAACATGCGGTCGTAGTCGTACGAGAAGCCCATGCGCCTCATGGTGCGGACGGCGTTGTCGATGTTCTGGTGGGTCCACTTGGCCGCCTGCGTGTGGTGCTTGATGGCCGCGTTCTCGGCGGGGAGGCCAAAGGCGTCGAAGCCCATGGGGTGCAGCACGTCATAGCCGCGCATGCGGGCCTGGCGGGCCATGGCGTCGCCGATGGTGTAGTTGCGCGCGTGGCCCATGTGGAGGTCGCCCGAGGGATACGGGAACATCTCGAGCACGTACTTCTTGGGCTTGGAGGGGTCCTCGTCGGTCTTGTAGAGCCCCTCGTCCTCCCAGGCCTTTTGCCACTTGGTCTCTATGGCCCGCGCGTCGTAGGCGGGCACCTCGAAGTCATTCCGCTGAGTGCTGTCACACATGTGAAGCCCCTTCTCGCTCCTTTGCATAGCCTGTCGATTCTAGCAGGTATCCCCCAGTGCGGCAGCGGGTGAGACAAAGGGACGGCCCTTGTCTCTTCGGTCAGGACGAGACGGATGCCAGAACTACGCACGGCTGCGCCTAGGCTTTATGCCGACCTGCGGTTTTACTGGCCGCGACGTCAGCCGTGCGTAATTCGCCCCGGAGGTGGGCGGCAGGGCGGCAGGCGTGATGACGCGGGGCGGGACGGCGAAGCGGCACCCGGGCGGGCGGCAGGGCGGCAGGCAGATCGCACGGCCCACGCAACGCGCAGGCCGTGCGATCATTGCGAGAAGGGCCAGCCCCCTCCCGGCGTCTACTCAGCGAAGCGGTTCTTGTGGTCCCAGCTGTGGATGTAGAGCTTGTCGGAGACGAGATAGTCGTAGATGTCGTCCACGATCTCGATGCCGCCCGCCGCATCGCACTTGGCCTTGCGGAGGAGCGCGCGCTCGCCCGGATAGTAGACCTTGTCGAAGCCAGGCCCGGGCTTGACGGCGGAAAGCTCGTCGAGCGTCTGGGACATCTGGCGCTTGAACTCGTCCAGCCCGCAGAAGCGGGACGGGTCGATGACGATGTGGAGGTGCCCGAGCTTCCTGCCTTCGGACAGGTCGTGGTACATCGAGGAGACGTTCTTGCCGGAAGGAACGCCGAGAAGGACGCCGGAGAGTATGTCCACGACCATCATGAGGCCGTAGCCCTTGGGGCCTGCGATGGCGCGCAGGGCGTTGACCTTGTGGGGATCGGTCGTCGGGTTGCCGTCGGCATCGACCGCCCAGTCATCGGGGATGGAGCGGCCGGCGCTCTTGGCGTCGAGGATCTTGCCCCATGCCTGCACCGTCGTCGCCATGTCGAAGTTCACGAAGCGCTCGTCTGCGGTAGGGGCGCCGAAGGCGATGGGGTTGGTGCCGTAGAAGGGCTCGGCGCCGCCGTATGGGATGACCATCGGGTCGGACTGGCACATCGTGAGGCAGCATAGGTCGTTCTTGGCAGCCATCTCGGTGTAGTAGCCAAGGGCGCCCGAGTGGGAGATGTTCTTCACGCCCACAACCCCGATGCCATTCTCCTTCGCCATCTCCATGGCCTTCTTGAGGCCCATGATGGCGAAGGGGTAGCCGCATCCGTTGTCTGCGTCGAGGATGCCCGTGCAGGGGCCGCTCTCTTCCCAGGTCCACTTGGGGTCGACGGTGATGCCGCCCTTGGAGATGCGCTCGGTGTAGTACTCGACCCGCACCTCGCCGTGACTGTGCAGCCCCCGCTCGCTCGACCAGGTGAGCACCTCGGCCATGTCCTCCGCGTGGTCCGCGTGCAGGCCGGCTGCCATGAACTTGCTTTTCATGAGCCGCTTGAGCTCCTCGCGTGTTACGAGCATGTCAGATCCTTTCTTCGATATGGGTTGGCGCTACTTCACGATTCTTGTGCCGGCTCCCTGGGAGAGGTCGCGCAGACGCTCGAGCGAGGTGATCGTGGCCCTGCGTCCGTCTTCGGACTCGACGAAGCGGATGCACGCCTCGACCTTGGGGAGCATGCTCCCCTGCGGGAACTGGCCCTCCTCGATATAGCGCTCGAGCTCCGCGACCGTGACCTCGCCGAGCGCGCGCTGGGACGGCTTGTTGAAGTCGACGCAGACGTTGTCCACGCCCGTGCAGATCACGAGGTTGTCGGCATCCACGATCTCCGCAAGCCTCTCTGCCGTGAGGTCCTTGTCGATGACGCCCTCGACGCCGCGGAAGCCGTCCTCGCACTCGACGACTGGGATGCCGCCGCCACCGACGCAGACCACGATGTCGCCCCGCTCCACAAGCGTCGGGATGCAGGCAGAGCCGGGGACGTCGAGGGGCTGCGGAGACGGCACGACCTTGCGCCAGCCGCGCCCCGCGTCCTCGATGTAGGTGCAGCCGTCCACGGCCGCGGCGGCCTTGGCGTCCTCCTCAGAGAGGAAGGGGCCGATGGGCTTTGTGGGGTGCTCGAAGGCGGGATCGTCCGGCGAGACCGACGTCGTCGTCATGAGCACGTCGACCCGGCGGTCGAGGCCCGCACGCTTGAGCTCGGTCTTAAGCGCGAGCACGGTCCAGTAGCCGATCGACCCCTGGGTCATTGCGACGCAGGTATCAAGCGGCATGGCGGGGCTCTTGGCAGAAGACCCGGCCTCCTGCTGAAGGAGCAGGTTCCCCACCTGGGGGCCGTTGCCATGGGTGATGATGACCTGCTTGCCCTCCTCGATCAGAGGGACGATGTGGGCGCACGTCTTCTGCAGCGCCGCGATCTGCGCTTCGGCAGAGGGGTCGTCGGTCAGGATTGCGTTGCCGCCGAGCGCGATCACGATGCGCTCGGGATTGTTCGCGGTCATGGAAGTGCTCCTCCGTTCTGTCTGTTGGGTGAGGGGAAACGCCGCCGGCCCTCCCCGTCTCCTCCCGGCGAAGGCCTATCGTTCGAAGGCCGTGCAGAGGCCCAGGAGCATGTCGTCTCCCGAGCTGTGCCCGTAGTCGCGGGCCCGGGCGAGCGGGGCTGCAAGATCCGCCCCGGCATATGCCGCCTCGAGGAAGGCGAGCATCCCCTCGTTGAGGGAGCCGGAGAGCATGACGGACAGATAGGCCTCGGAGACGGCCGTGGTGGATCGCCGGGAGAGGACGGACTCCAGGGTTTTGGAGAAGGAGGCGAAGGCCCCCCTCTCCCCCGCTGCGAGAAGCCCGGCGCCAAAGCCCGAGAGGATGTCATCCCCCGAGGGCGTGAGGCCAAGGCCCCTGCCCAGAAGCCAGAATGCGGCCGCCTCCTGGGCGGGCCCCTCGCTCTGGAGGCCCCGCAGGGCACGCTCCAGATCCCGCCCGGGAGCAAGACCGGGCGAGAGCCCGGGGTCCGCTTCCCGGATTGCGCGCGCGGCGCGCGACAGCTGCTCGGGGGAGAGCACATGCGCAAAGGAGAGGTCGACGCGCTCTGGCTCCTCCCAGGCAAGGCGAAGGACGGGGCGTCCCGCACGGGCCAGGGAGAGCCCCCGCGTGCCGATCGACACCGCGTCTCCGATGCGCGCCGCCTCGAGAAGCCGTCCCAGCTGCCCCTGGGGAATCTGGAGCCCTATGCAGGAGAGCGGCCTGTCGAAGCCCCCCACATAGAAGAGGTGCCCCCGCTCGGGCTGGACGTTGAGCCCATGGGCGAAGACCTGGATGACGGCGCCGGCCGGGAGGCCTCCTCCAGGCGTCACGACCGCAGAGGAGACCCTGGCCCTTGCCGCCTGGGCGGCCGCCTGCCTACTCGATGCCGAGCTTTGCAGCATAGGCTTCGAGGGCCTTGGTGAAGCAGCCCATGGGGGCGAGCACCGTGCCGGCGCCAATCTGTCCCAGGCCGGCCTTCTTGTTGGCGATGCCGGTGTTGATGGTTGGCGTGATGCCGGTGGCCACGACCTTGCGGATGTCGATGCCAAGGTTCGTGCCCTTGAAGTCCCAGGTAGGGATCGTCCAGTTCGGGTTATGGGATATGCAGATCTTCTCGCCCTCCTCGGAGTAGCGGATGGCATCCTCGAAGCCGCCCGTGCCGACGAAGCGGGTGACGCCCGGCGCCGCGATCATCGCCATGGCGCCCACGCCCACGGTCTCGGTGATGGCGGAGTCGCCGATGTCGGGGTTGGCGTCCTTCGCGCTGTAGCCCGTGAAGTAGAGGCCCTGCGGCGTGTTGACGGGGGCGCAGAACCACTCGTCCCCCATTCCGGAAATCTTGATGCCGAAGTTCTCGCCGTTGCGCGCCATTGTCGTGACAACGCAACCATACTCGTACTTCCTTGCGTAGTCCACCATGGCCTTGCCTGTCGCCATCATGATGTTAAGGAAGAACTGGTCGGTGTCGGCGAGGAACTGGATGACGTCCTGCTTCTCCCTCTGGTCCCAGTCGAGCGCGGTGATGAGCGGTGCCACGGTCTTCAGGAACACGAGGGAGGCAGCGATGTTCCTCTGGTGGAACTCGTCGCCCATCGTGATTGCCTTGGCGATCATCGGGCTGATGTTGAGGCCGCCCGGCACGGAGCGCACGGCCGCGGAGAGTACCGGACCCAGGACATCTGCCATCCAATGCAGGCGGTCGATGACCTCCTGGTCGTAGGCGCCAAAGCGAAGCACCTTGCCGATGCCCTCGTTCATGGTGCAGTAGGCAATGGTCCCGTCGAGCTTGTTGACGACCTTGAGCACGGCCATGCCGCCCGTGGTGATGCCGCCCATGGGGCCAACCGCATGCACGGAGTGGCAGGGGCGGAACGAGACCTCCCCCGACTCGAGGAGCTTCCTTGCGTCCTCCTCGTTATTTGCCCATCCCTCGAAGAGGGCGGCACCGACACAGGAGCCCTGCATGGGGTCGGACATGTGGGAGTACTCGATGGGAGGGCCGGCGTGGAGAATGACCTTGCCGTTGAGCTCGGGGATCTCGCTTCTCGCGGGGACCACGTCCACGAGGAACGGCTGGGAATCCCTCATGCGACCGATGACGACGTCGTTTGCCGCATCAATCTCATCCTCGCGCTTCGCGATCTCCTGGAGCAGGCGAATGAGGTGCTTGTCGCCGCCGGCCATGGGCTTCCAGCTGTACTGGACCGACTCCGCGCCATAGGCGCGCAGGGAGTCGTTGAAGGACTCGACGCCGACGTTGATGATGCGGGGCTTGGTGTCGAGAAGCTCGCGCACGGCCTCGGAGGGCTCGGGCACGGGCTCTGGGGAAGCGGCCTCGTACGGCACGACCATGCGATCGGCCTCGGTGAAGTGGATGCCCTTGAGCTCGAGCGCATAGCGTATGGCGCGGGCGTTGGAGGTCTCCATGTGAACGCCGACGGCACGCAGCTCCTCGAAGGAGCTCTGGTAGTCCTGCGGGTCCTGCTCGGTGCCGGTGACGGAGCCCACGAAGTAGAGCTCGCGGCCCTCTGCCTGGGCGCGCTCAAGCTCCTCTTTGATGACGGGGGCGAGGGCGCCTGCCATGTCGGGATGACACCCATAGCCAAGCATGACATCGAAGAGGATGACGCCGCACTTCGGGTCTCGCGCATACTTCCTGATGTAGTCGATGCGGACGTCGGGGTCGATCATCGGGTGCGGCCGGCCCTGGGTATAGACGTCGTCGCCGAGGTCGATGACGTCGTAGCCCTTGGCGTGGAGGATGTAGCCGTCCTCCTTCACGACGCCCCCGAGGTCGAGCACCTCCGAGACGAGCATGCCGGCTTCGTTGGCAAGGGTGCCGCCCGAGTAAAGGCCAACCACGGTCTTGCCCTCGGGAAGCGGATGCTCGCAGGTGAAGCCCAGCGGCTCGAGGTAATTCTTCTTGATGGCGTTGCCGCGGGCCAGATCGACCGCGATCTTGGCCGTCTCCTCGAGGGTGTGGGCGAGATGCACCGTGCCGAGGTGGTGCTCGGGCTTCTCGCCGAGGAAGATGGCCACAACCGGCTTGGTGCAGCGCTCGAGAAGGTCGACCACCTTGTCGCGGACCTCCTTCGCGGGTGGCTTGGAGATGACGCAGATGACCTTGACGCCGTCATTGTGCTCGAGGGCGGCAATGCCATCCATCACCGTGATGGCCCCGACCGCAGAGGAGAGGTCGCGGCCGCCCGTGCCGATGGCGTGGGTGACGCCCTCGCCGAGGCGGTCGATGATGCAGGTGACCTCCTGGATGCCGGTGCCGGAAGCCCCGACGATGCCGATCTTGCCCGCCTTCACGACGTTCGTGAAGGCGATGGGGATGGAGCTGATGATGCCGGTGCCGCAGTCGGGGCCCATGAGCATGAGGCCCTTCTCGTGCGCCTTCCGCTTGAGGCGCACCTCGTCGTCGAGGCTGATGTTGTCGGTGAATGAGAAGACGTTGAGGCCAAGGTCGAGCGCGCGGTCGATTTCGGGGGCGGTGTACTCGCCTGGAGTGGAGAAGAGGGCGAGGTTGGCGTCGGGCAGCGCCTCGATCGCCTCGTCCCAGGACTCCACCTCGGCAAGCTGGGAGGCGTCCTTCTTGACGGAGAGGTCGGAAAGGAAGCGCTCGGTCTCGGCGAGGACGCCATTCACCGTCTCCTCGTTCTCGGAGTCGATGACGATGACCATGTCGGAGGGAGACGCCGCCGCCGCCTCGTCGGTCAGGAGGCCCGCGCCCCTGAAGATGTCCTTGTTGGCGTCGGTGCCCATCATGACCTGGCTCTTCGTGACGCCAGGCAGCGCATTGATCGCATTGGTGAGCAGCATCAGGTTGATGGAGTCCTGGTAGCTGTTCTTCTTGACAACGGTACTGAGCATAAGCAGTCCTTACTCGGTCGAAGTGGCAGGCTGGAGACTAGAGCTCCGGATCGCGGTTGCAGTCCTTGGAGTAGATGTAGGCAAGTTCCTCGCCGCGTCCCACGGCATAGCAGGCCTGGGGCACATAGGAGTCCATGTAGAGGTAGTCGCCCTTCTTGACCGGTAGCCACGTGTCGCCCAGGACATACATGCCCTCGCCTGAGTAGATGTAGGCGCCGTGCTCCTGGTAGTGGGTCTCGATGTAGCCATGGCACGCGCCGGGCTTGAAGGAGAGGATGTGCATGTTCATGTCAAAGCCCAAGTCGGTGGCGGAGGGCAGGAAGTCCTTGCAGCGGACGTCGGCCATGCCCTCATAGGCGGTCCAGTCCACATCGTTGATGTTGGCGAGCACGGTGTGAGCCTTATGGCCCTCGATCGGCGCGTAGACGCGCTTGTAGAGGAAGCAGAACGCATCCTCGTCGCCGACGTTCTTGAAGGTGAGCCTGGTCCCGGCCGGGCAGAAGATGTAGCCACCGTCGGTCACGGTCGCCTGCTTCTCGCCGTTGCCCAGCTCCATGCGGCCGTTGAAGACGTAGAAGAACACCTCGACGCCCTCGGCGCCAAACCCGGCCTCGCAGCCGCCGCCCGCATGGACGGTCACGATGTAGTCGCAGAAGGAGGCGCCGAGCTTCGGGGTGGCCAGAATCGTGGTGTCGCAGCCCGCGAACCCCGGAATCACGTTCTTGACGATGCCATCGGGCTCGATGAGGGCCCAGGCTCCCTTGTGTACCTCGGAACGGCTCTGGAGGATGTCTGCGCGGTAGCCGGTGACATTGTTGATGTAACTCATGGGGTTCTCCTCATCTCAGATGTCCAAACGCATCTGGACCTACCAGGCGAAGGGTCTCTCGACCCTTCCTGACGATTCAATACTACGTTCATGGATGCCCGACGATATTATCCGTATGAGATAACGTTCACCCAAGCTTGTTGGGCTCATCCTATCCTGTGAGGCCCAGCGTCAGGCGCTACCGCCCCAGCCCCTGGGGCCGTCGCCATCCGGAGACGGGGCCGTCTTGTGGGAGGGCCATGTCCCCGGGCGGCACCTGATGCGCCCGCAGCTACCGGGTAGCCGCCCTCAGCCCCTCCTTGCGGCGGGCAATCAGAAGGAAGGCCGCCGTGAAGGCAACCACGATCGCGATGGCAAGGTAATAGCCATACACTCCCGAACCGAACGAATCGGTGAGAGAGCCAGTGACGGCGGGCGCGAACACCGACGCGCTCATGCCAAAGAAGTTGAAGACGCCAAAGGTCGTCGTAACGCTGTCCTTGGGGGCGAAGTCTCCAAGCCAGCTAATGATGATTGGCTCGACGGTCAGCTTGCCCAGCAACCCATACAGCACGATGAACGCCACCGTGAGCGGCTGCGGGAATGGCTGCACCATCAGAAAGAGCATGATGGCCGCCGCCACCTGAAGCACCACGATCAAGGCGATCTTCTTCTCGGGCCTGCGGTCCGCAAGGCGGCTGAAGACGAGCGCGCCGGGGATCCCGGCGAAGAAGACCAGCGAGCTCACGATTCCCGTAAAGGACCCCGCGAAGCCCCTCTCGGTCTCCAGGAAATTCGGAAGCCAGGTGCTGATCAGGTAATACGCATAGAGCGAGGAGAAGTAGACGATGTAGGCTGCGACCATCTTTGGCTGGAACAGCCTCCTCAGGCCTCCCCCGCTCTCGGCCCCCTCCTGTTCCGGCGCTCGCTGCGCGGCGCCTTCCCTGCGCGTCCTTCCCGGCAGAGAGCGGGCGAACACGGCCGCCATGATGAGCGCCAGGGCGCCCGTGCATGCGACGAGCGTCTGCCATGAAATGGCATGCGTCCCCACAAGCAGGCTCGCAGAGACGAGGCCCGCGCCGGAGCCGATGGCGGTGCCGCTGTTCACGACCGCCGTCGCCAGGCTCTTCTTGTCCCTTGGGACAAAGACGTTCGTGATCGTGTAGGCAATCCCGTAGAACGTCCCGCAGCCCGCCCCGGATATGACGGATCCCATGTAGAGCATGGGGAGCGCCGTCGACAACGCCATGACCGCCACTCCGGCGACAAAGACGAGGAAGCCGGGCACGATGACCCGCCTCATCCCAAAGCGGTCGACAAGAAGCCCCGAGGGTATCTGCATCACCACATAGCCAAGGAAGTAGAAACTCGAAATGGCCCCGAGTTCCGTATTGCTCACGCCCCCGAAGTACTCGCTCAGAACTGGATAGATGGGCGTGAACATCATCCGGGAGATCCAGATGACGACCCAGCCAAGCGCGAGTATCACAACGTAGCGCTTCCAGTTGGTGGCGGGGGATTCAGGCGAAGGCATATCGGAACTCTCCTTGGCTCTGCTAGGCCGGGGCCCTTGGGCTCCGGCCTAGCCGTGGCGGGTGGATGTGGACGGGCGCTACCTCAAGATGAACTCGCCGTCGTGAGCGACCGTCACGCCGTCCTCGAGGCTATAGGTCGTCTTACCGCGCAGGATGGTGCGGGCCACCTGGCAGCCGATGGTGCGGCCGATCCACGGGCTTATCTTGTTGCGGTACTCGAGGTCTTCGGCCTTGAGCGTGTAGGGCGAATTCGGCTTGATGAGGCAGAAGTCCGCGTCCTTGCCGACCTCGATGCGCCCCTTCTGGGCAAGGCCGAAGCGGTCCGCCGCATCCGTCGCCATGACCTCCGCGAAGCGCACGAGGCTCATACCGCGCTTCTGCACGCCCTCGTCGAACATGAGGTCCATGCAGTTCTGGATGCTCGAGATGCCGCCCCAGGCGTCGAACGGGTTCTCCCTGTCCTTGAGATCCGGCGTGCAGGGAGAGTGATCGGACACGACCATGGAGATGCCGCCGTCGAGGAGGTGCTTCCAGAGGCCCTCCTGCTCTGCCTTGTCGCGGATGGGAGGCGTACACTTCGTGGTGGCGCCGATGGCATCGAGATCGTCGGTCGTGAAGTAGAGATAGTGCGGGCAGGTCTCGCAGGTGACGTCGACGCCCTCCTCGCGCGCCTTGACGACCTCGGCGACCGCCTCCCAGCAGGTGCAGTGGCAGATGTTGATGCGGCAGCCCGTGACCTTCGCGAAGAAGATGGCGCGACGCACGGCCTCGACCTCGGTGAAGACCGGACGAGACGCAACGAACTCCTTGAGGGTGTGGGCGCCGGCCTCGACCGCCTTCTTGCCAAGCGTGTCGGTGAGCGCGGCGTTCTCGCAGTGGAGGCTCAGCACCTTGCCGGTCTTGGCGATCTGGCGCATGCCCTCGTAGAGCGAGTAGTCGTCAACGTTCTGGAAGTCGCCCTTGATGCTGCGGTCGCCGCATGTGGCGAGGAAGCACTTGTAGCCACAGACGCCACCCTCGTCGAGCTCCTGGATGCCGCCGTCGAGGTTGAACGGGACGAGCCCGCCCAAGGAGGCGGTGTCGACGCGGAGCTGGTCCTTGCCGGAGTCATACTTGGCCTGAAGCGAGGCGCCGTCGGTCGTGGACGGGATCTGGTTGAGCGGCATCTCGACGATCGTGGTGACGCCGCCCTTGGCGCAGGCAGCCGTGCCCGTCTCGTAGCCCTCCCACTGGTCGCGGTAGCCACCGCCCATGCTCGTGATGTGGGCGTGCCCGTCGACCATGCCCGGGGAAACGACGAGGCCAGTCGCGTCGATGGTCTCGGTGCCCTCAAGGTCCTGTCCGATCTGGGAGATCTTGCCGTCCTTGACGGCAACGTCGGTGACCACTGCGCCGTCAGCAAGGATGACCTTGCCGTTCTTGATAACGAGATCGTTCATGTTGCTTAGATCCTTTCGCAGGAAGAGTCTGGTCTTTGTCATGTGACTTGACGCTTGGGATGCCTAGGCTTTGGTGACACGGATCAATCGGAACCGGGCGCATCCGGATTGCGACCGGAGGGATTACGAAGGCAGGTTGCCTCGGTCGGCACGGCTAGTCCTTGTCATCGACCCTCTGGAACAGGACATAGAGGATCGCTGCGGAGAAGAACCCGACAAACCAGGAAATGTTCGAGATTGCAGACAGCGCGGGGACGAAGTTGCCCAGAAGGCAGAGCACGAGCGCGACTATCGTTGCGGCATAGGCGGACTTCTTCACCCCGAAATACGGATTGCCGGCATTGTCTGCGGCCGGATCCATGTACAGGAGGTTGAGGTCGAGCTTCTGCTTCCTCACGAGGTAGAAGTTCGCCATCATGCAGCCGGCGACGGGCCCGAGCACGGCCCCTATGGTGTTGAGGAAGCTTGCGATTCCACCATCCATGAGCTTCCAGGGAAGGATGACGACGCTCGCGATGCTGGCGATGAGGATGCCCTTCCGGTAGTCGATCTTGCTGGGAAGAAGCGCCGAAAGCTGATAGGCGGCGGGAATGATGTTGCCGGTGGCGTTCGTAGAGATGGTGGAGAGCAAAAAGCACAGCATTGCGAAGACGACCGCCGGCGTCGAGGTCCAGTCTCCGATGAGCTCGAGGATGTCGAGGTAAGGCACCCCGCTGTGGATCGACCCGCCCACCGTGATGATCACCGAGCAGATCGCGAAGACAACGTAGCCAACAACCAGGCCGAGCGTCTGGCCCTTTGCCTGTTCCCCCGTCGACTTCGCCGCACGGGTGAAGTCGGAGACGCTCGCGCCCGGGGCGGCCCAGACGGCCAGGACCGAGCTAAAGACCACGAAGTAGGCGAAGACGGGGTTTACGGCGCCCTCAGAGGCCACCTGGTACGACAATATGCTGCCAATGCCGCCGGCGGCCCCCACGGCCCATATCGTCATCCCAATGACGAGCACGTAGATGAGGGGGCTGAGTATTGCCGTGAACTTGTTGAGAACACCGCCGCCGCCGAACCCGATGGCGACGTTCGCCGCCCAAAACGCCATGAAGGCGATGAGGCCCGGGACGCTGATCCCCAGGATATCGACGCCTGGGGCAATTTCGGCAAATGCCGGGAAGAGCTTCACGAGAATGATGTAGAGCGCCTTCGATCCGAGATAGGTCTGCACCGCGAACCAGCCAATTGCGGCGACGCAACCACGCAAGAAGCCCGGAAGCTTGGCGCCGAGGTTGCCGTAGGTCGAGCGCAGATGGATTGCGAAGGGTATTCCGTACTTCGATCCCGCCACGCCGTTGAGGACCATGAACGCCGTGACGATGGCGCCTGCCAAGGCGATGGCAAGCATCACGTTGAGCGGAGACAGCCCCAGCACGATGCCGCCGGCCAGGGGGAACAGGAAACCTGCCACCGCATTGTAGTTGGGCACGTTGTGTATGGAGCCCATCCAGAGCGTGAAGAAGTTCCTCACGCCCATGGAGCGCCTGTCTGTCTCCTCAGGCAGGATGTCATCGTTGTAGCCGCGTCCCTCAAGCCTCTGGACCTTGGCCGCCGTAATGATCTGGTCTTCGAATTTCATCGCAATCCCCTTGCATCCAGAAGAGGGCTATTAGTACGCGAGCGCATACAGGGCGGCCTCGAGGGCGTCGATGCCCTCCTTGATGTCCTCGACCTTGGTGGCCTCGGCCGGATTGTGGCTGACGCCCTTGATGGAGGGGACGAAGATCATGCCGGACGGGATGTGTTTGGCGATGATCTGGGAATCGTGTCCTGCGCCGGAATGCATGTCGAGGGCATTGAGGCCGCAGTCCTGGCAGGCCTTCTGGATGACGGCGGTCATGTCGTCGTCCATCGGCACCGGATCCTCGTCCATCCAGTTGTCGACCTCTATCTCGATGCCCATCTCCTTGCAGATGGCGCGCATGTCGGAAACGATGCCGTCGGAGAACCTCACGAGGAAGTCCTTGTCCGTGTGACGGCAGTCCATCGTGAACGTCATCTCGCCCGGAACGACGTTGACGACGTTGGGCTTGACCTCTACCTTGCCAAACGTGAGGACGAGCGGGTCGCCCTCTGCCTTGGCCTTCGCGATCGACTGGGAGACGATCCTTGCGTAGGCCTCGACCACATCGTGGCGGTAGCGCATCATCGTCGTGCCGGCATGGTTTGCCTCGCCCACGAGGCGGATGTCATAGCGCCGCTGGCCGACGATGCCGTGGACGATGCCGACCTGCTTCCCCTCCATCTCAAGGGTGTTGCCCTGCTCGATATGGAACTCGAGCCAGTTCGTCACGCCGTCCATCAGCGTGTTGTGGCCCTCTTTGAAATCGAAGCCGCAGGACCGCATGGCATCAACGAACTTCACGCCGTCGTTGTCCTGGACATTTGCCATCTGGGAGCTGTCCTCGAGGTCGAAGAGGCTCTTGCTGCCCCAGAAGACATAGGGGAAGCGGCTCCCCTCCTCCTCTGCCATGCTCACGACGGAGAGGCTCTTCTTTGGCTGGCCATGGGTCGCGACGAGATCCTTCATTGCCAGGAAGGCCGCCTCGATGCCGAGTGCGCCATCGAGCTTGCCGCCGTTCACGACCGTGTCGACATGGGAGCCGGAAGCGACCGCCCCGGCCGCAGGGTCGGACCCCACAAAGGTTCCCTTGAGGTTTCCGACCGCATCGAACTCGGTCGTCATGCCAGCCTGCTCGAAACGCTCCTTGAGCGCGTTCTGGGCGGCAAGCCACTCGGGCGTATAGAGGAGGCGGATCATGCCCTGGTCCTCCCCCTGATAGCCATACTGTGCCAGCCAATCGACGATCTCGGAGATCTCCTGCGTGGTGACGCTCATCATGTGCCCCCTCTAGACGGCGATACGGGGTGTATCAGTGCGGGAAGCAAGACCGGGAAAGACCCTCTTGCATCGCCTCTTCTTGACACCTCAAGTATCAATTGGCATCTAAGGCGGCCTGTTATCCAAAGCGGATAAAAAAGCGCGGGCATCTTTCCAGCGCATAAAAAGTGCTGGTAGATTGTCTGAAATTCGGTCGGTCCGCTTCTTTTGCCCCAGAGGGGCCACCGGCGAACGGCATTACTTCGCCGGCAGGCGTCAATCAAAGATTTGATGGAACCGCCGCGCTTCATCAAGTTTCAATCAAGTTTAGCCGTGGCGGCCGGGGACCGATGGCCGCAGGTGGCCCGAAAGGCCCCGCCGCGGCGGCCCGGGCGCGCAGGTCCCA
The DNA here is from genome assembly GCA_004557505.1 of Coriobacteriaceae bacterium. Classification (GTDB taxonomy): domain Bacteria; phylum Actinomycetota; class Coriobacteriia; order Coriobacteriales; family Atopobiaceae; genus Tractidigestivibacter. The sequence continues at coordinate 8,417 of SFGZ01000002.1, read as the reverse complement.
GGGCGCCCCGCGCGGGAGCCCTCCCCCATGCCCCAGGCTGGCTTCCCCAGGGCCGCATCCGCAAGGCGATGCGGTGGGGGCGGCACTCCCCCGCATAAGAAGGCGCGCCGACATCCACTCGGGTTGCAGGCGCGCCTTCCGCTTGACAAGCTATCCGGCTCAGAGGCTACAGACGTTCTCGGGCTTCCCGTCCAGCCAGGCCACGACGTTTCCAAACTCGATGACGGCGCGGCGCTCCATGGCCTCCTCGGTAAGGAAGGCCACGTGCGGGGTGAGGAGCGCGTTGGTCGCGTGGAGCAGCGCGTAGTCGGAAGGCAGGGGCGGCTCCATGTCGAAGACATCTATGCCGGCACCGGCCAGATGCCCCGAGTTGAGGGCTTTGGCCAGGGCCTCGTTGTCAACAATGGCACCGCGGGCGCAGTTGATGAAGACCGAGCCTTTGGGCATGAGGGCGAACTTCTCCGCCGTGAACATCCCGCGCGTCGCGGCGTTGCTCGGAAGATGGAGGCTGACGATATCGCTGTCCTTGAGAAGCTCGTCCAGATCGCTCACGTATTTGACGCCTGCCGCCGTTGCCTCGGGGTTCTCGTGGCGGGCATATCCCAGCACATGGGCGCCAAAGGCGGTGAAGAGCCGTCCGACCTGGGTGCCGATGTGTCCCGTGCCGACGATGCCCACGGTCTTGCCGGCAATCTCACGGCCGGTAAGGCCCGCAGAGGTCTTGCCGGAGCGCGTGGCGGCGTCTCCTGCCACCACCTTGCGCAGCACGTCGATCGTAAGCCCTAGGACAAGCTCGGCTACGCTGGTATCGGAATAGCCGGCGCAGTTGCACACCGTCACGCCCTTGGCCTTGCAGGCGTCAGACGAGACGTGATCGATGCCCGTGAAGGCGACGGCGATCATCTTGAGCGCGTCTGCGCCTTCGATCACGGAGGCGGGATAGGGGTTGTTGGCGATCATCACGACGTCGGCGCCGACACTTCTCCTGGCAAGCTCCTGGGAGTCGGTGGTCTTCTCCCCAAAGTAGACGAACTCATGACCACGCTCACGAATTGGAGCGCTGAGCTGGGAGATTCTCTCCTCCGACACGCCGAGCGGCTCCAGCAATGCGATACGCATGCCCATACCCCCATCTTTCGATTGTGCTGTGACAGTATTGTCCACACTGCAAGTATGACCTTGAACGCAATAGATCCGCACGGACAACAAGATAGCCATATTCTCTAATATCTATCCGAAAAGATAAAGCAATGCCTTTTATAGCCTCGTATAATTATCTTATAAGGAGGCCATATGCCAAAGCCGCGCATTCAGATCAAGGATAAATCCCTGACCGTACGTTCGGCACTCAGTCTTGCTGCGTTTGCAGACGCTCGTGTCGTCGCCGGCGAGGCGGGCCTCGACCGCGTCATCAGCAACGCCATGGTGATGGAAGCGGCTGACATCGAGCGCTGGGGTCGTAAGGGCATCTTTCTGGTCACGAGCTTCTTTGCCCTGGAGCCCCTCTCAAGCGACGAGCGATCGAGCTTCCTCCACAGACTCGTCGAAACAGAGCCATCTGGCATCGCATTCAAGCCGGGCCGCCTCTTGTCGGAGGCGCCTGAGGATATCGTCACCTGCTGCATGGCCGCAGACATCCCGCTGATCAGGCTGAGCGCGGCCACCAAGTATGAGACCGTGCTCGGTGACGTGATGGGCTCTGCCCTTGACACCAACCTCATGCTCCTCAACCGATTCTTCAACCTCCACCACCGAACCATGAAGCTGGCACTCGGACAGCCAAGCCTCTACATGATCCTGGAGGAGGCAAAGAGGGTCCTTAAGTTCGACTGCTCCTATTACGACAAGGCAACCGGCACCTGCGTCTCCACGACGCCACGGCAGAACGGACTCACGAACCTCCGCCTGGAGGAGCTGCATCGCAGCCATTATCAGACCTTTCACTACTACAGCGCAACCATCGACTCCGCCGTGGAAGCCGGCGAGCATTCGCTGGCGGTCCTCATCCCCACATCCGAGGGGACGCCTGCCTACTTCCTCGTACACAACAGAACAAACGAGTTCACCGCCCTCGATATCATGGCGATCGAGAGCTTTGTGAGCCTGCTCCAGATGGAGCTCCTCAAGATAGCCGCCATAGAGGAGCGCGTGTTTCGTCGCTCGAACACGCTCGTACACGACCTGCTCCTGGGGCGGTATAGCACCAATTCCGCAACCGACGAGGCCCTGAAGGAGCTCTCGCTTGACAGCAACCCCTTCTACCAGGCGCTGCTTGTCCGCTTTGAGATTGGGGGCCGAACGCAGGGAGAGCGCCTCGGCGAGCTGCTGCGCGCATTTCGCAGACAGCTCAAGAACTACCACTTCAACGTGGTCTACTTCGAGAGCAACAACCGCCTCGTGTTCCTGCGCAACTTCAACGCCGAGGCGCAGGCCCTCCAGGTCGACACCATCAGGGAGATCCTGGAGGGGATGAGCACAAACCAGTCCCTGCCGGCCTTCACCTACCTGGCAACCCTCTCCGGCACGGTCGACCGCTATCACATACCGCTCGCAAACGAGCAGGTCATGGGGGTCTACCGGCTCTTCGACCCGGACAGGAAGAGCAGCTACGTCCTGCACTACGACAACTTGGGGATCTACAAGATATTCCTGAACGTCGAGGACCACGACACCCTCATCAAGTACATGGACCCTCGCCTCAGGCGCCTCAAGGACGAGAACCCCCAGATATTCGGCACCCTGCTCTCCCTCACCGACAACGACCTCAACTTCAAGGAGACGGCCGACAAGCTCTACGTCCACTACAAGACCGTGAGCTACCGCGTGAATCGCGCGCGAAGCTTCTACGGCATCGACATCCATGACTCGGACACGTTGGCGCAACTCGTCATTGCGCGGCGCATCCTGACCCTCATGGGAGAGGACTTGCCGCAATGAGCGGGGAGACCCGATTCCTGCCCCTCGAGATGCCGGGGCTCGGAGGAAAGCCGGGGCACGGCGAGCTGTCCCTGGGTGTCACGTTCACGCGCCCCGCCCCCAGCGCAGACCGCCACGCCGCCATCTATTACCTTCATGGAGGGGGAATGCTGTTCGGGACGAGAGGCGACCTCCCCAGCACCTATGTCGAGGCCATCCTCGAGAGGGGATTCACCCTGGTGGCACTGGACTACCCCCTCGCCCCCCAAGCGAGCATCGGTGAGATTCTTGATGTCGTCGAGAGGGCATACCTTGCGGCGCGGGAGGCCCTTGCGGGGTCGCACGCCTTTCTCTGCGGACGATCCGCCGGCGCCTATCTCTGCCTCATGCTTGCGCGGAGGCTCCAGCTCCGGGGGGTCCCTCCCGCCGGGGTCATCGATTTCTATGGCTACTGCAACCTGGCCGGCGAGATGCGCGCCGCACTGTTGCAGCCGTCCATCTTTTATCGTCGGTCATACGCTCTCGTGACGCCCAGGGTTGCACGCAAGCTGTCTGGTGCCGACCTGCTCTGCGACGCCCCGCTCGAACGGCGATTTGGGCTCTACGTCTATGCGCGGCAAACCGGGAGCTGGGGCTCGCTTCTCGGCCTTACGGCGGACACCCTTGCCGGTTTCTCTCTCGACGCAAGAGCCCAGGGGGAACTCCCTCCCCTTTTCATCGCGGCGAGCAGAGATGACTGCGACGTGCCCTTCCAAAACTCGGCGAGGCTCGCCCAGAATGCGCGCTCGGCCACAGCGCACTTCGTCGAGAGCGGCGGGCATGACTTCGACCGGGACAGTGCGCGTCCGGAGGGTCCTGCGGCATGGCGCGCCTGCCTGGAGTGGGCAGAGGGCCTGATCTTGTAGCGGACAGCCGCCGCTGAGCCGCACGCGCCCTGCCACAGACGCGCACGACGTGGGGAGCTGTCCCTCGTTTCTCGTACAGAACCGCTCTGTCTTGCTCGCCCGCCACAGCGCTCACGCGGTAGAATTGGCACATCGTATCACGCATGCATCTCGCCCAGAACAGGGAGGAACCATGGCTGACAGCACGCAAGACTTTGATATGGACATTCCCGAGCCCGAACTTGAGTTTGGCGACCCCGTGGCTCCCGAGCCAGACCAGGCCCCTGCCGCCACGCCTGCGCCCGCAAGTGATCCCGCCCAGTCCCTCTCGCCTGCCGAGCGCGAGAAGGTCGAGGCCTTTGTCGAGAAGATCGACATCACCGACACGTCCGGCGTCCTTTCCTACGGCGTTGGCTCCCAGCGCAAGGTGTCCGAGTTCTCCGAGCGCGCCCTTGCCGGCGTGCGCAACAACGACCTCGGCGAGATTGGCAACGACATCAGCTCGCTCATAGTGACGCTCAAGGACTTCGACCCCGAGCAGCAGGAGAAGCCCGGCCCGCTCTCCATCTTCCGCAAGGCGAAGAACAGCATCGAAGCGCTGCGCACCCGCTACACCGCAGTCGAGAAGAACGTCCGTGAGATCTCCGACACCCTCGAGGGCCACCAGCGCACGCTCCTCAAGGACATAGCGACGCTCGACCAGCTCTACGCGCTGAACGAGTCCTACTTCAAGGAGCTCACGATGTACGTGGCGGCCGGCAAGGAGAAGCTCGCGCAGGTGCGCGCCGGCGAGCTCGCCCAGCTCCAAGCCAAGGCGGCCGCGACCGGCCTTGCCGAGGACGCTCAGGCGGCGCGTGACCTGGCGCAGAAGTGCGAGCGCTTTGAGAAGCGCATCTACGACCTGGAGCTCACCCGCCAGGTGGCCCTCCAGGCAGCCCCGCAGATCCGCATGGTCCAGAACTCCGACGCCATGATGGCCGAGAAGATCCAGTCGACGGTAGTCAACACCATCCCGCTCTGGAAGAACCAGATGGTGATCGCCCTTGGAATCGAGCACGCCACGCAGGCCGCCCGCGCCCAGCGCGAGGTTGCCAACATGACGAACGACCTTCTCAAGAAGAATGCCGACAAGCTCAAGGTGGCCACGATCGACGCCGCGCGCGAGGCGGAGCGAGGCGTGGTGGACATCGAGACGCTCAAGCACACCAACGAGCAGCTCATCTCCACGCTTGACGAGGTCAAGCGCGTGCAGGCGGAGGGCCGAGAGAAGCGCCGCCAGGCCGAGGGCGAGCTTTCGCAAATAGAGGGCGAGCTCAAGGCAAAGCTCCTCGAGGCCTCACGGGAGTAGTGCGAGACGCACGGAAGCCGTGCGAGGCGCACCCCGAAAAGTCCCCGATTGCGTGGCCGGCTGTGCAGCCGATAAAAAAAGTCCCCGATTGCGTGGCCGAGCGCCACACAATCGGGGGCGAATTTGTGACGCGCGCAGGTTGATACACATTCGGGGCCCGAACGTGTGACGCCCCGCCGCCCCCTACACCGAGAGCCCGTCCTGCTCAAGCATGGTGCGCAGGACCTCGATGTCACTGTGGACGTCGATGGACTGGTCAAGCACGAGCTCATCCGAGAGCTTTGAGAGCGCCTCGTCAATCTGCGCAAACGAAGCTCGCAGGTCAGAGAGGACCTTCACGACCTCCGGACCGGTCGCGTGCCCCTCAAGCTCCGCATAAGACGCCGCAAACTTGGCTGTTGTAGGCAGGTAGTAGGTTACCGCCCGTCGAAACTGCACCGCGACCTCAGGATGGTGCATGATGTACGCGCAGATGTTCTCGCTCTTCGATGCGATGCGCTCAAGCGTGCCGCAAACCTCTTCCTCGCGAATCTTGGACGCGCAACCGCGGATCTTCTCGGCACTCTGGGTGGCGGCGGCCAGCACCTCCCGCGCCTCTTCTGGCATGGCAGGCGAATCCGCCTCGGCCTCTGCGGAAGCTGGGCTAGGTGCCTGCATGGAACGCCTTCCGCCCTGAGCGGCGCCCCACGCCTCGTCGGTAAGGAAGAGCGTCCTCTTGCCGTCGCCGTCGGCATCTAGGTGCCCCTCGGGGATGAGGCCCCTGGAGATTGCCTCGTCAAGCACCGAGACAAGCCGCGGCACGGCAATGCCCGCATTGCCGGCGAGCTCGGCTATGGAAATGCTCTGCCTATCCCCCACGGCCTTGTCGATGCGTCGGAGCGCCTGCACAAAGACCTTCTCGCGGCTGCCATGGCCGACCAGGCGCACGGCCGCCACTCCGGCAACGAAGCCGATTCCAATGATGATGGCTCTCGGGACAAGGCCCATGAAGAACAAGCTTAGCCCAATGCTCACAAGGGGAAGCGCCAAGAAGACGATGAGGGCAAGGCCAGCCCACATCTGCCATTGGGCGCGGTTCGCGGCCTGACGGTCGTTGATGACGTAGGGAGAGCGCTTGTTGCGCCCGAAGGCGCTGATCTGCTGCCCAACGTCACGGGCGGCCTTCTCGATCGACTCCGAGATGCCCGAGAAGTCGATCTGCGAGAGGGCCTCGCCCACCTTGCGCGCTGCCTCGCTGCCAGCGTAGCGTATGTTGTCAAAATCCCGTTCGTCCATCTTGCCCTCCACCCTCGCCATGAGACAAGGGTACTGTCCCTTCGCCTCTACGAGCGGAAGTTCACCTGCTGACTGGAGTCCTTGAGGACCACGTCGTGTGCGCCGCCCTCGACGAGCGACGTGGCCGAGACGAGCGTGAGCTTTGCCTTGTCGCGGAACTCAGCCAGGTCGAGCGCGCCGCAGTTACACATCGTGGAACGGACCTTGAGCAGCGAGTTGTCGACGTTCTCCTTGAGCGGGCCGGCATAGGGCACGTAGGAGTCGACGCCCTCGACGAAGGAGAGCCCCTTCTTGTGGCCGCCCAGGTCGTAGCGCTGCCAGTTGCGGGCGCGCGCGGAGCCCTCGCCCCAGTACTCCTTCATGTAGGAGCCGTTCACGTTGACGCGGCGGGTGGGGCTCTCGTCGAAGCGGGCGAAGTAGCGCCCCAGCATGAGGAAGTCGGCCCCCATGGCCAGCGCGAGGGTCATGTGGTAGTCATAGACGATGCCGCCGTCGGAGCACACGGGCACGTAGACGCCGGTCTCCTCGAAGTACTCGTCTCGTGCGCGGCACACGTCGATGAGCGCGGAGGCCTGGCCCCGCCCGATGCCCTTCTGCTCGCGGGTGATGCAGATGGAGCCACCGCCGATGCCAACCTTCACGAAGTCTGCGCCGCAGTCCGCGAGGAACCGGAAGCCCGCGGCATCGACCACGTTGCCCGCGCCCACGCGCACGGAGTCACCGTAGTTCTCGCGCACCCACGCGAGCGTGCGCTTCTGCCACTCCGAGAAGCCCTCTGAGGAGTCGATGCACAGCACGTCGGTGCCGGCATCGACCAGCTTGGGAATGCGCTCGGCGTAGTCGCGCGTGTTGATGCCGGCGCCCACGAGGTAGCGCTTGTGCTGGTCGAGGAGCTCGTCCGGACGGGACTTGTGGGAGTCGTAGTCCTTGCGGAAGACGAGCGCGACAAGGCGGTTATCGGCATCGACGATGGGCAGCTGGTTGAGCTTGTTGTCCCAGATGATGTCGTTGGCGATCTTGAGCGAGGTGCCGTCCTCGGCCACGATCATCTTCTCGCGCGGGGTCATGAACTCGGAGACGAGCTTGGCGCGGTCGTCGCGGGAGGGGCGGTAGTCGCGCGAGGTCACGATGCCCACGAGGTGACCGTGGGAGGTGCCATCGTCGGTGACGGGCATGGTGGAGTGGCCGGTGCGCTCCTTTATCTCCATGACGCGACCGAGCGTCATGTCGGGCGTGAGCGTTGAGTCCGAGACCACAAAGCCGGCTTTGTAGGACTTCACCTCTCGCACCATGGCCGCCTCGTCGTCGGCGGACTGCGATCCATAGATGAAGGAAAGGCCGCCCTCCTGCGCGAGCGCCACGGCCAGCTTGGGGCCGGAGACCGCCTGCATGATGGCCGAGACCATGGGGATGTTGAGGTTCAGGGCCGATTCCTCGCCGCGCTTGTAGCGCACGAGGGGCGTGCGGAGCGAGACGTTCGCGGGGATGTTCTCCGCCGAGGAATAGCCGGGGACGAGCAGGTACTCAGAGAAGGTGTGCGATTCCCCTTCGAAGAACGTTGCCATGCGAGCGCGCTCCTATTCTCCGCAAATGCGGTACTGAAATGCGGTACTGGTGGCCACCGTTGCAGGCCATTGTATCATCCGACAGCAGGCTCTTAGGCCCCGGCCACCGAGCTACGGAAGCGCTACAGGTTACTGCGAGCCGCCCGTCAGAGGGCGCTGGCCGGGGCGGCGCTGCCCGGGGGCGCGCTGGCCGTGGCCGCCTGCCTGACGCGGGATTACGACGGTTAGGGTTTTCCAGGACGTTTAGAGGTGGCTAACCGTCCGGGCGATTCCTAAACGTCTGTAATCGGCGGATAGGCCGAGGGGCCGCCATCAGAAGCCGCGGGATTTCGCCGGTTAGGGTTTTCCAGGACGTTTAGGGGAGGCTAACCGTCCGGAATCGGCGGAGCCTCCGGGATGCCGCGGGATTCAGACGTTTAGGTGGCCTTA